>NZ_MDHN01000001.1 GCF_001757105.1 Alteromonas confluentis
CCAAGCCTGTCAGCCAATGCTAATACCTCAAGCTTCTTCTGGATCTCATTGTCTTCCGAGGACAATTTTTCAGGCTCAGTGACTTCTGATACCTGTAGCTTTCGTCCGGCGAAGTAAGCATTGAACCGCTTATTTTTACCGGTACGAATTTCAATTTTCTGGTTTGCGATTGAGTGTTTAAGCGGGGAGTCGATGAAGTAGAGTTTTCCGCCGTAGCTAAACGTATGGTCGTTGCGTATTTTCCGGTAGACCTTGGTGATGCAGATATCATCAAGATTTGCGTAGCGTGGTACAGGCGTATATTCGGTGTCTGATGATCTTGATTTTACAACCAGGTTTTTACGCCAGAACTGGGGAATGAAGACGTGTTGGAGATAGCTATTCGCGCCCGTCATGTCAGTAATATTGTTGAGTCGTAGCTCCGGTATCAACCTGTCTTGCAGTGTATCAAAGGCGCGTTCAATCCTGCCTTTCCCCTGAGGAGAACTGGCGAAGATGATTTCAATGCCTAGCTCCTCACAGGCCCGTTGCATCTGGGAGAAGTTGCAGCGCTTAGGGCCACCGAATATTCCTGCACGATCAACATACAGGGTTTTAAATACACCGTATTTCTCAACGACTGAGCGCATTACTTTCATACAGCCTTCAGTCGTTTCTGACGGAAAGAACTCAGCATGAATATCGCTGTTGGCATCATCAATCATGGCAATTAAACACGACTTTCTATCGCCGAACCAGCGATGTGTGCTGCCGTCCATTTGCAGCATTAACCCTGGCGCTTCCATTCGCTCTCTGCGCTTGTGAACACGGGTGCGCCTACGCTTCGCTCGTTTTACATGATGGATATCATGTGCCCATTTACGCAGTGTCTCGCGCTTAACAACAATGTGTTCGTGCGTCTCAAGTATCTCGGCAAGGTGCAACAGGTTCAGGTCATAGTATTTCTCGCGAATTAGCGACTGAACTTGCTGCTTAAGCCTATCTGGAGTTTTATTAACTGGCTCGCTGCCCGAATTACCATGAACAACAAACTGTAGTCCTTGGCTTCGGTAACGCTGTAAATAACGTTCAACAGTACGTCTGGATTTATTGAGGAGCTTAGCGGCATTGGCTATCGTAATTTTACGCTCAGCCACTTTAGCGATGACATCAACTGTCAATTGAGCTTTGGAATTCAACACAATCATCCTTAGCGTTCCTCAAATGCACAAACAAAACATTCAAAGAACACGGTTAAAGATAACCGTCAATTTCCCTTGGTAATTAGCGACTACGACAGAATCGCGTGGTAATTAAAGTACGACAAAATCGCTTGGTAATTAAAGTACGACAAAATCGCTTGGTGTTAACAGCTGAGAAGAATTTAGCTCAAATCTAATCTGACGCTGGCATCAGAAAAACTGGGTAACTGTCAGATCAGGTCTGAGCTAGTACACTTTACTGCATTTATAAAGCTTGCTCGTGCGTCTTTGAGAGACCTTGCACTCGGGTTCGGAGCTGCCGCATAGAGATTATTAACTGCATTTGTTACTTGAAGTGCTAGTTTATATACCTCTTTACTGGACGTAATTTCTATTTGAGCGACAAGTGAATTAACTTTTTCCAAATCTTTATTCCAATCTTCTGTTGAGGCAATTGACTTTAGACCTGCTATATTGACCTCTTTGACGAACTCTCCATAAAGCTTCCTTTTTTCGTTTAATTCTTCTCTCTTAATTTGATGCTCTAACTCCAACTTTTTAACTTTATAGTTTCCAAAGTAAGCAACAACGCCACCAACCACTACACCAAGCAATCCAAAGACAGATGGAGCAAGAAGGTTAATCATTTCTTTAATATCCATATTAAACCTTAAAGCACATAACGCCCTGCTTAGGGGCGGAAACACATGGGCTAAAATTAGGAGCGAAGCGACGCAGCCCATGTGTTTGCGTCCCAGCGAGCCTGCGAGCGACTACAGCAGATTGTTATGTGCCACTTAATCCTCATGCTCTTTTTGCATTGCTTCACGCCATTCGGTGACATTTTTCCAGCGCTCGTCGGTTAACCCGTTATGGGACCAAAAAATTACTTCCCCATCTAGGGTTAAGCAATAATAATCCCCATTGTCTTCACAAATTGGTAGCAGTTGCTCAGGGAAATTTTCATCTGATTTTGCTTCCTGTTGAACAGTATAGATGTTCGCATAACTCGGAGGGTTTACTATCTCGAGAGCCTCCATGGGAACATCGCCAAGGTCATATCCGGATTTTAAAAAGAGAATGTATTCCTGAGAAAATTTAAAGTTTAATTTTTCTTGGGCTGCCGCTATTTCCTTATTATTCGGTGGCGTTATTTTAAACTCTTCCAACTTGAACCTCCCGATATCAGGCACATAACACCCTGCTTAGGGGCGGAAACACATGGGCTAAAATTTAGGAGCGAAGCGACGCAGCCCATGTGTTTGCGTCCCAGCGAGCCTGCGAGCGACTACAGCAGTTTGTTAGAATTCATAGCTTAATAAGAGCTAGCATATCCTCACCATCTTCATTCATGCCGACTTCTTGAAACCCAAAGCTGGAATAAAAATCTTTAGCAACAGGATTTGTGGGGTTATAGCATATTTCGATTTCTTTAATGCTGGGAGTTTGCTTTATAGCCTCAATTGCCAGCGTTAAAGCTTTCCGACCTATCCCTTGGTTTTGATAATTCTTATCAACCATAAACCGCCAGATTGAAACCTTTGATACTGATTCTTTAACCCACATGAAGAAGCCAACGGGTTTATCGTCGAAACAGATGGCCTTACAAGTGTGACCTTCGTTATAAAATGACTCGACTAATGACCACATGTTGCACGCGACATAGTCTTCCTGTGCTTCAGTGACATCAAGGTCACAAACTGACTCATAATTTTTCTTGTTAATTTCTTCCAATGAAATTTGCATGTTCATCCTGAATTCTAACACCCGCATAACGGGCAAAAACACGTGGGCTACAATTTTAAGCGAAGCGCCGGGAGCCCACGTGTTTTTGTCCCCAGCGAGCGCAGCGAGTGTTCATGCGATTGTTAGCTGACATGTTTATCGAGACTTCTGCGTTTTGCTTAATAAGAAGTAGCATAGGGACCAAATTATAATGATATCCCAAAAACTCATCACAAAGGTAACTGGTGCTAGCAAAGATCCTACGATGGGAATTGTATAACCATAAAGTCGATTTCCAATATCAATGCCAAGGAACATGCATTCGCTTGGACCTGCGGCCGACAAACTACAACCAATAATCTCAGAAAAGTTAAAGACAAATATTGTGCTTAATATAGGAATAGCGAATCCAACAACCATGAGGCCACCAAATATTATTAGAAGCAGTTTGGTTACTTTTAAATAAGTCATGGTTCCCTTTTTGGCAGCTAACGCCCGCATAAAGGGCGATAACGCATGGGCGAAAATTAGGAACGAAGTGACGCTGCCCATGTGTTAGCGTCCCAGCGAGCCTGCGAGCGATTTAATGTGTTTGCTATACGTTTTGTAGCCACCCTTTTTGAGATGCAACCAACACAACCGCGTCGCTAACCAACAGATTTTGATACTGCTTTGTATTTTCAGCTGCAGGGCCAATAATTTTAAACTGCTCATTTAGACTGATTACGAGTTCTTCACTGTGTTTCTTCAAACTTTAGTTAGACGAAACATCTATCGATAAGCGGTTTTGTTCATTAAGTGCCAGCAAGAAGTCCGAAGCAGTTGAACGTTTATTCTGAAAGGAAGCCTTTTGCCACTCTAGAGCATTTGAAAAATGCAGTTTCCCATCATGTAGCCAAGATTCTTCCGTTTCCCGGCTTTCTCTGAACTGCTGGCTTGCTAAAGACGACAGATTCTCAGTTGAGGGAGAACAAGCACAAAGACTAAGTAAAAATAACAGTAATACTGGTCTCATAATTCATCCTTGAAAAACGTATAACACCCGCATAAAGGGCGATAACACATGGGCTAAAATTAGGAACGAAGTGACGCAGCCCATGTGTTAGCGTCCCAGCGAGCTTGCGAGCGATTTAATGCGTTTGTTAGCTCTCATTGCCAGCAGACATATCAACACTTCTTAGAAGCAGTCTTCCTAATGGCGTGGTGTCATAGCCTTGCGCTTTTACCATTCCTGTTTTTTCATCAAACTCAGGCAATTCACCTCGTTTCGGCTTTTTATATCTGATTCTGAGTAATCCAAGGTTTACTAAATGCGTTTTATAAGTTTGATAAATGACATGTTTATCGACGTCTTCCCTTGCAGAACCTAAGTGAGCTCGCGGTGGAGTGAGTACATTTTCATGCTTGCCCCAAAATTCGGCGTATTCAGGATGACCCGAATAAATTGACTGCGCTTTAAGCAAGAGTAATTCTAGATCATTCAATTCACCTAGAATAGAAAGAAGTTTTTTATACTCAATATGCTTTAATTGATCATCAGTAAGGCTGTTCTTGAGCAGTGAGGCTATATATTCTTTTCTTTCCTCAGACAATGCTCTTGATGCTTGAATAAAACCGTCTTCAAGAAGATCTATTGATTCCGGAGTATATATATTTTGAATTATCTTACTTCTATCTTTCTCTTCAATTTTAGCTTCTAATATTTTCAGTAGAGATTCAATTCTGTCTATTCGCTGATTTGGAATCAGCGAGCCTACTACTTCTGCAGCAATTGGCCCAATGTAGTGGTCAATAAAACCCGGACACCTTTTTAGCTAATTTTTCTGCTTTCGCCGGTGGTAGCCCATCGTTAAATTGATGCGGTCTTTCCCAGTTGTAGTAATTCATCAGGTAATAACCCACATCTCGTTTTGCTTCGTTAATTGAACTGTAGCCAGTTGAAGGCATCCACTCGGATTTCAGGCTCCTGAACACACGCTCCATCGGGCTATTATCCCAGCAATTTCCTCGTCGACTCATACTCTGGGTCATCTTGTAACGCCACAGCCTTTGCCTGAACTTGCGCGCTGCGTACTGAGAGCCCTGGTCACTGTGGAACATCACACCTTCTGGCTTACCTCGTAGTTCATACGCCATATCTAAGGCTCTGGCTGCGAGTTCCGCATCCGGCCGGTGTGACATACTCCAACCGATAACCCTGCGAGTATGCAGGTCGATAACTACAGCAGCATAATGCCATGCTGAGCCCGCCCAGATGTAAGTGATGTCGCCGCACCAGACCTGATTGGGTTTCTCCACATTGAACTGTCTGTCCAGTAAGTTCGGGATATCTGGCCGTTCAACCTGAACATTTTTATAAGCATGTTTGCCCGGCTGCTTACTCATCAGCCCTTGTTCTTTCATCAACCGGCCTACTTTGAACCGACCCATGGTAATGCCTTCATCGCGAAGCATATCAACGAGTGTTCGAGTGCCTGCGGACTGACGACTTTTGTCAAACAGGCGCTTCACTCTGGCGCGCAGAATACGCCGCTTGGCACCAATCAGGCGCTGACGCTTTCGTCGTTCGTAATAACTGCTGACACCAACACCTAACGCTGAACAGACCAATTCTGTTGATTCATGCACCCTCAACCGGTCTATCAGCGCGTGGACTTCAGGTCGTCGGACATCAAGAGTGCAGTAGCCTTTTTTAATATGGTCTTTTCTCGTTCCAGGCGATTTACGCGTGCTTCGAGTTCTTGTATGCGCTGCTGCTCCGGAGTCAACGCTTTGGACTTAGGTGTACTGCCGCCGCGCTCTGCCTCAAGTTGCCGAACCCACTTGCGCAGAGTATTTTCATGTACATCTACTGCGCGACTAGCTTCAGTCATACTGTAACCCTGATCAACTACCAGGCTGGCTGAATCATGTTTAAATTCCGGACTGAATGATCGTCTTTGTCTTTTCATTGAACACCTCGTTATTAAGTGTAATGCTACCACTTAAAATGGTGTTCGGGTTTAGTCTGCCACTACACAACAAATGGTATAGCACCTACAACACCCTTACTAATAATAGCAGCAATATCATTTTTACTTGTGCTCATTCAATCCTCCTTGAGAGCTAACACCCACATAAGGGGCAGTAACACGTGGGCTAAAATTAGGAACGAAGTGACGCAGCCCACGTGTTACTGTCCCAGCGAGCTTGCGAGCGACTTAATGTGATTGTTATATCTTTATTGGGCGCATAAAAAAGCGCCGATATACTCGACGCTTTCTTTTTGATATAGCTAATCATGCCGGAGAAACTTGGTAAGATTTTACTCTTCCTTCGCTTTTTGCTTGGCTATAAGCGGCTTTAATCTTTTTCATAGCCTCAATTTTGGCAGCCTTAGCTTTTGTAGCTTGGGGTTGTGATTTCATAACCTAAACCCTCCTCTCCTAGATTGGGATTCACAGTAAAGTATAACTCTTGAGCATATAAGTTTGCAAGTCTGTCATAAAATCGCTTTAACTTCATTGTCTCGGCAACACAATAATATGCTTCTGCATTACTATTACGATAATGAAAATCCAGTAACTCTTTGATAATTCGACCTAACTCTTTCATACTTGTCGCATTGATATGCGCAGATGGAGGTGTAAAAAAGGTATCATTTTCGAAATTTTCTCTGAGATCAAATTTCACCTCATAACTATTCTCTCTGTATTCTACGCCTAACTCCTCAGCCTGTTTAGCAATAAGCTCCTCCGAGCGAGAAGCATCTATGCGGTTGAATATCATTACATACTGATAACCTTGAACAGAGAATTCAATTATTTGACATGAAATATCTCCGACATCAAAGTCCTGTAACAGCCATGGAGTCAAAAATTTTCCTTATGTTTTGTAAGCCAATTTACCCCAAAAAGATCAAGTTGAAAAGATGGCATTTCAAAGAGATATAACACCCGCATAAAGGGCGATAACACATGGGCTAAAATACGGAACGAAGTGACGGGAGCCCACGTGTTATTGTCCCGCTTACTTGGTTTGTTAGGTATGCACTACTGCGCATTATCTAGTGCTAGTTTCACTGCTTCAAAAGAGTCTTTACCTACTTCCCGTTTTGGAATCACAAACGCCGTTGCGGGAGTGTTATAAATGAAAATATAGTCTTCATTACTTTCTATTTTCTCCAGCGCGTCCCAAGTAAACTGGCTGCTGCTATTAGCCGTTGACTCACTTACTCCAACATCAGAAATAACAACCTTATGTTCGCAAAAAACTTCCTTTTGAAATACCTCAGCACACTTCCTAGCGTATCGTTTGTATGCAAAAAACGTCCATAGGTAAGAAGCCAAAGCTCCGAGAACTCCTCCAATATAGAAGCTAACTTTGCCAGTACTTAACGCAAATACTGAAAAGGCTAATAATAAGACAACAGGAGTTACATATAGATTTATGATTTTACGCCGCTGATATGGTTTAGAATTCGCGAGATGATGATCATTGAACGCGACTAAATCATCTTTTGTATTGGTGTACCTAACTTCCATGACACTTCCTTGCATACCTAACACCCCACTTAGGGGCACAAACACGGCGGTTATAATCGGAATGCTTCATTTCGATGACACATAACACCCTGCTTAGGGGCGGAAACACATGGGCTAAAATTTAGGAGCGAAGCGACGCAGCCCATGTGTTTGCGTCCCAGCGAGCCTGCGAGCGACTACAGCAGTTTGTTATGCGATTTTTAATAAAAACCTTGTTCTTTCAATGTTAGATGCTTTTGATTTGCCATCTAAGGACTCCCGAAGCGACATTTGTTCCTGTGCGTCTAGCACTGATTGAGAACTCAGCAGTGCTGTTGAGGTTCCAAGTGTTGAATACCATTCTTCTGAACATGTTGAGATAAACTGAGACATAGCCGACGCACATTTTTCTATAGAGCTTGGTTCTTCGGCATATTCAAATCTGGCTAATTCATTAAGTTCCTGCTCGATTGGCCCAAATAACGCAACAAATTCCAACTCAGAGTTTAATGGTCTGACACACGTGTGAATTCTAAAAAAAGGACCAAAAGTGAATTTGTGAATATGAATAAACTGAACCAAATGCTCTCGTTCTCTGACCCAGATCGTAGGCTTGGTTCGCGTAAAACCGAGTGCCTTGATTTGATTAGTAAGCATTCTCAAGACTTTATCTGCATTGGAACGTTCTAGTTTTTTATCCATGTTACATCAATCGCATAACACCCGCATAAAGGGCGATAACGCATGGGCTATAATAGGAACGAAGTGACGCTGCCCATGCGTTAACGTCCCAGCGAGCTTGCGAGCGATTTAATGCGTTTGTTATACATTCACCTTGTAGCTCAAATCTACCGCCTCGTCGCCTGTAATACCACGAAAACCCCACTGATACTTTTCTTGTTCCTTGATTGTAATTTCGATATCTACCGGTGAAATCCCTAGAGTTGACGAGATTTCACTGAACAGGGATTTAATAAGGGATTTCTGAGTCTCAGGCTTCCTACCTTTCATCATGTTTATTTCAATGACCGTGTAGGAATCTGACCGCCCACCCGGATAGAAAAAATTGTCTGATGATAGAGGTACAAAGCGATGTGCTCGCTTGTCCTCTGGCATTCCCAGCTCGGATTGCATACACGCATGAATAACGTCTGAGAGCTGACGCTTTATTGGATTTAGTCGACTATCTATTCCATAGATTACTACCACAGTTCTTTCCTTGATGTATAACACCCAAATAAGGGGCACAAACATGGCGGTTATAATCGGAGCGAAGCGACACAACCGCCATGTTTGTGTCCCAGCGAGCCTGCGAGCGACTTAATTTTTTTGTTATGTGCCATTTTAAAAAGGATCACTGTTCTTTGGAATATCTAACAGTGTACTTTTGTCTCCGCAAACGGAACATGTTTGCTCAACAGTAAGCTTGTAGTTAATGAGAAAACTACAAGCATAGAGAAACTTACCGAGCGACTTTAATAAGAACCACAGAAAAACAGCTATTTCTACACCAAACTCTAAGAAAAATCTTAGCTTACCAGCTTCAAATGCAGATAAGAAAATAGAGTAAAAGAGACTACCAATAATGAGGCTGACAACAGAAATGGCAACTAAATAAAAAGATAGCAATATAGCAAGGCCAAACAAATCTAAAAAGCTGACGGAACCGGAGCATTTCCATTTTTTGATTTTAAAACAACATTTAAGGTTCATATATAAATTGGCACATAACACCCTGCTTAGGGGCGGAAACACATGGGCTAAAATTTAGGAGCGAAGCGACGCAGCCCATGTGTTTGCGTCCCAGCGAGCCTGCGAGCGACTACAGCAGTTTGTATGGATAATTCTTCCCTAAATTTCCCACAACTTTTTCAAAGATGGGTAAAGTGAGGCCCAGACTTTGGCTGCAACCAAAGTTGGCTGTGTGGTAGTTCGATATAGCTAAGGCTCCTCAGTTGAGAGACCGGTAACAAACCTGAACGCCACACAGTGCTCCAAGCAACATACTCGAATAGTCGACTGGGCCCCGAGCTCGCATTTAGCAAACCAGAGTTAGCTTATTATGAATGAATCAGCAGCGCAAAGAATTAACGTGGGTGTGGATACCGGAAAAGATTTCCTCGATATTCATGTTCGTCCGCTCAATGAATATTTCCGGGTCAGCAATGATTCGAAAGGCATATCTGAAGCAATAAAAAGGCTTAGAAAATTGTCACCCGAGCGCGTTGTTATCGAAGCAACAGGCCGGTACGAAGCGGCGTTCATCACAGCATGCGGGAAAGCCAGTTTACCTTTTTGCCTGGTGAATCCGATTCACGTAAAACGCTTTGCCGGCGCCATTGGCAGAAAAGCGAAAACAGACAAATTGGATGCAGCCCTTATTGCACATTACAGCGAAGTCATTCGCCCCGCCCTGTCTTCGCTTAAGCCTGACGCGATAAGGCTTATGGCTGATTTAGTGTCACGCCGAAACCAGCTGATGGATATGCAAACCAGTGAGAAAAACCGGCTTCAAATTATGCCCAAAGCGACACAGGGAAGCATTAAATCTGTCCTACTCACCATAAAAAAACAGATTCAAAAGATGGATGATGAACTGGCAGCACTGATAGAAAACTGTCCCGAATACAAGGCTAAAAGTGACCTTGTTCAAAGCATGCCGGGAATAGGAAAAGTATCAGCCGCAACGCTGATTAGTTACCTGCCAGAACTCGGATTGCTCAACAGCAAAGAAATCGCAGCTCTGGTGGGTGTCGCGCCAATGAACAAAGAAAGTGGAAGGTACAAAGGCAAGCAAGTCATCCAGGGTGGCCGCAGTCAGGTTCGCACCGTATTGTTCATGGCTATGATGTCAGCGATGCAGTGTAATCCGGTTTTTAAGCGTACTTACAACCGATTAGTCGAGGCAGGCAAACCTAAGAAAGTTGCGATTATTGCCTGCGTCAGGAAGATGATTGTCATCCTTAATTCGATGGTGAGAGATGGCGTCATGTGGGAAGTAAAAAGTACTTAACTCAGGGTTGACGCCATAGTCGTTTGTTATACGATTTTATTGACGATGTCATTAGCAAATGCTGCAGCTTCTGCATTAATTTTATGTGTTCCTTTAATCTCTGCTATATCTATTTGTATGACTGACACCAAAGAATTTATTGACAGCCAGAACGATATTTTAGGCATGCTTTCGAAGAGTTCTGTAATAGCTTGGCTTTCATCAATATTTTCTTCTTGCCATGCTAGAGCTTTTAGCCAAGCTCTTTTTTGATTAGCATCTAAAGCCTCCGCGAAGTTTTTAAACGAGAAGCTGACATTTTCGATATTGTGGACTAGATCGTTTCGAAGCTCTGACAACTTTCTAATAAAAATTTGTTGGCTGCTATTCATGAGTCCTAAATCCTTTGCAACCTTCAGCTTCCCAATTGAGCTATCGGACAATGGCAATCTTTTTATAGTTGCACGCAACATTTCCTCGTTTGTATGTGAGATAAGCAGCTCAGTTACTACAGATTCAATTAACGCATGTGACTTAATTACAATTGACCAATCAGACTCTTCTAAAAGCTTTAGCATTAAGTCATTGCTGTCTCGAATCTCAGCCAGAGAGTCTTGCAAGCTTTGCTTGATGATTTTTTTTGCTAGTTCTTTGTTCACATACACAGATCTATCCTAAATCGTATAACACCCACATAAGGGGCAGTAACACGTGGGCTAAAATCCGAGCGAAGCGACAGAGCCCACGTGTTACTGTCCCAGCGAGCCTGCGAGCGACTTAATGTGATTGTTAGCTGCCACCTACTAGTAATGGTAACGACACGAGATAACCGTAATTGCGGTATCGTCCACGGCATATACCAAACGGTTTGTGTCATCTATTCTGCGAGACCAGAAACCTGAAAGATTTTCTTTAAGAGGTTCAGGCTTTCCAATTCCTTCAAATGGAGAGCGCTTTACATCCGAAATTAACTTATTGATACGTTTCAAGGTTTTCTTGTCTTGAGTCTGCCAATAAACGTAACTATTCCAAGCTTCATCAGTCCATGATAACAGCCTGTTACTCATCAATAAGTTCTCGCTGGGTCGTTTTTGCCGCTTTAAACTGTGCTATTGAACGATTTAAGTGTTCAGCGTTCGCTGGAGAACGAAGTAGATGAACGGTTTCCATAAGGCTGTTGTAGTAATCTAATGACATTACAACAGCATCTTCAGAGTCACGACGAGTGATTACTGTTGTATCTGCATCGTTAATTACACTGTCCAAAACGGCTTTTAGACCATTTCGTGCTTCGGTAAAAGAGACTATTCTCATTTTGCACTCCACATGTACATTATATTGAACAAGTTTAGAACGAAAATGAGCACATGTACAGGATGTTGTGCATTACTGTGCCGTGGCAGCTAACACCCGCATAAAGGGCGATAACACATGGGCTAAAATAGGAACGAAGTGACGCAGCCCATGTGTTAGCGTCCCAGCGAGCTTGCGAGCGATTTAATGCGTTTGTTATAACCAAATGCTAGCCACTGTGACTGCGAGAGTTAAAACTGCCACGCAAAGTGAAGCTATAGAGATATAAAATGCTTGAGTAGAAGATTTTTGAGCATGCTCATATTGTTTGTAGCTTAGGTAACCAAAAACAGCTTCCGGACTTAATCGCCAATTGAAAACTTGTGATTTGTTGGGAGGCGGAGCTTGAATATGTGCATTAACAAAGAATGCATCCCTAACATTTTGAAACTCAGACTCAGTCATCTTGGCCTTAACTAGACCCGGCTCCATATGATATGAACCTTTTTGGCTCATTGCATACTCAAGCAGCTCTATATACTGATGTTTTTCCATGAGCTAAAAATTCCTTTTTGGTTATAACACCCGCATAAAGGGCGATAACGCATGGGCTATAATAGGAACGAAGTGACGCTGCCCATGCGTTAGCGTCCCAGCGAGCCTGCGAGCGTTTTAATGCGATTGTTAGATACCGCAGAGATAACGTTCGCAGCTTTGCTGCCACCGCTAGTATGTGAAACGCAGCAAACCCTAATCAATAAACTGACTTTAAAACAACCCAGTACGAAAAGCCAGATGTCGAGAAGTTGCCGGATAAGAGGCGATACTGATACAACTCAATCCCCATGAATGTTACTTCTCCAACTGCCGTTAAACAGTGCAACGCTTGTAAAGCCTGAAACCAAAATAGCGCTGATGTTCGAGCCAAAACAACACGGCGATGTTATGAAAACATATCATGTTCTGGCTGTTGGCTTTGCGATTCTTGAAACAACTATCGATGACTTATTGCTCCTTAAACCGCCCTCGCCTGACTCTCAATTAGCCCCAGAAGAAACAACCTTGCGCGGCTAGGCGCACAAAGAAACAAAGAGAGAAATGAAAGAACTAGACAGGATCTAACACCCAAATAAGGGGCACAAACATGGCGGTTATAATCGGAGCGAAGCGACACAACCGCCATGTTTGTGTCCCAGCGAGCCTGCGAGCGACTTTATGTGATTGTTATACGCGTACTGAAAAAAAGCTCCTACTGCTTTTTATAATTACTTGTCACTTTTGATTTTGATTAGATCTCTCAGGCTCAGAACTGCCATTAATGGTAGAGCTACCCACAAAATCACGAGACCATCAAAGATAGTAAAAAGAAAAAAAATAATTTCCTGTCCGTGTTCTCCACAGAGTTTTACTTGCGTCTCGCCAATACAATAATCATTTTTAGAGATAAAGACGAAAACGGAAAAGCTGAGAAACAATAGTGCAAATAAAACTCGCTTGGCAATTTCTAACTTTATCTGTTTTTTTATTCGAATTCTCATAAAGTTACTTTTTAGCGTATAACACCCACATAAGGGGCAGTAATACGTGGGCTAAAATCCGAGCGAAGCGACAGAGCCCACGTGTTACTGTCCCAGCGAGCCTGCGAGCGGCTTAATGTGATTGTTAGGGTTACTTTGCACAAAAGGGAGATGCAAAAGAACCTTTTTCAAATTCTTGAATTACAATTTCAGCGCTGAAGCCTGAAATACTACCTTTTTGAACTAATCCTTTTAGAGCCTTAATAGCGTGTGATGTTTGCCCATTGACTAAGAGATGACTTGCAGACCAACAAACCACCCAATCATTCTCATGTTTTAGCAAAGGTATTAAATCTGAATGATTTGAGAGTTTATTTATAGCATCTTTCATTGCTTCAAAGTGCTCATTATCTTGCCCCGATGTGCCATCACCTTTAGCTATTGCTGCTGCACAAAATTGTTCAATATGGGACATACTTTCCTTGTAACCCTAACACCCGCATAAAGGGCGATAACACATGGGCTAAAATTAGGAACGAGGTGACGCAGCCCATGTGTTAGCGTCCCAGCGAGCTTGCGAGCGATTTAATGCGTTTGTTAGCTGTTTATGCGCACTCACAGTCGTATATAGTTTGTAGTTGCCCATTACCTAAGATTGCAAATGAAAACGTATCAAACATATTCCTTGCCCTTTCAATAGGTAGATCCTCGTAGTTCTCTAAACCTTGAAAGCTGTACGTAATAACTACATTGCCACTTAAACCAAGGTGCGTAACAGGTTCGGTACCAACAATCGCAACGTTATCACCGTTAACACCATCCCAGCCGTGTTTGTCAGGGCTAAAAAGAAGCTCCTCTGCGCTACAATTTTCACATTGCAAATAAAAGGGAGGGAGAAAAGACTTTATTTCCCTTTTTATAAAGAACCCCTTTTTTTCAACTTGGACGTTGCCTAAAATGCTGTGTTTTTCACAACCACAGTGGTTACATTCCACATTTTGATAGATAAAGGTATCTCCACCAAATAATGAGTCTGAGACTTTAAGTTTAAAGTTTGAAAAGCAACTTGGAGGTTGAGCTTTTAATTCGTCAAATGTACTCACTAACTTCCCTAAACAGCTAACACCCGCATAAAGGGCGATAACACATGGGCTAAAATTAGGAACGAAGTGACGCAGCCCATGTGTTAGCGTCCCAGCGAGCTTGCGAGCGATTTAATGCGTTTGTTAAACCTTACGACTTAGCCTAAAATGACCTAATTAAAGACCATTTTGGAGACCTTTATGACTACTAGAGTTTTAGCCGAAGTAGCCGCAAGTATTACGGAACTCAAAGCAAACCCGATGAAAGTTGCAGGTAGCGCGTACGGCGAACCTGTGGCCATACTAAATAGAAATGAACCAGCTTTCTACTGTGTACCTGCTGAAATTTATGAAAAAATGATGGATCGCCTAGAAGATCTGGAACTGCTACATCTAGTTCAAGAAAGAAACAGTGAAGAAAGCGTTTCGGTAAGTTTAGATGACCTATAAGCTAGAATTTAAGAAAAGCGCGCTTAAAGAATGGAGCAAGCTCGGTAGTACTTTAAAAGAGCAATTTAAGAAAAAACTGTCTGAAAGACTCGAAGTACCGCATGTTGCGCCAGACAGAGTGATGGGCGCGGAAAATGTATACAAAATCAAGTTGAGACAATCCGGCTATAGACTTGTATACCAAGTCCGCGATGACATTGTGATAGTCACAGTACTTGCAGTCGGAAAACGTGAAAGAAATGAAGCCTATAAAAAAGCGTTAAAAAGGCTCGGTGCTGACTAAAGGGTTTAACACCCTGCTTAGGGGCGGAAACACATGGGCTAAAATTTAGGAGCGAAGCGACGCAGCCCATGTGTTTGCGTCCCAGCGAGCCTGCGAGCGACTAAAGCAGTTTGTTAGGTTTGTGGTTAAACATCCTAGTCCTCAGGATACTCTGATAAATATAACTCTAAACCTAAACGAAGCATGATTTCCATGGATTTAATTGACACTTTACCACCGCCACCGAAAGCATCTTCCCTAGGGCAGAAACCAATGTCTGCTGAATATTCACCTGGTGATAAATTTTGATTTTCTTGTAACCAATTATCAAATGCTTTCATCTGATCTGGTAGGCGCCAGTTGTCTGGTAAGAGCCAAGCCACATCTTTGCTTTTACCATTGTCATCTTTGTTTAAATGATCAGATATTTTAATAGGCATAATTAAAAACCTAACACCCAAATAAGGGGCACAAACATGGCTGCTATAATCGGAACGAAGTGACACAGCCGCCATGTTTGTGTCCCAGCGAGCGAAGCGAGTGACTTAATTTGTTTGTTAGCTGCAATTGCCAATTAGACCGCGATTATAATTGCTAAACAGCAAATTAATGCCCAACCATAAATACCGAAGTATCTAAGCATACCAGAACGCAACATTGGCAAGTAGTTTTCACTGAACTCAGCAGCTATGCGTGGAAACATTGCAATTCCAAAACCGAAGCCAGGCAGTAGGAAGAAAAGCACAAACCGTGGATCACGTATGTGTGAAACTGGTTCATAAAATGAGTAAATCCCACTTTTGCCAAGAACCAACACCATACCCACATATATTACAAGTAACGCTGATGCAGCCTTTTCACTGGCTCCCCGAATATTTGGCTGGTCAAAAGAGCCATACTCATAAAAGTGACGTATGGCCAAAACTGCTGGGATGGCAATTAAAACGACAATTGATATTAAAGTTTCCATACTTGCAGCTAACACCCGCATAAAGGGCGATAACACATGGGCTAAAATTAGGAACGAAGTGACGCAGCCCATGTGTTAGCGTCCCAGCGAGCTTGCGAGCGATTTAATGCGTTTGTTAGTTGCCATTGCCAACCTTAAGCCACAAGTAAAAAATGTATACAGCGACGAATAAGTAGCCGCTAGAAAGCAAACAATTGCAGCCCCAAATAGCAAACCAAAATTTACCCTGGAAATAATTGCCTTCTCGCACTTGGGGCCAAAAAAGAGCTATAGACGAAGGCACAACCATTACAGCCGAAAAGAGCAAGGCTGGAGCCACGACAAACATAAGAAATAGCCCAGCCGCACCTGCGGCTGATGCAGAGGTATCAGGTTCAACATCGGATAAAAAGTAATATCCAATAAAGCCCGCAAAAATCGCTATAACAAGGCCTAACAGTTGAAGTGTTCTCATTCTACCTCTTGGCAACTAACACCCCACTAAGGGGCAGTAACACGTAGGCTAAAATTAGGAGCGGAGTGACAGAGCCTACGTGTTACTGTCCCAGCGAGCGAAGCGAGAGCCTTGAGTGGTTTGTTATGTGTGTGCACTATGTACAACCTTGACTTATGATATGTTGAACCATTTTAGAGATTTGCTCTGCCTCTTGAACAAACTGCTGGTAACTCTTACCCAGAAACATTCCATCTATAGTTAATTGATAACCACCGATTAAATTTTGAGAATGAAGACTCAAATTAATACTGTTTTCCAAATATGTGAACTCCAGAGATGAATCCAGAACTGTAACAGGATCAAACGGTTCATATTCAGCTACCACATTTACAAGGCAAGATGCTTCGATTGGTACTTCGAAGTTCACCCCATAGCCAATCTTGTTATCTATGCTTGAACAGCCGCCAAGTAAAAATAAAACTAAAAATGTTCGAATATTCATTAGCACATAACACCCGCATAAAGGGCGATAACACATGGGCTAAAATTAGGAACGAAGTGACGCTGCCCATGTGTTAGCGTCCCAGCGAGCCTGCGAGTGATTTAATGCGTTTGTTAGCCATCAACCCTGTATTGCCGTCATGAGTGAAGCTGCATAACGCACACCGGATATTAATATAACTGCTGCCACTATATTCACAAATATTGTTAAAAAGACGATCTCTATCAGTACGAGAGGTCTGTTTTTAACTATTGAACGAAACAACGCTGCATTTGAGCATATTGTAATAAGTTTCTTGTCACGATTTTTATTAGCTTGTCTTTTGAATAGACGATCGATGTCCGGAAAGCACTCACTTAGAAGAGAAAAATAATTGATGGAAAAAGCAAAGAAGAAAGAAATTAGAAGAACCCAAAAAATTAGAGTTTGTAACCAATTTGAAAAATCAATGCTTGTTAAATCTAACTGCTTTCCTACATGAATGGTAAACCCGAGAAGTAGTATCTGTGGCGTAAGGTTTCGGAGGAATTCTAAATATGCTTTCCTGCCGACTCCGACTATTCGTATTCCATGGTACTTCTTCATTGCGTGTCCTTGATGGCTAACACCCGCATAAAGGGCGATAACGCATGGGCTAAAATTAGGAACGAAGTGACGCTGCCCATGCGTTAGCGTCCCAGCGAGCCTGCGAGCGTTTTAATGCGATTGTTAGATACCGCAGAGACCAACGTTCGCAGCTTTGCTGCCACCGCTAGTTTGAAAACGCGGCAAAACCAAACCAATAAACTGACTTTAAAACAACCCAATACGAAAAGCCAGATGTGAAAAAGTGGCCAGAGAAAAAGCGGTGTCGATACTGCCGCAAACCATTGCCTGTTACTTTTTAAATGCTGCTGAATAGAAAAACGTTTATAAAGCCTGAAACCAAAAAAGCGCCGATGTTCGTGCCAAAACAACACGGCGATCTTCAGAAAACCCTTTAATTTTAGCTGCTGGCTTTGCGATTCTGGAGACAAGCTGCGTTGACTTGTCGCTTGTAAATCAGCCCTCGCCTGACACTGAATTAGCCCCAGAAGAAACAACCTTGCGCGGCTAG
>NZ_MDHN01000002.1 GCF_001757105.1 Alteromonas confluentis
TTGGTCCAGACTGTGTGAAAACACACTTGCTTGTCGAAGGCGATGAATATCCATATTTTGAAATCGTCGAAGAAGATTTCGATCGCGATTTTCTACAACACCTGAATTTACCGGAGGCGAGTCAGATTGTCAGGGATTATCCTTCTCTGATGGCTTTTGTTAGTGCCTGCACGCCCATAATTGCCATCATTCTCTTCATGTTGTAAGCAAGAACATGGAGACTCATCTCGGTACTGACGTTTTTGAATCGTCTTGTCAGAAAGTGAGTTGCGCCCATCCACATTTTTATCGTCCCGAAAGGGTGCTCAACAGTTTGTTTTCGGATCACTGGTGTTTCGGGGGCGTTTGCTAGACGTTCCAGCATGGCTTCAGCTTCTGCCTCATGAATCCAGCGTTTCATTCGTCTTGGCTCGCGCTTTGAGGTGGTACACTGGTTCCGAATTTTACACTCCTTGCACGCGTTATGATTGAAGTAGACATCTAATTCCAAACCATCTTCGACGGTTCTCATTCTATTTATCATTTCTTCGCCAGCAGGGCAGGAATAGATATCTTTAGTGGGGTCGTATTTGAATTTGGAGCGATTGAAGATACCCTTTCTTTCCGAGCCAGAGGTATCTGTTTTAGGGACTAAAGTTTCAGCGCCAAGGTCCAGTGTCGCTTTGATATCCTGACGGCTGTAGTAGCCTTTATCTGCCAGAGAAGTGATATCTTTTCTATTTAATATTTCTTGCGTGAGTTTGGTCATCCTTGCTAGCTCGCCACGGTCGTTAGTATTTGTAACATCATGACAGACAATAAGATGATGCTTTGTATCAACCGCGCTTTGGATGTTATAGCAAACTTGGCGTTCCATATTTCTGGTTTTAAGCAATCTGGCATCGGGATCGGTTAGTGATACCTGTTTGTCTGGGTGCGCTTCTACTACCCGCTTCATTTCCTGTAATTCACCTAGCCTTTTCTTAAACCAAGCCAGTTTATCCTTCACCATTCTTACTCGATTATCTGGAACTTCTTTGCGGTCTACTTCGTCAAGCTCCAACAGATATTTAGAAATTTTCGCCTCAACGCGAGCAATCAGGTCATTGGCTTTCTTAGACGTAAAGTTATTCGTCTTACTGTTTACGGCTTTGAATTTACTACCGTCAATGGCGACAACGCCCTCACTGAACATATTCAGCTCTCGACATAAAATGACAAAATGACGGCAAGCCAACTTGATTCCTTCGCCGTTATCACGTCGGAAATCAGCGATAGTTTTAAAGTCCGGCGCTAAACGTTCCAATAACCACATGAGTTCAAGATTACGGTTGGTTTCTGTTTCCAGTCGACGAGAAGATTGAATACGGTTGAGATAGCCGTAGATATAAAGCTTTAATAAAGTGGCTGGGTGATAACCTGGGCGGCCCGTTGATTTAGCCTGAACACGTTCAAAACCTAATTCTTGCAAATCAAGTTCATTGACGAAAACGTCAACAATACGAACGGGGTTATCTTCACTGATAAAGTCATCCAAAATCTCTGGGAATAAAGTCGCTTGAATACGACATTCTCCTTTAATGTGATTCGTCATAATCAGTCATCAAAGTTCATTAACATGCTGATTATTATATCAATTAACTACCGAAACAATTAGATTACTTGATCATAATAAGCGGCTTTTTAGACCAAAAAGTGATCAGCGTTTTCACACAGCCTGGGTCAGAAGCGGACATTAGGCCGAATGGCCTCAAACGCCAGATTGCACGTAAAGCACACATTTTACTTTTCCTGAGAAAAAACACCGAATATGGTTCAACTATAGGATCGCTCACTGTTATGTATTCTTTATGTAAGCAGTGCTTTCATAAGCCTAATGGGGTGCATAAACGCAAATTTTAAAATTTGCGTTTTAAGTGTTTTTACACCACTATACATACATTATTTTCTATTTTTTCGAAGAGTGAGTTATGGCCAAACCAAGAGTTGAAACTCCTCCACCATTGAACTTCCCTGATGATTACGAGGAAATATTCCCACTTTTGGATCAGTGTGATGTAACTGATGCAAAAGGGCGTTATCTTCATTGGAGTCAGTTTAAGTGGAGAGTGGACAAGAAAAATGCAGAGAGTTTGTGGAAAGCTGTAAAATTTAAAAGAATGTCTCAATATAAGCCCATAGGGCTGAATGACGAAAATGGCAAGCCATTCGTTTACTGTACTCCACATTCTATGGAAGCTTTATTATACCAATTAGTAAAAATTACTGGCGGCAACGTTGGAGCTGTTGCAGATTCAACCGCTAGTGACAGCTTACAGAGCAGATTTCTAGTATCTTCCTTGATAATGGAAGAGGCTATTACAAGTGCGCAACTAGAGGGTGCTTCGACTACTAGAGAAGTAGCAAAGAAAATGTTGGAGGAAGAAAGAGAGCCTATTGATGAAGATGAGCGAATGATTCTCAATAATTATCTTCTTCTCAAATATGCAGAGCAAAAGAATAAAGATGATTTGACGTTAGATATGATTTTGGAGTTTCACAGGATTGCTACCCAAGGTACAACGGAGAATAATGTTGTGCCTGGGGAGTTCAGAGTGCATAACGATATTTATATCGAGGATGGTGATGGTAATGTAGCACACCAACCCCCTGACTTTAATCTAATCGAGGGTCGGCTAAAATTGTTGTGTGATTTTGCAAATCAGGATCACTCTGGACAAGGTGGCTGTGACTTTGTTCATCCACTTATAAAAGCAATCGTGCTTCATTTTATGATTGGTTATGAACACCCGTTTAGGGATGGGAATGGCAGAACTGCTCGAGCATTATTCTACTGGTTTATGCTAAAAAGCGAATACACACTCTTTAAATACATCTCTATCAGTAAACTTTTGAAAGAAAAGCCAAAAGATTATGGCTTATCATATATGTATTCTGAAAAAGATAATAACGACTTAACATATTTTATTTATTTTCAACTAGATACGATATCCAAAGCATTCGAAGAATTAAAAAACTATCTTAACTATAAAGTCTCAGAATTTAAAAAAATATCTGAATCTTTAGAAAAAACAGTTTGGGGAAATGCTCTGAACTTTATCCAAAAAGATTTAATAAAAAAAGCTGTCAAAGAACCTGGAAGAATATTTTCGATAAAGGAAGTTTCTAAGTCTTATTCGATAACGGACAATACTTCTAGAGCATATTTAAATAAGCTTACTGATCTTAAGTTGTTTTTGTCCACTAAAGATGGAAGGAGAACCATTTATATTGCTCCTTCAGATCTCCTAAAAAAGCTAAATACATCAAAAATATAAGTATAGAAAAAGTTGGGGCGTGTGCGCGATGCGTACACTGGGACGCAAACATTTACGCATAAAGATCCTTCCACACATACGTACTCTTTGTCTAAGAGATATATGCGTCCGCAATTCGCTCAAACCAGACTCAGTCTTTCATCGACCCATTGCTTTCAGGTTTTGAAATTCACAAAACCAGTTCAAACTGAACCCTGCAAGTTGAAATCGGCTAGGATATAAAATGCAGGCTAACTGGCGGTTAGCCTGCGAAATGATTAATTGGCAGAGTACCTGCGATACTAGTCGCCGAAACTGCCTGCCGCGCCGGGGTAAACCACCGGGCTTTCAATGCCGTCTTTACTCACACTGGCAACACCGAAAAAGTAGTTATCAATAACAATGTTTTCCAGTGTGGTTTCTGTCACGTCGCCAACATATTTACTGTATTGCCATTGCGGGGCATCGGTGTAGCGCCAATACACTTTATAACCGGCCAGTTGCGGGTTTTGTTCTGCATCGGCGGCTTTCCATTTAAGTGTTGTGGATGGCTGCACCGCCCCTTCGATAGACACATCAGCCGGTGGCGTTGGAGCCCAAGACATGGCAGCTAAACTTACCGCGTTCAGGCCGGTAAGTTTCGCCGCATAATCAAAGTTTACGCCGTCCAGCGTGTCGCCATATACGATGCCATCTTCGGTGCGTAAATCCTGATGCTGTCGGGTATAGTTTTCGTTGGTTTCCATGATGCGGATACCGGGATAACCCAAATCATTGAACGGGCGATGATGACCACCACGACCATAGCGATCAAGACGATAAATCACCATGGCATCAAGGTTTTCGATGTACTGGTCTGCGATTTTGTCGATGTAGCGGGCCAGGTTTCTGCTTGGTGAGTCTACTTCTCCGCCGGTAAACCGACGAAGGCGGGATTCTGCTTCGGTTTCAGTCACCCGGGTGCCCTCAGCAAACAAACGTACAGTACTGTTATTGATAACGCCATTTACGCCTTCAATGTTGCCAATCATGTCGTTGTTCAGTACTGCTTTTAAACGCCAGCCTTCTTCCTGCGCTCTTGCAGCGAGAATTTTACCGCCGAACAAGCCTTGCTCCTCACCAGAAAGCGCGGCATACACAATGGTACCGTTAAATTTATATTTACTCAGCACTCGGGCTGCTTCTAAGGTGCCGGCAACACCAGAAGCATTGTCGTTTGCGCCGGGGGCGTCAGAGGTGAAGTCCATAACGTCTGATACCCGTGAGTCAATATCGCCAGACATGAGTACGTAGCGTTCTGGATCGGTAGTCCCGCGCTGAATGGCAATCACGTTTACCACTTCTACGGGGTTCGGAATTCGCTTTTCACCACTGATGGTTTCACCCACTGTGATGACTTCCAGACATCCGCCGCAATTGGCAGAGATTTGTTCGAATTCTTTTTTGATCCAGCGGCGGGCGGCGCCAATGCCACGGGTATCTGATTTTGTCTCAGATAATGTATGGCGGGTGCCGAAATTTACCAGTGTGGTGATGTCTTGTTGTATACGGTCTGCAGAAATTGCCTTAGCAATATCGTGTAGTCGTGGGTCGTCGTTGGTGGTAGGCGCTGCTATCGCTGAAGCGGACAGCAGCATCGTAGTAGCAACCAGTGTGCGTGGTAGCATAAACACTCCTTCAAGCCTGTTGTAAGTGCCACGCTTATGGTTGCGTGGCTTTATATGAAGGCGTAGGCGTCACCGAAGAGTTTATCGGTAGTCAGGCCACATTTGGCGAAATCATCTCTGGCGACTTTGGCCATTTCGAAACGCCCAGCAATGTAAACCTGTTTGTTGGATAAATCGGTGTGGTCTGTCATCACAGCTTTGTGAACCCAACCGGTTTTACCCTGCCAGCCTTCTTCAGGAAATTCTACTACCGGAGCAAATGTGAAGTTCGGGTGCTTAGCGGCTAATGCTGTTAGTTCATCGAATAGATAGAGATCTGACTGATTACGACCACCCCAGTACAAGGTGACATTTGCGTCAGGGTTGTCTTTCAGGGCTTGTTGCAGAATTGACCAGGTGTAAGAGAAGCCGGTACCACCCGCAATCAGAATGATGTCGGAGCCGTCGGATTGCAGATTTGCTTCACCGTGACCGCCGCTCAGCGTGATTTTACCTTCGCTACGCATTCTATCGAGCACTTCGGTGGCATACGCATTTTTCTCATCGGCACCAATGTGCAGTTCTATTCGACCGTTGTCAAAAGCCGGATTGGCAATGGAAAACGGGCGTTTATCTTTCTCGCCCATGTGCACCATGATGTACTGACCGGCTTTAAAATCCACCGGTTGTGCAGGCGTTAACTCAACTTTATAAACGACCTCAGTTAACGGCGAGATGGCCGTAACCTTACATTGAAATTCCGACATATTTACTCTTTGATTGGTTGAAGTTCTGACGCAGGCTGAGAGGGGAGCGCATGTGCAATTAAAACACGCGGTAAACCCATCCATGGGCTCTCCACCGCAGCATCCCTGCTGCGGAGGGTTTTAATTGCACACACGCTCCCCTCATAAACGCCTGTGTCGGGAATCTGACTCAATTTTCACAAATGAGCATCTGAACGAAGGCTTCGACAGCCAATCCTTCGCCCAGTCGCTCCACGCAATTTAGTCCATAATACCAAGACTGTCCCAGATGTCATCCACACGCTTTTTCACGTTTTCGTCCATTACGATGGGGACACCCCATTCGCGATCCGTTTCACCTGGCATTTTGTTGGTGGCATCCATACCCATTTTTGAGCCCAGGCCAGAAACCGGTGAGGCGAAATCCAGATAATCAATGGGCGTATTTTCGATAAGAACCGTGTCGCGGGCGGGGTCCATACGGGTAGTAATGGCCCAGATAACATCTTCCCAGTTACGGGCATCCACATCATCATCGCACACAATAACAAACTTGGTGTACATAAATTGTCGCAGGAACGACCATACACCCATCATGACCCGCTTAGCATGACCCGGATATTGCTTCTTCATGGTTACCACGGCCATGCGGTAAGAGCATCCTTCAGGGGGGAGATAGAAGTCGACGATTTCGGGAAATTGCTTCTGCAGAATGGGCACAAAGACTTCATTTAACGCTACGCCCAATACGGCAGGTTCATCCGGTGGACGGCCGGTGTAGGTGGAGTGATAAATCGGTTTTTGGCGATGGGTAATGTGGGTAACGGTAAATACCGGGAAGGTATCGACTTCGTTGTAGTAACCGGTATGGTCGCCATAAGGACCTTCAGGTGCGACTTCATCCTGTGCAATGTAACCTTCAAGTACGATTTCAGCACTGGCAGGCACCTGCAATTCATTGCTGATGGATTTCACCACCTCGGTTTTGCTGCCGCGTAGCAAACCCGCGAAAGCGTATTCAGACAGCGTATCGGGAACGGGCGTTACGGCACCCAGAATGGTTGCTGGGTCAGCACCTAAAGCCACTGAAACCGGGTAGGGTTCGCCGGGGTGCGTCTGGCACCACTCGCGGAAGTCCAATGCGCCACCACGGTGTGACAGCCAGCGCATAATCACTTTGTTTTTAGCGATGACCTGCTGACGATAAATACCCAGGTTCTGACGTTTCTTATGCGGGCCTTTGGTCACCGTTAGTCCCCAGGTGATCAGCGGTGCTGCATCGCCAGGCCAGCAGCGTTGAATGGGCAGTTTAGATAAATCTACGTCATCGCCAGTCAGCACCACTTCCTGACAGGGGGCTTTTTTCAGCTCTTTAGCTGGCATGTTCAGAACTTGTTTGAACACAGGCAGTTTTTCCCAAAGATCTTTGAGGCCTTTCGGTGGCTCAGGCTCTTTCAGGTACGCCAGTAATTTACCGACTTCCCGCAATGCTTCAACCGAGTTCTGGCCCATGCCCATGGCTACTCGCTCTGGCGTGCCAAACAAATTAAGCAGTACTGGTGTGTCGTAACCCTTGGGGTTTTCGAACAGCAGTGCCGGACCTTTGGCCCGCAATGTACGGTCGGCAATTTCCGTCATTTCCAGATTCGGAGCGACTTCCTGAGTTATTCTTTTAAGTTGGCCTTTGGCTTCAAGTTGCGCCAGGAAATCTCGCAGATCTTTGTATTTCATCTTGTCCGTGCTTCTCGCATCCTGAGGAATATGGCTGAAGTATACCATTTTAACTGACCGCCGGTTTAATGAGATTTTGTTCTCTCTCATAAACTTAATGGTTCGCTTCTTGTCTACTGACATAGTGCACTGTGCACAATTTTGACCTAAATTAATCTGGACAGCGAATGCAAATGGTAGTGTTATGGCAGTTGCCTACATTACTGTTCGCCAAAGTGCGGATTAACAACAATATCAATCAGGAGAATGTGATGGGTTTAATAGATCAGGACATGATCGATGAGTTAAATCTTCTTCTTAAGTTTCCGGCATCCAGCCTGATGCAGGGCCTCAAGATTCATCATGATGCCAGCCAGTCCGTAGTGCATGCAGCAGAACGGCTTTACTCCAAAGGCGTTATTACTCAGCCCGACGGTGGTTATCTCACCGACTTGGGGGTAGACCTCGCTGAGCACGCCCGCCATGTGCAGTCAGCACTTTCAATGAAACTGAACTAAGCTTAATTCTCGCTCTGTCTGCAACCCGGCCAGAGCGAACATTGCTGAATATTTGATCTTCAGATTCCGACTGGTTGGCCGATACTGAGAGTAGGCCGGTGTGTACCGGCACGCAATGTCGGTTTTCAATCAGGATTAGTTTCAGGTTTTTGTCATGATAAAACGCGCCTCTTCATTTCTTGTTATTGTTTTTTCTTCGCTGGTAAGCGTTTCACTTCAGGCCCAAGAACTGAAAGCAGTTCAACTGTACTCGCAGGATGAGCTCATAACCATGATTAATCAGAATACGCATCTAGAGCGAATTGTGGCTGATCGCTGCCAATTGAATCAGGATATTGAGGCCCATGCTGAGGTGTTAAAAGAACCTGCTTATCAATTTTTGTGGGGTGATATGTTGGCTTGGGGCGTATGTGTTGATGCTGATCCGGTTCGTGGCATCGGGTTTATGCGTGATGCCTCTGAACAAGGTTTACCGGCGGCCCTTGAACAACTTGGTCGTTATTATTCCAAAGGCACATTAGTGCAGGAAGACAAGCCTCGCGCAGTCATGTACCTGCGGGAAGCGTCGGCATTGGGCAATTTAAAAGCACAGTTACAATTGGCGCAGCTATTTGTTGATGGTTACGGCAGCCCCTACGACTATGAAGATACCTATCATTGGCTCTATAACGCCATTACCGACGACAAAAAAGTCCACCAGCAGATAGCCGGTTACCTTGCTGCGTTGGAAAAACTGATGCACCCTAAAGCGGTGCGGGCCGCGCGTCGCCCGTTGCAGAGCTAAGGTTTTACTTTCCAGCAGCACTACTTCTTAAAAAGCGCTAAGCGGTTTCGATTAACCCCTTTACCGATTCCAGCGTGTCGGCTTCAGCCGCGGGTTTGTCCCAACGAATACGGTGAATGCGGGGAAAGCGCATGGCCACACCTGATTTGTGTCTGCTGGACGGATGCACCGCATCGAAAGCGACTTCCACCACCAGTTCCTTTTTTACTTCCCGTACCGGCCCGAAACGTCCCACTGCATTGCGGCGTACCCAGTTATCCAGCTTTTTCAGTTCTTCATCGGTAAAGCCCGAATAGGCTTTGCCCACCGGAAGTAGGGTATCGCCTTCCCACGCGCCAAAGGTGAAGTCTGAATAAAAGCTGGAGCGCTTACCGTGACCACGCTGGGCGTACATCACCACGGCATCTATCAGCAGAGGGTCTCGCTTCCATTTATACCACAGCCCTTTTGGACGGCCCGGTATATAGGTGCTGTCTTTACGTTTCAGCATTAAGCCTTCAATGGCGGTATCTTCGGTGACTTGCTGATGCAGCTTTTCCAGTGCAGCTACATCAGTCACACTGTAGGTGGGGGATAAATGCAGTCGTTCTCCCGGATGCTTTTCAATGTAATCTGTCAAGCGCAGACGGCGTTCCGTTAACGGTAGGCCCATCAGCGATTCGCCATCAAGTTCTAGTAAGTCGTAAGCCATTACCGCTACCGGCAATGACTGCATGAGTTTTGCTGAGGGCTTTTTCTTATTTAAACGTTGCTGCAATTGATTGAAGGTATCGACCTTATCGCCGTGCATCACCAATAATTCACCATCGAGCACCAGATTATGGTCGATGGTATCCAGTAGGTCTGGAAATGAACCACTAATATCGTCACCGGTGCGACTGAACAGGGCTTTACCCGCCGGGGCTGATACCAGCTGCACGCGAATGCCGTCAAATTTAGGTTCAATCTGCCATTCGCTCGCGGCAAGTTTTTCCCGAGTGTCATCATCGATAGGGTGGGAAAGCATCACCGGATGAAAGGTAACGCGATCGGAAATGTCCGGCTTTGGCCCTTTGTTTTCCAACCAGCTCAACAGTTCGGTGTAAGGTGGCTCTACGCCATGCCAGAGGGCTTCAATTTCTTCTATGGGTACGCCACCATAGTTGGCAAGGATTTGCTTAATGCTGCGTGCAGAGACCCCAATACGTAATCCCCGTGTGCCCAGTTTAATCAGCGCCCAGCGCTGAGAGGCTGTCATGTTATCGAGTAAGGCAACCAGCAGTGGTTTCACCTCGGTGCGCTTCGCATTGCGAAACGTGTCCACCACTTCATTCAGGCCGGGGAGTTCAACATCGCCCGAAGGCGGAGTTTCCGGCTGCCACAGGTGCGCCACGGTTTCGCTCATTTCACCCACGTAGTCGTAACTCATGGCGAACAGGTTTTCGTCGATGCGTTCAAGCATCAAAGCCTTTATGGTATTGCGCTTAAAAAAATCGAATTTAAGTTCACCGGCGATGGCCGCCATTGCCCAGCCTCTGTCTGGATCTGGGGTGGTAGCAATGTAATGGGAAATCAGCGCGGCTTTGGCGTTGGTGCCGCTGGTAAAATAAAGCTGTTCCAATAAATCACTGAATGCTTCCATCAGCCCGTTTCCTCATCGTCATCGTAGCCGACCATGGAGAGCGCTTTGGCTTTAAAACCCATCAGGTTGGCCTGATACACCAATGCATCCTCGCGGCCGTGAGTCACCCACACTTCTTTTGGAGAAACTTCTTCGATGGTTTGTAGTAGCTCCGGCCAGTCACAGTGGTCAGAAATAATCAGTGGTAGCTCAACCTGGCGTTGACGGGCGCGGGCACGAATTTGCATCCAGCCTGATGCCATAACGGTGCGCACATTGGGCAGGGAACGAGACCAGCGATCAGCCAGTGCTGAGGGCGGGGCCAAAACAATTTCACCGGCCAAAGAAGACTTGTCTGCCACATCGTTCACCGGGATCAGCTCCCCCAGTTCAATGTCGTACTGTTGGTACAAATCACACAGCTTTTGTAACGCCCCATGCAGGTAAATCGGTTTACTGTAACCGGCTTCCCGCAAACCAATAATCACCCGTTGGCATTTACCTAGCGCATAGGTACCCACCAAGTGACAACGATCTGAAAAAACCGCCAGCGAGGTAAGCAGTTTATCGATTTCATGACTCAACGGCGGATGGGTAAATACGGGTAAGCCGAATGTGGCTTCGGTGATAAACACGTCGCATGGCACTATTTCAAACGGCGGACAGGTGGGATCGTGGCGGCGTTTGTAGTCGCCGGAAATCACCAGCCGGTAACCACGGTATTCCAGTAATACCTGGGTCGAACCCAGAATATGACCAGCGGGGTAGAGTGTCATTGTTACCGGATCGGTGTCGTTACCAAGTGTTACCGGTGAACCCATTCGTAATGCGGTGGTTTGCTCTGCCATTTCTTCACCGTAGCGGGTTTTCATGATTGCTAAGGTTTCAGCAGACGCGAAAACATGCTGGTGGCCTGCCCGGGCGTGGTCGGCATGACCATGGGTAACAACGGCACTGTCTACCGGCAGCATCGGGTCGATATAGAGCTTAGCAGGGTGACAATATAATCCCGCCTCTTCTACCGATATCCAGTCTTGTGGGTGCAAAGGTCACTCCGTTCGATGAAGTTTAATTTAGTCAGAGAGTGTGGGTTTATACGGAGGGAAGCGGGAAAAGGTGTTGTCCTGAAACGGTGGGGCTCTTAATGGTGCTCTCAATGGCGCATTCAATGCACGGGGAATTTGCAGCATACTCTTTGGAAAAAAGCCTCGCAGAGCGTGGTATCTCTGCGAGGCCTTATACATCAACGTTAACTCGATACTGTTACGACGATAACGCGGCTTTCACGTAGGCAGGCTTAAGAGGAAGTCGTCTGATTGGCTTTCCGGTAGCATCGAAAAACGCCCCGGCAATGGCCGACGACGCCAACGCGTTGGCACTCTCGGAGCCCTGACCATATATCTCTGCGTTGGCATCGGGGGCTATCACCACTTTTATTTCAGGTACTTCAGACATTTTCAAAATAGGGTATGAATACCAGTCCTGACTGGTTATCTTGCTATTATCGAAACTGACCTCTTCATGCAGTGCTTGCGATACCCCCATTATGCAACCCGCCTCGGCTTGTCTGCGTAACTGTAATGGGTTAACAACAATACCCGTGTCACTGACAAGGGTCATTTTCTCAACTTTTACCTCACCGGACGATGGCACAACGGCAATATTGGCGGCACAAGCCCAGTAACCATTGTCTCGCAACATAATGGAAACGCCGCGGCCCCGCACAACCTGTTCACCGGTTGATGATGCCTGAGGTGAGGGTGATGGGCGGGTCTCCCAATTGGCCTCATCTTTCAATCTTGTGAGTATGGCTTTGAAGCGGGGCTCAGTAGTATGAGCCAGTCGAAAATCAATGGCATCCATTCCAGCCAGTGCAGCAGCTTCACTCATGGCGGTTTCACGAGGGAAGTTCTGCTGGTATTGAATGGGTGTCCGCATAGAATGGTCGCGAATACCTATATTGGTGGGTGATTCCTTTTGACCTAATTGATACATGCCCTGGCCATTCTCAGACACATTATCAACAGCGCCATACACCCAGGCATCGGCGATAAAAATGGATGCACCATGCAGCGGGGACGGGTTATCAGGCGACGGTGCGCCAATGGTGTCAGTACCGGCAAGAATGGCGCCTACCGGTCGGTCATCCTGCATAGGAGGGCCGATGTGTAACGCTTTGTAGGAATTAATTTTTCCTTTCTCATCCAGACCGATAGCGATATCTGCAACCATGGTAGAGGAACTTGTGGACCATTGCATATCGTCCTGGCGCATCCATTGAACCCTTACAGGCACGCCAAGTTTAACAGACAACAACGCCGCTTCATCTTCTGATCCTGCATTACCGCCATTCGAGCGACCAAAGTGTCCGGGGCCAACATACGTTTTGATGATGACGTTGGCTTCGTCTTCTTTGAGCATTTTTGCAATGGCCATGCGCAGGAACTGGGGGTTTTGGCTGTGCGTATGTATTACCACATTGCCATTTTTCACTTCCGCCACTGATACCATCGGCCCGATGGGAGCGTGTTTATGGTACGGAACAAAATAATTGGCGGTAAGGGTTTTCGCTGACTTTATGTTCACGTCACCCTTTGAGGCTGAGCTGGTGATCTCAGCGACTTCGCCGGAATCTTTTTTACCGCGCAGGTATTGCTCAAGTTCGTCTGATGTCGTCGGAATGCCTTGCCAATCGGACCATTGTGTTGTGGGCGCAACGGCCATAGCGGCCTTCACGGCTTCCCATTCATTGTCAGACACAACCGCGAGTAAGTTGTTAATGGTCACTAATTTGGAATTCGGGAATTTGGTGTTATCCAGCGTTCCCGGTTTGATCAGTGTAGAGCCCAGTGTGGCCGGATGGATCACACGGGCATGCACCATACCCGGTAACTTCACATCTCCTACCCAGATATTATCGCCACGCACTTTTGGTGGCGTGATGGGGTTTTCAAGAGGCTGGCCAATGGTGGAATATTCACTTTTAGGCTTGAACGGCGGTTCACCGGTAACCACAACTCCCCGGAAACTTGTTAGTTCTCCGCTTACCGGAATTTCCAGTGAAAGCACATTGTTTGCGACAATTTCGCCGTAACTCAATGCTTTGCCACCAGCGGAAAGTTGGCCTTTATCAATGGTGATAGCACTAACTGAAACGTTTAAATGTTCGGCTGCAATCACTTTAATGGCTTCGCGAGTATACGCAGCCGCTTTTCGCAAATTCTGAACATTGCCGCGTAGAAGCCCAAAGGTACCACCACCATCTGGGGTGACGTCGGTGTCACCCCAAATTACAGTGGTGATATTTTCAACGGGGAGGCTGAGTTCTTCTGCGACAATTTGTCGGTAAGCAGTAAAGATAGAACTTTGACCAAAGTCACATTTACCGGTACGGATTAATGCGGTGTTGTCTGCGTGTATTTCAATCCAGCTGTTGGGTTTGCTGGCATCTAACGACGTGGACTGAGCCGTGGTTTGTGCGGCAGCAAACCCAGGATTCACCACGACCGAGGTAACCAGTGCGCCTGCTCCCCCTAAAAAACGGCGGCGACTTAACTTAGCGCCGTGAACGAGGTATTGGGATATAACATTGCCCGCTGGATTTTTAACGTTTGACGACATTCGAATTACCCCTTTTGACTTGTCATGGTGATAATTTCGTTGTCACCAATCAATTGACTGGCTCGCTTAATCCCATCTTTAATTGCCGCATAGGATCCGCAGCGACAGAGGTGTGGCGAGGGGCCGGATGTTGTCATCGCTTCATTAATGTCGCTGTCCGATGGTGAAGCGTTATTTTCCAGCAATTCGGTGGCTTTGATCATCATGCCATACTGACAAACGCCGCATTGCGGAACCTGCTCGTCAATCCAGGCTTGTTGCACCGGGTGCAGGCGATTGGGGTCGTTAGCCAGCCCTTTCTGTTGTTGCCAACGAGAGGGTAAACCTTCAACCGTGGTGACTTGTTTTCCTTCTAAACTCACAATCGGTGTAATGCAGGCACGGGTCTCTACACCATCAACCAACACTGAGCAGGCACCGCACTGCGCCATCCCGCAGCCGAACTTGGGTGTCATAACATCAAGCTCACCGCGTAAGACATACAGCAATGGCGTGTCTGCCGTAGAGGTGACCTTTTTGGTTTCACCGTTTATCGATAATGTAACCATCCTGCATATTCTCCTGCTCACGTTTAGTGGAAGTTCGATTGTTCATTATGAAAAAACAAAGCATAGCCCTAAAGCCAATTTTCCATACTACCAATATAGGACTTTGTTAAATTAATGAAAAATCAATCATGCTTTCATTATTTAATTTCATTGGTCTAAAAAGACGGTGTAAAAGTTTATGTCATCTGTAGCTATGTGAAATCAGTGCTTTAACGTCAAAGGTTCCGGGACTTACCTGCCAGCCAGTGCCAGAATTCCTGTTGTCGTATTCAGTGAATTAAACCTCACCTTTATTTGTGCCGTAGAATGCTATTAATGAAAACGGCAAAAAGACTTCCCCCTCCTTTCTACCAGTGGCTACGAAGCAAAGGCTGGCAGCTGCGCGATTATCAGCGTCAGATGCTGTCGGCGGTTGCTCAGAACAACGCTACTTTATTAATTGCGCCTACCGGGGCGGGTAAAACCCTTTCCGGCTTTCTGCCCAGCCTTGCTGACTTGTATCGTCATCCCGTAGAAGGTTTGCATACGCTTTATATCTCGCCCCTCAAGGCTCTGACCAACGACATACAGCGTAACCTTACTGATCCTGTGGAAGCCATGGGTCTGCCGGTAACCATTGAATCCCGTACTGGCGACACGCCATCACACAAACGTCAGCGCCAGCGACGCAAGCCGCCGAATATATTGCTAACAACGCCGGAATCGCTGATGTTGTTACTGTCGTATGCCGACGCGCCAAAGATATTTGGTCACTTAAAAACCGTGATCTTAGATGAAGTGCATAGTTTGGTTGCGAACAAGCGCGGCGATTTTACCTCGTTGGCGCTGGCGCGATTGCAGAGTCTGGCGCCAGATATGCACCGGGTTGGCTTGTCTGCTACGGTAGCGCAACCTGAGGTTATTGCCGGATGGCTCGGCCGCACTGGCGAGCCTGCTGAGGTTATTCAGGTGCCGCAAACTGTGAAGCCTGACATTAAACTGCTGGATTCGCGGCATCGCATGCCGTTCGGTGGATTCATGGCACGCTATGCCATGGAAGAGGTATATGAAGCGGTGAAGCAAGCCGATACTGCGCTGGTGTTTGTGAATACCCGGGCTCAGGCTGAATTGGTGTTTCAGATGCTGTGGGAGGAAAACAAAGAAGGTTTACCCATCGCCCTGTATCACGGTTCATTATCGAAAGAGCAACGGCGGAAAACGGAAAGCATGATGAGTCAGGGCGTGCTTAGGGCCATTGTGAGTACTTCTGCGCTGGAGTTAGGCATTGACTGGGGCGATGTGGATCTGGTTATTCAAATTGGCGCGCCAAAGGGTGTGAGCCGATTGCTACAGCGTATTGGCCGGGCAAACCACCGGCTTGATGAACCCAGTAAGGCGTTGTTGGTGCCAGCTAACCGTTTCGAAGCGGTGGAATGTCGCGCGGCGATGAATGCGATTGCCGCAGGTGAATTGGATGGTGAGCCACTGCTCCCAGGGGCGATGGAAATCTTGCCGCAATTTATACTCAATTGCGCCTGCAGTAAGCCTTCTTATGCGGAAGAGATTTATCAGCAGGTACTTGATGCTGCGCCTTATCAAAGTGTGAGTGAAGAGGAGTTCAATAAGCTTTGGCAGTTTACGGTTGATGGTGGCTATGCGCTGCGAGCCTATGAGCGCTATCAGCGCATGGAGCAAAACGAAGATGGCTTATTTAGCCCTGCGTCAAAGCGCGTTATCCAGCGACACCGACAGAATATAGGTACCATTGTTGAAGCTGGACGGCTAAAAGTAAAACGCATCCGCCGGGGCAATCAGGGCAAAATTATCGGCGAGGTGGAAGAATACTTTGCTCAGCAATTAGTGCCCGGCGACACCTTTTTGTTTGCCGGTGAAATACTGAAGTTTGAAGCCATCCGAGACATGCAGTTGCACGCGAAACCCACCAAAGGCGGTGAACCAAAAATTCCCAGCTACGCCGGTGGGCAGATGCCTATGTCTACCTTTCTGGCAGAAGGGGTCAGGCACATTCTGGATAAACCGGAAAGCTGGAAAGCGTTACCTGGACAGGTGCAGGAATGGCTGGAGCTGCAACAAGCATTCTCGGCTCTACCTGATATGAACCGTGTGCTCATTGAACAGTTTCCCCATCGCAAAGCCAATTACTTGTTGTTCTATACCTTCGAGGGCCGCAAGGCTAACCAGACACTGGGCATGCTGATGACCCGACGCATGGAAAAAATGCGTCTTAAACCGTTGAGTTTTTCTGTGACCGACTATGGTTTGTCTGTTTGCCTGCTTGAGAAGGTCGATGTAGGTAAGCTCCGGAAACTGTTCCAGCCCGATATTCTGGGCGATGAATTGGAAGACTGGATGCTTCACGCGCCCATGCTGAAGCGTTCATTTCGACAGGTTGCAGTGGTAAGCGGGCTCACCGAACAACACTACCACAGCAGCCACAAAACCATGAAGCAGGTGACCTTTTCTACCGATTTGATTTATGACACTTTGCGGGAGCATGAGCCGGACCATATTCTGCTGGCAGTGACCCGGGCGGATGCTGAGCGTGATTTGCTGGATTTGCGTCGCCTCGCTGACATGCTGATCCGGTTCGATGATAAAATGCATTTTATGGATTTGGAGAAGGTGTCGCCCATGGCAATCCCAATCGTACTGGATGTGCGCAGCGAGCAGGTTAAAGGCGCTGGCGCTCACGCCATTATTGAGCAGGCCAGTTTATATCAGGAGGCTGAAGACATGATGGCCGATATCAGAGTATTGCTGAGCGGTAACTAAACAATGGCAATCACTGATACCTGGCTACATGGTGAAGTTGCGGCCAACCGTGTTTTACCCGTTAAGTTTGCAGGGCAGCTTTTTCTGCTAGATGCGCGGGGCGTACTTTACTGCCCGCAACGAGACGCGCTGGTGGTGTCTGATTTACACCTTGAAAAAGGCAGTTTTCTTAGCCGATTTGCTAATCCGTTGCCACAACTCGATACCCGCTCAACACTACTACGATTACAGTGCATCATTGCCGATTATTCGCCCCGGCAGGTGATCTGTCTGGGCGACAGCTTTCATGACGCAGACGGCTTTTATCGGATGTCGGAAGAGGAACAACGGTTGCTGTCTGTGTTGGTATCGCGATGTGTAAAATGGATGTGGGTATTAGGCAATCATGATCCCGCTATTCCAGAGCAGGCTGGCGGCCACAGTGCGCATTATCTGGAATGGGATGATATGGTGCTATCTCACGAGCCAGAGGCGGGCAATGCATTTCAATTGGTGGGGCATTACCACCCGAAAGTCAGAAAAACCGTCTCCCGAAAACGATTCTCTGGAAAATGTTTCGTGCACAACGCCCGTGTATTTGTCATGCCCGCTTTTGGTCAGTATACCGGTGGATTGGATATCGAAACTGAACCAATGAGGGCGCTATTTGAAGGCAAGGCTATGGAAACATTTTTATTGTTCGAAGGCGGCATCTACAAAGTGTGAACCGGCCGTTGGTACAGTAGCTCTGCGGCCCTTTAATTGGCTATGGTTGCGGAAGATATTAAGCTTTCGGAATGCGCCATGCACACCCACCGACATTGTCCCTATTGTGATGAAACTACCGTTTGTATGAAGAAGTTAGCAAACGATGGTGAAACCCTTTGCCGTCACTGTTACCAAAGGATTCGAGTTAATCCGTTTATGAAATACAGTGTGCCGCCCCTCATGGTGGTGTGCACATTTCTGCTTTTTCAATTCAAGATAATGATTGCGGGAACAGTGCTGTTTTTTCCTACTATTATCATGATTGCGGGATGGAATATTATTGCGGTTCGTTGGTTTGTGCTGTCGACCATTGCCGATGATGATTTTCCGCCGCCAGCGAAAGCACCAAAATCACGCTCTCTGGCTGGCACCAGAGAGCAAGCTGCTGGAGATTAGTCTCTCCAGCGTTTGGTTAAATCTTCATAAGCGTCAATACGGCGGTCACGGAAGTATGGCCAGATGCGCTTCACTTTTTCCGTTCTTTCCATATCCAGCTCAACAGATAAGGTTTCTTCTTTATCGGCGGAAGCGTGAGCCAGTACTTCACCCTGAGGACCAGCAATAAAGCTTTGACCCCAGAACTGAATGCCCGGATCACCGTCAATCGGTGAAGCTTCAAAACCGGTTCGGTTTGCCACAATCACTGGCACCGAGTTGGCAACCGCGTGGGCACGCTGAATGGTATGCCATGCGCCGTGCTGTCGGCTGCGCTCTTCTTCGGTATCCGTCATATCCCAGCCGATAGCGGTGGGGTAGAACAGTAAGTCAGCACCGGCCATAGCCATTAAGCGGGCAGCTTCTGGATACCATTGATCCCAGCATACCAGCACGCCAAGTTTACCTACGCTGGTTTGAATTGGTGTAAAGCCCATGTCGCCAGGGGTAAAGTAGAATTTCTCGTAAAAGCCAGGATCATCTGGAATGTGCATCTTGCGGTATTTACCGGCGATTTCACGGCTACGGTCAAAAACCACAGCTGTATTGTGGTACAAACCTGAACCGCGCTTTTCAAATAACGATGTCACCAGCACGATGTTGTGCTTTTCTGCCAGTTCGCCAAAAAAGTCGGTTGCCGGGCCGGGGATCGGCTCCGCCAAATCGAAGGCATTGGTATCTTCTTCCTGACAAAAATACAATGTGGAATGCAGCTCTTGCAGCAAAATACATTCACAGCCTTCTGCTGCCAGCTTGGCTACCTGCTCGGCGCTTTTATTCCAATTCGTTGCTTTGTCATTGTCGGCAACAGATTGTTGTACCAGGCCGACTTTAAGAGTTTTCTTAGTCATAAACAGTGACTCCTTGTTTGAGTTGGGCCAGGACAGATGGCGTTAATGTGTTTGTCGGCACTTGCATAGAAATACAGTGCAAGCTACCGAACTGACGAACCAGTGTCGCACAGTTTACTGGAACCACGTTGTGTCGAGGAAACGCGGCTTCAGCAACCGCAATGGCGGCATCATCTTCCGGCTGACCATATACCGGCAACAACACCGCATTATTACAAATCAAAAAGTTAGCGTAAGACGCTGGCAGACGCTCATTGTCGTCGTTAAACATTTCTGGCAGCGGCAGACAGTATTGCTGGTGGTCAGGAAATGCAGCTGTACACTCTTCGCATAGTGCTTTTAAGCCTTCGAAGTGGGTGTCGTCAGGACGATTATCGGCAGCTTGAATAACCAGGCCATGATCGGGTGTGAAGCGAACCAGCGTGTCTACGTGGCCATCAGTGTCATCACCTTCAAGGTGGCCCTGATGGAAAACGGTGAAACTACTGCAATCGAGCATGCGGGTAAACTCGGCGTCGTAATCGGCCAGCGTGATATCGCCATTACGTTTTGGATTCAGTAAACACTGTGCGGTAGACATCAACCTGCCTTGAGCATCAATTTCCAGCGCACCGCCCTCGGCGACAATCTTACTGGTGAGCAATGGCAACTGACACAGCCGTGCCAGATAGCGCTGATTCACCTGGTTATCGCTGGTCGCGTTGAATTTCTGGCCCCAGCCATTGAATTGAAATTCTACTGGCTGACCTTTCATTTCTTCGTTTTCAGATACCTTGCGCGTAAGAAACGCATAGTCTCGGGCCCAGGTATCGTTGTATTCAGCCGGAATGATGAGCACCCGGGCATCTGCGGCCAGGCGCGCTTGAACATCGGCAACATCATCAGCGCGACATAACAATATAACGCCAGCGGATGCGGCATTGATTTGTTCAATCACGGTTAAATAGGTTTCGCGCGTTTCCTCAAGCCACGGAGCCCAGTCAGTTTTATCGTGGGGCCAGGCGAGAATAACAGCGTCGACGGCTTCCCACTCAGGAATTAGTGGAGAAGTGCTTTTCATGATGTTGCTTCCAGTTAGTCAATTAAATAACGGGCGCAAGTATACCCTTAGTGTTTTCGGCAACCAAAACAAATGACGTTGAAATCAGTTGAATTTAAGATGGCGCCCGCCGTTTACTTGTAAGGTTTCTCCGGTAACGTACGTGCTGTTAAGCAGATAGTTCACCGCATCAACGGCCGCTACCGCGCCGGGCTCAGTTTGCATCAGCGATTTACTCAGTGCTTTTTCCTTGTAAGCGGCATCATCGCCGTCGTTAAACATTAATAGGGCTGGGGCGATGGTATTAACTTTTACATGGGGCGCTAACATTTGTGCAAAAGACAACGTGAGATTATGCAGCGCGGCTTTGCTGGCGGCATAGGCTAGGTGCTTCTCGCTGCCGACAGACTGAACAAAGTCGGTGATATGAATAATGTCTGCCGCTTCCTGCTGAGTATTGAGTAACGCTTTTAAGCCCATATTCATTAAATAGGGCGTTTTCGCATGTACTTGCATCATGCTGTCAAAAAGACTGGCGTAGTCACTGGTGTTTTTTTCAGAGTTCCATTCCGATGCATTATGAATGATGGCGCGTAAGCCCGTTGTGTGCTTTTTCACCGCTTCAATGCATTCCGCTATGCCCTGGTCGGTGCTAAAATCCGCGCAAATTGCCACTGCCCCGGCTTTTTCGAGCTGTGCTATTGAGGCTTTATGGGTGCGGTATGTTACAATTACAGGATAATTGTTGCTCAGCAGGTTTTCTGCCAGAGCTAAGCCAACACGCTGGGAAGCGCCGGTGATGAGCACTGGATTAGGCAAATCGAACTCCTTGGGTGATAAAATGTCCAATATGAAACATTTGTCATCTAATGAATTAAAGTGGTCTGTAATTATAGCCTTTACGTTAAATCTCAATCAGGCTATTTCGGAAATTGTTAATGTTATCAAATGAAGCAGTGGTAGTACGTGATGCTCTTGAACCTGGATTGTCGGCTTCGGCGATCATGGTAAGAAAGGCACTTGAAGATAAAGGTCTGGAAACGCCAATGGTGCGTAACGGCTTATCTGATGATGAAAAACGTGCACGGATAGAAGCCGCTATGACTGACATTATGGATACGCTAGGCCTCGACCGCGCAGACGACAGCCTGGCTGATACTCCAGCACGTATTGCCAAAATGTACGTGAATGAAATTTTCAGTGGCCTGGACTACCGTAACTTTCCTAAAATTACGGTTATCGAAAACAAGATGCAGCTTAATCAGCCGGTTCAGGTTTCGGATATTAGTTTAACGAGCACCTGTGAACATCACTTTGTCACTATTGATGGCACAGCAACGGTTTCTTATATTCCAAAGGATACGGTAATTGGGCTATCAAAACTGAATCGCCTTGTCGGTTTCTTTGCACAGCGCCCTCAGGTTCAGGAGCGTTTAACACAGCAGGTGTTGGTCGCTATTCAAACACTTGCGGGAACCGAAGACGTAGCCGTGACGATTAATGCTACGCACTATTGCGTAAAAGCGCGGGGTATTCGGGATACGAATTCCTATACGCGCACATCAGCGCTTGGTGGTCAGTTCCTCACCGACCCACTACTGAGACAAGATTTCTTCCGCAACTAGTTGAAAATAAATATTAAAAAAGCCTGATTCTTGAGTCAGGCTTTTTTTTGCTGATTGATTCGAGAAAATGAAGAAGAAAGCTTATCGGTAAGCAATTTCAGAAGAGGCTAAGGATACAATCAAATTGATTTTTTCGCCGATACCGTCGGCAGGGACAACTTCTAACCTGGAGTCACATTTCGCACACTGGGTATATTTTTCCTGATACATCTCGCGGAGTGTATCTAATTGAAGCGCGTTGATATGACCACAGTGCGGGCAGAGATATTCTTGCTCGTGGGTAGCATTCATAATAATTCCTTAATCGTAGATGATAATCCGATTTCTAATCCGTGAAATCGTTACTGCAAATTGTGTGACAACATTCAGTACCGCTCAGTATCCTGGTGCTGTTTATCATTTTGCAAACTGCATCCGTGTTGAATAACGGCTTTAAACAAACGATAAAAAGCGGCATTGAGGCTAGTATAGCGCAATTACAGAATTGTAAAGAACCATTCACCACAAATTTTCAATTCATTACGATAAAATGCAGCGAAAGTTTCGTTTGAGGAAAAAATAATCGAAACTGACGCTATTTAGCGTCAGTTATCCACCAGGAAAGTTGATAAGGTTCAAGGGTGAGTGTGTTTTCCTTGCCGGTAAGCTGACCGTCAGACAGCAAATCCTTCATCGCACAACGTTGAACCATCGTCAGAATGTCACCGCTTATATTCTGTTGTTGTTCACTGAAGTTACAAAGACCAAGTAGCTTTTCACCCGCGCGGTTGTAACGTACAAACCCAAAGCAATGCACATTCCCCGTATCCAGAATTTGCGTATTAGCATCACCAAAAATGGCATTTTGCTTTCTTATGGCCAGCATATTAGTGAGGCCGTTAAAAACAGTGCGCTGGCATGCATGTCGTAAATCTGCCGGATCGGCTTTTTGGTTCAGCACGTTAGCTATTTGCTCGTTGGTTACCGCAATACGATTTACCCAGCGATCATCGTGCTTTTTACTCGGGTCCTCGCGATAGCTGTAGTCATTCAACAAACCTAACTCGTCGCTGGAATAAAGCAGTGGAATGCCGCCAATGGAGAATGTGATGCCATAGAGTAAAAGCATGCGTTTAATCGCCAACTCTATTTCAGCAGGGTCGAGAATGATCAATGCCTTCTCAAGCCCACACAACGAGGCCAGTGAGCCACATACCCGGCAGTCACCATTGGATGGGTTTTCTGCAAATGGCACGCCGCTGGCGAAAGAGCCGTCAAAGCGACCGGTGAAGAACTGGTTGAGGAAGAACCGATGATCATGGGGATTCATGGCGAGTTCGTGAGCGACACCGTCATCAAATGTCCAGCCAATGTCATCATGGCAGCGAACGTAGTTCACCCAGGTAGTATTTTGCGGAATACTGAAACTCTTTTTAAGCGAGCGGGTGAGTAGACGGGTTTTTCGCGTTGCCAACGAGTTCCACAACAATGCCATAAGCAACGGGTTGTAAGACAATTGACACTCGTCTTGATGGATATATTTGAGTACTTCGTCGGGGTGAACGATGGCTTCAGATTTGAATACAACAGCAGGCGCAACGATTTGCAGACAAGCATTGAACGCTTGAATCAAGCGGTGTGCATTTGGCTGGTTTTCGCAGTCAGTACCAAGATCTTTCCAGATGAATGCCAGGGCATCTAAGCGTAAACCGGCACAACCGATATTGGCGAGGAAGAGCATTTCACCCACAATGGCATTAAAAACAGCTGGGTTGCTGTAATTTAAATCCCATTGGAAGCTGTTAAAGGTCGTCCACACCCACTTTTGTATCGTCTCGTTAAAGGTGAAGCTACCACGGCGTACTTGCGGAAAAATTTCGCGAAGATGTTGCTCGTAAAGATCAGGCACCGTGCGATCATCAAACAAATAGTAGAAATTCTGGTAGTTTTTCTCACCATCCAACGCAGCTTTGGCCCACGGGTGCTCATCTGACGTATGGTTAAATACAAAGTCCAACACCAAGTCGATGCCTTCATCAAGCAGTGCCGTCGACAGTGCTTCCAATTCCTTCATGGTACCCAGCGAAGGGTTAACTTTACGATAATCCGATACCGCGTAGCCGCCATCACTGTCACCTTCCGGAGAAGCATACAGTGGCATGAGGTGAACATACGTTACCCCCAGTGCTTTGAAGTACGGAATTTTCTGATGCAGATCTTTAAGAGTGGGGCCGATTAAGTCCACATAGCATGCCATGCCGACTTGTTCTTCGCTGCGATACCACAGAGGATTTTTTTCCTTTGCCGTATCTTGCTGCTTTAATTTCGCCTTGCGGCTCTTGGTGCCGTCGCGAAGCAACTCGACCAGTTTTTGCAAATGATAATAGCAGTCAAACTGATGGCCGTAGACAGTCGTATAGCGCTCGAATAATGCAGGAAAGTGTTGATCGAGGCGTTTTAGAAACAGCGCGCTGTCGCGCTTACTCAGCATAGACAGGTCGAGGGACTCAACTATTCTTTCTAAACACTGTTTGCTGTCTGCGGCGTAATTCATTTTCAACTCCCGGACGAAACAGTATCGAATAAGACTTGCTTCGTTCACATAAAATTCACAACGATGTTTACAGATTTAACCATGTCTGTTACCTTATCTTAAACGATTAAGTTGTTTTTGCAAAATTTTATAAATGCCTTTTTGCTCAGTGACTACAGGTTGTGCAGAGCGATAGGGTTTGTGACAAAGAAATAATGCGTGTTAGTTGTTTCTTTTGTGATGATAAAACTATGTTAATGGGTCGGCGGTTCGATCAATTATTTCAGAGGCGGCAGTATGCAGCAATCTAACAGTCAATTTATACGCTGGTTAACCTATCTGATGTTCATGATGTTTGCGATGACATCGGATTCAGTGGGTGAAATTATAAAAGAAGTGAAAGTTGCCTTTGAAGTAACTAACGCGCAGGCCAGTCTGATGCATTCCTTGCCCATGCTTGGCATTGCGCTGTCTGGATTATTGCTCGGATTCCTAGCTGACAGGTTAGGGCGAAAGACCACCATCGTTATTGGTTTAAGTGTTTTCGGGCTGGCATGCTACAGCTTTTTTATGGCCAACAATTTTGTGTTTATTGTTAGCCTGATGACCTTATCCGGTATCGCTGTGGGTATATTCAAGACCGGCGCTCTGGCACTTATTGGTGATATCTCTGGTTCAACTAAGCAACACACCGCTACGATGAACGGTGCTGAGGCCTTTTTTGGCGTCGGCGCTATTATCGGCCCCCTAATTGTGGCTTACCTTATCCATAAAGGCGTGCCTTGGCAGTATCTCTATATTATTGCTGGTGGTATTTGTACCTTGCTCATCGTTGTTGCTGTATGGGTGAAGTATCCCACTTATCAACCTTCTGCCCACAACAACGGCGAAAAGGTTACCGTGCGTCAGAGTTTGGCGCTGGTCAAAAACCCTTACGCACTGGGTTTCTCTGTTGGTGCGTTTCTGTATGTTGCTGCTGAAAGTGCAATTTATGTGTGGATGCCAAGTTATCTGGTGTGCGATGCCACTTCACTGAAAGCGACCTACGACTGTTACAGTGACGGTGCAGCCCGTACGTTAGCCATTTATTCAGTGACTGCGTTCTTTATTCTTCGTGCTGCCGGACGTTTTGTCGGTATTTGGATGATGGCGCATTTCAATTGGGCGCTGGTGTTACTGTTATTCAGTGGTGCCATTCTGGTTTGCTTTGTTGGCGGTCTGGTTGGCGGCAAACAAGTTGCGTTGTATCTCTTCCCATTGACCGGCATCTTTATGTCAGTCATTTATCCCACGTTTAATTCAAAAGGTATTAGTTGCTTCCCTCGTCACCAGCATGGATCGGTGGCGGGTGTTATCCTGTTCTTCACTGCAGCCGGTGCCGCTGCTGGGCCATTCATCATGGGCGTAGTGAGTGACGCAATGGGTGGCGATGCGAAGTATGGTTTTATCGTTGCTACAGGTTTCGCTTCGCTACTGTTTGCCGGATTATTATTTAATTATCTTCGTAACCCCACGCAGCAAAGGCTGCAACAAATTGAGGCAAGTGACTATGGCACTGCGTGATCCGTTTTATGCTGTCATCGAAGCCGGTGGTACAAAATTTAATTGTGCGATTGTCGATGAAAACCGGAACATTATTGAAGAACTGCGAGTCCCCACTACCACGCCGGCCGAGACCCTTTCGGCTTGCGTGGGCTTCTTCAAGCATCAAAAAACGCTTGGCAGAGATTTCAGTGAAATGGGCATCGCCAGTTTTGGTCCGCTGGACCTAAAACCCGATTCGACCTATTGGGGTTACGTAACCAAAACGCCAAAACCGAATTGGAGCTTTACATCCGTTGCACCCTATCTAGGTGACGCCCTTGGATGTCGGGTTGCTATTGATACCGATGTGAACGCGGCAGCGATGGCAGAGCATCGCTGGGGTGCTGGTCAAAACGCCAATGTGGTGATTTATGTCACTGTTGGGACCGGCGTCGGCGGCGGTGTCGTCATTAACGGTAAACCGCTACATGGTTTGGTTCACCCGGAAATCGGCCACTTTAAGGTCATTCCGCCGGCAGGCATCGAAGGGGTTTGCCCGTTCCATGGTAACTGTGTTGAAGGTTTAGCGTCTGGCGCCGCTTTAGGTAAAATCTGGGGGCAACCGTCAGAAACCCTCGGTGATGACCATGAGGCGTGGGACAAGCTCGCTGATGTACTGGCACAGCTTAGTCATAACCTGCTGGTAGGCTTCAGCGCCGAAAAAATTGTATTTGGCGGCGGCGTTATGCAGAAAGACGGCATGTTAGAGAAGATAATCGCTAAAACGGCTGACAGTCTGGCTGACTACATTGTTTTTCCAGATGGAACCGGGCTAAACGACATTATCGTATTACCCGGTCTGGGCACGCGTTCCGGATTACTGGGTGCGTTGGCTTTGTTAGATAGCTAAGACGTTGACGGTACTCACCGTCAACTTATCTCGTATAGCTCAAGGGGCAGACCGTCAGGGTCCTGAAAAAAGGTGAAGCGCTTGCCGGTGTAGGGGTCTGTGCGAATATCTTCACACTCTACATGCTTGCTTGTAAGCGTAGTCACGGCCGCATCAATATCCTGAACCCGAAATGCCAAATGTCTTAAGCCTTGGGCCTCCGGGCGAGAAGGGCGAGCGGGGGCGCCAGGAAATGAAAACAATTCGATTTGTGAACCGTCAGGCAGGGCCAGGTCACACTTGTATGAATCTCTGGCTTCCCGGTAATTCTCATCGAGTACGGTGAATCCCAGTGTTTCTGTGTAAAACGCTTTGGATGTAGGATAGTCGCTGCAAATAACAGCGACGTGGTGAAATCCATCTAACATATTTTTCCTTATGGCACATCGCTGCCGCGAGCAGATTCGAGCAATGCATACCAATGTTCCCGGCTTAGATTCACCGAATTTGCCTGAACACAATTCCGGATGCGGGTGAGATTAGTGGTGCCGATGACTGGCTGAATGTTCGCTGGATGGCGCATTAACCATCCAAGGACAATGGCTTCTGCGGAAACACCGTATTCTGCAGCCATTTCACTCACCAAAGCTGCGGTGGCTACATCCTCTTCAAACTCCGCTTTCCCGCCGGTAAACTTACCCTGAGCCAGACTTCCCCAGGCTTGCAGCTGCACATTATTCATCATGCAGTATTCCAACGTACCTGGTGCATAGCCCATTTGGCGGTTGTGCGCGCTGTTGGTGGTAATGCCGTCTTCCAGCCAGTCGCGGAAAGCCAGGCTCATCTCAAGCTGATTAGCGACTACCGGGGTGCCCAGCGCGCTTTGAAGATAGTTGATTTGGTGGCCATGCATATTGGATACACCAAGATGCTTAATTTTTCCGCTGGCTTGTAAATCACTGATCGCAGTGGCAACTTCATCCAGTTCCATCAGTGGATCTGGGCGGTGTAAAAGCAGTACGTCTAATTGCTCAATGTTCAAACGCTGTAAAATATCTTCCACAGACCCCGTGATCCAGGCTGCAGAAAAGTCATAACGCTTTGGTCCTGCATCATCAGCAAAGCGAATGGCACATTTTGACTGCAGTATCATTTTGTCTCGGAGTGACGGGGTGTTTTTCAACACCTGACCGAAAGCCTGCTCAGCTTTGCCGAGGGTGTAGATGTCAGCATGGTCAAATACGGTGATGCCATTATCCAGCGCAGTTTCAATCACGTCTTCAGCCTGCTTAATGTGTGCAGCGGTTACTGGTGATGAATCCCAGTCTCCGCCTAATCCCATACACCCATAAACCAGACGGCTTGCGTCAGCGAAGTAATCTTCCAGCATAATTAATCCTGTAACCTGTTGATAGGTCAGAGTACCACGTTTTTTGACAGACGAAAGTAGCTTGCAATCGAATGTAACGGAATGGATCTTTTTTCTCATTTATCGCATATATGTGTGAGTTATTTACAACCTGTTTGTGCATCAACCGAAATGGAGTTTTCCATGCGTTCACTGGCGCTTTTGTTTGCTTGTTTCTTCTCTTTGTCTGCGTGTACGTCGAAGCCTGACGGCGTTGAGCCGGTAGTCGACTTTGAGCTGCAGCAATATCTTGGCTCCTGGTACGAAATTGTCCGCTTACCCCATTCTTTTGAAGAAGGTTTGAGTCACGTAACGGCCTCGTACAGTTTGCGTGAAGATGGCGGGGTCACCGTGGTAAACCGCGGCTTTAACCGTGATAGTGGAAAATGGGAAGAAGCGGAAGGTAAAGCCTATTTTGTTGAAGACGCAGATACGGGCTTTTTAAAGGTGTCTTTCTTTGGGCCTTTTTACGCTAGCTATATCATTGTTGAATTGGACGAAGATTACCGCTACGCCATGGTAACCGGGCCAGACAGGGATTACCTGTGGGTGTTGTCCAGAACGCCTGAATTAGATGAAGCCACGTTGAAGGAACTCGTTGGCAAAGCGGATTCACTCGGCTTTGATACCAGCAAATTAATTTATGTAGAGCAAGATCAATAGATTACTGAATTTTCTCCGCGACATGAGAAACCCTGCTACAATTGCGGCTTTTTCTACCGGAGTAAAATGTGGAAAATCGTGTGATGGATCGCGCAGGCAATACCTGCGAACTATGTGGCAGTAAAGATGTTGTTGCACTGTACGAAGTGCCTTTTTCCCCAGACAGCGAAGCCGATACACATATCGCTGCCTGCCAGGTTTGTCGCGATCAGTTAAACGGTGAAGCCGATGTAGATGTGGCTCACTGGCGCTGCCTGAATGATGCAATCTGGTCGCCTACAGCACCGGTACAGGTAATTGCCTGGCGGATGCTCAACAAGTTGAAATCAGAATCCTGGGCGCAGGATCTTTTGGATATTGCTTATCTGGAAGATAACGTCCGTGAGTGGGGTGAAGCAGGATTGGTTGATTTAAACCGTGAGCCAACTCTCGACTGCAATGGTACGCCGCTGGCTGCCGGTGATACGGTTCATCTGGTGAAAGACTTAAACGTAAAGGGTGCTACCTTTACTGCTAAGCGTGGTACGGCAGTTCGCAACATTGGCCTTAGCGACAATCCGCTGCACATCGAAGGCCGGGTAAACGGTACCCGCATCGTTATCATTGCTGCCTACACGAAAAAATCCTGATCTAACAAATCCTCAAGTTTACGCGAAAAGCCATGCCTGATTGGATGCAGCATTGTTTCTAATCAGGCATAATTGCATTAGATGTTATTTACACAGGCAAATTTTAAACGATGCAAACGCTTACCATTCGTACCCCTGATGACTGGCACCTCCATTTCCGCGATGGCGAGATGCTGGCTGAAACTGTACCCGCCACTGCACGGTGTTTCGCCCGTGCTATTGTGATGCCTAACTTAGTCCCGCCTGTGACTAACGCTGAAATGGCGATGGCATATAAGCAACGTATTGAAGCGGCTCGACCTGCCGGTAGTCAGTTTGAACCGTTGATGACACTGTACCTGACAAACCAGACCACGCCGCAGGACATCGCCGATGCAAAAGCCGCGGGCGTTGTGGCTTGTAAGCTGTATCCAGCGGGTGCCACCACTAACTCTGACGCTGCCGTAAAAGGTATCGAGGCACTTTACCCGGTATTTGAAGCTATGCAGGAACACGGTGTTCTGCTACTTATTCATGGTGAGGTTACCGAGAACCATATTGATATCTTCGACCGTGAAAAGGTGTTTATCGATACTCACCTTCGTCCGATTGTGAATGCATTCCCGAATTTAAAAGTGGTTTTTGAGCATATCACTACTGCCGATGCGGCCGAATTTGTTATGGCGTCTGGCGACAACGTAGCAGCCACTATCACGCCGCAGCACTTATTGCTGAACCGAAATGACTTGCTGGTTGGGGGCGTTCGTCCGCACAACTACTGTTTACCTGTGTTGAAACGAAATACCCATCAAAAGGCATTGCAGGAAGCCGTGGCAACGGGTTCACCAAAGTTCTTTTTAGGCACCGACTCTGCGCCGCACGCTAAACACCGCAAAGAAAATGCATGCGGATGTGCAGGATGCTACAGCGCATGGAGTGCCATCGAACTCTACGCAGAAATATTTGATGAGTTAGGTATTCTCGATAAGTTCGAGGGCTTTGCCAGTCTGCATGGTGCAGCGTTTTATGGTTTACCCGTAAATAAAGGCACTATTACGCTGGTAAATTCTTCTTGGCAGGTACCAGAGGTGGTAACGTTAGCTGATGGCTCCGAAATGGTGCCTTTCTATGCAGGGAAGACCTTAAAATGGAAACTGGAGCAGTCTCTGGCCTGAGCCGGTTCGCCTGTTGTGTTCTGATATGTTGCTGCACGGTGTTCAATGCCCGTGCAGACGCCATTTCTGTCATCGTTACGCCGGTACCGGTGTTTAATGAGGTGAATGCAAATGGTGAGTTTTCAGGATACACCGTCGATCTCATTCGGGGCATGCTTGAAGAAGCCGAGCTTGAAGGTCAGATTCGTCCTGAACCGCTCGCCCGAATGCTAACCGACCTTAAAAATAACCCCGCTCAATTGGGCGCGTCGCTGGTCAGAACACCTGAACGTGAAGATCAGTATTACTGGATATCGCCGGTTACGGCTATTCCTAATCATGTTTATGTGAAAGCCAATAGCCAGTTGGCTGAAACGGGGATTACCTCGCTTTCTGAATTATCGGGTGTGGCCGTTCGTCGAAATGATTATCGCCATACCTTGCTTGAACAAGCGGAAGTCGCCGATATACTCGCGGTTAACAGCTGGGAACAAGCCATAGAATTGTTGCTTGCCGACAGGGTTAACGCGCTTTTATATTCCTCTGCTGGCCTAAGGTTAATGTGTGAGAACGCACACATGGACTGTAGTGAACTGAACCCCATCTATACTCGAAGCACGGTTGTTAGTTATATCGTGCTACCCAAAGTGCCAGAGAACGCGGAACTTGCCAATTTACTTAGCGCGGCTGCGGCAAAATTCAAATCTCAACAGCAATTCGAAGCGCTAACCGAAAAGGTTAATCAACAACTGGCAACGTCAGGTTTGTCGGGACAGTTGGAAAATGGTGTGCTTTTTGTTGTTGATAACGGTGAAGCACCAAAGAACGAACATCTTTGGGTGCTGGGGGAGTTATCAGGCGATTTCGCCAAGTTAAATTCCATTAACGAAATGGTTGGCTACAATGCTGACTTAGTTAGAAGAGTACTGGGCGAGGCCAACATCAGTGCGTCGGTATTGGCGGTACCGTGGCAACGACTGTTGCGCGAGACCCTGCATAAGCCCAATGTGTTGTCCTTTGCTGTGGCACGAACGGCTGAACGGGAAGAGCGTTTACACTGGATTACACCAATAACCCGAAACACCTATGGGCTCTTTGGGTTGGGTGAGTCAGCAGGGACAGGAATAGATCAAATACCAAAAGGTAAAATCGTGGGTACCTTAAAACATGATTTTCGAGCTGAAATTGCTGCCGCCGCGAATTTGGCTACCCTTGAATATGATTCCTGGGGAGAAACCATCAGCGCCCTGTATAACAATGACGTTGATTTCGTTTTCACCTCACCTTGGTCGTTAAAGTTAGGATGTCGTCAGGTTCAGTCTTCATGTCAGGACATTTCGATGGACTATCCTTACCAGGAGGTCACTACCTGGTTAGTGCTATCTAAGCCGGGAACCAGTATGGCGTTGGTGGAAAAATTAAAGGCGGCAGCTAAAAAAGTAAAAAGCGAAGACAAATACGTGCAATGGGCAGAACGTTGGGTTTCAGATATCAATCTGAGAAACAACACTGCATTTTCAGTCAGGGATGGCATCATCTATCTTTACAGTAACGAACAATTTGAATGACACAATTTAACCAACTCACCGGCATTATTTCCTCTTTAAGTCAGTCGCTAGAAAGACTGGGCTTTCCTTCCATGACTCCGGTGCAGGCGGGCACACTACCTGATGCCCTGAATGGCCGCGACATTATGGCGCAGGGACAAACCGGTAGCGGAAAAACCGTCGCTTTTGCGGTGGCAACGCTGAATAAAGTGGAAGTAACCCGTTTTGCTACTCAGGTGGTGGTGTTGTGCCCAACCCGTGAGTTGGCCGCCCAGGTCGCTGAGCAATATCGCGCCGTAGGGCAGTGTATGCCTAATTTAAAAGTGCTGACGTTATGCGGTGGTGAGCCAATGGGGCCGCAAATTCAGTCGCTTAAACATGGCGCCCATGTCATTGTGGGAACGCCAGGTCGTATTCTTGACCACTTACAGAAAAAGCGTATTGATTTAAGCGAAGTGCCGTCGCGGGTGTTAGATGAAGCCGACCGCATGCTGGATATGGGCTTTTCCGATGATGTCGATGAAATTTTTTCGTATACCGCAGAGCCCGTGCAAACATTGCTGTTTTCCGCTACCTGGACCGACGGCATCAAACGGATGGCAAACAAATACCTTGCCGACCCGCTCTCGTTCACCGCTAAAGCTGAAAATGTGGCCAACCCTGATATTGAGCAGCAAGCGTATTCGGTAGAAGAGCATACGCGTCTTAATGCGTTAAAAGCGGTGTTAACTACCATTCAGCCAACAAAAGCCATTTTGTTCTGTAATACCCGTAAAAGAGTGACAGAAGTGGTGGAAGAGTTGGCTGCCGCTGGCTTTTCCGTGGCAGGCCTGCAAGGCGAAATGGAGCAACGTGAGCGAACTGATGTACTGGCGCGTTTCGCTGCCGAGGCGCTTTCGGTGCTGGTAGGGACAGATGTTGCTGCCCGTGGTCTCGATATCAAAGAAGTCGATTGTGTGATTAATGTTGATGTGAGCGAAGATGCCGATACTCATACTCACCGGGTTGGGCGTACCGGTCGCGCGGGTGCTAAAGGCCTGGCTGTGACACTGGTCAGCGACCGTGAAAAAGACCATTTCGACAAAATTGAAGCCTTTGCAGAAATTAAAATCCCGGTGAAAGGGGCGCAAAGCTTACGCTTTCATGCAAACCGTATCACAATGCCTGTGTTTGTTTGTCTGCACGTGAATGCAGGTAAAAAAGAAAAGCTTCGTCCAGGTGACTTTCTTGGTTCGTTAGTGAAAGATGCGGACATTGCGGCTGAAGATATCGGTAAAATTCAGGTTCAAAACTCGCAAAGTTTCGTGTCTGTTAAAGAGCGCAGTGCGAAACGGGCTCTGAAGTTGTTCCGGGAAGGCAGAATCAAAGGCAAGCGCGTTCGCGCGCGTAAGCTTTAACAGGTTTGTACAATGGCTATTGGTGAAACCTCTTTAGATAATCTGCTGGCGAACCTGTGTCCGGTACTGGCTGACAACCGGTAGAAAGCGTTGGTTATAGCCGCTATTCATCAATTTTGGCAGCGGTTATTTTTCAGCCTGATATAGTGTGAGTGAGCAACTCACACCCCAGGCTGAAAAGGAGGCTCCATGTACGATGCGTTTTTATCCGTTTCTGTGTGCGATTATGCCGATGCATTGCCACGTAGTCAGTTTATTCATTACGACATCCAGTCACTTTGGCACCCTGTCCCACGCATTGCAGGGCCGGCCTTCACGGTAAAATGTGAACCCGGCGATCACCTCATGCTTCATGCGGCAATATATCGCGCAAATCCTGGCGATATCATTGTTGCACAGGCCGATGATATGTACGCGTTGGCGGGCGGAAATGTGTGTGCCATTGCCCAACAACGGGGAGTGACAGGATTTATCATCGACGGCGTGATCCGAGACGTACAGGAAGTGCGAGACATGGCATTTCCAGTTTTTGCGCGCGGCGTTTGCCCTAAGCCGGGCGCCAAAAAAGTGCTTTCTCCTCTCAATCAACCCATCGAATGTGGCGGTGTAACCGTGAATCCTGGTGACATTATTGTTGCTGACGAAGAGGGCATTGCGGTTATTCCACTGGCTGATGCAGCAAGCGTGCTGGAGACGGCTAAAAAGAGAAATGAAAAGGATTCATCAGTGTCATTAGCACAATGGCGGGATGATCATCTTGAAAAAGTGCAATCTATCCTCACTAAGCTAGGGTTCAAAGAATAACTCCCGAGCTCATCTATGTTTCAATTTTTCGAACGGCTAACTAAACCGTTCCCAGACGAAGCCCCAACGCAACCGCCGAAGGGGCTTGTTGCATTTTGTCGTTATTACTCTCAGGGGATGTGGGGCATTATTGCCATCGTGTCACTGCTGAGTGCTGTGATTGCGGCCTTGGAAGTCACGTTATTTGGGTTTTTGGGGCAACTCGTCGACTGGTTTTCACAACATGATCGAGAGACCTTTCTGCAGGACGAATTCTGGACCCTCATGGGAATGGGATTTGTCGTAGTTGTATTGATCCCTGGCTGTATTTTGCTGCGCTCACTGTTTAACCGTCAGTCGTTGATGGGGAATTACCCCATGCGCATTCGTTGGCAGGCACACCGCTATTTACTCGGGCAAAGTCTCAGTTTTTTCCATAACGAATTTGCTGGACGCGTCGCCACTAAAGTAATGCAAACTGCATTATCGGTACGCGAAACAGTGATGAAATTGCTCGACCTGATGGTGTACATCTGCGTGTACTTCATCTCCATGGTGGTGCTGATTTTCTCCACTGACTGGCGTTTGGCTGTACCGTTACTTATCTGGTTCGTTGTTTATTTATGTATTCTGCGTGTACTGGTGCCAAAACTGAAAGCCGTGTCTCAGGCTCAGGCTGATGCCCGTGCGGTCATGACCGGCCGGATAGTCGACAGCTACACCAACATTACAACGGTTAAACTGTTTTCTCACAGTCGTCGCGAAGCAGACTATGCAAAAGACAGCATGGACGGCTTCTTACAAACGGTCTATCCGCAGATGCGGTTGGTGACGATTCTGGAAAATTGTGTGGAAATGGCAAACGCCATCCTCATTTTTGCCATTGGTGCGCTGTCGGTTTACCTGTGGATGCACGAGATTGTCTCTCCCGGCGATATTGCCGTAGCGATTAGTCTGGTGCTGCGCCTCAACGGTATGTCACATTGGGTCATGTGGGAAGTTTCATCGTTATTTGAGAATTTAGGTACTGTGCAGGACGGCATGAATACGCTGGCCCAACCGGTAGAAGTGAAAGACGCTGACAATGCCAATGCAATGACTGTAAAAGGCGGGGCCATCGACTTCAATAAGGTGAACTTCTCGTATATCGGCAGCGACGAGCGCGCCATTGACGTGTTTAGAAATTTGAACATCAACATCAAACCCGGTGAGAAAGTCGGCCTGGTGGGACGTTCTGGTGCCGGGAAGTCCACATTGGTGAACCTGTTGATGCGCTTTTACGACACCAATAGCGGCCAAATCATAATCGACGGTCAGCCCATTCGAAGTGTGTCACAAGAAACCCTGCGCGAAAAAATCAGTATGGTGACGCAGGACACCTCGCTAATGCATCGTTCGGTGCGCGATAACATCATTTATGGCCGGACAGACGCCACAGAGGAAGAGGTGATTGCCGCAGCAAAGCAGGCTGAAGCCCATGAATTTATTCTGACGCTATCAGACAGCCAGGGGCGTACCGGCTACGATGCCCATGTGGGTGAACGAGGGGTGAAACTTTCTGGCGGTCAGCGCCAACGTATCGCTATTGCCCGTGTTCTGCTGAAAGATGCCCCAATTTTGATTCTTGATGAAGCGACCTCGGCACTGGATTCAGAAGTCGAAGCCGCTATTCAGGATTGTTTAAATTCAGTCATGGAAAATAAGACTGTGCTGGCCATTGCTCATCGGTTATCTACCATCGCACAAATGGATCGTTTGCTGGTGCTGGATAAGGGGGAAATTATTGAAGCTGGTACCCACGCAGAACTGGTTGAAAAAAATGGTATTTACGCAAAATTATGGGCGCACCAAACCGGCGGGTTTATTGGTGTGGAATAACAAAAGGGTATACCTATTACAGCAGATGTGATTGGTTAGCTTGTATCTGTGGACGGGATGGGTATAATACGCGTCCCTCCCTTGCGAATCCGCGATTTTCCTTAAAGAAACGCCAAATATTCACAAGGGTAGTGCAACTGAAATTTGTCTGTACTGACAACAGGGGTGTAGTTCGAATTGGTAGAACAGCGGTCTCCAAAACCGATGGTTGGGGGTTCGAGTCCCTCCACCCCTGCCAGAATTTAACTTTGTGAGCATCTCGCAAAGACTGATGTCGCAGTATTGCTAGGATCGTGAAATGAGCGAAAAAACGGAAAGTACGTCCAATCCGTTGGACATGATGAAATGGCTGGTTATCTTTGCATTACTGGCTGGTCTGATTGCTGCAAACCACATGTACGGTGAGGTTTCGGTATTGGTGCGTGCACTGGTTGCTGTGGCGGTAGTGGTTGTAGCAGGCTTTATTGCGGCAACAACAGTGAAGGGTAGCGCGTTTCTGACCTTCGCCAAAGAATCACGTATGGAAGTACGTAAAGTTATCTGGCCAACACGCCAGGAAACAAACCAGACTACACTTATCGTTATGGCCGCAACCCTCATCATGGCACTTCTGCTGTGGGGACTGGACGGCATCATCGTTCGTTTAGTTGGCTTCATTACCGGAATTGGAATGTAATATGTCTGAAGAAAATCAAACACCAGAAGAAAATCAGGCAGCAGCAGAAACCGCTGCGCCAGAGAAAGAAACATCTGAAAACAAGATGCGCTGGTACGTGGTACAGGCGTATTCACAGTACGAGTCTCGTGTTAAGAAAACACTGCTTGAATACATCAAGATGCACGAGATGGAAAAGTTCTTTGGCCAGGTATTGGTACCTACTGAAGAAGTTGTTGAAATGCGCGCAGGGCAGAAACGTAAGTCTGAGCGTAAATTCTACCCAGGTTACGTATTGGTAGAAATGGAAATGAACGAACAGTCATGGCACTTAGTGAAAAGTGTACCGCGTGTACTGGGCTTCATTGGTGGTACGTCTGACCGTCCTATGCCTATCACTAAGCGTGAAGCAGACGCGATTCTTAACCGTCTGGAAGAGAATACCGACAAGCCAAGACCAAAAACACTGTTCGAACCAGGCGAAGTGGTTCGTGTTACCGACGGTCCTTTCGCAGACTTCAACGGTGTTGTCGAAGAAGTGGATTACGAAAAGAGCCGCGTGAAAGTATCAGTATTGATTTTCGGCCGTTCTACGCCGGTAGATTTGGAATTCGGTCAGGTCGAAAAAGGCTAATCGAAGTTTTCCAGGCAAAATTGAAAAACCCAGCTCAGGCTGGGTTTTTGTTTTAAAGGCACTGATTAGATTTCGCCTGTCTCTGTTTTAGGCTTCGCGAGGCGAAGGTAAATACTCAGGCTAACAGCCACGTTTGCAATCACGAAAGCATAGATGTAATGGATAATCGCTTCACTATGCGTCGCGCCCTGAAAGCGTTGATAGAGGCCGTCCAACATTTCAAAGACAGCATAACCAAGCAAAATAAAGATCAGTTTTTTCATAGGAAGTAAATCTTAGCGGCGTAGCCATCTAATTAAAGAGCCCACATTGTGCCCACGTTTGTCAGTGATGAGTACTGAACTGATGGACGTTATTTTTTATCGCGCAAAGCGACTTTTTTACACTGCAGGGTTGTGTTATCCGAACATTTGTTGTACATTACGCGCCCTTCGAAACCGAACGGGAAGCCGATTGAGTAAATATTCTCGAGTATTTACGAGGCGTTATACCCACTAACGAGAGCATTAAAATGGCTAAGAAAGTAACTGGCTTAATTAAGCTTCAGGTTGCAGCTGGCGCTGCTAACCCTTCTCCACCAGTTGGTCCTGCACTGGGTCAGCATGGTGTGAACATCATGGAATTCTGTAAGGCTTTCAACGCAAAAACTGAAAGTCTTGAGAAAGGCGCTCCGGTACCAGTAGAAATTACTGTATACGAAGACCGTTCTTTCACATTCGAAACCAAAACTCCTCCTGCGTCTTACCTGCTGAAAAAAGCAGCTGGCATCAAGAGTGGTTCTGGCCGTCCTAACACTGAGAAAGTTGGTACTGTTACTCGCGCTCAATTGGAAGAAATTGCCAAGACTAAAGAGCCTGATCTGACTGCTGCTTCTCTGGACGCTGCTGTACGCACTATCGCGGGTTCTGCTCGCGCCATGGGTCTGAACGTAGAGGGTTAATCGAATGGCTAAATTGACTAAACGCGCTCGCCTGATCCGCGAGAAAGTAGACGCGACTAAAGATTACGATTTCAACGAAGCCGTTGCTCTGCTGAAAGAACTGGCTACTGCTAAGTTCGCAGAAAGCGTAGACGTTGCTATCAACCTGGGTATCGATGCGAAGAAATCTGACCAAAACGTACGTGGTGCAACTGTACTGCCTAACGGTACTGGTAAAGACGTTCGCGTTGCAGTATTCACTCAAGGTGCAAACGCTGAAGCTGCTAAAGAAGCAGGTGCGGACATCGTAGGTATGGACGACCTGGCTGAGAAAGTTAAAGCGGGTGAGATGGACTTTGACGTAGTAGTTGCTAGCCCTGACGCAATGCGCGTTGTTGGACAACTGGGTCAAATCTTAGGTCCACGTGGCCTGATGCCTAACCCTAAAACTGGCACTGTAACGCCTGACGTTGCAACTGCAGTTAAGAATGCTAAAGCTGGTCAGGTTCGTTACCGTAACGATAAGAATGGTATCATCCACGCTAGCATCGGCAAGATTGCTTTCGAAGCTAACCAGATTCAAGAGAACCTGGAAGCCCTTCTGGAAGCACTGAAGAAAGCTAAGCCTTCTTCAGCTAAAGGCCTCTACATCAAGAAGGTAAGCCTGAGCACCACTATGGGCGCTGGCGTATCTGTTGATAAAGGTACTGTAGGTCTGTAAGACTTTTTACAGATGGCATAGCCCGTCTGTCTCTTAAAGGTTATGGGTTGGAGCTGTTGTATATCGCCAAAAGCGAATAACGATAGCTCCCGTCCAAGACCGCAGGCGCTAAGCGGCAAAAGAGGTAAGAGAACTTTTGCACCAACGCTTAACTTAATACAACAGCCTGCGCAGACGGTGGTTTCGACTCAGACTCTCTGGGATAACGAACACCGTAGAGCGGTACAGCTACTTTAAGTAGATGTATCAATCTGTGAACACTGATGGAAGGGAAGGGAAACCGGAACGGAAATCAGATTTTATGAGGTGAACTCAGTGGCACTAGGTTTAGCAGCAAAAAAAGAGATCGTAGCAGAAGTATCTGACGTTGCGTCTCGCGCTCTATCCGTAGCCGTTGCTGAATACCGTGGGATGGAAGTTGCAGAACTGACAGCTCTGCGTGTACAGGCTCGTGAGCAAGGCGTATACCTGAAGGTTGTACGTAACACTCTGGCCAAGCGTGCATTAGCTGACAGTCAGTTTGCAGATATGGAAAGCGCCTTAACTGGTCCGCTTATCTATGGCTTCTCTATCGATGCACCAGGCGGTGCAGCACGTCTTTTCAAAGACTTCGGTAAGAAGAACGATAAGCTGAAAGTTACTGCACTTTCTATCGGTAGTGGTCTGCTTGGTCCAGAAAAACTGGATGCAGTAGCTGCTCTGCCTACCCGCGACGAAGCGCTTGCAAGACTTCTTGCAACCTTCAAGGCACCAGTTGGCAAGTTCGTTCAAACAATCAACGAAGTTCCTGCCAAATTTGTGCGTGTATTGGCGGCGGTCAAAGACACCAAGTAATTGGCGTTTTTGGCATATTGATTTTTTTAACATTTTAATCCCGGGAGTTTAGAGAAATGGCTCTGACTAAAGAAGATATCTTAAACGCGATCGCTGAAATGCCAGTAATGGAACTGGTTGAACTGATCGAAGCAGCTGAAGAAAAATTCAACGTATCTGCTGCTGCTGTTGCAGTTGCTGGTCCAGCTGCTGGCGGCGAAGCTGCTGCAGTTGAAGAAAAGACTGAATTTGACGTTGTAATGACTTCATTCGGCGCAAACAAAGTTGCAGTAATCAAAGCAGTTCGCGGCGCGACTGGCTTAGGTCTGAAAGAAGCTAAGGAACTGGTAGAATCAGCTCCTAAAGCTATCAAAGAAGGCGTAGCTAAAGACGAAGCTGAAGCACTGAAGAAAGAGCTTGAAGAAGCTGGTGCAGAAGTAGAAGTTAAGTAATCTAATTTGTTTAGATTACCTGCCTGAAACGGCAAGGCTGGTGGTTAATATTGACCACCAGCCTTTTTGCGCTGTAGGGTGTACAGTTTTTAACCCTTTACTGTAACCACCAAAAGCACATCGGGATAAAAATAATTCGGCAGAAAACCAAAGTCTTAACTAACTATTTGGTTAAATTTTGGTGTATGCTATGCAATTACCCCGAAAAAGGGTCGTGGAAGTTTGTTGTCTGGTGAAGTTTCAGACAGCAGGTTGGGTCAAAAATCAGCAGGCTGAGGAACCCATGGTTTACTCTTATAGCGAAAAGAAACGTATCCGTAAGGATTTTGGCAAACACCCACAGGTATTGGAAATTCCATACCTCCTTTCAATTCAGCTAGATTCATTCAAAAAATTTATTGAAATCGATGCAGATGGTCAGTACGGACTGGAAGCTGCTTTCCGTTCTGTGTTCCCAATTAAAAGCTACTCTGGCAGTTCAGAGCTGCAGTATGTGAGCTACCGCCTTGGCGAACCGGTCTTCGATGTTAAAGAATGTCAGATTCGCGGCGTCACGTATTCGGCACCATTAAGAGTAAAATTGCGTTTAGTACTGTTCGATAAAGATGCTGCACCGGGTACGGTGAAAGACATCAAAGAACAGGAAGTTTACATGGGCGAAATCCCACTGATGACTGAGAACGGTACGTTCGTCATCAATGGTACCGAGCGTGTAATCGTATCTCAGTTACACCGTTCACCTGGTGTATTCTACGATCACGACAAAGGTAAGACTCACTCTTCTGGTAAAGTTCTTTATAACGCACGTGTTATTCCTTACCGTGGTTCATGGTTAGATTTTGAATTCGATCCGAAGGATAACCTGTTCGTACGTATTGACCGTCGTCGTAAGCTGCCTGCAACGATTATCTTGCGCGCACTGGAAATGACTACCGAAGAGATCCTTGATCTGTTCTTCGAGAAAGTACAAATCCGTATTCAGGACAACAAACTGTTAATGGAAGTTGTGCCTGATCGTCTGCGTGGTGAAACTGCACAGTTCGACATTATCGGTAAAGACGGTGAAGTTATCGTAGAAACCGGTCGTCGTGTATCTGCACGTCATACCCGCGCGCTGGAAAAAGCAGGCATTACAGAACTAGAAGTTCCAGCTGAATACCTGATCGGTCGTGTATATGGTCGCACCTACGTTAACGAAGAAACCGGTGAAGTACTGGTAAGCGCTAACGATGAAGTGACACTGGAAACCATGGCTGAATTAAGCCAGGCTGGTAACAAAGAATTCGAAACGCTGTACATCAACGAACTGGATCACGGTTCTTATATCTCTGATACCCTGCGTATCGACAGCTCAACAAATCGCCTTGAAGCACTGGTAGAAATTTACCGCATGATGCGTCCTGGTGAACCACCAACAAAAGATGCTGCCGAAACGCTGTTCGACAACCTGTTCTTCTCTGAAGATCGTTACGACCTGTCATCTGTTGGTCGTATGAAGTTCAACCGTCGTTTAGGTCGTGAAGAGTTAGTCGGTTCTGGTACCCTGGACAAAGACGATATCGTTTCTGTAATGAAACAACTTATCCTTATCCGTGACGGTAAGGACGAAGTAGATGATATCGATCACTTGGGTAACCGTCGTATTCGTTCAGTTGGCGAAATGGCCGAGAACCAGTTCCGTGTAGGTCTGGTACGTGTTGAGCGTGCAGTTAAAGAGCGTCTGTCTCTGGGCGACCTCGACAACGTAATGCCACAGGATCTGATCAACGCGAAGCCAATCTCTGCAGCAGTTAAAGAGTTCTTCGGTTCTTCTCAGCTGTCTCAGTTCATGGACCAAAACAACCCGCTTTCAGAAGTAACGCATAAGCGTCGTATTTCTGCATTAGGCCCGGGTGGTCTGACTCGTGAACGTGCAGGCTTTGAGGTTCGAGACGTACACCCAACGCACTACGGTCGTCTGTGTCCAATCGAAACCCCTGAAGGTCCGAACATCGGTCTGATCAACTCATTGGCGAGCTTTGCTCGTACCAATGATTTCGGTTTCCTTGAAACACCTTTCCGGCGCATCGAAGACGGTGTTATCACTGACGAAATCGATTATCTGTCAGCTATCGAAGAAGGCCAGTTCAAAATCGCACAGGCAAATGTTGCTTGTGACGAGAACGGCGCTCTGATTGACGACCTGATCCCTTCACGTCACCGTGGTGAAACTACGCTGATGCCGAAGGAAGAAATTAAATATATGGACGTGTCGCCTCAGCAGATCGTTTCTGTTGCTGCGAGCATTATCCCGTTCCTGGAACACGATGACGCCAACCGTGCATTGATGGGTGCGAACATGCAACGTCAGGCAGTACCAACACTGCGTGCTGATAAGCCGCTGGTAGGTACTGGTATGGAGAAAACCGTAGCGGTTGACTCTGGTGTTACTGTTGTTGCTAAGCGTGGCGGTATGGTTGATTACGTAGACGCAAGCCGTATCGTAATCAAGGTAGATGAAGACGAAATGCTTCCAGGTGAAGCAGGTATCGATATCTACAACCTGACTAAGTACACCCGTTCTAACCAGAACACCTGTATTAACCAGAAGCCTACCTGTAACGTTGGTGACCCAATCGTGGCTGGTGATGTATTGGCTGACGGTCCTTCTACAGACCTTGGTGAGCTGGCACTTGGTCAGAACATGCGTATCGCGTTCATGCCTTGGAATGGTTACAACTTCGAAGACTCGATTCTGATTTCAGAGCGTGTTGCTCAGGAAGACCGTTTCACTACTATCCACATTCAGGAACTGAGCTGTATTGCTCGTGACACCAAATTGGGTCCAGAAGAGATTTCTTCTGATATTCCTAACGTTGGTGAAGCTGCACTGAGCAAGCTGGATGAATCTGGCGTTGTTTATATCGGTGCGGAAGTGAAAGGCGGCGATATCCTGGTTGGTAAGGTAACGCCTAAAGGTGAAACCCAGCTGACACCAGAAGAGAAACTGCTACGTGCTATCTTCGGTGAGAAAGCGTCTGACGTAAAAGATACCTCTCTGCGTGTACCTAACTCTGTACACGGCACCGTTATCGACGTTCAGGTATTTACCCGTGACGGCGTTGAGAAAGACAAACGTGCTCTGGAAATTGAAGATATGCAGTTACGTCAGGTTAAGAAAGACCTGTCTGACGAATTCAATATCCTGGCGGACGGTATCTTCTCTCGTGCACGTAACCTGCTCTTGAATGCCGGTGTTGACGAAGCGCGTCTGGATTCTATGCCTCGTGAGAAGTGGCTGGAAATTCCGTTGTCTAACGAAAATTCACAGCTGGAACTGGATCAAATCGCTGAACAGCACATCGAAATCAAATCTGACTTCGATAAGAAGTTCGAGAACAAGCGTCGTAAGATCACCCAGGGTGACGACCTTGCTCCTGGCGTATTGAAGATTGTTAAGGTTTACCTTGCGGTTAAACGTCACATCCAGCCTGGTGACAAGATGGCTGGTCGTCACGGTAACAAAGGTGTTATCTCAACAGTAATCCCTGTTGAAGACATGCCTTACGATGTTAACGGTACGCCGGTAGACATCGTACTTAACCCGCTGGGTGTACCATCGCGTATGAACATCGGTCAGATCCTTGAGACCCACTTAGGTATGGCGGCTCATGGTCTGGGTGTGAAGATTGATCGCATGATCAAAGAGCAGGAAGAGCTGGCTAAGCTGCGCGAATTCCTGAAAGAAGTTTACACCTTAGGTGAGAATCACCAGGAAGTAGACATCGACAGCTTCACTGATGACGAAGTACGTCGCTTGGCAGAAAACCTGCGTAAAGGTGTACCTGTTGCGACGCCAGTATTCTCTGGTGCGAAAGAAGCAGAAATTAAAGCAATGTTGAAACTGGCTGACCTGCCAGAAAGCGGACAGATTGACCTGTTTGACGGCCGTACTGGTCGCCAGTTCGAACGTCCGGTAACGGTAGGTTACATGTACATGCTGAAACTGAACCACTTAGTAGACGACAAGATGCACGCCCGTTCTACTGGTTCTTACAGCTTGGTTACACAGCAGCCTCTGGGTGGTAAAGCACAGTTCGGTGGTCAGCGCTTCGGTGAGATGGAAGTGTGGGCACTGGAAGCATACGGTGCGGCATATACCCTGCAGGAAATGCTTACTGTTAAGTCGGATGACGTTAACGGTCGTACCAAAATGTACAAAAACATTGTTGATGGCGATCACAGAATGGAGCCGGGCATGCCTGAATCCTTCAACGTATTGCTTAAAGAAATTCGTTCACTCGGTATCAACATCGAGCTGGAAGAAAAGTAATACGGCTAACGCCATAGTATGATTTGATGGCCCGGTTCGCCGGGCTATAGAGACTGACTCCGCTGGGAGAGTAATGTGAAAGACTTATTAAAGTTTCTAAAGCAACAAAACAAGACCGAAGAATTCGATAATATTCGAATTGGTCTTTCTTCACCGGACATGATTCGATCATGGTCTTTCGGTGAGGTGAAAAAGCCTGAAACCATCAACTACCGTACGTTCAAACCAGAGCGTGACGGTCTGTTCTGCGCGCGTATTTTCGGACCTGTAAAAGACTACGAATGTCTTTGCGGTAAGTATAAGCGTCTTAAGCACCGTGGTGTTATCTGTGAGAAGTGTGGCGTTGAAGTTACACTGACCAAAGTACGTCGTGAGCGTATGGGTCACATCGAACTGGCTAGCCCGGTTGCCCACATCTGGTTCCTGAAATCACTGCCGTCACGTATCGGTTTGATGCTGGACATGACTCTACGTGATATCGAGCGCGTACTGTATTTCGAATCTTATGTTGTTACCGAACCTGGTATGACAACATTAGAGCGTAGCCAGCTTCTGAACGAAGAAGAATACCTGGATGCGCTGGAAGAACACGGTGACGAGTTCGATGCGAAAATGGGTGCTGAAGCCGTTTTCGATCTGTTGAAAGTCCTCGACGTAGATGCTGATGTTGCAGCAATGCGTGAAGAGCTGCCTTCAATCAACTCTGAAACCAAGCGTAAGAAAATCACCAAGCGTCTGAAGCTGCTTGAATCATTCCAACAGTCTGGCAACAAGCCAGAGTGGATGATTATGACTGTACTGCCAGTTCTGCCACCGGACCTGCGTCCTCTGGTACCACTGGACGGTGGTCGTTTTGCGACTTCTGACCTGAACGATCTGTATCGTCGTGTTATCAACCGTAACAACCGTCTGAAGCGTCTGTTGGATCTGGCAGCACCAGATATCATCGTACGTAACGAAAAGCGTATGCTTCAGGAAGCGGTAGATGCGCTGCTTGATAACGGTCGTCGCGGTCGTGCAATTACCGGTTCTAACAAACGTCCTCTGAAATCACTTGCCGATATGATCAAAGGTAAGCAAGGTCGTTTCCGTCAGAACCTGCTCGGTAAGCGTGTTGACTACTCTGGCCGTTCTGTAATCACCGTTGGTCCAACGCTGCGTCTGCACCAGTGTGGTCTGCCTAAGAAGATGGCACTTGAGCTGTTCAAGCCATTCATTTACGGCAAACTGGAAGGTCGTGGTCTGGCGACTACCATCAAAGCTGCTAAGAAGCTGGTAGAGCGCGAAGCACCGGAAGTATGGGACGTTCTGGATGAAGTAATCCGCGAACACCCGGTATTACTTAACCGTGCACCAACACTGCACAGACTGGGTATCCAGGCATTCGAACCTACCCTGATCGAAGGTAAAGCGATTCAACTGCACCCACTGGTGTGTGCGGCATACAACGCTGACTTCGACGGTGACCAAATGGCGGTTCACGTACCTCTGACTATCGAAGCACAGTTAGAAGCACGCGCCCTGATGATGTCTACCAACAACATCCTGTCTCCTGCGAACGGTGAGCCAATCATCGTACCTTCACAGGACGTTGTATTGGGTCTGTATTATCTGACCCGTGACAAAGTAAACGGCCGCGGCGAAGGCATGGTATTTACCAGCCCGCACGAAGCTGAAAAAGCGTACCGTACCGATGCGGCAGAACTGCACGCACGCGTAAAAGTACGTATTACTGAATATGATATTGCTGAAGACGGCACCAAAACTGAGAAAGTAACATTAACTGACACTACTGTTGGTCGTGCGATTTTCTCTCTGATCCTGCCTAAGGGTCTGCCGTTTGAAATTATCAACCAAGCGATGGGTAAAAAGCAGATCTCTAAACTGCTTAACGAGTGTTACCGTACGCTGGGTCTGAAAGATACTGTTATTGCCGCTGACCAAATCATGTATACCGGTTTCCACTACGCGATGATCGCGGGTGCGTCTGTTGGTATCGACGATATGGTTATCCCAGCTGCGAAGAAAGACATTATCGAAGCTGCAGAAGCTGAAGTTATTGAAATTCAGGAACAGTTCCAAGGCGGTCTTGTTACTGCTGGTGAACGTTACAACAAAGTTATCGATATCTGGTCAAACGCCAACGAAAAAGTTGCCCGTGCGATGATGGATAACCTGAAGGTTGATACCGTAATCAACCGTGACGGTGAAGAAGAAGAGCAGGCGTCATTTAACTCTGTTTATATGATGGCCGACTCCGGTGCTCGTGGTAGTGCCGCACAGATTCGTCAGCTGGCTGGTATGCGTGGTCTGATGGCTAAGCCAGATGGCTCAATCATCGAAACGCCAATCACGGCTAACTTCCGTGAAGGTCTGAACGTACTACAGTACTTCATCTCAACTCACGGTGCGCGTAAGGGTCTTGCCGATACGGCACTGAAAACTGCGAACTCGGGTTATCTGACTCGTCGTCTGGTAGACGTTGCACAGGATTTGGTTATCACCAATGACGACTGTGGTACGTTTGAAGGCGTGAAGATGACACCACTGATTGAAGGTGGTGACGTTGTAGAGCCGCTGCGTGAGCGTGTACTGGGTCGTGTGGTAGCAGAAGACGTAATCAAGCCAGGTACTGACGAAGTGCTGGTTGAGCGTAACACGCTGCTGGACGAAGCACTGGTAGACATGCTGGAGCAGAACTCTGTTGACCAGATGATGGTTCGCTCGGTTATCACTTGTGACAACGACTTCGGTGTTTGTGCTAAGTGTTACGGTCGTGACCTTGCACGTGGTCACATGGTGGCGAAAGGTGAATCTGTTGGTGTTATCGCTGCTCAGTCAATCGGTGAGCCAGGTACACAGCTTACCATGCGTACATTCCACATTGGTGGTGCGGCATCAAGAGCGTCAGCAGAAAGCAGTGTTCAGGTTAAGACTGAAGGTAGCCTGAAAATGCATAACGCTAAGTTCGTTCGCAACCAGGACGACAAAGTGGTTATCGTTTCACGTTCTACCGAACTGACGGTTATCGACAGCTTCGGCCGTGAGAAAGAGCGTTATAAAGTGCCTTACGGTGCAATTCTGTCTGTAGATGATGGCGCAGCAGTTAAAGCCGGTGAAGTAGTAGCGAACTGGGATCCGCATAGTCACCCAATCGTGGTTGAGCGTCCGTCTAAGATCACATTTGCTGATATCGACGACTCTAACACCGAGATGCAGCAGGACGAACTGACCGGTCTGACCCGTGTTGTGGTTAAAGATCTGTCTAAGTTCAATGCGAAAGAACCTAAGCTGATCCTGGAAAGTGACGAGACTGGTCTGCAGGAAATTCGTCTGCCTAGCTTTACCACTATCGAAGCGGCAGATGGCAAACTAGCACACGCTGGTGACGTGTTAGCACGTATTCCTCAGGAAAGCTCGAAAACACGTGACATCACCGGTGGTCTGCCACGGGTTGCTGACTTGTTCGAAGCACGTAAGCCGAAAGAACCTGCAATCCTGGCTGAAATCTCCGGTTCCATTGGTTTCGGTAAAGAAACCAAAGGTAAGAAACGTCTGGTTATCACACCGAAAGATGGTGCAGATGCTTACGAAGAGATGATTCCTAAGTGGCGTCAGCTGAACGTGTTCGAGGGTGAATCTGTAGAGCGCGGTGAAGTTCTGGCCGATGGTCCTGAGTCTCCACATGATATCCTGCGTCTGCGTGGTATTAGTGCGGTTTCTAACTACATCGTGAACGAAGTTCAGGAAGTTTACCGTCTGCAGGGTGTAAAAATTAACGATAAGCACATCGAGGTGGTAATCCGTCAGATGCTGCGTAAGTGTATTATCACCGCACCAGGCGATACACAGTTCCTGGAAGGCGAACAGGTCGAAGTGGCTCACGTTAAGATCGCGAACCGTGAAATGGAAAAAGCCGGTAAACTGCCTGCACTGTACGAAACACAGTTGCTGGGTATTACCAAGGCGTCACTGTCTACAGAGTCTTTCATCTCTGCAGCATCGTTCCAGGAAACAACACGCGTACTGACAGAAGCTGCGGTACAGGGCAAAGAAGACGATTTACGTGGTCTGAAAGAAAACGTAATTGTTGGTCGACTCATCCCTGCAGGTACCGGTTTCGCATACCACGAGCGTCGTATGCAGAAGCGTGCTGAAGCTATCGAGGAAATGTCTGTATCTGCGGCTGAAGCAGAACAGGCACTGACCGAAGCATTAAACGCCGGAGATGACTCAGGCGAGTAAGACCTTTCGTTGAGTAGTAGGTAACTGCTGCTCAACGATGTTTTGGTGTAGAACAGTGAATAATCCCTTGGTTATCCTTTGTACATCTTGACACTGGCTTATGAGATCATTAGAATTCCGCGACCCAATTTCAGGTAAGTCCGTTATTTTTTAACTGAGACAGTCTGAACGAGGGGCGCGGTTTTTTTATTTGGGGGCCGGTAAATGTAGAGCACATTTACATAAAGTCTTGGAATCATTAAGCCGTTTAGCAGACCCGACCATGGTATCGGGTTTTTATTATTTACTAACAGGAGCTAGTTAATGGCAACAGTTAACCAGTTAGTGCGTAAGCCACGTCGTCAGCCAGTTGCAAAAAGCAACGTAGCTGCACTGCAAGCTTGCCCACAACGTCGTGGTGTATGTACTCGTGTATATACCACTACGCCTAAGAAACCAAACTCTGCACTGCGTAAAGTATGTCGTGTACGTTTAACTAACGGTTTCGAAGTGTCTTCATACATCGGTGGTGAAGGCCACAACCTACAAGAGCACAGCGTTGTTCTTATCCGTGGTGGTCGTGTTAAAGACTTACCAGGTGTTCGTTATCACACTGTTCGCGGTACTCTGGACTGCGCAGGCGTTAACGATCGTCGTCAAGCCCGTTCTAAGTACGGCGCAAAACGGCCTAAATCTTAACGGTTCTCCGTTAGTAAGGCCAAACTGAAGTAATTAGAGTTTTGGGATTTCCCTGAATTCATACGGAGAATTGTAAAATGCCAAGAAGAAGAGTCGTAGGTCAACGTAAAATCCTACCAGAACCAAAATTTGGTTCACAACTGCTTGCTAAATTCATGAATGTCGTAATGCTCGACGGCAAGAAATCAGTTGCTGAAAAGATTGTTTACGGTGCGCTTGATATTGTTGCTGAAAAAACCGGCAAAGCACACTTAGACGTGTTCGAAGACGCTCTGGACAACATCCGTCCTACAGTGGAAGTTAAATCACGCCGTGTGGGTGGTTCTACTTACCAGGTTCCTGTAGAAGTTCGTCCTGTTCGTCGTAACGCGCTGGGTATGCGTTGGATGGTTGAAGCGGCACGTAAACGTGGCGAAAAGTCCATGGCACAACGCCTTGCAGCTGAAATGTTAGATGCAGCAGACAACAAAGGTTCTGCGGTTAAGAAACGTGAAGACGTTCACCGTATGGCCGAAGCGAACAAAGCGTTCGCACACTACCGTTGGTAATCAACGTTTAAACTGAGAGAGACGTATGCCTCGTAAGACCCCAATTGAGCGTTATCGTAATATTGGTATTGTCGCCCACGTAGATGCGGGTAAGACCACAACTACTGAGCGTGTTCTGTTTTATACAGGACTATCACACAAAATTGGTGAAGTGCATGATGGCGCTGCCACTATGGACTGGATGGAGCAGGAGCAAGAGCGTGGTATCACGATCACTTCTGCTGCGACCACGTGCTTCTGGTCTGGAATGCAGCAGCAGTACGATCAACACCGTATCAACATCATTGATACACCGGGACACGTTGACTTCACTATTGAAGTAGAACGTTCTTTACGTGTACTCGATGGTGCGGTGGTTGTGTTTTGTGGGTCTTCCGGGGTTGAACCTCAATCAGAAACAGTCTGGCGTCAGGCTGATAAATATCACGTACCGCGCATGGTTTTCGTCAATAAGATGGACCGTGCCGGTGCGGATTTTGAACGTGTTGTGGGTCAGATCCGCAAGCGTTTAGGCGCGACCTGTGTACCGATTCAACTGAATATTGGTGCAGAGGAAGAATTCCGTGGCGTCATCGATTTAATCAAGATGAAAGCCATCAACTGGAATGCTGAAGACATGGGTATGACCTTTACCTATGAAGATATTCCAGCTGAACTTGCTGATAAAGCTGAAAAGTACCGCACCGAGATGATCGAGGCGGCTGCCGAAGCGTCAGAAGAACTGATGGAAAAGTACCTGGAAGGCGAAGAGCTGACCGAAGAGGAAATCCGTCAGGGTCTGCGTACCCGCGTACTGAACAACGAAATCGTATTGGCTACCTGTGGTAGTGCTTTCAAGAACAAAGGCGTTCAGGCTGTTCTTGATGCCGTTATCGAATACCTGCCGGCGCCAGTAGACGTTCCGGCCATTGATGGTGTGCTCGATGATGGCAAAGAAACACACGCAGAACGTCATGCTGATGACAATGAGCCGTTCTCTGCGCTGGCATTTAAAATTGCTACCGACCCGTTTGTCGGTACTCTCACGTTCTTCCGTTGCTATTCAGGTGTGGTAAACACCGGTGACACTGTGTACAACCCAGTGAAAGCAAAGCGTGAGCGATTTGGTCGTATCGTGCAGATGCACGCGAAAGACCGCGAAGAATTAAAAGAAGTTCGTGCTGGCGACATTGCCGCAGCTATCGGACTGAAAGACGTGACTACCGGTGACACCTTGTGTGATCCGAATCATGTTATTACACTTGAGCGTATGGAATTCCCTGATCCGGTAATTTCCATCGCCGTAGAGCCAAAATCTCAGGCAGACCAGGAAAAAATGGGTCTTGCGCTGGGTAAACTGGCTGCAGAAGACCCGTCGTTCAAGGTGAAAACCGACGACGAAACCGGTCAAACGATTATTTCCGGTATGGGTGAACTGCACCTCGATATTATTGTCGACCGTATGAAGCGCGAATTTAAGGTTGAATGTAACGTGGGTAAACCCCAGGTTGCTTATCGTGAAACCATTCGCAGTAAGGTCGAAGCGGAAGGCAAGTTTGTCCGTCAGTCAGGCGGACGTGGACAATTTGGTCACGTCTGGCTGCGTATCGAGCCACAGGAAGAAGGTGCAGGCTACGAATTCGTTAATGAAATCGTTGGTGGTGTTGTACCAAAAGAATTCATTCCTGCGGTAGACAAAGGAATTCAGGAGCAGCTGCAAAATGGTGTCCTGGCAGGGTATCCTGTACTTGATGTAAAGGTTACTTTGTTCGATGGTTCGTACCATGATGTTGACTCTTCTGAAATGGCGTTTAAGATCGCCGGCTCTATGGGTTTCAAGAAAGGTTGTGCTGAGGCAAATCCAGTATTGCTCGAACCCACTATGAAAGTTGAAGTAACAACTCCAGAAGATTGGATGGGTGATGTTGTAGGCGATCTGAATCGTCGTCGCGGCATGATCGAAGGAATGGAAGACGGAATTGGCGGGATCAAAATTGTTCGCGCGAAGGTTCCGCTTTCAGAAATGTTTGGGTATGCCACCGATCTGCGTTCACAAACGCAGGGTCGCGCGTCATACTCTATGGAGTTCTTCAATTACTCTGAAGCGCCTAGCAATGTTGCAAAAGCGATTATCGAATCAAGAAACTAAATCTTAATGAAGGTTCGGTCCGGTCTGTATTGGGTCGGACTTTTAACTTAGGAAACGAGAAAAATGGCAAAAGAAAAGTTTGAACGTACGAAACCCCACGTAAACGTGGGTACTATCGGCCACGTTGACCACGGTAAAACCACTCTGACCGCTGCGATCACTACTGTACTGTCTAAGACTTACGGTGGTTCAGCTCAGGCTTTCGATCAAATCGATAACGCGCCTGAAGAAAAAGCACGTGGTATCACCATCTCTACTTCACACGTAGAATATGACACGCCTACTCGCCACTACGCGCACGTAGACTGTCCAGGACACGCTGATTACGTTAAAAACATGATCACTGGTGCTGCTCAGATGGACGGCGGTATCCTGGTAGTTGCGGCGACTGATGGTCCTATGCCACAGACTCGTGAGCACATCCTGCTGGGTCGTCAGGTTGGTATCCCTTACATCATCGTATTCATGAACAAATGTGACATGGTTGATGATGAAGAGCTGCTGGAACTGGTTGAGATGGAAGTTCGTGAACTTCTGACTGAATACGAATTCCCAGGCGACGATCTGCCAGTAATCAAAGGTTCTGCTCTGAAAGCCCTTGAAGGCGACGCAGAGTGGGAAAAGAAAATCATCGAACTGGGTGAAGCACTGGATTCTTACATTCCAGAGCCAGAGCGTGCTATCGACAAGCCGTTCATCCTGCCAATCGAAGACGTATTCTCAATCTCAGGCCGTGGTACTGTTGTAACTGGTCGTGTTGAGCAAGGTATCGTTAAAGTTGGTGAAGAAGTAGAAATCGTTGGTATCAAAGATACGACTAAAACGACTTGTACCGGTGTTGAAATGTTCCGTAAGCTGCTTGACGAAGGTCGTGCAGGTGAGAACGTTGGTGTTCTGCTGCGTGGTACTAAGCGTGACGACGTTGAGCGTGGTCAAGTACTGGCTAAGCCTGGTTCAATCACTCCTCACACTAAGTTTGAAGCGGAAGTATACGTACTGTCTAAAGATGAAGGCGGTCGTCACACTCCATTCTTCAAAGGTTACCGTCCACAGTTCTACTTCCGTACAACTGACGTAACTGGTGCCGTTGAACTGCCAGAAGGCGTTGAAATGGTAATGCCAGGCGACAACCTGAAATTCGTAGTTGAGCTGATTGCTCCTATCGCGATGGAAGAAGGTCTGCGCTTCGCAATCCGTGAAGGTGGTCGTACTGTAGGTGCTGGTGTTGT
>NZ_MDHN01000003.1 GCF_001757105.1 Alteromonas confluentis
TTGGTCCAGACTGTGTGAAAACACACTTGCTTGTCGAAGGCGATGAATATCCATATTTTGAAATCGTCGAAGAAGATTTCGATCGCGATTTTCTACAACACCTGAATTTACCGGAGGCGAGTCAGATTGTCAGGGATTATCCTTCTCTGATGGCTTTTGTTAGTGCCTGCACGCCCATAATTGCCATCATTCTCTTCATGTTGTAAGCAAGAACATGGAGACTCATCTCGGTACTGACGTTTTTGAATCGTCTTGTCAGAAAGTGAGTTGCGCCCATCCACATTTTTATCGTCCCGAAAGGGTGCTCAACAGTTTGTTTTCGGATCACTGGTGTTTCGGGGGCGTTTGCTAGACGTTCCAGCATGGCTTCAGCTTCTGCCTCATGAATCCAGCGTTTCATTCGTCTTGGCTCGCGCTTTGAGGTGGTACACTGGTTCCGAATTTTACACTCCTTGCACGCGTTATGATTGAAGTAGACATCTAATTCCAAACCATCTTCGACGGTTCTCATTCTATTTATCATTTCTTCGCCAGCAGGGCAGGAATAGATATCTTTAGTGGGGTCGTATTTGAATTTGGAGCGATTGAAGATACCCTTTCTTTCCGAGCCAGAGGTATCTGTTTTAGGGACTAAAGTTTCAGCGCCAAGGTCCAGTGTCGCTTTGATATCCTGACGGCTGTAGTAGCCTTTATCTGCCAGAGAAGTGATATCTTTTCTATTTAATATTTCTTGCGTGAGTTTGGTCATCCTTGCTAGCTCGCCACGGTCGTTAGTATTTGTAACATCATGACAGACAATAAGATGATGCTTTGTATCAACCGCGCTTTGGATGTTATAGCAAACTTGGCGTTCCATATTTCTGGTTTTAAGCAATCTGGCATCGGGATCGGTTAGTGATACCTGTTTGTCTGGGTGCGCTTCTACTACCCGCTTCATTTCCTGTAATTCACCTAGCCTTTTCTTAAACCAAGCCAGTTTATCCTTCACCATTCTTACTCGATTATCTGGAACTTCTTTGCGGTCTACTTCGTCAAGCTCCAACAGATATTTAGAAATTTTCGCCTCAACGCGAGCAATCAGGTCATTGGCTTTCTTAGACGTAAAGTTATTCGTCTTACTGTTTACGGCTTTGAATTTACTACCGTCAATGGCGACAACGCCCTCACTGAACATATTCAGCTCTCGACATAAAATGACAAAATGACGGCAAGCCAACTTGATTCCTTCGCCGTTATCACGTCGGAAATCAGCGATAGTTTTAAAGTCCGGCGCTAAACGTTCCAATAACCACATGAGTTCAAGATTACGGTTGGTTTCTGTTTCCAGTCGACGAGAAGATTGAATACGGTTGAGATAGCCGTAGATATAAAGCTTTAATAAAGTGGCTGGGTGATAACCTGGGCGGCCCGTTGATTTAGCCTGAACACGTTCAAAACCTAATTCTTGCAAATCAAGTTCATTGACGAAAACGTCAACAATACGAACGGGGTTATCTTCACTGATAAAGTCATCCAAAATCTCTGGGAATAAAGTCGCTTGAATACGACATTCTCCTTTAATGTGATTCGTCATAATCAGTCATCAAAGTTCATTAACATGCTGATTATTATATCAATTAACTACCGAAACAATTAGATTACTTGATCATAATAAGCGGCTTTTTAGACCAAAAAGTGATCAGCGTTTTCACACAGCCTGGGTCAGAAGCGGACATCAGCATGCTATGCTGCTATAAACGCAAAGCGATTTTTCAGGCGCGAAAATATCAAACGACAGGGAAGTGTGGGGTTTATAGACACTTTAAAAGGACAATGCCTGCCGTTAAACGGAAGAGTTTTGCCTTAACGCTAATCAGTTAGATGACTTCAGATATCTAAAAGCGTCTCTCCTATTAAAACAAGCGGACATTTGTGCGAGGCTACTTTTGCACAAAATAGCCTGATTACAGCTCCCCTTAATCAGTGCTCAGTTTTGGTCTAAGAATTGCTCTTCACTATCATCAATTGATAGTTCGGTAAACTTATGCTCATATCATCCAGTTACGCAACAACTCCTATACAGGCATATAAGCAGTCTGAAACAAAGCCACAAACTGTCGTTGATGAAACACCAACACGCCAGGGGGATAAAGTCACACTTTCAAAGCCAGCGTTAGACTTGGCTGCGCAGGAAAAAGATAGAGAGTTTTCGAAGAGTTTTGCGATGGAAGTGGCCAGTCGAAACGAACAAAAAGCAGAAGACATGCTTGCGGCTTTCACATACGGACTTAATAACCCTTTAATCGATATCTCAAATCTGGATATGGCTACAGGTGAAGGAGCAACTTACACCGCAACGGGTCAGCCAGTAACAGATGCAAGTGAGGCTCTCTTTGCCAGCCAGAACGAGTCATTGATTAAACGAAATGAAATTTTAATTACTCAAGAACGAGAGAAAGGCACCCCCGCAGCTAAGATACTCGAAAAAGTAATGCAATCGATTGACCAGCAACCACAAAGCTATAAGGACAAAATAGACTGGTCCAGATTATCTTCATAAAATCAAAGACTGCCAATAGATTCCGATATCAATTTATAACAAAAAGTAAGAAGCGGATATCACACCATTAAGCACCTGCTCTTTGTATTGCTGTTGAAGGCTGGGCATATATCTTTCACAAGTAAACAGTCTGAATTGGCCAGGGAAACCATATGAACTATGGAGTTACAATATTATCGGCAGCGTCTGTCGAACGCTTGCAAACCCGCCAACTGAATCAGCAGGAGATCACCGGGTTTGCCGCTATATTATCGCGCGCAGCCGGGCAACAGGAACCCGCCACTCAGTTTTTGCAGTCCTTATCGCAAGATGAATTAAAGTTGGTACAAAAGGCTCACAGTCTGGCCAGACCGATTCAGCTTTCAGCACTCTCCCAGGAGGGAGCACAAAACTTATTAAGCCAACCTGATGGCTCCGATTTGGTTGATTTAAATAATGATGGTTTGGTCGAAGTGGGTGAAGGCAAAACGATTCATTTCCCGCCTGTTAATGCGCCGGCAAGCGTAAAAGCAGCCTGGCAGAAAGCTACTGCGGAACTATCTGAATCCGACAAAGCCACGTTAGCCCTGACCATGCATCATATGGTATACGGGGTACATATTGATTTACCGGAAGTCAGCCCTAAAGCAGCCTTGCCTCCCGAACAACAATGGAATCAGACCAATATAAAGGCGCTGTATGATTATGCCCGGTCAAACCTCCAGTTTAGGATAAACATGGAAGGTTGGACGTCTTACAACAAAATGCTTAATCAGGTTTATGAGCGTTTTTTTCGTGCTATTACGACTCTCCCTGCTGCGGGATTAACACCAACTCGCGTGGCGACTACACAGGGCAATGCAATTAGCGCACAGGCGAGTAACGCCGAAACTACTACCCCGGAAGTCTCTACCCTGAAGTCCCCCTTATCACGACAACAGCAAATTAATCAATTGTTACTGGATGCCCGGCTCGGTATTGAGCGTGATAAAATAAAAGAACTCGAAGAAAAAATGGAAGCTGTACGTAGCGATAGTACTTTGAGCAGCATGGAAAAACGGGACAAACTATTGGCACTACAAGCTTCCATTGAACAATTAGTTAAGCAAGCTCAACAACGTACAATTGAAGAGGAAAAGCGCCGGGCAACGCTCTAAATTAGAGCACTCGCCGCTTTTGGTCAAAAGCGGACCTTAGCAATGCCATGAAGAACTGGTAAGTAAAGGTAGACTTCAGAGATCTGAGTTTTGTTCGAAAATATATTGGGAATAAAGCAAGTCAGCAAAATCTGACTCATTAATTTGTCCAATGACTAAATCTCTGATCGCATCTGCAAAGAGATCATTGTCAGCGGTTAACTCAAAATCATTGAGCGACAAATACTCCAGCGCAACGGCCAAACCTGTTCGCTTGTTAGCATCGGGAAGTGAATGAGATAGCGCTATTGATGCGGCATATTTTGCAGCAATTTCGAAAACGTCATCTAAGCCTGAATAGGCAATAGCATTATCGATTCTGCCTAAGGCACCCTGAAGTTTGTTGATATCAGCGGCGCCCTTCATGCCTGGTTCGTTTTCGAGGATGAACACGTTAATTTCTATCACGCGTTCAAAGGGGAAGAAAATGAGATCCATCACATATCAGCGAGTTTTTCAAACGTACGCTTATGTGTTCTTAAAACTAACTTAGTTTCAGACTTCACAATTTGCTGACCAGCGTCACCGGACAAATCAAGTTTCTTGCTGGCGGCGATTTTAGGGCGCTTAACAGCTTTCACGCCGTATATTTCAATCTTTGTATTCATAAACACCTCTAATAATGTGACAGCTATTATACCTCTGATTCGAAGATAAGAAAATCTGGCGAACAGGTACTAAATTAGTGGTGTTTAGTTTACAGCTTATTCGAGAGAAAAGAACGTTACAACTTCCTGTTTCAGAACTTCCGGCCCATACTACAAATTATTAATTGCCGGGAGATTGCTATGGCAGCCGCTAGCAAACCTTGGAACAAACACCGAATTATTGGACAGAAGCGACCGCTGAAGATTTCTCACATATGGGGGATCAGAATTAGATTGGAAATAGAAGACAACAAACGCGACTTAGCATTATTCAATTTGGCGCTGGACAGTAAACTTCGCGGCTCCGATTTGGTCAAGCTGCTCGTATCGGATGTCATGTCGGGTGGCGTGGTAATGCGACGCGCACTTGTGACACAGCAAAAAACAGGCTCTCCGGTTCAGTTCGAAATTACTGAGGGTACGAGAAAATCTGTGCTGGACTGGATCAATTTTAAGGGCCTCAATTACAGCAGTTATTTGTTCCCATCAGCAAAAGTCCCTGGAGAACACATTTGCACCAGGCAATATAACCGCATATTCCACGGCTGGATTGAAAAACTAGGTCTCGACCCCACGCTTTACAGCACGCATACCATGCGAAGGACTAAGGCTTACCTGATTTATAAAAAAACGAAAAATCTACGCGTTGTTCAGTTGCTACTTGGTCATAAGAAGCTTGAGAGCACCGTGAGGTACCTTGGGATCGAAGTTGATGATGCTCTGGATATTGCTGAATCGCTCGATATTTAAAAAAGTAAAAATCAGAACTTCTCCCACATAAGTCATTAGAAAGCACAGAAAGCAGAGAAAGCAGAGAAAGCAGAGCTTCTACGAATTCAATCAGCAAAGTTTGCCCATTTTCAGGTAGGGAATTGCATTTAGACACATAAATTTTTTATTGTCTAAATTAATTTTTTAATGTACTTTCGCGCCCCCAAATTTTGCAACGACGCAAAGTTATATAACCAAGGATGAAATCATGGCTGCTAAAGGATTGCTCCAATCCCTACTGTTATCTGCTTTTCTTTTCCCACTAACTAGTCACGCGACGACCTTTGTCAAAGGCAACATTGATGCCCCGAGCGGTAATAATACAAGCTTCACTATAAAAGGTTGGGCATGTCAAACCGAGCGAAACCAGTCAATAAACGTGCATGTGTATTCAGGGGGGCGAGCGGGATTGGGAGGTCGTTTTCTCACTTCCGCGACCGCCAATAAGTCTTCTGCACAGGGCATTGCAAACGCTTGTAATAACTCCGTTACTACAAACAACCGCTTTTCTATTAACCTTACACAAGAGCAAATTTATCAACATCGTGGGCGAGAAATCTTTGTGCATGGTATTTCCGTTGCTGGTACGCCAAATGAAGCAATCGCAGGCTCAGGAAAATACAAAATGCCGTTACCTCCTGTATCCAATGTGGTTGGTAACATTGATGCATTATATCAAAGCGGCAGCAAGACTTTCGTGAAAGGCTGGGCTTGTCAACAGTATTTAGACAAACCCATTAAAATACATATATTTGCAGGAGGTCAGTCCGGTAACGGGACTCTCATTAAATCTCTCACCGCTAATAAAAGTTCTGGCACCAATATCGCCTCAGCGTGTAAAGCCACAGGTAAGACTTACTATTTTAATACTGAGATTCCTGCATCTCACGTTACTGCGCATGCAGGTAAAGCCATCTATGTTCACGGGATATCCCCTTTCAAAACTGGGAATCGCCTGATTTCAAAATCTGGGGTATTTAAGCTTCCCAAAATTGAATTAACCGACTCTATAAAAAAAGCGGCTTTATCAGACTTGGAGGAATATACCTTTGAACCATTTTATGCAGGACAGATGAAAGGGTTGGAAGCCGTTAACGTATCAAAATCTGGTAACAGCCTTGAACTTAGTGCAAAACTGTTAGAAAGAGCATTAGTACGGTTAGGAGGTGGCGCCAACTCAATAGCTATTGATAACTTTAAGGTAGTCCGCGGTCGTATACGCGTTAACGTCGCAACATTAAAGGATTGGCTAGGCGTTGAATCTGAGAGCTATATAAAACTAATTTTATCGCATGCCGGTTTGGGGCCGACCAAAAAATCGCTAAATGGTATTGTATACTACGAATTTACCCATCACTGGGTGAATTTAGGTGGAAAGGACATAGATCCCACGCTAAAAAGGCATTCTAAGATTGAAAAACTAAACATGCACGACGATGCGGGTGTAGATACGCAGCAGTCAGCTAGTAGCGTTTTTAACGGCAGTAAGCGTGGTGGTAATGGCGAGTTTTACCCTGATGTAGTGCAACTTGACGAATTACTTTATGAGAATGAAGAAGGTGTTGCGGAGTATTTGAACAGTTCAAACGTAGTTTACGGTGATTACATTTCTCAGAGAAAGCCTGTTGGTAGTCTGAAAGGTTACAGTTATTCATCGGGCTTACCTTATGAAATTATCACGCGTGAAGAATTAATGACTCTTTCATCACGCAGCGACCCGTTTAGTTTTGTACCTGAAGACTATAAGCACAAAATTAAAATCGAAGCAGTAACAGACGGCTTTTATGGTTTGAAAAATATTTTCATCAATGTCAGCGAAGCCACACAAAAATCTCTTTTCATTGATTACGTGCCGTCGGACTCGACAATGGAGGCAAAAATTAATGGTTTTGGAGGTATTCTTAATTCACCATATACAGCCACCACAACAAAAGACAGTATATACCTAAAACCTCGCGTCAGGCTTGGCGAGGAAACGGTAGCCACATCAATTGTCAGTCTCATGGCAGGTAGAACACAAAACCTGACCGTTTCGTTTTGTTTAGGAACTGTTTGTGATTCAAAAGTTGAACATGAAATCTCTGTCGGTGGTGTTCATGCGATAGCGTTAGATGCAATAAATATCAATCCTGACTTGATTGCAGAAGCTCCAGAACAGCTTGATACGCTAGCTAAAGAGTACGCATCAAATTTGCTCGATAGTCGCTTTTCGGGGCCGATGCTCTCTCATCTAGGCAGACTTTATCACCGACATTTGGATATTGAGGCAGACAGGGCCTCCAGTGTCAGTGGCGCACTAATTTACAACACGATTAATGAAGCTATCATTTCCCTGAATCTGAGCACCCGTAATGAAGGTGGCAAAAAGATTCTGTCTCTTGGCTCACGACAAATCGATGCCCCACGTTTGAAATACTCTGTTGCACCGACATCTGTCGATAATAACTTTAGTCAAGCACCGATATTATTTGGCCTAGGGGTTACCGCCTCCTCACTGGAGCATTCTCTATTTGCGAAAACGCTGGGTTGGCAAACAGAGTCGACGATGTCAGTGCTACGCTACGCAGGGATGAACGAAGAGCCGATTTTTGTTTTGAGTAAAAGCAACTTTGATGCACTTAAAAGCAAGCTTTCTTACGATACTTCGACTATCAATACTTTTAAACAAGCGGTTAACAGCGGATATCTCATTATTGCGCCACAGGGCCCGCAAACCATATTAGGAAGACCATATACAGCCTATATTCGCCTTCATCAAGACACCGGTGGTGGACGTTACATGATAAACGGTGTGAATGGCGGCATTGGGATGCTGGATGATTTATCATTATATGAAACCAATAGGACGTTGGGTGACTATGTCGATAGTTTTAGCAATTTTGTACCAATAGCAGGTTCAGCCGTGCTTGACGGTATTCTAATGGGTGATAGAAATGAGAAACTTTATGAAACCACATTAGAAATGGAAATTGCTGATGCATCCTCAACCGTGACGGAATGGGTAGTTGTAGGTGATATCAGAAATATTGCTTATGACCTTTACGACTTTTCTGAAGGGCAAGGTTCTTATCTCAACTTAGGCGTGTCTGTAATAGCTGTTTTACCCTACGGCGATGTTGCAAAAACAGGTTACAAGTACACGGACAAAGCACTCAGTGCTGCGGGGCTAATTACCTTTAAAACAAAGTTAATAAATGTGTCAGATAAGGCCGATGTTATTGTAGGTAATCTGGGTAGATTTTCCGATAAAATTATATCAACCACGACTGACAAGCTGCATGGTATATCTGTAGGTATTACCGTTGCCAAAAGAGGCGATATTGAATTTAAGAACATAACAGTTTCAGACAGAAGCGGCTATGAAAATGCAATTGGGAAATCGCTTGGTAGTAATCCAACAGATCAGCAGAAAGGCGTTTTCACTGAATTTGCTGGCCGGGACTATGCTCAAAAGTATCTTAATTGGGAATGTATTTATTGTGTTAAAGATACCGTTCCCCAAGGCGTAGATAATATTTTTAAAGATGAATACGGTAATTATATTATCCAGGAAACGAAATGGATTTCGGCAGCGACCAATGTTGGCTCCGGTTCGCTCAGCGACTGGACGTCAAACGGTCAGAAATATAAACAAATGTCGGAGGAGTGGATTTTTGGTGTTAATAATCGTGGCGATAATTCTGCATTAAGCCGCTCTAATCTCCCTACTGGTCTACTTCCGCAGTTATTAAAGGCTCGTGCAGAAGGTAAAATACGTACACAATTAGTAGTCATGAAACCCAAACACTTAGGGGCTGGAGTTACAAAAGGTTTATCCAGCCACAAACAACTGGGAGCAAATGCCGGTTTACCATTAAACGATATCGTGATCATAGAATTGGGTAATTAAGAGAGTGAAATACTTATGAAAGCAGTTGATGAGTTAACCCTTCGCCTGCGAGAAGAATTACTTTGTGCGAATCATGGTGGTCAAATAGCGGATATTAGTACAAGGCACACTGCGATTAGTCATCAATTAGTGGCCAATGCTTGGTTTTCTGCTTTTGTGTATGCAAAGGCATTGAGCAATGATAACGCGCTACTGTATTCGCAGCGTGCCGATGATTATTATCAAAAAGCTTTTGATGTGCATCCGCCCGGACAATTGTATCACCTAACTCAAATGTACATTAACGCAGTTTTGCGTGGCGATGATACCCGACTGGATTTGGCTAAACACATAGCAATTATGGCATATGATAAGACACAAGATGTTCAATCAAGTGTCATGGAAATTGTGACGGCGTTACTTGCTGTTAACCAATCCGTAACGCATTTTCTACCACAACTGACTAGTGAAGAAAAACACAAGTCTGACTTAGTGCCTTTTGGTAGTACCGGCGCAGTAAGGGCTATATTATCTAATGATGAACCGGCGCTTATTAATAGTGTAGATGAACTTTTAACCATTCATGCCAAACGTGCAAGTAATTTACGCTCTTCTATAGGTATTGGGTCTTCTAACGCAGTAATCTGCCGTATGGCGATTTTACTTTGCGAGGCGGCAAGTCATCGCGGAATAAATATCAAGGATAAACTAAGCAAACGCCGTCAAAAGATGAGTTTAAGAATGCAATATCCATCGGAGTTTCCAGAGGTTGATAAAAATATCAAAATGCCGCTGGAAGTGGATTTCTTAACAGGTCAGGCTTTTCTCAAATAAACTGGATTACAGGTCATGTAGGGACATTTCTTAATGTCCCTTTTTTATAACTTTCCGATACATGTATGTCTGCTTCTCGCTCAAACCAGACACCCCAACCACTACTGCCTCTTGTTAATCAACGCGGTTATTTGTTCATCCAAAATAATATTTAGCTCGTCCATCACCAAGGTGGCGGTTTCAAAATAGGTTTTGGCAGGTACTGTCGTTTTATCACTGTCGATAAATTCGCGCTTAATGAGGGCGAGGAAATCATTGCAGTTTTCTCTTGCGTGACGTACTTGGCTTAAGTTTTCTGATAGAGATCGTGTTTCAATTTGCCGGAAAACCCGATCGGTAAGGTTGCCTATTTTTTCTTGCAGATAACCAAGTTTCACTTTATCAATCTGCGTGCTGCCGCCTTTAGTGGCGACAGCCGAGCCGGTTGCCCTGGCCTGCCCGACGAATTCAATGGCGAAAGGAAAATCATGCCACACGAATTGACTGAGTTCTGGGTCTTGATCGTTTGAAAGAAACTGAAATTCCTCTGCCACATCTTCAAGAATGTACAACAGGTTTTCGATTAAATTTGTGTGCTGTACAAAACTGTTTGGTACCGTGAGTGTCATATAGGTGCCACTTAAGCGCTGCCAATGGTCCATGTAGCTTTGCCATCGGGATTGCTTGATAAGGTCGGTGGATGAGCTCAATCGCTGGATGGCTTGTTGAATGCTTTCCTGCAGCGCGATGATATGTTGTTCCGATTCGGCATTTCCTTGCAGAAACGTGGCGGTGTGCCCTCTGTGCTTTTGCGAAAACCCTATCAGGCTTTTCACATCTCTCGCGTAAATCAATACTTGCTGAGCCCGCTTCTTATCTTCCTTTTTACGATACTGGCGCTGAAACACAATTAAGGCCACCAGAAGTAAAACCATAAACGCGATAATGGCAATTAACATAATGCATCAGTCCTTTAAAGCGAGTGAACGGAGGTATTCAGCGACGGTTGACGTTTGTTTTGCCAATTGCGCGTTATCATTCGAACTTTCTACTACCTTCTCAATATTCCTAGATATCTCTTCGGTTGCCAGGCTTTGTTGACTGGTAATATCTGCAATATCCGCAACTTGCTGCTGCACTATTTCTGATTCGTGGCTAATACTGTCTAAAAGTGTACTGGCCTCTTCGGCTTTAATAAAACACGCCCTCGCCCGTTCAGTTACCGATTCCATGCTTGCCAGTACCAAATCACGCTCGTTAACCAATTCTCCCACTCTGCTGTTTATAACTTCAGCCGATTGGCGGCAATCTTCGGCAAGGTTTCTCACTTCATCTGCCACCACGGCAAAACCTCTTCCGGCTTCTCCGGCCCGGGCGGCTTCGATAGAGGCGTTCAGAGCGAGTAGATTGGTTTGCTCGGCTATTTTTTGAATAGAGCCGGTAAGCTCCATCACTTTTTCCATACTGTTATTCAGTCGTTCGAGTGCGCCTTGCGTATTAATTACGTCAGATTCCACTTGAGCAAACTCAGTGGTTAACGATGCCACCCGCGTTTTACCGGCTTCGGAATGGGTTCTGGCATTAATAGCAGCCTGATTGACCTGCTCAAAGGTATCAACAACGCCTGCGAGGGATTGGGTTAGCTCGTTTACAGCTGCAGCAGTAGAGGTCGTTGCGGCAGACTGTGTAGTGGCATTATCGGCCACTTTCATCACTGAAGTGATCATCTGGTCGGCGGAATAGCGCATTTCAGATAAGAACTCTTCAAGATGCTCACGCTTACGACTCATCTCTTTAAGTACGTCAAAAATTACTTTCACATGAGCAGGCAGTAGCCATTCGTTGGCGGGTAAGTTCCGATAACTTTCAGGATCACTCAGTGTCTTTGTCAGTAAGTTGTCCAGAGAATGAAGCTGGTTAGCGAGTAAAAATGAATGAGAAGCACTGAGCCAAATCATCAATACTGCGCAAATTATCGGGGCAAAAAGAAAGTCAGGCGGGGCGATAAGAATAAATACAAAACCCGCAGCGATGATAAAAGAAACCAGTGCTGTGGCGTGTTTCAAACCAAATGCATTAATGATGGATTTGCTCGGCCACAGTAAAAATGTCGGCATAGGCAACCTGTATTGAAAAGTTTAGCGCTACTGCACTGCAGCAATTGTCATTCCAGATTAGGATGCCCAAAAAACCTGTAAAATCAATGAATAAAAATTTAGTCAATGCTTTTATCAATATCAATGCACTAACATAGACATGTTAGTGCACCGAAATGATACTGAAGCTTTAACCGTTTTGGTTTACCAAAGAGCTAAAGTGGCAGTTTTACCTGCAATATCTGTTTGCTCTACCCTACTCGCTTTTTGATTTGCCAGGCCATAACAAACATGCAGCGGCAATAAATGCTCTTCTCTGGGATGACAGAAACGGGCATGGGGCGCTGTGGTCTCCCAATTGATTAATCGCTCAGCACGCTGCCCTTCGGACAGCGATTCGCTTTCAACGGTTTCCTTAAGCCAGTATTGGAACGCATCGTTTTGTTCATCGGCACTTGGTATGTGTCTGAAAAACGCTTTCATGTTGTGAAAAGAAAAGCCAGAACCAATCACCAAGGTATCAGTCAGGTCGGCAGCTTGCAGCGCTTCACCCAGCCGTACATGCAACGACGCATTCAGACTGGCTGCCAGCGAAAGCTGCACAACCGGAACATCTGCATCGGGATACATAAGTTTTAACGGCACAAACATGCCGTGGTCGTAACCTCGCTTCGGATCGATGGCTATTTTCGTACCACTTTTCCAGGCGGCCTCGCTTAATGCTGCAGCAAACTCAGGATCACCTTCTGCGGGATACTGGATACGGTACGCTTCCTCAGGAAAACCGTAATAATCGTAAATCAGGTCAGGCTGCGGATTACCCGTAACGGTAAAACTGGATTCTTCCCAGTGCGCACTGATCAACAAAATTCGCTTCGGTTTCGCTATCGTTGCAGTTACCGCTTTTAACTGTTCTACCATATGCTGGTGAGATGGCTCACCGAGCAAGGGAAATGGGCCGCCGCCGTGGGAAAGATAAAGAATATTTGATGGCGTCATTGTCATGATGTTACCTCATGGTTTAGCTGATCCACATCAGCCTGTTCATGCAACAAATGATACGCTTCTAATGACAATTGTCCTTGTCCTAAAATCGGACATAAAAGTCTATTTAATGGAATGATGTCAGGGAATGACAGACACTGAAGACCACTGTCCGTCTTGCAGTTGATGAAGTTCACGATACTGCGGGTTAGCTTTGAGATTAAGGTAATCAACTTCGACAACATGAAAGTTAATCTGGCAAAAATGCGGCGCTGGAGACGAATTGTCTTGCACTGTAGCCTGTAATGGGCCGTCATCCACACGACGCGTTTTAGGCTCCCCCCAGAGAAATTGCTTTTTCCCCTGCGCTGATAGTGCCTTCCACTGGGAAGTGAGATCCACGCCATCAATACCGTGCACCAGAATGGTAGTAGAACAAGCGAAACGGAATTGCTCTCTGCTGCGGGTGAAATACCAGCAAATGGAAGCACGCGGATCGCCCCTCAATTCTGCGATTTTTGGTGTACGGAGATCTGAAATCACCGACAGCACAGCGCTGTCGGCATCTAAAGAACGAAAAACCAATGTGCGGTTTTGTGGCACGCCAGACTCATCAATTGTCGCCACCTGGAGAAAGCGACTTTCCGGCGTGTCTTTACTGATCTGCAAACTTTTTTGCAATCGAGTAGCCCAAAGCGGTTGGGTATTAATCAGCACGTTGAGTCCGGTTGAACAAGCGGTAAAAGTTTTCAGTGGTCTGACGGGCCAATTCTTCTACCGTTACCCCTTTCAGTTCGGCGATAAACTCAGCCACTTCTACCACATAGCCTGGTTGATTTTGTTTACCACGATGCGGCACTGGAGCCAGCCAGGGTGAGTCGGTTTCAATTAATAACCTGTCTAGCGGTAATGCTTTTACCACTTCACGCAATTCATCGGCAGAATTAAACGTAACGATGCCTGAAATCGACACGTAGAAACCCATTTCAATAGCCGCTTGTGCCATTTCCAGACTTTCGGTGAAGCAATGCAACACGCCGATGGTGTCAGGATCTTTATATTCCTTAAGAAGATTCAGCGTATCTTCCCTGGCGTCACGAGTATGAATGATCAACGGCTTTTTGAGCGCGTTAGCCACTTTGATGTGGTCGATAAACGAACTGAGCTGTACTTCACGGGTATCGGCGCTGTAAAAGTAATCCAGCCCAGTTTCACCAATAGCGACAACTTCAGGTTTATCAGCTTTTTCTAATAGCGTTTGATAATCGCAGGCATCCTCCTGATGAAGCGGATGCACACCACAAGACACCGATACATCGGGATACCCTTTTACCTTGTCATACATGTCGTCGAAATCGTTCACCGCTACGCAAACACAAAGAAAATGCTCGACGCCACGCTGGCGAGCGAATTTCAGGGTTTCTCCAAGCTCAGCATCGTCCATTTTTAAACGGTCTAAGTGACAGTGAGAGTCTACAAACAAAATGACTTACCTTTCTATAAAATTTAAAGTGGATTAACCGCGAATACATCCAGCACGCCGGTAAGAATAACGGTTTTATTCACACCCGGGTGCTCAAAATGTTTCAGCGCCTGCTGACAGTAAGAATACGCCTCGTAATCGGCTGGCAGAAGACTTTGTACGTACTTTTCATGGGCAGCGGATTGCAGCCAACTCACCACTTGCTTACCACTGTCCTGCCACTTCGATGCGAGCTGTACAGACGAATCAGCCCCTGACATCAATCTAGCAATGCCTTCCTGGAATTCACTGAATGAGAGCCCTTTAGACTCATCTTCCAAGCTGGCTTTCACTAAAAACGGCGAATTGCCATATGCTTTCAATGTGGCAGGCGTGACATCGTTGTGCCCCTGCCCGGCTAACCAGTTCAGTGTTTCACCCTCTGCTGGTAACTTGAGTACGTGCTTCTCAGAACGACTAAGAATCGTGGGTAGCAACGCATTTAATTTACTGGCTAAGAGTATGAGATAGGTATTGGTGGTCGGTTCTTCAAGGGTTTTCAGCAAGGCATTTGAAGCGGCTTCTGTCATGGTATCGGCGTGATGTATGACTAATACCTTGTTGTGACCCAACTGCGCGGTGCCTGAGAGTTTTGCAATGCCGCCACGAATGGTATCTACACCAATTTGCTTTTCACTAACCAAAGGGTGAAAGTCTGGGTGGTTCCCGGCAGCAAACAGCTGACAGCTTTGACATGCGCCACAACTGCCCTGCGCAGTTAATTGCTTACACAGCAGTGATTTGGCCAGTTCATCAGCCAAGGCAGTCTTACCCAATCCTACTGGACCAGAAAGTAGTAACGCATGGTGCAACGTCTGCGACTGAAGACGACGTATAAACTGCGAATAAACCGATTGGAACCAGGGCAGCATCATGCCAATCGAGCCTTCAACGCGGCAACCACATCCTCGTGTACCTTTGCCATAGGCTGCATGGCATTAATTGTAACGGTAGTGGAAGATGCTTGCGCGAGTTGCAAATACTTGTCACGAGTACGCTGGAAGAAATCCATACCCGAACGCTCAATACGATCGAGTTCACCACGGCCCCGGGCACGTTTCAAACCTTCTTCGGGGTCGACATCAAGATACAATGTTAAGTCTGGTTCGAAGCCCTGCAAACACAATGTGCGAAGTGCCATCAATTTGTCTTCAGGAATTTGTCTGCCACCGCCCTGATAAGCCAATGAGCTCATATCGTGGCGGTCACCAAGCACCCATTCGCCTTTGGACATTGCCGGATGAATCACATTCACCAGCAACTGTCTGCGAGCCGCATACATCAGCATCAGTTCCGTTTCTTCGGCAACAGTTTCCTGCCAATCGCCTTTCACGCACTCACGAATGGCTTCAGCCATAGGCGTACCACCGGGTTCACGGGTGCAAACACACGTTTGACCCAGTGCCTGAATAAAGTTGCGTACAACCTCAATAACAGAGCTCTTACCTGCGCCTTCCAGGCCTTCAATGACAATAAATTTACCTGACATAGTTTACTTACTACTAATGTTTCGTTGATATTCGTTCACGGCCTGATTGTGCTGTTCTAACGTGGCAGAAAAAACATGAGTGCCATCGCCTCTGGATACAAAATAAAGCGCGTCGGTCACCGCAGGATGCAAGGCTGCATCAATCGCGGGTTTACCTGGCATCGCGATGGGCGTTGGTGGCAAACCACTTACCGTATACGTGTTATAAGGGTTCTTCTCGCGCAGGTGTCGACGGGTTATGTTGCCATCGAAGTTATCACCTAATCCATAGATCACCGTGGGGTCGGTTTGCAGCCGCATATCTTTCTGTAAACGGTTGATAAACACCCCGGAAATAAGCGGGCGCTCGTCTGCAACAGCGGTTTCCTTTTCAATAATGGACGCCATGATAAGCGCCTCGTACGGCGTATCGTAGGGCATTCCAGGCTGACGCTGTTCCCATGCAGATTGCAGGTATGCAGACATGGCGTTGTTTGCACGTTTCAATATACCAGAAACCGAAGCACCGGCTGTGTAATGATAAGTATCGGCAAGAAACAGTCCTTCCGGATTACTATCAACCGGCGCGCCTTCTGAAGTCACCAGGTCTGCGGCTGCGACTAATGCGCTCACCTCGTCGACCGAGTCGATGTCTTGCTTTAGCGATGGTGCATTCTCTAGTACGGCTAACCACTGCTTGAGTGTAAAGCCTTCAACCAATCCTACTGAAAACTGAAATTCCTCGTTACGCGCAATCAGATACAGTGCATCGAGTAGCGACATGTCAGGCTGGAGCTGGTAGGTACCAGCTTTAACGGCGCGGGCTTGCTCATCAAGCTTCAACCAGATTTTTGCCACCACTTCCGGGGTATCAGCATAACCTTCGTTATCGAGCTTTCGCACCACCGAAATAGCGGAACTGCCTGGTTCCACCACAAATAATGCAGGTTCACTAACGGTGAGCGGCGCATTCACAGATTTCAACACCCAGAATGCCAGCGCAGAACCAAATGCCAGCAGCGAAAACAATATCGCTGTAATACTAATCAGTCGCTTCATTTTCCCTCTCGTAAGCGGCTTTAATCTTGTCTTGTAAATCTAATACAGGCGACTTGTCGAAACGGGTTACTGTGGAGTGATGCTCGACGGCCTTGACGGGCACAATCCCCATCAGCGAATTACAAAGAAATACTGCAGATGCGTGCTCCAGAGAAGCGACATCAAAATGACCGGTTTGCACGGGAGTCCCCTGGGCTTTAAGCGCATCTAGAACAAATGCCCGGTAAACACCAGCAACACCGCATTGGTCAAGCGCGGGCGTCACCCACTGACCATCAATCATCCAGAACAGATTGCTAGCACTGCCTTCAATAAGGTGATTATGGATATCGCACACAATGGCATCATCACACCGCATATGTTGCTTAATTAATACTTGCTCGAGCCGATTTAAGTGTTTTATCCCAGCCAGTAATGGCTGTAAGCCGAGCTTAACCGGACTCACTTCGGTAGTAATGCCCTCAGTTCGCCATTTCGCGTAATGCGCCGGTACAGCATGCTCTGAAAGACGATATTGCATATCCGGGTGTTCAGGTCGCGCGTAACCACGGCCGCCCACGCCAGAAGAAATATGTAACTTGAGTACACCTTTACTAAGCTGATCAGCTGCTGCTGCGACGTGATGCGATAAATATGATAAATCGAGCTTTAAACCAAGACGAGAACTGTCGTGCTCTAAACGCGCCAAATGATAACGCCAAAGGCTCACCCTGCCGTTTTCCACTCGCATGGTGGTAAATAATCCGTCGCCGTAATGGAATGCCCTGTCCTGATATAGCTTCTGCGTCATTTGAATGTGAGATAAAAAAATATGGGAGGGAGTATATCAGTACAAGCTGTTAATTACAGTGTGCGGAGTAGGCAATCAAACCGATGGCAAAAAGATTAAGGTTACTTGCCACTAAAAGCATCAGTGAGCAACACAAGATGAGTTACGCGTAACCAAATGAAGTACAAAAAAGGCAGCGTTAAGCTGCCTTTCAATGCTTTGACCTTTAAATTAATCGTCGAGACGTTTAAAGACCAGCGAGCCGTTCGTTCCGCCGAAGCCAAACGAGTTACACAGTGCCAGTGATTCATTGAATGCTTTGGCTTTGTGCGGGACAAAGTCCAGGTCACACCCTTCACCTGGATTGTCCAGGTTAATCGTTGGCGGCGCCATACGGTCACGCAGAGCCAGTACAGTAAAGATAGCTTCAACTGAACCCGCAGCACCCAAAAGGTGTCCGGTCATAGACTTCGTTGAACTTACCAGTACCTTTTTGGCGTGATCACCGAATACACGTTTAACCGCAGCCACTTCAGCAATATCACCTGCAGGCGTAGAGGTACCGTGGGCATTGATATAACCAATGTCTGCAGCATCGATGTTACCATCACGCAGTGCATTCTCCATAGAGCGTGCCGCGCCATCACCGTCTTCCGGTGGCGACGTCATGTGATAGGCATCGCCGCTCATGCCGAAACCAACCAGCTCAGCGTAAATTTTTGCACCACGGGCAATTGCCGAATCATAAGATTCCAGCATCATCACACCCGCGCCCTCGCCCATGACAAAACCATCACGGTCTTTATCCCATGGACGGCTCGCTTGCTGTGGCGCGTCATTGTTTGAAGACAATGCACGGGCTGCAGCGAATCCGGCAACACCTAACGGTGTGATAGACGCTTCAGCACCACCGGCCAGCATGGCATCGGCATCACCGTAAGCGATGGTACGGGCCGCAACACCAATATTGTGAACGCCTGTAGTACACGCTGTCACGATATTCAGGTTCGGACCTTTCAGACCTTCCATAATAGACAGAAAGCCGGAAATCATATTCGTAATCGTAGAAGGCACAAAGAATGGCGAAACGCGTTTTGGACCGCTGTTCGTCAGCTTAGTGTGGTTCTGTTCGATTTGTTCGAGACCACCAATACCTGAACCAATTGCTACACCTACACGGTATGCATTGTCGTCAGTGATTGCTAAGCCTGAATCGGCCAAAGCTTGTTTACCCGCTGCAATACCCAGCTGAATAAACCGATCCATCTTTTTTGCTTCTTTTTTTTCGATGTAATCTTGCGGGTCGAAATCGTTGACCTGACCGGCAAAACGAGTGGAATAGTTACTGCAATCGAATAAGGTGATATCACCGATACCGCTTTCGCCTTTTAACAGACGAGCCCAGGTTCCTTCAACAGAAGAATCCAACGGTGACAGCATACCCATGCCAGTAACCACTACGCGACGTTTTGTCACAAAAAGCCCTCGTATTGGATTGAACGTTAGATACGAAAACGGCTCTTAACAGAGCCGTTTTCGCAAATCTCAAGACAGCTAATTAAGCGTCTTTGTTTGCGTTGATGTAATCTACAGCAGATTGAACGGTAGTGATCTTCTCTGCTTCTTCATCAGGAATTTCAGTATCGAACTCTTCTTCTAAAGCCATTACCAGCTCAACAGTGTCGAGTGAATCTGCGCCCAAATCATCAACGAAGGAAGCTTCAGCTTTTACTTCTTCTTCTTTAACGCCCAGCTGTTCTACGATGATCTTTTTTACGCGCTCTTCGATGTTACTCATAATTCTAGGTTTCCCTTAACGTCACTAGATAAAAAAGTGCCGCTAGTTTATTTTGCAAGGTCGCTCCTTGCAAGTACCAAGTCATGTAAAAACTGTGGTCAAACCAGCAACTAACCAATATTTATACAAATTTTTAACACCAACACCCTGTTAAAACAAGACCTTGGCTCGAAAATGCTGCAAATGCAGCTTAGTTCATATACATTCCACCGTTAACGTGGATTGTTTCGCCAGTGATATAGGCAGCGCCATCACTGACTAAAAAAGCAACCGTTGATGCAATTTCTTCAGGTGCGCCCAGACGGTTCGCCGGGATGTCCTTAAAGATCGCTTCTCGCTGGTCATCTGTCAATGCTTTCGTCATATCTGTATCGATAAAACCAGGGGCAACCACGTTAATCGTGATACCACGGGAAGCAACTTCACGGGCCATTGACTTCGAGAAGCCAATCACACCGGCTTTCGCTGCCGCGTAGTTTGCCTGTCCGGCGTTACCCGAACTACCTACAACAGAACCTACATTCACAATGCGGCCATAACGCTTTTTCATCATGCCACGCAGTACTGCTTTAGACAGTGTGAAAATAGAGCTCAGGTTAGTATCAATGATATCCTGCCACTCGTCATCTTTCATCCGCATTAGCAGGTTGTCGCGAGTAATGCCCGCATTGTTGATTAAGATATCAATGCCACCAAACTCGTCAGCAATCGCTTTCAGGGACGCTTCCACAGACGCTTTGTCAGTCACATTCAGCGCCAGTCCTTTTCCGCCACTGGCAGCCAGGTACTCACTGATAGCCGCTGCACCGTTTTCACTGGTTGCGGTACCAATAACGGTGGCTCCCTGTGCCGCAAGTGCTTCGGCAATCGCTTTACCAATGCCGCGGCTCGCACCTGTTACCAGGGCAATTTTTCCAGATAATTGAGTCATGTTTTTCCTACATGTCAGATTACAGATCAGCCAGAGTTTCTGGTGTATTCACCGCTACACTGGTCAATGCTTTATCGATGCGTTTGGTCAGACCGGTAAGCACTTTACCCGGGCCGACTTCAATGATTTTTTCAACGCCTTGGGCCGCCAGAAACTCTACAGTACTGGTCCACTGTACCGGACAATAAAGCTGACGCACCAATGCATCTTTGATAGCAGCTGCTGAAGATTCAACGCTCACATCAACATTATTAACCACCTGAATAACAGGCTCGCTAATGGTAATGGCCGCCAGTGCATCGTCAAGTTGATCAGCGGCAGGACGCATTAATTCACAGTGTGAAGGCACGCTCACGGCGAGTGGTAAAGCGCGTTTAGCACCCGCTTCTTTACACGCATTGGCGGCTTGCTCTGCGGCGGCTTTCTCACCGGCGATAACCACCTGACCTGGTGAGTTATAATTAACCGGCGCGACTACATCACCCGTAGCGATAGCCGTTTGCTGACAACAATCCGCAATGGTCTCGTCGTCAAGACCGATGATGGCGTACATAGCCCCCGCACCTGCAGGCACTGCCTGTTGCATGAACTGTCCACGGGCTTCTACCAGTTTAACAGCGTCTTTGAATTCAATGGCACCGGCACAAACCAGCGCTGAATATTCACCTAAGCTGTGACCAGCCAGGTAATCAACCTCTATGCCCTTCTCCTGAAGAACACGCCAAATTGCGAAACTCGCTGTCAGCAATGCAGGTTGAGTAATATGCGTTTCGTTCAGTTTGCCATCGGCATCATTCTGAACCAGATCCCACAGATCATAACCCAGCACGTCTGAAGCTTCAGCAAAGGTCTCGATAACCACTGGATGATTTTCAGCCAGTTCTTTTAACATGCCTACAGATTGGGAGCCTTGTCCCGGAAATACACAGGCTGTACGAGTCATAAAGTTTCCTTATTCTTATCGTTATATCAGCAGGATATGTTGCGTGGGCTTAATATCTGACAAGTGCAGAAGCCCAGGCAAAACCGCCACCAAACGCCTCAAGCAGTAAATGCTGACCACGTTTAATGCGGCCATCTCTGATCGCGGTATCTAATGCAGTGGGTACCGTCGCTGCTGAGGTATTGCCATATTTTTCTAGAGTAAGCACGACCTGGTCAAGAGACATGTCCAGTTTTCTTGCCGTGGCTTTAATAATTCGGAAGTTTGCCTGATGTGGTACTAACCAGTCCAGATCAGATTTAGCCATGTTATTGGCCGCCAGTGTCTGTTCTACAGTTTCAGACAACTTGGTGACGGCGACTTTGAAAGTCTCGTTGCCTTTCATAGAACACCAATTTTCTTCTACAGACGCCGCATTACCACGTTGTGGATTGCCGGCATACAGCAGCTCTCCGTAAGAGCCGGCAGCATGAATATGCGTAGATAAAATGCCTGGCTCATCGCTGGCTTCGATGATTGTTGCACCCGCACCGTCACCGAATAAGATAATAGTACCGCGGTCGGTGGGATCCATCATTCTGGTTAGGCAGTCAGTACCAATTACCAGAATGCGCTTTGCCATGCCTGTTTTGATGTACTGGTCAGCAACACTTAACGCATAGCAGTAGCCTGCACATGCCGCTGCTACGTCAAAAGCAGGAATACCGTTGATATCTAACATAGCCTGAATTTCACAGGCTGTACTTGGGAAGGCATGGGCACCACTGGTCGTGGCACACACGATCATATCAATCGTTTTGGGGTCGATTTGCGCCGCTTCGATGGCGTGCTTACTGGCTTCGAATCCCATGGTGGCTGCAGTCTCGTCTGCACCAATAATACGTCTTTCTTTTATGCCCGTGCGTTCAGTGATCCATTCGTCACTGGTATCGACCATTTTTTCCAGATCGGCGTTGGTTCGCACTTCACTTGGATAATAACTGCCGGTCCCGATAATTCGTGAATAATTGCTCAAAGCTGCTCCAACAATACCGTTTCTATTTTACTTTTTATTTTCTCAGGAATGCCCATTTTGGCTTCACGCATACCCTGATGAATCGCGTAGTAAAAAGCGTCAGCGGAAGCGTTTCCGTGACTCTTGATTACAATGCCGCGCAATCCTAACAGACTCGCCCCATTATACTGGTCGGGGTTCACCCTGTTGTAGATGCTTTTAAGTAGCGGCAACGCTATTCTGGCCATCAAACGACTCAAAAGGTTCATTTGAGATTGCCTTTTTACTTCATTTATAACCAGTTTTGCTAAACCTTCGGTAGATTTAAGCGCGACATTGCCGGTAAAACCGTCGGTTACCACTACATCAGCATGGTCAGTAAAAATATCATCGCCTTCTACATAGCCAATGTAATTCAGCGCTTCTGCATCGCGGAACATCTGATCAGCAATTTTAACCTGCGCATTGCCCTTAATGTCTTCTTCACCCACATTCAGCAACGCGACTCTGGGCTTTTCAATACCCGACACTTCCTGGGCTAGTACGCTGCCCATCACCCCATATTGAAACAAGGTTTCTGAGGTACAGTTTACGTTCGCGCCGAGGTCGAGCAAAAACACCTTGTGCTGGCTTGCTGTGGGCATGGCCGATACCAGCGCGGGTCTGTCGATGCCCGGTAACGTTTTAAGGAAGTAATAAGCCAGCGCTAAAAGTGCACCGGTATTTCCCGCACTCACACACGCGTCGGCTTCACCAGATTCCACCAGTTCGATAATGCGTCGCATCGAAGAATGCTTTTTATTGCGTAACGCAAAAGCGGGGGCATCACCCATTTCGACCACATCTTCACAATGCTCGATGGTGACTCTGGCACGTTGCTCAGGCAATAGATCAGCTACAACAGGTTCAATAATTTCCTGCTTGCCGCAAAGAATGAAATTAAAATCTGGGTGTTGCCGGATGGCTTTGAGGGATGCGGAAAGGATAACAGGGGGACCATGATCGCCCCCCATGATATCTAACGCGATGGTTAGCTTAGACAAAAGTTGTCACCTACTGATTAGCGGGCGATTACTTTTTTGCCTTTATAGTAACCGTCTTCGGTCACGTGATGACGACGGTGTGTTTCACCCGACGTTGAATCGACAGACAAAGTCGCGCCTGTCAATGCATCGTGTGAACGACGCATGCCACGCTTAGAGCGTGTTTTACGATTTTGTTGTACTGCCATAACTTACTCCTGGTCTCGCTTAAGTTCTTTCAAAACCGCGAAAGGGTTTGGTCGCTCATTAGCCGGGTCGATTTTACCAAATGTCATATCGTCTTCACCCACTTCGCAATCCTCCTCTGCATGAAGGGCTACGATAGGTAATGAGATAATCAATTCATCTTCAAATAATTGAAATAAATCAACTTCTCCGTGGTCGTTGACCTCTACCGGTTCATAAGCTTCGGGTAATGCATCTGCCTGTTCCTGATCTTTCCCCTGCACCGGGCTAAAACAGAATTCAGTATAGAGGGAGTGATTAAACTCGCCATTACACCGTTGGCAGACAAGTGTTACCTGTGTTTCCAGATGACCGTGAAGGACAGTAAGACCCTGCGCGTCTTTTTCGAACTGTACTTCGGCGTTCACCCATTCATCACAGCTGACAACAGCTTCATTCAATCGTTCCAACTCTTTGGTGGCGATAACGCCTCGATAATCGGAGCGTTTAACGGCACTTTTGACCGGATCGACAGTATGAGGTAATTTCACTTTTTGCATAGGGCGCGCATATTATAGATTTGGTTAGTCTGTGTCAAAAGATTAATCACCAATCACCGCTATTAACCACGGTTCCAACGGGTTTTGCATGTTTACAAAGCCCAATATTAGCAATAATCCACGAATTATGGCCTACTAGCGGCCTGTTAACTGGTTTCTTTCCCGGTCTGCTATGCCCTCGCTAACAACAAAACAATATCCGAAATTCATTCTTGCCAGTTCATCGAAATATCGTCAGGCACAATTTGCCTCGTTAGGTATTTCGGCTGAAGCCATTGCCCCAGACATCGACGAAGCTGCCCATGATAACGAATTGCCCCAGGCATTGGCGGAAAGACTTGCGAGCGCCAAAGCGGCAAAAATTGCAGGCCAACATGCCGATAGCATTATTATTGCCAGCGACCAGGTTGCTGTGGTTTGTGTACACGATAAGCTTCATCAGTTAGGTAAACCGGGCAGCTTTGACAAAGCCCGCCAACAATTACAAATGTGTAGTGGACGTTGCGTTACCTTTTATTCAGCATTAACCGTACATCATGCCCAAACTAAAAAGGTTATAACTGATACCGATGTGACACAGGTTTGGTTCAGGGAACTGAGCGATGCACAGATAAATGCTTATCTTCACAATGAGCAGCCTTACGATTGCGCCGGAAGTTTCAAATCCGAGGGCAAAGGCGTGCTGCTTTTTGAACGCATCGATTCCAGAGATCCCAATGCGCTTATTGGGCTTCCGGTTATGCTACTGCGTGACATGCTGGCCGAATTTAATATCGACCTGCTGACGCTGGCCACATCAATGAGCCAGTAAATACGCTTGCAGTTCACCTAAGCTGTGTACAACGGTTTGAGGGGCATAATTTTCTAAGTGCACCTGCGCATGTACGCCGAAAGAAACCCCAATGCGATCAACGCCAGCATCACGGGCCATTTGCATATCAAACGTGGTATCGCCAATCATTACCGCCTCTTCCGGCGCTACGCCCGCTTCCGCCAGTAACTGAAGGATCATATCGGGTGACGGCTTAGATTCAGCGTCATCGGCTGTGCGCGAATAACTGAAATAGACGCCTGTGCCGGTATTGTTCCAGCAACGATCAAGCCCTCTTCTCGCTTTGCCGGTAGCCACAGCCAATGTGCGATTGTCTGCTTTCAATGCTGAGAGCAAAGCGTCTGCACCATCAAACATGGGGCTTGGCGTTCGATCTTGCTCGATAAAGGTATTTTTATATGCTTCAAACAACTGATCGGTTAGCACCTCGTCGGCGGTGTTAAACAATTTCTGAATGGCTGGGCGCAAGCTAATGCCAATAATGCCACCCACTTCTTCTGCTGAAGGAACAGCGACACCACATTGTTTCGCAGCCAGCTGCATACAATTTACAATCTTGGCGGCTGAATCCATCAGCGTGCCATCCCAGTCAAAAATAATAAATTTATACTTCATTTAACTGCTTTAGTGCGTTGTTAAGTTGAGCATCTAATGGGGCCTGAAAACGAATTTGTTCTTCTGTACCCGGATGCAAAAACTGAATACTTGCGGCATGCAGGAAAAGGCGTTTTAGCCCTGCCCGGTTCATTTGCTGGTCAAAGTCCGCATCACCATACTTTGCATCGCAAGCAATGGGATGACCAGCGTGCAGGCAGTGCACACGAATTTGGTGCGTACGGCCAGTTATAGGCGATGCTTCAACCAATGTGGCATTTTCGTAGCGGGTAAGAATGCGATAACGGGTTTCCGATGGCTTGCCGTTTTCATTAACACTTACCAGACGTTCACCCGATTGCAGCACGTTTTTCAGAAGCGGCGCTTTAACCTTAAAACGGTTTTCAGGCCATTGCCCGGCAACCAGCGCCTGATAACGTTTATCCATTTGGCCTTCCCTCAGTTGAGCGTGAAGGTGGCGCAATGCCGACCGCTTCTTGGCTATGAGAATACAGCCGGAGGTATCGCGGTCTAGACGGTGAACCAGTTCCATGAACTTGGCATCGGGGCGCAATGCACGCAGCCCTTCTATCAAGCCAAAACTAAGTCCGCTGCCACCATGAACCGCCGTACCGGAAGGCTTGTTGATGACTAAAATACGATCATCTTCAAACAGGATACAGTTTTCCAGCTCGGCCACTTTTTCCAGTTTTGGATTAGGCGTGTCTTTCTCTTCCGCTACCCGTACAGGTGGAATACGAACCAGATCATCTGCCTGCAGTTTATACTCAGGTTTTACACGACCTTTATTTACCCGCACTTCGCCTTTTCGCAAAATACGGTAAATCATACTTTTGGGCACACCTTTTAGCTGAGTGCGCAGGAAATTATCGATACGCTGACCGGCGAGATCGGAGTCGATGGTCACAAAGCGTACTTTTTTAGGGAGTTCTTCTTTCATGGGCGGCAGTATACCTGAGCCCCCCGACTTACGCTAAAGCTAAATAGCAGACAGTATTAAAATGTTACTCGTCGAGTGAGCAGTGTAGATATTTCACCGCAGTCTCAAGAATCATTATTCTTTCATTTAGTTCCCTCTTTAAATTCACTTCATCCCATGAATTAAATGTCATAAATCTGCTTAAAACGTGGTTTATTTATGCCCCTTATAAAAAACCACACTTTAAATGCTGGTTTTTAGTACAAAAGCAGCATAACTGTGCTTGCTAATATCGTGAGTATGGTGAGATAATCAGGAGGATTTTGCAGTACACTTGCTTAGCAAAATCCGGTTCGAACTTAAGTAATGAACCATAATAGTGTGCGGACAACTGAATAAATGCATTCGTCCGGTTCCATGGGGGCAGCACAAAACCTCCAGAACCTCAGCACAACTGATGAAAATAAAGTTCGCCGTTTAGCAAACAGAATTGAATTGACCTTCGCCCCTGGTAACAAAAGGGGTGAGAATATAAAAGACAGTAAGGGCTTGTCGTTCCCGACACTCGCAATTATCCGTCAGGCACCTGAATAACCTGTGCCGACAATATGAGTAATACGACGAAAACAACAAATCCCGCACACAGCCGTGAGGCTGGGTGACGCGTATTTGCACGTGTCATTTTGATTTTGTGTCTAAGCGGCTGTTCAAAAAACAGAGTTAGATACAATGAAAAGAATGTTGATTAACGCAACTCAGCAAGAAGAGTTGCGCGTTGCCCTGGTAGATGGGCAACGGTTATATGATCTTGATATAGAAAGCCCCGGGCATGAGCAAAAGAAAGCCAACATTTACAAGGGTAAGATTACCCGTGTTGAGCCAAGCCTCGAAGCTGCCTTTGTAGACTACGGTGCAGAACGTCATGGTTTCCTCCCTCTAAAAGAAATTGCCCGCACTTACTTCCCGAAAGGTTACAAATTCGAAGGCCGTCCAAACATCAAAGAAGTGATCAAGGAAGGCCAGGAAGTTATCGTTCAAATTGATAAAGAAGAGCGAGGCCAGAAAGGCGCCGCCCTGACGACTTTCCTGTCATTAGCAGGTAGTTACCTGGTACTGATGCCAAATAACCCTCGTGCCGGTGGTATTTCACGTCGTATTGAAGGTGACGAACGTAACGATCTGAAAGATTCACTAAGCCGCCTCGACTTGCCAGACGGTATGGGCTTAATAGTTCGTACAGCAGGTGTAGGTAAATCTTATGAAGAACTTGAATGGGATTTACGGGTTCTACTTAAGCATTGGGACGCCATTTCTGAAGTTGCTGAAAATCGTGCAGCACCTTTCCTTATCCATCAGGAAAGTAATGTTATTGTTCGCGCAATTCGCGATTACCTGCGCCGTGACATTGGCGAAATTCTGATTGATAAAACCAGCATTTATGAGCAGGCACTGCAGCATATTGAACTGGTTCGCCCTGATTTCGCAAACCGCGTAAAACTGTACAAAGGCGATGTGCCGCTGTTCAGCCATTACCAAATCGAAAGCCAAATTGAATCCGCATTCCAGCGTGAAGTGCGTTTGCCGTCCGGTGGTTCAATTGTTATCGACCCTACCGAAGCGCTTACCTCTATCGATATCAACTCTGCCCGCGCAACCAAAGGTGGCGATATTGAAGAAACCGCACTGAACACCAACCTTGAAGCCGCCGACGAGATTGCCCGTCAGTTACGTCTTCGGGATTTAGGTGGCTTAGTGGTTATCGACTTCATCGATATGACCCCAGTGCGCCATCAGCGTGAAGTAGAAAAACGTATGCAAGACGCAGTGCGTTCCGACCGAGCTCGTGTTCAGTTAGGCCGTATCTCGCGTTTTGGTCTGTTGGAAATGTCACGTCAGCGTCTTCGTCCGTCTTTGGGCGAATCTGCGCACCATGTGTGCCCTCGCTGTTCTGGTCACGGTACAATTCGTGGTACTGAGTCTCTGGCACTGTCTATCCTGCGTATTATCGAAGAAGAGAGCATTAAAGATAACACCGGTCAGATTGAAGCTCAGTTACCCGTACCGGTAGCGACTTACTTGCTTAATGAAAAGCGTAAGTCCGTTAACGTGATTGAAAAACGTCACGGTGTTTCACTGTTGCTGATCCCGAATCCGCATCTGGAAACGCCGCATTATGAAGTGATTCGTCACCGTCCTGATGAAATCATCACCGACGCCAGCTACGATGTTGAACTGAAAGAGCCGGATGAAACGGAAAAGTATCAGCCAGTAGCCCAGCCTGCAAAACGTGAAGAACCGGCACTGAAGGGCTTAGTCGCGCCGACTCAGGCACCACCTCCCCCTGTTGCTGCCGCTCCTACCCCAGCCGCGCCACAAACTCCGCCAGCGTCCAGTGGTGGCAACCTGTTTACCAAACTGGGTAAGTGGATTTCATCCATTCTGGGTAGTGACGAGAAAGAAGAAGTTAAGGAAGAGTCGACTGAGAAAAAGACATCTTCGCGACCGCCTCGTAATAAGGACAACCGCAAGCCACGCAACAACCGTAACCGCCGTGGTGGAAAGCAGCAGTCTGATAACAACGAGCGTGGTGAGCGTAACGACCGCAATGATCGCAATGTAAACGATGAAAACAAGTCGCAACAGAAGCGTCAGGATGATAAGCGTAATCGTCCTAAGAGCCGTCGTAAGCCTCAGGAAGACAAGCAGAGTAAACCTGAGCAGCAGAATGCCGCTGTGGAAAACACTGACAACAATGCTAACGACAATCAGGAGCAGCCAGAACGTAAGAAGCAGGTTGCAGAGCGTCGTAAGCGTCGTGACAAGCGCCGTAGTGTTCGGGTAAATAAAGATGATGCGCAAAACACTCAGAATTCGGAAGAGATGCCAGCTGTTGCAGCAGAAGCTAAACCTACACCGGTTGACGCAGTTTCAGAAGTAAAAACCACTGACGCGCCAAACGTTGAAGAGCATAAAGCACCTGAAGTGACTGAAACTCAGGAAAAATCTGCTGTAACAGTGGAAGGTGAAACGACAACAGACGCGACAAATGGTGAAGAAGCGGGTCAGAAACGCGAAAGCCGTGGACGTTCACGCCGTTCTCCACGTCATGTTCGTGCTGCCGGTCAACGCCGTAAGAAAGAGCAAACGCCTGTTGATGATGCAGAGCAATCAAGCGCTGCTGAAAACAACGAGCAAAATGATGTCTCTGTGGCTCCTGTCGTGACTGCGCAAGCTGAAGAAACAGTCAACGCTGAATCGACTAGCACTGTTTCTGACGACAGCAAGCCTGCGAACACTGAAGTTCCGGAAAAACAAGACAACATTAAAGAAGCGGTTGCTGATGCGCCTGCGCAAGACCAGCTTAATTTTGAACTTGCTCATCCTGAGACTGAAGAGAAGCCTAAATCAGCTAAACCACGCGTGCGGGTTGAAGGTGATAAAGTGGTTTCTGCGGATGTGTCGCCAGAACAGGTAGAAATTAACCTGAACGACAATGCTGAAGCGGAAGCTAAAACCGAAGCAGTTGAAGAAGCGCCTGTCGCAGATAAAGCGGAACAAGCTGCGCCGTCTGCAGTCGTTGAAGCAGAACCTGAAGCCACAACTGAAGTTAACGAAGTTGAAGCCCCTGCAGAAGAAGCTACAGCTGCGCCAGAAATTGCTGAACCTGAAGTAAAAGCAGAAGCTGAGAAACCGGTGGTAGCAGAAAAAGCCCAAGCTACTTTCGTTGCAACTTCCAGCCGTGGTCGTAAGCACGTTTCTCATCCGATGACGTTACCTGCGTCTGTTGATGCCGTATTCAATGATGTTGCATTGACGGCAAAAGCAGATGATGCTCGCCCTGCCCTGATTGTTTCGGGCAAAGCCGCATCAATGAGCCAGGCAACATCTTCTGCCTCTGCAGGCATGACATTGCCAGGTCAGAGCAAAGCAGAAACAGCGGAGGAAACTGCCGAGGTATAATTACCTTAACAGTTGAATAAACGTGATAAGGCCGTACTCTTAGCAGTACGGCTTTTTTTATTTGTTTGTCAAAGTGAGTAGTATGTCTAATAGCCCTCTTTTACCCTTCCTGAACTGGCTAAATCAAGTTTCTGATCTAGAGTTCGAAAAGCCACAACATATTCAAACACTTTGGAGCGGCTACGGCGCATGTTTCCGTGCGTTTTCAGTACAAAGCCATGAACCCGTTGTCATTAAATGTGTAAAGCCAGAGCAGGCATCGTCTCATCCAAAGGGGTGGAAAACATCTGCATCTCACGAACGAAAGTTGCGATCGTTTGAAGTTGAACACTATTTTTATAAGCATTTGCAAAAGCACACAGATAGCCAGTGTCGGGTTCCCGTTTATGCAGGCGGATGTCAGGAACAGGATTCCCACTTAATAATCCTCGAAGATTTAGATGCAGCCGGATTCAATCGTCGTGAAAGCGTTTTATCAACAGCACAGTGTGAAGTAGTACTTATCTGGTTGGCTGAATTTCACGCCAGCTTCCTGGGCCTGAAAGACGAACATGTATGGGAAGAAGGGACATATTGGCATTTGAATACCCGACAGGATGAATGGCATGCGATGGAAGCCGGGGAGCTAAAAGACAAGGCATCAGCCATTGCCAACACTCTGAAAAATGCAAAATATCAAACGCTACTGCATGGCGATGCCAAAGTCGCGAATTTTTGTTTCACCGATGATTTATCACACTGTGCAGCAGTAGACTTTCAGTACACAGGTTACGGTGTGGGTGTGAAAGATGTGGCCTATTTTATAGGTAGTGCGTTGTCTGAGCAGGAACAGCGCGATGCAACAGCACACTGCCTCAATGTTTATTTTAACGCATTGCAGCAGGCATTAAGCAGAAAACACCCCTCGGTGGACGCTTCAAAATTAATCGCTGAATGGCGAGGTTTATACAACCTTGCGTGCGCAGATTTCTACCGATTTCTGGCCGGTTGGAGTCCAGACCACTGGAAACTAAACAGGCCACTCAGCGATGCGTGTCAAATCGCACTGAGTAGCCTGTTATAAATTGAGAATGGTTGTAACGAATCAGTAAACAAAGACGAGGCGATGAATACCCGTCGATTGAACCTCTACCAGGTTAAATCGTCAGGAATTTCATAATCCGCATACCAGTCTTCTTCGTCTTCCTGTTTACCGTCGACGTCTTTGGTATCGAGATCGGCGCGATAAATCACAAAGCTCTCGTCACGTTGCGCAATTTTATCTGCAACGGGTGTTGGTACCAACTCGTATGCTTCATCGAGTAACACCACAACCAAGCGGCCTTTGGTGACCTGACGATGCATTTCCTCACTCACGTACATGCGTTTTACCACATTGTCGTGAGTGAAGTTTAATACCACGTCGCCTTTACGCTCCTGCTTATTCACATTAATAAGCTGTTTAATTTGCGCTATCACCGAACGCTTTTCGCGCTCTTGTTGCTGTTCAGCATTCAGGGCGCGGTCTTTCGCTTTTTTCTCTTCCGCTGCTTGTTCGGCAGCAATTTTGGCGGCATCCGCTTCAACGTGCTGATTTTTATTTTTCAGCTTTTGTTTTTTGCGCTTATCCGCCCGGGCTTGTTTGGCTGAACTTTTGTTCGCCAAACCCGCTTTCAATAGTTGATCTTGTAATGAAGCCACGAATCACCTACTTCTTTTTCTTGTCCTGATCGACCCACTTGCCACCTTCATACCATGAAGACCAGCCTGTAGATTTACCCTCGCTGTTTTCAGACATGACATACTGCTGTTTTGTCTTTCTGCTAAAGCGAACAATGGCTAAATTACCGTCTGGATCAGCTTTAGGCGCATCGGCCAGATATTGGAATTTCGGCGAAATTCTGTCACGGAAGCGAGCAAGTTCTTCCACTTTCGGCGCACGGGTCTCCCTGGATTTAGGGAAATTATGGGCCGCTAAGAAAATACCTGATGCACCATCTCGCAGTACGAAATGCGCGTCAGATTTTTCGCAGGGAAGCTCGGGTAAATCTACTGGATCTTCCTTCGGTGGCGCGGCTTCACCGTTACGCAGTAATTTACGGGTATTCTTACACTCTTCGCTGGTACAACCAAAATATTTACCGAAACGGCCGTTTTTCAGCTCCATGTCACTGCCACACTTATCGCACTCAATAACTGGGCCGTCGTAGCCTTTAATTTTGAATGTACCTTCCTCAACAAAGGTACCCGGACAAGTTGGTGTGTTACCACAAACATGCAGCTTACGTTTTTCGTCAACCAGATAGCTGTCCATGGCGGTACCACAGATGTCACAGCGACGCTTGGCACGCAGCGCTTCGGTTTCCATTTCCTCTTCGTTGTCGACCTTCACCACTTCTTCACCTGGCGTCAGGTTCATGGTGTTAGTACAACGTTCTTTCGGCGGCAAATTGTAACCAGAACAGCCCAGGAAAACCCCTGTGGATGCCGTTCTTACATTCATTTCGCGGCCACATTTGTCACAGGAAATACCTGCAGGCACCGCCTGATTAGGACGCATACCACCTTCATCGGCATCTTTCTCTGCTTTTAGCAGTTTGCCGTAGAAGTCGGTGTAGAAGCTGTTAAGCACTTGCTTCCAGTTTTCTTTTCCTTCGGCGATATCGTCGAGGTGCTGTTCCATGTTCGCGGTAAAGTCGTAACTCATCAGATCGTCGAAGTTTTCCATCAGACGATCGTTAACGATTTCACCCATTTTCTCAGCATAGAAACGCTTGTTTTCAAGACGCACGTAGCCGCGATCCTGAATAGTAGAAATGATGCTCGCGTACGTAGATGGACGGCCAATACCACGCTTTTCCAATTCTTTAACCAGCGACGCTTCGTTAAAGCGGGCAACAGGTTTAGTAAAGTGCTGTTTTGGATCTAGCGCTTTAAGATCCAGGGTATCGCCCTGCTTTACATCGGGTAGTAATAATTCTTCTTCGCCTTTCTTGCGAATTTGCGGTTGTACCTTAGTCCAACCGTCGAATTTAAGGACGCGACCTTTTGCCGTTAATTCATAATCGCCAGCGGCAACACGAATCGTTGTGGCATCGTATTTAGCGTTTGTCATCTGACATGCAACAAACTGACGCCAAATAAGCTCATACAAGCGCTGTGCGTCTCTCTCCATGTCTTTCAGAGATGCTGCCTGTACTTTCACGCTTGAAGGACGAATCGCTTCGTGAGCTTCCTGAGCGCCTTCCTTACTGCCGTAGCGGATTGGCGAGGCTGGCAGATACTTAGCACCGAAATTCTCGTCGATGTAAGCGCGGCAATTATCCAACGCTTCCTGACTCAGGTTTGTGGAGTCGGTACGCATATAGGTAATGTGACCGGCTTCATACAAACGCTGAGCCAGCATCATGGTTTTCTTAACACCGAAACCCAGGCGGGTACTCGCCGCCTGCTGCAACGTAGATGTAATATATGGCGCGGAAGGCTTGCTCTGCGTTGGTTTGGATTCGCGACTTTCCACCAGGTACGAGGCATTTTCTAAATGGCCAACCGCCGTATCCGCTTCTTGTTTGTTCTTCGGCTTGAAAGGCTGGTCCTGGTAGCGGGCCACCAGCATACGCAGTTGCTGTGCCTTGCTTGCGGTAACATCGGCATGAATATCCCAGAACTCTTCCGGTACAAAAGCCTTAATTTCGCGCTCACGCTCAACCACCAACCGCACGGCGACCGACTGTACACGACCAGCTGACAAGCCACGGGCAATCTTTTTCCACAACAGTGGCGACACCATGAACCCTACAACCCGATCAAGGAAACGGCGGGCTTGCTGCGCATTCACGCGGTCAAGATTCAATTCACCAGGATGAGAGAAGGCTTCCTGAATGGCGTTTTTGGTGATTTCGTTGAAAACTACACGCTGATACGTTTTGTTTTTCTCACCCAGAAGTTCCCGCAGGTGCCAGGCGATAGCCTCCCCTTCGCGGTCCAAATCCGTTGCGAGATAGACAGTGTCAGCATCTTTCGCCAGCTTTTTAAGTTCGTTAACGACTTTCTCTTTTCCCTGCAATACCTGGTAGTGGGCATGCCAGTCGGCTTCTGGATCGACGCCCATGCGATCGACCAGTTTGCGGTACTCGTGTTTGCGCAGATATTCTTCCCGCGCTTTGTCGCTCATCGTTTTTAGTTCTTTTGCCGGTTTTTTCGGTTCGACGTTACCCACCGCCTTAGTAGGCAGGTCGCGAACGTGGCCAACAGAAGATTTTACGATAAAATTTTTACCGAGATATTTATTTATCGTTTTAGCTTTTGCTGGTGACTCGACAATAACCAGTGATTTTGCCATAAAAATTGATTAAACCTGTTCGTAATCAGAGACTTAAATCGTCTCAATGAATATTTAGGTGTAGTGAGTGGCGATGGTGCACTACCCTTTCTTTTTTTAACATATATCTACAAAGTGAATGGAAAACAAGATCTTCTTAATAGTTATTCTGTCGCTTGCTTCAAATACCGCCACAAACTGTTCATAATTTAACCTGCGACGTTGGCAAGCCTAGTAAAAACCGTATAATGCCGCCAATCCAATAGCCAGAAAACCCGCTTTATCCGTTGCTCTGCCTGCATTATCAGGGTGAATCGCTCAAATTCAAGCAAGCATCGGTAAGAAACGGAAATCTATGAGTTAAGAGGCGAAAATATGCAGCAATTCGAAGTAAACTTTGACGGCCTGGTAGGCCCCACCCACAATTATGCGGGACTATCTGTCGGCAACGTGGCATCGCAAAGCAATGCCAATGCTGTGAGCAATCCAAAGGAAGCGGCCAAGCAAGGTCTGGCAAAAATGAAAGCGCTGGCTGATATGGGTATGCAACAAGGTGTACTCGCGCCACAGGAACGCCCAGACATGGCCATGCTCCGTCGTCTTGGCTTTTCTGGCACCGATGCAGAGGTGTTAGAGAAAGCCGCCAAACAAGCGCCACAGGTCTTTCTTGCGTGTTGTTCGGCTTCAAGTATGTGGACCGCAAATGCGGCCACCGTATCACCTGGCGCAGATACAGCCGACGGCAAAATTCACTTCACCCCAGCGAACCTGACCAACAAATTTCACCGTTCGTTAGAACCTGAAGTCACTGGCAATATTTTAAAGGCCACCTTTGCCGATACGGCCCATTTTGCTCATCATAAACACCTACCAGATAATGAACATTTTGGTGATGAAGGTGCTGCGAATCACACGCGTTTGTGCTCGCAGTATGGCGAATCGGGAGTAGAACTTTTTGTATACGGACGATACGCCTTCGACAGCAGTAAACCGGCGCCGACACGCTACCCTGCTCGCCAAACAATGGAAGCTTGCCAAGCCGTAGCCCGTCTGCATGGTCTCGATGAGCAACGTGTTGTTTATATTCAGCAAAATCCTGATGTGATTGACCAAGGCGTATTCCACAACGACGTTATTTCTGTGGGTAACCAAAACGTACTGTTTTATCACCAGCAAGCGTTCTTAAATACGCCTGCGGTACTCGATGAAATCAAAGCTAAATTTGGCGATAACCCATTGCACTTTATCGAAGTGCCCACCAGTGCGGTTTCTGTTCAGGATGCGGTAAGCACTTACCTGTTCAACACGCAGATCATTACTCTTCCTGAAGGGCATATGGCCATTATCGCGCCCTCAGAATGTGAAGAAAATGCGGCGGTTTCAGAGTACCTGAAAACCCTTACCACGCTGGGCTCCCCAATTAAGGAAGTGAAGTTCTTTGACGTAAAACAGAGCATGCGTAATGGCGGTGGTCCTGCGTGTCTGCGCTTACGTGTGGCGATGAATGACCAACAGCTTGCAGCAACTAACCCGAATACATTGATGAACAACGCGCTATTTGCCCGTTTAAATCAGTGGGTAGACAAGCATTATCGCGATCGCTTATCCGAACAGGATTTACGCGACCCGCAGTTGCTTATTGAAAGCCGCACAGCATTAGATGAACTCACCCAGATCATGCAGTTAGGTTCGGTTTATCCGTTCCAGCAGGGCTAAATATTCCGTTCAATGAACAGCAGATAAAACAAAGCCGGGGCACTGTGAAGTGACCCGGCTTTTTTCTTACCTTATTAATTAGCTCCGCAGAACACGATTCTTGTGAAACGGTCATTCGGGTCATCAGGCAGACTAGTACCAAATGGACTTGAAGGCGGAGGTACATCTAGATTTGTTAAGTCATCCGATGCCACGCCATATTTGTAGTACATACTAGCTTTTGATTCGCTGCCAGTTGACTGAGCAAATACAGTAATATTAGCCTCATAGAATTGCCCGTACGCTCTTGGATAACGTAATTGCAGCGTAGCCTGGCCATTCGCGTCCGTTTCATCAATACCACCTTCGAAAGAGACGGTACCAACAATCCCAGGGGTTAAAAAACTGTCTTCGTTTGCATCTTCCTCATAATCCAACATGCCGTTGTCGTTGATGTCTTCATTTGCACAGATGGATGTGTATCCCGCAGAAACTTCATCGTTTTCATCAAGAATACCTACTATCCACCTCGGTTCAACCCAAACCCATGTACCACGGTAGTAGTTGCCACCTTCTACAAAAGGTACTGGAGCAATAGAAGCCGTGAGAGAAACACCTTCAATAGGTCTACCTGCCGAGTCAGCTACAAACACCGCAAATTCTTTTAAGTAAGTTGTGTCATCTGGAGACTGGATCAGGTTACCCGTGCCAATTGACACATCAAACGCACGATTTCCCACTGTCATTGAAACCTGTGCCGTCACTTCTGGCTCATCTATTACAGTCGCGGTGATTAGTACAAATTCTTCACTGGTTACTGCTGCAGATGTGAATACAGTAGAAGCGATACCGTTACTGTCAGTGGTGGCTTGCGAAGGTGAAATCGTACCGGTGCTAGTATCATTTACATTAAAACTAACCACCTTGTTTTTAACTAGATTACCTGCCGGATCACGGACAACAGCAGAAATCGTACTTGTTTGACCATCAGGACCAATGATATCCGGTGATGCATCAACGTACATGATGTGAGCGTCGGTGGCGATAAATTCTATTTCAACCGTTGCCGTGACTTCGTTACCTGCACCATCATTACCGGTTGCGGTAATTTCAGCAACACCAGCATTCGTCGACGCGATGTCGAATGAGATTTCGCCTGAAGCATCAGTGGTGCCGGTTTCGTCACCAGGGCGAATATCGCCTCGTGATGCTGTGAAAGTCACGTTGCCACCGGCAAAAACGGCGTTGTCTTTACTCCAGGAAACGGTCAAGGTGGTGTAATCACCGGCTTCATAAGCATCATCTGGCGCTACCGGTACTTCCTCGGTTGGCACTGTTGTAAAAGCAAAATCATCCTCTTGAACAGTAATCGTAAATGTTGTTGTTGACCCCAGTGCAGCACCTGAAATTGTCGCCGTACCAGATTCAGAACCTGTATAGGTAACGGACGCCTGGCCATTGGTGCCTGTGGTCACTTCTGTCGCAGACAGCGTGCCGATATCTGTACTTAGTGAGATAGATTGGTTTGGAATGTTTGTGCCATCAGAGTCCTGAACACGAAGTGTAAGGGTCGCAGAATCGTTAATCGTAATTGAACGAGAACCATTAATGGTGACTTCTGTACCGTCTATTTCAATTTCAATGGTGCGCACTACATCGCCTGCTGTAGCGGTTACGGTGACAAAGCGGTTACCTGCATTATTACTGGTGCTCAGTAATGCTGAAGCAGTACCATTTTCCAGCGTGGCATCGTCTACTTGCTGAATTTCTACGCCTGCGGATGCAGGAGCAGAAAAGCTCACTTCAACGCCTTCCATGAGCACACTTTGTGAGTTTTTAACCAAAGCGATCAGTTCGACGCTATCAGAGCCACTTGAGGGTAAAAGCACTGAAGAGGCATAAAACTCCATTTCAGCTGGCACTTCAGTGACAACAGAGGCGCCCGCAGAAGAAAATGTGGTGGTTTGAGTAGACCCATCCGGCAAGGTAGCAGTAACTTGGCCATCGCCCGCGGAAGAACCCACGAGCAATCCAATCGTCGCTTCGCCGCTGTCGTTAGTTCTAGCAGTGCCCGTATCGTTAGAAAACTGTGCAATATCGTCATTTGACAGGGTAAAGGTGATGAGTGCGTCAGTTAACGGATTACCGCTAGCATTTACCGCCGTAAAATTAAGGGTGAGCGGATTTTCAGAAGATAAATCACGGTCAGCTTCCCCTCCAGCATTGGCTAACGATAGTGCCACCGTATAGTTGTCTGACGTTGCGCCTGTACCTGTTGCCGAAAACGTCGTCGTGCCTGTGGTGCCATCAGGCGTTGTTGCCGTAATCTGGCCATCGCCACTGGCGGTGCTGGCGGTCAAGTTGATGGTTGCTACACCGGCATCATCCGTTCTGGCGGTACCGGTATCGTTGCTAAACGAAGCCAGGTTTTCATTGGATAGGGAAAAAGTAACCAGGGCATCAGCTAATGCTGCGCCGTCTTGATCCACCACCGTCGCTGTAAGAGTCAGCGGATTTTCTGAAGATAAATCACGGTCGGTTTCGCCTGCCTGATCGGTAAGCGAAAGCGTTACTGTATAAGTGGGATCTGTGGTGGTGCCCGTGTCTCCGCCGGTGTTACCGCTGCTGGTTTCGCGCTCAAGTGAGCCCCCGCCGCCTCCGCAGGCAAATAACATTAACAGCATACTGAACAACGTCAGAGACTTGGAAAGTGTTTTCATAGTTGTCTTCCTGGACCTCTAGTAAATGACATTACTGAAATATTTCTCATTTCAATCTGATAAGATTCTGGCAAACTAGCGCAATAACAAAATCAAGAAACATCTGATGTTAGGGAACCTTCATGTCTCAATCTTCTAAAAAGCTAAGTTTGACAGCCAGAATCTTTATCGGCATGGGTGCCGGAATCATTACCGGCGCATTACTTCAGCTTCTGTTCGATGATAGCGGAGATTTACGCTTTTCGATATTCGGCTTCGAGTTTTCCACGTATACCTTTTTAGTAGATGGTATATTCTCAACTGTCGGCGCCATCTTCATCGCCAGCTTGAAAATGTTAGTGGTACCACTAGTGTTTATCTCGCTTGTATGCGGTACATGCAGTTTAACCGACCCCAGTAAACTGGGTCGATTAGGCCTCAAATCCGTATCGTTATATATACTCACAACCGCCATCGCAATTACACTGGCTATCGGTCTGGGATTAGTGGTAAGTCCGGGTAGCGGCGTGTCAATGCCCACCGATGCAACCTATGTCGCCAAAGAAGCACCGACTTTCAGTCAGGTGATTATCAACATGTTCCCCACCAACCCGATTAAGTCGATGGCGGAAGGCAACATGCTACAAATTATTATCTTTGCCGTGCTGTTCGGCGTTGCAATGGCAATGACTGGCGATGCTGGTAAGCGTTTGGGCGCAGTATTTGAAGATTTGAATACAATCATCATGCGCTTGGTGACGATTATTATGAATCTTGCACCGTACGGTGTGTTTGTATTGATGGCGAAACTGTTTAGCACCATTGGTGCTGAAATGTTAGGAAGTTTAGCGAAATATTTCTTCCTGGTGATTGTCGTGCTTATTTTGCATGGCATTGTAACCTACTCCGTCATGCTGAAACTCGCGACCGGTCTCAACCCTGTTATCATGCTCAAGAAAATGCGTGATGCTGCCTTATTTGCCTTTACCACATCAAGCAGCAGTGCCACCTTGCCAGTGACCATGGAAACCGCACGCAACAAACTGGGTGTGGGTAAATCGGTTTCATCTTTCACCCTGCCGCTGGGGTCAACCATTAACATGGATGGCACCGCCATTATGCAAGGTGTGGCAACCGTGTTTATCGCGCAAGTTTACGGTGTCGATTTAACCCTTGGCGATTACATCATGGTTGTGTTTACCGCCACGTTAGCCTCGGTGGGTACCGCAGGTGTGCCTGGTGTTGGCCTTATTATGCTGGCAATGGTACTCCAACAAGTTAACCTGCCAGTTGAGGGAATCGCACTTATCATTGGTGTCGACCGCTTACTCGATATGACCCGCACAGCGGTTAATATCACCGGCGATTGCATGGTGTCTTGTGTGGTAGCAAAAAGTGAAGGCGAGCTTGATGAAGCCGTGTTCAACGACCCAGATGCCGGTACAAAAGAAGAAAACATCGACTTCGAGCACTTTGATAAAAACAGCTAATTAGATGATTCAAAAAGAAAAGGGGTGCATTTTACCAATGCGCCCCTTTTTTTTATTCAATTCGAACTGTTAGCGGTTCAGTGCCTGGGCAGGATCAACATTCACAGCCCGTCTTGCCGGATACCAGGTTGCCAGCAAGCAAAGTGTAAATGCCACTACGACCGTAAGAATGACATCAGTCCATTGCAGTTCCGAAGGCAAAAAGTCAATAAAATAGATATCGCCGGAAAGCAGTGTAATGCCCGTCCACGACTCGATAGTTGCGACAATGGCTGACAGATTCGGAGCAATCACCACCGCCGCTACCGTACCGCACACAATGCCAATGACACCGTTAATCATGCCTTGCATCATAAAGGTACGGCGAATCAGGCTGTCAGGCGCTCCCATGGTACGAAGAATAGCAATTGCCCCCTGCTTTTCGCGCACCGACATAACCAGTGTGGAAACAATATTAAAACAGGCCACCGCAATCACCAGCGTCAGCGCAATCATCACAACAACACGCACCAGTTGAATGTCGTTGTATAAGTGCCCTTGGGTACGCATCCAATACGAAATATACACGGGTTGGTCAAAGTTATACCCAATATCCCGCATCGTTTCATAAGCGCTGTAAGGATCTTTAAGCATGAAACGCAAACCCTGTGCACCGGTGGTGACACCGGATTCCGTCGAGGCTGTGGCCAGGTGCATCATAGCCAGATAATTATCCATTTCACCGCCTACTTTGAGCCTGCCAGCCACAGTGAGGTGCATGAGATGCGGCGCTTTAAACGACAAATCTTCCGTGGCGGTAGGAATGAGTACGCTAATGCGATCTCCCGCTTCGAGTTCAAGCTTGTCCATCAGACCCTGACCAATCAGCACTGAATCTTCGTCTGCCTTGAATTGTTGCCAATCTTCAGCCGAGACCTGATTTAGCCAACGATCGTGACTCGCCCGGCTCATATCAAGTCCGGTGAGTTCTACAGCTCGCAGATTCCCTTTGTGCTGTAACATGCCAGTAATTCGGGTGTAGGGCTCAATGCTTTCGACTCTGTCATCTTGTTCCAACAACGCGATTTCGCTTTTCCAATCGCGGATCCCTTCACTGTTTACTGAATAAAGTTCGCCGTGAGGAATGACGGCTAAAATCCGGTTTAAAAGCTCACGTTCAAAGCCGTTCATGATTGATAGCAGCACAATGAGTACAAAACAACCGAGACCAATCCCCAGTGTTGAAGAGAATGAAATAAACGAGATATAGCCGTTTGTCTGTTTAGCCCGGCGAAAACGAGAGGCTAATTGCCACGCAAGACTCAAGCGCTAGCCTCCCCATGAAGCACGCCATCTTTGATGCGTAGAATACGGTCCATTCGCGCAGCTAGAGCGTTATCGTGTGTTACTACCACAAAGCTGGTACCTAAACTTTCACTGAGTGATGTGAGTAGCTGATAGATCTGCTCACCGGTTTTATTGTCGAGATTGCCAGTTGGCTCATCGGCCAGCACCAAAGCAGGACGGTTCACCAAGGCGCGCGCAATGGCTACACGCTGACGTTCACCACCAGACAGCGCAGAAGGTTTGTGCTGCATGCGATGAGACAGTGCTACTTTTTCAAGTATTTCCTCGGCTTGCTTCGTTGCGTTAGCCGGACTTTCGCCACCTATCAACAGTGGCATAGCCGTGTTTTCCAGTGCGGTGAATTCAGGTAACAAGTGATGAAACTGATAGATAAACCCGATTTTCTGGTTTCTCAGCGCAGCAAGTTGCGCCGATTTCATCGAAGTAATCGATTTTCCTTCAAACCACACTTCACCTTCCGTTGGCTTGTCTAAACCACCCAGTATGTGGAGTAATGTGCTTTTACCGGAGCCCGAACTGCCAAGAATAGCAACATGTTCAGATGGTTTTACAGATAAGGATACGTTTGACAGTACAGGCGTGTCAGTCTGTCCGTCGTGATAGATTTTTGTGATCCCGCGACAGGCGAGTAATGCTTCCATTTATTTAGCGCTTCTAATTTCGTTTCTGACAGTGCAGATACTATCGCGCCTGTGATGAATGGCAAACAAAGAAGCGTTTAAATTGCAGAACAGTAGGGAGAAAACCGCTCAGCGCGGCCGTTTTCTTCAAATTTGATTTACTGTTTTAATCCGATAACCATGTACTGACCTTTCACATAGAGTTTAACCACCACGGGTTCCCCACTGTAGTTCCGCCAATACCAACCATGACTCCCCGCAAAAGGCACAGTAAAGCTTCCTTTCATTTCGGTGGAAGTGGATATCGCGTAACTCTCAAAATATCCCGTGGTGTCGCCCTCTGGCTCGCCGTGTAAGTCGAAATACAATGGTGTCCCATCAGTTATCCATTCGTAAGTCATTTTCGCGTACTGTGGCATCGAAAATTTATACTCCACGCCCTTTCCTGCCGGAACGGTAACATTAATTACCTCAAAGGTATCGCTGACTGCTATCTCATCTTCACTTTGCAAAGGCCGAGATATTTCGTCATTTCCCGCTAATACAGTAAGCCCAAGTGCTTTACCTATGCCAGAAGGGTCAATGTTGTACTCAGCAGGAAGAATAACGGTCATTAGAGTTATCGCAGCGAGGAGCAATGCGGTTGATGATGCTTTAATCAATGTTTTTGAACTAACGGTATGTTCCATGATGCTCTCTGTACGTTAACTGAGGAAATAGCCGGTAAGCTGGTAACCCATAAGCATAAGCCCGGCACTCATTAGCAGTGTATTGGTGGTAGTTGCAAAACGTTGAAAAGACGGCAACTTACGCCAGGCAGTGATCAAAATCAAAATTACAGCCAACGCGCTGAATTGCCCTACTTCCACACCGAGGTTAAAAGCAACGAGGTTCGCAAACAGGCCATTATCAGACAGTTCGAATTCTTGCAGTTTAGTTGCCAGTCCGAAACCATGACATAAACCAAAGATAAAAACCGCCACGCGGGCGTCGGGTTGCCAATTAAAACAACGTTTAAAGCCACCCAAATTATCAAAACCTTTGTAAACAACAGATAAACCGATGATGGCATCGATGAGGTACGCATTAACCTGAATGTGCATCAGCACACCGAGTAACAAGGTGGTGCTGTGGCCGATGGTGAATAAGGTAACAAAAAGCAGGATTTCTTTACTGCGATATAAAAAGAATATGACGCCGAGTAAGAATAGCAGGTGATCGTAACCGGTCACCATGTGTTTTGCGCCGATATAAAGGAACGGGATAAATTGAATGCCTTCATTCTGCTGAAGGAAAGCGCGAGTGTTGTTATCAACACCGTGAGCAAGAACGTCTGTACACCACAATGTGGCTGCTATGCTAATGAAAAGAATGCAGCATCTTAAAAATGCAGCTGGCACTTGCCCGCTCCTTAATGACTTATATTTTGATATGAGCAACGGAGTTTTACAAATTATCAAAAAGATAGCGAGATAAATTGGTGAATAGACTCAATAACGAAGACGTATTTTAGAAGGAAAATATGATTACTAACGAGGTTGGAAATAAAAGATAAAGCGAGAAGGGAAATGGCGGAGCGGACGGGACTCGAACCCGCGACCCCCGGCGTGACAGGCCGGTATTCTAACCAACTGAACTACCGCTCCAACGGCATTTTTGTTCTGAACTCTCGAATGGCGGAGCGGACGGGACTCGAACCCGCGACCCCCGGCGTGACAGGCCGGTATTCTAACCAACTGAACTACCGCTCCACACAAGAGAAGGCGCGAAACTAAATGGCGGAGCGGACGGGACTCGAACCCGCGACCCCCGGCGTGACAGGCCGGTATTCTAACCAACTGAACTACCGCTCCGAAGAACCATATTAGTTTTGCTATTGAAAGTGGCGGAGCGGACGGGACTCGAACCCGCGACCCCCGGCGTGACAGGCCGGTATTCTAACCAACTGAACTACCGCTCCACTTTTTTCAATTTTTTCAGCAGCTTGCAGAATCTTTATTCAAGTCTCTGCCCTGACTGCGGCGCAGATAATACGTATTCCCTATGGTCGAGTCAACGGTTTTTTTCGATAAAGTAGGTCAATTCGTTCCGTTTGACTGAATAATCGCCACAATGCTGCAATATAAATCAAATAGACTACCAGAGCAGCATTTTCACTGAGAAACAGATGTATAAGCTTTACTTTTAATGCGCCTCGAACAGTACCGATTTAGTCGCTACTGGCGTCGGGTTCTTTCTTTTTCTTGAACTTAGCCAGTAAACCCGCCAGAAATCCCGGTTTCTTTTCAACGGGTTCTGCAGTCGCCGAAGTTTGGTCGTCTTTAATGGCCAACTTCTTCGCCGCGCGTTTTCGTCGCCAGATGATAATAATCACCACAATCGCGCCAATTAAAATGATACCGCCGTTGACTGCGCCGATGAGCAAATAAAGTGTCGCATCATCCATCCCCTGCTCTTCAGGTGGTGTTACTGGCATTTCGGGCGCGTTCATTTTATCCATCAGCTGCGCTTCGAGATCGACAGGCGCATCGCTGCCGTCGCCTTCCTCGGCACTGTCTGGTGCTTCTCCACGAAAAGTATACTCAGGCACATCAAGGATCACGTCTCTGCCATCTACCGTAGTGGCATAGGCAGTAATTTTCACCCTGAACAAGCCCTCACCGTAGGCTAATATGCGATGTAGCCTGGGTTCTGGGGATGGCTCGGTAATTGAGAAATTCTGCACGTCTCCATTAGGGAACCGTACCTTACCGTCTATTAATAACGACTCTATATCGATTTGGTCTCTTACCACATCTATATAAAGATCGTGATAACCCTGTTGGCCATCGTTCAGCACTTCACGCATGGTAACCGGGTTTTTATGTAACATAATGACCGGGTCAACTTGCTCCCGGGAAAACATCGGTGTGCTTACGGTGAATACTGGGCGCCATTCGCCGGCAGGGATTGCCAGATTAAACTGACCGGTAAAAACGCCGTCCTCCGGCGCCTCGTCCATTCCACGACCGTTGTCTTCGAAACGAGCAATTTGTTCGACGTTAGCGCCGAAATTATCGTAATTAGGGTTATTCGTACTGCGCAACTCAATGGACACATCCACTACATCACGGAACTGCGAATAATCGATGGGTTTGCCACCATTGGTAAGATAAGCCGTTTGCTTAAGCACTTCTCCAGAGAATATGACCGCAGGCAACGGGTCGGCATGCAATTCTATTTCTGAAATCACCATCACGCGGCTTTCAGGCATTACCTGCCCCACCGCTTGCCATGGGCCGGGTACAGGGTTTTTAATCTTTATCATGTCGAAGGTGTCATCATCGAACCATTCGACGTTATTCTTTTCAGCCTGACTGCTAAAAATTTTCGACCCATCAGGCCGCACGAGCACGACAGGAGCTGAGCCAAACTCACGGAAAAATATCAGCGTGACTTCATCCACTTCGTGGTCAATGCGAAAACGATTTTGAAGCAGAATGATGGAATTTTGGTAGTCGTCGCCCAGTGAGGTAAGCACACTGGTATCGACGGGTTCAGCCGCAGGCTGAGACTGCTGTGCCGCAGATAAAGGAATATAACAGGCTATCGCGGCAACGATAGCCAGGGAAATTGAAGTAATTAATTTTCGGAAGCTGGTCGCCACAAACACTTTCCACCGCTTTTTTGCACGATATCCAGACGTGCCTCATGTTGTTCTAATTCATCGGCGGAGGCACTGATAACCTTTAATTTATTTCCGTTACGCTGCACTCTGCGAATGGCGCCGTCGTCACCACTGCCACTGTTTTGTCCCGCCAGATTCAATTTTGTCTGGCCGCCGGTCATTAACAGATAAACGTCAGCCAGGATCTCCGCATCGAGTAATGCGCCGTGAAGTTCACGGTGACTGTTATCTATGCCATAACGACGACACAATGCATCGAGGTTGTTCTTCTGGCCAGGATGCATTTTTCTGGCAAGCAATAACGAATCAAGAACAGTACATATTTCTGCCGTTTTCACCGAACGCGTTGCCGGGTTCATGGCAAATTCATGATCCATAAAGCCCACGTCGAAAGCCGCGTTGTGAATGACAAGCTGGCCGCCTCGGATAAAGTCGATGAAATCCTGTGCCACATCGGCAAATAAAGGCTTATCGGCGAGGAATTCATTGGTAATACCGTGAACTTCAATTGCTTCCTGCTCTACAATGCGCTGCGGATTAATATAAACATGGAAATGATTACCGGTGAGCTTACGGTTAATCACCTCGACACAGCCTATTTCGATGATACGGTGCCCTTCTTTCGGCTCGATACCTGTGGTTTCCGTATCCAGAACAATCTGACGCATGTTTACAACACCTTGTTTTATTGCACAATAAAGAATGGTTGAAGGGATTTTCAGTTTTCGCTGGTAGAGCCCTTGTCACTTCATTAGTATACCAAGCCAATCGCAGAGAAACACAATCTGAAGTAAAAAAGGCCTCACTATGGCAAAGAAAAAAATCGCTATCTTCACCGATGGTTCTTGTCTCGGGAATCCCGGCCCCGGCGGATACGGCGCATTGCTGATTTATGGTAAGCACGAAAAGGAACTCAGTGAAGGGTTTAACATGACTACCAACAACCGTATGGAGTTGATGGCCCCATCGGTCGCCTTAGAATGTTTGACGGAACCCTGTCAGGTAGACATCACCACCGACAGCCAGTATGTGAAAAACGGCATTAACCAGTGGATAAAAAACTGGCGCAAGAACGGCTGGCGCACCGCAGACAAAAAGCCAGTAAAGAACGCCGACCTTTGGAAGCGTCTCGACGAAGCAGTGAAGAAGCACGATATCGACTGGCACTGGGTAAAAGGCCATTCTGGCCACCCGGAAAATGAACGGGTTGATGATTTGGCCCGTGCCGCGGCGGAATCCCCTACGCGGGATGATGACGGTTTTAGCGGATAAGGCCTTTGCGCTGGTGGCGAAGTATGCCAGCAGCGTTGAATCCCAGATTTGCAGAAGCCAGTTTCGACAAACAAAACACGGCAATAGTCGGAAAAGAAAAAGCGCAAACACTGTTAAACAAAATGAACCTCAGTGCCATAACCGTGCATGAAGGTCGCGACTATATCAATGCGCAAAATCAAACTTCACCCTCACCAGCAGCCATGGCTATTGTGAAAGAAGTGATGCGAGATGACCCCTTACCGCTGGCAATAACGATTGGTGGACCGCTCACAAACCTAGCAGAAGCACTAAAACTTAAACCGGAAATCGCAAATAAAATGGAAGTGGTGTGGATTGGCGGTGGCGACTTCCCATCAGGCGGTTGGGAATATAATTTTTCAACCGACATAAACGCCGCCAAGTACGTATTTGAGCAATCACAAATACCGGTTACCCAGATCCCTGTTTCTGCATATCGACAAATGCAGTACTCAGTGGCTGAAATGAGAGTCGATTTTCGCCCTTTGTCCGATACCACCCGCTGGCTGTATTCGTTGTATACCGAATTACCTGACTTTGTGGAAATGGGCGGCTCTCTGACCATGGTCGATCATCCCCTGGTACTACTGACAGCCTTGTCTACGGAAAGTAGCTATTCTGAGAATGTTAACGCAAGCGCTATCCTGCCCGATTCGGCGTACGGGGAGATTCTGCACGACAGATCCATCAAAGTTTACACCCGTTTAGACGCACGCCTGACCTTCGCAGATTTTCTCAATGTTGAAGCTTAATCGATAAACATCAATCGATATTTGCGTTACTCTTCTACCATAGAGCATTGAAGAGACTAAGAATGACTGACGAAATTAAATTTGAAGACACCGTGGTTGGAGAAGGTAAAGAAGCGAAAAAAGGCGCACTAATCACCGCTCATTATCGCGGACTGCTGGAAGATGGCACAGAATTCGATTCATCCTACGCAAAAGGCCGCCCATTTCAGACCGTATTATCAAAAAACAAAGTCATTCAGGGCTGGTTTCAAGGAATTCAAGGTATGCGCGAAGGTGGCACACGAAAGCTGTGGGTACCGGCCTCACTGGGTTACGGAGAACGAGAAATTGGCAAGATCCCGCCAAACAGTAAGCTCTATTTTGAAATTGAACTGATTGAAGCTTTGAATCGGGATGACTAAAAACACCGAAAACGTGGCAATATCATTCGGGTAGATATAAATGGGATCGTGATGATCCCATTTTTATTTGTATCGCGTGTCAAAATAACCCGAATTTGCTTCTACCAATCAAGCGTAAATTTAGCTTAATTGGCACTTTTAATTTCACCAATTGCATTCTTTGACCAGCTGGCTTACAAGGTCGTCGGCCGGAAGCGCTCTTTTCAACGGCGCGCCCTGACCAGACCAATAAGCCGCAAAATCAAAATTACCTTGCTTTGATGCCGCACGGTGTAATTTTTTAGCGGCATCATAGGCCACTGGATACGATGCAGGTAAAACGGTTTTATCACTGTCTCCATGGCAAATCAGGCGATTGACGATACCTCGCGCGGGGCGGCCTGAAATAGCGCTGGTTAGCTTTGTTTTCAGTGATCTTTCGCTGGTTAACGCTGCTCTATAATCATTGGAGGCTGCAGATTCAGGGCAAACAATAAAAGCCGTTCCCAGTTGAGCCGCTTCAGCGCCTAAATGCATTGCTGCTTTTATTCCCGTGCCATCAACAATGCCCCCCGCAGCGATGATTGGCAAACTGCCTTGCGCTACGAGTTTTCTTGTCAACACCGAGGTCGTTAGCTTTTCATCTGTTGTATTGGGCTCAAAAATACCCCGGTGACCGCCCGCCTCAATCCCTTGGGCCACAATGGCATTGATTCCGCTGTCTTCAACTAAGCGCGCTTCATCCGGGTTGGTTGCCGTGGCGATGGTGTAAATTCCACGTTTTTTCAATGCATGAATCTTTTCATCTGATGGCAAACCAAAATGAAAGCTGACGACAGCAGGTTTTGTTTCCACCAACATCTCAAACACATCGTCTGAAGAAATGAAAGACGTATAAATTTCATTGAGCGTTTCAGGCACCATTTCATCCAGCTCTGCAAACAACGGCGAAAGGTGAGCAAGCCAAGCGCGCTCTACCTGGTCATTACGAGAGACAGGTTCATGACAGAACACATTGACATTGAAGGGCTTGTTGGTAAGTAAACGCGTGTCTTCGATGAGTTTTTTTGCGCTTTTTACATCGCTAGCACCTATTCCTAATGAACCAAGACCACCGGCATTTGAAACTGCAGCAGCCAACGCTGGCGTTGACACACCAGCCATAGGAGCCTGAATAATAGGATAATGAATGCCTACATCGGAGCAAAACCTGTTCTGCTTATACATACACTTCCCGTTTATTTCTCATTGCGTGTGTTATTTTCATCTCTTGATATAACACTCCAGAGAAAGCGAATTAATTCGCTTTCTCTGTGCCTTTCAATTTGTTTTCTAAGCGCGCTACATTCTCAACAAAATAATCGTAGTAAGGAATATCTTCTGTAGCGACAGCCAACGCTTTTTTCGCATACGTCAGCGCTTCCCTGAGTTTGTTTTGCCCTTCATAGCCATACGCAACACCGGCAATTGCATCAGGGTTTTCAAGATGATGGGACATATTATGCTTATACAGCATCATGGCTAAATGGGGCTTTTTCTGCCAGTCAAAGTAGTAACCCAATTCGCGAACCACATTTTCTGGTGGCGTTGGGTCTATACCCCATTGTTCACCTAACCGCCGATAGTAATTATCGATAACTTGCATATTTGCAGTCACTTTCTCCCGGGGAAATGTTTTACTCAGGAAAAATGACTGATAAGCGTTAAAAATGCCAGCCGCCGATGTGAGCCCGTGAGATACACCAGGATGTTCGTTTAGGACTAAACTTAGATGGGGGTTTTCATGATTTGAAAACGCCGTTAACAGCGCGTCGTAATACGGTCGCATTGGAAGCCCTTCATTCCCCATATTCATATAAACATAGGCTGATTCAGAAGGTTTAGTAGACAGCCACTTTTTGGTTCGTTCCACCATCGCCCCCGCATTCCACCAAACCGCAGGACTATAAGCGATATGCGCATTGAAAAGGCCCGGGCGCTGCTGCATGGCATACAAACTAAACACGCCAGCAGCTGATGCCCCGGCGATAATTCGGGTTGAATGTGTGCGATACCGTTTTTCCACATCGGGGATCAGTTCCTGCTCGATGAACGCAAGAAACTTTTTAGCCCCGCCGCCAATACCAACTGGGCCATTTCTGTCCTGATTAACTGTAGGATACATGTCGTGGAGTCTGTCGGTATTTTCAATCGCAACGATGATAACGTCGGGAGCGGCGTCAGCTTTTTGTAATCTGCCTAAGACCTCTTTCATCAGAGGAATATTCTCAGCGCCGTCAAGCCGGTAAATTACGGGATAATTTTGCGATGTGGAGAAATAATCCTCTGGCAGTAAAACCTGATATTGCCGCCGTTCGTCCAATACCTCTGAATCTATGTTCACCACTTCGTAATCATTTGCCAGACTTTGAAACGAAGACGCAAGCAATGCCGCAGTAAACAACCATTTGAAATACTTCATACTTACCCTTGTAATTTTTCTTCTACCTTAACAGCTTATCAGTGCATGTTGTGGGTTACAATTTGGTTTATTTTTCATATTCTTAAATAATTGTGCTATGAGTGAAAATAGGCTAAGCCTCTAACACATATTAAATCCCCCGATGCTCTTACCGGGATTCATGGGCTTAATCGCTTCACCCGAATTTCATCGACATCAACCGTACTTCTAACCGGAGTTAGGGGCCAATTGACTCCAATCATTTCGTACATACAATGTAAATATGATTTATCAACAATGAAATCACGAAAAAACCCTTATACTTCAAAGTTAAAGAAGCCTGTGACCATGCGGCTAAGTGAAGACGTTATTGATTATTTTAAAAAAATGTCTGAAGAGAATGGTGTCCCTTATCAAAGTTTGATCAACTTATATCTACGCGATTGTGTAACTCAACATCGTAAAATCGACATCTCCTGGCATGCTGAGGCATAACATGCATTAAGAATCCTGCGACATTGCAGACACATCAATCGTGAGCAGGGACACAACAAAGTGCCCTTGCATGCTATGTCGCCACTACAATTACTGAGCCTGCACCGGCAAATACACCCTACTTTGCGCCTCTTCCAAAGGCACATCCGGGTAAAAGCGCAGTCGCTCTATGAATGGTGGGAATTGTTCGAAGTCCCAGTCATAACCCCCTTCGCCAATAACCTGTTCAATACGTCGCTGTAACTTGCCGTCGCTGCCAGTTTCTGTCCAGCTTAAACAATGCAAAGCGGGAATGTGGGCTTCAGAAACGCCCTGCTTATTTGGCGCTATGCCTTTGTTATGCTCTGCCGCAATACCGAAGGTAAAGGCCTCAGGTTCGCTATTATCAGGTTTAGAATAAAAGATGTTAAACGTCCGGCTTTCAGAAGGCGGCGAGCCATTCAACTTTCGCCATTGAATAAAGGCACCAACGGAAGCCATCAGCATTTGTGGTGACCCCATATGAAGAAGCTGTGCCAGCTTTACACCTTCAAACTGAACTAAAGCCGGTGCAGACGTATCCGTAGCGGTATTGTCTGGAGTCTCACTGTCCAGCACCCTTACCGCATTGGCGAGCTGCGTTATGCGCTCAAGGTCCGGAGAATGCCGGAATTCGCTGGGTGTCACGCCTGTCTGACGTTTGAAAGCCCTGCTGAAGCTCTCGCTGTTTTCATAGCCTGCCTCAAACCCAATATCAGTGACAGACATAGAATGGCGATAAGCGAGTTGCCAGGCGGCGCGATGTGTCCGAACCCTTCGCATGAGCGTTTGCAGGCTAATCCCGAAGGTTGTAGAAAACTGGCGGTGAAAATGATGCCGGGACAAACCAGCCACCGCCGCCAGTTCGTCCAAATTAGGCGTTATACCACTATTAGATTCCAGCCAGGCTATGACTTTTTCAAAAACGATTCTTGTATCAGCGCGCATTCTGTCTCATCAAGTCACGGGGTAAAAATGTTGCTGTAGTTTACCTGCTTCCCATCTGCTGCGCCTGACCGTTTTTGCTGCTAGAGGAGATTCACCACAACATACCTGTTAGATGAATCTCGCATTCATTACCACTCAACAATGATTTTGCCGCGACTATCGTTGGCTTCAAGGCGGGCATGGGCAGTGGCGACCTCTTCATCCGGCAATACTGTATCGACATTTACTTTGAGCGTACCGTCGTCAAAACCCGGTAAGCCGTGTTCGCAGAAATCACGAATTAAATCAGCTTTGTAACTATCACTGCGGTTTCTGAGTGTTGACCCCTGAATGCGGGCGCGTTTGCCCAACATCAATGCCATATCCAACTTGTCAGCAAAGCGTCCTGCCAACATGGCCAGGTAAACAATGTGTCCATCTTGCGCGAGTACTTTTAAATTACGGTTCAGGTAATCCCCTGCCACAAAGTCGAGCACAAAGTTTACGCCTTCGGGCCAGGTGTCTTTCAAGACGGCTGCAAAATCCTGTTCTTTGTAATTAATGGTAAGGTTAGCGCCCATGTCACGGCACTGTGCCAGTTTATCTTCAGAAGACGCGGTGGTCGCTGTGGCAATGCCCTTCAGTTTGCAAAGCTGCAGTGCAGCCAGGCCAACACCGCTGGCACCGGCATGAATAAGGGCTTTATCCTGAGGTTGCAGGTTACCAATGGTGAATAATGCTTGCCAGGCGGTAAGAAACACCTCCGTGAGCCCTGCGGCGTGTGTCAACGACATACTCTCTGGCACCGGCATAAGATGACGGGCATCTACTGCCACATATTCAGCGTAGCCGCCGCCCGCGACCAAACCGCATACCTTATCGCCCACTTTCCAGTGAGTGACATCATCGGCAACGTCGGTCACTTCCCCGGACACTTCGAGCCCGAGAATGTCGCTTTCACCTGGTGGTGGCGGGTATTTTCCCTGGCGTTGCAAGGTGTCAGCACGGTTAACCCCAAACGCGTGCACTTTAACGAGTACCTGGCCACTGGCAACAACAGGGGTGTTTGTTTCACTGATCTGCAAAGATTCAGGCCCCGCGCCCTTTTCGAAATCGATATATCGCATCGCTGTACTCCCTGGTTTGACGATCTGAATTCAAAGATACCTATGGTCGTCACAAATATTCGGTTCAAAAGTCGCGCCGGATAATGAGAAAAGCTATACTGCGCGCCACTTTCATCTAAGGGTTATCATAACAATGTCTGCCACCGTCGTCTTACAACCTCAACGTGATAAATCACTGCGCCGTCGTCATCCCTGGGTTTTTGCCAGCGCCGTCGCCACGGTAAACGGACGTTGCCGCAGCGGAGACACCGTTGATGTGGTAAGTGCAGAAGGTGACTGGCTGGGCCGTGGCGCTTGGTCACCGGAATCACAATTACGTGTACGCATGTGGACATTCAACAAAGATGAACCCGTAGACAACGGTTTTTTTGTTCGCCGTCTTACCACAGCCCTCACCCTCCGTGAGAATCTGGTGATCAGCAAAAACACCAACAGTTATCGCCTTATCGCTTCAGAATCTGACGGATTGCCTGGCGTGACTATAGACGTGTACAACACGGTGATTGTGGTGCAACTGTTAAGTGCCGGTGCTGATAAGCAACGAGACAAGATTGTGTGGGCTTTGAAAAAAGTGCTGCCGGGGAAAGACATTTTTGAACGCAGCGACGTGGATGTGCGTGCAAAAGAAGGGTTGGAACCCCTGGTGCAGACGCTTCATGGCGACCCGGAACCGGTGGTCACTATTCTCGAGAATGGTATTCAGATCCAGGTAGACATTCGCAACGGCCATAAAACCGGTTTTTACCTCGATCAGCGTGATGCCCGTGCCGCTGCCGGCCGCTACGCCAAAGATAAAGAGGTACTGAACTGTTTCAGTTATACCGGTACATTCTCGTGTTATGCGCTACAAGGCGGCGCGAAACATGTCACTAATGTGGATGTGTCTGATCCGGCACTCGCTCTTGCAGCCAAACACCTTGAAATCAACGACCTCGACCGTGCGCGTTGCGACATGGTGAACGGTGATGTGTTTCAGGTTTTGCGCAAGTATCACGAAGAGCAGCGCCAGTTTGATATGGTGATCCTCGACCCACCCAAATTTGTCGACAGCAAAGCGTCGCTGGGCCGTGCATCACGTGGCTACAAAGACATTAACATGTACGGAATGCACGCGGTGAAATCAGGCGGTTTGTTGCTAACATTCAGTTGTTCGGGCCTGATGCCAGCCGATTTATTTCAAAAGATTGTGGCCGATGCCGCGCTGGATGCCGGCAAGACAATTAAGATAGTTGAACGCCTGACGCAGGCAAAAGACCACCCGGTGATAGGAACGTATCCGGAAGGCTACTACCTGAAAGGGTTGGTATGCGAAGTAACTGATCTGTGATCAGTTACTTCATTTCTGAGATTTCCACACCGATAATACAGCTTTCTTCGGTTTCCGGAACACAGCGAACCACGGTTGCCAGTGCGGATAACGATGGAATTTGCGAGCTGTTAGAGTCTATAGATACGTTTACCTGTGTACCCACTTCAATAGACGGCTCTTCTACTTCCAAAGACATTCCAGTCGCGCTGATGTCTTTACATACAGCTTGGTGAGTCCGGCTCGATTCTTCATCGTTAATCTGAACCTGACAGGGTGAATTCACCATCATTCTGAAAAAATTTCTTTTATCGTCGTATCCCAACACGTTTACTTCTCCCAACCTCAGTTACAACTTAATAAAGTACCCATCTCTTATAGGACGGGACCCTGCTTATGTCAACTTAGTTTACCCGCTAATAGCGCAAAGTTTGATATGCGAAAGAATATGATGGTATATCCCTCACCCCTTTAAATTAAAGGTGCGATAGCGCCCTTACTTTATTACTAGAAATTCTCCAATGCATTCAATACCCGTTTGGCTGAAACGGGATAAGCCGTTCCTAGCTGTTGAGCAAACAATGACACTCTGAGTTCTTCAATCATCCAGCGAATTTCAGCCAATTCTGCAGGCACTTTATCCGCCGGGAATTTATTGCACGCTTTTTTATACGCCGCTTCTGCCTTCTCAACGGTATGCTGATGCATGCGATCTTTATTCGGATCGATGGGCAGCTTCTCAAGACGACGTGCGAGTCCCTTGATATAACGGTTCCAGTCGCTCAGTCGTTGTCTTCCAAGATCGGTAACGAATCCAGGGTAAACCAATGTGCCAAGATGCTGTTTTACATCGCCCAACGCGCTAACCATATTCAGCGGCACGTTTCCTTTCATTTGTTTCTGACACTGGTGTGCCAACGTGAGACCTTCCTCGACCTGTTTCGCGATATCCAGCACCACGTCGTTAATCTCTGCACGCACAACATCCAAACAGGCTTTAAACGTGTCTGCGTCACGAATTTCAGAGTTATGTTCTTGCATAAAGCGGCGGGTTAAGTCATCGATTCCAGCCAAAATACAATCGTCAATCAGGGCTTTAATCTGACCAAACGGATTAAAGTACAATCCCAACTTGGCTTTATTCGGTAACTTACTTTGCAAATAGCTCAGCGGCGATGGCATCGCATTTCGAATCAGTACGTTGACACCACGTTGATGTTCAGCTCGGGCTTTGTCGGCTTCATCCACCAGCACGATGTCAACTTTATCACCCTTGGGTACCAGTGCAGGAAATGCCTGCACCTCGAACCCGCCCATCTTTTGGGTGAAGGTAGCGGGCAGTTTATCAAAGTCCCATTCTTGTAAGCCTTTACGCTCAAGTTCTGGCGTCGCTGCTTTTTCAAAGGTCGCTTTAACCTGCCCCTGGCATTGCTTTTTCAGCGCTTCGAGGTCGTCACCTTGCTCAATCACTGCGCCTTTGCCATTAACTACGGCAAAATGCATTTTCAGGTGACGTTCCAACTGATCAGTTTGCCACTCCTCTTGCTCTATCGTAACACCTGTCATTCGGCGAAGTTTGTCAGATAGCGCCTGCAATAGCGGTACAGGCTGCCCCTGCTTATCAAACTGATTGATATCTTCCAGACAAGCGTCAGCATAGTTGGGGGCCGGTACAAAATTCTTGCGTAAGCGTTTCGGCAGGCCGCGAATAAGGCTCACGATGAGTTCATGACGCAACCCCGGTACCAGCCAGTCGAAGCCTTTTTCACTCACCTGATTCAGAATCGGTAATGGGATGGTAACGGTAACACCATCGTTTTCGGCGTTTGGCTCGAAATGATAGCGTAAGGGTAAGGTAATGGTGCCTTGCTTCCACACATCCGGAAACGCATTGGCGGTAGCTTGACCTGGCTGCTGGCGATACACGTCGTCTTCGGTAAACGCCAGAACCGATTTGTCTGGCTGCTTTTGCCACCATTTTCTGAATGCCGCTTCGTTGTTCACTTCTACCGGCAAGCGCATGGCATAGAAGTTAACCAGCGATTCTTCGTCTACCAGAATGTCACGGCGACGGGTTTTCTTTTCCAGCTCATCAACCTGTTCGAGCAGCGCCTGATTGTCCTGCAACACCTTGTCATTCAGCTTGGTGTCACCTTCAATCAACGCATGGCGAATGAATAAATCCTGCGACACATGGGCGTCGATTTTGCTGTATACCACTGAACGTTTTGGCACGATGGGTAGGCCAAACAGCGTCACTTTTTCAAACGAGATCACCGCACCTTGTTTTTTCGACCAGTGCGGCTCGGAATAGCTCGATTGCGTCACGTGTTTTGCCAGCGGTTCTACCCAGGCAGGATCGATCTTGGCGTTCATGCGAGCGAATAAACGGGACGTTTCCACCAGCTCAGCGGCCATGATCCATTTGGGCTGCGCTTTCGATAATCCCGAGCCCGGGAAAATCATGAATTTGGTATTGCGTGAGCCTAAGTATTCCCGCTCCTTGTCTTTCATTCCAAGATGCGACAGCAAGCCACTGCATAGCGCCTGATGCACAGACTGGAAATCCGCTTCCTGCTTACTGATCCCAAGACCAATTTCGGCCACTGATTTTTTCAACTGACTGACAATGTCTTGCCATTCACGCATGCGCAGGTAATTAATAAAATTCGTTTTACACCATTTACGCAATTGATTATTGGTCAGTGCTGCCTGCTGCTCACGGAACGCCAGCCACAGATTAAACAGACTGATAAAGTCGGAATCTTTGTCGCGGTGTTCGTTATGCTTCTCATCGGCTTGCTGACGTTTCTCTTGTGGCCGCTCTCGGGGGTCTTGAATAGATAAACCGGCAGCGATAACCATCACTTCCCGCAGAGCATTGGTTCTCCCGGCTTCAATCACCATGCGGGCATAACGAGGGTCGATAGGCAAACGGGCAATATTGCGACCCATTTGCGTAAGTTTCGGCTGCCCTTTGCTACGGGCTATGGCTTGAATTTCTTCCAGTAAACGGAAACCGTCGGTGATATTACGGCTGTCTGGCGGCTGGACAAACGGAAATGCGCCGATGTCACCTAAGCCCAGTGCCAGCATCTGAAGAATAACCGACGCCAAATTCGTACGCAGAATTTCCGGATCGGTAAATTCCGGTCTGCCAAGGTAATCGTCCTCGCTGTACAAGCGAATACAAATACCGTTAGAAACACGGCCACATCGCCCGGCCCGCTGGTTCGCGGAAGCCTGGGAAATCGGTTCAATAGGAAGGCGCTGTACCTTGCTTCTGGCACTGTAGCGAGAAATCCGCGCGGTCCCCGGATCGATAACATACTTTATGCCCGGAACGGTGAGCGAGGTTTCGGCAACATTGGTGGCAAGTACAATACGCTGGCCGCTGTGAGACTGAAAAATACGGTTCTGTTCTGCTGCCGACAAGCGAGCGTAAAGCGGGACGATTTCCGTATTACGGTATTTTTGTTTTTGCAATGCGTCCTGGGTATCACGGATATCACGCTCACCACTTAAAAACACCAGGATGTCGCCGGGCGCTTCGTTACGCAGCTCATCCACTGCCGCAACAATGGCTTCAGTCTGATCGGCATCATCGCTACGATCTTCCGGATCGTGATAGCGAATCTCCACCGGATAGGTCCGACCGCTCACTTCCACAATGGGCGCATCGTTAAAGTGTCGGCTGAACCGTTCTGGATCGATGGTCGCCGAGGTGATAATGAGCTTCAGCTCCGGACGCTTGTCGAGCAGCTGTCGCAGATAGCCCAGCAAAAAGTCGATGTTCAAACTACGTTCGTGGGCTTCATCGATAATGATGGTGTCGTACTGATTAAGGAAGCGGTCCTGCTGCATTTCAGCCAGTAGCATACCGTCAGTCATCAGTTTCACGTAGCTGGCATCGCTGACCTGATCGGAAAAGCGAATTTTAAAGCCGACTTTATCACCCAGCGGCGTTTTCAGTTCTTCCGCAATACGACTAGCCACGCTGCGGGCCGCCAGTCGTCGTGGTTGGGTGTGGGCAATCATGCCGTTTACGCCCCGCCCTAATTCGAGACAAATCTTCGGCAACTGAGTGGTTTTACCTGAACCGGTCTCACCGGCAACAATCACAACCTGATGGGCTTCGATGGCGGCTTTAATGTCGTCTTTTTTATCGCTCACCGGCAGCGGCGGATACTCAATCTCCGGCAGGTTATCTGCCCGCCACTGACGACGTGTTTTCGAATCTTCTATACGTTGGCTAACATCAGCAACAGCTTCACCCGCTTTGGGCGACTTTTCTTTAATCAGTGAAGACACTTTTTGCAATCGACGACGCAGAGGGAAGCGGTCGGCCAGCATACAGTGAGATAATTCATTAAACAGCGAAGAAACTGACGGTGCGGCAGGTTCTGAAGACAAGACACTTTCCTTACAACAAGACTAATCAGTAATTTTGGTCGTTCCGGATAAGTACGACAAAAAAGACGAATAGTTTATCACAATGTCTCACCGCATAAAGACGCATGTCGTAAAACACTGTGTCGTCGTCAATCGGCCTGAAAGACTCGGCTCGCTGCGTCTAGTGACCTCTGAGTTCGCTGGGAGTACGCCCGGTCCAGCGCTTTACAGCCCGGCGGAAATTGGTCAGGTCGGAAATGGCCATGTTCAGCGCGCTTTGCTCGTTAGTTAATCGGCAAATGCGCAGTAAAAATACCGCCTGTTCACGGCGCACTTCGTCGTTAAGTGCAGAAAAGGTGGTGTTGCATTCTTTAAGTTTACGTTTTAGCGTGGCGGGGCTTATATCAAGGGCTTGAGCCACGTCCAGCGCAGCAATCTGAGGGTTACGCGTAACCATATTTCTGATAATTTGCGGTAACAAGGCCCCTACTTTTCGCGTTTTAGCGAAATGATGAACCGAAGCCATAAGCAAAAAGCTGTCGGCCCTGGAAAACGGTTCAACCAATGCATTTTCAGAAACAGTCACACTAAAACAAGGTGAATCGAAATGTAACTTTCGGCCCAGATACATTTCAAATTCCGCGATGTGTCTGGGGCGGCTGAAGGGGAAATGGAAGGTTAGCGGTAACCGGTGACCACACCACAGTTTACTGATTGAAACCATAGCCGAACAAACAATCATCGATGCAATACCAAACGCTTTGTGATGGCCAGCGGCATCTCTAAACGTGAACAGTCTGGCACTGCCCTGACGATATTCGCCAAATGATACCAGCGAGCATACCTGATTAATAAAGGCCGACAGTAACCGTAAAGCCTGATTTAAATCGCGGCTGTAACCCAGGGCATTCAAAAAGCCTTTGTTGTGTGACGTTGCTAATGCCTGACCAATAAGAAACCCTAGTTCTCTTGCACCGCTCAGTTTTTCCGCATTAACCAGTAATGCGGCCAATTGCAGCACCGATACCTTCCCGTTATCCCGGATGTCTGCTTCAAATATGCCTGTACCGCGCAGTAATTTATGTTCAGCCACGCCAAGGGAGCGACAAATATCGACCACGACCTGGCATAGCGGCTGCGCAGGAATGTACCGTGTGTCCTGAGCAATCATCGTGTTAGACATCATTAATTGCCGTTTACTCATGCAGCGTGGAAATCCTGGCTGTTGAGTCGGCTTTGCAGCATACACAGCAGATTATCGGCATCAGTGCCATCGTTGATATTCAACACCGACACCCGGGCAGACTGAAACAATGCCGTGGTATTTGCCCCGCATTTAAACGCGAGATGACGTATGGATACCTGAATATCACTTGCCAGTCTTGTAGCGGATTCACAGGAGAGTTCCGGCATCAGGAACACAAATCTGTCACCGGCGAAACGACACACGAGATCAGATGCCCTGACATGCATTATCAATAAGCGGGCTATGTCTTGTAAGAAACGATCACCTTCCTGGTAACCGTGATTTTCGTTGAACGACGAGAATCTATTAATATCCAGCATCATCACACAGCCGCTAAGCTGATGAGATTTGGCATCGTTCACTCGCGCCCGCCAATAGTCGGCCTGATAAAGCTGCGTGACCGGATCGATTTGCTCGTGATTCCGATACGACCACTCTCTGCGCTCAAGCTGGCGATTCAGCGCCTTTTGTTCCTTATGCCAGCCTATGAGTGCCGCCGACATCACCACCATGCCAAAAGCAGCTGGCATAGATTCAAGCATACTCAACCATTCATGGGCAGCCGAGTAGCTCATACTCTCATCAAGAAAATCGAGTAATGCGGTAAACGCAAAGCAATTGAGTCCTGCCACTAACAACGTGGTTACCCTGCCCGGCGGACGGCTGATGATCGCGGCGACGATCCAGGTTAAAGCGAACAACAATACGCAACCTTCGCCGAGTACATCAAACCAATCAATTTCTGCTGCATGGCGCAGTACACCGTGGGATAAACTTAAGTACACAGCAATGCTCTGTGCGCCAACGCTGGCACCAATCAGATGACTCTGTCGGTTACGATATACAGGATTCATAAAACCTCGATTAATACAACCATCAGGCTGGCTGTCATGGTGACTTGATTCGATTTGGCAGATTTAATATCTTGCCAGCCTGACAAAGAACAGGGTCATATTGGCTCATGAATGTGACAATCCCATGATAACTTTCTCACTTGCACCGTAAGTTTTCCTGAAAAGTGCAGCGACATCAGCATGTTAGCGAAGGGTCTTTTTGGCTCACGCTTTTATCGAAAACACAGAAATTCATTAAAAACAGTGATTTATGACAGTCTATGTCACGTTTCAGTCACAAATTTGTCATCAACAGTTTTTAGCGTAGCGGCCAGCATTTTGACTCAACAATAAATTTCTTTGCAGGAACGCACACATGCCACGTCTTTCGAAACTGACTCAACATTGCCTTGCAGCACTCAGCTTAAGCACTTTTGCACTTACTGCTAATGCCGGTGAAATTGCCGGTCAGCTGACCAATAATGACAACAGCCGGGTTTTCGCTGGCGCTCAGGTGAAAATCCAGGAACTGAATCTCACCACGGAATCTCGCCGCGATGGCACTTTTCGTTTTACTGCACTTCCTGCAGGAACCTATACGCTTCATATCAGCTACCTGGGCGCTCAGCCGGTGACAGAAGTGGTTTCGGTAACTGAAGACGGTGTCGTCACACCGGTTATTTCATTGTCTGACAACGGCAAAGCCATTGCTGATATTCTGGTGAAGGGTCAACGCAGCGGCCAGGCTAGCGCTATCAACCGTCAGCGCGTTTCAGATAGGATCTCTTCGGTTGTTTCTGCCGATGCCATTGGACAATTTCCCGATCAAAACGCAGCAGAAGCCTTACAGCGCCTACCCGGTCTTTCCATCGAGCGTGACCAGGGCGAAGGCCGGTTTGTTAGCATTCGCGGTATCGATCCTAACCTGAACAACGTGACCATCAACGGCCTGAACATCCCTTCTCCGGAGTCTGGTGTACGTTCTGTCGCCCTCGATGTTATTCCTTCTGAACTGATTCAAACCCTGGAAGTGTCCAAATCTGTTACACCAGACATGGATGCCGATGCGATTGGTGGTTCCGTTGAAGTAAAAAGTGTCAGCGCTTTTGATTATCAGCAAGACACCGCAAAACTGACCCTGCAGGCCAGCCACAATGAGCTGGTAGATAAAACCAGTCCTAAGGTTTCTGGCAGCTACACACATCGTTTCAACGAGTCGTTTGGTGTTGCTGCTGCGTTGTCCTGGTTTGAGCGCGACTTTGGCTCAGATAATGTGGAAAGTAACGGTGACGACGAAGTAGAACAACGTGATTATCAAATCACCCGGGAACGTCTGGGCGCAGCGGTTAACTTTGATTTCCGTCCAGACTTTAACAATCAATATTTCCTGCGCACGTTGTACAGCGAATTTTCCGATGACGAATTCCGTCAGGCTAACGTTTTCACTTTCGACGGTGAAAACTCTGAAATTGAGCGTGAGAGTAAAGACCGTAAAGAAACCCAAACCATCCTTACTATTGCTGCAGGTGGTGAGCACCAGTTGGACAACTGGGATATTAACTGGCAGTTGGGTTATGCAAAATCTGACGAAGATGAGCCAGGTGGCGTTTATTACGTGTTTAAGCAAGACAACAGCAGTATTTCAGCCGATCTCGACACCATGAAGCCCCAGGTTCAGCAAAATGCGGAAGCCATGGATTTGTCACTCTACGACCTCGACGAGATCAGTTACGAAGATAATTACACAAAAGATGTTGAGAAAAGCGCCAAAATTGACTTCATTCGCTCCGTGCAACTGGGTGATTATGCGGGTGAATTTAAGTTTGGTAGTAAGTACCGTTCCCGGGAAAAAGATCGCGACAGTGGCATCTACATTTACGACGGCGATTTTGAAGGCATCACCGGTGAGGCTTTCGCAGCCGCGCAACCAGACTGGAACATTGGCAACTTTGGTGATGGCTTGAACCGCGGAGCCCTGCGCAGCAACTTTGAGGCTAACCGCAACGCACTGGAACTGGCCGAGTTAAACTCAGAAGTTGAATCTAATGGCGCGTCTTACGTGAATAAAGAGGGCATTTTTGCCGCTTACGCCATGCTGACCGCCGACATTGATGCGCTACGTGTTGTCGCCGGTTTGCGTTACGAAAAAACCGACTTCAGTACCACCGGCATGCGTGTAGAGCTGGTAGAAAACGAACAGACCGACGTTGAAGAAGTCATCAACACGCCCTGGAATTCAGATCGTGATTACGATTACTGGCTACCCAGTGTAAACCTGCGTTACGACCTGAATGACAAAGTGGTTTTGCGTGGTGCTTATACACAAACCATTGCCCGCCCTAAATTTGTGGACGTGGCCGCTTTTCAAATTATCGAAACCAAAACAGAAGAAGACGGCGACAACTTCGTGACAGTTCGTGAAGCTGAAGTGGGTAATCCTGAACTACAGCCATACGAATCAGATAACTTTGATCTATCAGTTGAGTATTACCCAGGCGCTATCGGCGTGGTATCTGCCGGATACTTCTACAAAAAAATCGACAATTTTGTGGTTTATGCCGACGTTGCCGGTACCGAAGGATGGGAAGGTTATGATGAAGTTATACAGCCGTTAAATGGCGAGTCTGCCAGTCTGCACGGTTTGGAATTATCCTGGGTGAAAGCCTTCGATAATGGCTTTTTGGTATCTGCTAACGGCACCTTCTCGAATTCCGATGCGACCACACTGGTTGACGGTGAGCGTTTTGAAACCAGCTTACCTAATCAGTCTGATCGCATTGGCAATCTTACTTTAGGTTATGAGAATAATCTGGTGAGTCTGCGTTTGACCATGACGTACAAAAGCGAGAACTTTGAGGAAATTGATGGCGATATGCTGCGTATGGAAGACGATCACCACCAACTCGATTTTTCCGGCAAGTACTATATCAACGACGATATGATGTTGTACCTCAATGGTGTGAACCTCACTGATGAGCCGTATTACAACTATTTCGACCAGCGTAACCGCAATGCACAGTATGAAGAGTACGGCCGTACTTTCGAAATTGGCTTTACCTGGCAGATGTAACACGCAGGCAGATGCGGCCGCTGGTCGCATCTGATCTCTCATAGAATTATCGTTTTTTCAGAACATTAACCGAGACTTCCAGTGAAAAATACTTTCTTCCCGCTTTCCTTTTTATTCTCCAGTTTGCTCCTCACACCGTGTAAAGTAATGGCTGACGATGTGATCGCAATCGCAGAGCCTCAGGCGTTTTCAGTCAACGGTGCTCAGCTCACCCCACTCACATTGAATGAAAAGCTCTTCTACCTGGTGACCAGCGAAACCAAAGGTTTAATCCTCACCAATGAAAAAGAACAGCCTGTCACTACCCTGGCCGGTCACTTCGCTCAGTCCGATGTGCTCGTCACCGACAGCGGCTTAATCGTTGCTGCACTCAACAACGATACCTATGGTGTTGAGTTGTTCCGTTATACATTCGCCAATCATGCATTTTCCCCGCTCACCACGGTAAATGCAGGCACCGCAGATTTGGAAGCCGTCTGCCTGTCATCGGTAAACGACAAACTCAATTTGATCACAGCCGATGCCCTCGGCCGCATGCAGCAGTTCTGGCTTGAACACGACAAAAACATTGCCATGCGCACGGTAAACGTGGGCACAGGGCAGAAAAACTGTCAAATAGACATGATGAGTGGAAAAGTGTTGCTTGCAGATGAAAACGTAGGCTTGTGGCAGTATGACAATTCAGTAGAAGCCGGTGATGGACGTGATCTGATTACTTTACCCGATATGGCGGGTATAGAAGGCGTTGGCGTTTTTGATGGCCTAACAATGCTGGTATCACCAGATATTAACGCCGTAGGCGTATTGCAGGATTCAACCATTAACTGGACCACCACCAACGGCGATCACAAATGGGAAACCATCCGGTTTACGGCATATAACGAAAACGCAATTGTGGGTTTGTACGATGATAAAACGGAATCCCTTTATACCGTGCGCTTCGCCCTGCCCGCCGAGGCGGAACCCAAAGTTTCGACAAGCGCGAGAGTCGACGCCTACCTTATTGCCTTCGCGCAAACCGATACCGTTGCACGATTTGGCGATGCTGCTGACGATCCGGCTATCTGGTATTTGCCCGATTCGCCGGAGAAGTCCGTCATATTGGGTACCGATAAAAAAGGTGGATTGGACTTGTTTGATTTATCCGGCAAACGTTTACAGCATTTGCCTGTCGGCAGGGTGAACAATGTGGATGTGCGTACCCATTGGCAGACAAAGCAAGGCACGTTCGACATCGCCGCTGCATCGAACCGCACTAGCCGCACCGTTGATATTTTTTTACTCGATGCTGATACCCGCACGGCCAGCACCGCGAGTAAGCTAAGATCCAATCTGAATGATTTGTATGGCCTATGTATGTATCACAGTGACAAAGGCGAACTTGACGTACTGGTAAACGATACCGATGGTCACGTTGAACGCCATCGTTTAACGATGCAAAACGGCACCATTACCAGCCGAATTATGGATACCTTTACCGTGCCCTCACAGCCTGAAGGTTGTGTGGCCGATGATGAAACTGGCATGCTGTATTACGGCGAAGAAGATGAGGCGGTGTGGATACGAGATCTAAATAACATCGACGCCACACCGCGCATAATCGCTCGCGTTGGCGGACCTATCCAGGACGATATCGAAGGCATGTCGTTGTTCGATGTGGATGGCGAGCGCTACCTCATCATTTCCAGCCAGGGCAATCATCGCTATGGCGTGTTTAGTACCAAAGACCATCGCTTATTGGGCACGTTTGCTATTGCAGCAGACACAGATGCGGGTATAGACGGCGTGTCTGAAACCGATGGGCTGGAAAGTTTGTCAGTCTCTTTTGGTAAGCGCTTACCGGAGGGTCTGCTGGTGGTACAGGATGGCCATAACGTCATGCCTTCGCAACAGCAAAATTTTAAGTTGGTATCGGGCTCACAACTGGCCGAATTTATTCGCCAGTACCGTTAAATAAAGTGATTCTATTTAGAACAACAAAGCCGGCTCGCAACTGCGATCCGGCTTTTTCTATTTAGCTCGCAATGCGGCTGTAACCCGATTCCAATTGCTTATCGATTGCCCGAAGGATGGCCGCACGGTTAATCACGCCTACCAGCACGCCATCTTCATCGATAACCGGAAACACCCGTGGCCGTTCTGCAATGAGGCGCAGGGCAACTTCAAGCACAGAATCCCAGGGTTTTACCGCGCTGATCGTGGTTTGCATGATGTCTTTCACCCGACAAACCTGTTCGCGATAATAGGTCGATTCAATCATTTGTTTGAGACAGTCCTGCTCAGACAAAAAACCGACTACCTGCCCTTTATTATCTTGAACGGCTCCCCCCGTTTGCTTGCTGGCCAGCAATGTCTCCACCGCGGCTGCTACCGTCATTTCTTCGGTTAACTTCACCGGATGATGGTTCATATAATCGCTTACTTGCAAAGATTCCATGTTTAGCCTCCAGTCCGCCACAATAGCGCTTTCTTTCAGCCTAGACCCAGTTAACAGGTTATGCGAGTTGCCAGTCGCCAAATCTCACATTTTTTTTACAAGTCGGCCCATTCACCATAAATTCCCACAGAAAGCTTACCGTGCTTGTCAATTTTGGCTCGATACATACCCGCAGAATTGAACGGCGTCGCAATGTTACCCTCGTGATCGATGGCAATAATGCCGCCATCGCCGCCCACCGGTTTCAATACATCAAAAATGACGGTATCAGACGCGTCTTTAAGACTCATATTCTGGTACTTCATACGCGAGCAAATATCTGCCGCCACGTGATAGCGGATGAAGTACTCACCGTGTCCCGTTGCAGACACCGCACAGCTGTCATTATCTGCCCAGGTTCCGGCACCAATCACAGGCGAATCGCCGATGCGGCCGTAACGCTTAGCGGTCATTCCGCCGGTGCTAGTGCCGGCGATGAGGTTGCCTTCGGAATCCAGTACCACTGCGCCAACCGTACCAAAACGTTCGTTGCCTTGCTGATCGCCGTATAGCCCTGCATTTTCCATGCGCTGTTTTACTTTTTTCAACGACTCCAAACGGCGTTCCGTATCGAAAATATGGTTATCCACCAGTGCTAAACCTTGCTCTTTGGCGAAGGTTTCGGCTCCTTCACCAGATAGCATCACATGTGGTGACTGATGCATAACGGCGGCTGCCGCTGCAATGGGACTACGAATGGTTTTCACACCTGCTACAGCGCCCGCATTGCGCGTACCGCCGTGCATAAGCGACGCATCCAGTTCATGTTCACCATTCCAGGTATACACCGCACCAATACCGGCGTTAAAAAGCGGTGAGGTTTCGAGGATCTGAATAGCGGCGATAACGGCCTTTTCGCCCGGCTCGCCTTTTTCTAAAAGGGCGTAGCCGGTAGACGCGGCTTCTGCCAGCTTCGCTTTATAAGCTTGCTCAAGTTCAGGGGTAAAGTTCTCTTTTAAAATAGTGCCGGCACCACCGTGAATAACAATGGCGACTGGCTTTTCGGCAGCTACCGCTGGGGTAAGTAGGTTAGCGGCACCGAATAAAACGGCGGTTATGACTGCTTTCATGTGTGAATCCTTTATTATTGTTGAGTTATTAACCGAATTGGTGTGTCAGCTAGCCCCTTCGGCTAGCATGGTGAAAACTGCGCTGGTATAGTGCCTGCGCACAGTAATAACACAATGGACATGCATTACCAATGACACAAAACACGCCTTCCCTGCTATGGTACGATTTTGAAAGTTGGGGGGCCAACCCACTCAAAGACAGTCCTTGCCAGTTTGCCGCAATACGCACTGATATGGCACTGAATGTCGTTGGTAAACCCATCAATATCATGGCGCAAATCGCCAACGATACGCTACCTCAACCTCAAGCCTGCTTGATCACCGGCATCACACCGCAGCAATCACTTCGTGATGGCATGACAGAGGCAGAATTCGCCCGCAAAATTGCCGAGCAGATGAGTCAGCCTAACACCTGTGTGGTGGGTTATAACAGTATCCGGTTTGATGATGAAATGACCCGCAGTCTGTTGTATCGCAATTTTTATGACCCCTACAGCCGGGAATGGCGAAATGGTAACTCCCGCTGGGACATTATTGATCTAGCCCGCGCGTGCTACGCCTTGCGACCTGATGGCATTACCTGGCCTACCCGGGAAGATGGTAGTCCAATATTTAAGCTCGAAGCCTTAACCAAAGCGAATGACCTCGAACATGGCCAAGCCCACGATGCGTTGTCTGACGTTAGAGCAACCATTGCGCTGGCTAAGCTTATTAAACAACACCAGCCGAAACTTTATGACTACGCGTTTAGTTTACGCAGCAAGCAAAACGTCATGAAACAAATTGACGTGACTCAGCCATCGGTGGTGTTACATGTTTCTTCCAGGCTACCTGCTTCACAGGGCTGTACTACCTGGGTCATGCCCGTAGCGATGCACCCGACCAATGCCAATGCGGTTATTGCGGTGGACTTGTCGCAGCCTGTCGATATGCTCCTTGAAAATGACGCAGAGACGTTGCGGGAAAAGCTTTACACGAGTGCAGAGGATCTTGGTGATACTCCCCGCCCTGGACTTAAACTGATTCATATTAATCGCTCACCGTTTGTTACCACGGCGAAAGCCATGACCGAAGAAAATGCCGCCCGTCTAGGCTTGAATCGTGAACAGTGTCTGCAAAACTACAAAACCTTGGCCAACTATCCCGATCTGCAAGGGAAACTGTCCAGCGTCTACAATCAGCCTTATGAAGAAAGTGACGATGATGCAGACCATACGCTTTATAGTGGCGGTTTCCTTTCCGATGCCGACCGACGGTGGTGTGACGAAGTGCGTGAAACACCACCAGAACTGCTTGATCGTTTGAGCGAGCAAACGCAAAATTCAACATTACGCACATTATTGTTTCGCTATCGTGCGCGTAACTTCCCCACTACCCTCACAGCCGATGAGCTTCATCGCTGGCAGGCTCATAGACAGTACCGTCTTACCGACAAAGATTCACCGGCCACGATTACCCTGGAACCGTTTTTGATGGAACTAGAACAGCTGGCACATGAGCATGAAAATGATCCCGATAAACAGGCGATTTTGCGTGCACTTTATACTTACGCGCAAAACCTTTGACGGAAACGCAAAAAAGCCGATAGAGTAAGCCTAAGGTCATGAATAAATGTAAAGACTTAGCGGCATGATGCCGATAGGTGTAAAGCGCAGCAGTATTGTGGATAAAACATGAAAGGAATTGCTTTCAATTATAATAGCGACACGCAGTATGTTTCACTTATTTTGCTTCCAGGAGACATGGAAAAGGAAGCGGATATGGACTGGATCAAAAACGCACTGCAAGAAAATGGTTACGGTGATTTTTACCTGTCGCAAAAGGCGTTGAAATCTGCCTGTGATAAAGCGAATTTGTGTTTTAAAACCGGTGACAAAACGGAGGTGTCTGCTGAAATCGCACAACTGCGGCATGCCGAGGTCGACTTTACCATTAGCGAAGATAACCTCTCTGCGACCTTGCGCCTTACCACACCCTATGGTGGCCGTATGCCTAACGCGATCACCATTCGCAATCTGGCTTATAAAAACCGTATCACCCGCGGTGTCGGCATGCGCCATATTAATAACCTGCTGAAAGCTGCTGAACGTGCCGAACCAGGAAAAGTATTCGAAGAAATCATTGCCAAAGGGTTGCCGCCGCGCACGGGTAAAGGTTGTCGATTTATTCCGCTGGTGCCCAATGCATTAGAACGTATCTTGCGCCCTCAACTCGATGAGAACAGTAAATCGGATCTGCGAAATTTGGGCGACGTCATCTGCGTGAAAACAGGCACGCCGGTGCTAAGACGTACGCCCCCGACGCAAGGCCGCAAAGGTTTCGATGTTAGAGGCAACGTGCTCTATCCCAAACCCGGCGAATGGACAGATTTTAAAATGGGTACGGGTACTAAGGTGTGCGAAGAGGATGACAATATCCTGCTGGCAACAAAATCCGGTATGCCTAAATACAACGACCTGCGAATGAACATTGATGAGACCTTCATTTGCAATGGCGTGAATGTGGGCACGGGTCATGTTACCTACGATGGTGCGGTGCTGGTAAATGGTGACGTGGCAGAGAATATGCGCATTAAAGCCACCAAAGACATTACAATTAACGGCTTTGTTGAATCCGCGACTATCGAAGCTGGTGGCGATATTATTATCACCGAAGGTGCCATGGGTAAGGTGACATCCAACACCGATGGCTACGGCTGCGTGCTTATCGCAGGCGGCAGCATCCATGTTCAGCATGGTCAGGGCATTGAAATTAAAGCCGGCAAAAACCTCACTGTTGGTCGTCAGTTGGCGTACAGTAAAGTGCAAAGTGGCGGTTCTGTCACCGTGGGTAATATTCAGAAGCCCATGGGCAATTTGTTTGCCTGCGACATTACGTGTCAGGACAAAGTCGAAGCAGGCACGTTAGGGGCTATCTCGGGTAGCACGCTGAAAGTCGATTTTTCTGAAGGCATGAGTGCCCTGCTTGAACGTAAAGAGTCAACAGAAGAGTTGCTTCGACAACTCAGAGAAAACAATTCCCGTCATCGTGAAAAACTCAATGTGATTACCAATCGCATTTTACACAAAGGGTTAGAAAACAAAGTCAGCGAGGCAAAAAGTTTACTTACCAATGAAAGTGCATTACTGAATTGGTTAGAACAAAAGGCAGCTGAACTGGCTACCATGAAAGAGGAATATCAGCGCCGCATTTGTTTGAAAGCGAATAAGCGAATTTACGCCGGTGTGTCGGCAAAATTAAACAACAGAAACTGGCGTTCAGAAAGGGAATACGAGCGCTGTCGTATTCGCTACGAAGGTCATAAATGGCACTACGAGCCTGATACCTCAGCCTGATAAAAGTTCCCAGACTAACCTATTCAGACACCATGACACAGTTCCCGCCCTGGCGACGGGAAGCACTGATAGCCCGGTGCAAATCGTCGCTCCATTCCTGGTACGTTTGGCCATTCTGAAGCTCTGCTACGCCAATATAATACGTATTCGCAGGCTCTGATTCTTCGATTAACATAGAAAGCAGACGTTGCGCTAAGTGACGTGCTGCAGCAAGTTCTGTTTGCGGGCAGAGGATCACAAATCGGTCTGGCTCACTTCGCCCCGCTATGTCTACATCTCTCACCGTCGACAAACAAAGTGAAGCCAGCTTTTTACACAACGCATCACTCGCTGGCCCCGCAGAAAGCGGCTTCTGGTTGACCATAATATTTACGGCAATAAGCGTACACGGTGAGTGAAAACGTTGGAACCGTGAGATTTCTTCTTCACATTTTTGCAGTACATAGTTTCGGTTATACAAACCGGTGACGGCATCCCGGGTAGAGAGAAACTCCAGCGTTCGGTTTCTCTCTAATAACGAGGACTGCAGAATTTCAATCTCTTCGTCTTTGTAAGCGATTTCTCGTCGATACTGTTTCAATAAACGCTTACGCCAACCTATAAAACCAATAAGCGCCAAACCGAGAAAAGCCACGGTGATTACCTGGACGTAACGGGTTTGTTTTACCTGCCGGACTGAATTCCATCTTTTATAAATTTCAACCCGGCGAACTTCTGGAATTGCATCAATGGCTTTGTTTAGCTTTGGCAGCAATTCTGAATAGTTTTTATTCACGCCAAAAGACAACATATCAAACGGCTCAGCGAAGCCCACGATCTTCAAATCCGTCAGGTCGTTCGCATTTATGGCTGAATAAACGCCCATGAGTGAACCAACCATGAGGTCAATATCGCCGGAAGCCAGTTTGTTCAAACCATCAATTTCCGAATCAACATACTCAGTAAGAATCTCAGGATAGTATCTCGCCAAGTATTCGGCATGACGATACCCGCTTACTATGCCTACCACCCGATTTCCAACAGCCTCGAAGCCTTGGAGCATAGGCGTATTGTCTTGCCCAATGATGACATTAGGCACTTCAAGATAAGGATTTGAAAAGAGAAGAAAATGACTTCGGCTGGGGGTACGGTTAATCATGGTAGTCACCATACAGCCACCGGACTCTACAGCCGCCATGGTGTCTTGCCAGTTTTCGGTAGGAACCAGCTTGAATTTGTAACCGGAAAGCTTACTGATAAGAGACAAATAATCAGCTGAAATGCCTATGTGCTGACCATTCCGTAATGCTTCGTAGGGCATCCAGTCAGGATCGATACAATAAGTCACTGTGTCTATTTCTGTTTGTGCCGCGAGTGTTTGATGAGCAAACATCGTCAACAACACAAAAACAAAACACAATTTGGCAAAACGCTTCAACAAAAACAACCTCTTAGAAAATTACAGCAACAACCTTATCAGTATCTCCTATCAATACGCACTAACGCAATGCTACTTTTTGAGAGTTAATATTGTAGCGACAAAAATGACAAATAAGTATTACCTTAATCGCTTTACGTATCTTAATCAAAGAAGGATTTAAACGCATAAAAAAAACCTCCCGGAGGAGGTTTTTTGATAATAAAAATTGCAGCGATTAAGCGCGGCGACGTGCAACCAAACCACCCAATGCCAGGGCAAACAGTGCCAGGACTGAAGGTTCAGAAACATCAACGAAAGAGCGTGATGTTACAATGCTTCCATAAGCTGAAAGGTTAGGCAAGTAACCGTCCACGTCACTGAACGTTTCAAAATAATTTGAAGCTGCATCATAATCGTCAATACTAAATTGATAGAACCAAACATCACCAGGATAGGTATCTTCGATGTCAGCAGACAAAAATTCAATGCCGGCAAATAGGTTATCTACATCAATTGAAGCGTCGATCTCATTGAGAATTTGAGGGATCCCAGCTGAAAAATAAACCTCAAAGTCAATAATATCAAAACCTAAGTCATCTAGAACATAAACCTGCCCCATACCGGAGTTAATCAGCATATCGTCCAGCTCGAACGTTAAACTAGCTACATCAATGCCATCAATAGATACTGTTTCGGTGATGATTGCAGCATTAGATTGGGCTGCAAACATCATTGAACTCGCAGCTAATAATGCTGCACTAAAAAGTGATTTTAAGTTTTTCATGTGTACTTCTGCCTATTTTAGTGAGAGCGCAGCACCTGTGCTGCGCTCAATTTTTTAAAATTATTGTTTAATGGCTTCTACCAGGGTCGTGCCTTGATTCACACCTTCACCATCGAAGAAGGTAACTGTTCCAAGGTAAGGTAGGCCCGATTCCATACCACGAGTTGTAATGTTCACGTTGTTAAGACGACCATCGACGGCACGTCTTGACATGCTGAAACGACTGCTACGATCCTGCCCTTCAGACACCCAAACTGGCATCTGGAAGTTAGTTTCTGTAGCACCATTCAAGTCCCATCCGTGTACAAACACGAGGTAGAAGTTGCCATTGGCACCAGAAGCCGGCTCAGGATTAACCAGAGTCACTTCTTCATCAGAACCACCCGCAGCAGATACACCAACCTGAGTACATGAGTAATCAACACAGCGGTATACATAAAGGTCAAGATCAGTTCCTGATTGCTCAACTAAGCTGTCAAACAGGCTGAATCTAAGCACGCCGGTATCTTCCGGGATAGCATAGAAGGTAGCGGACAAACCGTCTTCGAAGAATGCGAAGCTGCTATCTCCATCTTGCTCAACGGTATCGCTTACCAGGCTAGGCGCAGCCAGGCTGGTGTACTCGATAGAAGCACGACCGGTATAGTTCATCTGCGCTGTGAAGAATCCGCGACCTCGACTATTGATAGCAACAGCGACTGCCTGTGGTGCAACTATGGTTTCATCTGGTACAGGCATTACGGCTACCGGGCTACGAACTACGGTACCGTCAGCACCTGTCAGTACGATTGCACCAAATACCCACTCGTCGGCCACTGTCGACGCCGTTTTAGCGAAAGTTACCTGGAATGGTGAAGTCGCAGCAGGATCAACTTCCAGCATGTTACCGGCTAACGGTTCTTGCGCAGTGTTGTAACCTTGAACAGTCACATCCAGCGTTTCCAGTCCCTCAACAGAAATGGAGTAAGCACCGCCAGAACCCGTTGCATCGGTTACCCAACGAAGAATCGTTTCTTCACCCGCCAGCTCACCAATCGCAATTGATGGATAGTTCAGCTGAGAAGGATCAGTTGGGAAGTTATATGCTTCGTAGGTTGCGCAATCGATACCAGATTCACTGATAACGAAAGACTCTTCATCTAAACCACACATAAAGCTCATGTAGTCGTAGAAGGTCGCATCGAAAGTCAGGCCAGGTTCCATTGCAGAAACCGGCGCAGCATGACCTGCACCAAAGTCGAAAGGATCGGCGGGTGTAGAACCATCTTCTTTCGTTACACCCTGATACGCCGATGTCATCAGTGCAGATTTAACCTGTGCAGGTGACCATTCTGGATGTTGATCCATCAGCAGTGCTGCCATACCCGCAATATGCGGAGAAGACATGGATGTACCACTCAAGTAAGCCACCTGACTGCCCGGCTCACCAAACATTGGCGTGTCGGTTGTTGCAGCAAGAATACGTACACCAGGGGCAGTAATATCAGGTTTAATGACATCCAGGGTTGAGCCATTTGGACCACGGCTTGAGAATGCAGCCATGATATTACCCACTTCCTCAACGGGTACAAAGGTACCAGCGCTCATAGTGACGCTTACATTACCACCTTCAAGCGCTGCAGAGTAAAGCGCGCTGCCTACGTCAAGGGTAACCATACCACCTGGGATTTGGCCTACGTAGTCACCGCCCATGCGGGTTACACCACCGCCATTGTCGTACACAACGACCGCAGTAGCGCCAGACTCAACCGCTCGGGTTACTTTTTGCGTAAATGCACAAGAACCGCGTTGGATAAGCGCAATATTGCCTTCGATGTCGGCTGCGTTGTCTAATGGTGTTGCGGCTTCACCCACATAACAAGCTTCTAGCGGTTCTGCGACAACCAGTGAGCCAGTAACCGGGCCAGATTCGCTAAGCGGCAGTGTGATAGAACCTTCTGTGAATGCAACCGTGTCGGTTTCATCGTAAGCAGTCACTTCAAGACCATTTGCAACAGATTCGCCATCATAAGTTGAGGCGGCAACGGTAGTCACCCATGGTGCAGGCGTACCGATAGTAGAAGGCGTAGGGCCAGAGTTACCCGCAGATACAGAAACAAAAATACCTGCCTGAGCAGCACGTAACATAGCAGCCGTTGACGGATAAGTCAGGTCGGTACGGCTACCGCCAATTGAGAAGTTGATAACATCAACACCATCAACAATGGCTTGATCGATGGCGGCCATGCTGTCACTGGCAAAGCAGCCAGCTTCATCGTTGCCTTCAGGGCTGGTGTAGTTAGAGTTCCAGCAAACCTTATACATGGCAACACGGGCGCGAGGAGCAATACCACTCATCACACCGATTTCAGTGCCATTCATAATAGCTGGCACGCCTTCGTTACCCGCCGCTGTGCTGGCAGTGTGGCTACCATGGCCATCAGCATCACGGGGTGATTCAAATTCACCTAGCCCGTATTGGATGTCATAAACGGAACTGAACGTTTCGTTGAAGTAACGTGCACCGATGAGTTTATTATTACAGGTAAAGGTCCCCTCTTGGGCTTCTTCACCGGTATCACAAGCACCGCTCCAACCAATGTCACTGGGATCGCTGTAAGTACCGTCATCGGCGAAACTTGGATTTTCTGGCGTGATACCCGTATCGAGTACACCTACAACAATGTCATCACCTTTAATGCCCAGAGTGTGTTGGCCATCAGGGCCTGTGAGACCTAAAAATTCTGGGGTGCTGGCGGTATCAACTTTTACCAGTTGGTCTTCCCATACATTGGCAACGTTTGGATTCGCGCGAAGGGCTTTAACCTGCGCTGGAGTCAGCTTAGCGGAGAAACCGTTGAAGCTGTGAACATAGTTATGGATGATTTTAACGCTGCCGGAACGGCTAGCAACACTGCGTTGTTGACGTTTTAGCTGGTTAGTGTAACGACGAAGCTGTTTAGATTTGGCGGAATACTGGTTACCTTTACTGGCAACAAGCTGTTGATGTGGGATGAGTTCCCCGATTTCCTCTGCGTAGGTGATACCTGGTTCCTTTTTCATCTGAACGATGTAAAGGCCAGAACTTCTTTTGACATTAGCTGAAGCTTCACTAAGTGAAATCTTCGACAAGTCTTGAGGAGCAATCTGTTGAGCGTTTACTGCGGTTGTCATACCCGCAGATACCGCCATTGAGATTACTGTTCCCAATAGTTTCTTCTTGAATGTCATATTGTTGCGTCTCCCATTGACACTTTTTGTTATTGCGGCTTCCGTCAAAATCGCAGCTAGCGCTGCGTTGAATCGGGAATTATTCTGCGAATTATCCACTTCGTCAGAACCCGCTTCTGGATTTACTGCATTTATTATTATTCCCGATGTATTTTTGACTTCCGTGACATCGGTGAGGAATAAGTTATACAAAAAATGCACCAAAAAATATAGGAGACTGATATAAAAGAATTATATCTCGTCGTTTAATATGAGATTTTACTAAAGTGTAAATTTAATTGACATTTACCGGCTCAAAAAACGAGCAATTTCAGATATTTACAATTAAATTAATATACAAAAAAGCAGCATAAAAATGCTGCTTTCAGGTAAACCACTTTCATGAAAATGACTAGATCATTTCAACGGCCAGTGCTACACCTTCACCGCCACCAATACAAAGTGATGCCACACCTTTCTTAGCACCTTTATTAGCAAGTGCATGTAACAGAGTTACCAGAATACGCGCACCCGATGCGCCAATGGGGTGACCTAGCGCACACGCACCACCGTTAATATTCACTTTGTCTGCATTAAGACCCAGCTTTTGAATTGCAAGCATGGTAACCATGGCAAACGCTTCGTTAATTTCCCAAAGGTCAACGTCGTCTTTTGTCCAGCCGGCTTTGTCTAAGACTTTCTCCATCGCGCCGACGGGTGCCACAGTAAACAGTTCTGGCTCAATGGCATTGGTCGCGTGAGCCACGACTTTAGCCAATGGCTTTAAGCCCAATGATGCCGCTTTAGATTCAGTCATCACCAACAACGCGGCTGCGCCATCAGAAATCGAACTGGAGTTTGCCGCTGTGACGGTACCGTCTTTTTTGAAGGCAGGACGTAATGAAGGAATTTTGTCGGGGCGAGCCGCGCCAGGACCTTCGTCAGTATCAACAATGACATCGCCTTTGCGTGAAGACACAGTAACCGCACAAATCTCGTTACCAAACGCACCACTGTTAATGGCTTCGTTTGCACGCGACAATGAAGTCAGCGCGTATTCATCCATCTGACCACGGGTCAAACCTTCGTTGTCTGCCGTATCCTGAGCAAAACAACCCATAGCCTTACCGTCGTAGGCATTTTCAAGGCCGTCCATCATCATATGATCGAGCACTTTACCGTGGCCCATACGATAACCTGAACGGGCATTTGGCAACATGTATGGCGCGTTACTCATGCTTTCCATACCGCCAGCAACAACCACGCTCGCACTGCCCGCCTGAATAATATCATGGGCCAGCATTACCGCTTTTAATCCTGAACCACACACCTTATTGAGTGTAATTGCCCCTGCAGACAAAGGCAGTCCGGCTTTAAGTGCAGCTTGTCTGGCTGGCGCCTGCCCTAAACCTGCTGGCAACACACACCCCATAATGACTTCGTCAATTTCACTTACGTCAACATCTGCACAAATAGCTTTGATTGCCTCAGCGCCCAATTCCGTGGATGGCACAGAAGATAAACTGCCATTGAACCCACCCATGGGCGTTCGTTTTGCTGCCACAATTACTACCGCTTCGTTGCTCATAGTTATATTGCCTCACTTGGTTAGAAAAAGATCCTTTACTTGTACCGCGTAAATTATAGCCAGTACATCATACATTTGAGAAAAACGTAACAGAAACTTTGCAGTTATTGACGCTACATTATTCATACATTACCTTAACGTTAACTATCATTTACGTTAACGTAAACCTGCAAGGAAGATTTATCGTGTTGTTCATCTGTCAACATGGCGCACCAGTGCAGGATTTACTGTTTTAGAAGGCATGCTCAATGACTACCGACAAAAAAGAACAGCAAACTTACACCATTGGTGAACTGGCAAAGGAATTTGACATTACTCCCCGGTCAATCCGGTTTTACGAGGAACAGGACTTGATCAATCCAACCCGAACGGGAATGAACCGGATTTATAACAATAAGGATCGGGTACGACTAAAACTCATATTGCGCGGTAAGCGATTGGGCTTTTCGCTGGCGGAAGCGAAAAACCTGTTTGAGCTTTACGATAGCAACCCGGATTCTGCAATGCAGCTTGAAACCATGCTTAGCATGACCGAACAAAAACGCGCTGTCCTTCTTCAGCAACTGGAAGATATCCAGATGCTTATGGGGGAACTCGACGAAGTAGAAGCGCGCTGCCGGGAAGAACTGGCTGAATTAAAACGAGGACATAAAGAATGACAACATCTTACCCTACCCTGAATTTCGGCCTTGGCGAAGACATTGACATGTTACGAGAACACGTCAGTCAGTTTGCCAGCCAACAGATTGCCCCATTGGCCGGTTCGGCTGATGAAGACAATCAATTTCCAAATCAATTATGGACACAATTCGGGGAGATGGGTTTGCTAGGTGTCACCGTATCAGAACAATACGGGGGCGCAGAGATGGGCTATCTTGCCCATACCGTTGCCATGGAAGAAATCAGCCGTGCCTCCGCGGGGATTGGTCTTAGTTACGGCGCTCACTCCAACCTTTGTGTGAATCAAATCTATCGAAACGGTAATGACGCCCAGCGAGAAAAATACTTACCGGGCCTGATAAGCGGTGAGCACATTGGTGCCCTGGCCATGAGTGAACCCAATGCGGGTTCTGATGTGGTTTCCATGAAACTGCGCGCAGAAAAGCGAGGCGATAAGTACATTCTCAACGGTAATAAAATGTGGATCACCAACGGTCCCGACGCCCACACTTTTGTCATTTACGCAAAAACCGACACCAATGCTGGACCCAAAGGGATTTCTGCTTTCATCGTAGAAAGAGATTTCCCTGGCTTCAGCCGGGCTCAAAAGCTCGACAAACTGGGCATGCGTTCTTCCAATACCTGTGAACTGGTATTTGAAGATTGCGAAGTGCCGGCTGAAAACCTCATGGGTAACGAGGGTGATGGTGTACGTATTCTCATGAGCGGCCTGGACTACGAGCGACTGGTACTTTCCGGCGGTCCACTCGGCATTATGCAAGCCTGCATGGATGTGGTTGTACCTTATATTCATGACCGTGAGCAATTTGGCAAATCCATTGGCGAGTTCCAACTGGTACAGGGCAAAGTTGCTGACATGTACACCCGCATGAACGCCGCAAAGGCTTATGTATACACGGTAGCGAAAGCCTGTGATCGGGGTGAAACCACCCGCAAAGACGCTGCCGGTGCCATTTTGTATTCTGCTGAACTTGCCACCAGCATGGCGTTAGATGCGATTCAACTGCTCGGTGGTAACGGCTACATCAACGAATATGCGACCGGCCGTTTACTCCGCGATGCCAAGCTTTACGAAATTGGCGCAGGCACGTCAGAAATACGCCGAATGTTGATTGGCCGCGAGCTGTTTAAAGAATCTGAATAATAACAAGAAGGTGGCTAAAGCCATCTCATTTACCTAACGTCATTAAGGAGGGGTTATGCCCGTTCTGTCTTCGTCAGTTAATCCCGCATCAGGGAGCTATCAGGACAATGCTGCACACATGCAGGCACTGGTAGAGGATTTACAGCAGAAAATTGCCCAGATCGCCCAAGGTGGTGGCAGCAAAGCGGTAGAGAAGCATCACGAGCGAGGAAAACTGCTTGCCCGTGAACGTATTGACGCCCTGCTCGACCCGGGTTCACCGTTTCTGGAAATTGGTCAGTTCGCCGCCTGGGAAGTCTACGAGGACTACGTGCCTTGTGCTGGCGTGGTAGCGGGTATTGGATTAATAAACGGCATTCAGTGCATGATTGTGGCAAATGATGCCACGGTGAAAGGCGGCACTTACTATCCGCTCACGGTAAAAAAACACCTACGCGCGCAAACCATTGCGGAAGAAAATCATCTTCCCTGTATTTATCTCGTCGACTCCGGCGGTGCGAATCTGCCCCGGCAAGATGAAGTCTTTCCCGACCGCGAGCATTTTGGTCGTATATTCTTCAATCAAGCCAATATGTCAGCGCAGAATATCCCCCAAATTGCTGTTGTCATGGGCTCGTGTACAGCAGGCGGTGCCTATGTTCCCGCCATGGCGGATGAGAGTATTATTGTTAAACAACAAGGCACCATTTTCCTTGCCGGGCCGCCTTTGGTGAAAGCTGCCACCGGTGAGGTGGTAACCGCGGAAGAACTGGGCGGTGGCGATGTACACACCCGTACGTCTGGTGTGGCCGATCAATTGGCGAACAACGATCATCACGCCCTGGAAATGGCCCGCAATGCGGTAAAACGACTGAATAGAGGCGATACAGCTTGCCAGGCTTTCAAGCAGCAGTTCGCAGTGCCCCGTTACCCCGCTACCGATTTATACGGGTTAATCCCGAAAGACAGCAAGCAATCATTCGATGTGCGTGAAATCATTGCCCGGCTTGTTGATGATTCCGATTTTGATGAATTCAAACCCCTCTATGGCACTACCCTGGTGTGTGGCTTCGCCAGCATTTTTGGTATTGAAGTTGGCATTGTTGCCAATAACGGCATTCTGTTCGGAGAAAGTGCCCTCAAGGGAGCACACTTTGTGCAGCTGTGCGCCCAGCGTAAAACACCGTTGATATTTTTGCAGAACATCACCGGTTTCATGGTAGGTAAACAGTATGAAACCAGTGGCATCGCGAAGCATGGTGCCAAAATGGTTACCGCCGTCGCTTGTGCACAAGTACCGAAAATTACCCTGTTGATCGGCGGTAGCTTTGGTGCTGGAAATTACGGCATGTGCGGCCGCGCTTACGATCCTCGCTTTTTGTTTATGTGGCCAAATGCCCGTATTTCGGTAATGGGCGGCGAGCAGGCTGCTGGCGTACTGGCGCAGGTAAAACGGGACCAGAAAGCCCGCAATAACGAAACCTGGTCGGAAGAGGAAGAACAAGCTTTCAAACAACCTGTTATCGACACCTATGAAAAGCAAGGTCACCCCTACTATGCATCCGCACGGTTATGGGACGATGGCGTGATCGATCCTGCCGATAGTCGTCGGGTGCTTGGTCTGGCTTTAGCCGCATCGTTAAATAAACCGATTGAGGAAACACGTTTCGGCGTGTTCCGCATGTAAGGAGAACGCAATGGAATCCATCAATGAAATGGTCAGCTGCGAGCTGGACCACCGCGGCGTTGCTCGAGTTACGTTGAATAGACCGGATAAACACAACGCGTTTGACGATGTGATGATCAATACGCTTGATCAGATATTTTCGTCCCTCGACGAGGATCACCGGGTTCGGGTGGTTGTGCTTCAATCTAACGGCAAATCCTTCAGCGCGGGAGCCGACGCTGCATGGATGAAACGTATGGCGAATTTTTCCGTTGAAGAAAATCAACGTGACGCACGTTGTTTAGCCACCATGCTAGAAAAACTAAACACGTTGAGTAAGCCCACTATAGCCCGGGTGCAAGGCGCAGCTTTCGGTGGTGCCATCGGCCTCATCGCGTGTTGTGATATGGCAGTAGGCACCAAACTTAGCAAATTTTGTCTCAGTGAAGTGAAAATTGGCCTTATCCCTGCCACCATCAGCCCTTATGTGATTGCCGCCATGGGAGCACGCGTTTGTCGTCGCTATTTTCAAACCGCTGAAATGTTCTCAGCCAGACGTGCTCGGCGTCTTGGTTTGCTCAGCGAGGTGGTAACAGAAGATGAACTGGATGACACCATTGAAGGCTTAATCGTAGCCCTGCTTAACAATGGCCCACAGGCAATGAGCCGCGCCAAATTACTGATCAGCGATATGGCGAACCGCTCAGTTGACGCACAATTTATGGATGAAACCAGCCAGTGCATTGCCGAGATCCGCGTCTCAGACGAAGGTCAGGAAGGACTGACTGCCTTTCTCGAAAAACGTCGTCCGGCTTGGCAGGAGAAAACCGAATGATCACAAAATTACTGATTGCCAACCGTGGCGAAATTGCTTGCCGCGTGATCCGCACAGCCAAAAAGCTGGGCATACGCACCGTAGCGGTTTATTCCACCGCAGATAAGCACGCCCAGCATGTCCAAATGGCCGACGAAGCAGTCTGGATAGGTGAATCACCGTCTCAAAAGAGCTATCTGCGTGGCGAACACATTGTTGAGCTTGCCAGTAAATTAAACGTGGATGCTATTCACCCCGGGTACGGATTTTTGTCTGAAAACGCGGCTTTTGCTGAAAACTGCGCTGCCAAAGGGATTATCTTTGTCGGTCCTCCCGCCGATGCGATCCGTGCAATGGGCTCTAAATCTGCAGCCAAGCAAATTATGCAGCAAGCTGGGGTTCCATTAGTGCCTGGCTATCATGGCGACGATCAACACGAAGCGGTTTTACGAAACGCTGCCGATGAAATGGGATACCCGGTGCTGTTAAAAGCGGCTGCAGGTGGCGGCGGTAAAGGCATGCGTCAGGTTTGGCACGCTGACGAGTTCAGCTCTGCTCTCGCGGCCGCTAAACGAGAAGGGATGGCAAGCTTTAATGACGATGCCATGCTGGTTGAAAAATACCTTACCCAGCCCCGACATGTGGAATTCCAGGTGTTCTGCGATCAACACGGCAACGGTGTTTATCTTTTCGAACGGGATTGTTCACTTCAGCGTCGGCATCAGAAAGTCATTGAAGAAGCCCCAGCACCAGGCATGACAACGGCTTTACGGGAACAAATGGGAGAAGCAGCGCTAAAAGCGGCCCAGGCGATTAACTATGAGGGCGCAGGCACCGTCGAATTTTTGCTGGATGAAGACGGCAGTTTCTATTTTATGGAAATGAACACCCGCCTTCAGGTAGAGCACCCGGTTACCGAAATGATCACCGGTGAAGACCTGGTACATTGGCAATTGCAGGTTGCGGAAGGTAAACCATTACCGAAAAAGCAGCATGAACTAGCTCTCAAGGGTCATGCGTTTGAAGCCCGCATTTATGCTGAAGATCCGGATAAAGGCTTTCTGCCAGCAACGGGCACTTTAAGTACATTATCACCTCCTCACGAATCCCAATACGTTAGAGTCGACACCGGTGTGCAGCAAGGTGATGATGTGTCGGTTTTCTATGATCCTATGATCGCCAAGCTGATCGTTCATGATGAAAACCGTGAATCAGCCCTGCGCAGACTGGCGATTGCCTTGCGTCAATACCAGATTGCAGGTGTCACCACGAACACCGATTATTTACATCGCCTTGCTACGCATCCAGCGTTTGTTGAAGCAAAACTCTCGACCACCTTTATCGATAAGTACGCCGACGATTTAACAGCAGAAACGGAAGTGTCTGATTTCTTATTGGCTGTGATGGCGGTATCCACATTGCTAACAGAGAGTCATCATCCGGCCTCGCCCTGGCAGGCAAACAGTTGGCGCATGAACAGTTGTAAAACGCAGCAGGTCACATTAGCTATCCACGAAAGGCACTATGTTGTATCGGTAACCTGGCCATCGGCTCGACAACCTCAATGGCACATTCATGTGGGTGACCAACGCATAGAATTGGACGCACAGTGGCAGCAAGCCCAACTCGTTGTCTCGCACAACGCAGTGCAGCGCTGCTTCACAGTAGCAAAAGGAGAAACCTGGACGCTATTTTCAGATTCAGCTCCCGTTGTCTATCGGTCGGTTGCACCGGATTTGGGTAACACAGATGACGGTGCGGGCGATCAACATTTCAAAGCACCGATGAATGGCACGGTGGTGGCGTGTCCGGTTACAGTGGGCTCACATGTATCCAAAGGAACCGTTTTGGTGGTCATGGAAGCCATGAAAATGGAACACAACATTACCGCCCCCTGCGATGGCGAAGTCACAGCATTACATTGTTCGGCAGGCAGCATGATTGACGGTGGTGCCATATTGCTGGAGTTTACCGCTGATGACGTTTAACTATCCATCTTCGGTTTCACTGGTAGAGGTAGGCGCCCGCGACGGCTTGCAAAATGAAAAGGCGGAAGTGAGCACAGAACAGAAGGTAACGCTGATATCGTTGCTTGCAGCAAGCGGACTTAAGCGAATTGAAGCAGGCAGTTTTGTGTCTGCTAAGTGGGTGCCGCAAATGGCAGATTCTGCAGACGTGTTCGCCCGTCTTGCTGCGTTTGAGCCTGCCTCGGGCGCTCAGGTAACCTACTCTGCCCTCACGCCTAATGTAAAAGGGCTGGAAGCCGCCCTCAGTGCGGGTGTCAGTGAAGTGGCTATTTTTGGCTCGGCGTCTGAATCGTTCTCACAGAAAAATATCAATTGCAGTATTGATGAGAGTCTTCGACGCTTTGAGCCAGTAGTAAAATTGGCCCACTCAAACCGTATCCGGGTTCGCGGGTATGTTTCCTGCACCCTCGGGTGCCCCTATGAAGGCGACATTGCATCGTCAGATGTGGCCAGGGTAAGCCGACAACTCAGCGAAATGGGCTGTTATGAGGTCGTGATCAGCGACACCATTGGTACCGGCACACCGGTTAAAACCGCTAGGGTGCTTGATGCCGTCATGCAACACGTTCCGGTAAATCAACTTGCCGTACACTTTCATGATACCTACGGACAAGCACTGGCTAACATACACACAGCCTTGCAACTCGGGGTAAGTTCCATCGACAGCGCCATAGCAGGACTTGGCGGTTGTCCTTATGCCAAAGGCGCGAGTGGCAATGTGGCCACAGAAGATGTGTTGTATATGCTTGATGGCATGGGCATTAAAACGGGTATCGACCTGTCGGCCTTACTTGAAGCGAGCCTATACATCAGTGACGTGATAGGTCGCCTGCCCCAGAGTAAAGTGGCAATCGCATTACGCGGTGGTTAGCTGTTTTGTGCTTTCTCACCGGGCAGGATACCGGTGAGCAAGATGCCTATAAACAGAAAGCCTGCCATGATGTACACCACACTGAATGCCAATACCGAAGACAAGTACGCATACAGTGCGCCGAACACCAGTAGAATAATGCCAATGGCGGTGTTGGAAAATGCCACTAGTTCGGTGCGTTGCTGCCCTTCCCTCACGTCCAGGCTATAGGTTTTCCGCCCTGTTCTTACGCCGGTATGCGCAACGGACAAAATGAAAAATAGCAATGCGGAAACCCAGACTGTGGATGCTCCAATAAACAGCAACGCGCAAACCGCAACTAACGCTAACGTACCCGCAAACTGCAGGGTTGTTCTCGCACTTTTGTCAGCAATTTTTCCCCAGATGATGGAAGAAAGCATGGTTGCACCGGCTTGCGCAGCCAGATATAGCGGGAGTAATGTTGTGGCATCGCTTTCACTTTCCAGCATAAAGTAAGGAGCAATTAAAGCCGAATGAACAAATAACCCGCGAACCAAAATGAAACGGTACACGACGTTGTCGAATTGCCAGAAACGGGTTTTATCCTCTTTGTCGGTGGAAGATGTGTCTGTGTCTATGCGGGTTTTCACTGGAAACAAAATGAACAAGCCAACGATAAAGGCAACCAGGGCGAGTAGAATGATCACGGTGGTGGCTAGCTGCCCGAGCTGATCTTTATAAAACACCAACGGTACAGCCAATAGCAAGGTTAAGGTGCCCGATATTGTTGAGGCAATACCGAGCAAATGTCCACGTTCGCCTTTAGCCGCTACATCGGCTTCGATGTCTTTTACCGTAAGGGAACAGGCTGAACGCCCTAAACTCAAAATACACAGAGCCGCCATTACCGTGGCACCCGCCATCACCCCATCGAGTAGCAAAGCGGTTGCCAATATGAGCGCAACTCCAGAAGCCTGAATAATCATGCCTACGCGCCAAATCACATGCCGGGCAGGAAATCGCCGCAGTATTAAGCCAACCGCAGCCTGCGGCAGCAGCGCACCTGACTCTCTAAGCGGTACTAACCAGCTTATCATCCAGTCAGGCGCACCTAACGAAAGCAAGAGCGCTGGCAGTGTGGTTTTAGCAGATATGAGTAAGTCAGCCAGTTTTGTACTGGCCAGGGAAGAAATGAGTCGTTTCTTGTTAGAATTTGCCACGATGGAGTGTTGCTTTGCCTGGTCGTAGCGTAACTATAACCAGGCAACGGGAAGAAAAGAAATACGTCCTTGGTCGCTATTTTGGGTTTACCCTCAGCTTCGGTTCTCAACCACCGTTTTCAGGTTTTCTAAACCGAGTTCAAAATCGGGGCCAATCATTCCGTCTATCATCAGGCTCATATAACGATTAACCGGGTTCATGCCTAAATCCCCGCTATCAGACCACGTGACCAGCGTGCCTTGATCAGTGTCTGTCAGTTTTATTACCCCTGTGGATGACATTTCGTAATCGGGGAAATACAAATGATAAATAATTTCCCGATTATGCTTTAGAGACACGATCTCCATTTCACCGTTACCTTGCGATTCACTTTCCCAGGATGTTTGCATACCAATTGCACGGTCTGGCCCGCTGAAAGATACTGCCATATTAGGGTCGCGCATAAACCAGACAGCCCATTGTGGCCAGGATTTCAGGTTGACTATATTGGGATAAATCTTATCTGCAGAGGCATTAATGGTAATTTCTCGTTGCACCTGGTAGTTAGACGGCAGGATAAAACCCACAGCAACAAACAGCGCAACGATAGCAACACAGGTAATAAGTATCTTTTTCAACCAAGCCATCGTTAATCCTTGAGTCTTTTTATTAATAGCAAATATATAACACCTGATTAACATTTGCAGTAAAAATGTCGTTAAACTGGTCGATATCCACTGAACGTCAGTAATAAGCTAGTCGACAAATACCTAAATATAAAGATAAAACAGGAGCAACATACGGGCTTCGATAAATCTCACATTGGCGTTGAAATTTATCTTGTGTAATATGAGGTTAACATCAACGGATACGTTACCAACTCAATTGGTGACATTAAGCATTAGTCTTACCGGCACAGCCGTATCGTGCTGACAAAATGGAGAACAAACATGGCTGATAACAGTTCACGCTATATCAGTAATCTGACTCGCGATACCTATGCATTGATTTTGGCTGGTGGTAAAGGGTCAAGACTGCATGAACTGACAACCTGGCGCGCTAAACCCGCTTTGTATTTTGGTGGAAAATTTCGAATCATCGACTTTCCACTGTCCAACTGTGTTAATTCAGGGATCCGTCGAATTGGTGTTGTAACGCAATACAAATCGCACTCGTTAATTCGCCACCTGGTGCGTGGCTGGGGTCACTTCAAGAAAGAACTGGGCGAATCCATTGAAATTCTGCCAGCGTCGCAACGTTTTTCAGATAATTGGTACGAAGGTACTGCCGATGCCGTGTTCCAGAATATCGATATCATCCGCGATGAACTACCCAAGTATGTAATGATACTGTCAGGCGATCATATTTATCGTATGGACTATGGTCCCATGCTTGCCCGTCACGTGGAAAGTGGCGCTAAAATGACGGTTTCCTGTATGTCTGTACCGTTGCAGGAAGCCGCGGGGGCATTTGGCGTAATGACCGTTGATGAAGATATGCGCATTCACGGGTTTACCGAGAAGCCAGCTGAACCAGCGCCGCTGCCAAACGATCCTAGCCGCTGTCTGGCATCGATGGGTAATTATATTTTCGATACCGAGTTCTTATTTGAAGAATTACGCCGTGATGCAGAAACATCGGGCTCACAACGCGACTTCGGTAAAGATATCATTCCCTCAATTATCAAAGACCATAAGGTAATCGCCTACCCGTTCGAAACGTCGAACGATGAGCAAGCCTATTGGCGTGATGTGGGTACTATTGATTCGTTCTGGGAAGCCAACATGGAAATGGTCGCGCCTGTTCCTCAACTGAATCTTTACGATCGTAAATGGCCAATTTGGACCTATCAGGAACAACTCCCTCCTGCCAAATTCGTTTGGGACGAAGATGGCCGCCGTGGTGAAGCGATAAATTCAGTGGTGTCTGGTGGATGCATTATTTCAGGCTCGACATTGCGCAGAAGCCTGTGTTTCTCAAACGTACGATTACATTCATACAGTACCATTGAGGAAGCGGTGATTCTGCCTGACGTAGAAGTCATGCGTAATTGTCGTCTCAAAAAAGTCGTGATCGATCGCGGTTGTGTGGTGCCTGAAGGAACGGTCATTGGTTATAACCATGACGAAGACCGCGCCCGGGGCTTCCGCGTATCAGAGAAAGGGGTTGTGTTAGTTACCCGCGAAATGCTGGGTATGCCCGTGGGCAGCCTTAACGGCTAACGCTTTATCCAGCCTTTCAACGTGGCCGTGATCAACGCGGCCACGCCTTCAGGATCTTCGAGTGGAAACATATGCCCACCGGCATACATTTTAACCTCAATACCATTATCTTTAGCGAACCGGGCTCTATCTGCTGAAGAAGAAACATGAGAGTCCGTTCCGCCAACCAGCAACCCCGGACACTTCAGTTTCCCGGCAAACTTTTTCAAGTTATGGGGAAAATGGCGGAAGATATCAGCTTCAACCTGATTACTGAACGTTAATCTGCGCATCGCTCCTTCAACACGGGTGGCACTGTTCACATAATCTCGAATACAACGTTTATCCATAGTGCGGAACAGTTTTTTAGCCGCGAAGTAGCCCTCAATATCGTCCTCTTTGTGCCATTGTGTCCGTCTGATCCTGGCCAGTTTCGAGGGTGTTATGTTGTCCATTAAATTAAACCATTTTGCCGATTGCACCACATACCGTTTAACTCCATAAACCAGGGGTGGATCTAGCATAATGACGCCTTTTACCCACTCTGGATGTCGGCATGCGGTTAAAAACGACACCACAGCACCAAACGAATGCCCCACCAGCCACACGGGCTCATCAACATCACATCTGTCGAGATAATGGATTAACTCATCGACCTGATACATCCAGTTTTGTGACACGGGAAATTCCACACAATGACCGAATTGTGGATTGGCAAGGATTTGCCAGCTTTCGGGTAACCGGTTAAACATCGTTTTGTATGTGGCCGCCGGAAAACCATTCGCGTGAGCAAAATGAATAATAGTCATGTAAAACGAATAACCCCTTTTTATGATTGGAAGGTCTGACACTTTTTGCTAGCATACAGCAAACTCATCCGACCAGAAAGATTATGCACGTAGATGAACTTCTTATCCAACCGGAAATGACTGCCCTGAGTGATAACCAATGGCAAACCGATGAATTAACCATTCCTTCTGACTGGGCCCAGGGAAGAACGGCGTTCGGCGGCATCTCCGCCGGGATGATATATCAGGCAATCAGTACTCAGGTTCACGATAATCGCGTTCTACGTTCTTACACTACGAATTTTGTCGGCCCCCTAGCCCTTAACGAACCTTTTCGCATTGTGGTGACCAGCCTGCGGACAGGTAAAAATGTGTCCCAATTTACCGGCGAAATCATTCAAAATAATGCCGTTTGCGTATTTGTTCAGGCCTGCTTCGGTACGGCGCGACAATCTGGAATAAGTGTCACCAATACAGATAAACACGATATGCCAATGCCAACTAAGGCTAAATTTATCCCGCAAATTCCAAAGGTTACCCCGAAGTTCTTCCGTCATTTTGACTTGGCTATTAATGCCGGTGGTATGCCATTTACCCGAAAAGATACAAGTTTCTATCATGGTTTCATGCGATTCACGCAGCCACCGCAGGTGATCACTGACGCGCACCTTATCACCATGATCGATGCCTGGCCCCCTACACTATTGCAAATGCTACGCTGGCCCGCACCGGCGAGTACCGTAAGTTGGAATCTGGAATTTATCCATCCGCACAAAACGGTTTCCGGGCACGACTGGTTTGCGTATCAGGTACATACCCGTCAGGCCGCAGATGGATATGGCCATACGGAAGCGACTATTTGGAACAGTAACAATGACGTGGTGGCATTAAGTAGACAAACCGTGGCAGTGTTCGACTAGCCACGGCTTGCAAGAAATGTATAAGAAGGCAAAACCCTCAATAAACGATAAATGAATTAGGGTTGAATAACGACATTACACTGATGCATTGTAAGTTGGTAATATCCAATGCATCTTCTAAATCTTGTTGCTCAAATGACAACCGGTCATAAAGTTCTGGGGTTAAGTTGTGGTAGCTCGGGAAAACTTCGGGGTTCACATTGTCCAGTGCCAGCACGTAGCTAAGCTGAAGAATGAGGGTGTCTTTATCCATCACACCGCTGTCGGTATCGTGGATTAATGACACCGGACGATAAATAGTATCGGGAATACCCCACCGTTGTACCAACGCAGCAGATAACTCTGCGTAGGTAAAACCTAGTATGGCGGTTTGCAATTCAGCCGGGCTCACTCTGGCATTGAATGCCAAACAGCGCGTCGCTTCCTGCGGCATTTCATCCACAACAACCAACTCCCCGAGATTATGCAGTAAGCCGCAAACAAACAGCCGCTCAGGCTCTCTAACCCTTTTCGCTTCAGCAAAATATTTAGCCAGAAGCGCGCAACTTACACTTTGTTCCCAGAATTTATCTAAATCGATGACTTTTGAATTCACTTCTTTGAACGCATAAGTGATGCCATATGCCAGCGCCAAATCATAGGCCGAGCGTGTACCAATAACCTGTAACGCTTTGCTAATGGTTTCAATTTTATTGGGGAATCGATAGAGGGCACTGTTAGCCACTTTGAGCATTTGTGACGTGAGTCCGGGGTCGAAGGCAATGATCTCAGCAATATCGTCAATGCTTGCCGCCTGGTCATCCATACATTCTTTAAGCCGGGTCACGGCATCTGGTAACACGAAAATGTTGCAGGCTTTATCAGCGATCTCTTGTGCATTCATATGAGCACTACTCCGTAAACCATGTTCATACCATCTAAGATGACGCATCCATTACGTCACACTACCTTTTTATATAGGCTAAATAATGACAACCTGCCAATAAACTCTGTTGTTTCAGTAAATCAGAATTTGCCAGAACAGAGGAAAAAACGGCGGAAATTTCGTCTACCGATAGCAGAAAACGACATGTCAGTCGTTCATTAGTGCGCTACCAGCAGCATCCTCATTTAGCATCTGATAATATTCTTCAAAAAGTTTTATAAAGAGACGCTAAATGTCACAGCACCACGCTCCCCTCCATAAGCATGATCAACGCAAAATCGTAATCATCGGTTTTGTCTGGCCAGAGCCAAATTCTTCTGCAGCAGGCCAAAATATGGTGGGGCTGATCAACAGTTTTCTAAAAGCAAACTGGCAAGTGACTTTTATGTCTGCTGCAACGCCTTCTGAACAGGGGGTCGACCTTGCTCAGTTGGGGGTGCATTCTGAAGCAATATCATTGAATTGTAGCAGCTTCGATGAACGTATTGCTGTCATTCACCCAGATGTGGTGATATTTGATCGCTTTATGACTGAAGAACAATTTGCTTCACGGGTGCGCTCTGCATGTCCGTCTGCAATGCGTATTTTGAACACTGAAGACTTGCATAGTCTTCGGCATTTACGACATCAACAAGTTCGCGATGGTGAAGCCACGGAAATGCCCACAGCGAGTGTAAGCAATGATCATACACTACGGGAAATTGCTGCTATTTTACGCAGTGACCTAACACTGATCATTTCCTCTGAAGAGTTGCAGCATTTGCTGGCGCACTACCCTGTTACCGCATCTCAACTTCACCATGTTCCGCTTTTTACTAGCAAGATTTCTACCCCTTTGCCTGACTTCCAACAGCGACAACACTTTGTCTTTATTGGTAACTTTCGTCACGCCCCGAATTGGGATGCGGTGTTACAACTTCAACAAATATGGCCTGGCATCAAAAAGCAGCTTCCGCACGCTGAACTAAACATTTTTGGCGCCTATCCGCCCAAAAAAGCCATGGCGATGGACAATCCTTCAAAGGGATTCAGAGTACGTGGTTGGGCAGCGAGTGCAGAAGATGAAATTGCCAAGCACCGCGTTATGTTGGCTCCGCTGCGCTTCGGTGCCGGGGTAAAAGGCAAGTTAGTAACAGCGATGCAATGTGGTACCCCGTCGGTCACTTCAAGTATTGGCGCAGAAGGTCTTGGTGATGATAAGCACTGGCCTGGTATGGTTACACATAACCTCGATGACTTTATCAATGCCGCTGTCGCTTTGTATACTGATCCCAACCTATGGCAACAGTGCAGTGATACAGGCCAAGCGAGTTACAAGCAACAGTTTGACGATGCGTTACACGGTCAGAAGTTGACTGCATTGGTTGAAACACGCCTTAGCGACCTTGAACAATGGCGACAACAACAGTTCCTCCAATCATTACTTTGGCATCAGACACTGCGTGCAACCCAGTATATGACCCAGTGGATTGAAGCGAAAAATTCTACCTCACCGCCTTCATCCTAAGCCTGAGCTTAAAATTACGCACGATTTTTAATCAGGTTGCTATGCTTATACAATTAGCCCGCTTAGGAGGCAAAATGATTAAACTTATTCTTGTATCTTTTTCTCTGCTCATTTCCATGAGCACATTTGCCAACCAGCAATATACGTCTGGGCCGCAATTTTGTCATGGCGTCGGTCAGGCGGTTGGCATGATTCAATATGGTCGTGCCACGGGCGTAGAAGACAGCGAAAATGAAGCAGTGCAATTTATAGACGCATTGTCGGTGCAAACCAAAACCAATTTACTCGCGTCTGTCGATCAGTTTATCCGTTCGTCATCGCCTCTGCCCTCGGCATGGACAAGAATACTTTTTACTCACGCTTGCATGTCCAATTATGCTGAGGATCTTGAGCAAATAAAACGCATATCGCGACGAGTACCGTATCAATGTGACGTTAAAAAACCGGATGTCGCCTGCTTGAAAGGGGTTGTGAACAGAATGGCTGAGAATCAGATCATCTAATTTCAGCCAGCCTGTTAGTGACGTGTCGTATACCGCTGGTTCGCGATTCACTCAGATAACGCGCCATGCCTAATGATGTAAGATAAGCCTCGTAGTCCGTTTCATCCTGATCGTTCTGACTATTGGCTTTTTCTAACAATACTGCCAACACACCTCGAATAATTTTCGAATCAGACCAAGCCATCACACCCGAATCGCTTTTCGCTATCCACACATCGCTTAGGCACCCGCCAACTTTATTTTCAGCAGTCCGAAATGATTCGATCAATACTGGCAAGGACTTACTTGCCAGCATGATTTCACGCATAGTGGTATCCCAGCCTCGCGCTGTCGCCACTTTGCTGGCCAGTGGTAGTGATATCTTATCCACTACTTCGCTTCTTCCTCTAAGCTCTGTTTCAATTCTTCAGCAGTCATGAAGATACCGGCATCCTCTTGGCTTAGTGGAAAGACACAAATACCCGTTTGGTTGGCTTGCAACCCCGGTAACCAGGTATTTAAAAACTCCGACAGTGCCACTTGTTCCGGGGTAACATCACTTTGTGCCGCCACATCCCAGGTCATCACTAAATCTGCGTGAGGCCACACAGGGAGAATGATGTCATCGCCGTTTTCTATCATCACGAAACCGTTGGCGCCTTTTGCAAGCCATACCGCCTGGGCTTTTGTTACATATTGAAGCAGTAATGCAAGTCTTTCTTCAGCAGAAAGTGACGTAGATTGTTTGACAACGATGTCTGCAAGTTTGTCTGAAATTGTCTCTGGAAACATAGGTGTTTTACACTGATTTAAATAGAATTTACGGTAATTATACTGCGAGTCGGTACGCGAAACTAATACTAACTTTAGCGTCTCCGTGCTATTCTATTTTCCTAATTGGAAAGGAAAACTATTCATGGATTCTGCATATTGCATCCAATCCCCCGGCAACAACGTTTTAATGCCTCTTGAAGAAGAGCAATTTCGCGAACTCAAGCGTGCTAAAAAACGACTGTCCTCGGCATATGCAATTCGCCATAAGTTTCGCCTGATAAAAACAAACTACGCCCTCATCGCTAACTCTCTAAAGTCGTTGGGTTATTCTTATCTTACAGAACTCACCTCTGAACAAAGACAAGACATTAAAAATCAAGTTAATGCCAATGTCAGCAATTATATTCTGAGTGCCAGAACATTCACGGCACAATTAAAGCGTCATGTTCAAGCCTGTTTGCCTCAGGATCGTGTGGAAGTGAATCGTTTAACCCGACGTATGGAAATTGAATATCAACGTTCTTTTGCTTACCGGTTTATCGATAGTTTGTACGACTATATTTCCTATTATGGCATCAGTGTTCACAGTGTTGATGTGTCGGGCAAACTGTCGCTTAATAATACAGACGAGCGCGTATACGAAATCAAGGCGTACATTGAGCGCGCTTACCTTGGTGGCCCGACGGATTTCAGGGCATCGGTACTCAAAGAAATGCCAGCTCGGGTTGAACTTATAGAGTTACTTGATGCTTACATGGAAAGTTTGGGGCGAATCTATGATTTAGCCTGTAAAATAACCGATGAAGCAACCGAGCAAAGTCAGCTATTGTTGAGAGAATTTCTTAACGTATTTGAAGGGGTAAACGGTACCCGTGCTGACAATCTTTTCGTAGTGCATTCTATCGGCGATTCCCCGGATAAAATTTATGACTCCTTCCCTATCTCCATGTATTCCGCGCAAGCTGAAGTCTACGACAATAACCCCTAGGAATTATCCGGATGGAATTTACCGCTAATACGCCGATAAGTCGCTCATTTCCGGATGGTTACGAAACACTGTATCGCGTTTCCTATAATTACCGGTCGTTTGCCTTATTATTGGATGCATTGGCAGTAAAATCCATAGGGAACAAATCGGTGGAACTCGTTTTGCCCTGGTGTATTTACAGAAGCGAGGGAGAGGAAATCGATATTCATGTTCTTAGGCTTATCGACTATGCAATAGCGCTGCTTCACGAACTAAACGAAAAAATAAATCACTTACAGAGCAAAGTCTATTTGCTTGATTTAGACATTAATCGATGTGTTTTCAGAATTGCCACAGAACAACCGCAAGCAGTGATAACCACACTGCAAAGTATGCCTTGCCCTGAAGTGTTTAATTTACCGCAAATAAAAACAGACACGAGCAATCCAACGGATATTAGGCAGCAGTTTATTGGCTAAGCAGCTGCACACTTACTAGGCGTGCTGCTTATGGTCTGGTGATATCCGTTTGATGATCTCAGTCAGCGCTCTTGGGCGGTCGTGAAAGTACCCTTGCAGTAAATCGGCTCCCATTTTTCTTGCAAACACATCATGCTCAAATGTCTCGATACCCTCAAACACAACTTGTTTGCCGAGCTTTTTGTTCATCGTCACCAAAGATTCAACCAATACCTGCATTTGCGGATTCTCGGATTTCACCAACCAGGAATTGTCGAACTTGATCATGGTGGCCTCGTTATCCGTCAATTCTGACAGCGCCACCAAACCGTGACCAAAATCGTCGAGCGCCACAGCAAATCCATATTGTCGCAATGTGTTTATTAGCCTAATGGTTGTAGATGAAACAATGGAACGTTCAGAAATCTCAATAACGATACATGAAGGCTCAATATTATAGTCTTCAAAAAATGTGACAAACTGTTCAATCAATGAGGGCGAGCTTAATTGCGACGGTGACACATTGATGTGAATTTTAATGTGAGCAAGATTATTGGCTTCTAGCAGACTACACGCGATGCACACCTCGCGAAGCATTTTTAAACCAAGCGGGGTAATTAACCCGGTTTCTTCTGCCACGGAGATAAAGGTTTTTGGTGCTACGTCTTTCACGTCCTTTCCATGCCAGCGACAGAGCGCTTCCAGCGCGACAATTTCCCCTTTTGCATCCACCAAGGGCTGGAACAGCGCAAAAAACTCATGGTTCTTAATGGCTCGGAACAAGCGCTGTTCTATGAGTAAGCGATATTCAATGGCCGTTTCCTGACTTTCAGAATATTTTACGGTTTGATTTTTACCCTGTTTTTTGGCTTCGTACATGGCAATATCGGCACGCTTAAGTAATTCTTCCGGCGTATCGTTATCGTTAAGATCAGCGATGCCGATACTGGCTGTGACAGTTAGCGTAATACCCTGACAAATATACGGCTTACTCAGACTCTCCAGAATTCTTTCCGTGAGCTGATGCACATCGCTGCTTTCCTGTATCAAAATGACAAACTCATCACCGCCGTGTCGGATAAGTGAATCTGTTTCACGTAATTCTGATTTTAGGCGTTTGGCACACGCGATAAGTAAAGCGTCACCAATTTCGTGACCGTAACGGTCGTTTATCTGCTTAAAACCGTCGAGATCGATGAAGACAAGGGATTGAATGAAATCTGCGAAATGCGCTTCTTCGAGCAGCAATTTCATATAATTTCGATTACCCACATTGGTAAGCGGGTCACGAAATGCGAGCGCTTCTAATTTTTTTTCTGCCCTGGCCAAGTCAGTGATATCAGAAACGGTGAGCACAAATTGCTGTTCTTCACTGTCGCGCTGCAAACAAGACATGGTGATAAATGCAGGAAACAAATCATTGTCCTGGTTTCGAAGCGCAATTTTGTGTCGATAAACTTTATTCTGCTCCGACATTTTAAGACAAGCTTCGAAGTGACTTGGCAGCACGCCGAAATCCGTGATCAGTTTACCCAACAACTGCGCAGGCTCCTGACAAAACAACTTGCCGAGAGAGCGGTTGGCATCATTTATCCGAAAATGCTTATCGACAATCGCGACACCTTCAGAAAGTTGATCGAGTATGATGCTCGAAAGATGATGGCGCTTCTCAACACGCCCCCTGTCACCTTTTCTATCAGAGCCATCAAACTGGTTATTAAGCATAACCCCTACGTCGTTAACGTGACTTAGTTTCTGTTCGATTTCAAAACGTTTTAATGCCGTTTCGCAGCTTACCTTTATGGTTTTTGTATCAAAAGGTTTAACAATGTAGCCATAAGGCGACGTTTCTAACGCCTGCTCTAAAGTGGTGTCGTCAGAAAAAGACGTTGTGTATACAATGGGCAAGGTGTGTTTTTGGTTTATTTGCCTGACAGCTTCAATACCATTGCCACCATCAGCGAGATGGATATCCATGAGGATAAGTTCAGGGCTGAATTCATCTGTCATGGCTATCGCTTGTTCTTCAGAACGCGCCAGACCAACCACTTGTGCCCCAAGGGTGGTTAGCTCTCTAGCCAGGTAAGTCGCAGCAATGGTGGTATCTTCGACGACAAGAACGCGCTTATTCTCAATTAAACTCATAATGTTTCCTGTCGGTGCCTCATTTCAGTTACCACTTCGCCATTCCCTACTCTTTTTAATTCCATTAAAACTATGATCAGTTATCTATTTGATCATTCAACAACTGGGCCAATGTAAACTTCAGGTCCTGATCGGCTATCGGTTTAGTGAGTACCGGCACAGAAACCAAATCATCAGGAATAACGATATCTTCACCATAGCCGCTTACTATCATTAACGGCACATGCTGCTGTAATAACTCCCTGATGAGTTCAAAACTTGTCTCTTTACCAAGGTGAATATCCATAACGGCTAAACCGATTTGCCGCCCCGCGACTATCCTTCTCGCCGCATCGGTGCTACCAGAAACACACACATTGGGTATGCCAATACTTTTCAGCTTTTTCTGCATATCCAGTGCAATCACCAGGCTGTCTTCTACCACCAATGCGGATTCTGGTAGTGAGCTCAAGGTTTGATTATCTTCGCTAGGCTGATTATTTAATTGCTCATCAACAGATTGAGTATTAACGACCAAATATCGGTTGGGGATCATCAGCGTTGCTGACACACCGGCAGGATGAAAATTGATGTCCACATCGCCCTCAAGCTCATGAGGGATAACACTTCGAATCATTGTCATGCCAAAGCTTTCATGGGCGGGAGGCGACACTGGCGGTCCACCGCTTTCGCACCATGTGATCACCAAATCAGGCCCCCGATTGAGTGACCAGCTAATTCGGACACAGCCTTTTTCGCCAGAAGCTGACAGCGCGCCATATTTAGCGGCATTGGTAAACATCTCGTGAATCACCAACACCAAGGGTGTCGCAGCATAAGGAGATATCAGTACATCTTCACCATCAAGCTCAATGTTATTATCCAGATTAATATAAGCTTGAATTTCTGTTTCCAATAACTTGCGAAAGGAAACTTCAGACCATTCAGATGCCGTGAGTTGGTCGTGCGCTGACGCCAGTGCCACAAGACGACCGGTAAGTACTTCAACAAAATCACCTAGCGAACGGCCGCTTTGCTCCGTTTGAACCACTATCGCGTTAACCAGATTTAAAATATTACGAACCCGGTGATTCAATTCTGAAATAAGGATTTCGTGCTTTTGTGATGCCTGCTGACGGATGGCTTCTCGCTCCTGTACATGACGAATCATGACTTCCAGCAATGTCACCCTAAGCGATTCAGCATCGGTAATCACTTGTTCCTGCCATTGTGCGCAACTGTCAGTGTGGGTTTGCTGCCAGATTTCAAAGCTGGTACGAGGTAATAATCGACTTCCGTTTGGCCCCAAAGAAACCGGCTTTTCTGGATTTCCGGCCCAATTTACCGTGCGCGTTTGCGGTTCGCGGAAGAATAATAAATAGTCCCTGGGGCTTTTCGAAACCGGCACGGCCAGCACGCCAGCCACGTTATGATCTTCGGTGACATAACCGGGTAAAAAAACCGCAAGGGTATCGATTGCTGCAACTTCGCTCGGCGCCAGTGCATTGAGACTGCGAGATAATTTTTTCAGCATATCAGCGTTAAGGCAAAGTCCTTCACTGCGTACTTCGCCATCTACAATTACTGCTATACCGTGGCAGCTAACCAAGTCTCTAATAACCCTGAATTGCGCGGCAACGCTGTCTACCAGCGACTCCGATGTGGACATGGTAGACATAATGCGATTATGGACATGACGAACACGATCGCGCTCAAGCTCGTTTTCAGCCATTAACTTTGATGAAAGCTCCAACGCAAACACCTCGGCGAATAATTCCAGTTCAGTTCGCTGAAAATAGCTGGGCACTTTGGGTTTGTAATGGTGACACGCAAATAAGCCCCACAGCTTTCCTTTCACAATAATTGAAACTGACATGGATGCCTGAACGCCCATATTTTTTAAATACTCAATGTGAATCGGCGAGACGGCCCGTAAAGTAGAAAATGACAAATCAATTTGCCTATCTAATGACGGCACCTTTGGCAATATGGGTACGACTTCGTCATCCACATCGGCAATAACCCGCAAAAGGTTTTTCACGTAAAGTGCCCTGGCCTGTTTAGGTATATCCGAGGCTGGATAACGCAAGCCAACAAAGGGTTCCAACTGAAAGTTTTTACTCTCAGCCACCACTTCACCAGAACCATCAGGAAGGAAACGATACATCATTACCCGGTCGTACCCGGTAATTAACTGCAGCTGCTGGGTAACCTGTTCAATTAAATCGTTACTGTCTTTTGCTCTGTAGAATTGGGTAAGCAGTGAACGTACGAACTGTTCATCTTTCGCCCGTTCTGCTTTTATTTCTTCAAATTCAACAATTATGTACTGACCGTTGTGGTGAACGGAAATATCCACAGGCATGCCAGTCGAAATCACTTTTTCATCGAACAGACGCTCGTTTCTTCCGGTGATCATGGCAGATTGTAATGCTGAGCGAATATGATGTACGGTGGTACGGTCGAACCAGGTTTTCAGTGGCTCACCAATAACCTCGTCTACACTTTTTCCCAGGTACGCTTCGACGTTTTCTGAACAAAATGCCACCAGCCAGTCGGCTCGCATAGCAATAAAACAACCGAAAGATTGAATATTACCGAGGAGATGGATAGGCTCTCTGTCACAGTTTGTCAGATCGACATCTTCATTTAGGTAGGTAGAGTTGTTCATGTCTGCTCGTTTGCCGAACTTTTTGTCTGACTTACACGTTAGTTACCATTACAAGTTAATCAGAACTTTAGATCAAGTCATTGATGAATATAGACAATCTTTTTCAAACACTCCGGCAGCAAACCGGACAGGCGCATCGAAATCTGGAAGCAACCTATCCGTTTAACCAGCACATGCGCTCAACGAGCTTTAATGCGCAAGCCTATGCCCGGTCACTGCATGTGCTAAAAGCGTTTCACCTTGCTGCGGTTCAACCTATTGCGCTGCTACCAGCGCAGATCACGAAACTTATCGACGACGAGCATGTTCTTAGTGCTTTAAACACTGATATAGCCATCTTGCCTTCGAATAGTGATGAGCTGCCTGTTTTTAGTATAGACAACAAAAATGCCCCTGCAGAGACAGCCATTGCTTTTAGCTATGTATGGATGGGTTCGTCGATGGGTGGCAGCATTATCAGTAAATGGTTGCAGAAACATCATCCGGAATTACCCGTGAATTATTATCTCAGTATGGCGGGAGCGGGTTCGCAATGGGAAGCTTATAAAGCCTCAACGCTCGAATATGCCCGAGAGACGAATGTTGATGTAGCGGTGTGCGCTGCAGAAGCAGTAAAGGTATTTGAAGGCATTATTCAGGCTGCGTCATGCTATCAAGCCGACAATTCACCTTCTAATTGATCTGTAGTGGCATTTTTGCCAGTCAGAATGAATTAAAATAAATTAACAAGTAGAGTTTCAATGAAAGTAGTATCGTTCAATATTAACGGGATCCGTGCTCGCCTACACCAGCTTGCAGCACTCATCGAAAAGCATCAGCCAGATGTCATTGGTCTGCAAGAAATAAAAGTGCATAACGAGCAATTTCCGGTGGCCGATGTAGAAGCCCTGGGTTATCACGTTTTTTTCCATGGGCAGAAAAGTCACTACGGCGTGGCAATGCTGACAAAAAACGCGCCCACAGATGTGCAGTACGGTTTTCCGTCTGATGATGAAGATGCCCAGCGTCGCATGATCATGGTAACGCTAACCGGGAAAGACGGTAAGCCGGTGCGTATTTTAAACGGGTACTTCCCCCAAGGGGAGAACGAGAAACACGAAACTAAATATCCAGCAAAGCGTAAGTTTTATGCCGATTTAATGGGTTACCTGGATGCTGATGTTACCGCAGACGATAACATTATTATCATGGGCGATTTAAACATTTCACCTGCCGACATCGACATCGGTATTGGTGAGGACAACAGAAAACGCTGGCTGAGAACCGGTAAGTGTTCGTTCTTACCGGAAGAACGTGAGTGGATCCAAAAGCTTTACGATTGGGGTCTTACTGACAGTTTCCGCGCTCAGCATCCGGATACTGACGACCAGTTTAGCTGGTTTGATTATCGCTCGAAGGGCTTTAACGATAACCGAGGATTGCGCATAGACCACATCCTCGGTACGGCAACGGTACACAGTACGTTAACTGAAACCGGCATTGACTACGAACTGCGTGGCATCGAAAAACCATCTGACCACGCGCCGATATGGGCGGTGTACGACATATAACATGAGGTAATGAGTGACAACCCTACAGACGCTTGCGACATTAACATTACTTGTTATCAGTGGTTATATCGCCGTCAGCGTGTCCTGGTCTGGGTTGCTTGCGAACAAACGGCAGCAACATTTGCTGTTTGGTTTTACTGCACTGTTGTTTTTCATGTGGATATTCAGGGCTGGTATTTTTGAAGGCCTGAATGTCCATTTCTTATGGCTCACCGCCCTCACCCTTACTCTTGGGTTTCGCTGGGCTGTTTTAGCCGGTCTTATTGCGCTGGTCGGCGTGACATTTAGTGGAAGCGAAAGCTGGCATATGCTGGGCGTGAATGGCCTAATCGGCGTGTTGATGCCTGTGAGTGTCAGTTATCTCATTTTCATGCTGGCATTTCATAAAATTCCGAGAAACCTGTTTATTTATGTTTTCGCCTGCGCATTTTTCCCCGGCGCAATGGTGATTGCGCTTAAAATGGCGATGATGGGTGGATATTATCTGTGGGAAGGGTTTTATGACTGGCCTACAGTACGAGATAACTACTTACTTATCATTCCGCTTTTGCTATTCCCTGAAGGATTATTAAACGGCATGACCATGACGTTACTCACGGTGTATAAACCCAATCTCGTTTATACCTTTCATGACAAATTCTACATAGACGGGAAATAGCGCTTTCTCACCTGCAGAGGGGCAGATGACACAGTGACAGCTTTAGGCAGCAAGAAAAGCTTACGGGCCAGAAAGGCCCGTAATAATGGCTGCTGACAATCAGACCTGCAGATGGATTTATTTGTCAGCCAGCAGGTGAAAGGCGATTACTTGCCGCCTTTTCCGTATAAGATGTCCATAACGCCAGACAATTCTTTTTTGCCTTCGCGCACTTCTTCTTCACTCAGGCCCGCGATTTCGTGCGGGAATACCAGCCACTCTTCACTCTGATTTACAAAGTAGTCAGGTACGATTTCGGTTTTGTTGTTTTGCGGCTTGTACCACGGGCATGCAATACGAATGTCCTTCGGTAAATTAAGACGCATAAGTTTGCGTACTTGTTTGATAAGCGCATCAACAGAACGACCTGAGTCAAATACGTCATCAACAATCAGCAATTTGTCGTCTGCATTGGCGTTTTCCACCAGATAATGCAAACCATGAACACGAATTTCTTTAGACTGTTTATTGATGCCGTAATAAGAAGACGTACGCACAGCGATGTGATCAGTTGGGGCATTTTTGAATTCAAAGAATTCCTGAACAGCGATACCGATTGGCGCACCACCTCGCCAGATCCCAATGATAAAGTCAGGGCGAAAGCCGTCTTCATAAACCATGGAGGCCAGACGGAATGAATCTTCGAGCAGTGATTGGGACGTAATAAAATTTTTGTTCATATTGGTAATCCGGCCTGTTTTTCAGAGGGCGGGCAGTATAGTGAAATTCCGCATTGTTTGCACGTAAAATTAACCATTTGGTCAAGCTAGCAAATAACTTACATCACTCATTCTGTAACGCATTGGCAGGTTGTACTCTCATCGCACGTACTGCGGGATAAACGCTGGCGAGCAAACACAAAGCCATCGAGAACAACGTCACCCAAACAACCTGATGCCAACGGAGATCGACAGGTATTCCCTGCCCGTCGGCAGAAAGCGCCAATTGAATATTCAGCAACGCCAGAATGTTATTAAGTTGGTAAGTTACTAGTATACCCAGAATCAGGCCGATTATCGCACCCTTCACGCCATTAAACAGGCCATTCAGTAGAAATACACTGCGTATCTGGCCAGGTTCCATACCCTGAGTTTGTAAAATGGCGATATCACCTTGCTTCTCTGTAACCACCATAACCAAAGCAGAAACAATGTTAAAAGCGGCTACCGCAATGATCAGTAGCAGCATCATGAACATCATGTTCTTTTCCATTTTCACCGCATCAAACAACGGCCCCTGACGTTCACGCCAGTTGTCTGAGTTCAATTCCAGCGCATTCAATTCATTTAATACAACCTGGTACTGGAAGGCATCGTTAAGAAAAAGACGGGTATCGGTGTCGGCGTTTTCAGGCTTTCTCAACAAACGCATTAAATCGCGCAATGACATAAAAATAATCTTATCGTCCATTTGCGAACCAACGCCATAAATACCAGCCACCTCCACAATGCGTTGGCTGGGCATTCGACCTAGTGGCGTATATACACTTGCCCCGGCTACCATTAAACGCATTTTGTCACCGGGGCGAATATCTAATTGCACCGCCAAAGCACGACCAATGATTACCCTGAAAGCACCGCTCTCAAGTGCATTCATACTGCCTGAGAGCATGTTCTGAGCCACAATAGACTCGGCCATTTGCTTCGGCACAACCCCTTGGATCTGCACTCCGCGTAATCCGTTGCGCGCTTGAATCACACCCTCGGTCTCGGTAAACGGCATTGTCTGTTTTACTGCATTCGACAACGCAGGCATATTTTGAGGAGCCTCATGCACAACCACATGGGGCACCAAACCTAATATTCGCTGTTTTAATTGTTGCTCAAACCCATTCATGACAGACAGCACAATGATCAGTGCCATCAGACCCAGTGCAATACCGGCAACGGAAAAAAAGTTAATGAATGAAACAAAACTATTTTGCTTATTCGCAGTAGAATATCGAAGAGCCAGAAAGGCGGAGACGGGTTGAAACATGTAAACTCGGCGATTCGGTGAAAAAAATCCCTGACGGGGCATGTCACATTAGTAAAGTGGCTAGTCTACGTGTAAGCTTTAGCACGTACAAGATTGATGTAATGGGAAATACATGAGCAACGAAACCCTGGCAGAGAAGAAAGCACAATTCGACGAATACTTCATGATTGCCCATGACATTCCGGTGAATGTGCAGCTAGTGGCTGATAAGGCCGTGCCTGCAACTGCAGATTTAGATTCCTGTATGCCTTACGCCTTTCGTATTGCCGGTGAAATGGCCGCTATCGAAGCGCAAGCGCTACGCCCGTTACGTAATCTTGGTGACCATGCTGCAGCGCTTACCGAATACCTTAATCATCAAGCGCGAAAAATAGATTTGATGATGTCTTACATTCTTCAGCAACAAGATGATGAAAAATGTCGCTACACCACCACCCGCTTCGGTGGTGGTGGCATTGTGGTGCAATCGTCTGAACCCTTTACGCCCGGCACTCACGCAGAGCTAAAAGTCTTTCTTAATCAGGAAGCCGCCGCTATCTATTGTTTTGGCGAAGTTATCGCTTGCGAGGCGCAGGAAGATGGTTACCATATCTCCTTTATTTTTAGCAGTATTCGCGAGCAAGACCAGGAATTACTGGTTCGGGCCAGCCTGCATTTGCAAACTCAGCAATTACGCAAACGCGCGCAGGACAAAAAGGACTAATTTTTTTGCCACAGGCAAAGCAATAATCACTAAATAGTTTTATAGGTAACATGACAGCCTCAATTTTTTCTCTTCCGCTGCCAAAAAGCAAAAAATCAGACGCTCCCGGTGATCATCAGCAATGGGGACAGTTAAAAGGTAGTAGCCGCGCACTGGCGATCAGTCAGGCCTATAAACAGCACAATGGCCCGGTTGTCGTTATCACGGCTGATACGCCTTCAGCAATGAAGCTGCAGCGCGAATTACGCTATTTTCTCGACAATGACCGTTCGATAACCACCTTATTCCCCGATTGGGAAACCCTGCCCTACGACATGTTTTCACCGCATCAGGACATTGTGTCCCAGCGTATGGAAACCTTGTACCGCATGTCCAACGAGCCCAAAGGCATTTTCATCGTTCCGGTAAACACCCTGATGCAGCGTTTAGCGCCTGTCGATTACCTGAACAAATACCTGCTGATGTTACACAAAGGCGAAACACTGGATCGCGACCAGTTCCGCCGCAATCTAGAGCAAGCGGGATATCTGCATGTGAATCAGGTGATGAGCCACAGTGAATTCTCTATTCGTGGTTCCATTATTGATTTGTTCCCCATGGGCAGTAACCGGCCCTTCCGCGTTGACCTGTTCGACGACGAAATTGATTCTATTCGCTATTTCGAAACCGACACCCAGCGCTCTTCCGATGAAGTTAAAGAAATAAGACTGCTACCGGCCCGGGAATTTCCCACCGACAAAGAAGCGATTACCCGTTTCAGAGCGCAGTATCTGGACACGTTTGATAATGTCAGCGCCCAGGAAACCATATTAAGTCAGGTATCTAAAGGCACTATGCCAGGCGGTGTGGAATATTACCTGCCGCTCTTCTTCGAAAAAACCGCCACGCTATTCGATTATTTACATAACAACGCCATGCTCATCATGCATGGCAACATCATGGATGCCGGTGAATTTTTCTGGACCGACATTAACGAGCGCTATGAACAGCGCCGCTATGATTTATCTCGCCCACTGTTATCACCCGATACCCTCTTTTTACCGGTCAACCAACTTTTCGAGCGTGTGAAAGTGTGGCCACGGGTGACGCTACATACGGATGTAATTGAACAAAAAGCAGGTAAAGTCAATCTCGCCTGCGAGGCGATTAACGACATCGCCTTCAATCCGCAGAAAAAGCAACCCGCACAAGCGCTGCTAGACAAAATGAAAACGGCGCGGAACGCGGGAAGCCGGGTGTTGTTTGTCGCAGAATCTCAAGGGCGTCGGGAAAATCTACTTGGCTTGTTGGGTAAAGCCAAAATCAAACCCGAATCGGTGAACCAATTTTCCGACTTCATCAATAGCAGTACTGCCATCGGGATCTGCATTGGTTTAATTGAAAACAGTTTTGAGTGGCAGCGGGCAGAAGGCAATCTGCTGCTAATCACCGAAACCGAATTACTCGGCTACAAGGTAAGCCAGCGTCGTCTTCGTGATAAACGCCAGGCCACCGATGAGAGCGCCATTATCCGTAACCTGGCAGAGCTCTCTTTGGGCCAGCCCGTGGTGCATTTTGATCACGGTGTGGGTCGTTACATTGGCTTGCAAACACTGGATGCAGGTGGCGTTCTCACCGAATATGTCTGTATCGAGTACGCCAAGCAATCCAAACTCTATGTGCCAGTTTCGTCATTACACCTGATTTCTCGCTACACCGGCGGAGACGTAGAGCATGCGCCATTGCATGCCATGGGCTCCGACGCATGGAGTAAGGCGAAACAAAAAGCAGCAGAGAAAGTCCGTGATGTGGCAGCTGAGCTTTTAAACGTTTACGCCAAACGTGCTGCGAAGCCGGGCTACGCTTACGACATTAACTGGGAAGATTATCAGAGTTTTGGTGACAGCTTCCCTTTCGAAGAAACGCCGGATCAGATGCAGGCCATCAATTCAGTGATTCAGGACATGGGCTCACCACAAGCCATGGATCGCTTAGTCTGCGGTGATGTGGGCTTTGGTAAGACCGAAGTGGCCATGCGTGCAGCTTTCCTGGCGGCTAATCATGGGAAACAGGTTGCCATTCTGGTGCCGACTACCCTGCTCGCCCAACAACATTTTGAAAACTTCAAAGACCGCTTCGCCAACTGGCCATTTAATATTCAAGTCATGAGCCGGTTTGTTAGCGGCAAAGAACAAAAGTCTGTCGTAGAAGGCATTAAAGACGGCAAAGTCGATATTGTGGTCGGTACCCACAAACTGCTCAGCAGCGACATTGAGTTTAACGATTTGGGCCTGGTTATTATTGACGAAGAACACCGGTTCGGCGTACGTCAGAAAGAGAAGTTTAAAGCCTTGCGTGCCGATGTCGACATTCTCACTCTCACCGCAACGCCCATACCGCGTACGCTGAACATGGCGTTGTCGGGTATGCGTGATTTGTCGATTATTGCTACACCGCCAGCACGCCGTCTGTCGATTAAAACCTTTGTTCAGCAACGTGACAAAGCGGTAATTCGTGAAGCCATCATGCGGGAAATTCTACGGGGTGGTCAGGTTTACTTCCTGCATAATGAAGTGGATACCATCGAGAAAACGGCAAAAGAAATTGAAGAAATTGTACCGGAAGCCCGTATTGCCATTGGTCACGGCCAGATGCGAGAGCGCGAACTGGAAACGGTAATGAGCGATTTCTATCACCAGCGTTACAATGTGCTGGTGTGTACCACAATCATTGAAACGGGTATCGACGTGCCGACAGCGAACACCATCATCATGGACCGCGCTGATCATCTTGGCCTCGCCCAGCTTCATCAGTTGCGTGGCCGTGTAGGACGTTCTCACCATCAGGCCTACGCGTATTTGCTCACGCCGCACCCTAAACGTATGACCAAAGATGCCGCCAAACGGCTCGAAGCGATTTCCAGCCTGGAAGATCTGGGCGCTGGTTTTGCCCTTGCCACCCACGATCTCGAAATTCGTGGTGCCGGTGAACTACTTGGCGATGGCCAATCGGGGCAGATCGCCTCCATTGGTTTCACATTGTATATGGATATGCTTGATCAAGCCGTTGCTGCGCTGAAAGAGGGCCGTGAACCGAGCCTCGAAGATGCATCAGCAAATCAAACTGAAATTGAGCTGCGTATTCCTGCCCTGCTACCCGATGATTATATCACCGATGTTAACCAGCGTTTGTCGCTATACAAGCAATTGGCCAGTTGCCAGTCTAAAGAAGCCATTGATGAATTCCAGGTTGAATGCATCGATCGCTTCGGTTTGCTGCCCGTACCAGCGAAGCAATTGATTAAGGTTGCAGAGCTCAAACTCATCGCAAAGCAGCTGGGTATCACAAAAATTGACATGACCAGTGTTGGCGGTTCCATTGAATTCAGGGAAAATACCCCTGTAGATCCCGGATATATTATTCAGTTGGTACAGACACAGTCAGACACCTTCCGGTTTGAAGGCAGCCAGAAACTCAGGCTGGTGAAGAAAACCGAAACGGCTGAAGAACGTCTGCAGCTCATTGAAAAAGTACTTAATAACTTCGCCATGGAGACAAGGTAGTGAAGAAGCGGTTATCGACTCTTGCAGCGTGCCTAAGTGCAGCTTTGTTCGCATCGGCACCCGCAAGCGCGGCGGATGACTGGTGGTTTGATATTGAAGTCATCATCTTTGACCGTAACGTCAGTATCAGCGAATTAAATGAACAGTTCGCGCAAAATGACTTGCTGGAACCCGCCGTCGCCGACATGAACCTGATTGAAGGTTATCTGCGTCCGGATATCAATTACGTAAAACAAGCCCTGGGTACATGTGGTGTCTCTTCCAATCCATTGTGGGTAGACAAACCTTCTGTGGAGCAAATTTTAGCAGACCATAAACAATGGAAGGCCACACAGACGCCGCCGCAACGCGCACCGGGTGATAACCGTATTTCCGGCGCAGAGGCTGATTATGCGAACAATAATAATCTAAGTCCAAACGATTCTGTTGATGGCGTGAACCCACCCACTACTCAGTTGAATGAGGAAACGATCCGCGATACGCAGGATGCAGATTCACAGGAAACGGTTTACGAAAGTGAAGACCGTTTCTCCGATGGGCTCAATGACCATTTTGCCTCGCAAGAAAACAGCATGGCGACAGAAGATGCGCCCTTAGAGATTGAAATCATACCAGTAACAGACACGGAGATTGCCAGTTACTGGGTTGCCTTCTCCGGAATTAACGATGCAAAACCGGTTTCCGTACCTGCGTTCAGGTTTTGTGAACCTCAGCATGACTGGTTAAGTCTGGAAAACGGTAAATGGAAAACATGGCAACCGGATAACAGTTTGCCCGCACCATCAGAAGTGCCTGAATTTCTTGATGGACGCGACTGGGAGGCCGCCGCATCGGCGCATTTACTGCCTTATGACAGCCTGGAACTCACCAAGCTCTCTCGCCAAATTCGTCAAACTCGCGGTATTAATCGCCTGCTTCACGTTGCCTGGCGTCAACCGGTGAAATTTGGTGAAAACAAAGCAGATGCGATGCGTATAATTGCAGGTAAAAACTATGCGGAAAGTTTCACCTTAAATGGCGAAGCTATCGAACCAGAAAGCCGCTTTTCACTGACAGATACTACAGACAGTGAGCAAGATGATCCGACACTCCGTCAGGATGCGTTCTTTAGCGAATTGAACGCCCGTCTTGATACGGCTAAGCCGGTGTCATTCAATGCATTGATGACGGCAAATGCCACGCAGCAAACACAGACAGACAATCCGTCGACTTCGCTGGCACTTGTGGGCCAGGGTGAAAACCCAGCCATCTGGCAACTCGATGGCTACCTGAAAGTGTATCTGAAATATATAAATCGTGTGCCGTACCTGCACATCGACAGTGAAATGGATTATCGCCAGCCAATTGCAAAAGAAGAGCGTAGAGAGACTGCCGACGTGGGGCAATCTTTGGAGTATGAGTTAAAAACCGTGCCGTTCCATCAGGTAAGACGGGTGATCAGCAAGCAAATTCACTACTTCGACCACCCCATGTTCGGCATGGTCGTTGAAATCCGAAGACATCAACGACCCTAAGTTCAAGCGCCGTAGCGGTTACAGGCGAGTAACAATCACAACGCCTGTAACCACAAAAGCCACCAGAATATTCAGTATGGTTCCTTCCCTTACCATCGTCTTCATATCTATATGACCACTACCATAAACAATGGTATTGGTGGGCGTTGCTACTGGCATCATAAACGCACAACTCGCACTAATCGCTGCAGGCATCATGAGTACAATCGGGTCGATATCCAAAGCAACAGCTGCACTGGCAAGAATTGGCATCAGTAATGTCGCGGTGGCGGTATTCGACGTGACCTCTGTGACAAAGCTTACAGCCAGGCACAGCACCAGAATGAGTAGCATGATGGGTAAAACGGAGAGGTCGGTAAGCGCATTACCTAACACCACACTTAAACCCGAAACGGTAAATGCTTTCGCTAGGCAAATTCCCCCTGCGTACACCATGAGTAGCCCCCATGGGATTTGCGCTGCGGTATCCCAATCGAGGATCTGACCAGGTTTTTCTTTGTCGCCGTCGGGTATTAAACACATCATCACCACGCCAGCAATCGCAATGGTGCTATCGCTTACGAAAGGCATGTTTAACCACTCTGTCCAAAACGGACGGAAAACCCAGGCCAGCGCAATAATCAAAAATGAAACCAGCACGCGTTTTTCAGCGGGTTTCCACTCGCCAGTTTGTGGCAATACCACTTCCGGGATTTTACCAAGATTACGGGTAAGCCACAGTGCCATAACCGGTATAGCCAGCAGTACAACCGGAATACCGGTTTTCATCCAATCCAGAAAGCTAAGTTCAGTACCGGTAGTTTGCTGGTACACACTCATGAATATAATATTGGGCGGCGTGCCGATGGGCGTACCCACGCCACCGATACTGGCCGCGTAAGCGATACCCAGTAAAATTGCGGATGCCAATGTAGGATTACTCACCGAGCTAATAATGGCCAGGGCAATGGGCAGCAACATTAAACAGGTCGCGGTGTTCGATATCCACATACTCAACACCGCAGAGGTTAACATGAAGCCCAGCACCAGACGTTTAGCGTTTGAAGCACCAGTAAGTTTAAGCATGTAAACCGCAAGGCGACGGTGCACGCCCGACTTTTCCAATGACTTGGAAAGCATGAACCCGCCCATCAAAAGAAGAATAACATGGCTACCCAGTGATGAAGACGCATCCTGATAGGTCATCACCCCTGCCATGGGAAAAGCAAAAAACGGAATTAACGAGGTTACCGGAATTGGCATGGCCTCTGTCATCCATAACATGGCAATGAGAACGGTGAGCCCGGCTGTCATACTCATCTTCTGATCAAAGCCATTGGCAAACATAATAAAAAACACAATCAGGCTTGCCACTGCCGACAGGCTGAGAAACTTGTACTTTACGTGCATAAATATAAATCCGGACGCGAGAAGCGCCTACTACATAAGAAAAATTCTGAAAGGCGTGATTATTTAGTTAAATCGTTGACAGTGATAACATAAAAGCAGACGCTTATGCAAAATGAAACCGATGATTTACGGCGTATATCAGCCTAATAAGAGACAAATGACACCCGCCATAAACTTGCTCAAAAAGAATAAAACGCCTCATTCTGTATTGAAATACCAGCACGATCCTGCAGCGCCATCTTATGGCTTGGAAGCCACAGAAAAACTCGGCTTAAACCCGGCAACGGTATTTAAAACGCTAGTGGTAGAACTCGACAAGCAACAATGGGCCGTATGCATTCTACCAGTCGCGGAAAAGCTCAGTATGAAAGCCGCGGCAAAGGCGGCAGGGGCAAAGAAGGCCGGAATGGCAAAACCACAAGATGTAGAACGAATGACGGGATATATTCTTGGCGGCGTGAGTCCGCTTGGTCAGAAAAAACGACTGCCCACCTTCATTCATGACAGTGCGACGGCGCTGGAAACCATGCATGTCAGTGCGGGCAGGCGTGGGCTTGAAGTGGCCTTAACGCCTGCAGACTTAAGCCGTGCTACCGGCGGACACTTTGCCCCCTTAACTGTTACCGATGGTGGCGAGTCTTAGTAGCTAGCATGCCCTGCTCTTCTTAACCGTTACGATGGGTTTTCGGCTTGCTGGCGGTAACGTTGTTGCCACAAGGTGCGAGCTTCATCCAACTCCGCTTCAGTCGGTGATTGCCCTGGTGAAAACGTATCGGCAATCTGTAAGATGATTTGGTCTCGTTTTTCTATCAGTGCGTCCACTTTAGGAAATAGGTCTTTCGCTTCCGGATAAGCCTCTTTCAACGAATCGATTTCCTCAAGGGCATAATATCGCTCTTCAAATTCATCGTTAAATAAGCTGCGTTTGGCATTGAATTTCACATAATCAATGGCACGTTGCGAATTCAGATAGGCCATATCGTTTGCCGCTAAACCCGCTTGCTCACCCACGTGTGCCGCTTTTTCCATCCAGGTAGCCAAGGCTTCGCTATCGTTTTCGATAACGGCTTGTTTTATGCCTGCTTGTAAATCCGTTGCATGGAGAATATCCATCACGGTAATCACTGGCACAGTTTCAGATTCAGAAGAAGTATCAGAAAGGTAGATGAAGTATCCGATAACGCAAACTGCAACCAGGCCAATAATTAAACCTGCTTTTTTCATTATCACTCCAGGCGTTTTATAAACAAGGAAAAAGGCAAAGCGCTACACGCCTTGCCTTCTACAAAGAAAAGTAAAACAGCGTATTTAAGGCGCTAGCCGCACCCTAATTGTTACTCTGTAGGTGGCTTTGAGTTCTCTACCCGGCTTTTGAGCTTCTGGCCCGGGCGGAAAGTCACAACACGACGAGCCTTGATCGGAATGTCTTCCCCGGTTTTCGGGTTCCGGCCAGGACGTTCGTTTTTGTCACGCAGGTCAAAATTACCAAAACCTGACAGTTTCACTTGTTCACCGGATTCTAATGCTTCTTTGATTTCTTCAAAGAAGGCTTCCACCAAATCCTTAGCGTCTTTTTTATTGATACCCAGTTTTTCGAATAAGTGTTCAGCCATTTCGGCTTTGGTCAATGCCATAATCTACTCTCTTAACGCTGCCCCAAACTCATTTTCCAGCCCTTTAACCACGGTTTCCACTGCTTGTTGAATTTCAGCTTCTTCCAGAGTCTTATCGGGATCCTGTAATACCAGAGACAATGCCAGACTCTTAAAGCCGGGTTCTACACCTTTGCCTTTGTATATGTCGAACAAGTTTAGGCCAACTAGTTGATTTACGCCAATATTTTCTACAAAAGAAAGAATGGCTCCAACGGTAATCTCATCTTTGACCGTAATTGCGATGTCCCGGCGGTTCGCTGGGAAGCGGGAAATCGCTTTAGCCTGTGGCAAGTTACGCACAGAAATCGCTTTAAGATCAAGCTCAAAGACAAAAACACGACCGTTTACACCGAGTAATTTACTGAATTGAGGGTGAACGGCACCCCCGTAACCGATTGATTTTCCGTTGAGGAGAACTTCTGCGGTCATACCCGGATGTAACGCTGAATGCGACGCTGCAACAAACTCAACGGACTGTGTATTAGCCGTTAATGCTAGTATAGCCTCAACATCACCTTTAATATCAAAAAAATCTACGCTGTTATCGTCACTTAGCCAACTTTCTTCGCTACGACGGCCAGCGATTACACCGGCAATAACGAGTTCCTGACGCACACCGTTAGGGGCGGATTCATCAGGCAGAAAACGCAGACCCGTTTCCATCAAACGAACGCGAGACTGTTGACGCTTCTGGTTATAGGCCGTTGCGCCTAATAATCCAGGCCAAAGACTGACACGCATCACCGACATATCAGATGAAATCGGATGCGGCAGTACCATACCCGGCTGTTCAGGGAACAGTGCATTCTGAATTTTCGGATCAACAAACGAATACGTTATAGCTTCGACGTAACCACGGGCAGTAAGTTCAGTTTTAAAACGGGATGCTGGAATATCAGATTCCTTACTATCCAACATCTTAAGTGAACCTTTTGGTGCCTGATCAGGGATGCTGTTGTAACCGTAAACACGGGCAACTTCCTCAATCAGATCTTCCTCAATGGCGATATCGAAGCGATAGCTTGGCGCTTTCGCTTCCCAGCCCGCTTCCGTCACGGTGACATCCAGCCCCAAGCGAGTAAGAATGTCGGTCACTTTGTCATCGGCGATATCGATACCCAGCACACGGCTTAAACGGGCACGGCGCAATACAACATCAGAAGACACTGGTAAGGCGCTTTCTTCGACGGCCTCAACTACAGGACCCGGCTGACCACCACAGATTTCAAGGATAAGCGCAGTGGCGCGTTGCATAGCTTTATGCTGCAGCAATGGATCGACGCCACGCTCATAGCGGTGAGACGCATCGGTATGTAAACCATACTGACGTGCGCGACCCGCAATGGCATCACGATTAAAGAACGCGCTTTCCAGCAGGATGTGTTTTGTTTCTTCGTTCACACCGGAGTGCAAACCACCAAAAATACCCGCCATTGCCAGTGCTTTGTGATCGTCTGCGATAACCAGCGTGTTGTCTTTCAGTTCAACGGTATTTTCATCGAGCAGAGTAAGCTGTTCACCGGCATGGGCCAGGCGCACATTAATATTGCCGTCAATGGCGTCTAAGTTGAACGCGTGCAGTGGCTGACCCAGTTCAAGCAAAACGTAGTTGGTTACGTCAACAATAGGATCGATAGAACGCACGCCACAACGACGCAGCTTTTCTTTCAGCCACAACGGGGATTCTGCTTTTACGTCTACGTTGCAAATAACACGACCAAGATAACGGGGGCACGCTTCTGGCGCACTTAAAGTAATGGCCAGTTTGTCATCGATAGACGCTTCTACGTCGTCGATAGTTGGCTCGGTAACGTCGGCACTGTTCAGAACGCCCACTTCACGGGCTAAACCGCGAATACCCAGACAATCTGCACGGTTCGGCGTTAAATCCACTTCAATGATGTTGTCATCGAGGTTCAGATAATCGCGAATGTCCATGCCAAGCTCTGCGTCTGCAGGAAGCTCAATGATGCCACTATGATCCTCTCCCATGCCAAGCTCAGAAAAGCTACAAAGCATACCGTGAGAAGGCTCGCCACGAAGTTTGGCTTTCTTAATTTTGAAATCACCGGGAAGTACTGCTCCGACTTTCGCTACTGCAACTTTCAATCCTTCGCGACAGTTAGGCGCACCGCATACGATGTCCAGTAATTCCTCTTCACCGACATTAATTTTTGTCACTCTGAGTTTGTCTGCATTCGGATGCTGACCACACTCAACCACTTTACCGACGACCACACCGGAAAAATCCGCTGCCACCGGTTCAACGCCATCCACTTCCAGACCAGCCATGCTGAGCTGTTCAGATAAGGCATCGGTAGAAACCTGTGGGTTAACCCACTCTCTTAACCACTGTTCACTAAATTTCATGATTGCTTTGCCTTAATTGAACTGCTTCAGGAAACGAAGATCGTTTTCGAAAAATGCGCGCAGGTCGTTAACGCCATAGCGCAGCATGGTAAGACGCTCAACGCCCATACCAAAAGCAAAGCCAGTGAATTCTTCAGGATCAATATTAACCGCTTTCAGTACATTCGGGTGCACCATACCGCAGCCCAGTACTTCCAGCCATTTACCGCCTTTACGACGCACGTCTACTTCCGCTGAAGGCTCTGTAAACGGGAAGTAAGAAGGACGGAAGCGCACTTCGAGTGACTCTTCGAAGAAGTTTTCCAGGAATTCGTGAAGAATGCCCTTCAGTTCCGCAAAGTTTACGTTGCGGTCAACCATCAAACCTTCTACTTGGTGAAACATTGGCGTGTGCGTCTGGTCGTAATCGTTACGGTATACGCGACCCGGCGAGATAATACGCAGCGGCGGCTTTTCCGTTTCCATAGTACGAATTTGTACGCCAGAGGTCTGGGTACGCAGCATCACGTCAGGATTGAAATAGAAGGTATCGTGGTCTGCACGTGCCGGGTGATTCGCAGGAATGTTCAGCGCATCGAAGTTATGGAAGCTGTCTTCCACTTCAGGACCGGTTTTTACCGCAAAACCCAATTCACCAAAGAACTGTTCAATACGGCTGATAGTGCGGGTAACGGGATGCAGGTTGCCCGGCAGCTCAACACGACCTGGCGCAGATACATCTACGGCCTCTTCAGCAAGCTTGGCATTCAGCTCAGCGCTGCGAAGGGCTTCGCCTTTAACGCTGATCAATTCCTGAATCTGTTGCTTAGCAACGTTGATTTTTTGTCCTGCTGCAGGACGCTCTTCATTAGACAGTTTACCTAAGCCTTTCAGCAGGTCAGTAAGCTTGCCCTTTTTACCCATAAACTCGACACGCACCTGATCGAGTGTTGCTGCATCTTCGGCAGCGTCAATCTGACTCCGGGCCTGACTGATTATCGCTTCAAGCTCCATGTTATCCTCAATTTGGCATGGTAATGGTGAACAAACAGCGTTTCTGTTCGCCCTTTATATAAACCCATAGTTTACACGACAGACGAAGATAACGGCTACCCTAACAGGCTGAATATTCCAACATTTACAGGATTAATTTGTATTTTGGCGCGTTATTGCCAGAGGTGGCGGAAGAATGGAAAAATTTTTGCGCTGAAACGAAAAACGGCGAGCATCCTGCTCGCCGTTTCCCGAAAGAACTTAAACTTAATTTGTTAAAAAATTAAGCTAATGCGCCTTTAGCCGCTTCGACTAATGCGCTGAATGCTACCTTGTCATGTACCGCGATGTCGGCAAGGATCTTACGATCGATTTCAACAGACGCTTTCTTCAGACCGTTGATAAAACGGCTGTAAGAGATACCATTTTGACGAGCCGCAGCATTAATACGTGCAATCCACAGTTGACGGAATTGACGCTTACGCTGACGACGGTCACGATATGCATATTGACCAGCTTTAGTTACGGCCTGTACCGCTACGCGATATACACGTGAACGTGCACCGTAATAACCTTTTGCCTGCTTGAGGACTTTTTTGTGACGAGCACGTGCAATAGTGCCGCGTTTTACTCTAGCCATTAATCAGTCTCCTAAGTCTTATACGTAAGGCAGCATGCGCTGAACTAATTTAGTATCAGAGTCATGAACCAGTTTTTTGCCACGCAGGTGACGTTTACGCTTAGAGCTCTTCTTAGTCAGAATGTGACGTAAGTGAGACTGTTTGCTTTTAAAGCGGCCAGAACCCGTTTTCTTGAAACGTTTGGCGGCACCGCTTACAGTTTTCATTTTAGGCATTGCTAAAACTCCGCATTGTTTAATAACGACATTAAGTGTGCAGTCACCGTTTGTCGATTGATGTTTGCAGCAGGGTGTTTCAAAGGTGCAGATTCTTTGAAAACTTTAGACCACTACTACCTCTTGATTGGGGCAAGCACCATGATCATCTGACGGCCTTCCACGCGACGCGGAAAAGACTCGCAGACTGCAATGTCTTCCAAATCGGTTTTAACGCGATTCAGTTGCTCAATGCCGATCTCCTGGTGGGCCATTTCACGTCCGCGGAAGCGAATCGTGACTTTAGCCTTATCCCCACTTTCCAGAAAGCGACGCAGGTTGCGCAGTTTTACCTGGTAATCGCCTTCATCAGTGCCAGGGCGAAATTTAATCTCCTTGACCTGAATTTGCTTCTGTTTTTTCTTCTGCTCTTTCTGAGCTTTACTTTTCTCAAAGAGGAATTTGCCATAGTCCATAACTTTACAGACTGGCGGCTCAGCATTTGGACTGATTTCCACTAGATCAAGAGTTGCCTGTTCGGCGTTCTGCATCGCTTCCGCGAGCGTCACGACTCCGATCTGTTCGCCATCTTTACCGATTAATCGTACTTCGCGAGCACGGATTTCGTCATTAATGCGGGCTTTATCGCCCTGAGCCTTATTATTAGCGCCTTTAATGTGCTAATCCTCCAAAAATTAAAAACTAATGCCCGCTCGTTTCTCATGCGAGCGGACTGAATTTGATACACTCACCATTACTTAATGGTTTTATCCGCGATTTCCTTTTGTGCCAGTTCGATGAAGGCATCAACAGACATTGAGCCTAAATCTTCACCTTTACGTGAACGAACGGCAATGTGCCCTGCTTCGACTTCTTTGTCACCACAGACCAACATATAAGGAACGCGCTTTAAAGTGTGCTCGCGGATTTTAAAGCCAATCTTCTCATTTCTCAAGTCAGACTTTACTCTAAATCCAGCATTCTGCAGTTTTTGTACAGTTTTTTGCACATATTCTGCCTGATTGTCGGTAATATTCATCACCACCAGCTGCTGAGGAGCTAACCAGAGTGGGAAGAATCCGGCGAATTCTTCGGTAAGAATACCGATGAAACGTTCAAGGGAACCCAGAACCGCGCGGTGAATCATTACCGGAACACGACGTTCGCCGTCTTCCGCAACATAGGTTGAACCTAAGCGGCCCGGCATAGAGAAGTCGAGCTGCACGGTACCACACTGCCATGCACGATCCAGACAATCATAAAGGGTAAATTCAATTTTAGGGCCGTAGAAGGCACCTTCACCTGGCAACCAGCTGAATTCAATGCCTTTGCTGTCCAGCGCTTCCGCCAGTGCCTTTTCTGCTTTATCCCAGATTTCATCACTACCTACACGCTTTTCAGGGCGGGTAGACAGCTTAACTTTAATTTTTTCGAAGCCGAACGCTTTGTATGCGTCGTAAATCATGTCGATACACAGGCCCACTTCACTGAGAATTTGTTCTTCAGTACAGAAGATATGCGCATCGTCCTGGGTGAAACCACGAACACGCATCAGACCATGCAGTGCACCAGAAGGTTCATTCCGGTGACAACAACCGAACTCTGCCATACGCAGCGGCAGGTCGCGGTAGGATTTCAGGCCCTGATTAAATATTTGTACGTGACCCGGGCAGTTCATTGGCTTAATGGCATATTCACGCTTTTCAGATTCCGTGGTGAACATGTTTTCGGCGTACTTGTCCCAGTGACCGGATTTTTCCCACAGTACGCGGTCCATCATCAGCGGACCTTTTACTTCGTCGTAGGAGTAGCTACGCAGCATCTTACGAACAAACTGCTCAAGCTCGGTGTAAATAGACCAGCCGTCGTTGTGCCAGAACACCATACCTGGTGCTTCTTCCTGCCAGTGGAACAGATCCAACGTTTTACCAATTTTACGGTGATCACGCTTTTCTGCTTCTTCTAAACGTTGCAGATAGGCTTTCAGCTGCTTCTTGTCTGCCCATGCGGTACCGTAAATACGCTGCAGCATTTTATTGTCGCTGTTACCGCGCCAGTACGCACCGGCCACTTTCATCAGTTTGAAATGCTGACAGAACTTCATGTTAGGCACGTGCGGACCACGACACATATCAATGTATTCTTCGTGGTGATACAAACCCGGGAAAGAATCCTTCGGAATGTTCTCGTCGAGAATTTCCATTTTGTACGTTTCGCCACGGGCTTCAAAGGTATCCCGTGCTTCCTGCCAGCTGACGTTTTTCTTCACAACGTCATAATTAGTTTTCGCCAGTTCAAGCATGCGCTTTTCGAGCTTCTGTAAGTCTTCTTGCGTAAGACTGTGCTCCATATCGACATCATAGTAAAAACCGTTATCGATAGTAGGACCGATGGCCATTTTGGCGTCTGGCCATAATTGCTTGATCGCGTGACCAATTAAGTGAGCACAGCTGTGACGGATGATCTCAAGACCGTCTTCATCTTTTGCAGTGATGATCTGTAACGCAGCGTCTGATTCAATAAGGTCGCAGGCGTCTACACGCTCGCCGTTAACACGACCGGCAATGGTGGCTTTCGCCAGGCCCGGGCCGATATCGGCGGCCACGTCCATGACAGAAACGGCAGAATCGAAAGCGCGCTGGCTTCCATCAGGAAGAGTAATTACAGGCATGAAAATTCCTTTACAGTGGTGACGCCTACTCTGCGCCACTTGCATTAAAAATGGGTGTACAGCTAAGGTCGAGAGACCATTAAAAGACTGCAATGATAAAACACAGATGCCTACCCGCATCTGATAAAGAGACCGAATTATAACGGCTTAACCGTGAGGTGCAATGGCCCATTTCGGTAAATCATCAAGCGGGGTTTTAAAACTGTTGTTCAGAATTAGCAATCGCGGTGATGTTTGCCATAATTTGCGGAGGTAATGAAGAGCGAATGAATATGTGGCATTTCATTTGTGAACACATCAGTGATGTAACACAAACATTTTTCAGCATTTCAAAGCGCAATGCGGTTAGTGGCGGAGATACCCATTCTGCGTTTGTGATCAACGACGAGTCGCACCGTTATTTTGTCAAAATTAATCCACTGGTTAACGGCCAACGACTGCGCTATGAAATGGATGGTCTGCAGGCACTGTCTGCGTCTGGTACCATGCATATTCCCCAGCTTATTTGCTACGGGCTTGCCGATGAGGGCGCAAAGCAATTTGAATACATGGTGTTAGAACATCTACGCTTTCAAAATCCGCAACCGGAAGCCTGGTACGAACTGGGCGCCCAGCTAGCGACGCTGCACCAAACAACGACAGCAAAACAGAGCGGTTGGCATGAGAATAACTTCATAGGTCAAACTGCCCAACGTAATACATTCAGCAATGACTGGGCCCGCTTTTTCGCTGAGCACCGTATTGGCAATATGTTGGAACATTGTGCCCGACGGGACTTGCGTGTTGCCAACATCGATGTGCTGGTTACCCAGGTCCATCGTTTGTTGCAGCCGCACATACCTCAGGCTTCATTGTTACACGGTGATTTATGGCAAGGCAATGTTGGCTTCTGCCGGTATGGCCCAACAATTTTTGACCCAGCAATTTACTACGGCGATCGCGAGACCGATATCGCCATGACAGAGTTATTTGGTGCCTTCCCCAGCCCGTTTTATCAGGGTTATAATAGTGTATGGCCGCTGGCCGCAGAATACGAACTGCGAAAGCACATTTATAACCTGTACCATTTACTGAACCATGCGCTAATGTTCGGCGGTCACTATATTGATTCGTGTAAATCACAAATAGCGCAAATAAGGAACGTTCACTAAACGATGTTAAGTACTTTGCGTCGCGTGCTGATGCGCGGTCTCGTTGTTATTACAATTCTCTCTACACTCAGTGCCTGTAGCTTCGAGTCCGGTGTAACCAGCGATTTACATGACTATGCTGAACGATTATCAAGGGTTGTGGGTACTGACCTCATTTACCATTCCCCTGTAGCTACACTAAATTATCCTGCTGAGAACCAACTTGCCTGGCCCCTGCAAACCTTCGAAATTTCGCTTACTGAATTCTATTCGTTGCAATCTTGCCAAATCGGCAGTTTGGTGGCTGAGCGGAACACGACGCTTGGCAAGCAACAGGATCAGGCTGCAGCTTTTGCTTATGAAGTTTCGCTTGTTAACACGCTCAACGACTGCATTCTTTCTCTTGACGATGAACACAGTCAACTCGCGGAAAAATTGCAAGATTGGCAACGTGTAAAACGCCAGCAATTACCGAAAGTATGGGCGAATATGATTCAGTCCGTCCGGGAAAACAGACTCGCATTTTCTAAAAGCACTGAATTGCTGTCAGTGGAGAGAGAAGATGATGACAGCGCCGGGGTCACCGCCCTCGCCTACCTTGTGAGTTTGTCTACGACAACCGACGTAAGTCTGGATGAGTTAAACCGCCAATTAAAAATTCTTAATGCCTCGCGCTTACCTGCAAAGCTCTGGCGAACGCAGAATCTGCTTGCGGCCAGGTTGAATGATTTAACCACCGCACTCAACGTGGCGCTACCAAGTGTATCTTGTGAAAACGGACGTGCGTCCGAACAAGCTGAGATCCTGCGTAATGTGTTCTACCTCTTTTTCATAGAAAAAATTCAACCGGTAGGAAGTCGTCTCAACCACCTCCACTACCAGCTTACGCCAGTGCTTGAACTGCTACAGACATCACCTTCTATTCAGCCTGCTTTCAAACAATATATCGAAGCCAGGAACAGCGAATTTCGGACATATCAGTCTGCCATGAGTGAACACGTGAAGCTGTGGCAGACCTTTCTGGGTAGATGTCATTTATCGCCGCAGAAGCCTGGTTAAATTGCACATAAATCAGCATCTGAACAACATTTCTGGCAACATCTATTCATGATATTTGCGAATTACCGCGACTTTTCTATCCTCCAGTTCTAATACTTACATCATTGTCTGTAAGTACATTTCTGATTATGTACATACAGCATCCTTCACCAACAGCAAATATAGTGGATGATTCCACATTTTAATTGACACAAGCTTGTTCGTTATATAGAACGTTCTATATAACGAACAAACGTCTAACTTGATGAATAAACCTGATTTCGCTGTGCTGGGCCAGAATCTCCAGTTACTGCGCAAAAACCGTAAGCTGTCTTTGTCTCAACTCGCCAGCAATGCCGGTATCGCAAAATCTAACTTGTCGCGTATTGAGCAAGGTGAGGGAAATCCAACCATTGAAACAATCTGGCGACTTGCTTTGCAACTGGATGTGCCCTTCGGGGATCTGGTCGCCAGGGCTGATAGCGCCTGGGGAGAAAACGGGGTTCAGGTTCGGCTTATCGACCAGGGCAATGATAATCCCAGAGTCGATGTGTACTGGATGTCGTTAGCCCCGCATAGCCTGAAAGAATCTGAACCACATTTCGAAGGCACTGTGGAAGCGGTCACTGTGATTAGCGGCTTAATACAGGCTGGCAATACCGACAATCCACAGCACTTGCGCGCAGGAAATTACTGCAGCTTTGACGCAGCTAAACCACACTTTTATCAGACCACGGATAGCGCAGCCAATATGATTGTCACTATTACATACCCTTCAGAACATTCGGATAACAAGGGAGAAGTACGCCCATGACGACAGCCACTTCGCAGGATATGTTGTCGCCATGGAAACAGGGAGTGAAAGATGCACTGCCTCTGTTCGGCGGCTATATTCCGGTAGCCATCTCATTCGGATTGATATCGGTTCAATCTGGCTTCGGCGTGCTGGAAACAATTTTAATTTCGCTATTTATCTACGCCGGCGCATCTCAATTTCTGTTTGTTGCTATGGTGGCGTCAGGCGCGCCAATGTCCCTGGTGGTAATTATGACCTTGCTGATAAACGCCCGTCATATTGTTTATGCGCCGAATATAGCTCCCTATTTAGGTAAGGACAGGCGTTGGCTATTTCTGATGCATGGCCTGACTGACCAGTTATTTGCGTTGTCGCTAGCCCGGTTACCGCAGATAGCAAAAGCTGATCGGATTGCCTGGTATACATGCACTGCAATGCTCGCCTGGTTTAGCTGGGTAGCCGGTACGGCAATCGGTGCTATCGCAGGTGATGAAATTACCCAGCGCTGGCCAGTTATCAATGATGTTCTGCCTTTTGCACTACCCGCACTATTTCTGGTACTGGTAGCGCCGCGTTGTAATAACCGTTTATGGACACTAACACTTGGCGCCTCAGCGGTTTTAGCCTTGTCTCTCAGACTTGTCGGGTATCCCAACCTGGCTATTCCTGTTGCAGCCCTGTCCGGCGCAGTGGTTTTTTATGCACTTCAAACAGGTAAAGCGCGAGGTAAAACGGTATGAATCAGGACTTGTGGGTAGCGCTTTTCATCATCGCTGCAGGCACCTACCTTCTTCGCGTGATACCGCTTATCTGGATGCAGCGGAAACTGATACAGCATGAAAAGAAAGGCAGCGTAAAACCGCCCCCCGACTGGCTCACCGTGCTGGGACCAACGATGATTTCGGCGATGTTTGGCGCATCGCTCGTCCCCGCTCATCCCACATTCGCAGCCTGGGTAGCGACAGCCCTTGGCATGCTGGCAACCCTGGCAGTTTGGTTCAGAACCCGATCAATGGGCCTGCCCACGCTGACAGGTGTTTTTGTGTTTGGCGTGATAATCGTTCTGTTTGGCTGAAGCGAGATGGTGGGGGGTTGTTGATGATGCTGAAGTTGGTCTGAAGTAATTAAGGCAAGCCAGCAAATGCTAGGCTTGTCTTAACAAAGCTAACTACAGGTTAATTGAAGTTTATCGTACATCTTTCCAATAGCCTTTTCAAAACTACCTCTAGGCATAACTATGCTACCAGAGGAGCCTGACTCATGGTCAATTACTATTAACTTTTCTAAATCGCCTTTTTGTAAAAATCCAACAAGACATTCATCAAGACCATAGTCGCCATAGGTGAATACAACGTCATCTTTTAACCTAAAAAACTCAACTAATTGCTCATTACTTTCAGTAGGCTCTAAAGATTCTTCTCCATAGGTTTTATCAAAAAAATACTCAAAAGTAGAATGGGAAATATCAAAGAGACAGTCAACAGCAAAACACCCGCTTCTCACTCCTTCAAGTAATTGGCCATAGAATAGAGTTAAATCATAATCAAACTCCTGATTTCCAAATGAAGCTTCATTTAACATCAATGTCGCCATGCCATTACATTTTTCATCCAGAAGCTGAGATTTTAAGACGAGTCCTGACTCATTACTTATTTCTATTTCCATGGTGAATTTTTACCTTTTGCACTAAAACCTAGTTCTTTCAAAACTCTATCAGGAACACGACTTCTTGTTAAAGGATTCGCCTTACCCCCTGTACTACCTGTCCAATGGCGACTATCTCCACTGCCAGAGTATCGATATATAGACTTTCCATCAGTGCTTTTCCCCCAATAACTCCCTTTGTATTCAATAGAGTTATTGTAAACCTCTTGAAAGTCGTCTGGTTGAATCCCTGCATCTTTTCTAAAACCAGCCCCTCCGGGAACATGTTTAGGATTGGTAACTAAAGTCGGGCGACAAATATCGTTTACAAGAGACTTGCCTTTCGTTACAACCGCATTTGCACCAACTATGATTGCACCAATAGCTGGACTAGAATCAACCGCAGCGGCTCCCGCTAACTCTTCGGGGCCATTTATCGGAATTGCTTCACTTACATCAGATAGCTCTTCTGCATTATGCGCAAACTCACCCCAGAAGGCCTGTGCATTAGCTTCTAGTAAGCGTTGCGCTACCCTCTTAATACCCCCAAAAAGGTAAGAGCTAGAGCCAGCATTATTGTCTTGATTGGTACCAGAATTTTTCCCAACATCGCCTTTGTCAGAATTACTGCTGTCTTTAGCGTTGTTCTCTTGTCCGCTTAGTACAAGTAGTGCACCTGTCTCTCTATCAGTACACGACTTACGCGACCCCAACATACCATTGCAGTTAGCAAACCTTTTGCGTGGAGGCTCAGTCGTGTCTTTTGCGTTCGCATCTTTACTGATTGACTATCAGCCGGACTTTTAATGAATGGGTCAACACTCATAAACCGCCCAAGGTTATAATCATACACCCGACCATTCTTATGAATTTGTCGATATATAAATATGAGGCTCCGTGTGCGTTGATGCGTGTGAAATTTGCACAGCAAAAGGGCTTTTAGAAAAGATAATAACTGTTAAGATATCAAGGTAACTAAAGGAAAGCAGACGATAAATGGCTAATGCATACGCAAAAATAAATCCAGACAACATCAGGTGGGCACGACTTCGCGCCAATCTGACTGAGGGTATGCTTGCCCGAAAGTTGGACGTGGATGAAGAGCGTATTGCAGCATGGGAGTCTGGTGAGAAGCCTATAACTTTCAAGCAAGCCAAAAAAATTGCTGATAAGACGTATATTCCTTTTGGTTTTTTATTCCTCAAACAGGCTCCTGAAGACCGGTTACCGATTCCTGATCTCAGAACAAAAGAAGGTGAAGAAATAAAGCGGCCGAGTGCGGAACTGCTCAAAATTATACAAATTATCTTAGCCCGCCAGAACTGGTTCAAAGACTATCTGAACCAGCAAGAATCTGCCTCTGTTCCCTATGTAGGTAAGTTTAATTTGTCTTCTTCTGTCACTGACATCGTAAGTGATATGAAGAGCGCACTTGGGATACCCGAGCACCCAACCAGGGGCAGCTGGGAAGATTATCAGCGTGACTTGGTTAAGCAGATTGAGAGTCTAGGTATTCTAGTAATGCGACATGGTGACTTAGGTCACTTTACCAAAGCTTTATCTGTGGAAGAGTTTCGCGGGTTTGCCATCGTCGATAAAGCGTGCCCTATCATTTTTGTCAATCAAGCTGATACACCATCTGCAAGGCTATTTACGCTCATTCATGAGTTAGCCCATATTTGGATTGGCCAAAGCGGTATCTCTGATGGTGGAACAAATCCACACAGAAAAGAAGAAATACTGTGTAACGCTGTTGCTGCTGAATTTCTGGTCCCTGGAAATGAATTCCAGAAACTTTGGAATAAGCATGATGAGTGGACAGATAATCTCCCACCCTTGGAATCTCATTTTCATGTTAGCCAATGGGTACTGGCAAGACGAGCATTGACGCTGAACTTCATTAGCCAGGAGCAATACTTTCAATTTACTGAAAAATTGAAGCGCCTTTACAATGAGCGAGAGAGTTCCGGAGGCCCATCCTTTTATAAAACTAAGCGCAGCCAGATATCTGAGCAGTTTTCCAGAGCCTTACTTGCCGAAGCATTAAGTGGCAGAGTTCTGTTGAGAGATGCTAGCGCCTTATTAGGAATGAAACCCAACCAAGTTTTCAAGTTTGCTGAGGAACTAGGAATTTGACTTACATACTGGACTCAAACACATATATCCAAGCGAAAAATCTTTACTATCAAATGGAATTTTGCCCTGCATATTGGGAATGGTTAGACATTGAGTTTGCTAAAGGCCAGGTATGCTGTATTTCAAGTGTTTATGACGAGCTTATAGAGTATAAAGATGAGCTATCTGACTGGGTTAAGCATCGTAAGGAGGTATTTCTACCTGTTGCTGATGATGAAACTCAGAGCAAATTTGGTGAAGTTGTTGAATATGTATATGGTCTGGAAAGTAAGGATCCCGTCGATGTCGGTAACTTTCTTGATAAGGCTGACCCATGGATAATTGCCAAAGCTTCAGTACTCGATGCCACCATCGTTACTCACGAAAGGCTAACACCAGAGAATAGTCGTAAGGTAAAGATACCCAATATTGCCAAGCATTTTAACGTTGAGTGCATTTCCACTTACGCATTACTGAAACGTCTGGAAGCTCGGTTCATTCTCTCTGCAGCATAAAAAGTGCATGCCCGCCCATGGGCATCCCCAGATCTCGCTTCAGCTACGCTACACTTGGATCTAGTCCAGCCATGGGGTTATTGTACTGAATGATCGCGTACTGCCGTTCTTCGAGTCACAGGAGCTGCCAATGCTCAGAATTCTTACAGACAGAGGCACGGAATACTGTGGGAAGGTCGAACAGCATGATTACCAGCTTTATCTCGCGATAAACGATATCGACCACACCAAGACAAAAGCCCGTCATCCACAGACAAACGGTATCTGTGAACGCTTCCACAAAACCATTCTCAACGAGTTCTATCAGGTTACATTCCGCAAGAAACTCTATGATTCACTGGAGATGTTGCAGAAAGATCTGGACGAGTGGCTGGATTATTACAACAATGAACGAACTCATCAGGGCAAAATGTGCTGCGGCAGAACGTCGATGGAAACATTAATTGATGGGAAACAGATTTGGGCTGAGAAGAATTTAGCTCAAATCTAATCTGACGCTGGCACCAGAAAAACTGGGTAACTGTCAGATCAGGTCTGAGCTAGTACATTTAAAGGTGTTAACACCAAGCGATTTTGTCGTACTTTAATTACCACGCGATTCTGTCGTAGTCGCTAATTACCAAGGGAAATTGACGGTTATCTTTAACCGTGTTCTTTGAATGTTTTGTTTGTGCATTTGAGGAACGCTAAGGATGATTGTGTTGAATTCCAAAGCTCAATTGACAGTTGATGTCATCGCTAAAGTGGCTGAGCGTAAAATTACGATAGCCAATGCCGCTAAGCTCCTCAATAAATCCAGACGTACTGTTGAACGTTATTTACAGCGTTACCGAAGCCAAGGACTACAGTTTGTTGTTCATGGTAATTCGGGCAGCGAGCCAGTTAATAAAACTCCAGATAGGCTTAAGCAGCAAGTTCAGTCGCTAATTCGCGAGAAATACTATGACCTGAACCTGTTGCACCTTGCCGAGATACTTGAGACGCACGAACACATTGTTGTTAAGCGCGAGACACTGCGTAAATGGGCACATGATATCCATCATGTAAAACGAGCGAAGCGTAGGCGCACCCGTGTTCACAAGCGCAGAGAGCGAATGGAAGCGCCAGGGTTAATGCTGCAAATGGACGGCAGCACACATCGCTGGTTCGGCGATAGAAAGTCGTGTTTAATTGCCATGATTGATGATGCCAACAGCGATATTCATGCTGAGTTCTTTCCGTCAGAAACGACTGAAGGCTGTATGAAAGTAATGCGCTCAGTCGTTGAGAAATACGGTGTATTTAAAACCCTGTATGTTGATCGTGCAGGAATATTCGGTGGCCCTAAGCGCTGCAACTTCTCCCAGATGCAACGGGCCTGTGAGGAGCTAGGCATTGAAATCATCTTCGCCAGTTCTCCTCAGGGGAAAGGCAGGATTGAACGCGCCTTTGATACACTGCAAGACAGGTTGATACCGGAGCTACGACTCAACAATATTACTGACATGACGGGCGCGAATAGCTATCTCCAACACGTCTTCATTCCCCAGTTCTGGCGTAAAAACCTGGTTGTAAAATCAAGATCATCAGACACCGAATATACGCCTGTACCACGCTACGCAAATCTTGATGATATCTGCATCACCAAGGTCTACCGGAAAATACGCAACGACCATACGTTTAGCTACGGCGGAAAACTCTACTTCATCGACTCCCCGCTTAAACACTCAATCGCAAACCAGAAAATTGAAATTCGTACCGGTAAAAATAAGCGGTTCAATGCTTACTTCGCCGGACGAAAGCTACAGGTATCAGAAGTCACTGAGCCTGAAAAATTGTCCTCGGAAGACAATGAGATCCAGAAGAAGCTTGAGGTATTAGCATTGGCTGACAGGCTTGG
>NZ_MDHN01000004.1 GCF_001757105.1 Alteromonas confluentis
CGAGGCCCCATGGATGATGAGATGGACACCTAATGTTGATACGGCGTCATAATGCGCCATGATTGAGTTTTCGAAGCAACAATCAAAACAAAAGGTGTCCACCATGAACGTTACGCTAATTAGCATCGATTTGGCAAAAAATATTTATCAGGTCTGTGGTGTCAATCAGGCCTGTAAGCCGCAGTTCAACCGCCCTATCAAGAGCGATAAGTTACTTCCTTTCCTCATTAAATATCACCCGGGTGTCACTGTAGCGATGGAAGCTTGTGGTGGTTCGAATTACCTTGGCAGAACGCTACAGGCGCACGGGTTCAATGTGCGCATTATTCCAACACGGCATGTAAAACCCTTCGTTAAAGGAAATAAAAATGACCGCAATGATGCCTTTGCGATTGCAGAAGCAGCCATGCGTCCAAGCATGCGTTTTGTTTCACCTAAAACCGTTGAGCAAACAGACCTTTCTATTACGCATAACATTCGTGAGCGTCAGGTAGCGGCCAGAACCAACATCGTCAATCAGCTTCGCGGGCTGTTGAGAGAATACGGCATCAACATGCCTCAAGGCATTGAGCGTGTGAAAGAAATGCTGCCGTTCATCCTCGAAGATGCGGAAAACACGCTGACCACAGCGGCACGTCGTAATTTCAACTTGATGATGGAGGAATGGCGCTATCTTGATGACGCGATTCATCAGCAGGAAAAGATTATTCGGGAACAGGCCCGCACCTCGCCAGCTGCAGAGTTAGCCATGACGATTAAAGGGGTCGGTATTATAACGGCGACTGCCGCCGTGGCGCACATGGGAGACCCGTCACAGTACAAGAATGGTCGCCAATATGCAGCGTGCCTGGGCTTAGTCCCCAGAGAATACTCCAGTGGCGGTAAACAAAAACTGGGTGGCATCACCAAACGAGGTAACCGATATCTCAGAAAGTTACTTGTGCAGGGAGCCTGGTCCATCATAAGGCACAGCAAGAATGCGGATGACCGGTTATCTCGTTGGGTCGAGCAAGTGATTATACGAAGTGGAAAACATAAAGCTGCCGTCGCTCTGGCAAACAAACTGGCTCGCATCCTCTGGGCGGTGCTAGCAAAACAAGCGCCCTTCGAGTTGAAGGGAATGTAAGATAAATCTCACCAAAACGTTGTAGATAAAACAGTAATGAAATAACAGGTTACGCCGGGCCAGACCCAACGCTGAGTGAACCCATGACACATGATGTCGGAGGGATGATAAGAGCAAGTCTGGCGCGGTACTCATTAGGGCCAGGGACATATGAAGCTCCCATTAACAGGCCGGATATACGACAGCAGCGTAATATCTGTTATTTAAAACTGAAAAAATATAGCCCTGGTGAAGCTATTCACTTGCACCAGGTGTCCATATATGGGTTTACGCCGTGTTTAGTCTGCGTTTCCTCTCCTCAATGCCGGACACAGCCGAACATTCAATGCCCGCCCTACAGCCCGGCGATGGGTGTGTCGGTGGTCGAAATTTTGCGGCTGCTTTTGATTAGCATGTAAATACAGGTGGCGAACAGACAAACGCCAAGGTACATCGGTAATCCGTCGGCTGAATCTGAAAGTAGTGCAGCAAACAGCGGGCCGAGTACAGAGCCAAAGCTGTAGCTGAGTAACATGATTTCGGTAGCAGAAACGATTTTACTCACCTCTAGCTTATCGCAGGCTAGCGTAATCGCCACCGGATACAAAGCAAAGCTGCACGCGCCCAACAGCATGTAGCTGGCAATCATGAGAGGTAGCACTTCTGCATTCATTACGCCGACAATACTTAGCGATCCGAAAAGACAGAATAAGGCCATCAGTAAACTTTTACTCATTCGAGGCGACAGGTAACTGACTAATGGTTGCACTGCCATACCACCAAGAATAATCACCGCCATCAGTAATCCGGTTTTTGGCGCCGCATCAGTTTGAGCAATATACAATGGCATTAAGCCATAAATCGGCCCCAATACCAGCCCTGATACCAGACAGCCCATTACCGCCGGTTGACTTAAATTCTTTAAGTCACTGAGTTTGAGTTTCTGGGAATGGTGCCCATCTGGTTGGCCTTTTTTGATAAGCAGCGGCACCATTAACGCCACAATCAACAAGCCTGCAACGAAAAAGTAAGGCACGGGTCCTTCTGTTCCCAAAGGTTTGATAGCAAGTTGCCCAACCGCACTACCACCGTACAACGACGTCATATACAGGCCGAGTCGTTTGGCCCGTGCTTTCGGCGTATTAGCCATCAGTAGCCAAGACTCCACCACAACGAACACGCCAGCCACAGCCATGCCTGCGATTAGTCGCGCAAGCAACCAGACAACCGCGCCAGGGGCTGCAACCTGCAGTAACACAGTGAATGTAAGAAGTGCGAGAAAGGCGATAAAAGCCTTACGGTGACCCACATGTGCAACTATACGCTCAATGAAAAATGCACCAATTAGCAACCCGAGATAAAACACACTGGCAAGCCAGGGAGCCAATTCAGCATCAAGTTGATAGTCTGCTAACGACAGCGGGATCAGCGTCATTAGAAAGCCGGAGGCGACAGCAAAAAAAGATAACCCAATCACGGGCACAAGGGGACTATTCGAGCGGGTGCCGACAGCAGCATCAATCATGTTTTTAGAAACTCTGGAATACGAGCGCAAAGACAGCACAGACACTGCCCACAGCGATACCACACGCTGTGGAATCGGGCGCGAATTTATGCTCGTTCGCCGGCAAAGTAAAGTGAATTTTTCGCTTCGATTGAATTAAATTTGGAACAGCTTAAAGAGGTAATCCTGCAGTAAAATTATGCGACTTTCTTTGCTGTTTTTTGTTACTTTACTTTCCGTACCATTAACAAAAAATGTCGCTGCTCCGGGGTATGCCTGAAACGCGATAATCTGACAACCTTGGAACTTTAATGAAAAACTTACTACTTTGCTGGTGCCTGCTCATGACTGCTTTTACAACGACTGTTTCTGCCGATGAATCTCAGGTTCGTCATATTGTGGTATTTAAATATAAAGATGGCGCTGATCCGTCAGAGATAGAAAGAATCAATCAGGCATTCAGCCAACTGCCAGAGAAAATCCCTGGGATCTTGTCTTTTGAGATGGGGGTGAATAACAGCCCTGAAGGTCTGAACAAGGGATTTACCCACGTATACCAACTGACTTTCACCGATGTTGCGGCCCGAGAGGCTTACCTGCCCCACCCTGACCACAAGCGCTTTACCGATTTACTTGGCGAACTGGATATTCTAGATGATGTGTTTGTTGTCGATTATGCGTTCTAAGCGTTTAAAGCAGCGCTCAGTTCTACAGTATTAAAAAAGCTCGCCAGTTGGCGAGCTTCTTATTTTTGCGACTTATTCTGCCGGATTCAGCAACACAGGTTCACCAAAGCCTAAATCATTCAGCCGTGGTAATTGCGTTTCTGCATCGCCTACCACCAACCAAATCATGTGCTCAGGGTCGGCATAGGTGTTTGCCAGACGTTTGATCTCTTCAACTGTCATGCCTTTCACTGTTTCCAGACGCTGGTTCACGTATCCCGGTTCCCAGCCGTAATCAGTCACCTTCTCTAACAGGTTCAGTTTAGCGCCATAAGTTTCAAACTGGCGCGCTGTGCTCTTTTCCATGAAGCTTTTGGTGTTAGCCAGGTCTTCTTCTGTGAACGACGCAGGATAGTCTTCAAGAATTTCCTTTACCAACGCAGCAGACTCGTAAGTAACGTTAGTACGCACGCCACTGGAAATCTGGAACGGACCTACCCGGTCTGAACCCTGGAAACCAGAGCGAATGCCGTAGGTGTAACCCTTGCCTTCACGCAGTGCCTGAGTAAGACGCGACGCGAAACCACCACCGCCGAGTTTGTAATTCATTACTGTTGCCGGGTAGAAGTCTGCATCGGTTTCTGCCAGAGCCAGGTAACCAAAACGCAGCACAGATTGCTTAGCACCTGGCACGTCATAGAAATACACTTTTGAGGCGTCGGGTTTAGCCGGTGTGCCGAAGTCTGGCAGGGCTACTTGTTTCGCTTTCCATTTCGCGGTCAGTTCTGTCAGCGACTCAGTGACTTGCTGTTGTTTCACATCACCCACAATGAGGAAGTCAGCAACCGACGGTGTGAGGTAGTTCTCATAGTATGTTTTGAGATCTGTCATGGTCACATTGTTTACTGACGCCTCGGTGCCTGTTGCGGGAATCGACAAAATACTGTCTTCACCGTAAAGCAGCTTCATAAACTCAATGCTGGCAATGGCGTTTGGCTCTGCTTTTTGCTGCGCAAGCGTGCTCAGTGTGCTTTGTTTTGCCAGTTCAAATTCACGCACATCCCAACGGGGCTCCAACAACAATTCGGTAACCAGTGCCATGGTTTCTGCGTAGTTGTGAGATAAGGTTGTACCGGAAATAGTGAAGCTGTCACTGCTTGCACCGGCATGAATACTGGCACCCAGCATGTCGATGGCTTTTTGCAGTTGTTCCGGTGTCTTCGTTGCCGTACCGCGGGTAAGCAATTCGGCCAGCAGATTTGCAGTTCCTGATTTCTCCGCCGTTTCGAGCAGGTGACCGCCTTTAATGGTAAGGGCGAATTCCACCAGCGGTAGTTCGGTATTATTAATTCCCGATACCGCCATACCGTTTTGTAATTGGGTTTGCCACACATCAGGAATGGCCGGAACCGGCGCTTTACCATAGGCAGGCTCAACACTGCGATCGAAACTCGATGGCGTACGGGCATATTCAGTTTCTGCGGGTAATTCAAAGTCTTCACCGCGACCATTCGCCACAATGACTTCTTCTTCAACCTGCGCTGGGGCAGAGCCTGCTAATGCCAGTTCCTGTTCGCCTTTCGGCACAAAACTCGTTGCAACAAACGGCTGGCCTTTAATGTAGGTGTTATATACCCGCATGATGTCTTCGCGGGTTACTGCCAGGGACTTTTGCAGATCTTCATTAATATAACCCGGGTCGCCGGCGAAAATATTATACTGCGCCAGCTGGAAGGCCTTGCCCAATACATCTGACAACCCGTTGTAAAATTCGGTTTCCAGTCCGGCTTTTACGCGTTTCAGCTCATCATCACTGAAACCGTCTTTTTCAAATCGGGCAAAGGCTTCATTCACGGCTGCCTGCACATCATCGAGGTCGGTACCAGGATATGCGCGGGTGATCAGATTCACTTCGCCGGCAATTTCAGAAGTACTGTTATAAAAATACACATCACTGGTCAGCTCTTTCTCATCCACCAGCACTTTTTGCAGAGGCGATTCTTTACTGCCAGCCAGCAATTCACCGAGAATTTGCAGCGCATAAGCGTCATCTTCAAAATTCGCTACGCCAGGCCATACCATTCTAAGCTCTGGTAATCTTGCGAAGTTATCTTCGTAAAAGCGCTTTTTGATTTCTTCGAGATCAGACGGACGTTCTTCCAGTGGTTTAATATCGTCGCCACGAGGAATCTCATCGAAATATTTGTGTACCCAGGCTTTTGCTTGCTGCGGGTCGAAATCGCCGGCAATTACCAGCGTTGCGTTGTTCGGCACATACCATTTGTTGTAGAAGTCTTTTACATCCTGCAAGGTGGCATTCTGCAGGTCTTCCAGCGAGCCGATAACCTGCCAATTGTAAGGGTGACTTTCCGGGTACAGGTTTTTGCCAATCACATAGCGGGCATGACCATAAGGCTGGTTATCTACGCCCTGACGCTTCTCGTTCTTTACTACCTGCTTTTCTTTTGCCAGAACCGCGTCGGTCACCGTGTTAATGAAATAACCCAGCTTATCGGCTTCTGCCCAAATCATCTTTTCCAGCGCGTCATTAGGCACAGTTTGGAAATAGTTGGTTCGGTCACGGCTGGTAGATCCGTTAGCGCCAGAGCCACCAATGCGTGAACTCATCTTATCCAAGCCGCCTTTACCTAAGTTCTCAGACTCCAGAAACAACAAATGCTCGAACAAATGGGCAAAGCCGGTTCGGCCTTCCAGCTCACGGGCAGAGCCAACGTGGAAGGTGAGCGCAACGGCGGTAATTGGGTCAGAGTGGTCCTGGTGAAGCACCACTTCCAGTCCGTTGTTTAAGGTGAACTTTTCATAATTAACAGAAAAGGCGGTATCTTCTGCCACGGTGGCGGTTGTTGCTTTAGTTTTTGCCGTGGGTGTTTGAGAACAGGATGCGAGCAGCCCTACTGCGGCTGCAACACAGGAGATTTTAAACAGCGATTTTGGATTCATAATGATGTGATCTTGTTGTTTTTTGCCAATATAGCACCGGCCAGAAAGTAAACCAATTTACCAGCCGTTCAGACGCTTTCACGTGCGACGAGCCGATTCTGACACAAACCATTACATATTTAGCTGACAGCAGGCTGACGGTAAATTTATTGTGAAATATCGAAAATACTCTCGACGGTGTCGCAGCAAAACGGAATTAATCCTCCACTTAGCGCAAGTCAGATAATTCAACCTTGAATAAAACTAAACCGTTCAGTACAGTTTGGATGTTACTTTAATTTTATACCTAAGGGAGTGTATGAAAGCCTTCTCCACATCCCTTCTCACCCTGACATTGCTTCTTTCCTTAACCGGCTGTGCCCATCGCTCTGAAATAGTGAGCCAGGCAGACGCAACTCCGTCAGACGTAGAAGTGGATCTAACGCAATACAACGGACTTTCCAACGCCAGTGCCAAACAGCAATGGTGGACAATGTTCAATGATGCGCAGCTAAATGCGCTGGTTAACGATGCACTGCGTTATAACAATAACTTGCAACTCGCTTTGAGCCGGGTGAAAGCATCACAGATAAATCTGGGCCTGCTTGAGTCGAACGATGCGCTGAAACTGGATTTACACGGCGGCTACGACCGCCAGGCTATCAGCGCGAACTCGCCACTAGCCTTACTGGGCGCGCCCAGTTCCGGATTTTCCCTGTGGGATACTGGCCTGGCTGCCAGTTGGGAATTAGATTTATGGGGGTACGAGGAGAAACTTCAGGAAGCGGCCAGCGAGACAATTAACGCTCAGATGTACGCCACCGATGTGGTGCGCATTTCGTTATCAGCTGAAATTGTGGATGCTTATCTGGAGCTGCAGAACACCTTGTTCATGCAAGACGTAGCCACTGAGCGGGTCAATTTACTCGCTGAAGAGTTAATCTATACAGAAAGTCGCCGTCGCAACGGTGCAGCCGCGCAAACCGCGGTAGACAGCGTGCGCGCCGCGTTACTTTCGAGTAAGAGCATTCTGCCCACACTGGTGCAGCAAGAGCGCACATTACGCAACCGTCTTGCCTACCTCACCGGCAAAGTGCCGGGCGAACTGCACATCGAGCTCAACAGTGACCCCATTAACGTACCTGAACAAGTTAACATAGGCATTCCCTCTGAAGCCGTGCACCACCGGCCAGATATTCTGGCGGCGGAAGCTCGCCTGCGTGCCGCCATATCCACCATCGATGCCGCTGAAGCGAACTTCTATCCCCGAGTGAGTCTGGATGGCAGCTTTGGGTTTCAGGCCTTTACCTTACCGGAGGCCGCTACCTGGAACTCTCGTAATTTCATGATTGGCCCCGCTTTTCATCTACCTATTTTTGATGGCGGCGCACTGCAGAAGAATCTGGAACTCACCGAAGTACGTCAGCAACAGGCTGCCATTTCCTACCGGGACACGGTGTTGCGTGCCTGGCATGAAGTAGACAACGCACTATCTGCCTACAAGCAGTCGAAACTGCGCCGGGAAACCCAGTCCGAAGCCCTTGATAGTTGGGACCAGGTGGTGAATTCCGCCTTGAATCAGTTGTCACAGGGTGCAGCCAGTCGTTTGCAAGTGGTGGAAGCGAATCTCGCTCGCCTGAATGCAAAACAACGCTATTTAATGGACGACACCCAATTTAAGCTGAATGTGGTAGCGCTGCAACGCGCGGTCACTCGCAGCTGGTTGGAAGCCCCGTCGGGTGAGCAGAGCGAACATCTGGCTATGCAGGACACAATTAATGAGTAAAGCGGTACCACAAGGACCCGTCTTTGACTTCAGGCTGGCCATGGGGCTGCTGGGTATTCTGCTGGCCGCCATGCTCTCCGGATTGAACAGCCGGATAGTCGGCTTAGCCTTGCTCGATGTGCAAGGAGCGATGCACATGAGCCACGATATCGCCAGTTGGATGGACACGCTGTATTCCGCGGGAGAATTGGCAGCCATGCCATTTGCCAGTTGGTTTGCGATCACCTTCTCACTGCGGCGTTTTCATATTGCCATGCTAGCCGGTGTGATAGTGATTGGCATATTTCTGCCTTTCATTCATCACCCATGTGCGATGTACGCGGCGCGTCTGCTGCAAGGCATTTTCTCTGGCGCACTGATCCCCTTGCTGATGATGTCTGCGCTGCGCTTTTTACCGCCGCCAATCAGACTTCACGGGCTTGCACTTTACGCCCTTACTGCCACCTTTTCGCCAAATGTGGCGCTTTGGCTAACTGGCGCCATTATTTCGAATCTTCACGACTGGCGCTGGATCTTTTGGGAGGTGGTGCCGCTGGGATTACTCTCAGCTGGCCTGGTGTATTACGGCATTCCCAAAATGCCGCCCGCACTGCCCCGTCTTAAACAGGCGAACTGGATGGGCCTGGTGATCGGCGTGAGCGGATTGATTTGTCTTGCCATCGGCATTGGACAGGGCAGCCGACTCGATTGGTTTAACTCTCCGGTTATTCAAGCTGCCTTCTTTGCTGGCTCGGGCTTGCTGCTGCTGTTCGGTATTTCTGAATGGTTTCACCCCGCTCCCTTTGTGCGCTTTCAACTACTGGCAAAAAGAAACATCGGTATTGGCTTTATCATTTTCTTTTTCATGCTCATCGCCATGACCACCGCCGTAGGATTTCCTGCATCTATTTTGCAGCAGCTTCATCACCTGAAAGTCGAGCAAACTGCGTCGCTGGGGCTGATTGTGGGCCTTCCGCAACTCATTCTGGGGTCGGTGATTGCCATTCTGTTGTACCAGAAATGGGTAGATGCGAGAGTCATTTTCATTATTGGTTTGTTGCTGATGGCCACCGCAAGCGGACTGGCATCATTCATTACACATGAATGGAAAATGCAGGAGTTTGTCCTTATCGAGTGCCTTTATGCGCTGGGCATGCCTATGGCTATCGTGTGTTTGCTGTTTATGAGCACCAGCGTGGTAGTGCCGTCTGAAGGGCCCTTCTTGTCGGGCATTATAAATACACTGCGCTCGCTAGGTACCCTTGCTGGCTCGGCATTAATCGGCCAATTCCTGTCTGACAGTACCCGTACTAATCAACTTTACATGCTGGATGAAGCGTCGGGCTGGCGAGCGATGCCAGGCACCGATGTCACCTCTGCCGTCGCCAATCTGTTTACACGGGAAGCGACCATTATCGCCGCTTCCGACATATTTGTATTTTTCGCCGGTTTATTTCTGATCCTGGTACCACTGGTTATGTGCCTGCAATACATACCCGCGCCTGTTATGCAGAACACCGCCGTTAATAAACCTAAAGAGTCTTAATCATTATGAAACTAACCAAAAACCTCGTTTTTGCCGCGTCAGCCATTGTTGTTGTCGGTCTGGCCTGGGTAATTTTAAGCACCGATGAAGCCGATGCTTCTGATCAGCGAACGAACGATGCCTATCTACGCGCACATTTCACTGCAGTTTCTCCCCGCATTTCCGGCCAGATAGAAACCGTATCTGCCATGGACTATCACGCCGTTAAACAAGGCGATGTACTATTCGAACTGGACAATGCCGAGCAGAAAGTTGCGGTAACAGCTGCCGAGGCCGAGTTGGCTCGCACCCAGGCTACCCACACTCGACTTGAGGCAGAACTGGTGAATCAGAAAAACAAAATCGCCATTGCCAAAAGCCGTGTTGATGCCGCTACGGCGCGCTTGAATGTGGCGAGTGCCGACAAAACCCGATACACCAATATGGCAGAAGATGGTTCCGGTACCCGTCAGGATCAGGAAAATGCGCAGACCGCCCAAATCGAGGCGCAAGCCGCGCTGGATGCTGCCCGCCTATCGCTAACCACCGAGCAAGACACCATTGCTATTATTAACGCGCAACTGGCCGAGGCCGATGCGGCGACACAACTTGCCAATGCCCGTTTAGAAAACGCCAGGCTAAACCTCTCATATACTCGCGTCACTGCGCCATCAGACGGCGTGGTTTCACAGCGAGATGTGCGTGTGGGCGGTTATGTTCATGCTGGCGAGCGTGCACTGATGTTGGTGCCTAAAGACGATCTCTTTATTGAAGCTCATTTCCGGGAAACACAGGTTGCGCACATGAAAGTGGGCGATCCGGTTTCGATTACCTTTGACTCACTACCGGGTGAAGTTTTCCATGGCACCATCGAGACCTTTGCTCCGGCCTCAGGCGCCAGCTATTCGCCGGTCGATCCGATAAATGCCACGGGCAACTTCACCAAAATTGTACAGCGATTGCCGGTGCGCATTCAGTTTGATGCCACGCCAGAACAGCAGTCGTACCTGCGGGTGGGCATGTCTGCCATCGTAGACGTACAGGTTATTTAAATGGATTGCCGCGTTAACAGCGCGGCCATATTTGGAGAAAGAAGATGAAAGGTATCGTCATCACGTTTTGCACTACCCAAGGGCGTACTTTGGAAGACAGCACCGTTGCCGAATGGCTAATGGCCAGTGCGAAGAGAATGAATTTATCCGGAGCCACGGTGAATGGTTCGATTTCCAGTTTCGGCCACCATGGTGAGTTCCACGCCACCAATATGTACGACTCGTATGATCAACCCGTACAAATAACTATGGTAGTATCCGAATCTGAACGAGACGAACTGATGGCCGCGATAAAAGCGACCGGCGCACGACTGTTTTACACGCAGCACCCGGTAGATTACGGCTACACCGACGAAGAAAATCAGTAGGAAGCATTATGCATCAGAGCACCCGTGCGGGACGGAATCCGCGACCGGAAAAAGTAGAGGCCGTGCTTGCCGCCGCCAGAAAGCTGTTTCTGACATATGGCTTCAGCAACACCACTACCGACATGGTGCAAAAGGAATCGGGTGTATCTAAAGCAACCCTCTACAATTGCTACGGTACCAAAGAAAGTTTATTTGCTGCGGTAATTGAACAAGAATGCAAAGTCTTCAGAGAAGTCTTTACTGAAATTCTGCCAGAAACCAAATCGCTGGAGAAAGGCTTATACAGTATGGGCCGGGCTTATCTGGATGTTTTAGTTGACCCCGATACGCTGGCTTTTTACCGGGTAATGGTTTCCGAAGCATCCCGCTTTCCTGAATTGGCAAGTAACTTCCTCGACATCGGGCCGAGAACCACCCATGCACTGTTCACCGATTTTATCCATTCACACTGCAACACACTGACAAACGAACAAGCCGACCGTTTTGGTGCGATGTTCATGTCGTTGCTGCGAGGTGAAATGCACACCCGCTGCTTGCTGCTCATCAACTACAGGCCATCGGCTAAAGAGCTCGATGACCATGCCGTTTATGCAGTGCAAATGGTGATGAGGAATATTGAAGCGCTGAGCCGTTCATCTGACCTGTCGTAATCTGTCTAGAGAAGTGCCGGAACATTTTCTTATAAGCATAAAAAACCCGCTGTAGCAGCGGGTTTCTTGTATATGAAACAGATAATCCTAGAACGGAATATCATCATCAAAATCGAAGTCAGGCTCAGCCATTGGGGGCTTATTGCCGCCTTGCTGGTTTCCACCCTGATTGCCGCCGAAGCCGCCACCTTGGTTGCCTTGTGGACCCTGCTGATAACCACCGCCCTGATTATTATTGCCGTAACCGCCGCCTTGTTGGCCGCCCTGGTTACCTTGTGGACGTTGCTGGTAGCCACCGCCACCTTGTCCGCCCTGACCACCACCTTCGCGGCCGCCCAGCATTTGCATCTGGTCGACAATGATTTCTGTGGTGTAGCGATCCTGGCCTTGTTGATCCTGCCATTTACGGGTTTGCAGTTTACCTTCCACGTAAATTTGTGAGCCTTTCTTCAGGTACTCACCAGCAATTTCTGCCAGTCGACGGTACATGGTTAACCGATGCCACTCTGTACGCTCCTGCATCTGACCTTGCTGATCTTTCCAGCTTTCACTGGTCGCCAGACTCAGGTTTGCCACGGCGTTTCCATTTGGCATGTAACGTACTTCAGGATCGTTCCCGAGGTTTCCTACCAAAATGACTTTGTTGACGCCTCTCGTTGCCATCGATGTCTCCTGTAAACTCTGTCTTATTCTGTAACTTGGTGCATTTAAAGCGTTATTTTACGGACTCTGAGCGGTTAAAGTCGCTCGAACGGTTATCAAAAATTTCGCGCCATAAATTGCGATAGTGGGCCAGTATACCTGATTTTTTTCAGCAACTGAGGGATAATTTTCACCAACGCGATTAAGCCATTCTCAGCGCTCAGTTTTCCTGATTTCAGCCACATTCTGATAGCCGCAAGAGTAGCATGGGAGAAGCGTAAGGAAACTGCACCTTTGACGAGTTTTCGCTTGGTCGGTGTATTACGCTACAGCAGGTTGCTCACGCTCAGGGGCTTAATCTGGCGTAAACAGGCTCACGTGACGGAATTCCACTTGCCCGGCTTCTGGCGCTGCATCGTTGTCGGCAATGAAAGTCATATAACGGTAAGCGCCGTGATTCATCAGTTCGCCCACCGGGATCTCAATTCGCTGCCAGCCGTCAGTGGCTGTCACGTTTTCGGCATTCAGCCCGTAGTTTTGACTACCACCAAACGACAACACGGCCTTCTCATTTTGGGAATTATTGGTGTCAAAGCCCAAGCCCGCTATCTCCACGGTACCTGACAGTCGAACCTGAGCCACCAATACAGAATCGGCTTCAACATTGAAATCGCCTTCCACACGTTTCCACGCATTGCCAGATAACGTAAGTGAAAGCCCGTCGTTACTCACTTCGGCGTTGCTGGTCTCTGCGCTGTCTTGTTTAACGTCGTAGGCTGACACTGTGTTCTGAGTAAAGTTAAGCGCATCATAAAGTCGCACATTGGTTAACGACAGCAGCGGTAATTCTGGTGCTGAAGGTGCGTCATCGTCGAGGGCGAAAACCATATTCGAGTACTCACCGTGTTTTAGCAATTGCCCTACCGGCAAAGAAAAGCGCTTCTGACGTGCGCCACTTTCATAGCCCGATACCGGTATGCCAAAAGACTGTGTGCCATAGAAAGCGATCAGCTCATCATCAGCGATACGTTCATCGTTATCGAAGCCTATACCGGCCAACTCAGGATTGCCCTCGCCATAAACGGTTGCGTCCAGAACCGAGTTTTCAGTTATCTGATATTCGCCTTCCAAGGAAAGCCATGTGTTGCCCTCCAGGCTTAATTCATTGTGCCACGGGGTAAACGCGTTCTTCTGGTTCTGCGAACCATAGCTTTGCAGCGAAGCAGTGTTGAAATCTATGGCACCGGCGACTGGTGCTCTTCGATAATGAAAGGCGCCCACGTCTTCGTCGGTAATCCCCACCACGAGTTGTTCACCACCAACGGAAAAATTTGGGATGCGGTCTGTTTCAGGTACGGGCAGCGTTTTTGGCGCGGGCTGTGTTTTTAGCTCGACGGCGACATCTTGATTAACAAGTGAATCATCATAAAAAGGCTCGGAGATATCGGCATTATCCCTAACCTCGCCATCTTCTAGATTAAACGAATAATTATTAATAAAGCGGCTGCGGTAGCCGCGCTGTGGGTCCCACACACCAAAACCACTGTTTTCGCTGGGGTTGTTGCTGAGTAATACGTTATTGATAGCATTCACCCAGAAACTGTTATCCCCTTCCACATTCGAGGCTGTGATGCCGTTACGCTCGGAAATCACATAGTTATTGAAAAAGTTCACCTGGCCTTCGGGATTGGAACTTAAACCACCCGCTTTGAGTGATGCCCACATCTCGCCCCGTTCATCGCCCATCTTGCGAATGGTATTATTAAATATATAGCTTGGACCCTGCCGGTTCGGCGCAACACTGATCCCCCCGTAGGCATGGGAGAATTCGTTGTTGTACACCAGAACATTGTGCTGACTACCGTCGAGTTCGATGATGTCATCGTTAGCGTAGGCAAAGCGGTTGTTGTATATGGCGGAGTCGCGAATGAACCCGCCCACTTCAGACAAGTTATATCGGCTTTCCACCACATCGTTGAACCTTACGCTGTCGCTACCCATGAAGGTGTTGTTGCGCAAAATTATTTGGCCTTGAAATGCTTCGTCCGGGTGATTTGCAAATGCAATAAAAGCATTTGAACCCTTAGGGTGGCCATAGCCCCAGTGGTTGGCGCTCAGCACCGGATCGTGCACGTAACAATTCTCGATGGTAACCACACCGGTTCGGCGTAAATAAAACGCGGAATCGTGATTAATACGACGACCGTCGTGATCATAAGCACGACCACGATCGTAGCCAGCGGCTTCCCGGCCCCAATTCGAAATATCACACCCATTTACCCAAATATGGTGCGCTTCTTCAGCGAAAAAGCCTAAATCGCCGCCCTGCTCAATGACAATATCCTCAAAGTAAACGTAGCTCTGGGCTCCCAGCCAAATTGCTTGTTTCGCATCGTCACCGGCGATTATGGGAGTGGCTTTGTCCCCTTTAATCATTGCCCAGCCATCTTCGCTGCCCTCGATACCCAGCGCTTCAACATTCAGCACGCCACCGTCGTAAATGTCTTTCAGGTTATAGATTTTGTCCGGATCTATGGGCGGTTTGTTGGCACGGGTAGTCACCGTTTCAACTATGCTGTGTTCGCCGTCGTTATCCTGCACGCTCAATTTTACTTCATAAGCGGTGGCAGGCGTGAGTCGTACAATGGCACCGGAAAGCTGCTCGCCTACAGGGTCGTAATATAAACCATTGGCATCAAGCCATTCGCTGTCTCCGACCTTGCGGTACTGAAGGTTGTTCGATGTTGTCTCGTCAGCGCCTGCCATGGTGATGTTTACCGATTCGATTAACGCGCTCAGGTTCATTGATGGCTGCTCTGTACTTATCGCCTCTGCACTGACAACAGACGAACAGACAACAGATGTACAAAGCATTGCAGGAATGAATAAGCGGCGTAATCGTGACATAGCGACCTCGTAAAGTAGCAAGGTGGAAAAAGGTACTACTAGTCGCTACCGCATGGGCTTAGGAAGGAGATCACTAGAGAACATTACAGTATGTAAATCAAATAACCAGATTACATTAACAGAGCATTAATCGATGCCCTAAGCCCTTGAAATAAAATAAATCGACGGCCAATAAAAAAACCGCCCGGAGGCGGTCTTTTCAGATTACTTGTAACCGGTGTTCGCTTACCACCAAGTGATATAGAACGCTGCAGTTACGATAGCGATGGCAACGGCTGCAATGTTGAAGCCTGAAGTGGTAGCAAAGCTCACTTCACCCAGCTCAATCGCATTTTCATGGTCGCCTTTCTTCTCGGCCAGTGACACGATAACTGCCAGTGCCACACACAGCAGGAAAACAATGCCTACACGGTCGATAAACGGCACATCCGGGAAGAACGAACGACCGGCCAGGCTCAGGAAGAATGAACCCAGAGCAGCAATCAAACCACCGTTAGCCGTGGTTTTCTTCCAGAACATACCTAACGCAAACAGCGCTACGATGCCCGGCGTGAAGAACCCGGTGAATTCCTGAATGTACTGGAACGCCTGGTCAAAGTTACCCAGCAGTGGTTTAGCCACAAGCATAGCGATTATCAGAGAAATCAGGCTCACAATACGACCCACTTTTACATAGTGATTCTGTGACTTATCAGGATTTCTTGGCTTGTAGAAGTCCATGGTGAAGATAGTTGACACACTGTTGGTCATTGATGCCAGTGAAGACACGATAGCAGCAACCAGCGCAGCAAAAATCAGACCTTTCAGACCCACTGGCATCAGCGTCATCAGTGATGGATACGCTTCGTCAGCACGGTTCAGATCGGGTACCAGCAGTACAGCAGCAATACCAGGCAGTACAACAATTAACGGCATCAGCAGTTTCAGGAAGGCAGCAAACGCGATACCTTTTTGTGCTTCCTTTACGCTTTTCGCTGCCAGCGTACGCTGGATGATATACTGGTTGAAGCCCCAGTAAGACAGGTTCATGATCCACATACCACCAATCAGTACTGAAATACCTGGCAGGCTCTTATAGTGCGGGCTGTCTTCAGACAGAATCATGTCGAATTTTTCAGGTAGACGCGTAGTCAGTTCATTGAAGCCGTGGATAATACCGTTGCCGTCACCAATTAGATTCAGTGCCGTGTACGACAGGAATAACCCGCCCAATACCAGCAGTACAACCTGAATGATATCTGTCATCGCTACCGCTTTCAGACCGCCGTACAAAGAGTATGCGAGCGAGAAAACGCCAAGGAACAGCATGCCGTACATCATGTCGACGCCCGCAATGGTATTAATTGCCAGCGCGCCAAGCCACAGAACTGCAGTGAGGTTTACAAATACGTAAACCGCTAACCAGAATACTGCCATGACAACGCGAACGCGATGGTCATAACGTTGTTCCAGGAATTGCGGCATGGTGTAGATTTTGTGCTTAAGGAAGATCGGCAGAAAGTATTTACCAACGATTAACAGCGTGATTGCAGCCATCCATTCGTAGGAAGCAATGGCTAGTCCGATCTCGTAACCCGAGCCAGACATTCCGATAATTTGCTCTGCGGAAATGTTTGCTGCAATCAATGATGCCCCAATTGCCCACCAGGGCAAGCTTGAGCCAGCAAGGAAGTAATCATTGGTATCTTTTTCATGGCCTTGTTTCTCACGAGAAACCCACCATGCGATCCCAATAAGCGCGATGACATATATCACAAATACCGTGATATCCAACGTCTCAATGTTCATATTATTTCCCAACGAATGTTATTTTTATCTGAATATTTTTTGTAACAGGTTAAGCGAAAGCCCCCTGTTCAGCCGAGCAGATGTAAATGGATTGTGTATACCCGGTGCGCGCATAATAATGTTTATTAACGATTTCTTCTACTTGGTTAAGCAAGTTTTTTGGCACCAATGCCACTACGCAGCCACCAAAGCCACCGCCTGTCATCCTTACACCGCCCTGCTCTCCAATAACATCGGCGATAATTTCCACAAGAATATCAATAGGTTTAACGGTAATTTCAAAGTCATCACGCATAGACTTATGCGACTCGGCCATTAGTCTGCTAACGTCGGCGGTACGCTCTTCATTTAGCGCGTCAAACATCTCCAAAGTACGCGCGTTTTCCGTTATCACGTGTCGGGCTCGCCTGAAAACTACCTCAGACATGTCGCTTTTCGCTGCGTTTAAATGGTCTATGTGCGCATCGCGCAGGCTTTGCACACCAAGAATCTCAACGGCTTCTTCGCATTGCTGACGACGAACATTGTATTCACTGTCTACCAGACCACGCTTAACGTTTGAGTTAATAATCATGATCGCATACTTGTCAGGAATGGGAGTATGTTGGATGGCCAGTGAACGACAATCGAGTAGCATTGCCTCCCCTTTTTTGCCCATGGCAGAGATCAATTGATCCATGATGCCGCAAGAGCAGCCCACAAACGTATTCTCCGCTTTCTGACCCAACAGCGCAGCCTGAATGCCGTTAACATCGATGTTGTAAAGGGCCTTGAACATTTTCACAATGGCCACTTCAAACGAGGCTGACGAACTTAAGCCTGCGCCTTGAGGCACGTTACCTGTGACCACCAGATTCGCACCTTTCAGATCCGGAAACACCTCCAGCAGCACCTTGCACACGCCGCGAATATAGTTCGACCAGCTGGCTTCTTTCACATGTTCGATGTTATCCAGGGAGAACCGGTTGCGCTCGCCATCGTAATCCAGGGCAACAACGTCGATAACACGGTCATCTCTGGGAGATGCGCTGATCCAGGTGCCAAAGTTAATCGCCGCTGGAAATACGAAACCACCATTGTAATCGGTATGTTCACCAATCAGATTCACCCGGCCGGGCGCCTGAATTGTTACCGTAGGAGCAGTGCCAAAAGCGGTTTCGAATGCGGAGGCAATGTGTGTATTCTCAGTCATGACGTTGTGTCTCTTTATAATGTACTTCTGGCTGTGCTTTTAATCGTTGTGCGGCTTGTTCTGGCGTTAAGTCTCGTTGCGCTTCCGCCATCATTTCGTAGCCCACCATGAACTTGCGCACAGACGCCGAACGCAGTAACGGTGGGAAGAAGTGTGCGTGCAACCCCCACTCAGCATGCGCCTCGCCATCGAACGGAGCACTGTGCCAGCCCATGGAATACGGGAACGAGGTTTCAAACAAGTTATCGTAGCGCGTGGTAATGTTACCGATGATTTGCGCCAGGCTCTGCTGTTGTCCGTCGTTCAGTGACAGCAGTGAGTTCGCTTCAAAGCGCGGCAATAACAAGGTTTCAAACGGCCATGCAGCCCAATATGGAACCACGACCACCCAATCGTCGTTTTTACAAACCACACGTTCATCGCTTTCCACCTCGCGGCGCGCGTAGTCTGCCAGCATGCTTGTACCCTGCTTAGTGTAGTACTCGCTAAAATGCTGCTGCTTTTTTGCCGCTAACGTGGGTAGATGGCGCTGGGCCCACACTTGTCCGTGAGGATGCGGGTTGGAACAGCCCATCATCGCGCCTTTGTTTTCAAACACCTGCACCCAGGTATAGTCTTTACCTAACTCTTCGGTTTGTGCCACCCATGTTTTCACCACTTCTACGCGTGCTTCATCGGTAAGCTCTGGCAGGGTTTTGCTGTGATCCGGGGAGAAACAAATAACCCGGCTGCAACCTTGCTCCGCACTGAAGGTGAACAGCGGATCGTCTGATGACGCGTCTGGCGTATCTTGCTGGAGTGCAGCAAAATCATTGCCGAACACGAAAGTGCCGGTGTATTTCGGATTCACTTCACCATTTACACGGGTGTTGCCCGGGCATAAATAACAACTTTCATCATAAGACGGACGCACTTCATTCGAGGGAGGCTCGTTCTGCCCCTGCCACGGCCGCTTGGCGCGATGAGGCGATACCAGAACCCATTCGCCAATCATTGGATTGTACCGGCGATGCGGATGGTCAGTAGGGTCGAAAGGTGTAGTCATAGTTATCTCACTTTATTGCTCGCGCGCCGGATTATTTTGGCAAAATAATCATACCTGGCGCTGAAAGCGAACGGTTATAACTTGTTGGCAATTTACTGCGGCTTCGCTGCAGCAGCCCAATGCCATTACAATTAAGGTAAACGTTTTACCTAATTATTAAAAAATATCGCTCCCTCAGGAACGATACTAAGATTAATCCTGAACGCTAAAGTTAAGCTTCATCCAGGTTACGTGCTCTTCCCCCGGTTTAATCCAACCGCCTGGAAATTCTGGATGATTGGGTGTGTCTGGAAAAGCCTGTGGCTCTAAACAGAGTGCACCGTCATCAACAAACGTTTGCGAGCCGGCAGAGGCCATACTCAGGCAGTTTGCAGAATAAAATTGCAAACCTGGCGTATTTGTCCATAAGGTCATTACTCGCCCACTCTGACTCTCAATCACTGTTGCAGCCGGCTCTGCGTTAGGCTCGGCAAAGGTATTGAGTACAAAGTTATGGTCGTATCCCGAACCTAGCTGCAGTTGTTCATCGGCTATTGAGATGTCTTCCCCCATGGTCTTCGGCGCTCTGAAATCAAACGGCGTGCCGGACACACTGCGTAACTCTCCAGTAGGCACACAGTCTGCGTTCAATGGGGTAAAAGTGTCGGCGTTGATCATTACCTGATGATCAAGCACATTGCCTTCACCCGCTAAATTGAAATAACCGTGGCTTGTTAAACTTAACGGTGACGTGGCAGTGGACGTGGCTTTCATCACCAGACTTAGCGTATCGGTATTGTCTAATGAATACTCGGCGATGATTTCCCTATCGCCAGGAAAGCCGCCTTCTCCATCGGGGCAAACAACAGTTAGCGTTAACGTTGCAGTATGGTCATTACTAGAAGATGTCGCCTGCCAAACCTTCTTATTAATGCCCGCGCTGGCACTGTGAAGGTTGTTGGTACCTGCGTTCTGTTCAAGTTGATACTTCTGCCCATCGATGGCAAATGCACCATTCGCAATGCGGTTGGCGTAAGGCCCTACCAGCGCGCCAAGGAAAGCCCCATCATTGGCATAATCTTCCGCGCAATCCAGGCCGGCCACCACATTAGTAAAATGGCCCTGTCGATCAGCAACATTGATTGCCGTAACAATACCGCCGAAATTCGTTACCGATACGGTCATGCCGTTATCATTGCGCAACGTGAACACACTCACATCACAGCCGTTCACAGCCCCAAAGGGTTTTACAGAAATGTCTGGCAAACTTTCACCTCAAAAATGGCTCGGTAAATCACGACCTTCTGTCGCGGTCGCTAAGTGCTTTACAGAAGGGTTAAATCACTGTATCTCTTAATATAGCGCAAAATGTTAACACAATGGCAACAATGAGGGTATACGTTTACCCTTAAAAATAACATCATGTTATATTCTCTTTAAATTTCAGGCAAACCGGTTTTTCGTGCATTTGGGATTAAATTTCTTAACATAGGCGGCCTTGTCCGCACTTTAGTAAAAAAGAACCGACTACAGGCACAATAATAAATGGCAACAATTAAAGATATCGCATCTGCAGCGGGCGTTTCACTGGCTACGGTTTCCCGGGTAATTAATAACGGGCCGAAGGTTGGCGATGCAACCCGAGCCCGGGTGAAAACGATCATGCAGGAAATGGGATATCGTCCTAACGCCAATGCCCGCGCACTGGTAACAAAACGAAGCGCGTCATTGGGGGTGGTTATTCCTGAACTACTTGAACCGTTTTTTGCTGCGCTTGGTCAGGGTATAGAAACCGTTACCCGGCAACAAAAAGTCCAAATTCTGCTGAGCGCTGGCTCAATTGAACAAGAGACCGAGCGCAGGGCAATTGAAACCTTGCTTGAGCATCGGGTTGAGGCCATGGTGGTGCATAGCAAAGCATTATCCGATGCGGAACTTATTGATTTTGCTTGTCAGATCCCCGGTTTTGTTTTGATCAACCGCTACATTCCTGAAATAGCCAACCGCTGTGTCTGGCTGGATAACGAGGCGGGTGGTTTTATTATGGCCGAACATATGATTAAACAGGGTCACAGTAAGTTAGCGGTTGTCTCAAGCAATTATCAAATTACCGACCCGCAGATGCGTATCGATGGCATTCGCCGCGCTGCTAACGCCCATGGTATCGACATACCTGATTCACACATTGAATTTTCCACGCCAGATCAGGAAGGCGGCGAACTGGCTATGCAAAAGCTATTAAGTCGTGATGTGGAATTTACCGGCATTCTGGCCTACAACGATGCGATGGCGTCAGGTGCGATGACCATGCTGCAAGATAACAATATAGCCGTGCCGCAGGATGTTTCGGTGATAGGATTCGATGATGTGTTACTCGCGAAATACTGTCGCCCCAAACTGACCACCCTCCACTACCCTGTGGAAATGATGGCCGGACTGGCCACCCGACTTGCACTCGATTTTGCTATGGGTAAAAGCTGTAAAGAAGAGACCCACAAATACACACCAACGCTCATTACCCGCCAGTCTGTGGCGGCGCCTCGCTAGATCCGTAAAGTCTGTTGAACGTTCTTCGCACGCATTTCCTTTTGTCTGCAATATTGGCATTATGGGGGAAAAACATCGGAGAAGTCTATGTCAGATCAAGGGAAATACGATGCGCTGAACTTAGAAGAGCTGCAGGCTCTTCGTGCTGCACTGAATGCTGAAGAAGAGCCTGAACGGGCGGCAGAAATTGATGCCGCGATAGCTCGGAAGCAGGAAGAAATAATAGCCGCACCAGACGCAGAAACTATTACTGAGCCAAGTGATACCACTATCACACGCTCTGTAAGCCATGAAGCTACACCGGCCAGCACCGCGTCAGAAGGCGCAAATGCTGCCTTCAAACCGGAACAAGAACCGGCACATTCAGCACAGCCCGATGATAGACTGGCATCACTCGGAGAACGCCTTGGTGGCGCCATCATAGACATGGTGATCAGTGTGCTTATCTCTATTCCTCTGGCTTTTTTCGTTGGGATGGAAGCCTTGGCCCAACCTACGTTTTCACTACTGCTGATGTCGATGGTCTACTCTGTAGTCACTTACATCGTGGTCCATGGTTACTTTCTGATTAATTTCGGACAAACTGTTGGTAAGCACTTCATTAATACCCGAATCGAAAATCTCGATGGCACCCAGTCTTCTTTTACCAACATCGTGGTAAGACGATACCTGCCGGTGGCCGTAATAGTGAACATACCGTTTATTGGTGGCATTGCCGCATTGGTAGACATTTTTTTCGTATTCCGCAAAGACCGTCGCTGTGTGCACGACTTCATCGCGGGTACCCGTGTTTGCCGCGTGCCTGAATCAATAGACGCGTAAGAACCCTTACAACAGGAACAAGAATGAAAAACAAAACCCTTCTTTCATTGCTGATCGGCGCATCAGCAATGCTTTCTTCACAAAGTCAGGCAGTAACAGACGATCAAAAAGTTATACTCGACTTACTGCAGTCTAATGCCAAACAAGATTCGCTGTCTTATGACGTTATCGAATCTCTCACCACGGAAGTCGGCGCCCGTTATGCAGGCACACCTGCCGCAGACAAATCCGTGCAATGGGCACAGGATAAAATGAAAGCGTTGGGTTTTGATAAAGTTTGGGTAGAAGAAAGCAAGGTACCCCAATGGACCCGTGGCGATCTAACCGCTGCCATTTCGGGCCCTTACCCACACAAGGTTGTTGCCTTGGCGCTGGGCGGTAGCGTGGGAACTAATGGCAAAGAGTTGAAAGCGGAAGTGGTAGAGTTTGCGTCGTTAGAAGCCCTGCAAGCTGCCAAATCAGGCTCCCTGGACGGTAAAATTGCTTATGTTGGCTACCGTATGGAACGTCACAAAGACGGTCACGGCTACGGTGATGCAGTGGGGGCTCGCGTTGCCGGTGCGTCCATTGCAGCTGAAAAAGGCGCTGTGGCTTTTCTACTGCGTTCTGTTGGTACCGACACCAATCGTTTCGCTCACACTGGCATGATGCGTTACAGCGATGGAATTAAGAAAATCCCCGCTGTCGCCATTTCAAACCCAGATGCCGATTTGCTGGAAAATATGCTGAAGCGTGAACAGCCAGTCACTTTCTCACTCACCACTTCAGCCAGTGGCCCTACCGGTAAAACAGCCACCATAGCCAACGTTATTGGCGATGTTACTGGCAGTGAAAAGCCTAATGAAGTCGTTACCATTGGCGCGCACCTCGACAGTTGGGATGTAGGTACCGGCGCAATTGATGATGGCATTGGTGTGGGTATTACGCTGGCGGCAGGCCACTATATCGCAGAATTACCGCAGCGCCCTGCTCGTACCGTTCGCGTTATCCTGTTTGCTGCCGAGGAAATTGGTCTTTGGGGCGCGAAGGATTATGTTGAACAGCACAAAGGCGATATGGATCAACATGTTATTGGCGCTGAATGGGATTTCGGTAATGGCGCGATTTACGAGCTAACCCCGGGTGTGGGCGCAGAAGCACTGTCTGAAGTGCGAAGCTTTGCTGAATACCTGGCACCATTCGGTGTAGGAATGTCGGATAAAAACGATGCCAAAGGTCAGTCGGATATGAGTGCGCTAGGTGAAGCGGGGCAACCCGCCATCAACTTCTCACCGGATGGCAGCGATTACTTCGATTACCATCACACGGAAAACGACACCTTAGATAAAGTAGATGCAGACGCACTGAAAATTAACACCGGCATTTTCACCGCCTTTGCTTATTGGGCTGCAACCTCTGAGACGAATTTCAGAAAGTGATACCGCGCTAAGCGAAAAATCCGTGACAAAAAAAGCAGCTTCGGCTGCTTTTTTGTTATTTACTCGATGGTTATAAATCTCGCAGGAACAACCGATACTGGCCTATTACATCCGGATACGTCATCGACTTGTTATGTTTACCGCCGGGTACCACGTAAATCAATTTATCCTTACTGGGCGAGACTTCGTAAAGTTGGCGACTAAACGTAATGGGTGTCGTGCGATCTTTATCGCCCACAATCAACAATAATGGCTTGTCTAACTGCCGAATAAAGTCGTCATTCTCAATGATGGCCAGTTCTGGAGATACCTGCAGGAAGGTAAACACTTTGGTCCACTCAGGCACCATGTTCTGCACCACATCGTTCACTTTGTTAATGGCACTGTCGAGCACTAACCCGTCGATATCCCGCTTTACCGCTACGTAACTTGCCAGAATAGAGCCCATTGATATGCCATGCACAACCGTTGGCAAATCATTCTGAAACACTTCTTTTCCGTAGTCATAAACCAGCAAGGCATCACGTTTCAGATTGTACATTCTTGCTTTGCCAGGTTTATCGCTGGCACCTGTGCCCTGATAATCCACCCACAGGATGTTCGCGGGCAGTTTACCAAACTCATGAATGAGCGCGGAATTGTTACTAATACTCATGCCGTTGTCTGGAAACAGCACAATGTTGACCTTGGGTTCGGGATACGCAACGGCAACACCCCGTAACGTGAGATCCTGGCTGTTTTTCAATTCCACCGTAGTGATTGTGATCGCCGCTTCATCTTCCGTTACCGCCTGATTTAATGCGGTAGTGTCCAGTGTGGACGGTGAATTATCCTGATGCAGGAAACTGGAAGAACTGACATCTATGGCACAGCCTGCAAGTGCAGACAGCATAGAAATGACGGCGAAAATACGAAAGCTTATGACCACTGAACGTTACGCTCTTATTGTAATTAATCGGAGTGAGTTTTTAGATTATAGAACCAGCTGGCGCTGACAGAAAGCACTATCAACCTTGTTGCACTTTACCGTTGATCACCATGATGCAGTCCATGCCGGCGCGGGAGGCCGCTTCAAAACCAATCTTTGTATCTTCAAACACCACACAATCTTCTGGCGCTACACCGATTGACTCGGCAGCTTTAAGAAAGGTGTCCGGTGCCGGTTTACCGTTGACGACATCAGACGATGTTACCAATGCATCAAGTTTACCCAGTAATCCGTGATGCCCTAATAGCGTTTCAGCACCAGACCGCTCAGCACCAGTGCCTACTGCGATTTTCTTGCTGCCCAAATTCGCATTGAAGATTTGAAACGTATCATCAATCAGCGTGGGGGTTTGGTCCATTGCCAACCAAGTGTTCTTCTTAAACTGCCCTACTTCTTGCGGGTCGTTTTGTTTGCTGTACTTGGCGTTTAGCAGCTCCGCCGTTTTCATGGTTGGCACGCCACCCAAACCGTACATGTAATCTAAATCGAAGGGATAACCAAAATGCTCACAGGTTTTTTCCCAGGCTTTCATATGTGCCCCCATAGAATCAATCAGGGTACCGTCCATATCGAAAATAATGCCTTTGTAGCGACTTAAATCTACCATCACGACTCCTTACGCGTTGTAAAACTGGTTGATGAGGTTATACACCGGAAAACAACAACTGGATGACTTATTCTACAGCTACCAAGCCTCAAGCATACTGGGCGAGCAATTCTCTGGCCGCTTTGGTATCGAATCCCTTACTGATTTTAAGATATACCGTGCCATCAGATTTAGACGCCACCACCTCATGCACACCTTCCAGCTGCAGCAGTGATTTTTCCAGTGTTTGCGGCTGAACATTGGCGAAGGAAACCTGCATGGATAAGCGACGTAATTTCATCACTTCTTTAAGACCAAACAGGATGACAATCCAACATGCTGCACCGATGGCACCGGCCAGATAGGCCGTTATTGGGGTCCAGATATCGGTTACAAGGCCCGACAATAAACCGCCGAGAAACGCGCCGAAGAATTGGAAACTGGCATATATGCCCATGGCGCTGCCCTTCTGACCAGCAGGCGCAATGGTCGAGACCAGCGCGGGTAAGCTTGCTTCCAAATAATTAAAACCGGTAAAGAACAATACAACAGCCGTAACGACTACCCATAAGTGGTGGTCCTGCATATTCATCATCAAAAATGCCATCATCATCAGCGCTGCTGCCGTGATAACTACCGACTTTGGTGTTTGCCCACGACTGATCCCCATCAGCACAATAAGGCCAATAATGGATACCGCCAGCACCGGCAGGTAGATGGTCCAATGGCTTTCCAGCGACATACCGAACTGCGTCAGCGTAAGCGGTAATTGCACGAACAGCAGCGTAATCATCATGTGCAGCACCATCACGCTAACGTTCAAACGCCAAAGCTGCGGTGACACAAACAGAGATTTGATTTCAGAAACGTGTGGCAGGGTGTCGCCACTGGCGCTGATAGTGACATCCGGCACCACCCATTTCACCAACGGCATACAGCAGATGGCAAGCACACCGGTAACGCCAAATACACCGGCCAGTCCCCAGTTCTGGGCAATCAACGGGCCAATGAGCACGGCAAGGTAGAAAGAGAAGCCAATCGCGATGCCAATCACCGCCATTACCTTTGCCCGCTGGGTTTCCCGGCTCACATCGGTGGCCAGTGCCATAATCGCACCGGCAATCGCGCCCGCACCTTGCAGAATCCGACCAACAATCATCACCATCATGCTGTCTGCCGATGCCGCGATAAACGACCCCACCGCGAACACACACAGCCCCAGCAGGATGACCGGTTTGCGCCCCCAGCGGTCGGACATCATGCCCATAGGAATTTGCAACGCTGCCTGCGTTAGCCCATACCCACCAACGGCCAGGCCCACCAGCAGAGGTGAATAATCAGGATAGTCCATCGCGGCAACTGCCAGCACAGGCATGACCATAAACAGGCCCATCATGCGCAATACATAAACCAGCGCCAGTGCTAATGCGGCGCGAACTTCTAATGCGTTCAAGTGTGTTCTCGACCTAATTCTTGTATGGCGGCGAAGTGTAGCACAAAACCACTCGTCGCCCACCTCCCCGTGCCGGTGAATGAGTGATCTACACCGACAGTTAAACGTAGTTAATGATTAATTTCCGCGCCGTCTGTGGCATACTTTCTCTTTTGGCAATTCTCAGGTTTCAATGGATAAAATCGAAATACGGGGTGCCCGCACCCATAATCTGAAAAACATCGATTTAACCCTCCCCAGAGACAAACTGGTAGTTATTACCGGCCTTTCCGGTTCTGGTAAATCGTCTTTAGCTTTCGACACCCTTTACGCTGAAGGTCAGCGTCGTTACGTGGAATCGCTGTCGGCCTACGCCCGTCAGTTCCTCTCGATGATGGAAAAGCCTGATGTTGACCATATCGAAGGTTTATCTCCGGCAATTTCAATTGAACAGAAATCCACCTCTCACAACCCCCGTTCAACGGTAGGTACGATTACTGAGATATACGATTATCTGCGCTTGATGTTTGCCCGTGTGGGTACACCACGTTGTCCGGACCACGATGTACCACTGGATGCACAAACCATCAGCCAGATGGTAGATAAAGTGCTATCTATGCCCGAAGGCAGCAAGTTGATGCTGCTGGCACCGGTAATTCAGGAACGTAAGGGGGAGCACGTTAAAACCTTACAGAACCTGGCAGCCCAAGGCTTCATTCGTGCCCGTATCGACGGTGAGGTGTGTGATTTATCTGATCCGCCTGAATTGGATTTACGCAAGAAGCACACAATCGAAGTGGTGGTCGACCGCTTTAAAGTGCGTGATGACTTGCAACTGCGATTGGCAGAGTCGTTCGAAACCGCCCTTGAACTGGCAGGCGGTAACGCGAAAGTGGCGTTTATGGACGATCCTGACGTTGAAGAAATTATGTTCTCAGCCAATTTCGCCTGCCCGCATTGTGGATACAGCCTGAGCGAGCTGGAACCGCGCCTGTTTTCGTTTAACAATCCGGCGGGTGCATGCCCCACTTGTGACGGTTTAGGTACTCGTCAGTTTTTCGATCCGGCGTTGATTGTATCTAACGATGAGCTGAGCTTGTCTGGTGGCGCTATCCGCGGCTGGGACAAGCGCAGCTATTACTACTTCCAAATGCTGCAGGCTGTTGCCGACGCCTACGGTTTTAGCCTTACCACGCCGTTCTCAGAACTGTCGAAAGAAGCGAAAGACGTGGTACTGTTCGGCTCTAAAGGTAAATCGCTGAACTTCAAATATATTAACGAGCGCGGCGACGTCATGGAGCGCAAGCATCCATTCGAAGGCATTATTCCGAATATGGAACGCCGCTACCGTGAAACCGAGTCCAACGCTGTTCGTGAAGAACTGTCGAAGAACCTGAGTCAGCAGCCGTGTAACAGCTGTGGCGGTACCCGTCTTCGGGTAGAAGCGCGCAATGTTTTCATTGAAGGCACCAACCTGCCAAAAATCGCCGATATGTCTATCGCCGACGCTTTTGATTTCTTTGAAACACTGAACCTGACGGGGCAGAAAGCGCAAATTGCCGAGAAGATCTTAAAAGAAATTCTCGATCGCCTTGGCTTCCTGGTGAACGTTGGCTTGAACTACCTCTCTATGTCACGCAGTGCCGATACCCTTTCCGGTGGTGAAGCTCAGCGTATTCGTCTGGCCAGCCAGATTGGTGCCGGCCTGGTGGGTGTAATGTACGTGCTCGATGAGCCGTCTATCGGATTGCACCAGCGCGATAACGAACGCTTGCTGAAAACATTGACTCACCTGCGTGATCTTGGCAACACCGTGTTGGTGGTTGAGCACGACGAAGATGCCATCCGCGAAGCCGATTACATTGTTGATATCGGCCCTGGTGCCGGTGTTCACGGTGGTCAGGTAATTGCTGCTGGTACTATGCAGGATATCTTAGACAGTGAAGACTCACTTACTGGGAAATACCTGTCTGGTCGTGAGAAAATTGAAGTACCGAAAAAGCGCAACAGCGCCAAAGACGATAAATGGCTTACGTTAACAGGCGCGTCAGGCAACAACCTGAAAGACGTGACACTGAACATTCCCGTTGGCGTGATGACCTGTGTGACCGGCGTATCAGGGTCGGGTAAGTCTACACTTATCAACGATACCTTTTTCAAAATCGCGCACCGCGAGTTGAATAAAGCCACCACGTCAGAACCGGCCCCTTACAAAACCATGGAAGGGTTGGAGATGATGGACAAGGTAGTCGACATCGACCAAAGCCCTATCGGCCGTACACCCCGCTCTAATCCAGCGACTTATGCAGGCATTTTCACGTCTATTCGTGAATTGTTTGCCGGTACGCAGGAAGCCCGCTCACGGGGTTACAAGGTTGGTCGCTTTAGCTTCAACGTCAAAGGTGGTCGCTGTGAAGCCTGTCAGGGCGACGGAGTGATTAAGGTAGAAATGCACTTCCTGCCAGACGTGTATGTGCCCTGTGATGTGTGTAAAGGCAAACGGTACAACCGCGAAACTCTGGAAATTCAGTACAAGGCCAAGAACATCCACGAAGTGCTGGAAATGACGGTGGAAGAAGCACGAGAGTTTTTCGACGCAATCCCGGCCATCGCCCGTAAGCTACAAACACTAATCGACGTGGGCTTGTCTTACGTTCGATTGGGTCAGGCGGCAACCACACTATCTGGTGGTGAAGCACAGCGGGTAAAACTGGCGAAAGAACTGTCGAAGCGAGACACCGGCCAAACCCTGTACATTCTAGATGAGCCAACAACGGGGTTGCATTTCCACGACATCAAACAGCTGCTGGCCGTTCTGCACAGACTGCGGGATCATGGCAACACCGTGGTGGTTATCGAGCATAACCTCGACGTGATCAAAACCGCCGACTGGCTGGTTGATTTGGGTCCAGAAGGGGGCTCTGGCGGTGGCCAGATCATCGCTGAAGGCACCCCGGAAGACATCGCTAAAGCGAAGCAGTCTCATACCGGTCGATTCCTGAAACCCATGCTGTAAACACGGTAAGCGCAGGATAGCGGTAGCTGAGTCGCCGCTACCCTGCGCTTATTTATGTCATAATCGCTTTGTCAAAACCTAAGATGAGTGAAGAATGGCTTTATCACGCAAATTTTTGAGCATGTTCATGCTCCTTTCCGCTTTTATCGCAACCGCCACACAAGCTGCAGAGCCAATTGAGGTGTTCTGGGAAGATCTGGAGCCTCCAGGATTCAGTGCGTTGCCGCCAGAACCAGTTTCTGACCATCAAAGCACTATGGCACAGGCCCAACCTAACGCGCCAGTGGTAAAAAAATACGATGGAAAACTGGTAAAAGTCCCGGGCTTCGTGGTGCCGCTGGAAGGTACAGACGAACTCACCACAGAATTCCTGCTGGTGCCATTTTTTGGTGCCTGCGTGCACGTGCCGCCACCGGCATCCAATCAGATTATTCACGTTACCTTTGAAGAAGGCGTTGCCGTGGAATTCAGCAGCAGCCCAATTTGGGTGACCGGCGTTATTTCCACCGACGGCTGGCAGGGTGACATTGCGTCAGTAGGTTACAGCATGAAAGGCGCAGAAATCGCACCGTATAGTTTGTAGGTGGCTTAAGAGTGAAGGCTTAGCGTCGCGCTTCCGCGGGGATGGTTTCCAGAGACAAAATCTTATCCCGCTGCGCTGCTATTCTCGGTTTCATTTACACACGACTTCGGTTACCAGCAAGTAAACCGGATACACTTAAGTCCTCGTCAAGCTGTGGCCAGTGAATCCCCTCTCCGTCTCCTAACAACTCCCACTCCTTTAGCTGAGACTCGCTGGCTTGAGAAAGTACTGGGAACCAGGAAAGTGGAACCGAGATAGTTCTCCCATCAATGAGATCTACGATTAAAGAGCTATCATCAAATGACACTGCCAGTGCCTGAGGATGATGTTCAACTGCCAAAGTAGCCACCCCTCTATTTCGTATAAATGTGCTCGGCGCGGTTGAACAGCATCCATGAAGTAAGTATGTACTTATCGTTGCTTTCAGGTATGCAGCCGCGATGGGTGTGAGTGAAGCCTGCTGGGGCGATGACCATGCGTCCCGCTTTGGGTTTCACACTACGCTGCTGATAGTAAAACTCGGTCTGACCGCCCTCTTCCACATCATTCAGATAGAACATAAACAGCACCACCCGGTGCAAGGCATCGTTGTGCTGCATCTGCGGATACACTTCTGAATGCCAGTAAGGATAACCACCTTCACCGGCTTTGTAGCGCTGGGCGTTAATATCTCCGATACGAAACAGGTAGTTCACCAGATTCGGTAATGCCGGACGACCCACTTCGGCGTAGTTCTCGCCGGTCATTTTTACCGGCTCGCCGGTTTTCGGATGGCGAACAGTGAGGCCAATAGGGCCTACCAGTGAGAAGAAATACTCATCGATGTATTTCATCAATTCGTTGCCTACCTGGGCCATCACGTCCTTCAGGTAGGGTCTGAATACTTCATCCCGGGAGAATGACACGTCCACGCTGCGCTTTTTATCCAGATCTACGCCGCCACCAGTCTGACCCGGCTTAAGATTGGCGCTTTCCTCGAAAGCGGCAATAATGCTTTTACATTGCTCTGGCGACAGTACGTCATCGATTACGGCGATAAAGTCGGTTTCTTTCGGGTGCATGCTCAGTCCTTTAAATGCTGTTCCATTTTTGCGCGAATGTCGTCGGGGATAGGCGCTGATTTCTGGGTTTCATAATTAAAGTGAACCATCGTAGTGGTACCGGTGGCGCAATGCTTGTCGTCCTGCCAGATTTCCTGATACACATCAAAAGAACTACCGCCCAGACGTCCTATCCAGGTTTTCACCGTAGCGGACTTGCCGTAGTAAATTTGCTGAAGAAAGTCGACTTTGTAGCTCGCCAGGATGAGCGGCCAGCGGGATAAATCCAGATCTGGCAGGAAAAGTTTAAACACCGGATCCCGCGCCGCTTCCAGCCAACCAACATGCACTGTATTTCCCACGTGCCCGAGCCCGTCGGTTTCGTAAAAACGTACGTCAAATGTGGTTTCAAAAGGTGTTGTTGTCATTGTTGTACCCTTTATTTTCTGTCGATACTCCCAGCATATCATTTATAACAGGATTCTGTAGCGCCATTCCGAAGCACACGTCACCCCATCTTGCTACTGCCTGAGTCGACAAGTGAATTCTGGGTAATTCGGCTCCTCTGCCCCCACATCCAATTCAGAAAATGCGTTTACCACTTCCTGATAAGCGGGCTTATCCCGCAGTTTCAGCACATCCATCTGCATAAAGTGCATAGGTTCGATAACAGGATCATATGCCATAATCGCTGACAACATCTCAATCATGTTACTGCGCTTACCCTGTGTGGCAATCTGGTAGAGCACAAGATAAAGCGGATCAGGCATATCGGCACCGGTCTAATAGGGCACCTCGCGTTCAGACAAATAGGTCATTTGCTCCGGTAGCCAGGCAGCTGCAGCCACATAAAGTAGCGAACGGCCATATTTATCCAGTTGGTAGAGGTCAAAGCCTTGCTCGGCCAGCAGTGAAAAGCTTGCGTTGAAGCGGGCGGAATAATCCAGTTGCTCAGGCACCAAACCGACGTTTAGCAAACCACTTAACGCATCTGCTTTATATTCTAAAACTGCGTAAAACGTGTAGTCGATTGCGGCAGGCTCACCGAACAACATTTCCTGGGCCTTGCCGGGATCATCATCCAGAATACGGGAGAAGGCTCTGCCACCTTCTTTTTCAGCATAAGGGTGATGAAGTACGTGCCATGTGTGCCGTTCTTTTCGTCGACATGCCACTAATTCGGGCGCTAACGCAAATAGTTCGAAGTCACTCAAAGATGAATTTCTAATACCTGAAAAATGTTCCGGAGACCAACTATTTTCAAGATTTCTGGCAAATTGAACGCAGCTTGTCATCCGGCTATTAAACTGCCCGTCATTCACTTCGTTTAAGCGACTATCGAGCCGTTCTCTATCAAGAGCAAGAAGCTCTTCCCCGCGGGGACTTGCCATTCTATTAGCTGCAGGTAAGCCTATAACATTCAGACCTGTAAGCTCACTAATACCATTAATCTCGTCGATACTTATAAAATACGGGTTCCGCACTCCGCGATAAGACGCATACCCTTCTTCACCATCAAATCTTATTTCAATACCCGCATGTGCAAACTGACCGAGGGAAGCCAACTCATCGATTAATCTAACCTGCATTTGCAGCTTGCTCAGAGCATCCTCAGATTCATGTCCTCGGTAAGCACCGTAGAGTTTTTCCAATCCATAAAGCCCATTGTCCAGCGCACCGCCGGTATAGTCATCCTGCAAAGGCTCAGCGTTCATGCTCAGCAGCCAGAAGCCCAGGTCGCTTCGGCCTTCGCGAAGGGCTGCATCAAGTATATTCACTTCATTTCTAATGCTACCATCAACTGAGATGGTGGCGTTGATATCATCCAGCAGCATTACCGCTTGCTTGATCGCCTTATCAGCTACGTCGTTTTGTTTAATCAGCCAAGCCACATCATCCGGGAGCATCTCGTCCCAGATAGGCACTTCAAATTGCTCCCCCTGTTTAACCGCCTTTCTGAGCCAGTCAGGCGCGGCTCTGCGCTCAGTATTAAGCGAAGCCTTCCCACCCATCACATCAAATGAAGTCAGTAATTCAGGGAAGTGTTCTTTGATAAATTCATGAATGTACTGATTAATAGTATCCAGTTCACTTTCCTGAAGTCGGGTTTGATCACGCCACATTATGGCCTGATTAGTGTGCCTGCTATCCAGCAACACTGTAACATCATCAACACTAAAGCCTTCCTGCAGATAATCTTCAGGACTGTAAGAGCGAAAATGCTCCCGCATTATAGTGTTTGCATTAATCTCGAACGCCTCGCAGGTTGTCGAATTAACAATAAACGGTTTGTCAGGCTCGGTGATGGTAGGCAAGATTGTAGAGGTTGACTTGTTCAGTCCGCTGACTGTTCGCGATGCCTGCATTGTATGGCTTTGAGTTGTTTCGTGGTCTTCACTGGGGGTGTTTATCCACACCCAAAAACAAGTTCCTAGTGCGGCAATCACACACAAAACAATCCCTGTTTTTTTCATTTTTAATCCTTTATTCGCTCTAACTTTCGCTTAGAGGCATCTCTTGCAAACTTACTTTTATCGATGCTTGCAGACGTGCGGTTCTTGTTAGTCCAGATAGCAGGTATAGGAAGGATATTCCGTATCCGCTCCTTCTACCCCAAGCTGAGGAAACTGTGCTTCAATAGCGGCATACACTTCTGGCGAGCGAAGTTTCAGCACCTGCATCTGACTAAGGTGCATAGGTGTTATGGGTGGGTCGTACGACATCACCGCTTCGAGCATTTGCTGATAATCCTGCTTATTGCGGGTCGCAATGTAATAGAGAACCAGATACAAAGGGTCTGGCGCGTCTGGAAGATGATAGTAAGGAACCCGTTGCTCAACCAGATATTCCATCTGCTCTGGTGACCACTGGGAAGCTGCAACATAGAGTAGGCTGCGCCCATACTTATCCGGCTGTTGAAGATCGAAACCCTGTTCAGCCAGCTTTGCAAACCGGAGGCTGAAGCGGTAAGAATAATCCAGTTCGGTGGGTATCAATCCGGCGTTCAGCATGGGCTGATAGGCTCGGTCCAGCATGTCGTATACTACTTCATCGGTAACAGAGGGATTTTCAGCAACTAACGCGAAGGCCGCTTCATAATCCTTTTTACTTATCAAACGAACAATGGGGTAGATGTCGATATCACCATCTGCTCGGAAGCGAGATCGGTGTCGTCTTTGTAACATTTCACGCTGGCAACTAACCAGCTCAGGGGCTTTGGTAAACAGTTCGTCCTGCGTCGAATCCTGAAAGTCGGCAGTGTGTAGTGTTTCCGGCTTCCACTTTATGGCAATTCGCTCCCTGAATTGCTTACAAGACGCAAGTTGTGTTTCGTAATCTTGCCCCGCCACTTTCGTTATCTCTTCCGCCTTCGCCTGTTTATACGATGCGATTATGTCTTCGCTAGTTGCGCTTGATAAAGGAGGAGCTTGCGGAATTGAAAGTAAGTTAACTCCGTACTGTTGCTCAATATAATCAATAGCGACACGCTCTATATAAAAAAGATTCACAGCGAAGTAGCTATTCAGGGTTTTGGTACTTTTTCCTACGTAATATTCACCATGCAATTCAAGCCCTAACCCCTGGAGCCGTTGAATCAGTGCGAGCTGCGCCGCGATAGTTTGTTGCGGCACGCTTTCGCTTACTATTTCAGGTTTATCCTCTTCAACGGGCCAGGATATGCTGAACATTCCCTGCAGGCCTCGTAGTGCAAAGTCTAGCGTTCCGCCCAGATAAGCGTCCTCAACAGGGCTAACGCCCTGATTTAATAACCACTCAGCTAAAGCCGGGCGACCTTTCATCGCCGCCGCATCCAAAATGTTAGTAGCCTGGCGGAATTCCATAAGTTGGACATTGCTCGACAACATCGCTTCCGGTTCACTCATTAACGCAAACGCTTCTTTGAGCCGGGAATCATCGATATTTTCCTGCCCGATCAGCCAGGCAATATCTTCTGGCGATACTTCTTTGTCCTGGTATTTGGTGAAAGGCTGGTTCGCTTCTATTGCCTGTTTGAGCCAGGGAGATGGGATTTTTGTGACAACGCTTAAGCCTGAAGCTCGCAGCTTATCTGAAAGCAATGCCTGGAACTGTTCATTCAGCGATTTGTCCAGCTGACTCAGTTTGGCAGCCTCTTTACGCTTTACATCCCGCCATTCTCTGGCGAAGTTTTCATTTTTCATCGCCTGAATGAGTAGGGTTACATCATCAATGGAATTGCCTTCTGATAAAAGCGTATCGGCATCGATAGCTTGTCCGAACATTCTGGAGGCTTGCTCGACAAGACGTTCAAGATTATCACAGCGGGATTCTGAAGGCTCAGACCAGGAGACATCTGATGACGGCTGCGGAGCCGACATGACATTTAAGTCTCCAATAAAGATTTTTCCGTCGGATGTTTTGATTACGTCAAGACCATCCTGTAGTGGCTCTTCATCAGAAGTCGCCAACAAAAAGTAAGCGCCCACTAGCATCGCAATGCCTAGCAGGCTAAATATTAGCTTTCTCACATCTATCCTTGCTGTTGAGAAATTGAAGAAAGAAAAAGCTATCACATCAGGTGGAGCATTACCAAATATCTAATCAATCTTGTTACTCAGCCACAGCGTGCGACAGAAGCTATTTGTAATGTTTGTAAATGATCTTCCTTTACAAACCCTCCCGTAGAGAACAGGACTTATTCAGTTCCACCGGCCACATTGTCGCAGTCTGACATTCAACACACCACAGGCCATTGCTGAATTTACTACAGGCAAAAACACCACAGATAAACCAGGAGTGATTCATGGCACATGATAAATCAAGGCCATTAAGTAAACACCGGGAAGGTTTTAAAAGTTATACGGCATCCCGTTCCCGCAGAAACTTCATAAAAGGCGTTGGTTTATCCGGCGTTGCCGTTGCCGCCAGCGGATGCGCAACTCAGGGTATGGCGCTGGATCAGGAGGATGAAGCTATGTCTGATCCAGAAGCTGTGAATAAAGTCGAAATTACCTTAAACGTCAATGGTCAGCCTCGCAAGATGAAGGTTTTACCCAATGCAGTGCTGCTCGACGTTCTACGCGATGACCTGGTATTAACGGGCACTAAAAAGGGCTGTGATCACGGCCAGTGCGGTGCCTGCAACGTACACGTAAATGGCGATGTGATTAATTCTTGCCTAAGTCTGGCGGTGATGCACGACGGCGATGATATCACCACTGTTGAGGGACTTTCGACAGAGGGTGAAATGAGCGCGGTGCAAAAAGCATTTCACGAATGCGACGCTTATCAATGTGGCTACTGTACTGCCGGGCAAATGATGACGGCGACGTATGTGCTTAACAGTGATGATATTCCTGCCAGCCCCGAAGCCTGGAAAGAGGCGATGAGCGGCAACATCTGTCGCTGCGGAGCGTACAAGAATATTCTTTCTGCTATGCAGCAAGCCAGTGAAACCGCGTAGGAGGCGAACATGAGACAATTTTCATATGTACGCGCAGAAAGCGCAGCGCAAGCCGTTTCCGCAAAGGGCATCGAGGCTAACGAATTTCTTGCTGGCGGCTCCACACTCATTGATTTGGTGAAGCTGGATGTGATGCAACCTGAAACGGTTGTCGATATAAACAGTCTGCCACTTTATGACATTGAAGAGCTGGCTGATGGCCGACTTAAAATTGGTGCATTGGTGTCGAATACTGCTTTGGCCTATCACCCCGTAGTCAAAGAGAAATACGCGGTGCTTTCAGCGGCCTTGTTATCTGGCGCATCGACTTCCCTGCGCAACAAAGCGACGACCGGCGGCAACGTGATGCAGCGGGTTCGTTGTTCTTATTTTCGCGACGGCATATCACCTTGCAATAAACGCGAGCCCGGAAGCGGCTGTGCGGCCATTGGCGGTCATAACCGATCTGTGCATGCGGTACTTGGTACCAGCGAGCATTGTATCGCCAGCCATCCGTCAGACATGTGTGTAGCCATGGCAGCCATTGGCGCTACCGTTGTGGTGAAAGGTCCGCAAGGCGAACGCGAGATTCCGTTTACCGATTTTCACTTGCAGCCTGGTAACACGCCACAGAAAGAACATGCCAAGGCTGCTGATGAACTTATCACCCACGTGATCCTTGATAAACCCATCGCGGGCAACCGATCTCATTACCTTAAACTGCGCGACCGGGCTTCCTATCAGTTTGCGTTGGCGTCCAGTGCGGTCATCGTGTCTGTTGAAGGCGGTGCAATCAAAGAGGCACGACTGGCTATGGGCGGCGTTGCCACAAAGCCCTGGCGTGCATTCGAGGCAGAGCAGTCGTTAATCGGCAAAGCGCCTTCTGCACAGGCTTTCCAGCAGGCCGCTGAAATTGCGTTTAAAGATGCAGTGCCGCAGTCGCAAAATGCGTTCAAAATCCCGCTCGGTAAAAACGCCGTGATTCGCAGCCTGAAAACCGTGACCGCTTAGGAGGACAGCAAAATGGAAATGAAAGACGCAAAAGTTTTGGGTGCTGCCCTTCCTCGTGTAGACGGCCCGCAGAAACTTACTGGTCAGGCCATGTATGCTGCCGATCACCATCTTGAAAATATGCTTTATGGCTATGGTGTGTACAGCACCATCAGCAAAGGAACGATTACAGATATTGATACCAGCGCCGCGAAGCAAATGCCCGGCGTGGTGGATGTGTTCCATCACAATCACTTTACTGATCGTATCTATAAAGCCCCTACCAGTATGAAGAAGGGTTTAAAGGTGGACGAAAGTCGCCTGCCTTTCGAAGATAATAAGGTGTATTACGCCGGCCAGATGGTAGCTTATGTGGTTGCCGACACCTTTGCTAAAGCCCGGGAAGCGGCACTGAAAATTAAGGTATCCTATCAAGAAGACAGCAATCCGGTATCGTCAATAAATCAAGCCCGGGCTGCTGGCGTTGAGGTGCAGGAACAGAAGCCGGTTGGTAAAAGTCGTGGTGATGCAGAGACTGCATTCAGTAATTCAGCCTATACCCACGAAGCAACCTACACCACACCAGTTGAAACGCATAATCCTATGGAAATGCATGCCACCACGGCGTATTGGGAAAATGGTCGTTTGGTAGTCTATGAAAGTACCCAGGGCGTAACGTTCAGTCGTAACACCATTGCTCGGGTATTTGGCCTGGTGCAGGAAAACGTGGTGGTTAAAACCCCGTTTCTTGGTTCAGGTTTTGGCGGCAAGCTTTTTAGCTGGCCCCATTGTTTCGCGACAGCGGCCATCTCACGTGAACTGGGCAAACCGGTGCATTTTATGGTGCCCCGTGCACAGATGTTTACTACAACCGGTCACCGCTCTAGTACGGAACAAACGCTGCGCATGAGTGCAGATGAAAACGGGAATTTCACTTCAATTGCCCATCACACGCTGAACAGCACTTCAGAAATTGATACCCGGGTAGAAAGTGCTGGTGTCATCACCCCGATTTTCTACAAGTGTCCCAATGTGGATGTGGCGAACAATGTGATTCCTTTGAACACGGGCAGCCCGGCTTCCATGCGAGCCCCGGGCGCAGCGCCAGGTCTGTTTGCGTCGGAGTCCGCCATTGATGAACTCGCTGTCGCGATGAACATGGATCCGCTGGAATTACGCCGCAAAAACTATACTGACCGCGACCAGACCGAAGATTTACCGTGGTCAGATATTAATATTCTGGAAGCTTACGATAAGGGCGCGGCTAAATTTGGCTGGGACAAGCGAACTCCCGAGCCCGGCTCTATGCGTGATGGCAAGGATGTGCTTGGCTGGGGCGTAGCTGCCTGCGCCTGGGATGCCATGAAAAACCCCAGTAAAGCCAGTGTGTCCTTTCTGTCGAACGGAAAAGTCCGCGTGTCTTGCGCGATTCAGGATATTGGTACAGGTACCTACAATGTGATGGCGCAAGCGGTGGCTGCTGCCACCGGTGTTGACGTTGAGAACGTTGAGGTCAAAATTGGTGATTCAGATTATGTGGACGGCCCGCTATCCGGCGGCTCCTGGGCCACAGCCAGTGTGCTGCCTGCGGTGAAAGACGCCTGCGAAAACGCCATTGAAGAACTGAAATCCTACGCGGTAATGAAAAACTCGCCGTTCGCTGATGCAAAAGAAGACGACCTCACCTTTGCCGATGGCATGCTGTCTGATAGCAACGGCACCTCCATCGCCTTTGCCGACATCCTGAAATCGCAAAAACTGGCGAGCGCAGAGGGCGAAGGCAGTTCAGATGCCTCCATGAAGGAAGGGTTCTCCAGCCGGGTATTCGGTGTTCACTTCGTGGAAGTAAAATGGGACCCGGAAATTGCTGATTTACGGGTTTCCCGGGTAGTCAGCGCTATCGATGTGGGTAAAATCATTAACCACAAAACTGCTACCAACCAGGTTTCGGGGGCAGTGGTGATGGGTATTGGCATGGCGATGTTCGAGCATACTGAGTATGACGAACGTACCGGTCGCCCGACCAACAATAATATCGCTGAATATCTGATGCCGGTGCATGCCGACATGCCTGACGAACTGGACGTGATCCTGCTTGATAAGCCGGATTACAACTTCAGTGAAGTGGGTGCAAAAGGTTTAGGAGAGATAGGGATCACCGGTCTGGCCGCGGCAGTAGCCAATGCGGTTTATCATGCTACCGGCAAACGAATACGTGATTTACCCATTACTATCGATAAGCTGATTTAGTCAGTTCGCAGATATATCAAAGGCGCCGATGGCGCCTTTGTTATTCTGAGCGGATTGTCCGAGAGGTTGTCCCCTTCGACAGCTGTTCATAACGATTCATTGCCGCCTGCGCATGTTCTTTCATCAGCGATTCGGCCCTCGCACCCTGCCCTGCTTCTATTGCCTGCACAATATCGTGGTGCTGCTGATGGGCGTAGTACAGTCTTTCGTATTCCCGGTCGGATTCGTCCGGATTGAACACCAGTGAGCTCACAGACGCCATAGGCATGTGTTCGTTTATCTGCAGTGCCATGGCAATAGCATTGTTCTGACTGCCTTTTACCAGCACGTCGTGAAACTTACGGTTCATTTCCACGTAGGTCTGCACTTTTTCTTCGTTGAAGGAGCGGTCACTGAACAACGCATCGCCGTCACTCAAACATTGTTTCAACTCCGCGATAACCTCTCCGGCCAGGCCTTTTTCCACTATCTGTCGTGCCGCCAACCCTTCGAGCACACCGCGAACCTCAACAGAACCCGCAATTTCATCATTGGTGATTTCTCTTACCTGGTAGCCCCTGCGTGGTAACTGAGTAAGCAAGCCCTCCTGCTCCAGGGCGCGAAACGCAATGCGAACCGGCGTGCGGGACACTCCAAGCATCTCTGCGGTCGGTATTTCCACCAGCCGGTCTCCCTGTTTTAACGCACCGGATAGAATTTTATCCCGCAAAATACTGAGCACAGCATGTTTGTCTTTTTTCATTATCGCTTTACTCTCATTTTCGCTTGCTGCCCACGATGACAAAGGTAGCCAGGACGAATTAACATTCCGGCTATTTTGCGATGTTACGCCGGTAAGAACAAGTCAGCCCGCCCTGTTAGTTGGATCCAGAAAATTTTCTCTCTCCTTTTTCAGCCGGTTTTAATGGGGTTAGAGAGGATCTTAATATTGAAATTGGATCCAATTGATCAAAAAAACGATAGAAACATCTTATTTACATTGTTAACATTGGATCCAATTAAACAGTTACGTTATTACAAGGGATCCGATAATGAGCACCTTTATCCGCAATGCATGGTACGTGGCAGCCTCCAGTGACGAGATTGGTTCAGAGAAGCCGTTAGGTCGTACTATCTGTAATATCCAAATCGCTTTTTTTCGTGATAGTAAGGATCAGGTTCAGGCCGTCGAAGATTTCTGTCCCCACCGCGGCGCCCCCCTCTCTCTGGGCTACGTAGAAGGCGACAATCTGGTGTGTGGCTATCACGGCCTGCAGATGGGTGCTGATGGTTCAACCCAAAGCATGCCTAGCCAGCGGGTTGAGAAGTTTCCCTGTATCAAACAAATTCCTGTGGTCGAACGTTACGGCTTCATCTGGATTTGGCCGGGCGACAAACAGGCTGCTGATGATTCGCTTATCCCGGTTCTCGAGTGGGCATTGGATCCAAAGTGGGCATATGGCGGCGGTCTGTATCATATCAAATGTGATTATCGTTTGATGATCGACAACCTGATGGATCTGACCCATGAGACTTACGTGCACGCCAGCTCCATTGGTCAGAAAGAGATTGATGAAACCCCGGTAAAAACCACAATGGAAGGTACGCAGGTTGTCACCAGCCGTTATATGGAAGGTATCCTGCCACCGCCTTTCTGGCAAAACGCGCTGCAGGCCAACGGACTGCCAACCGACCAGCCTGTAGATCGCTGGCAGATTTGCCGCTTTGACGCGCCCAGCCACGTTATGATTGAAGTAGGTGTAGCGATGGCGGGCAAAGGCGGCTACGAGGCCCCTGCTGAACAGAAAGCCAACAGCACGGTAGTGGATTTCATTACCCCTGAAACCGATGGCAGCATCTGGTATTTCTGGGGCATGGCCCGCAATTTCAAAGCTGACGATGAAGCACTGACAGCGTCTATCCGCGAAGGGCAGGGACAGATTTTCTCAGAAGATCTGGAAATCCTTGAGCGCCAGCAGCAAAATTTGGATCGTTTCCCGGACCGTCACCTGCTGAAACTGGATATTGATGCCGGTGGTGTGCAGGCACGACGTATTATCGAGCGAACCATTAAACGTGAACAGCCATCGGCCACCAGCGGAGCGGCATAAATGATTCAGGTTATTATTACCCACAAAGCGGCGATGACGCCGCGGGTTTGTCTGCTGATGCTAAGCGCAGCAGACGGCTCTGCACTGCCAGCCTGGACACCCGGCGCGCATATCGACCTGTTTCTGGCGAACGATATGATTCGGCAATATTCTCTGTGCGGTAAGCTCGGAGAAGATACCTATCAGGTTGCCGTTCAGCTTGAAGCAGACGGCAAAGGGGGTTCTAAGTTCATTCATGAGGTTCTGCAGGAAGGTGCCGAACTGACCATCAGCGAACCCCGTAATCATTTCCCGCTCGCTGAAGGAAACAGCCCCAGCGTGTTTTTTGCCGCCGGGATTGGCATCACGCCGTTTCTGCCTATGATTGAACAGTGTCAGGCTCAGGATCGGGATTTTATTCTGCATTATGCGGTAGCACGTGCTGAAGACAGTCTGCTTTCTGATGAATATGCGGCGCTTAAGAACGTTATTTTGCATGATAAGGCTATCAAACAGGAGCGATTGAACATTGCTCAGGCACTGGCAGCGGTGCCACCAGAGGCCCATGTTTATATTTGTGGGCCCGGCAGTTTCATTAACGATGTAGTGGCGCTGGCAGCAGATGCAGGAATAGCCGGAAACCGGCTGCACCGCGAGTTTTTCTCCGCAGAGCCTATCGATCACAGTAATGATGGCAGCTTCGAGGTGGAAATCGCCAGTACCGGACAGGTAATCCAGATTGGCGAAAACGACACCATCCTCAACGCGCTGGAAGATGAAGGACTATTTATTCCGGTTTCCTGTGAAGAAGGGGTGTGCGGAACCTGTGTCACCCGTTTACTGGGCGGTGAAGCAGACCATAAAGACGTATTCCTGACTGACGAGGAAAAAGCGCAGATGGACCAGATTGCCGTGTGCTGCTCTCGGGCAAAGTCGCCAAGGCTGATCCTGGGCTTGTAACCTGTTTATCAATTTCTTATGTGTAGAGGGCCGTCAGGCCCTTTTCTTTTGCTTTCCCGCAAAATGGTGTTGGTGTTTGTCGCCAACGGACAGCAAGTACGTATGGTCAAAAATCGTGGTCGCAAACGTTGACCAGCATTTCCACCGGCCAAACGCCGACAGGGCCCGGTGAATACTTCCTGCTCCGACACTGCGCCCCAACCCGCTTCCCGATACACGCCCGCCTCATCCGGCATGATTTCTGCTGAGTCACATCAGAGGTACGCGAGAACTGAACTCAGCGACATAACAGTAAGCATCGCTTCAGCTTGATGAAAAGCGGTCGGGACCTGCTGTCATGTGTTCCGCCGAAGATGCGACGACACCGATACAAAAGCTTGCCTGGCAGGAACAGTCTCGTCCCGTTTCAGAGCCGTTTGCATTAGCAATCTAAATTTCATATCCCATTAAAAGATAAGGATATCTGATGAAATCAGCTTATATTCCAGCCATTGACGGACTACGCGCGCTTGCCGTGATCGCCGTGATGATTTTTCACTTGCAAGGTAGCTTTTTACCCGGCGGATTTACCGGCGTTGACATATTTTTTGTAATCTCCGGCTATGTGGTTGCTCGCTCACTCGCGGCCAGGGAACCCGGTAACTTTTCCTCATACATTGTCGCTTTTTACCGACGCCGCATTCTTCGGATATTTCCTGCCCTGATCACCTGCCTGGTGCTCACCAGTTGTATTGTAATTTTCTTCATTCCTCAGGCGTGGTTGAGTCAGTCCATTTCCAACACCGCCCTGGCTGCCTTCTTCGGCGTCAGCAACATTGCCCTAGCGATGAACACTGATACTTATTTTTCACCTTCAGTAGAATTTAACCCTTTTGTGCACACTTGGTCGCTGGGTGTAGAAGAGCAGTTTTACATTCTTTTTCCTGTACTCTTTTATTTTTGGCTGCAAGGCAAATTCCGCCCTGCCGTTGTGACAGTTGGCCTGATATCACTCGCCATCTCTGCCTGGCATTCGGGTAGCAATACAAATCTGGCTTACTACCTTCTCACCAGCCGATTTTGGGAGCTAGCCGCTGGCGCCATGCTGTATCAATATCATCACGGCAAGGATATGGCAGGAAGTAGGGGCAAAGCGAACGCATTTGCTGTTTCTGGCCTTATACTCATTGCTGCCGGACTGATGTTCGCAGACAAGGCATCCTTTCCGTTACCGTGGGGGCTGTTACCTGTTTTGGGAACCGTTGCGCTTATCCACGGCATTATGGTGTCCGGCGAGGCCGCAATCATCAAGCCGTTCTCGTTACGGACAATGACCTATATTGGCAAGCTGTCCTATTCGCTGTATCTCTGGCACTGGCCGGTATACACCTTCTTCCGATGGTCCACCGGGTTGCAAACGGCTTATGAAATGGCGAGTGCTGTGGCGATTACTATCGTACTGGGCGTATTGTCCTATCACTTTATTGAACGGGGCATTCCGAAACTGCCGTTCATTCGTAACCTGTCACCTAAAGGGACTGTCGGCTGGGGTAGCGGTGCTATTACGCTCACATTCGTGTGCACTTTTCTTGGCTTCACAGGCCAGAAGTTTCTGAATTTCAGCAATACCAATGACCGTTACGTTTGGTACCCCTACTATTCCCACCAAGCAGAAGTAGAGCAAGGTGACGCCCTTAAAGGACGTACGCTTTATGTCATTGGCGATTCCCACGCCGGCGCATACTCCACCATGCTGCGGATGCTGGCCGATGAGACAGGCATCAAGACAAAAATATACAGCAGTGGCGGCTGTGGCGTTTCCAATCTTCGCGAACCCGTACTGGTTGCCGAAAATGCCTGTCAGGAAAAGCTGGCGGGTTGTGTATCCGTCATTCAGAGATTCGGTGATGAATATGATGTCGACTGCGGCGCTGTAACATCATTTTCTTGGGTAGAACTGGATACCGGTGACTGCGAAATCTATTGCATCCACCAGCAGATGCCGTGAATGGCTTAGTGAACCATGTGGTGCTTGCAGCAATTCAGCAGGAACTGCTGCAAGTTGCGGCATCATAAAGATAAAACTGGCTTCGTCTATGGTTATTTCCGGAGTCAGTTTTGCCATCGACATCCCAGGCTTTCTGCTGGCACTCACCAACGGTACAACAAGCCGGGTAGCAAGATGTGAGAGCGCATCATGCTGAATATCGACAAGGTAGGGGTATATCTTCCTGGTGTTTCGGTTGTTGTTCACATACACATCGAACTAGGCCATTAAAACGCCCTGAACTCGTCACTAAAATTTCCATGCTCCTCGACAAATTCGTTGTACTTCTGCATGGCAATTTTATTCTCAGCTTGCCACTGTTCAGACGCCTTTTGCGCCAACTGTTCTTTTAGCGCCTCTTCCAGCGTTGCCGACAGATTAATGTTCATTCCACGAGCCTTTTCCAATAAGTCACTATTAACACTCAGGCTAGTTGCTTTCTTTGGTGCATTTTGATCATACAGGGCATTCATTTCATGTCTCCGGATCTGAGGTCCAGAAACAAAATATACGCATAACTATGCGCATTGAAAAGCCAGACACGGCCATCCCAGTGAAGAGCACGGCCATTCGAAACCGTCTGCCGCAGGGATGCGGCAGCCGAGCCTACATGGATGTATTCACGGCGTGTTTCAAATGGCCGTGCTCTTCACGATCTAGTGGTCGTGGTCGTGGTCGTCATGATCGCGACAGACTTCGCCGGGCATTTCAAACTCTATGGTGGTGTGGGCTAATGCAAAATCGGCCAACTTGTCATCAATTTGCGCTTTCAGTCGGCGATTGGTGGCGGCGTCGATATCGCATTGTAATTCGACATGGGCGGTGAGAACGTGCTGTTCGCCGTCCAGCGACCAGAAATGCACGTGATGCAGGGCTTTCACGTGCTCGACAGACATCAGCGCATCGTGAATTTCCCGCTTTTTCTCTACATCAGGGTTGCCCTGTAGAAATAACTTAGTTGTGTCGATAACGTATCGAACCACGTTGAACAGAATAAACAGCGTGAACAGTACGGAAAGCAGTGGATCAAGGATTGGCCAGTGCACAAAGTGCAACACAATGCCCACAATCAATACAGCGACCCAGCCGAGCACATCTTCCAGTAAGTGCCAATTAAGCACTTTTTCATTCATAGAACTGCCGCCTGAGAGCTTGTAAGCGGCATAACCGTTTACCGCAATTCCCAAAATAGCCAGACCAATCATGCCTTCCGTTACCGGCATTTCCGGGTCCCACAACCGTGGAATCGCTTCAGAAAGCACCCAAACCGAACCCACCACCAGAATGAGACCGTTTATCATGGCACCAAGTAAACTTAAACGTTTGTAGCCATAGGTGTACTGGTCATCAGCTTGCTTATGACCCACTTTACTAAGGTACCACGCCAGTCCGATAGAGAGGGAATCACCTAAGTCATGCACGGCATCAGCCATTATGGCTACGGAGTTGGTAAGCCAGCCACCGATAAACTCAATAATGGTAAAGATAAAGTTGAGCCAGAACGCCCAGCCGATACGTTGCGAATCACTCACATCGTGATGATGGCGGTGGCCATGAGAATGACCGTGATGATGACCATGAGAGTGCAAGGTGAGTCTCCGCCTGCCTGAGGTCCGACATGATGGGCGCTTCAGAAAGCGCTATCAGCATGCCAGCATTGAATTATTGTATAACCTGAGTGTGCAGTCTTAGCTGTCACATTTCAATAATTTGTGCAGCTCTGTCAGTCAGTTCCGCTGGCAGAACGTGCGTGGCGACAATCACCAGATTGCCCCCAGCGGCTTGCAACAAACCCGCTTCAACCAGTTGCTGATTACGTTCGTCCAGCCCTTCAAATGGCTCGTCCACCAGCCACACATCAGGTTCGGCTAGCTGCGCCCGTGCCAAAGACAATCGGCGAGATTCACCGCCAGAGAGACGACGTCCGCCCTGCCCCAGCCATTCATCAGGATTCGTTAAACTTTCCAAGCCAAACTGCGCCAACGCTTGTGTCATGACTTCTGGTGTCATCGGTTTTTCAGCCGGATTGAGGTTCATTTTTAAAGTCGCTTCAAGAATACGGGGAGACTGCTCTACATACACCCAGCCTTCACGACGACCGGCGGCCACGGTGTTGCCGTCAAACAGCAATTCGCCCTGTGCCGGAACCAGCCCTGCCAGCGCTTTCATCAGAGATGATTTACCGCAGCCTGAGGCGCCGAGTAATACCACCAGCCCAGAAACCGGTAGCTTCACAGACACTCCGTGAGGCATGGTCTGCGCCTGAAAATCCTGTAGCTCAATCGCCCGTTCCGGTGATCCTTTCACCATGGGCGGCAGTGGCGCGGCATCATCACGCTTAAGTGCCTGTGCTGCCTGCCGGTATTTACCCAGATGTGCCACCGTACCTACAGGACGTCCCAGCCAGTCGGTAATACTCAGGAGCAACATAGGCACGATGATCGCCGTGGCGTCGCCGAAGCCGTCCTGCTGATTGCTCCAGAACAGCGCACCTATGGCTGCGATAGCGGCACCGTGAATAAGCCACAATCCCCATTGACCGGCGGATTCCACCGCCTGCTGCTTCTGCCATACCGAGGAAAGCTGCGGTGCATTGCGAAACTGCTGGTTGTTTTCATTCAGTTGCAGGTGCCACAAGCTGCTGGCAGCAAAGAAATGTTCAGACTGATAACGAAATGCCTGCTCGTCTTTCGCCTGACTGGCGGCCTTATTCAGCCCGAAGTACACAAGCCAGAGGCTGATCACCAGCCACAGTCCGGCCATGATCCACATTAAAGCCGCACCGGGCAATGTCAGATACGTCACTACAGAAACCGACAGCAGTACCAGCACCGCAGCGCTGGCCTGATGGGCAACCCAACCTACCCACACCGATGACAACATTTCAGTCTGTGCAGCGAGCTTTTCCACATCACCGGCCTTTTCCACCAGGATATGGTCTTTTAGGCGATTGAACAGCTCGCTACGCAACCAGGTCGTGCGGCCCAATAAGTCATGGTGGGCCAGCCACATATGGCCATAACCGGCGCCAATACGGGTAAGTGCGAGGGCACGGATAATCACAGCTGGCAGCATGTAATTAAAGTTAACCGGCAAAAGCGCGCAGGCAGCGAGAAACCAGGAAGAAAATATAAGAATGAGCAGTCCTGACGTAGTGTGCAGGATGGCTAAAAGTAAACTGATGAACGGTATGTTTCTCATTGTGACACCACCCCGTTGGCAACCTGCCAACGGCGATTGAACCACGCATCGGGCAAAGGTTTATGTGACGCCCAGATCACGGTGGCATCGCCGCAAGTACGATGAATGAGAGCGCTGATCGCGTCATGCTGTGCCTGCGGCAAGTGGGCGGTGGGCTCATCCAGAAACCACACTGGGGCTTTACGTAACAGCAAGCGGGCGATGGCCAGCCGCTGTGCCTGACCGCCCGACAAGGGCGGATGCTCACCCATTGGCGTATCCAGTCCCTGCGGCAATGATGCTACCCAGCCATTCAGCTCGACTTCGGCCAGCACCTGACCAAGCACATCGTCGGTAAAATCACCACCGAGTGTAAGATTCTCTCTCACAGAAAACGGCAAGATAACCGGGGTCTGAGTGAGTAGTGCATAGTGGGTAACCGGGGCTTCAAGGCCCGGACGCTGGCCGCTTAACAGCTCCATCAACACGGTCTTACCGGCACCGGATTCGCCACCAAGTCTTACCCAGTCTCCGCTTTCAAGGTTCAGCTGTTCGGTGCGCAAATCCGGCGCCGTTGTAAGCTCGCCGGACAGTGAAAGCGACGAGAATACAGCATGGTTAACTACCGAATCATCGTTTTTCAACATATCGCCCATGGCTTCCCGGGCAGATTCCGCCTGGGCTTTCTGGTGATAAAACTGTCCCAGCTTCTTCATTTCAGACAGCAGTAACGGCGCAGTAAGCAGAAGCCACAACCCCTGCTGCAAATTAATGGATTCGCCCAAATCAAATTCACCCAACAGCGTGAAACCGATATAAACGGCAATCAACGCTACTGCCAGTGTAGAGAAGAAATCCAGTACAGTGGTAGAGAGAAAAGCGATAGACACCACTTTCATGGTGCGTTCCCGCAGGCTGTTCCCGGCGGTGTCCAGCAATTCCCGCTGTGCATCATGGGCGCGGAACGAGGCCAATAATGGCAGTGCTGATACCCTGTCGACGAAAAGACGGCCCAGCCTTTCCAGCGCGATGAAATGTTTGCGATGCTGGGCTGCTGCGCCTTTACCCACCAGCACCATAAATAACGGTACGATGGGTAGGGTGATCAGCAGGCTCGCCCCTACCACCAGATTCACCGTAAAAATCGCCACCAGTGCAATGATCGGTACCACCACGGCCACCATCTGTTGCACCCGGTAATCAAAATGCCAGTTCACCACAGCGGGCAAATGCATTTGCCACAAGGTTTGCCAGTGGAAAGCCGAATGCTGGCGCACCAAGGCGTGCTGCTGACGGGAAAAAGTGAGTAACAACCGCGATTGCAACTGCGCCAGCAGACCAAGGCGGTAGCGGTGGTTGAGAAACAAAGATAGCCCCTGACTCACCCATACTAACAGCAGACTAACGAGGGTAAGCACAAGCATCGAGGTTGAAGCAGAACTTTCTTCCATAATCCACTGGGTAATCATGGCAGAGAAGCCCCAGTAAGCAGCAATGAGCGCGATATCGCGGAAAACCTGTAGAAGTATTAACGCCACCAGAGCGCCGCGGGAAGCGGCATCTCCGGTGGCGACAGATTGCTGAAACCAGCCAGATAGTGAGGGGGAACGACTCAAATTATCCCTTATTCTTCAGTATCGGGGCGGTCCAGGTTCTCGGTCGCTTCCAGCCACATCGCATTAATAATGCCGAATGAGCAAGCCAGCAGTACACCAAGGATCCAAGTGAAATACCACATAGTATCTTCTCCTAGTAAATTGCGTGAGATTTGTCTAAATCAGCGTTTTTAATGCGACCGCGCATCACGTAAAAGCCGTAAGCGGTGTAAGACAAAACAATTGGTACAAACACACAGGCTACAAAAAACATGATACGTAAGGTCGTTTCGCTGGATGTCGCATCCCACATTGTCAGACTCACGTCTGGCATGGTGCTGCTTGGCATCAGGAACGGGAACATGGAGAAACCCGCAGTTAAGATGACGCCCGCAATCATGACAGAACTAGAGACAAATGCCCATCCGCCGCGCGCTGCTTTTGAAAAGAATGCACAGGCTAATCCGCCCAGAATACCCAGCGCAGGTGCAACCACCATCCAGGGATACAGGCCATAATTGTTCATCCAAGCACCGGTTTCAGTGGCGACCGTTTTATGCATAGGATTAGTGACTGCACCCGTATCGATAGTGGACGTTACTACGTAGCCATCGACGCCGAACGCAATCCATACGCCAGCCAGAATAAACAGTGTCACAGTAACCAGCGACAACACCATTGATGCAGAGCGAGCACGAGACTCAACAAAACCGTCGGTTTTCATTTGCAGCCAGGTTGACCCATGGTTCAGCAGCAGCGCCACAGATACCAGACCACACAAGATAGCGAATGGGTTCAGCAGGCCAAAGAAAGAACCACTGTAAGTAGATTTCAGGGTGTTATCCAATTCAAAAGGTACGCCCTGCAGCAGGTTACCGAAAGCTACACCGAAAATAAGGATAGGCACGAAACCACCAAAGAACAGCGCAATATCCCAGTTCTTGCGCCATTTCTGGCTGGGTAGCTTACTGCGATAATCAAAGCCCAGCGGACGCATCCACAGTGCAGCTAGGGTCAAAAACAATGCAATGTAAAACCCGGAGAACGCGGTGGCATAAATCATTGGCCAGGCAGCGAAAATAGCGCCACCTGCGGTAATAAACCAGACTTGGTTACCGTCCCAGTGAGGGCCAACCGTGTTAATCATTACCCGACGCTCTTCGTCGGTTCGGCCAATAATGGTAAGCAGTGCGCCTACCCCTAAGTCAAAGCCGTCGGTGATGGCGAAACCAATCAGCAGCACGCCAACCAGCACCCACCAAACTACCCGTAGAACTTCATAATCAATCATGCGTGTACTCCTTCATTCAAGCCAATAACGCTTTCTTCTTTCTCATCCGCTGGCGGAGTGGGTCCTTTTTTGGCGAACTTCTTCATCAGGTAGAAGCTAATGATGAACATCACGGTGTAGAACAGGGTGTAGCCAACCATAGTGAACACCACATCACTTACACTTAAATTCGACACTGACACATGAACCGGTAGTACTTCGGCGATAGACCATGGCTGACGACCAAACTCAGCCACAAACCAGCCTGCTTCACAGGCAATCCATGGCAACGGCAGACCATACAACGCAGATTTCAGCAACCAACGTGGTTGGGTGATACGGTGCTTAGTGCTGTACCAGAATGCAGTGGCAAACAGTACCAGCATCAGGAAGCCTGCAACCACCATCAGACGGAAAGAGTAGAACAGCGGTGCCACTGGCGGAATGCTGTAATCAACAGCTTTTTTCAGCGCTTCAGGTGTAGGCTGGGTGATATCGTCGGTGTAAGGTTGCAGCAACATGGCGTAACCCAGGTTCTCTCGGTTTGCTTCAAACAACGCTTTTTCTGCTGGCGTTGCAGAACCGTCACGCACCGCATCCATGTATTTGTAAGCCTGAACACCAGACAAAATACGCACACGGTGATTCTCTTTCAGATCTTTGATGCCAATCACTTCTTCGTCGAAGCTGCGGGTAGCAATAATGCCCATGGCATAAGGGATCTGAATGGCGTAGTCCATACGCTCTTCTTCATCATTCGGAATACCGAAGATGGTGAATGGCGCCGGAGCAGGATGGGTTTCGTATTCAGCTTCAACAGTAGCCAGTTTTACTTTCTGCACGTCACCAATTTCATAACCACTTTCGTCACCGAGGATGATTACAGACAATACCGATGCCAGACCGAAGCTTGCTGCAATTGCAAACGAACGACGAGCGAAAGCAACGTGTTTGTGCTTCAGCAGGTAATAGCTAGAAATCGCCAGAATAAACATGGCGCCGGTGGTATAGCCCGCAGAAACGGTGTGAACGAATTTAACCTGAGCAACCGGGTTGAAAATTACATCAGCGAAGCTGGCCATTTCCATACGCATGGATTCGACATTAAACTCGGCGCCCACAGGATTTTGCATCCAGCCGTTGGCGATAAGGATCCACAGTGCAGAGAAGTTTGAGCCAATAGCAACCAACCAGGTCGCCATGAGGTGCTTCACTTTTGACATGCGGTCCCAGCCGAAGAAAAACAGGCCCACGAACGTTGATTCGAGGAAGAACGCCATTAATCCTTCAATTGCCAGCGGTGCGCCAAAAATGTCACCTACGTAATGAGAATAATAAGACCAGTTCATACCGAACTGGAACTCCATGGTAAGACCCGTGGCCACACCAATTGCGAAATTTATCCCGAACAACTTACCCCAGAACTTGGTCATCTCTTTATAGATTTCCTTGCCGGTCATCACGTACACCGATTCCATAATGGCAAGCAGGAACGTGAGTCCGAGGGTGAGAGGAACGAAGATAAAATGGAACATAGCAGTTAATGCAAACTGCCAGCGCGATAACTCAATTAATGTATCGCTCATTAGGAACATCTCCCGGTTAATTAGTAATTTGGCTCTATCTTTGGCGACACATCGGCTGCCATTTATTCACTTCCTGAGCACGTGTCGTGCCAATGGTTGAATGCATGGCGTATTCCTCTCATCTGGTGCTTGCAAATAGCTAATAACCGATAGATATACGCATACAGCAGAGACAACAGGCTAGTCGATAAGACTCAAGACACGTCGCTGGATTCATGGCGCTACATTACACCTTTAGATTTTGACGCAACTTGATCCATCGCAAGATTTATCTTCATAGAATTGGCAAACTTTCATTGCGAACATTGATAATTTTTGACAAATTTGACACCACCGCGCCAATAACGTCAGACAAGGTATGAATATCAGCATCATTCAGTCGATGATTAACGCCATCGACAAGCCGGCCATTTTTATTACGCCGGACTATGTTATCCACGCCGTTAATCAGCCTTATCGCGACACTTATCAGGATGACGTTATTACGGGTCAGAGTCGTTGCCACCAGATATCTCATCGCAACACGGTGCCATGCGATCAAGCAGGAGAATCCTGCCCGCTGGCAGAGTGCCAGCAGTCCGGACGCGCCACCACAGTGGTGCATAATCATAAAACCCAGCATGGCGATTCATACTGCGACATTCTGATGAAACCGGTGCACGATGAAGACGGTATGGTTCTCGGGTATTTGGAAATCCTGGAGCGAATTCAATACGCCTCGAGTCAGGCAGGGAAAGGCAAGCTCATTGGTAACGCCCCATCTTTCCGCCAGATGTTGCAGCAAATTAGCCGCGCGGCGCCGGCAGATATTGCGGTATTACTCCAGGGGGAAACCGGTTCGGGCAAGGAACTGGTTGCTCAGGCTATTCACGACAGCAGTAAGCGTAGTAAAGAAGCCTTTGTAGTAATTGAGTGTACAGGTCTAACCGAAACCTTATTTGAGTCAGAGCTATTTGGATACGAGAAGGGCGCATTCACCGGCGCCAGCACGTCGAAAAAGGGGCTGATAGACGCAGCTGACGGTGGCACTGTGTTCTTTGATGAAATTGGCGATGTACCTTTGAGTATGCAGGTAAAATTACTACGTTTGCTGGAAACCGGCAGCTATCGCCCGGTGGGCAGCTTAAAGCAAAGAAAATCCAATTTCCGCCTGGTGTGTGCCACCCACAAGAATCTAAAAGAGATGGTGGAGAAAGGTCTGTTCAGGCAGGATCTCTATTATCGTATCGCAGGCTTTCCCATATTGCTGCCATCGCTGCGACAGCGCAGGGAAGATATCGCGGAGCTTTGCCATCACTTTCTTATTCAAACAGGGCATGCAGATAAAAATTTCACCCGAGAAACATTGCTGCTCCTGAGTCGCTACAGCTTCCCCGGCAATATTCGTGAACTACGTAACATTGTGGAGCAATCAGCGCTGCTTTCTGTTGACGAGCTGATTACCCCTGCCGACTTACCGATGCACCTGAGCGTACAGAATACTGCTGGCGAGCCTGAATTTACCCCTCACCTTAAAACGTTGGATGAGGCAGAAGCCAGTTATCTTTCTGATATAGCAGCTACTTACGATGGCACACCGGAATCACTCGCAGAAGTGCTGGGCGTGAGCACCCGTACGCTGTATCGTAAGTTACAGCGATATGGGCTGACGTTACGCAAGCGGTGACGTAAGCTTTTATGTAAGCTTTGATGTAAGCGCCTCAAAGCTTGGCCATCATAGCCCTTCTATTCCCTGCCAGATAAGACGCATGGCTAACAGTGTTACCACTACACGGAATATTAGACGAAACTTTTCAGCCGGGACTTTTTTCAGAAATTTAAGCCCAAGCCAGGTTCCGGCATAGCCACTGGCACTCATTGCCAATACTAATGGTAACCACTGAAAGAAAGCGAACCCTGCAAGACTGAATACAAACGCTTTAAGCAGATGCTGAAAAGTCATACAGGTAGCAAATGTCGATACCAGCTTCATCTTGTCGCTGGTAGAACGATGCACGAAACCCGCCACCAGCGGCCCGGTGGCGCCCACGAACATGGTTGCCACCGTGGTAAAAATACCCGCAACAAAGCGGCCTTTGTCACCCAACTCCCGGTTTTTCTGTTTAGGCCCCCACACCAGAAACAAAATAAAGCCAGCAATGGCAAACTGAATAGCCACTAACGGTAATTGCACCACAATAAAAGATGCCATGACAGCACCAATCAACGCGCCAGCCACAAACCACTTCACCATGTTCCAGTCGGTATGCTGCCGAGTCATAAACGCCCGGCTACCATTTGTACCCAGTTGCACCAAACCATGAACAGGAATGAGCGCCGCCAGCGGCATCACCGTCGCCATGGTTGCCAGCAATAAAACGCCACCGCCAATACCAATGGTGGCAGTAATGATGGTGGTAATGAATGTAAGCGCGATGAGGCCTGCGGCAACCAGTGAAGAAAGCTCACCGGCACCGGTAAACAGCTCGAAAAATGCAATGCCTTCCAAGAAAACTCCGAAAAAAGAAAAATAAATAACCCGTTTGAAGAAGCTGCCCCGTTACTTTGTTAAGACGAGCCAGTCAAAAGGAGACAAGCCATGCAGCTCACCTACTCTCAAACATACAATTTACCACAGTCTTTGCTGCGTACTGCTACGCTGTGTATCTGCGGATTAACGATGACCTTTGGTTTGTTTGTGCTTATGGCCAAACTTATCGAACAAGAAGATGTGCGAATTGTTGAAACCGAAAACTTCTCCATCGGCCCGGTTATTTACATCGAAGAACCCGGAAGATCAGAAATTACTTCTGATGCGCCAGTTCCCGTTCAGTTTTAAAACCGAAGACTTTACGTAGAACGATGGTCGCCGGACAAAAGCCGGTAAAGCTCTGCTGGAACAGATTGGCGCCAATGAAAACCGTAAACCAGAGAAAATACTCACTAACAAACCAGGTGAGCACCACACTAAGTAACACCATAAAACCGGCAAATGCCGTTAACCCGCGTTCGGCTGACATAAGTTATCCCTCAAAAAAGTAACGAAAAGACGCGTACACATTGGACGCATCTTCAAACTGACCATAAAACGTATGTGCTTCATCGCCATAAAACAGATTCATGCCGCCGGAGACCTGCCATTTGTCTGTGGGCGAGTAAGTTGCCCGGAAACGCAGGAAACCATCGTCATCGGTGGGCGACCAGAAATTGAACGCATGCAGCACCAGGGTTTGTTGCAACGCCTGATAGCGCAGTTGTGTAGTGAAAACATGGCGACGCTCCGTCGCCTCGAATTGGGGCCACGAGCTGTTGGCTATCCGCACATCGAAATCATGATTAAACTCGGTGTACCACTGCACGCCAGCGGTCAGATTCGCAACCAGTTCCTGCTCGTAGCCAATGAGGAAGCGGGTCTGATCGTTGGGAATTAATGGATTGGAACCGTCGGTATCATCACCGTCATGGAAAGCATATTCCAGCTTGCCGATACCCGGCCCGACTGGCCTTATGGCACTGAATCCGGTGACGGTAAGGTCGCTGTACAAGGGCCTACCAAGTTCATCAGCCGCTTCAGGCAGCTTGGTGAACCCCTTGTAACCGTAAATCGCCAGTTCTGTTCCCGCCACACTGCGATATAAACGCATCGCGTATTCCGGGTCGTCGGGCTTGTTTTCATCCGGGATCTCCATACGGGCACCGGTGTTTTCCGCGAGCATGGGATTAAAATACGAGAAATACTCACCGTTGATGCCGTTGTCCGGCTCGAATTCCGGCATCACCACAAAATCCACGTTCACGAGGTCGAAGTAGCCGCTGAGCTTTACTGCCAGTGACGGATATTTCAGGTAATCGTCATCCCGCCCGGCGAAGAAGGACTGATAATCCTTAGGGAATAAGTCGTTGAGGAAAAGATAATCGCCGACACCCCAGGTGAGAATTTGTTGTCCGGCTTTAAGGTCGAACTTCTCTCCAGCGTTACCGAGAAAACCGAGATTGCCCTGCCAGTAAAGCTCACGGATTTGTGACTCCCAGCTATCGGTGACACCATCGTACCAGACGTCACCACGAAAGCCGATTTTCGAGCTATCAAAGGCGTAATCCGCCTGAAACTGACCACGAATATCAGTCAGTGTAGTATCACCACGAATAGCGCTGTCGCTCTGCAAACGGGTACCGGCGGCGATATCAATAAATCCGGCCCAGCTGAACGGAGACGCGACGTCTTCATCGTCCCAATCGCCCATTTCATCAAAAGCGCCCCAATCGTCTACAGTTGGTGGCGCTTCCTGCGCGAACACGCCAACACTCACCGCAAGTACCGCCGTCAGCAGGCTTGTACGAAAGCTGTTACCGGCCATATTATTTCAACCACTGCATAGGCGGCGTGCGCAGACTACGTTCACTGAAGATGTCGTCTTCCAGGCCCAGGTTGTAGTCCATATTTCGGAATTCCATCAGCGTGTAACCACCAGAAGCCAAATCAGACACTTTCGAGCGGGTCACTGTGGGAAAACCCTCAATCGTTTCAACTTCCACCGCCTCTACCCGGCGATAGTTCTCACCATTCGCTTTGTAGAAGTTGATCAGCATAGGTATTTTCGTAGTTTTATCGATTTCCACCACGTAGTAGCTGAACTCAACGGAATCAGGGTTTTTCGGTTCGGCTTTCAGTACGTAACGGCTGTCGGTTTCTTCCTGTAGGGTGAAGGTATCTTCGCTGACAGCACGGCCGGAAACGTCTTCGTAGAAAAAGTGTGAACCAACAAATGAAGTGCGTTTGTCACCGGCGGAAATCCGCTTCACCAGATCCAGCGCAGGCAGATATAACCAGCGATCATCGTCCTCACTGACGGCAGCATGTTTTTCTACCCGGAACACCGTATCGCGCACATCGGCCGGACGGGTGAAGAACACCATCATTTTCTGATCGCCATTGTCGGCAACGTCTTTTCTCAGAATCGTGAATTGACGCAGCTGCTTACGGCCCTGCGCGTCCACAATCATCATTCGCGCATCTGAACGGCCATCGTCACCGGCATAATACGATGCCCGTTCTGATGCCTGAATCAGCTCGTTTACATCGAGTTCAGCAGACCATGCTGGTACAGACGCCACCAGTAAACCGGTGAATGCCAGTGCCATTGCAGATTTCATACTTCCCACAACCATCTTACTCTCCTGCTCCCGGTTAACGGGATTTGAAAACAAAACGATGCAGCAAACTCATTGCTGCAGGCAGCACCAGTAGGGTAACCAGTGCGGAAATTGCCATGATGCTGGCGAGGAAAACACCTACGGTGATGTAGGGCACCAGCGGGGCAAACAGTAAAGGCGTAAAGCCCAGCGCGATAACCAGTGCGTTACGGGTAATAGCAGAAGCTGGTTCGCCGAACATGGCTTCAAGTGTCGCGGATACATTGTTAGTTTCTTTGAATATTGCCCGTGCACGTTCGAGGAAATGTATCGCGAAATCCACCGATAACCCCAGTGTTAGTGTGGAAAGTACGGCAATGGGCATGTCGTAATCTTTGCCGACAATACCAATGAGGCCGTAAATAAAGGCAATGGTAATCGTCAGAGGTAGCATGGCCAGCACACCGAAAACAACGGAGCGGAACAGCACCACCATCATGACGAAAACCATGATGAATGCACCAAGCAGACTGTCGAGCATGCCGGCGACCATATTTTCCTGCCACACCACATTCAGATAGGCCTTGCCCGCCCACTGATAATCTATGCCAGCAGGGAGCGGGTGCTCATCCACGTATTGCGCAACCAGCTTCGTCGCCGCTGTCATGTCCTGATTGTCACCACTGGTAAGCTGCAACCACAGCAGGCTTTCACGGTAATCCGGAGTAACGAAGTGCCATAAATCATTGGGTCGGTGTGATGACTGATATTGTAATAACGTTTGCGCCACCGCCTGTGGCGAGTCCGGCAGGGCATAGTCTTTCTCTTCACCGCCACGGAGTTCGCGATTAACCACCTTTACTACATCAGACAGGGAATTCGATTTACCCACCAGGCCTGTAGTCGCCAGATATTGCTGCAAATCTGCGATATAGGCCAATTGCTCAGGAGACTGAAACGTTTTACTGACCGACAGGGCTTGCTCTGCGCGTGCTACCAGTTCATCCAGATACGCCACGGCTTCATCCGACTCCACGGTAAACATGGCGTCGTCAATAGCGATAATCAGTGATTCCAGTGCAGCAGTTGGGGGTTGTTCTGTCACAGATTTAAGCGTATCCCACTGCCAGCCAGATAATTCTTCGGGTACATCCACCCCAATTAATGCCGCTGCCGACGGCACTGCATTGGTATCACTAAACACCAGGTAGGCATTGTAAGTACCGGCAAAATTCTCGTTCAGCACTCTGTCGGCCACACGAATTTCGTGGTCAGCTTTAAACCAGCGAACCGGGTTGTCATTAATCTGAATCTGGGTAATGCCCCATACTGATACTGCAAACAGTGCGCTGAACACCACCAGCCAGCCGCGACGCCAGGACATTGCCAGCTTACCAATACTTCGGGCAATGGCAGCAACACGAGACTGACCATCACCTTCACCGTGCAGTGCCTGCTGCAAATTCACTAAGGTTTTGTCACTCATCCGAGATACATAGGCGGGCATAAACACCAGCGTGACCAGGAAGGCAAACAGAATACCGAAGCCAACAAACGCGCCGAAGATCTGCACCGGTGGAATGGGCGTGAGCATCAGCGAGAAAAAGCCTACGGATGAGGTTATTGAGGTATATAGCATGGGCGTGAACAGATGAGACACCACCTTACTGATGACTTCCCCTGCGTTCTCACCGGGCTTATAGCGGTCTGAGAACTCAGACAAAATGTGCACCGAGTCTACTACCGCGATAGGCATCAGGAAAATCGCTATCATCGACGACATAATGTGCACGGTAAAGCCCATGCCAATCATAATACCCATGGTGACAATCACCGTCGCCATGGCTACCACCATAGGCGCAATGATCAGCGGCAGACTGCGGAAAAACAGGAACAGCAAAATGAAAATCATCAGCCCGGCCAAAGGCGCAGAAATCCCCATCTGGATAAACATTTCCACGCCAAACTGATCTTCTGCCACCGGCAGGCCGGTGATATACCACTGCTGCTGCGACCCCATTTTGCTGATAGCGGCACGGATGTCTTCAGCAATACGGTAACTTTCATTTTTATCCGCAATGGGCACATAAATCGCAGCCGCTTTACCGGTTTCCGCCACCAGCGTATCGTACAGCAGCGGCAGGCGGGAGATGTTCTGTTCAACGGCTTTAGCGCCCGCTTCATCAACGGGTGCTTTGTCCATCATCCATTCAAACCGAATCGTTCCCGGCCCGGCCTGAGAGATATTGTCCACCGTGGAAAGTGACATTAAATCCGCATCAATCACACCATCCATATCAAGAATGGTATCCGTAAGCTGCTTTACTTCAGACAAGGTTTCCGGTGTGTAGACACCGTTGGTGTCCTGCTCTGCCACCACGCCTACTACAATGGCATCGTGCATGGCGAAAGTCTGCTTGGTCTGGTTATGAAAAATCCTCGCCGGATGGTCGGCAGGCAGCATGTTTTCCGGATCGGTATCGACTGTCAGATAAGGGATCATCGCGCCGGCACCCAGAGTGAGTGCCAGAAGAAGAATGTAGACCCAGCCAGCGCACTGAGTGGCAAAGCGTAACAACAATGAAGACATTAGATTTAGCCTGGTTATTCACATCAAGTCTAAGATATTCGCCCTCATTATATAAATAAAAACTAATGTATCAATGTATTTTGCAAAAAAAAACGCAGCATGTTGATCATGCTGCGTTTTTATATAAGAAAAATCTATTTAGTTGTTTAGCTGATTTGCAAACTGGCCAACAGCATCAACAACCGCTCTGGCACCATTTTGAATTTCTTCAATAACCGCACCGGCCTCTTCAGCGTACGACAAACCTGTCTGCGCTTTCTCATCACCCTTGTTTACAAGGTCTACCGCTTCAGCAGCCAGAGATTGGTTGTGTTTCACCACGTTGACAATTTCATCAGTCGCTTCTGAGGTGCGCGAAGCCAACTGACGCACTTCATCGGCAACAACAGCAAATCCACGACCTTGGTCTCCTGCCCGCGCCGCCTCGATGGCCGCGTTCAATGCAAGCAGGTTGGTTTGATCTGCAATGGCGCTGATACTGCCAATAATCGTGGCAATTTGTTGAGATTGTGAGTCGAGGGCGTGAATACCTTCTTTCGCTTTATCCATTTGTTCAGACAGCGAAGACATTTCCTCTAGCACCTTGTTAATAACATCTTTACCTTTTCGTGCCACTGCATCGGTATTGTTAGATGTGTGATAGGCAATGTCTGCCGCGTTCGATACGGCTTGCTCCTGCGCAACCTGGGCTGTGATCTCAGTGGCAAACTTAAATACCTTATAAAGGCGTCCGTGAGAATCGTGAATCGGGTTATACGTTGCTTCCAGCCAAATTGTATTTCCATGCGAATCCACGCGCTTAAAGCGACCCGCGACAAACTCGCCACGGGCTAACTTGGCCCAGAACTGTTTGTAGCCCTCAGAATTCGCTTCTTCATCGGTACAGAAGATTCGGTGATGTTTGCCTTTGATGTCATTCAGGTCGTATTTTACTGTGCGCAAAAACGGCTTGTTGGCGTCGATGACATGACCGTTAAGGTCAAACTCGATAGTGGCTGTCGATTTGTGCAGTGCTTCAACCAAATCTTCATGTTCTTTAGACAACGCAATCGTTCTTGTGAGATCTGTCATGCTCACAGAGTAATGATCTAACCGGCCTTCTATATCAACAACGGGCTGCAAAATGCTGCGCAGCCAGGCTTCTTCGCCATTTCGACGCGTAAATTCTATAGCGCCCTGATAAGTTTGATTAATATCGAAAGCACTTTTGAGCTTTTTGTAGTGCATTGTCGACTTAGCAATTTCAGGAACAAACTCTAGAAATGGACGGCCCTTTACGTCAGATGCGGTATATCCGAGCTCGTTTTGAAAATGTTGATTAACGAAGTCAATTCGACCAGCATGATCCAGACGCAGATAAATCGTTTCCTCTAAAAAACTTTCACGAACCTGTTTGAGCATGTGAAGCTCTTGACGAAGTGCTTCATTTTCTTTGACGAGGTGACGATTAAACATAGACTGTCTTTCCAACGAGTTATTTATTGATATTGAATTCGATTTCGCAGCGCACTTGCCTGAGCGCCAGGATAGTATTTGTATCGGCACTATCATCCGCTTTCTTAACCAGAAACCTAACCAAAATATGTTTCAATTTTAATATCTTGGCGCAATCCCTGACATTGTTTGGCACCCAGGCCAGGTACGACCACGGTTTTCTCTTTTAAAACCGCTCGTCAAATAGACGTTAGGCGAATTATCGATATATGACGTTACCACCGTGGCAAAAAAGATGAAATGCAAAACTTAAGATATAAGTATGTCATTTCAAACCCTTTTAATTAATACAACTAAAGCACAAGTTGTCGCATTACAGCGAGTAAAAGCAATGTCAATAGATCAAAATACATACACCCGGCGTAGCTATCTCATTCGCAAGTTAATACTGCAACGAGGCAAACATGGCTAAAAAAGCAATTCTCTATCGCATGGTAACAAACGAGCATATTTGCCCTTTTGGCTTACGCTCAAAAGATTTGCTAGAACGAGAAGGCTTTGAGATTGAGGATCATAAGCTGACCTCGCGCGAAGAAACCGACAGGTTTAAACAAGAGCATGGTGTAAAAACGACGCCACAAACATTTATCGACGGTAAGCGTGTGGGAGGCTATGACGACCTCCAAGCCTTTTTCAACAAAGGAGACAGCGCCCAGTCTGGTACAACTTATACACCTGTACTCGCCATTTTTGCCGTTGGATTATTGTTAGCGCTGGCTATGCAGCATGCGTTAATGGCGAATCTATTTAGCATTCGCACGCTATTGCTCTTCATCGCCTTTTCTATGACCCTATTAGCCGTTCAGAAACTGCGAGATTTATTCAGTTTCACCAACTCTTTTATCACCTACGATTTGCTGGCTATGCGACATCTTCGCTACGCCTATATTTATCCCTTTCTTGAAGCATTTGCCGGTATTGGCATGGTAGCGATGTTGCCCGCAGTTCTCATTGCGCCAATCTCGCTTTTTATCGGTACCATCGGGGCGGTTTCCGTTGTTAAAGCGGTTTACATCGATAAGCGGGAACTCAAGTGTGCTTGCGTGGGCGGCGACAGTAATGTGCCGTTGGGTTTTGTATCACTTTCAGAGAATTTGTTCATGATAGGCGGCGCTTTACTCATGCTGTGGCTTTCTTATGTGTAAAGCGCCCATGCGCCTTATCTGAGGTTCAGATAAGGCGTGAAAGGTTATTCCGGCTTGTACATTTCCAGTACGGTTAGCAACTCTTCGGCATCAACCGGCTTAGAAACATAGTTGGAAAAGCCCGCCTTCAGGGCTTTAACCCTATCCGCCGTATAGGCATAAGCAGTCAGTGCAACCGCATCGAAATTCCGAATATCTTCTCGTTGACTGCTTCTGATTTTCGCGATGTAACCCAAACCATCAAGTTCCGGCATACCAATATCAGAAAGCACCAGATTAAACGCTTCTGGCGTTTCATTGAGTAACTTCCAGGCTACCAGACCATTTTTCGCCAGGGTGACAACTGCACCGTGACTTTCAAGGAACAGGCGAATGAATCTGCGGGCATCTTCTTCGTCTTCAGCAACCAGAATACGCAACCCACGAAGACGATCACTGCTTCCCGCTGCGCCTTCAACAATATTGGTTTGCGTTTCTTCCGGGCGTTTCGTAGCAACAGGGGCAATGGGTAAGGTCACATAAAATGTGGTTCCCAACCCTTCCCCATCGCTCATTGCCCAAATACTACCGCCGTGCATTTCCACAATACTTTTAACAATCGATAACCCAAGGCCCAAGCCCTGTTTATTGTGTGAAACCTTACCTTGATAAAAGCGCTCGAAAACGTAATTTAATTGCTCTTCCGGGATACCTTTTCCGGTGTCACGCACGAAGAATTTATAATTAGAATGGTCGCGGGCCCCACTAATGGTGACAGAGCCGCCTTTAGGCGTGAATTTAAGGGCATTGGAGAGCAGGTTGTGTATCACCTGTTTGATGCGCACTTTATCTGCCAGAATGGTGGTATGCTCGTCTTTGAACACACTGGTTAAGTGAATGTTCTTCGCCCCGAAACCTGCCTCGAATTGCTTGGTTACGTCTTTAATCGCTTCGCTAATTGGCACTGTGTGCGTACTCAGCTTCATGGTGCCTGAGATGATTCGGGAAAGATCCAGAATATCATTAATTAACGCAGCCTGAGTACCCGCCGCCCGCTTCACCACATTCAGCGCTTCAACCAGACGCTCTTTATTCGACGTATCCATTAATGCCAGATCCGTCCACCCCATAATCGAGTTCAGTGGGGTACGTAGTTCATGGGAAATACTGGCGAGAAACTGATCTTTTGCTTTATCCAGTTCTTCTAATTTTGCCACCTGGCTATCCAGCGAATTTTTCATTCCCAGCGCATAAGGGATAAACAATTGCTCAAAGGCTTCAATGAGTAATTTATCGTCGGTAGTCCAGTCAACAGACTGATCCACCACTGTTTGCAGATACGTCTCGAATGAATCTCTCGGCGTTAGTGATTTAGGCTTATCACTATCGGTTTGCAATTTACCTGCCCAGCGTACGGTTTTGTCTACAGGCTCACGGAACCACATTGTGTAGTAACCATGGCGGCTCGAAACCGGAGATATAAACAAGCCGCGAACACCATTCAACTTAAAGTTTGCGATTATGTCGCTGGAGATCCGTGTCAGTGCGGTTACCTTCGATGGTCCAGACTTATCGCTGGAATACTCATGAAACAGGTGGGAAATCGTTTCAAAGCTGGGCGTTTTCCCTACCAGATAATGGGAGTTAGGCGTGACCACCGCAATACCACATACCCGCATGGTCGATAATAACAAGTCCTGCTCGTCTTTTAGTCCTTCCAGCGGATTACCTTTGGTGGTCAAGGCATTGATCGCCTGATTCAAATTTTGCTGACGTTTCTGCAGCGATTCTCTTTTGACCTCTACGCTTTTTCCATGCAATTGATAAGTAAAAACCTGGCACAAGCTTTCGCAAATTAATCGACTACGCTGCTCTACATATTTCGGCTCGCGGTTATGGCAAGCAATGAGTCCCCAAAGACGATTTTCAAAAATCAGCGATACGGAGAAAGAGGCGCGAATGCCCATGTTACGCATATATTGTAAATGAACAGACGAAACCCCTCTTACCATAGAAAGTGACATATCAAGGGGCTTTCTTTCACTATCAGAGAGCGCGGGTAGTAAAGGTACTGGCGCTTCATCGGTATCGTATACACAACGAACCAGGTTCTTAACGTAAAGTGCACGAGCCTGAGAAGGAATATCTGAAGCGGGGAACCGTAAACCTTTGAACGGTACCATATCGTCGGCGCAATCTTCACCGATGACTTCTCCACAATAGTCCTTATCAAACTTGTATACGCACACCCGGTCGAAATCGATAAAGCCGCGCATGGCCGACGCTATCTTATCTGCCACGGCTTCCACAGAGTTAAGTTCAAAAAGACTAGGCAGTAAGGGGCGGATATCGGTATCTGTTGGCGTCCATTTAGACGATACACTGCCAGTGAGCACCGGTGAGGGCTCGAGCTCAATAATGAGATAGACACCACTGGCGTAAATAACACTGCTGACCAATTGGTGCCATTCACCATCGTGGTAAATTTGATTGCGAAACTTCCACTCGTACGAATGACGGCGACCTGCCGCTTCCGCCTTAGCATAAAGTTCGGTGAGAATATCTGTACTGTTGTCGGGCATTTCTACCAACTCAGACATCAGTGTTTCATTTGGCACGATGGGCGATGAAAAAATATCGCCGATGTTTGCACTCATCACGCGAACCAGCCCAGTTCCTGGCTCAATAGCCAGAAGATAGCCAAAGCTCTGTACTGACTCGATTAAATGAATCGCTTCGTCTTCACAATTTTTGATATTCATGAAAAGTACTTCCCTGAAATTTAGCGCTCCATTATGCATTTTTTTACAAGTGTGGTCTGGAAAAAAGTAAAAAAAATAGACGAAAGTATAATTATTTAAACTAGTTGAACCCCAAGTTCTTTACTTTGCGAAATAACCTTTAAATTCAGATATATACACTTTAAAAAGTCAGAGTTTAAAACTGTTAGATTAAAAACCTGTCATGTTTTGGGGGTAGATAATTCAATCGGTCAAAAAAATTTAAATACGTCTATTTAAAAATATAAATATAAATTTATTTTTAACACTCGCATATTTAATTAGATAAACCGAAATGCATTCCTATATGCAGAAGGCGAAACGGTATAATTACGAATAAAGGCCCGGCGAAAGCCATCGTAAGAGGAAAAACCCACTAACCCGGCAATGGCTTTCATTTCCCGCTCTGAACTGACCAACAGATCGCTGGCCACCTGCATGCGAAATTTCTCCACATAGGCTGCTGGATTAAGCCCCGTTTCATCAATAAAGAACCGATGACATTGTCGTTCGCTTAGGCAAAGTTGTTCCGCAAGAAGAGAAACCGTGATATCGCGGCCGATATTGTCCCGAATCCAATCAATCACATTGCCCAGGCGATCTTGCCTGGGCGACTGAATATCAAGTAAGTCCGAGTACTGCTTCTGATTACCTGAACGTTTCATATAAACCACAAGGTGTTTAGCCACATAATGAGCAACAGCCTTGCCGCAATCGGCTTCAATCAGGCTTAATGTTAAATCGATGCCAGAAGTCACACCGGCAGACGACCAATACTTCCCATCTCTGATATAGAGTTTTGCGCTTTCTACCGTTAGTGCGGGAAATGCGCTTTTCAATTTTTCTGCGAAAGCCCAATGTGTGGCGACTTTCGTTCCCGAAGGCAATCCTGTTCGCGCAAGCAAATATGCTCCGGTACAGATAGAAACCACCCGCTCTGAGTGAGCCATCAGCTTTCTGAGCTTTTCTAAATCCGATTCGGTAATACTGTCACTACGACTACCCGCGCCGCCAGGAATAATGAGGGAATGGCAGTTACCGATATCTTCAATAGACAGCTCGGGTATAATCTGCAGGCCGGCCTCACAAGTAACAGCCTGAGTGCTGAAACCCACTACTTTCATTTCATAGCTATCGGGCTGACACTGATTCGCTTCAAAAAATGCAGACTGTGGGCCTGATAAATCCAGTAGTTCGACGCCCTCATAGGCAAGAATACAAATCGTTTTAGTCATAATATTTGCTCAACATTTATTCAGGAGATGATTAATCTACTGCACTTAGCTATGTCACATATGACTACAAAACAACTAAAACTGCCATTATTCTCTCAGCCCTTTTCTTAGCTGACATCCATCAGATATTAGTCCTGCTCAACAAATTATTGCAGCAACCTGTAATAAAAGTGATTCGCCTTGGACTAAGCACAATGAACAAGTTAATAAGGAGAGTGACCGTGAATGAATTTTTTACCCGACTTCAGGATGTATCCGCTGTAGAGCTTATTGTTATTTGTGCTGCTGTAGCAGTCTTGTGGTTCTTGCCCGCGATCTTAGCGATGATTTTTAACCGTAAACAAGCAAAGCTCATTGCGCTGGCTTGCATTCCCGCCGGCTTTTCAGTGATTGCCTGGACGGCCGTGCTTGTGTGGTCGGTTACAGGAAAGGCTGTAGAGAAATACTTACCCGCCAAAATAAGAAAACAGTTAGCCTAAGCGCTCTCGAATTGGAAAGCGGGTTGCGTTATTCCAATGCGCCTGCTCCATGAAGTATGTAGAACCGCGAATTCATCGAGATAAAAATGCAGTGTTAACAGTGTGTATGAAAAAATACACACTGAGTGGGTAAATATTTCCATGCTTATTTACCCGCAATATCCACCCTCGCTTCCATTAACATAAAAAACCCATAAAATTCATTAATTTAAAATAACAACGGGTAAAATTACCACTCTGGCACACAACTGGCATTAAAAGAATCAGACAAGGAAATCACTTTAGGAAAAGCAGACAGGATGTCAGCAGTACGAAGGATTGTTACCTAATTTAGCAGATCTGAATACTTCACAGAGGAATGTTCAGGTTGTGCAAAGAACACTGATGACGTTGTGACGTTGAAAGTGAACTGTCTTCTTGGCAGTTAATCTCCCCTCTAGGCCTATCCCGGCCTTTCCAAAACCTCTGATTTCTCCCGCCACATGGCGGGAGCTTTTTTTCCAGGGTTTAAACAATCAATTTTACTGCCATAGACGAATATTCTGGTCAATAGGTATACAGTTTACTACGTTGATATGGTCTTCCATGTCGATCAATAAATCATCATGAACTAATGTTTATCTTACAGAACGACAGTTGTTGAATGTCATTGTTTCTGCTTCCATGTGTATTCCTAAAAGTGTTTTGCCGGTGCCGTCAGGTCACCGGCTTTTTTTTTATGTTCGATTTATACGATTTCCCGGTGTTTGTTTATCCGTAACAATGAGCTGTTCTCAATAATGATTCGTATTTACAATCACCAGTGAATAGTTAAATGAGAAGAGTATTATGGAAAAAAGACAGCCAAGACAACCCGCCTGTCTAGTGGTAAAAGAAAATCGTGAACTCACCCCTAACATGCGTCGCATTACCTTTTCTGGTGAAGCACTGAAGCAATATCCTGAAATAGAAACCTCTGCGTACGTCAAACTGATGTTTGATTTCGATGGTAATCCACTAACATCCCCCCCGCATCTATGAAAGATGCACAGCTTCGTACCTACACCATTCGGGCAATTAATCAAAATGCCGGTGAAATGGATGTAGACATGGCAATACACGGTAATGGCAAACACAGCGGCCCTGCGTCCTATTGGGCTGCCTCTGCATTGGAAGGTGACACCATTGTCGTTGGCGGACCGGGCAGTTCCAAAGGTTTAGCCGAGAGTTATGACTGGGTATTATTCGCTGGTGACATGACGTCGCTACCCGCTATCTCTACCTATCTGGAGAAACTCGCACCAGAAACCGTGGGTTATGCAGTAATTAAAGTAACGACGGCAGACGACATTCAAGCTCTGGAAGCACCCGCAGGCGTATCGGTTATCTGGGTAACCGGCAATGACAACCTGATTGACGAAGTGGCAGCACTGTCGTGGCACCCTGGAAAACCCGGCATTTGGGTAGCGTGTGAATTTTCAGATATGCGCGGATTGCGTCAACTATTGGTGAAAGAACGCCATGTTGCCCATGAGCAGTTGTATATCAGTAGCTACTGGCGGGAAGGTCGCTCTGAAGACCAGCATAAAGTTGATAAACGTAAGGATGCAGAAGCATTTGAGGCAGGGAACTAGGCCCAGCCTACCTTCGCATCGTTCTTTCTTCGTCATCATTGGCCGCATGAATGTGGCCTTTGATATCCACAAACGGCATTCCCCCTCCGCTGTGCAAATCTTCAAGATAATCCGTAACGTAAATAATGCCTGCCAAATTATGACAAACGGTAAGCGGCACTGCATTTAGATGAAAATTAAAGCGGTTCAACCATTCAGCAATACGCCGACTGTCACCATCTGACAACGCAAACAGCAAATGATACATCCGTACCAATGCCAGTTGAATTTCTGCTTCGTTGGAGTTTTCTGCAAACCCCACATATAAACTCTGGGTTAGCGCATTTTCCGACACACCCAGTAAATTCGCAGCCTCTGGCGGTGTCAAACCTATCGCTTCATAGGCCATTACATAGGCTTTCATTAAAACGGCTGGTGATGTTCCCGTTGCATGCATAGCGATTGCTCCTGTAATTGGGACCTGTATGCTCCTGTTGTTGCGAGAACCATTCCAGTTATTACAGTTTAGTTAAATTTATCCATTTAACCGCTGAAAATAAGGAAAAAATTGCCCAAACTTTCCAGAACATCAATTCTGGCAACAGGGAAAATGGCTTTTTGCTGCATAAACATCAACTTTAGCAACAACATGGTTTGTTCAGAGAATAGAAAGTCTTAGGTAAATAGAGGGTCGCAAGTTATTTCACGACCCACTTTATTTGAGCTGAAACCGGCATGGCAAGAACACCATACCAGTTTCTTCGTTCAGGCAGCAATCACGCTGGATAACGCAGAGAAGGAGGGCTGAGCCTGAATATCTAGAGGCAGGTGCAATTCTCTGGCAATGTCACTCACACTGATAATACCGCGTATAACGTGCTCCTCACGGTCGATCACCAAACAATGCTGCTGCCCATTATCTTTCAGCGTACAGATAATATCTTCAACGGTAGCGTATGCGAGCTGCTCATAGTCGAACGACTGCAACATAGATTTAGGTTGCATGAAATCTGCGGCTGTCAATTCGCTGCGGGGAATTCCCTGAGCAACTTTCTGCATAATGCGCTGACTGGTCAAATCTGCCAATGTAACAATACCGCTGAACTGGCCGGATTTATCCAACACAATTTTCATTTTCACGTGCGACTGCTTCATCAACTGCTCGAGGTCAGCCGCTTTAGCATCGTAATCAATGACCAGCGGCATATGTTGTTTAAAGTCGGTGAAAACGGCTTTTGCAGGCGACTGCAAGGTGAGTCTGTTTTGCACTTCAGGCCAGGCGAGTTTATCCACAGATTCAGTTTTGTATAGAGGTAAAGTATGCATAGCTAATTCCTTAAATATCGAAGATTCTGGCTGCAACCAATTTGCAACCCGCAGTTGATATCAGGAAAAGCGGGGCGGACCTCTGATCTCATTGTTACTGTAATAATCGGCAACGCCGTGACTGACTATTTCAGTATCAGAGAGAGAAATAAAACGCGGAAGCGCGATGTCGACAGGAGACAAGATGCCATCGCCGTTTTCGGACTCCGACTCAGCATCTGGTTGCTCGGCAACAACAAACAAATCGCCGCTGACAGCTGCAACCAAGGCTTCTGTTTTCGCGCCCGCAGCCACGCCTCTGCCATCTGACAATGCAGGCAACAAAGTAAGCAGACATAGAGCAATAACCCAGAAACGCATGTGTTCTCCTTTGAGGCATATCAATTTTCTGCATGCCTCTTTAATAACATACGACGTTTTTCAGAATTTAAAACTACACTTTAACGCAGTATTCAAAGGGCTCGTCGACAGGGAAATATTCCACCGCAGCTAAAGATTGGGAAGTATTCCCACCCAAACCGGGAAAAGTTCCCATAAGTTGATACCAAAGTACCACCTATCTTCAGACCATAAGTTAATTTTCTGTAAATGGCACTTGCCATACGATTTACATTATAATAATTGTGGAATAGCACTATGACTCAGAGAACATTCAATAGAAGCCTTTTAGCACTTTCAGTGTGTGCGATACTTCCGGTAACCGTTGCTCATGCCAACAAAGTAAACTGGGAGGATCAGGAGCTTATTGAAGTGGTTGGTCAGACCCCGCTCTCCGGCTACGGTGTCGATAATTCTCAGGTTAACGCCTCTCTGAATGCCGACGATCTGAGTCTGGCGAATGCGAACTCACTGGCCCGCCTGCTCGACAGTGAATTACTGTCGGTGTCGATTAACGATGTTCAGAACAATCCCTTTCAACCCGATGTACAGTATCGTGGTTTTACGGCGTCACCACTCCTTGGCTTACCGCAAGGTTTGTCGGTTTATCTGAACGGTACGCGCTTTAACGAACCGTTTGGTGATACCGTAAACTGGGATCTGCTGCCCATGTCAGCATTTGACAATGTGAGTCTGATAAGCGGCGCGAATCCCCTGTTTGGTCAGAACACGCTTGGCGGCGCGCTGTCTCTGCGAAGCAAAACCGGTTTCTCATTCACCGAAAACAAGCTCACCTTACAAGGGGGTAGTTTTGGTGAGAAAGGCGCTACGTTGGAAAGTGGCGGCAATAATGGAGAGTGGGGTTACTATGTAAATGCCAGTCTTTATGAAGAAGACGGCTGGCGCGACTTTTCGCCTACCGAAGTCAAACAGCTTTTTGGTACGCTTTCGCGGAAAACTGACGACTCATCCACGCAACTGACGCTGGCACTGGCCGACAACGATCTTATCGGCAACGGTGCTATACCAGTAGACCTCATTCCTCACGAGGGCCGCGATGCCATCTATACCCGACCAGACCAAACGCTGACCAACCTCATTTTTGTGAGCCTGGCTCAGGAGTGGGAACTGAATGACAACCTCCAGCTGGCAGTTAACCTTTATTATCGCGAGAACGAAATAGAAACCTACAACGGTGACGACAGCGATTACGAAGAATGTGATGTTGGCTTTGGTGAAACTCTCTGTGAAGAGGGTGAAGAAGATGACGATGACGACGATGATGATTTTGATGGTGATGATGAAGTCATTGTCGATGACGACGATGATGATGACGACGGCGATGCAGATGATATTCCAGTGCAGTTTGTCGGCTACTTACCCAACACGGCGTTAGAAGACATTTCTGATATAGACCCAGACGAGCTGGACGGCACCGCCAACACTTCACTGACTAAAAACCGCAGCTATGGTGCGAGCTTTGAGTTACATGGTAAAGCACAGCGCATGCATACTCACAACTGGGTATTTGGTGGCGGTATCGACAGAGCGAATATCGACTTCAACAGTGCGACTGAGTTTGCGATTCTGGACAACGACACAGCAGAAGACACCCGCGGCGTGACCGGTGTGGGCTTATTCGATGCGGGTTCAGAGGTTTTCCTTCGAACTGACGTAACGCACTACCACTTGTTATTAAGCGATTCAGTACAACTGTCTGAGAATTGGCAGGTTTGGGCTTCTGGCCGCTTTAATCGCTCTGAAATAAAAATGATGGATCAAATTGAAACCGGTGAAGGGTCGCTGAACGGCGATCACACATTCAACCGTTTCAACCCTGCCGTTGGGGCACAGTACCAACGTGACGCATTAACGGTTTCAGCAAGTTATAGCCAATCGTCGCGGACACCAAGCCCAGCAGAACTGTCTTGTGCCGATGAAGATGATCCGTGCAAACTACCTAACGGTTTCGTGGCCGATCCTCCTCTTGAGCAGGTTGTTACCGACACCCTGGAGCTACGCGCTTCCTGGATCAAAGATAATCTGGAGTTAGCCGGTGCGATTTTCCACAGCAACTCTAAAGATGACATCATCTTCCAACAAGCCGGCGACCGTCCGTCTGTGGGTTACTTTGTGAACGTGGACAAAACCCGCCGTCAGGGTGCAGAATTTGCGGCTCGCTATAACTTTGACACCCTTTCTGTAGGTGCCAGTGCCAGCTTCTTAGATGCTACGTTCCAATCTGACTACACCGCTTTCAGCCCGCAAAATCCGCTGGGTGGTAACCGTCAGGTTCAAGCGGGTGACACCATTCCAGGACAGCCAGACATGCAACTTGGACTGGACTTCGATTGGCAGGTGATGAATAACCTGCTGCTTGATATGTCAGTAAGCTATACCGGCGGGCAGTACTTCCGTGGCGACGAAGCCAACGAAAACCGCCAGCTTGGCGGCTACACGGTTGTTGATGTATCTGCGACCTGGCAGCTTACCGAAGCCTTAAAACTCGGTTTGCGTGTCGACAACTTGCTCGACAAAGAGTACGAGACCTTCGGTACCTATGGCGAGGCCGACGAGGTACTGGAAGGTATTTACGACGATATCGAATCTACTGAGTTTGTAGGCGTTGGTGCACCGCGCAGCATCTCTGCATTTGTCAGCCTGGTATTCTGATTTAAGCTCACTGAAGCTGGTCATTCCCTATGACCGGCTTTTTCCTATCACCTCAAAGCACCCTTCGATACCGGCGCTAATCCACATGTTGCCGTTTTCTCCGCTAGCACGACCTGCTAAAGTACAGTTTTTAGCATCAAAAAAACGCGTTTATGGAAAACCCTTTGTTTAAATCTGCCCTGCTTTCTGTGGCGACAGCGTTGTTTCTAACCGCCTGTGCCAGTACGCCAACGCCCAAGGGCGCAGTGAAAATTACAGAAACTACGTCTTACTCTGATATCGATGCGAAAGTGGATGCCTTTAACCGCAAATACGGCCCCGAGAATGTGCTGATTGTGTCAGATATCGACAATACCCTGCTCACCAGTGCGACTGATTTAGGTGGCGACATCTGGTACCAGTGGCAGCGTGGCAAACTCGACATCCAGCCCACAGACCAGCAAAAAGTGTCCTGTCTGTTTGAAGACACGATTGGGTTGCTTTATGAGCTCAACCCCATGCGATTAACCGATCCCCTGGTACCGGAAATGGTCGCAACCTGGCAGATGAACGGTAATACGGTAATGGCGCTCACTTCCCGCGATCCTCGCTATCGTGCCGCCACCGAGCGGGAACTGGAGAGTAACGGTATTGATATGACCAAATCGCCGCTTACCACCGAAGATGGCGCACTGCCCGAATACCGCGAGCAACTGGAGCGTGAACTGACTTACAGCCAGGGCGTGATGATGACAACCGGCATGAATAAAGGCGACATGCTGCATTGGGTCCTGAAGCAGACTAATCGTCACTTCGATGCAGTAGTGTTTATCGATGACTCTGAAAGGAATATCGACAACATGTATGCCGCCTGGAAAGACAGCGGCACCGACATGCAAATCTTCTACTATACCCACGTAGAAGAGGCCCGGATTGCCGCCTTCGGTAGCGTTCTCACCCAGCAGCAAGCCGACAAAATGGCTGCAGACTACGAAATCCTCAACAGTACACTGCTAAGAGTATTTCCGGCACGTCCCACTCAGCATTGTCTGACGGTAAACTGATGACGACGTTATTTATTACCCCCACCCTGCGCATTGATGACAGCGAAATTGATATGAGTGCTATTCGTGCCCAGGGGGCTGGCGGTCAGAACGTGAATAAAGTGAGCAGCGCAATTCATCTGCGCTTCGACGTGGCCGCCTCTTCGTTACCTGAGCACATTAAAGCGCGCCTGCTAGCTAAAGCTGACACACGGCTCACTGCAGAAGGCGTGTTTGTGCTGAAAGCACAGAATTACCGCACTCAGGAGCAGAACCGTCAGGACGCCATCGACCGACTTTCACTATGGATTGGCGAAACCACCAAAGTACAGAAAACCCGCCGCCCGACGCGTGTAAGTAAAGGCGTACAGAAACGTCGTGCGGAAGCAAAGAAACAGCAGAGCCAGCGCAAGGATATGCGTAAGAAGGTGGATTACTAGCCCGTCATCTAAAGTTCGAAAAGTGAGACAGATGATTACGGATGGCTCATTGCTGATTACTTATTGCAAATACTTCATTGCAAATAGCTTTGCGCCGAAGTAACCACATGCTCCCTTAACGCTTTCAGTTGCGGGCTTTCTGATTGCCAGTAATGCCAGTACAGGTGAATATCCATATACTTGCCAGGAAACAAATCGACCAGCTCACCGGTGTTGATGGCATCCTCAATCTGAAGATCCGGCAACATGCCGTACCCCATTCCCGCTAACATGGCCTGGCGAAAGCCTTCGGACGACGGACACCAATGAATATATTCTGGCTCATCATCCGCGTATTCACGCATAAAATCGTGTTGGGTTCTGTCGTTGTGGTCGAACACCAGACAAGGGGCACGGAATAGGTCAGCGGTTTCTGTGATGCCGTGAGCCGACAGAAAGCCAGGACTCGCCACGGCGCGGTAACGAAGCGCACCAAGATAAACGGATTTACCACCATTAACGGTTTCATCGCTGCTGCAAATACACACCATCACTTCACCCTGTTTCATTCTTTTCAGGCTCACAGACTGATCTTCTACCAGAAAATCGAAACTGAATTTCTGCTCAGGTAACGTCAACGCCCGGGGTAACCAGGTGGCCAAGGAATCTGCATTCACCGCCATGCGAACGGCAAGAATATTTTTCTCGGCGTCTTCATCGCCCGACTGCATACCCAACGCAGCCTCAAGCTGAATAACCTGTTGCAGATGGGTGAGTAGTCGGCTCCCTGCCGGTGTAGCCACTGGCGGTTGAGAGCGCACCAGCACAGGTTCACCGATTTGCTGCTCCAGTTGGCGAATACGGCGACTCACCGCAGACTGGGTAATAAACAGCTTTTGCGCCGCCCGTTCAAAGCCCCGGTTGGCAATAACGGCTTCCAGTGCCCGGAGTAATTGATAATCAAACATGATTTTTACGCATGATAGAGTAGGTTTATTCATTAGAATCATAAACCATTTATCTTTATTCTGCGCACTGTTTGAAAACCCATGAGCAATGTAAGAGGAAATAGCGTGGAATCGTTGATCACCGGAATTTTGATGGGGCTTAGCCTGATTGTCGCCATTGGTTCTCAGAACATCTGGGTACTGAGTCAAAGCATGGTGAACCCTCATCGCGTAACCATCGCACTCACCTGTATTCTATGCGATGTATTACTTATCATTACCGGTGTGTTTGCTGCGGTAAAAATTCAGGCTTTTTTACCGGCGTTGTTACCTTTTCTTATGTGGGGCGGCGTAGCGCTGTTGCTTTGGCTGGCAGCTCAAGCCCTCACTCGGGCATGGAAAGGAAACGGTGGGTTGCAGGTGGCACCACAACAAGCTTTGTCTGCACGTAAAACCTGTCTGGTGGCATTGGGGATCAGCTTACTCAACCCTCACGTGTATCTTGATACCGTGGTACTGCTGGGGAATATTGGAAGTTTACAGCCACAACCTGAAATTTTTGCCGCAGGCGCGATTGTCGCTTCTATTTTCTGGTTCAGCAGCCTGGTGTGGTTGGCGCCGAAATTGAAAGTCTGGTTAAGCTCACCATTGCGGTGGCGTATTTTCGATGGAACCGTGGCTGTTGTCCTCATTGTTATTGCCGTTAAGCTTGCCAGCATAGAGGTTTAACAGCCACGTCTTTGTATGGCTTAGTGTTTCTTAATTTTTTCCAGATAGCCCATGGCAAACGCAGAAACCACAAACGTGATATGAATAAACAGATACCACATGATTTTCTCATTTTCGATGGTCTGGGCATTCATGAAAACTTTCAGCAGATGAATAGATGAAATCGCCACAATGGATGCGGCGACTTTATTTTTGAGCGAGCCCGTATCCAGCGTGCCTAACCAACCTAGCTTGTCGCTGCTCTCGTCGAGATCGATTTTAGAAACGAAATTCTCGTAACCTGAAAACATCACCATGACCACAAGCCCGCCCACCAGCGACACATCGACCAGTGTCAGCGCCAGTAGAATCAAATCAACTTCCGGTACTGAGAAAATGATGGGCACTATATGGATCAGTTCCTGAAAGAACTTCACCGTTAACAAAATTAGAAGCAGGCTGAGCCCCAGATAAATAGGTGCCATCAGCCAGCGCGATGCATAAAGCAACTTTTCGAACAATCTTTCCATTTTCTATTTAAATTCCAAAATAACTATCGACTACTTTCATTAAGCCGCCTGACCATCTCGTCATCCAGCTTGAGCATGCGGGCAAGTTCTTGCAAGTATACGGTTTCCATATGATTTTTTTCATCAATCACTAAGCATGAAGCCAAATAAATTTCTGAAGCCTCAGCAGGTGTCGAAGCCAGTGCCGCCACTTCTGAAGGATCTAACGGCTTGTTGATTTCTCTTTCCAGAAACTGCTTTTCATCGCTGCCGATGGCTGAGTTAGCCAATGCCTCATGAATATGCTTCATTTCAGTTTCATCAATATGACCGTCGGCTTTCGCCGCGGCAATCATCGCTTTAACACCATTTAAGTGCGCAAATTCGATTCAGCCTTCATAAATAAAAAAAGAGAGCCAGAAGCCCTGACTCTCTAACCCATTACGTTGGCTTTTATACGGTGCTAGTGCAGCTTGAGTTTATGACCCACAATATTGCCCACCTTGCGACTCATCAATGTCATGGTGCCTTTAAACCAACCATGTACGGCAAACTGGTGCATGTTATACAGTGAAATATAAACCAGACGCGCCAGTCGCCCTTCAATGAACATGCTGGAGTTAGACAATGCGCCCATCAGGCTGCCGACAGTGCTGTATTTACTCAGATGCACCAGCGAGCCATAGTCTTTGTATTCATATTCTTTCAAAGGCTTGTCGCGGAACATAGCAATGATGTTCTCACCGGCAGTGGTGGCCATTTGGTGTGCGGACTGCGCACGAGGCGGTACCCAGTTGCCGTTTTTCTGTTTGAAGCCACAGCAGTCACCGATGGCAAAAATGTGGTTATCAATGGTGCTTTGCAGATACTCGTTCACCAAAATCTGATTGGCACGGTTAGTTTCAAAAATGCCCATATCCACCAGGAAATCCGGTGCTTTCACACCTGCTGACCACACCATTAAGTCAGCATCAATTTCCTGACCGTCTTTGGTTTTAAAGCCTTTTTCTGTGGCTTCAGACACCATAGCGCCTTCAAGTACTTCTACACCCAGTTTTAACAGCGCATTCTTAGCTGATGCAGCTATTTTTTCAGGTAGTGCGGGCAGAATACGAGGGCCAGCTTCAATGATGGACACCTTTAAACGCTTGGCAGACATTTCCGGCATACCGTACGCCCGGGCGAGGTTGGCTATATGGTGAAGTTGTGCCGCCAGTTCGGTCCCCGTAGCACCACCGCCAACAATGGCAACGTGAAGCATATCCTGCGCGGTACAAGATTGATTGATGCGTAGTAGCTGATTCAGTAACGCCCGATGGAAACGTTCAGCACCGGCCAAAGAGTCGAGTTTATAGCAATATTCGGCCACGCCGGGGGTACCAAAATCGTTGCAAACACTGCCCAGGGCCATTATCAGGTAATCATAGTCGATAGTACGCTCTGGCAAGATTTCTTTGCCGTCGCGGTCGTTAAGGGGGTCGAGAATTATCTGCTTTTTATCTTTATCCAGTTGGCGCATATTGCCCAACTGGAACTGGTATTTATGGCGCACGGCGTGCATGCGGTAATCCACACCGTCGGAGTTTTTATCAATAACCCCGGCCGCCACTTCGTGAAGTAAAGGTTTCCACACGTGTGTCTGGCTACGATCAACCAGAATAACTTCTGCCTCACCTTTGCGGCCCAGCTTGTGACTCAGATGTGTCACTAATTCGAGACCTCCAGCACCACCGCCAACAACGACGATCTTTTTCATGATGTTTCCTCAATACAATTTTTCCAGCTATTGAATGTCTTGAAAACGGTGTCATCCAATAGCTCGAAAAACTGCGTGTGGTGCTGAAACGCCCGCTGCACGTCTGGCGCGCGGATGAGGTGGGAGTTCAGCAAGAATGTCTGGCGCTTCTGCAAGGGGTCGGCGTTGATTTTCAGAACACGGCGTAAACCCATCCATGGGGCCTCGGCTGCCGCATCCCTGCGGCAGACGGTTCTGAGAAATCAACGCCTCCCCCATGCGCGCACCAGACACTCAGCGACTCAACGTCCTCCTCAGCCGGAAGCGCCAGATGCCAGACATCACAGATTCACCACCTTAAATACGGTTGGAAATATTATTCCCAACGATAAACGAGACTAACCATGTAGTTTCTCGGACGACCGGGGAAATAGCGGTCTCCGCTGAATGAGGTGTAGTCTGCGCGTTCTGCGTATGCTTCATCAAACAGGTTATTAATTCGTCCAGACACCGTCATTTGCGGTGTGATATCCCAGCTGGTTCTCAGGTCCACAATGTCGTGGCCATCATATTCGTGCTGGTTTTCCGGATCGGTGTAATACGAGCTTACGTGATTCCACGCCAGTTCAGCAATAATGTTTTCCGCAGGCGTGTAGCGAAGGCGGGTGTTGGCTACGTGTCTTGGCGCGGTATCCATGTCATTGCCGTTAATGTCTATTTCGCCAGAAAGCTGTGAATGGCGGTACGTATGTTTCGCTGCGGTGGCAGCAACAATTAACGCGAACTGTTCGTTCATCTGCCATTCCATCTCAAGCTCAACGCCCTGATGACGGCTCTTGCCGTTGGCCACATAGAAATAATCGCTGTCACGATAGATGAAGTGGTCTTTATCCATCTGATACACCGACAAGTTATAGCGAAGTACGTCGCCTTTGCTCTTAAGACCAATTTCGATGTTGTCGGCAACCACCGGTTCAAGATCGGCAACAGACTGGGCGCGTTGCAATCGGTAAAGCTCGGTGGCTTGTGGCGCGCGGTAGCCCCGCGAAAGGTTTCCGTACACTAGTAAATCGTCTGATAGCGAATACGATGCGCCTAACTTTGGCGAGAAATTACTGAAACTGTCATCGCGACTTTCCGGACGGGTGTAGCGGCAGCCCCCCATACCACAGGTGGTGCCATCTTCCCGTACCCGGCCTGCATTCATATTATTGGTGTAGTCGTATTTGGTGTGCTCATATCGCACGCCCGCGCTCCAGTGCCAGTTATCGATGTCTCCGCTGAGTTCTGCAAAAGGCGCAAGTACAGTGGCGTCTACGCTGTAATCGTAGTGACGACCGGAAGGAATGGTTTCTACCAGAAATGCAGAGCCTACGGTTGGCGAGTCCTGATATTGCAGCAAATCACCGGAGGTGTATTCGCCATCGACACCGGCCTGCAATGTCATATTGTCAGCCAGTTCATGAGACCACAGCGTTTGTATGCCCGCACCACGCTGGCTGTTTTTTTCAATGGGTTGGCCTGGCAGGAAGTGCATCAGAAAGTCCATGTCCTGATCGCGTAAATAAGGGGTCACAATGATTTCATCGCCGTTATCCAGCGTCATTGCTACCTTGCTCCACAGTCTCAGTGAACGGGCGTTGCGATAAGCTTCCGGGTTTTCATTACCCTGCGCCAGTGCTTTATCTTTGTAGCTGTCGGTGCCGCTGATATAACCCGCCGTATCTTGCTCCAGGTTGGTGTATGTGAGACCAGTATTAACAGAAAATTGGTTACCCTCGTAGCGGTGACGAAGATTCACTTTCTCCTGGTCCAGCCCCTCATCTACACGGTAACCATTATCACTGGTCACACTGGCATTAATACCAACGCCGGTGTTCCCAGCGTCGTAGCCAGAACGCAGCTTGTATCGTGTATAGCCGTAGGAGCCATAGTCAAAACCCGTCATACCGCCACCCTGAGTGGTATCTGGCGTGATCACGTTCACTACGCCGTGAATAGCGTTGGAGCCGTAAAGTGCCGAGCCGGGTCCTTTTAACACTTCAATTCGCTGGGCCATTTCGCTGTGGGCTTCAAACAATTCGTTAATGTTACAGAAACCGGCCGCTCGCAGGGGAATGCCGTCTTCGGCAGTAAGTAAGCCGCCACAGGCACCCGGCCCCGAAAATACCGGTGAACGTAATGCTGGAAGATATTCCTGGCCGTTACCGCGTTGTAGTTGCGCCCCGGCGATATTATCGAACACTTCCTCGATATGTGTTGCCGATAAAAGGGCAATGTCGTCTTCCTCTACGCTACTTACCGTTACCGGTTGGGTAAAGCTGTCTGTGCCAGTGCGGGATGCAGTGGTAGTGATGTGCTCAATACTTTCCGATTCAGTTTGCGCTGCCGCAGAAGAGACTGCGCCGATAGTCAAAAGGGCACAGTACAGCGAGCTCAACGGAAATGATGTGTGACGCTTTGCAGTCATAATTCTCTCAAAATGGATTACAGACAGCTTGAACTGTCTCAATAGTAAGTGGAAAAAAACAGTGGGGGAAGCCTGCGCACGGCCTCATTCAGGTTTGTTTTAATGGTACTTTTTAGCGCTACCTGAAGCCACCGCCAATACTACTACTTTGGAAGTACACCTATAGTTTCATTTCATTGACGGACTAAAGGATAAGCGAATCACCCCTATCGACGAGTTTCCAATTTAGCCCCCGACAACAATACTCGAAGCATCAAAAAAGTTCGCTGGCAACGCATCAGTGAACAATGGGCATGAGTAACCCGGGATCGAAGTGAATTGTTGCTCCGCCTATACGAAAACTAAACAAATCAAAGATAGGTGAAACACATGAAAAACAAGAACGTAAGCCTCAAGCCTCAAGCCTCTTGCCTTAGCCGTATCAGCACTGGTTTGCTCAAGCGCCAATGCAGCCATCAAGATTTATGATGACGCAGAAGTTGCTACAGTATCTGTAGACGCATCTTTCAACACATTTTACGTAAATACCAGCACAGAAAGCGATGCTGCTGGTACATCACGCGACCAGTCTCGCGTTAAGATGGGCTTCCTGCCAAACTGGCTGGGAATGAACTTCAGCAAAGACATCAACGGCCTGAAAGTAGGTGGACGCTCTTCTTTCTGGGTCACCATCAATGACAGCAACAGCACAGTAACTTCTACCGGTATTGATGTACGTCAGTTCTACGCAACACTCGGTTCAGACTGGGGTGAAGTGTTACTGGGTAAAGATTTTACTCTGTTCAACCGTAACAACATTTTCTTAGACGAAATCCTGATGGGTTACGGCAACGTGAATGACACGCTTGGTCTTATCGACGGTCAGGGCGTTTCATTCGGTAACATCGGCAGCGGTTACACCTACCCTATGCCAACCTCTCAAATTCGTTATACCACTCCGACTTTTGGTGGCGGTTTCAAAGTAGCAATCGCAGCAATCGATCCATCACCGGTAAATGCGGCTGATGACCGCGAAGAATCTGCACCACGCATCGAAGCGGAAGCCACTTACTCAACAGATTTCGACGGCGGTAATGTAACAGCTTGGGTTGGTTTCCTGAACCAAAGTTCAGAGTCAGACACCATGGGTGACGTTGACTCAACAGGAACTTCTTACGGCGTAAAAGTGGGCTTTGGTGGCTTTGCACTGCATGCATCAGGCTACACCGGTGAAGGTATCGGTATTTTGCTTGGCCCAACAGAAGCAGCGCTTGGTTTAGGCCCAGTTACGATGTACGACATGAACATGAACGAATTAGATAGCAGCGGTTATCTGGTTCAAGGCTCATACAAAATGGACGATCACCGTTTTGTGGTGTCTTACGGTGAGAACGAAATTGAAGATTCTGACTACATCGGCCACGAAGCGATGCAGGTTGCTTGGTTCTACAACTACAACAGCCACGTCACTTTCGCGGTTGAGTATGCCACCAGTGAATTCAGCGGCATCCTCGGTGACGAAGAAGCCGACACTATCGCGATTGGCGGCATTGTGAATTTCTAAACTGTTATTTGATTGCCAGAAAAATAACAGTCATTCATTTCCGGTCCGCGGGGCCGGGGTCGGGACAGACGAAAATGCTGTCCGCAGACTAAAACCCGCGATCTGGCAACGCTTTTAAAATTGAAAAACCGGAGTAATACTTATGATTTACGCAGCACCTGGACAACAAGACTCGGTTGTAACGTTTAAAGAACAATATGGCAACTACATCGGCGGCGAATGGGTCGCTCCAGTAAAAGGCCAGTACTTCGACAACGTTTCACCGGTTAACAACGAAGTATTCTGTTCTATCCCACGTTCTACTGCAGAAGACGTAGAACTGGCACTTGATGCCGCTCACAGAGCGAAAGCTGCTTGGGGTAAAACGTCTGTACAACAACGCTCTCTGCTTCTGCTGAAAATTGCAGACCGCATTGAAGAAAACCTGGAAAAGCTGGCAGTAGCTGAAACTTGGGACAACGGTAAAGCAGTACGCGAAACACTGAACGCCGATATTCCTCTTGCCGCTGACCACTTCCGCTATTTCGCAGGCTGTATCCGTGCACAAGAAGGTACCATCGGTGAAATCGACGAGCACACTGTTGCTTACCACTTCCACGAGCCGCTGGGCGTAGTAGGTCAAATCATTCCTTGGAACTTCCCTCTGCTGATGGCAGCGTGGAAACTGGCGCCGGCACTGGCTGCGGGTAACTGTATCGTTCTGAAGCCTGCTGAGCAGACGCCTGCTTCAATTCTGGTACTGATGGAAGTTATCGGTGACCTTCTGCCTCCTGGTACCCTGAACGTAGTCAACGGTTACGGTGCAGAAGCGGGTCAAGCACTAGCAACTAGCAAGCGTATTGCTAAGATTGCTTTCACAGGCTCCACTCCGGTTGGTTCTCACATTCTGAAGTGCGCTGCAGAGAACATCATTCCTTCAACCGTGGAACTGGGTGGCAAGTCGCCTAACATCTACTTCTCTGATGTAATGAAGCATGAAGATGAGTTCCTCAGCAAGTGTGTGGAAGGTACTGTTCTGGCCTTCTTCAACCAAGGTGAAGTATGTACCTGTCCTTCACGTGCCCTGATCCAAGAAGATATGTACGATGACTTTATCTCTCTGGTAGTTGCACGTACTCAACAAATCAAACGTGGTAACCCGCTGGATACTGATACTCAAGTTGGTGCACAGGCATCTGCTGAGCAGTATGACAAGATCCTGGGCTACCTGGAAATTGGTAAGAAAGAAGGTGCAGAAGTCCTTATCGGTGGCGGCCCTGCTAACATCGAAGGCTTCAACAAAGGTTTCTACATCGAGCCTACGCTGCTGAAAGGCAACAACAACATGCGTGTATTCCAGGAAGAAATCTTTGGTCCTGTAGTAGGCGTGACTACCTTTAAAGATGAAGCGGAAGCACTGGCCATCGCTAACAACACCGAGTTTGGTCTGGGTGCTGGTGTATGGACCCGTGATACTAACCGTGCATACCGCATGGGTCGTGGTATCGAAGCTGGCCGTGTATGGATGAACTGCTACCACGCATATCCTGCACACGCCGCGTTCGGTGGTTATAAGAAATCAGGTGTAGGTCGTGAGACCCACAAAATGATGCTTGACCACTATCAGCAAACTAAAAACCTGCTGACCAGCTACGACATCAACCCGCTGGGCTTTTTCTAAAAGCGTTGCCTGAAAAGGCGTAAGTCCGGTACCCGTCATTCTGGCGGGTACCTTTTTCCTCTGCTGGTCTACGCTTAATAAGGTAAGCCATTCTCAAAACCTAGAAGAAAAAAGTACCTTATGACTGCATTGCCGCGCATTCTGTTTCTGTTAAGCCTCCTGTTCTCCAGTTTTATGCTGGTTAAAGACGCGTTTGCCAAAGACGTTGTCCGCGTGGGTGTTTTACAGTACGGCACAGTGAACTGGGAGATGCAGGCCATTGAACACCTAGGCTTGAAAAAAAACGATGATATTCAAGTAGAGGCGATACCACTGGCATCTACTCAGGCGTTACTTGTCGCACTTCAGGGCGGAAAAGTAGACGTCATTCTCAACGACTGGCTATGGGTTGCCAGACAAAAAGGCCTTGGCCGCGAATACCGTTTCGCTCCCTACTCATCTAACGGTGGCCAACTTGTTGTTCGAAACAACGCAAACATTCATTCACTCAGTGACTTAAAAGGCAAAACCATCGGTATCGCCGGTGGGAAAACCAATAAAAACTGGGTGCTATTCAAAACATTTATTCAGCAACAAACCGGATTAATACTGGGCAAAGACATCGCCGTTAAATTCGGTGCGCCGCCTATGCTCAATGCACTGGTAAAACAAGGCGATCTGGACGGTGTTCTCAACTTCTGGCATTACGCTGCGCAACTCAACGCTGAAGGCATGCCGACACTGCTGACAATGGAAGATTTACTTCAAGGTTCAGGCATCGAGACAAAATTACCGGTACTAGGCTGGGTTTTCAGTGAAAACTGGGCCAATGAGCACCGTAGCGCGATTAATCAATTTCTGGCGCTGTCAGCTGACGCGAAACACAAAATGAAAGAACAGGACGATGTGTGGCAATCGCTACCTGCTTTCACCCGCTATCCACAACCTGCGCAGCCTTACCTTATTGCCGGATTCCGTGATGGTGTCTTCACCCACGTGACCGAACAAACCGAACCCACCATGGCGAAGGTGTTTGCCATGCTTGTAGCCAACCAGGAAGACAATGATGTCACCGGTAACCTCACAGCCCTACCAGAAGCCATCCTTTGGCAATGGGAATAGCGTGTCTGGCGAACTAAATGCCAGCACACCGCACTGGTACCAGCTTCCGGTATTGAAGCGGCTGGCATCTGTGTGCCTGTTACTGGCTTTCTGGCAGGTGTGCGTAGTCGCGTTTAATCCTGCCCTACTGCCTGCGCCAACAGATGTATTTTCCCGCTTAGGTAGCGAACTGCAAGGCCCGCTACTGTATCACCTCGGCCAAACGTTGCTTCGTGTTGGCATTGCCTTTTCTATTGCAATGGTGATCGGCATTGCCATCGGCCTGGTTATGGGTCATAGCAAACGAGTTGACGACTGGGCGGACAGCATTCTCACACTCATGTTGAATGTGCCCGCACTGGTGACCATCATCCTGTGCTTTATCTGGTTCGGTCTGAACGATATCGCCGCTATCCTGGCTGTGGTGTTAAACAAGGCGCCAAATGTGGCGGTGACCCTACGAGAAGGCGCCCGTGCCGTAGACAGCAAACTGATGGAAGTTGCCAAAGTTTACCAATTGTCTCCACTACGAACCTTCAGCAAGGTGTATTTACCTCAGCTTTATCCGTATGTCATCGCGGCTGCACGAGGCGGCCTTGCCCTAGTGTGGAAAATCGTACTGGTAGTAGAACTTATTGGCTGCAGTAATGGAGTTGGCTTTCAGCTTTCTACCTATTTCCAACTGTTCGATATCACCGCCATTTTAGCCTACACGTTAGCCTTTGTTAGCATTGTATACGGCATTGAGGCGTTGGTTTTACGCCCGCTTGAAAAAAGGGTGTCAGGGTGGCGTCAACGATGAGAATTGAAGTTAAACTAAAGGCATTTGAAGCCGCTACCCCTCTAATCGCCGATCTGAATTTTTCCGTCGAAGAAGGTGAAATTGTAGCCCTGATTGGCCCGTCTGGGGCCGGGAAAAGTACGCTGTTAAACATTATCGCCGGGCTTGATACCGATTACGACGGTAACATTGCCAATGTACCAGAACGTCCCGTTGGGCTAATGTTCCAGGAAGCTCGCCTAATGCCTTGGCTCACTGCGTTAGAAAATATCACATTGGTTGCTCCTGCCTCCCACCCTGATCCGCAAAGCGAAGCCAAAAAACTGCTCTCACTGGTCGGGCTGGAAAAAGACATCAACAGCTATCCGGCCCGCTTGTCTGGCGGCATGGCCAAACGCTTAGCGTTGGCAAGAGCGATGATGTTCAACCCTGGCGTATTACTCATGGATGAACCTTTTTCATCACTGGATGCCCCAGCCGCAGAGAGTTTACGACGATTATTATTGACGCTGAAAAAGGAAAAGCCTTTCAGCATTATTTACGTAACCCACGATTTGAAGGAGGCCGTCACCATAGCCGACCGCGTACTGATATTAGACGCAAAGCCCATGACCATTGTGCACCAGGAAATTATCTCACTGCCCCGCCCGCGATTCCTCCACGATGAGGCGGTCAATGAGGTATGCAAACCACTGTATAACGCCTTCCCGGCACTCCTTTATGGAGACACAGATAGGTGAGTCCGTATGTGAAATTGCACAACATTGTTGTTAAGCATTTGTGAAACAGATATTATTCCTCCATACCTCTGGAGGAAACATGAGTCGTCAACAAGCACAACTGGCTGTCGCCCACGACGTAGTCAGCGGTGTAGCCCGCGCCGGGAGTGAAAATCAAGACCCGGTAAAAGCTGCTGCTGAAATCTATCGGGCACTTGCTCCGTGTGAGCCTACCTGCGTGGTATTTTATTGCTGCACACGATATCCGCTGGAGTTACTCTCCCGTGAATTATCGCGCTACTTCCCTGATATTACCGTTATCGGGTGCACATCGGCGGGTGAAATAACCCCTCTGGGATACTGTAAACATAGCATTAGTGCGTTTGGTTTAAGCCATCAGTCTTTTGCAGTGGAGTCAGTACTCATTGAGAACCTGACGGCGTTTACTAAGAACGACGCCGATGTTCTGGTTGCCAGCATGATGGATAATCTACGTAAGAAAGCGGTCACGCCGACTCCCATCGACAAACACTGCTTTGCTATGACATTACTCGACGGATTATCTATCCGCGAGGAGCAGGTAATTGCCGCTCTGAGCACCAGTTTGCATGAAGTGCCGCTGGTGGGTGGTTCTGCCGGTGATGACCAGCATTTTGTTGATACCCAGGTTTTCTATAACGGTAAATTCTACAGCGACGCTGCCGTATTCATGCTGGTGAATACCACCTGTATGTTTGAAGTATTTTCGCAGCATCATCTGGCTCCGCAACAGGAAAAACTGGTAGTCACTCAAGTATCACCCAATTTACGTGTGGTACAAGAGTTTAATGCCGAGCCCGCTGCACTGGAATACTGCCGCATAAATAACCTGAAACTGGAAGATCTCAATCCTCGCACGTTTGCCATGTATCCACTGGCCGTTCAGATTGGTGATCACCTCTACATTCGTAGTATTCAGCAGGTTAATGACGACCTCAGCCTTACCTTCTTCTGCGCAATAGACGCAGGCGTAGTGCTTACACAAATGACCTCACCTGGCTTGCTTTCTCATACCTCAATGATCTTTAATTTATTGGAAGAATCAGTGGGTGAGATCCAACTGCTTATTGGCTTCGATTGCGTGCATCGCCGCGCTGAAGTTGACGAGTATCAGTTGGAAACAGAAATGTCTGCGTTATACCGGGAGCACAATGTCATTGGCTTTAATACCTATGGTGAGCAAATCAATGGGTTACACCTTAATCATACCTTCACTGGTGTTGCTATAGGATATCCCCGTGACGAATTCCAGCCAGAACATACCTACTCATAGCCCCTACCCGGCCGTTGAAACTGAAGCCGCTTCCGACGAACTGGAACGGCTTCGTTACGAAAACGAAAAGCTCACTAAGATCAATTCGGTATTAATGCGCCGTGTGGAAATGGGCTGGGGCAACCACAGTGATGCTTATCAAAGCTTTGAAGACGCGGCACTGCTGGCCGACAAGGTCAAAGAGCGTACCTACAAGCTTCAGCAAACCCTGCACCGGCTTGAAGAATCAAACCAACAACTCGATCAGGCTCGCCACGAAGCGGAAATTAGCCGGGTATCGTCAGATCAAGACAGACAACGCCTCACCGACGCCATCGAGAGTATTTCAGAATCGTTTGTGTTGTTCGACGCCGAACGCAAAATTGTCCTGGTAAACAGTCGTTGCCGTGAATTCTGGAACCGTTTCGGCATTAAGTTCGAAATGGGTGTCACAACTTTTCAGCAAATCACTGCCGCATCGCTGCCGTTAGTCGATCATAGCTGCAAAGTTCAACGCAAAGTCAGTGCCTTCCCGGAATCCATTACCCAGACGATTTTTAAATTGCGCGACGACACCTGGATTCAGATGTCGGAAAGGAAAACCGCTGAAAATGGCCTGGTGGTGGTGTATACCGATATCACCAACATTAAGAAAACCGAAGAGCTTCGCTATCAAACCGCCATGGCGGAACAAGCGCAGCTCTTGAAGTCTACCCTTGAAAACATGACTGAGGGTGTGGCGCTCATTAACGAAAACAATGAGCTGGAAACCTGGAACCAGCAGTTTCTTGAGTTCGCCGGTTTGCAGGAAAGTGAAGTACGCCGAGGCGACAAGTATGATGACCTACTCGCCAACAGCGAATTACACGCCCTGCCCGCGTTACGATTATCTGAACAACTCAACGACGACGGCTTCTGCGAAACAGAAGTGACCATGCAAAATGGCTGTGTGTTATTGTTCAAGAGCCATCTGATCCCGTCTGGCGGCATGCTTAATACCTTTACAGATATTACCGAACGCAGTCATCACCAGCGTGCATTACAGGAAAGTGAGCAGCGCATACGCTTAATTACCGACGCCATGCCCGCGCTTATTTCCTACGTGAATAAAGACATGTGCTACGAGTTCGTTAACCGCGAATTCGAAAAGTGGTATCACCGCTCGCGTTCAGAGATCATCAGTCAGCATCTACGCCACGTGTTGGGTGAGCAGGCCTTCAATAATCTGTTTATCTACATTGAGCGGGCGATGCTGGGGCAATCGGTGAACTTTGAAGTAGAAAGTACCATGGAGAATGGCAATAGCCGGATCTCCAATAAAACCTACATTCCCCATTTCGACCACGACCGCAACGTGGTGGGCTTTTTTGCCCTTGAACAGGATGTCACCGAACAACGCAGAACAGCCCGGGCCCTTAAACATGCTTACGATTACATGGAGCAGCGGGTTAATCAGCGTACCAAGAAGATTTCTGAAATTAACGCTCAGTTGCGCAAAGAAATTGAGGACCGCCAGTTAGCGCAAATCCACTTGCTGGAAGCCAAGCGCGAGGCCGACCACGCCAACGAATCGAAAAGTAAGTTCCTGGCCGCCACCAGTCACGATTTACTTCAACCTATGAACTCCGCACGCTTGTTTGTTAGTGCACTGGCCGAACAAAAGTTACAACCAGAAGCACTAAAGCTGACGAATTCATTAAGTTATTCATTGGAAAATCTCGAATCGCTAATTACCGCCCTGGTAGACATTTCTAAGCTGGAAGCAGGCCTTATCGAGCCCGTACTCGACGACTTTGCGGTTGAAGATTTGATGACAAATCTGGAAGCCGAATTCCGTCCTCAAGCAGAAGCTAAAGGGCTCAAATTCCGTTTCCGTAACTCGTCCAGAGTGGTAAATTCCGACGGCTATCTACTGGCCCGTATCCTACGAAACCTGCTTTCCAATGCCATTCGCTACACCAATGAAGGCACCATTCTGCTGGGTGCGCGACGCAAAGCCCACGGCCTTGAAATTCAGGTCTGCGACACCGGTATCGGTATTCCGGGAGATAAACTCAGCGAGATATTTCAGGAATTCAACCGGGTAGAAGCGAAAAAACGACGTCACGATCAAGGCTTGGGTTTAGGTCTGGCCATTGTAGATAAACTCGCTACGGTGATGAATCACAAAATCGGCGTAGCATCAGTGGAGAACAAAGGTTCCCGCTTCACGGTAACCCTGCCCTTTGGTACTCAACGCAGTACAGCAGATTTACCCATTAAACCTACCGTTCAAGACCGGTTTAATAGTCACCTGGAAGGTGCAAACCTACTGATTATTGATAACGACGAAGCCATTTGTCGTGGTATGGAAGAGTTACTCACCGGCTGGGGCATTGATGTGACCAGCGTACAAACACTGGAAGAACTGGCGCGAGATAACTGGCTAAAAGACTTACAACCCGACCTGATAGTTGCCGATTACCACCTCGACGATGGAGATACGGGCTTTGACGCACTGGAAATTGTAGAGCGAGAGTTAGGCAGCGATGTGCCTGTGATTATGATCACCGCCAACTACACCAACGAGCTTCGTCAGTCGGTGCGGGCCAAAGGCTATTCATTGCTGAACAAGCCGGTTAAGCCTCACAAAATGAAACTGGCGTTGAGTAACCTGATGTCGAAAAAGGCTGAACGCACAGCAGAAGGCTAGAGGGGCGTTTATTAGCCCCTTTAGCGCACCAAATAATGATTAAAGTCGATGCTGGCGGCACACAGGGCCGCCTGAATGCGGTTGTGCACGTTAAGTTTGTTGAGAATGGCCGATACGTGCGCCTTCACCGTGGTTTCGGCAATGTTGAGTTCGTACGCAATCTGTTTATTCGACTTACCCTTAGCAATACATTCAAATACCAGTAGCTGACGGCGGGTTAACGCTGCAATCAGTTTAGGATCGATTTGCTGTGAATTGCTGTCGTCCTTCGGCTTGCTGCTACCACCTTTGCGAATAATATCTGGCGGCAAATAAACCTGACCCGAGAGCACCTGCTCTAACGCTGCTACAATCTGCTCGCAGCTGGACGATTTAGTAATAAAGCCTACTGCACCATAGGTGAACGCCTGCAATACCACGTTTTTATCTTCTTCAGCAGAGACGATCACAATGGGAATTTCCGGAAACTGATTTCGGAATCGAACAATACCGTTTAATCCGTCCATGCCAGGCATGTTTAAATCGAGCAAAACCAGATCAATGTCTGGATTTTCTTCTGCGACCTCAATGGCAGCATCGAGATCAGTACAGGTAACAGTTTTTGTATCAGCGATATTGCGCTCTACGAAATCTGTAATGGCATAACGAAAAAGTGGATGATCGTCTGCAACCAGGATCTCTACCATAATTGTAAACCTTTTGTTAATTCTAAACGAATAGTAGTCAATTCAGCATAGCGCTGTCGAGCATTAAGCTGTCTACTTGCTTGGTTTTTTCTTTTGTTGCATACCACGCTTCGGATCGTACCCCCAAATTGCCACGCCGCAGAATACGACTGTGGTAACAAGAGTGACCCATGTTGCCGTAGGATTCCAGCTTTCATATAAAGCAAATCGTATTAATTCAACGCCATGGGTAAAGGGATTGTACGCTGACACCCAATAAAGCCACTCGTTCGACTCTTTAAGTTTCCACAACGGATAAAGCGCTGAGGAAAGAAAGAACATGGGAAAGACAACAAAATTCATTACCCCGGCGAAGTTTTCTAACTGCTTGATAAACGACGACAACAACAAGCCGAGAGCGCCCAGCATTAAGGCTGTTATCAGCAGAGCCGGAGCAGCATATACATAGCCCATCAGCGGCACTTCAATGCCCAACAGCCAGGCTATCAGGAAAAAAGCGTATGCTTGCAACAACGATATAATCGCCCCTGCCACCAGTTTCGACACCAACAAAAACGGCCTTGGCAACGGACTGGTAAGCAATATTTTCATACTTCCCATTTCCCGGTCGTACACCATGGACAAGGAACTTTGCATGCCGTTGAACAGCAAGATAATGCCTGCTAAACCCGGCATGATATATACATCATAGGTGATATACGTGTCGTAAGGCGGAATAATTGCAATACCCAGCGCAGCCCGGAATCCGGCGGCGAACACCACCAGCCATAATAAGGGTCGCACTAGTGCACTAACCAGTCTGGCTTTTTGATGCCAGAAACGCCACATTTCTCGAATTACAATGCCTTTGAAAGCAACCCAGTACTTCATGCTGCCTCCCCGGAAGTGGTGAGGTTGCGGTACAGTGATTTCACGCCACCCACCTGCTCATCATCCAGCGCTTGCTGACAGGGTTTGTCGAGCAGAATTTTGCCCTGATGTAACAGAATAAGGTGGTCTTCAGGCAACACTTCATCTACCAGGTGGGTCGACGACAACACAGTAATGCCCCGTGATTCACACAAGCCACGAATATGCTGATTGATGCTGTCGCGGGTTGGCATATCCAGTCCCACACTGGCTTCATCGAGAAGCAGAATAGCCGGGTCATGCAACAATGCACGGGCTATTTCTACCCTGCGACGATGGCCGCCGTTTAACGAACGTACAGAATCTTTTTTGCGGTCGATAAGTTCAAAGCGAGCAAGTTCACGCTCGATAGCCGCTTTGCTCGCTTTTGACGACATGCCGTGAAGACTGGCGTGGTACTCCAGATTTTGCTGAACGGTTAAGTCTAGATCCAGCGTGCTTTGCTGAAACACAATGCCCAGGGCTGCCAACGCTTTTCGTGGTGCCTTTAAGGTGCTGTGACCAGCCACGTCAATGGCGCCGTCACGGGTTTGCAGCAGCTGGCACAACAGATTAAACAGCGTGCTTTTGCCCGCGCCATTTGGCCCTAGCAAGGCGTAAAACTGCCCCTGCTCTAGTTGCAGGTTAACGTTATCCAACACCCACTTTTGCTGGTAACGATAACGCAGCGAATCGACGTTCAGCGCCAGACTCACGGCTTCACCGCCACACCCCAAGGGTAACGACCCACTTTCAGGGTTTTAATTACCTTCAGGTCGTCCGTATCAATAACCGAGACGTCTCCACTCACGCCATTGGTCGTCAGTAGTAATTTCTGATCGTTGGCGAATTCAAGCATCCACACTCTGCGACCGACTAACAGGTAGTCCAGTACTTCGTAGGTTTTCGCATCAACTACAGCAACATGATTTGCCGGGCCCAGCGCCACAAACGCATATTTGCCGTTATTGGTGAGTTTTACGCCTACAGGCTGAATCTTGTCTCTGTGCACGCCGGGAATTTTAAAATTAATGGTATGTGTGATGGCTTTGCTGGCCACATCAACAATGGAGACAGTGCCGCCAATCTCAGAAGATGACCATACGGTTTTGCCATCTTTGGTAAATTCCACATGACGGGGGCGCTGATCCACCAATGTATTGTCGACAAGTTCCTGGGTGCTGGCGTCAATCCAATGCAGCATGTTGGTGGTTTCAGAGGTATTAATCACCCACTTTCCATCCGGACTGGCTGCCATGCCCTCAGGCTCTACGCCCACGTCGATTTGTGCCACCACATCCCGCTTTTCAGTATCGACCACCGTAACAACGGCATCATCTTCGTTAGCTATGTACAGGTGGTGATTGTTAGGATGCAGCGCAAACTGTTCAGGGTCTTCGCCGGAAGGCAGGTTATGGATAATTTTATTGGTTGCCACATCCAGTACCTGCACCGCATCGGAATCACTGGCGCAAATGTACAAATATTTGTAGTCATGACTGAAAATAATGCCCCGGGGGCGCATGCCGACGTCAATGGTTTGCAATACCTCTAGGGCGTCGGTATCAATTAGGGTCAGAGTGTCATCTTTTTCATTCGAGACGTAGGCAATATCTGCCATCGCCGGGCTCGCAGCCATCATCATTGCAGGTAAAATCCAAGACTTCATTATTTACTCCTGTGCCATTGAGCAGCGCACTTCAGGTTTGTCATACCCCAGCGTATCCAGGTCGGTATTCGGATGCAGGAAACCCTGCTGAGGCGACTGGGAAACCAGAGATTCAGGTTGAACAAGTGGAATGGGTTGTCGTAGCTGGCCGTTCCAGTTTCGGAAGGTAAGCTTACGCCCTTTGAATGCCGCCAAATCGAACTTATCACTCATAAGATACTGATAAAGCGTAGCAGAATTCGCTGATTTGGTGCGAGTGACGGCTTCAGAAACCGCTCGTACGGCCAACCAGGCATTGTAGTCGTCTTCATTCATCGGACGACCATTGGTATCAAAAAAGCGGTTTTGCAACTGCAGTGCTCCCCACTGTTCAATACTGCGATGCCAGCTAGCGGCCTTCATTCCGTGCGTACCGGCTACAGGGCGCGGCAGGTAAGTGTTGTAAGGAAGATAAAAGCCGAACAGGTTATCGGCATCAGCCACCAGCACCACGTCGTAATCTTCACCCTGTGTCAGTGCAGGCACTTCCTGCTGAGAGGTACGGCGTAGGTCCGTATCGAAGGTCCAGGTTCTGCGACCGGTAATTTCGGTGCCGAAACGCTTTGAACTTCTTACATAAGCGTTAGCCATGGCTTTATCTGCCTCGCTGCTACCTTCTACGATAAACCATTCACGCCACCGTCTCGCCATTAAAAACTGTCCCAGTGCATCGCCTAGCATGGCGTAGCTCGGGGCTGTGTGTACCAGCCCAGCCTGACATTGGGTAACCCGCCAACGATCTGACTTGTTTGTGGCGTTGATAAATAACCGGTTGCTAGCTTCAGGCAGTGCCAGTATTGCTGACATCACCTTATCCGACACATCAAGGATAACGGGCCCGGGGTTCGTGGCAAGCCAGCTATTTAACGCTTCGATAAGCTCGTCAGAATCCGCCCCATCAATCACTTGAAGGGCGTAATGCTGATTTAAAAATTTCCCAGTGGTGTTGCTATCGACAATGCCCAGCTCTGCTCCCGCAACGCCGTTATTTTCAGGGGTTTTAAACAACGCTAGCGATGGCGAAGGTTTACTGGAGCTTTGCATAACGTACGCTATATTTATGGTCAGTTCATTGGCGTGAACAGGCGATAAACAAAGCATAAGCAATGGCAGGGAAAGGAACAGACGCGACCGTTTACAGCAATGTTTCGCTGCACGTAAACATAGGGTCTTGGCAAGTTTCGCTATTATTTTTTTATATAGGGCGGTCATTCCGACCCTCCTTTTCGCGAAGGTGAACTAAATACTAGTTGATGCCCCCGCCATAATGAATGAGCTTAAAGGATGAAAGGTTTACTACCTTAGTACAATTGGAGGAAAAGCGCTTATATCCTAATTTGTAAAAGGTGTCTGGTTGTGTCGCAAATACAACAAAACCAACTGAAGTTGTCCGCCAACTCTAACCAGCATTGACACTATCTGACAACTTTTGGAGATGTACACATGAAAACTTTTTCTACCATCATGCGTAGCACGCTTGCAGCAGTGATTGCGCTGTCTTCCGCGCAGGCATTTGCTCACGGCGACGTTACCCCTCAGGCTGTCGATACCAGTGCGTTACCACAATTAGGTGAAGAATGGAAAACAACGAACCCGTTCACCGGCAATGAAACTGCCATCAAAATTGGTGACTCAGCTTACAACCAGAACTGTGCACGTTGTCACGGTCTGGAAGTTATCTCTGGTGGTATCACGCCTGATTTGCGTAAACTTAATGACGAAAACGAATTTTTCAGCCAGGAAGAAGCTGATGAGTGGTTCCTGATGCGTATCCGTAACGGTGCAGTAATCGACGGTCGCGTTTATATGCCTCCGTTTGAAGGCATTCTGAGCCAAGAAGCGATGTGGGCGATTAAATCTTACATCGAGACTCGCGGTACGCCTGAGTAACGACCATGGCTCGCTTATTACGTTGCTGGATAACGGGCCTGGCGCTGACTGCTTTTATAGCAGCCAGCGCTTTTTCAGTTCAGGCCAAAAGCTATGACGACATCATCGATGCTGGCGTCATCACCATCGCGGTGTACAATAATTTCCCTCCCTATTCCTACCTGGAAAATGACAAACCGACGGGTATCGACATTGACGTGGGCAATGCCATTGCCAAAGGTTTGGGCGTAAAAGCCGAGTTCATGTGGATCAATGCCGACGAGAACCTTGAAGACGACCTGCGTCAGGCCGTGTGGAAAGGCCATATCATCACTCGTCAGAAAGCCGATTTAATGTTGCGTGTCCCTTACGACCGCAAGTTTAGCTATGGCATTGATGGCTACGGTTTACCCCGCAATGAAATGGTGGCTATGTTTGGTCCCTACCACCGTGAGAAATGGGCGCTGCTCAAAAACACAGAAAAGACCAACGGCATCGATACGCTGGCGATTTTTCAGTATGAAAAAATTGCGGTAGAAATCGACTCGTTGCCCGACACCTTTCTGGGTTCGACCATTGGCGGCCGTTTGCGCAAGAACATGGTGCATACAACCACCACCTTCGATGGCGTTGATTTGTTCAAGAAGGGTGAAGTCGCCGCAGTCGCTGGCATGCAGTCTCAGTTGGAGTGGGCACAACCTGCCTCCGAACAATACACCATCAATGCTACCGGCTTAGCTGCCATGAGCATAAAGGCCTGGGATATCGGCATGGCAGTCAAAACGGATTACCGACAACTTGCCTATGCCATTGAAGGCATCACCGAGCCGATGATCAAAGACGGTCGCATGCAAAGTATCTTTGAAAAGTACGGCGTCACCTACACTATTCCTGGCCTTTATGCCGAATAACCGGTGACACCCCATTCAATACTACGGAGCCCGGTTTTCATATCGGGCTTTTTTCCCCTATCAACGCCTAAATCTTCAGCATTACAGTCTTTTTTCAGCATCATTTTTGCGCCACTTTTCACATTCATAGCGTTTATATAAAACACAAAAAAACGTAACACTATCAATGCAAAGCAGAGAGAAGACAGCTATTCGGATTCGACTTATCGAAGCAAAAAAGCAGGTAGTACTACTAAGGGACTAAAAATGATAATCCAAGGTTTAATGGTTGTTAAAAAAACATTAGCTAATACTGATGCTGTCGTCATCCGAAGATAGTCTATGCTTAGTGACTGTTGCCCAACTAATAACGCGCCGGAAGACGGATTGAACTATAACGCTAGGCAACCTGGAAAAACCTCTCCCAACCTTTAACGAGGTTTTAGAAAGGCGCGCCGGTTGCGCAAAAAGGTGGAATAACCACCTCAAGCACCTGTTGAACTACTGGAGAAACATGATGAAAAGTCGAACAGTTTCACGTCACCTGATTAGCTCTGCTGTCGGTCTGGCATTGTCTCTTAGCACCGTTGTTGGTGTTCAAGCGGCAGGCGTTACCGATAAAGACATCCTCAACGATGCCAAAACTACCGGCGACGTACTTAGTTATGGTATGGGCCCGCGCGGACAGCGTTTTAGCCCACTGGACACGCTTAACACCAAAAACGTTAAGAAAATGCACCCTGTATGGGCATTCTCACTAGGTGGCGAGAAGCAACGTGGTCAGGAATCACAGCCTCTGGTACACGACGGTGTAATGTTCGTAACTGGTTCTTATTCACGTATTTACGCTATCGACGTAAAAACCGGTGATGAGCTGTGGCAATACGAAGCTCGTCTGCCAGACGGCATCATGCCTTGCTGTGACGTAATCAACCGTGGTGCGGCGCTGTACGACGACCTGGTTATCTTCGGTACACTAGACGCGATTCTGGTAGCACTTGACCAAAAGACCGGTAAAGTGAAATGGCGCAAGAAAATGGGTGACTACAAAGCAGGTTACTCGTTCACTGCTGCGCCTATGATCGTTAAAGGTAAAGTTATCACCGGTATTTCTGGTGGTGAATTCGGTATCGTGGGTAAAGTTGAAGCCCGTGATGCGAAAACCGGTGAACTGGTATGGACCCGCCCTACCGTTGAAGGTCACATGGGTTACCTGAACGGCAAAGAAAACGGCATCACTGGTGGTGAAGCGAACAAGACCTGGACTGGCGACCTGTGGAAAACCGGTGGTGCAGCAACCTGGCTTGGCGGTACTTACGACCCAGATCAAGATCTGATCTTCATGGGTACGGGTAACCCTGCACCGTGGAACTCTCACTTACGTCCTGGTGACAACCTGTACTCTTCTTCACGTCTTGCTATCGACCCTGATACCGGTGAAATCAAATGGCACTTCCAGACCACGCCACACGACGGCTGGGATTTCGACGGTGTTAACGAACTGATTGCCTTCGACTACAAGTCAAAAGGTAAAACGGTTAAAGCAGCGGCAACCGCCGACCGTAACGGCTATTTCTATGTACTGAACCGTGAAAATGGCGATTTCATCCGTGGCTTCCCATTCGTAAGCGGTATTACCTGGGCGAGCGGCCTTAACGACGACGGTACACCTATCTACACTGAAACCGGCCGTCCTGGTGACCCTTCTGAAAGCGAGAACGGTGAGAAAGGTAAAACAGTATTCTCAGTACCTTCATTCTTAGGTGGTAAGAACTGGATGCCTATGGCGTACAGCGAAGACACAGGTCTGTTCTATGTGCCTTCTAACGAATGGGGTATGGACATCTGGAACGAGCCAGTAAGCTACAAGAAAGGTGCGGCTTACTTAGGTTCTGGTTTCACCATCAAGTCAGTATTCGAAGACCACATTGGTTCACTGAAAGCGGTTGACCCGAAAACGGGTGAAACTGTGTGGGAGTACAAGAACGGCGCGCCTCTGTGGGGTGGTGTTCTGGCTACTGCGGGTAACCTGGTATTTACCGGAACACCTGAAGGCTATCTGATGGGCTTCGATGCGAAGACCGGTGAGATTGTTTATAAGTTTAATACAGGTTCAGGTATCGTCGGCTCTCCAATTACTTGGGAGATGGACGGTGAGCAATATCTGAGTGTTCTGTCTGGTTGGGGTGGCGCCGTTCCTCTGTGGGGTGGTGAAGTTGCCAAACGCGTAAAAGACATCAACCAAGGCGGTACAGTCTGGACCTTCAAGTTGCCTCGCTCGTAAGGCGGGCATCGTAACAGGGTTATGGTCCCACAACCCTGTTACGAGTTTTTCTTCAGAGAGCTGGCATGGACCTGCCGCCAGCTCTTTTTAAGGACCTCCCCCATGACAGGATTCATCCATACTGCCTTTTTAAGACTCCTCTTCTTCATTTCACTCTGCATCAGCACATGCGCCACTTTGGCCGAAGAAGTCAGTATCGATGATTCCCTTATCCAATCCATTTTTCCTAAAGCCACGCTCATTGGCGACAAGCAAACCGATGTCCCCGTGCAACCGGTTTATCAGTTACAGGAATTACTGGGCTATGTATTTGCCAGTAACGATTTAGTGAATCTGTCGGGCTTTTCCGGTACCCGAATCAACCTGCTTATCGGCATCGACACCGCCGGCAATGTAAAAGGCATTCGTATTATCAATCACCACGAGCCCATTTTCCTGCACGGGCTTGGCCCGGAACCCATGCTCAATTTCATAAACCAGTATGAAGGCGTGAATGTAGGCCAGCGTGTAATTGTAGATTCTGCTGCCAAGAATAATCCGGACGACCCATCTATAGTGCATGTGGATGGCGTTACCAAAGCCACGGTGTCGGTGATCATCATTAACGACACCATTTTGTTGTCTTCGCTTAAAGTTGCGCGTCAATTATTGTCCGGCTTCGCCAGTTCACCGTTGGCCACACCAAAAGACACCTTTGAAGAAAAGAACTGGCAGCAGTTGCTTGATGATGGTCTGGTACGTCAGTGGCGTATCAGCCAACAAGATATGGCCGATGGCTTTAACATTGAGCTTGATACATTCCCCAGCGATACCTTTGACCTTTCTTACGATAACTTCGACGTGTATTACGCCTACCTGAACGCCCCGACTATAGGGCGTAATTTGTTGGGTGATAGCGAATATCAACGCCTGATGACAATACTGAAGCCCAATGAGCAGGCTTTTCTGGTGATGTCGGAAGGTTTCTTCAACTATCTGGAAGACGACTTCAAACCCGGTACGGTAGCTAATCGCATTTCGCTGACGCAGAATGACTTGCCCTTCCCCATGCGGGATTTAAACTTCTACAGTTATGCCGACCAACAGTTGGGCGCAGGCATGCCTGAGAGCGACGATGTGCAGGTATTCGTGGTAAACACCCAGTCTGGCTTCAACCCTGGCGATACCATGTCATTGAATCTGAACATTGATATCGCCCGCAACCATCTCATCCGCAATCAACTGCACCTGCACGATGATTACAGCCTGCCTGAAACCCTGTTTGATTTTGCCGAAGCCGTGGTAGAGGAAGCGCCGAAAGCGCCGTGGGTTCGGATTTGGGAAAACCGCATCATGGATATTTCGGTGTTAGTGGTAAGCCTTATTCTGGTTACGCTAATTTTCATCTTTCAGCACCGCTTGTCAGCCAACGAGAAACTGTTCCGCTGGGTGCGTTGGAGCTTCCTCACCTACACGCTCATATTCATTGGCTGGCTGTGGCAGGGACAGCTTTCTATCGTCAATATTTATCCAATCCTGCAAAGTGTGATCAATGGTTTCGACATCAATATGTACTTGATGGACCCCATTCTGTTCATTCTCTGGAGCTACGTATTCGTTAGTCTGTTTATTGTTGGTCGCGGTATTTTTTGTGGTTGGCTGTGCCCATTTGGCGCACTGCAGGAAATGGTGGGCTGGGTGGCGAAAAAGCTGCGTATCCGTCAGAAGAAGGTGCCGTTCGACGCTCACAGTAAACTCTGGTGGGTTAAGTATGCCATTCTGATTGGCCTGGTAATCACCTCTTTCGCCTCAGTGAGAGTGGCTGAAATTGCCTCAGAAGTGGAACCGTTCAAAACCGCGATCACATTGCAGTTTGTACGTACCTGGCCGTTTGTGCTGTATGCGGTTGCCCTGCTGATTGCCGGCCTTTGGATCAACAAGTTCTACTGCCGCTATGTCTGCCCGCTGGGCGCCGGCCTGGCTGTACTGGGTTACTTCCACGCCGGTGAATGGCTTACCCGTCGCAAGGCTTGTGGCAACCCCTGCACGCTTTGTCATCACAAATGCGACATCAAAGCCATCACGCCCACAGGTGATATTAATTACAATGAATGTGTGCAGTGTCTGGAGTGTATTGTGTACTACAACAACGATGATTTATGCCCACCACTTAAAAAAGCAAAGCGGAAAGATAGGCAACGCGATCAACAGGTACATATCGTTAGCCCTCATATACGTTAAGAGCCTTCGGCGACTTTTTTTCACCCTCCAATTTATTAAACATGCAGTAAAAACGTACTATCTAGTACTTTTTTATTGTCGGTAAAAATTACAATTAAAACCGTGTAAAATTTACACAACATTTAACTTTCTGTTAAATAAGAATTTCCTTATTTGGCTTATTTTTTGCACAAGCCAAGTTCGCATTTAGCCGTTTAATTTGCGGAAAAATTCTTAGAAAAACTTCTAAGCAAGGATATAGTCAAATCATAGGAAATTTTGTAATGCAAAAGTCAAAGTCGCGCCTTTTAAAGGCTTTAAGCATCTCAGCACTTGCTCTGTCAGCTTCATCATACGGGGCCCTCATACCAAGTTCGACTTATTATGGAAATGTCGGAATGTCCACAGATGGATGGGGCGGTTCAAGTAATAGCGGTATTGTTAGCGCTAGTGTAGACGCAGGTTCTACGGTAGTGGCTGCCTACCTTTACACTGCGACTCAAGGTTCAAACACTACGCCGACTGTGGCCCTAGACGGTGTGAATGTTACCTTTGGCCCGGAAGTCACTAATCCAAGTTATCCGCATACAGGAATGCATAAAGCAGACGTAACTTCCATTGTGAAAAGTACTATCGATGCTGGCCCTGGTGGTATCTACGATTTCAGTATTGAAGAACTCGTCGGTGGTGCATCAGTTGATGGTAGTGGTCTGGTTATCGTTTACGAAAATTCAAGTTTACCGATTGCTTCTGTTGGCTTGCTGGATGGTTTCTCGGACATTCTCGGCGATACAACATCAATCAACTTCGCAACCCCTTTAGATCCTACCTCGCCAGGATTCTTTGCAGAGATGGTGCTAGGTATAGGCTTTAGTTGCTGTAATCAGGCCTCTGACGTTTCAGTCAATGGTACACTCATTACAGAAAATGCCGGTGGATTTGATGACGGTGAAAACCAGGCAAATGGTTCCCTGATCACCTTCGGTAGCTTCGACGATGCTTATTCACCGTTCATGCCTTCCTATGCCGAAGATACAGAGCGTTACGACCTGACAAACTACATTAATGTTGGCGATAGCTCGATCACAGTAGATACAATTAACCCTTCAGTTAACGACAATATTTTCTTTGCTGGATTTTATGTTTCCGGGGAAGCGGGTTTCAATGCACCACCACCATCAGTAAACGCACCAGAGCCAGGTACCCTTGCAATGATGGGTTGCCTTTTAGCCGGGCTTGCCGGCTTCAGACAACGGGTAAAGCGAAGCTAGTTAAATTGATAGGTTTTGTACTTTACATGCAATGACTACACTCCGCTTCAGCGGAGTGTTTATTTCACGAAAGTAGCTGTGGCAGTGAGCAACTTTACTTATCTTTCCTGTCCAACCAGCTTTTCAACAATGCAAACGTAATGCGTGGCCGGTCGTTATAGAAACCGTGTGCACCACCTGGCACCACAGCCAGTTCTGCTCCCGGTGTCAGTGCCAGATAATCCTGTACGGTATCGATACGAGCCGAATCGTACTGGCCAATCATGAACAAAGTTTTCATCGGGTCGATGCCTGCCAGTAAATGGGTGGCATCGTAGCTCTTTAACACGCCGGTGGATGAGAACTCACTTGGTCCCCACATCTTGTTGTAGATAAGCGGATTAAAGCCGTTGCCGCCTACGTTCTCGTAATAGGCTCTGGCCGCTTCAGTGCCAATACCCCGGATGTAATAAACTGAATAAAGTTTGGTGTAAGCCTTGCGACATACATCACCTTCTGGCGGCGCAGCCGATTCACACTGTTTCAGCGTTGCCTGCACGTCTTGCGGGGCGGCTTTCACCAGCAGGTTTGCATCCATGATCCAATGTGGCGTCGAAATAAACGTGCCTCCTAAAACCGTAGACACGGTGCGCTGCGGATATTTAGCTGAGTATTCCAGTGCCAGCGCCGAGCCCCAACTATGGCCCACAACATGCCACTCATCTAACCCTAGGGTTTTTCGAATCGTTTCAAGAGAATCAACAAATCGTTCTACCCGCCAGTTGACCGGATCGTTCGGCTGCTCTGATTTACCGCTGTCGAGTTGATCGTACATGATAACCATACGGTCGTTAGCCAGCTCCGTCATACCGGCAAAGCCATTATGCGTGCCACCCGGACCGCCGTGAATAAATATCACCGGTGTCGCATTTTTATGTTCAAGGCCATTTACGCGCACATAAATTTTGCCGCCTTCTACCGGTACCATCAGTTCCTTCTCAGGCTGAGCCCAGGCTGCGGTTTCTGCCACCGAATGGAAAGACGTTACACAAAAAGAGAGAACAGTGAGTAATGATAAAGCCACAGCTTTGGCTGATGACGGGAGTTTGAAGCGCATGAACTAATCCGGTTTGTAGTCGTTATTCTGGGAACAAAAAAGGCGCTTAGAGTAGCAGATTATCCATCACCGGCACAAAGCGGTCAGCTGCACGCTTCAGGCTATCGGCAGTCAGCGCTTCAACACCGTACACTTCCACTTCGCATTGGTACTTTTCCCGGGCACGCTGAACCAGCAAATCAAAATCACCGTCGCCAGACACCAGTACAAGTACGTCGCAATGTTCCGCTGCTTCCATCATGTCCAGCGTTAAGCCAACGTCCCAATCACCTTTGGCACTGCCGTCGGCGCGTTGGATAAAGGGTTTCAGCTTCACCTCAAAGCCAATAGCTCTGAGAATATTCTGAAACTGCTTCTGCTTTTCGTCGTTACGATTGATGGCATAAGCATTGGCAGTCATCACTTCCCTGTCGTGAGTCACCTCAGCCCAAAAACGGTTGTAGTCGAAGTTGCGCTTAAACGCACTGCGGGTGGTGTAATAGACGTTTTGTACATCGACAAAAATACCGGTTTTTTTCACAACAGACCTTAAATACTTAAATAGCGTTAACCATCAGCAACCCCGGAGCAACCTGCGTAGCGCATACTGACAATAGAGGTTGCCATTCTAACAAAAACGCTCTCTGTCCGTTGCAAAAGAAAACCTTATTTGCAGTTCATGTGAACACAGGCAGAATGATATAAGCGATAAATGATCCTTAGGAATTAGAAGCCATTTTCTCAACCAGATAATCCACAAACACCCTCACTCTGGCGGGCATGTGTCGCCCGCCAATAAACACGGCATGTATAACTTCTTTGTCTTGTGGATTGAAGTCTTCTAGCAGCGGAATAAGTTGTCCCGATGCGAGCGCCTGTTCGATATGAAAGTTGCCGACCCGGGTAATGCCAATATCAGCCATGGTAAGTTCAACCAGCGTTTCACCATTGTTCGACGTCATATTCCCTTCTATGGGCAAAATGTAATCTTCACCATTTTCACGAAAAGGCCAGCCGGGCTCTATGCGCTGAAAACTGAAATCCAAACAGTTAAAGTGTTTTAGATCGGCAGGGGTTTCGGGAATGCCAGCCTGTGCTAAGTAGTTCGGCGATGCGACTATGGTTCTGCCGGTTTCACCTAAGCGCCTGGCGGTTAAATTGCTGTCAGGTAAAGGGCCGAAACGAATTGCGACGTCAATATGGCCATCGGCCACATTGCTGATTTTATCGCTCACTTCGACTTCAATTTTGATATTGGGGTAGCGCTCTAAAAACTCTTTGTACAAGGGAATCATGGTCAAACGACTGTAGGCTGTTGCGGTACTTACTTTAATTAAACCGCTTGGGCTGGCGCGGTCGGAAATGGCGCGCTCGGTCTCTTCGACATCTTTTAAGATCCGCCGAGCAGCCAGGGCATAAGATTCCCCTTCGCTGGTTAAGTAAAGTTTGCGGGTAGAACGGACAAGCAGCCGCACACCTAAACGCTTTTCTATTCGGGTCATCATCCGGCTTACTGCCGATGGTGTTAGACCGAGTTCTCTGGCCGCCCCACTTAAACTGCCGAGTGTTGCCACCGTCAAAAAGGTTTCCATTTCAGCCGTTCTATCAGCTTTAACTTGCTTCATTTGTGAATCCAATGCAAAACAGATTAGCTTCCCACCCCACTACTCGGGCATTCTTTATGTCGTTATATTCCCTGGTATCATAAATAAACTTGAGTTCAACATGAAGATTAACTTTCCACTGATGGCGCTGGCCATTGGTGCTTTTGGAATTGGTGTAACAGAATTCTCTCCTATGGGAATGTTGCCCGTGATAGCAGATGACTTAGGCGTTTCGATACCTACAGCTGGTATTCTCATTAGTGCTTATGCCTTTGGAGTACTGGTAGGTGCGCCGGTCATGACTTTACTGTTTGCCAATATGCCGCGCCGTCGCCTGCTGGTATTGTCCATGGGCATTTTTACCCTGGGTAATTTAATGAGCGCGCTGGCCGACAGTTACAGCGCCTTGATGATTAGCCGCATTATTACCTCGTTCAATCACGGCGTATTTTTTGGTGTTGGCGCTGTCGTCGCAACCCAATTAGTGCCGCCGAATCAACGCGCCGGGGCGGTTGCGGCAATGTTTTCAGGGCTTACCATTGCAACCGTTGGCGGTGTTCCGTTGGCAAGCTTTGTGGGCACAACGCTGGGCTGGCGAAATGCGTTTCTGGGCATTGCAGCTATCGGCTTAGTGGCAATGATAGCCTTGCGCTTTAGTTTGCCTCCTTTGGTGAATCAGGAGAAAGCGAACATTCGCAATGAATTAGCCGTGTTAAGCAAAGGTTCTGTGTTGGCAGCGCTTCTGTTAACAGTGGTGGGTGCCAGTTCAATGTTCACGGTATTTACCTACATCGTGCCAATTCTGCAACAAGAAACCCATGCTTCAACCACCTTTGTAACGGCCATGCTGGTGCTTTACGGCGTGGGGCTTGCAGTGGGTAATGTGCTGGGCGGACGCTATGCCGATCGCACTTTGTACGGCACGTTAATCGTATCGTTAATTGCAGTTATTCTGCTGCTGGTGATCTTTACCGTTACCATGTCTTCTTCCGTTATCGTTGTGCCACTGATTTTCCTTTGGGGCATTGCCAGTTTCGCTGTGGTTCCACCGCTGCAATCATTGGTGGTACAGGAAGCCAGCGAAGCGCCGAATCTGGCATCGGCCATGAACATTGGTGCGTTCAATCTTGGCAATGCGGTTGGCGCAGCTTTAGGTGGCGGCGTTATAAGTGCAGGTCTTGGATTACCAGCGGTAGCCTTAGCTGGCGCAGGCACCGCTTTGCTTGGGCTACTCATGGTATTAGTTGCCAGCAGAAAGAAAACAAGCTTTGCGCTTGGTACCTAGCCCATGCTGGTCATGATTTGCCAACGGGGCGCGCCCGCGCCCTGTTAAACGCCCTTCACCGTAATTGACGTAACGTCTCGTGATACCGCCACGTTGCTGAGCAGTTTTACAAAGCGCCTCACCTGTTGCGTTTGCACAGGAGCAGTTTCAGGCAACTCACAATGTAACGTGGCATCACTGAGGCGCTCGTAGATCACTTCCCGACCACCGAGATCGGCAAACTGCCCGGCGTTTCTCATCCGGTAATAATCGTTCGCCAAGGTAATGGCGGGCATTGCGAGCAATGCTTCATCAGTAACGCGACTGATATTGCCGCATACCAGCGTTTCCAGTGCGTCACCAACCGTTTTGCTTTGAATGAAAGTAGCCAGAGGCTGCGGCCATTCACGACCCACATAGCGCTGACGCACCACTTCTTTTAAATGCGCGTCGGTAAACCCCAGATAGTCCGGTGTATCCAGAATGGTTTTATCCCAGTTTATCAGCCCCGCCTGGTTGCGGTATTGCCACTCTTTAGCATACACAGGGAACAAGGTATCGAAACGGTCGACTTGCTGCTGAATGATGGTATCAACCTGAGCACTGCCATCATTGTTCAGGGTAACCACGCTGTAGCCTGGCTGATAGGCAGCCAGCGACGGTACCTGCACATTCACCAGCCCGCCAGTATCTTCGGGCTGTGCAATGTCGTACAGGTGCATGTGTCCGGCCATGTGCAACCGCAATCCGAGATCAGACAGGATCTGCGTTGTCGATGCTGACGGCATACGTTTGAGTTGCATGCCGGTGTCTCCGAACAGCTCAGCCAGCTGCTTTTGTGTGTTGTCGTAGAAGTCCGCCATAGGAAAATGGCTGAACGCAATCAGGTGCTTGTTGTGCTTTTCAGCCCGCTTGACTACGCCGGCAATCCAATCAAGGAGTTCAGGTTTGTAGTCCACCAGCGCGTTGTAACCCGCATTGCCTGAACCATTAAATTCCAGCGACGAAACCTTGCCTTTGGGCGTGTACACATTGGCATCGATGGCCAGTAGCCAAAGGCCTTCTACCGGTTCAACCAGATAGCTGGCATCCGGCATGAAGATGCAAGATTTGCCGCTCTCTTCAATCTGGTTGCTCTCTTCAGTCGAATTACTTTCCCCACTTTTACTTTCTGGGTCGCACCAGCGCCAGCCACGCTTACTGACTTCAGCCGTACCAAAGGGTGTTTCATAGAGTAAATCCTGTGAAGACGGGCTAAAGCCCTGTGATTTCAGAGTTTCCATGATGTCAGCATAGCCCCATTCCCGCAGCGCATTGCTGCATTGCCATGCCGATTGATTCAGGCAGTCGGGGTGGTCAGGACTCATTACCGCTACTTCTTTGCCGCTGCGATGCAGAAAGTCTTTCTTTCCTCCGGCACGGGAAAAGGGTCGCACAGGGTCATGGTTGCCGGTAATCGCAAAAAAACGCATACCGTATTTATCGGTGTATTCAGCCAGAATATCAGCCAGCGCCCTCACATTGGCGGGCTGTCCGTCATCAGAAAAATCACCGGGTAACGCCACCAGCTTTATGCCTTTGGCAGCAATTTCATCCAATGCAGCAAGAAAAACAAAATAGTTTTCATTGAACAGCCGGGTGCTGTTGAGCTGTGCCTGCATGCTGCGCATCAACACCGGTGTTTGTGCTCCCTGCGTGCTTTGATCTGATGTTCGCGTATCTGCAATTACGGGCAATTCAGAGGCATCTAAGTTTTCAGCTGCCGAGAGGAAATCATGCAAGTGAATGTCTGCAAGAAAGGCAATTTGTACTTCCTGCGCTTTCTCCTGATTATCAGGTTCCGGCAATTCCGTTTTCACCGCATCAGCACCGCAGCCAGAAAGTAATAGGCCGGCAACCATACCAACCACCCATTTTCCCCATAATACCGTTTTCATTTTTCCCGTCCTGAATTGCGAATGTCGGCCGTTAAAACACACAAAAAATAGCAGCCCAACTCACATAGACGTGCACATTGAAAAAACGGGGACAGAGATTTTTCAATGTCATAAAAACTTCATCTCTAATATGACAATTTGATGAATATTAACAGGTTAGCGAATTTTTGCTGTCCCCGAAATTTTGCTTTTCGCATCTTCCTCACACATGACTTGTGAGAGAAAACCCATGCGACTTTTAACTACCTTGCTTTTATCCATAGCGGCTACGCAAACAACGTTTGCTGATGCACTCACGGATTATCAATGGATTGGCTCGCACAATAGCTACAAGCAAGGTTTGCCAGCGTCGGTTTATCAATTTCTGGCCAAGAACGACCCGCACGCTGCCAATCAGATTAATTACGGCCACGGCGATCTTGAAGCACAACTGGATTCCGGTTTACGTCAGTTAGAAATTGACGTGGTAAATGACCCCACAGGTAATCAATATGATAAACCGGAGCTGGCTACACGCCTTGGCGAAAACTGGCTAAGTAGTGAATCTCAACGGGAACTGGCGCGACCAGGCTTTAAGGTGCTGCATATACCTCACGTTGATGTGCAATCTCACTGCACCGATTTTGCCGCTTGCCTGAACAAGTTAAAACGCTGGTCTGAGGCCCATGCTGACCACTTCCCTGTCGTGGTACTGATCAATGCCAAAGAGAACCAGCCTTCTTTTATAAAAAGCCCTGCGCCTGCGCCCTTCACTGCAGCCACTTACGACCAACTCAATGAAGTCATCCGCACTGCATTAAAAGAGCGCGTTATCACCCCTGACGATATCCGTGGTGACTTCAGCACTCTGCGTGAGGCAGTGCTTAAACGCGGCTGGCCTGACGCAGACAGCCTGCGCGGCAAATTTATCTTCGTATTCGATGGCAACGTTGAGCAGAACGCGCGCTTCATGGAAAACCATACAGGACTAAAAGGTCGCGTGATGTTTGCCTCGTTACCGGCAAACGATGATGGCGCCGCTTTTATGATCATCAACGACCCGTTCACGCAACACACCGAAATTAGCCAGCGTGTGGCAGAGGGGTTTCTGGTTCGCACCCGTGCGGATGCTGACTTTAGTGCCAGCAATGAAGAAAAAGCAGCGCAAAAAATGGCGGCGTTTACCAGTGGCGCGCAAATGATTTCCACCGATTTTTATCCCGGTTCTCCTCAGGCAAAACGTGACGGCCACGTTGTCAGTTTTGCCGATGGCGCCCTGCGCCGGAAAAACCCGGTTTCCCAATAATTCACATCACTCAACATTAAAAACAGGAACACACTATGACAACCACGTTTAAAAAACACGTTCTGGCGGCTTCCGTCATCAGCGTATTAGGCTCCGTTTCTTCTGCTGCCGTGGCGCAAGAACAACCCAGTGCCGACGACATTGAAAAAATTGAAGTGTCAGGCTTTCGCAGCTCGCTCATTAAAGCAAAAGATCTGAAAAAAGATGCGCTGGGCACACAAGATACCATTCTGGCCGAAGACATTGCCGACTTTCCCAGCCTGAACCTGGCAGAATCCCTGCAGCGTGTACCGGGCGTCACCATTACCCGTGAAGCGGGCGAAGGCCGTCAGATCTCACTACGTGGTCTGAATGCAGACTTCACGCAAGTACAGTTAAACGGCATGGAAGCACTGGGCACGTCTTCTTCACCCATGGACAGCCGCGGTACCACGAACAACTCACGCTCTTTCGACTTCAACATCTTTGCATCTGAACTGTTTAACCAAATCGACGTGAAGAAATCGTACTCTGCTGATATGGATGAAGGCGGTATCGGCGGTACTGTAGGTCTGCACACTGCCAAACCTTTTGATTACGATGGCTTTAAAGGTGCTATCAGTGCACAAGCGGGTCAGAACTCAAATACCGAGGACACCAGCCCTCGCATCGCGGCTCTGGTTTCGAATACCTGGGACAAGTTCGGCGCACTGTTCTCCATCGCATACAGCAACCGAGACACCAGCGAACAGGGTTATAACACCTATCGCTGGCGTCCTCGTGATGCCCAGGGTTCTGACATTTCTGCGTTATCAGCGGAAGATCAGGACGCGGTAAACAGTGGTGATTTGCGCTTCTCCCGTGGTAGCCGCTACTCTTTGTTTAACAGCGACCAAACACGTCTGGGTGCAACGGTTGCACTGCAATACCGTCCTACCAGCGACCTGTCGATCGGCTTAGATGCGCTGTACGGCAAACTGGATAACAAACGCTCCGAATTCCACCTGCAAAGCCGTGGTTCCAGCTCAACGGCGTTAGGCTGCACCGGGCCGGACTACGACGACGGCGCGCGCTACTACTGTTCTGAACTGACCGACATTGAATACAACAGTAACAATGAAGTGGTGTACTCAGAATGGCGAAACACGGCGCTGCATTCAGAAAGTCGCGATCAAACAGCGAAAACAGAAATCACCCAGTTTGTATTCAATGCAGACTGGACGGTGAATTCTGATTTATCGCTATCTGCCCTTGCTGGTCACATGAAGAGCGAATACCAGGACAACAGCGCTAAGGTGTATCTTGAATCCTTCGGCGACATGACACTGGACTTCCGCCCAGACCGTTTCTACGGCCAGAACACCTATGTCAACGACTACGATCCAACTAACATCGATGAGTTCCGCTACCATGAAATCGACCTGCTTGAAAACGAAGTAGAGAACAGTTTCGACGTGGCTAAAATTGATGCCGATTTATTCCTCAATGATATCAGCAGCGTGAAGTTCGGGTTGTCGTATAAGAAGTTCAAACACATGGACAACTACCTGCAAACCGACAACCTGCTGCGCAGTGAATGGCAGTCGGGTGACGTGTCTGACATAGTAGACCCAGCCACTGTGTACGTGAACAATGGTCACGAGCGTCAGTCGTGGCTGAGTACTGATGTGAACGCCGTGCTTGCCGACTTCAATATCGACCGTAATGGCACCATGAGCCGCACGCCGAACAATGTGGAAGAAGAAACCAAAGCAGCGTATGCGCTTTACGATCTGAACATGCTGTTAGGCGATACTGAGCTTCGTGCAAACTTTGGTGTGCGTTACTACGAGACAGAAATTGCGTCGACCGGCCTGGTTAACGACACCAACTATGTCACCATTGAAAGTGACTACGACGGCTTCCTGCCAGCGATGAACCTGGCGTGGTATGCCACCGACAATCTGGTGTTGCGCGCCAGTGCGGGTAAGAACCTTACTCGCCCAACGCTAAATAACCTGGCCGTTGGCGGTAGCATTAACACCGATCCACTGGCCGGTTCAAGCGGCTTGTCTATCAGTTCTGGTAACCCGTCACTGCAGCCATTCGAAACCCTGAACATGGAAACGGGCGTTGAATACTACTTTGATGATGTAGGTTACGCAGCGCTGTCTTACTTCCGCAAAGACATCGACAACTTTATCGCCACCACCACCATTCCTACGCCGTACGGTGAAACCGGCTATCCTTCAGCCCTGATTGAAGGCGCGGTAGACGAAAACGGTGTGGCGCAGTCTGCCAGCACGCTGTACAACGTATCGCAGCCACAGAACCTGGAAGACAGCGATTTCAGCGGTTGGGAAGTGGCCTTCCAGCGTGATTTCGACTTCCTGCCAGCACCGTTTGATAAGCTAGGCGCAATCGCCAACTACACCTATGCGGATGGCGAATCGGTACACAACATTCTGGTAGACGGCGAAAACGTGCAGGTATCCCGTCCGTTCTATGGCCTGTCGAAAAACACCTATAACTTAACGGTTTACTACGAAACGGAAACCTGGGGTGCACGAGTATCTGCAGCCCATCGTGACGATTACCTGACACAGGTTGAAACTTCCAGTGATGATCAGGACGAAGCGGGTTTCCACGGCACGACTTACTTTGACTTCTCGGCGTTCTATAACATTAACGAGAAACTGAAAGTGAGCCTGGAAGGCATCAACCTGAGCGATGAGCGTGAAGAGCAGTACTCTGACTCCGATGATCGCCTGTACAACACCACATTAAGTGGCCGTACTGTTTACCTGGGCGTGACTTACGTCATGTAAGGTTTCATTGAAGAACCAAAAAGGGCCGGTTTCACGGCCCTTTTCTGTTCGTATCTGTTTTGTTCTTACCTATCTAGCCCTGATACACATTTTAGTAGTGACTCAAAAACGATACGTTACGCCAACGTAGTAATCCCGTCCGCTTAGCGTGGTGTTGTAAGGGCGGTGAGAGGAATCGGAATACTGAATTTCTCGCTGATTGGTGAGATTTGTAGCTTCCAGTCGTAGCTCCCAGTTATCCGCCACATACCAGGCAATAACGGCATCAACATACACGCTTTCTTCGAAGCCGGTTTCGTCTTCATCTTGCAAAGTCTGGCTATCGACTCGGGCAAGATAATCGTCCCGATAGGTAGCGGAAAGACGAATACTTAAATCGTAGCTTTCCCAGTAAGCAGTGATGTTCGCCAGCCAAGGCGAAAGAAAGGGTAGGCTTTTCACCGACAGTGCTTCACCGGTATTGGCATTATGGTAAGTCAAATCGCCCTGGGTGTAACTCACATTCCCCACCACACCCAGATGGTATTGGGGCGACCAGGGCCAGGGCGTCTCAAGTTGAACACTGGCTTCTACACCGTAAAGCCAGGTTTGCTGGGCATTCTGTGCGCTGACCAATGTCACACTGTCGCTTGCAGATAGCGCTAGCAAGTCCTCGTATTCTGGGAGTCGACTGATTAGTAAGTTGTCACTTACATACACAATGTAGTCATCCAGATACTTTGTAAATGCGCTCACTGCAAACCGATTCATGTCGGAAAGATATCGCTCCCAGGCCACATCGATATTGTAAGCGCTGTAGGGGTTCAGGCTGTCGTTATAGCCATAGAGCGTATTTTCTTCGCTGTCATAGCGTACAGCAGCGGCCAGATCATCTAACTGCGGGCGGCCCAGCGTTTTACTCACACTCAGGCGCAATGTGTTGTCTGTGGCCAGTCGATAACGCAGATTCACCGCAGGTAGCCAATGGGTGTGACGCAGTGTGCGGTTGCGGGCGAACTCGCTGTCAGAATCGCTGATGCGGGTTTGTTCGCTTTCAATGCGCAAGCCTGCATCCAGCAACCAGTTTCCCCAATCTGCGCTGAATGAGGAATACAGCGCCAGGCGCTGCTCGATGATGTCGTCTTGTTCGGTGCTATGCTCACTTTCAGCGGCAGCATGGGTGCCCTTCAGTGCACTTACCTCATTGGGCAATCCGAAATAACCAAATATCGCATTGGTATTGAGTGTCAGCCAGTTAAGCTTGGGATGAGCGGTGAGAGGCGTGCTGTAGCTTTCGGGCACCGTGCTGTCTCGTTGCCCGCTTGCCCAGTCAGCCGAAAGGAGATCCTGGATATCATAAAAATCGGTTTGATTGCGAAAATGAACCAGCTCGATGCCGGTCTTCCAGATCGTGTTATCAGTCGGCTTGTAGGCTAACGTATAGCGGGCATTGAAAAAATCCGTAGCGGCAAAATAGGCTTCGGCGTCCAGCTCCTTCATTTGCCAGAAAGTAGGTTGAGTCAGGTCGTCCAGATAGGTGATGTCAGCAAAGCGAGCGTCCTGACGATAATCCACCGTAATATCGGTTTCCCCTTCCATGTAGGCTTTGTTACTGCGGGGCATATCGTAGCGGGCGAGCTCCCAGCCAATCACACCGCTGCCGGTTAGCGACTGTGCCCAATGATGCTCAACATTCATCACCCATTGATTGTAAATGGTGGCCACTTGCTGATAACGACTTTCCGTTCCCACCTGAGCCTGTTCATAGGCCGCGTAGATCAGTTCGTTCTGGTCGTTCACAGCGGCATCAACGATGCGGGTTTCCCCTTCAATCACCGGAGTCGAATTAAAGCCACGGGGATACAAGTGATATTCGTAACGCTCACCCGCCAGGCGTCCGTGCAACCAATCCAGAGTAACGTGGGCAAAGTCGGTTTTATATTCAATGGAAGCCCCTACTCCGGCACGGTCCATGTCACTCTGCCATACCGAATAACGGTTTCCCCGTGGTATGGTTAACTCGCCATTTTGCCATGCATTGGCAAGCGCTGTTGGCAGGGCGGAGGTATCCGCCCCATCAGGCGGAATACTGCGCCACCGAAACGTATTTGCGCCCATTTCCTGATAAAAGCGAGTGCCGTAGGCCACAGAGAACAATGCGCCCCAGTGACCACGGGTATTCGACACCATGGCAGATACCCGCTTCGATAACGCGTCGGTAAACTGGTTATCACCGGTCTGGGCAGACAGGTTCCAGTGTAAACCGGGGTGGTCGAAAGGGTGCGCGGTTTTAAGCGCCACAATGCCCGCCATTCCCCCTGTGGGCAATTCAGCATCGTAGGTTTTCAATACCTGAATTTCACTGAACAAATCAGTGGCAAACAAATTCAGGTCGAAAGAACGGTCCCGCTGCTTTTGAAGCCTGCTATCCATGGGCGAATCGTTGTTCGCCAACACTGTCATACCGTTCAGCGTAACCAGGGTAAAATCCGGGTTTAGCCCGCGCAGCATGATTTGACGGCCTTCCCCGGCTTCACGGGTAATCGACATGCCGGGTATACGCTGCATCGATTCCGCCAGGTTGCGATCTGGATAACTGGCAATATCGTTTGATGCAATCACATCGGAAATCACGTGATTCTCGCGCTTACGCTGACGGGATACATCCAGCGACGCCCGTAATCCTGTTACCGCCACCTCTTCAATAGGTGCTTGGGGGAGCAGTTCATCAGCCGGACTGATCACGATACCATCGGCGGTAATTTGATATTGCAAGCCGGCGGGGTGTAGCAGCGCCGCCAAGGCTTGCGGCAAGGTAAACTGGCCATTTACCGCTGGAGCGCGAATGCTCATGTCCACTGCTGCGTCAGTCACAAAAGACTGACCAAACCGCTCAGAGAGCGCCCGCAAGCTGTCTTTAAGCGGCTGGGATACAATAAAAACGGGAACGGGGGACGGTGAAGAAACCGCAGCGCTAGTGGGTAAGGCAATGCACAAACCGGTCGCCACCGCGATGGCGGTGAACGAGAGGCGAAATAGCGTTAAAGGCTTAAACACTTTCACAACCCGCCCTGCTAGCCGGACACCGTTATGACGTAAGCGTCATCCTTTTCTTCCAGTGAAAGCCCATCAGATTGCGCCAACAATCGCAGACTTTTCGCTGCTTCATTAAGATTGAACCGTCCGGCAATGCGTTGTTTGCTGTTACCCACTATGTGCACCGGCTTATTCAGATAGCGGGACAATTGCTCGGTTACGATGCCAAGCGGCTGATTATCTACATCCAGCCAGCCACTTCGCCATTCAGGCAACAGGCTGTCGTCGATTCGGAATGTACGGCGCCAGTTGCCATCTTCCAGGATAACACCCTCACCTTTCACCAGCGTGAGCGACTTGTCGGCAAACACACGAACAACACCTTCGTACACTCTGATCACGGTTTGATGCGCCAGTTTATCGATATCAAACGCGGTACCGACGACCTGCACCTTGGTGGTATCGACATTAACTACGAAGGGGCGCTCCGGAGCGTGGGCAATATCAAAATAAGCCTGTCCCTGGGTAAGGCTCACTTCACGCAACGCCTGCGTGTGATTCACTTGCAATGATGAATTACCACTCAGATAGACCACTGAGCCATCTCGCAACACAGTCGATTCAGTTGAGCCTGCGGGCGTTTCGACGGTCAGCGTCTGCGCCTGGGCCACGGTCACTGGCGACTCTGCTTGACCGGAGTTGTTGTGTTGTAATCCCAACCAGATAACCAGTACTGCCGCCACCGCCATGCTGGCTGCGATGGCAAACCAGGGACGTGCTGTACGACGTATTTCGACGACATCAGGTACAGTGGTAGTTGTTTTATCGTTTCGCTGTCGGTTAGCTAGCTGTATTGCTGCCGCTGCCACCTCAGGTTGGCCAATCGCCGCTGCAATGCGTGTGAAAGCTTGTTGATGTTCAGGCACAGCAAGCCACAGCGACAATTCAACCTTGCCCTGTTCGTCCAGTTCATCAAAACGATCAAACCAGTCTGCGGCCTGATCTAAATGATCTGCGTGTGTCATCTGTGCCTCTGTTACTTACATTCAATTATATAGATGGTGATTTTATGCATTCGGGGACAAAAAGAATGATTATTCTGGAGATTCTGTCCAACCCGCTTCTTCCAGTTTGAGCGTCAGCTCTACCATGGCCCGGGTAAGGTGCTTTTTCACCGCTTCCACACTCAAATCCAGCGCGGCGGCGATATCATCCCGGCTCATACCGTCTACCCGCCGCAGAACAAAAACCTCCCGGCGTAATGGCGACATTTGCGCCAGTACGGTTTCAATAAAAGCCAGTTTGCTTGCGTTGTGATAATGGGTTTCAGGACTGTCGTTGGCGGCTTCGAGTTCTTCATTCTGCCAATCCACGGCATTCGGCACGGCTTTACGCTGAAAATCATACAGCACCGACTTCGCCACAGTAATCATATAAGCAAGAGGATTTTCCAGTTCGGCGAAGCGCACGCTTTTACTGGTGCGCAGCAGAGTTTCCTGCAGCACGTCTTCGGCTACTACCGGATCATTGGTAAGCCCGCGGATAAACGCTTTTAACGCGCTGCGGGACTGAACGGCTGCCGGGTCGGTGATGCCCTGCCAGTCAGCCGGAGAGTTGCTTTCGTTCAATGTTGCCTTCACTGCAGAAGATGAGAGATGACAACATTAATGCAGATTTATGACAGTGGGATGATACGCAAACAGCAAACTTCAATCATGAGAGCACAATACTCACTTCGCAGCCGTCGGCCGTAAAACGGTGCTGATAGGTCCATCCCAGTTTGGCCGTTACTCTTCTCACTAAATCCAACCCAAGCCCGTAACCCAATTCGTTGCCTGTGGTCGGGTCATCGCATTGATCGGTATTGTCTTCACGGTTATTGATGGTCAGCGTTTGGCCGGATTGACGAATGCTAACCGTACCACTTTGAGTATGTTGAAATGCGTTGCGAATCAGATTGCCGCACACAATGCGAAGCGCTGTAGGCGGGATAGAGCAAACTTCATCATCCGTGCTAAGTTCCACCTCTACCTGCTTTCCAGTTAGCAGGTATTGTAAGTCTTGCACCAGTGTTGACAGCATCTTGCCAGGCTGAATTTCAGAGATAACCAGGTCGTCGTGGTCCTGTCGGCTCAGCCACAGCAGGGTTTCAGTGAGGTCGGTCATGGTGTGTGAAGCGTGGTCAATGCGTCGTATGGCATTTGCGCCTTTTGATGGCCCCTTTTCTTCGAGCTTATGCAGCAATTCCACACTGGAACGAATCACCGCAATAGGGGTGCGAAGTTCGTGGCTGGCGTGAGAAACAAACTCTCGTTCCCTCACCAGTCCTTCCCGCACGTGTTGCAGGCTGGAATGGACAATACCCGCCAACTCATTGAGCTCCTGGTATTTAAATTCCGGCACAGGTTGCTCCAGAGTGTGTTCGTTTAGCCCCTGGGCCCATAAACGCAATCGCTCCACCGGTTTGGACACGCTGCGCAGCAGGATCATCAACACACCCGCAAACACCACCAGTACCACCAGCCCTAACAGCATAGACCAGCCCTCGTGGGACAGGATGTATCTAGGCTCATCTTCTAATTGCAATGAACCAAACACCTGCGCCACATATCTGTCCGGATGAATGCCTCTACGATCCGCTACTTTTACCACAAACATCGCGCTCGTAGGGCGGAAAAAAATAAATGAACGTTCCACTTCCTTATACAAGTGAAAAGGGCGAAGCGTGTCGGGGTTAAATTTAGATTTAACGCTTTCGGGCAAATCGTTCCAGTCGGCAGCAATGATATAGCTCAGCACTTCCTGAGGCTTACCTGGCTCGACCCTGGTCTGTCTGGCTGCATCCACCATAGTGCCGCGCATAACGCCATCCATACCGGCAAAAAAATTCATCATTGCGAGTACGCTGAAACCAGAAATGACCACGGTCCCCATTACCAGCAAAGCAATGAGAATATAGCGTCTCAAACTCAGGCTGAAGCCACGAACCATGTTATTGTGCTCCGGAAACTAATCTAAAACCCACACCGGTAGCGGCTTGTACGTCCAGGCCGCTGTCTTTCCCCAGTGCTTTTCTCAAGTGGTGAATATGTACCTTCAGACTGTTGGAGTCTGGCCGGTTTTCTCCCCACACTGCCTGAGAAAGCATTTCCCTGGATACCGGCGCAGGGTAAGCCCGCACCAGTTGTTCAAGAACAACAAACGCGGTGGGGCTCATCTTTATCGGCTCGCCTGCCAACGTAGCCGTTTTTCCGTTCACGTCTACGCAAAGTTCACCACATCGCAATTGCTTTACCTGCCCGCTTCGTCGCAGTGAAAGCGCCTGCAAACGTGCCACCAGCTCAGCCATAGCGAACGGCTTAACCAGATAATCATCGGCACCTTTAGCAAACCCGGCCAGCTTGTCATCTAGCTGGTCCCGTGCGGTGAGCATGATAACCGGGGTATCATTGCCTTTTTCACGCAGCTTTTCGCATACCGATAAGCCATCCAGTCGGGGCAAATTGATATCCAGAATGACCACGGCATATTCGTTTTCATCCAGAAAATTCAGTGCGGCCACGCCGTTACTGGCATGGTCACAGTCAAAGTCTTCCAGTGCCAGATAATCAACAATATTCCCGGCTAAATCGAAATCATCTTCAACCAGTAGTAATGTGGTCATTGCGGTCTCCAAACCGTTTTCCAATGGCATGCTTAAGTGACAGCAGACCACGTTTGGCATCTTCGTTAATCAGCACCAGCGCAGGAATAAGCAACAAGGTGATGACGGTGGCAAACAGAATACCATAACCCAACGATGCCGCCGCAGGGATCAGGAACTGGGCCTGACGTGAGGTTTCACCAAGAATAGGATACAACCCGGCAAAGGTGGTTACCGATGTCAGCAGAACGGCCCGCAAGCGGCTACTGCAGGACTCGACAATAGCGTCTTGTACACCTTGCCCCATGCGGCGCAGTTCATTGAACCGGGAAACCAGCAACAATGAGTCATTCACCACTACCCCGCTGAGAGCAAGAATGCCGTTCATTGAAAGCAAGCTCATCATGAGTCCGTTACTCCAATGACCGAGGATGGCCCCAACGATGCCAAAGGGAATGGCAGTCATGATGATTAGCGGCTGTATGTACGATTTTAATGGAATGGCTAAGAGTGAGTAAATCGCAATCAGCGCCAGGATGAACACCGTTTCCATAGAGCTCTGGGTTTCTTCTTGTTGCTCGGCTTCACCGGCGAAGTGGATTTCAAGATCGGCATACTGACGCTCAAGCTTCGCCGCCAAACCTTCATTCAGCTGTTGCACAAGTTCTGTAGACGTGACCTTATCGCTAACGACCGATGCAGAGACAGTAAGTGCTCGCAAACCGTCAATGCGGGTAATTTGTTTCTGTTGGCTATCTGGAATGATTCTGGCGACCACATCCAGTGGAACCACTGTGCCATCGTCCAAACGCACACGGGCGTTAAGAATATCTGCGGGGTTAGAACGATCAGCTTCCGGGTAACGTACCCGCACTTTCACTTCGTTCTTGTCGCGCAGATAACGCTGAACAATTTCACCACCGAATGCCCGCAGTAATTGCTGTGAAAGGCTTTTGGTATCCATACCCAGCGCGCGGCCCTGGGGCGTTAGTTCAAAGCGCAGCATGGCTTCACCGGGTGTGAGTGAACTTTCCACACTGTGAACCCCCTCGATACTGGCCAGTTCTTCACGGAAAGCCGCTTCAGCCGCGTTTAGGGTGTCGTTACTGATACTTTTAAGCTCAACCTGGAAGGCGCTTACCATCTCGCGGCGGGATTGAATTTTAAGTTGCTTCACCCCTTCCGGGTTCCCTGCCAGTTCACGCCACTTACTTGCCAGTTCGTCCAGCGTGTAGGGCTTGTCCTCTGAAAGAAACACGGTCAGGCTGCCACTTTGGTCACCAGAGGCGGTAACCTGCAAGTTACCAATGCCCGAACCTTCAAGACCATGTTTTTCCATCAAAAAGGCGTCGGCCTGATTAAGGGTATTTTCAAGGCGGGTAAGGTTTTTCTCATTCTGACCATAACTGGCATCGCTCTGTAAGGTCATGGTGGCGGATACCGTGTCTCCCGGCATACTGGGGAAAAAGCCAACCCGCACAATACCGTTCAGAGGCATGCCAATCACCAGAATAAACAGGGCAATGAACAGCATTACCGAGGCGTAGCGATACTGAATCGCTTTTTTCAACGCAGGCTGATACATGCGCTCGTTGAAGAAAGACAGTCCCCGATCAGCACCGCGCTGCACTTTACCCCACAAGTCAGCAATGCCTTTTTTCGGCTTTCTGTGTGTGGGCAAATGTGCAAGGTGAGCCGGTAGAATGAGCTTAGATTCAACCACCGACAGCAACAGACAAATTGTGACAATCATGCCGAACTGAGAGTACAGTTTCCCTAATCCGCCTTCCACGTTCGACAGCGCAAAGAATGTCGCAACCGTGGTTAACACACCAAACAAGGTAGGCACGGCAACCCGTAACGTGCCTTTAATCGTGTTGCTCAATGTATCGCCGTATTTCTGCCGGGTTGAGTATACGCTCTCCCCCACCACTACGGCGTCATCCACCACAATCCCCAGGGCCATTATGAAACCAAACGTAGTCATTTCATTAATGGTCATTCCCGCGAAGTCATCGGTCATAAAGAACAGCGTGCCGAAGAAGATAAACGGCAAGCCTGCCGCAACCCAGAACGCCACGCGTAAGTTCAGGAATATTGCCAGTGTAATGAACACCAGAATAATGCCCGACATGGCATTTTTAGTGAGCAGAGAAAGGCGGTCGGTGATCATAGAGCTGCTGTCGTACCAGGTTTCCAGCTCGACACCTTCAGGCAGTAAATCGTGCTCGTGCCAGTCGGCAACGACCTGCTTCGCCTGTTCAACCATGTTGACCACGTCACCGTTTTCGTCCATCACGATCTCGATACCGTAGCCGTTTACGCCGTTATAACGGGCCAGCGAATAGCTATCGTCGGCAAACATATCGGTGACTTTGGCTACATCGCCCACGGTAAGATAGGTGCCGTTGTCATTGGCTACCAGCGGAATACTGGCAAAGTCTTCGGCATAATAGGCTTGCTCGGAGGCCTTCAGTCGGATGACTTTTTCTTTATTCCGCAGGCTAGTGGTAAGGGCGGTGGCCGACTCCTGATTAATTGCATCAGCAATGTCGGACATGGTGATCCCATAAGCCTGCAACTTCGCCTCATCGATTTCGATGGACATCATCGGGTCGATAAAATTAGGCGTGCTGACTTCACGAATACCGTCTTTGGCCAGTAATTCTCGTTCCAGGCGCTCGCCCAGTTGTTGCAGGGTGGCGCGGTCGGTATCGCCATACAATTCAACCCAGATCACATGCTCCTGACGACGCCCTTTAGAAATCACCGCTTTTTCAGCATCTGACGGGAAGTTGTAGATACTGTCGACTTTGGTTTTTACATCGGTAAGCAGCGTATCGAGGTCGTAGTCACTTTCCTTCTCAACTTGCACATTGGCGCCGCTGGCAGACGAGGTAGACGTGATCCGCTTGATACCTGGCACAGATTCAAGCGCATTCTCGATATTAATCGCAATGCCCTCTTCCGCCTGCTCGGCATCACCACTGTCGTAGGTCATGGACACAGTAATAAAACGAGGGTCCATGCTTGGGAACGCCTCTTTACGGATATCGCTCAACGACGCAATGCCCACCACAATCATTGTCAGCATTAGTAGGTTCGCGGCAACCGGGTTACGGGCAAACCAGCCAATGATACCGCCGTTATTATTGTCCATCAGAGGTCTCCGATACCGGCAGTACTTTTGTATTCACCAGGTAACTGTTGAGCGGGCGCACGACAATTTTCGCCATATCCATGCCTTCCACCGGGGTGATAAAGGCGTGACCGCCTTCCATAAACAGTACTGACGGGGTAAATTTATCCAGCGTGTTATTATCGGTGACGAACCAGACTTCCTGCTTCTGCGAAATCGCCGTAGATGGAATTTGCCACACGTTATCCCACACGCGACCAGTGATTTTCGCCACCACATAAGTGCCGAAATAAAGCGGTGTAGATTGCTCAAGAGGTTTAGCCACGCGCACAACGGCACTACGCTGGCGCGACGTGGTATCGAGGTGTTGCTCCACACGTTCAACCACACCCTGCCACTGAGTAAGTCCGTCCATGTCGGTGAGTGTTACCGGCCACTGCTGCTGTTTAAGCGAGCTTGCAGGCGGCAGGTTGTTCCACTGACTGGCAGAAAGCGGCACAGAGATTTCGGCGATATCCGTGGCGTACAAGCCAGCGACTTCAGCACCGGACTGAACAAAACTGCCAGGCTGAATACTTCTGCTCACCACCACACTGTTAAACGGAGATGTAATTTCCGTATAAGCCAGGTCGCGCTTGGCCTGCGTCAAGGCTTCACTGGCTTGCTTTACCGCTGCCTCTGCGGCGGCCAGTTGCGGCTCGCGCAGCACCAGCGCAGAGGAGGGTTCGCCATCCAAACCCGAACGCTGCCATTCAGACAGTGCCTGCTTGCCTTGTAACCGCTCTTCTTCCAGGGCAACTTTTGCCTCTTCCAGCGCGGCACTGGCTGCAGCAACCGCTTGTTTGTAGTCGGTATCGTCGATGGTTGCCAGGGTGTCGCCTTCACTGAACTGTACGCCGGTTTCAAAATTATCAGCCAGTGACTGAATACGCCCTGCTACTTGCGCAGATAAAGTAAGATTGAATTGGGGATTCACCTGACCATAACCTTCCACATTGGCCTGATGCGAGCGGCTTACCACATTCACCACACCCACCTCAGGTACGGTTGCTTCCTGTGCGCCCATACTTGGACGAGAAGGTGTTGCTTCACGAGAAGGCGTTGCTGCACGTTCGGGATTTTGTGAACCCGGCTCAGCGTTCGGCTGGGAAGATTCGGGTTTACCGCCAGGGGCAGACGGTGGTCCTGGCGGCTGCGACGAGCCACCTACCACTTGTAACGACAGGAAAATCACCGCTGCCGCAGCAAGGGTGACAATTATAGTTTTACGTTTCTGACTCATGACGATACTCCAAGGCCCAGCGCCAGGCCCAGGTCAATGCGGTTTGATAATTGATTGCGTTGCAGTTGTACCAACTGCGCTTCCAGCGAATAGGTGGTTTGGGTGACCGAGAGGTAATCGAGTATGTCGCTCAAACCCTGACGGTACTGGCTGGTGTAGTTGTCCAGGCTACGTCTGGCGTTCTGATACGCCTGACGGGTGTGCTGTTGCTGGCGCTGGTAGGTTGTTTCCAAATCCAGTGCCGATTGCACTTCCTGCACGGCAGTCAGCAAGGTTTGTTGATAACCCCACCAACTGTTCAGGGTATCCAGTTCTGCCAGTTTGATATTGGCTCGCAGTTCACCACCTTGAAAGAGTGGCGCAGTTACACTGCTTAATAGACTCCATACCGGATCTTTAAACAATGCCAGCGCTGGCGAGCCGCCACTGTCACTGAGTGAACCGGAAATGCTTAACGAAGGAAGCAGTTGTTTATACGCGACTTTCTCAGAGGACTCATTCGCTTTTATCTGAAAATACGCCGCCATTAGGTCCGGCCGGCGGGCCAAATCCTGTTCGGGCATGGTTGCCAGTGGCAATATCACTTCCGGGAACTGACTGGCATCACTAATATCGCTTAGCGACATATCGGTTCTGCCCAGCAACACCGCCAGTGAACGTCGTGAATTCGCCAGATTGTATTCGTATTCTGCAATATTTGCGCGAGAAGTCGCGCTGCTGGTACGTGCGGTGTCTAAATCGCTCAGGGTGCCGAGACCAGCCCGGTAGCGCGCTAGAATCACACTTTCACTGTTTTCCAGGGTGGCGAGATTTCTTCGCTCGATTTCCAACACCTTTTGCTGTGTTATTACATCAAGGTAGGCCTGCATCACGCTGGCTGCTAATGTCGCTTGCGCCGACTGTAGTGCGGCAGCATTACTCTGAGAAGTGAATTCAGCCGCACTCACACTGTTTCCAATGCGATTCCACACATCGAGTTCCCAGCTTACATTCAGTGCAGCGCTATACACGTTTTCCCCATTCTCAGATTTTGAACCCGACAATGAGGTTGATGCCTGCGGCAGTCGGGATGCGTTTGCCGAGGTTTCTCGCACCCGGGATTGCTTCAAGGTGATCAGCGTTTGTTGTAATCCGGGGTTATGTTGTAAGGCTTCATCGATTAGACGCTGCACTTGTGCAACCGGCATTAATTCGACAAGACTGGTTGTTCTTTTGGCATTCGACTGCTCGAGGCTCCAGCTTTCACCCGTGTATAGGCTTTCCAATGCCTGCTCACTGTAGTGGGTTTCGGATTGACTGGCGCACCCGCTTATAAGGCAACTGATGCCGATTGCCAGCATCGACAGTTTGACGTTCATGACGCATCTCTTATTACTCTGATGATCTCAGAATACCGCGGTGAGGGTTAACGACGGGTTAACGCGCAAAATTGAAACGTGAAAAGTGAAACGCTAAAAAACGAAATAAAGCGGAAGGTAGACGCTCCCCCCTTTCCCAATCACAGGCGCAATGGCACCTGTGATGTGGAAAAACAGGAGCGACAGATTTTATATGGGCTAATTTATTGCGCTATCAGGTCCAGGGGATGAGTCCGATTACACCATTGATGAACAGATAGATAACCACAACCACCTGTAAAACCAAATAGAAGCCAACAAAGCCCCGGAGCCAGCGGGACGTGTCTTTGCCACGATATTTGAACCGCACACCACAGGCATACAGGGTGACAGCGGCAAATACCACAGACATCACGGTGATCCCTATCGACACAAATCCGGGTGCAGAAAGCTGACCAAAGGGGTCGCCCAAACCAACTGCGAGCAACGCCACGAAAGCCACCGCTGATAGCATAGACAACGACATCCACTTACGAAGCATGATGCCAGCGCGCGCTGTAATTTTGCCTCTGGCCTTGTTGATCAGCCACACCGGCGTGTATACCAGAGAAATCAATAAGCACAGCAACCAAAGCAATAAAACGGCTTTATCGGCAAAAACATCGAACGCAGAGGTTTTCATTAACACCATGTTGCCGTAATGAATGACGTCTCCTGCTTCTGGATCGGTTCCGGCAGTCATTACCACAGCACCTTTGTCGTTCATCCATAAATTGTCACCCACATAAACGGCTTCCCGGTCAAACCCTGGGGTCGCCACGCTGTATAGATGCGCGCCACTTTCAGTGATATCTATCTTTAAAGGTGAACCAATTCGCTCAAGAAAGTATTGTTTCTCAATACGGGGGTTAATAGGGCGATAAAAACCTGATTTTTCCTGCCAATTTGCTGGTACGGGTTGTGATTCTAATTCTGGCACCGGGTAGTTTTGGGTAAGAAAATCCGCCAGTTTACGCACCACCTGATAAAAACCTCGCTGATCTTCACTGTTTTGCAATACCACAAATCCGGCGCCGGTTTCGGGCATATATGCCAGCTCAGAAGACCAGCCAGCTATTGAGCCGTCATGACCACGAAAACGCCAGCCGTCGAACGTGGCTGCAAAATTATAAACGCCATAGCCACCAGGGAACGTACCTACGTTGGTGGTTTCAGACTGTTCCATTCGCTCCACACTTGGGGTGCCTAGTAGTGGTTCACCGCGATTGAGATAGACTTGTAGCAAGGTAACCAGGTCTTCAATACTGGCCGATGCGCCGCCAGCGGGGTAAACCAGTATTTGTTGATGAGATACTGCTTGGCCGTTGCTGTATCCCGTAACAGAATACTTATCGTCAGGTTCATTGTAAGTGGTGTTATTCATGCCCAATGGCTGCCAGATATTGGCTTTAACGTAGTCACCAAAAGGCATGCCAGCGGTTTTCTCTACCAACAGGGCTGCAACGGCTGCAGCACTGTTTGAATACGCATGGCGGGTTCCCGGCGGCCATCGTGATACATGGCTGTCTGGGTGGAAATTCAGCGCATCGTCGAGCGGCAGTGCTGGCCGACTATCATGGACAAATTCCATCAGCGACAAATCATCCCACCCCGTTGTACTCTCGAGCAGATGCTTTACTTTAAGGGGGTGACTATCTTCCCAAGGGTTCTCGAACATGAAGTCGGGCAATACATCACGCACTTTCGCTTCAGGATCGATACGGCCTTGCTCAATGAGCTTCATCACCGCAATTGCCACAAACATCTTGCTCACAGAAGCGATACGGTACTGAGAAGAAGGTTGCACCGGTTTGCCTGTGGCGTTATCGGCAATGCCAATCGATTTAATATGCAGTGGCTGATCAGATTGGATGATGGCGTAGGATATAGAGGGAATATTGCGGGTTTCGAGGAGGTTTGCTATTTCACTATCAAGCTGGCTTAGGGTGTCAGGCGTATCTTCGTTAGCGCTGGCAAGTGGCGTGGAAAGCCAACAAACCAGCGTAAACAAAAGCGCGCCAAAAGGTATTCGATTGCACATAACCATTGTCCTTAATTAATTTTAAATACTTTCCATAGCACCGCGCACTGAATATTGGCTCATAAGCCCGTCGACTCAATCCATCTCTATAACCTGGTCTTTCCCTGAGCGCTTGGCGTTGTACATGCGGGCGTCTGCAATATCGACCAGTTGATCCAGCGTTTCTTGCTCTTCTGAACAAATACCGATACTGCAAGTGAGTTTCAGCCTGTGTTCGGTGAACTCGTGATTTCTAACCGCCGCAACAAATTTGTTAATGTCTTCAATAAACAGGTGATACTGACGCGTTGACATCACGCTAAATTCTTCACCACCGTATCGACCGTAAAGATCATCACCAAAGTAGTCTCCCATTAAGCTGGCAAACTCTTGCAACAGTTGGTCGCCCACCTTATGCCCATAGGTATCATTCACGGATTTAAAGTCGTCAACATCAAGCATGGCCACACTGAGACCCACTTCGCCTTTTGCTTGTCTGAATAATGCCTCGCCGTGCTCGAAAAGGTATCGGCGGTTATAGGTATTGGTTAGGGAATCCAGGCTGGCCGCTTCGCGGATTGTTTCCAGCATTTCCTGTGCTTCGAGGTTTTGTAACACCCGGCAGAAAAACTCTTCGTGATAGAAAGGTTTACTCAGAAAATCATTGGCACCACTTTTAATAAATTTGGCCGACAACATACTGTTTCCGTTTGCCGATAAGCCAATGAACACGAGATCCTGGAACGCCCGGTCTTGTCGAACCGCTTTGACCAACTCAAAGCCGTCCATATTGGGCATCATATAATCTGAAATGACGAGTTTTATGTCAGGGTTCTCGCGCAAGATCTTCAGCGCTTCCACACCATCAAACGCAGACATGACCTGGAAACGGAATTTCCGCAAAAATGCGCATAAGTAGGAATTACTGGTTGTGGAGTCATCCACCACCAGCACTTTGGTAGTGAGATTTTTTCGCAAGCGGTCGATGAGTTTGATTACCTGCATGTAGGAATAGCGGGATTCCTTGGTAATGTAATCCAACACACCTTTATCAATGAGTACGTTACGAAGTGTTTCGTCGAAGTTGCCGGTGAGCACCGCAGTAGGAACATTGTGAGACAGCATCAGTTCTACAATTTCACCACGTGGCGCGTCTGGCAGATTCAGGTCGACAATGGCCGCGAGGTATTCCTCGTCGCTTTCTATCTTCGCCTTTGCTTGCGCATAGTCAGCACACAGCACACTTTGAAAATGAGGATTGTCTTCAACAAGCTTATTCAGAATTTTACGAACAATCTGACTGTCTTCGACAACGAGAATTTTAAACATACTTACAACCTGAACTTCTGGTCAGACTAGCTTACCTAATAAATTATAATTATGCGCCACCAAAATACTAAAGTTATACGGATGTATAAGGCTTAGCGTGATTTCTCTGTATTTACCAGAGAGTTTAATACCGCAAACAGCACATTTGCACCAACTCGCGACACTTCCTGATCATAAAGATGCTCAACGTTTACGCCTTCCTGGCCTCCTGCTAGATCACTAATAGCACGTATTACCACCCAGTCAATATTGTTGATGGTACACACTTGTCCCACCGCAGCCGATTCCATTTCCGTTACCTCGGCATCAAACACCTCTCTGGTCCATTTGCGATATTCCCGGTTATCTAAGAATACCGAACCGGTTACCCCGTTTCCGCCCACCGTCAGTTGCGCTTTACGTTCGCCTAAGATGCGCTGTTCCGGCATGGTCATCATCGCCTCCCGGGCGGCATCCAGCAGACGTGGCGTTGCAGAAAAATATGCCGTGTCCTGAGGCACTGTCATGCCGTCTTTCACAATGAGCACTTCATCAGGGTGAATAAAGCGGAAGTTTTTGTATTTGGGTAAGTGCGGATCTACACGCCGGCGGGCCTCTTGTTCATCAACAAATTTGGCGTAATACTCTGGCAGAACATAGCTGCCCGGGTTGGCTTTATCAGGATTGGCATAAACACTTTCGTCATGATAGTACCAACGCGCTGGCACAATCACATCGCCCGGTTGCCAGGCAGGGTTCACCGCACCGGCAATCCCCATAAACACAACCTGCTTTACTGGAAAATAATCGATGGCCATTTGCATGGTCAAAGACGCATTAGCGATACTCATGCCGGTAGCAAAAATCAGTATGGGCTCATCGTGGTAGCTGCCCATACGATAAGTTACGCCCTTGTATTGCACTACGTCGGTTATTTCTGCCGCCGGGTCGGCTTCAATGCGACCCAGAATACCTTTCATTTCCGGGCCATAAGCCACAGCAATCGCCGTGAAACCGGCTTGTTCAAACTGTTTAGGCCCAAAACCGATTCCAGCTTCTGCGCTTTCTACGCGGGGAAGTTCAGATTGAAGCGTAGAGGAGCAACCACCAGCAAAAAGTAAAACCGTTATTAACAACATGGCGGAACGAAAAGAAAAACCAGCGCGGAACATGGATGTAAACCTGAATTGAAGATGATATCTACCTCGCCGTGCTGATGCGGCCAGAGCGGCGGTGCCGAAGCGCGGGTGAGAATCATCAGGAATTAATCATTATGGGTTAAGACTATCACTTTGTGCCGTAAAAGTAGACATATAAGCGCGAGTCGATGCCAGTGAATTAGGGTAAATTTCAGCTACAAATAGAAAAGCCCCGACAGGTTAACATTCGGGGCTTTAAGCATTGTGTTTAACGAGGCATTGCGATTACAGAGAAAGTACTTCCATAACCAGTACAAACGCGCCACGACGCTTCTGTGCTGGCGCTTTCGCATTGTCGTCTTCAAACTCTGCTTCCAGCCAGTACATACCTGGCTCGTCAAATGTAACGGCAATAGCGCCACTGGCGTCGGTAGTCAGTTTCATGGCGTCATCGGTATCACGGTACTTCTCACCGTCTTTAACAATAGTGACGTGGGTGTTTGCTGCTGCTTCGCCATCCATCAGGAAGCCAAGACTGATTTCCTCACCGGTGTACAGGTCGTTTGGATGAGTTTTACCGTCTAACTCAAGACCCTTACCCGACGGTGCAACAGACGCTTCACTTGGCTCACCAGAGGTAACGAAAACATCAATACGGCGCGAAGACTCGACGACCTGCAGGTCATCGGCTTGCTTAGGTACAGCGCTGTTAAATTCTGCCAGCGTGCCGGTTTTACCGCGACCAGGCCACATTTGACGCTTGCCGTCGGCATCTTTCCAGAAGGCCATCAAAGACTGGTTCGCAATCTCAACTTTGTAGGTCCCTTCCTCAGTAAGGTTGATATCGAACACGCTGCGATAATGCAGCTTCTGCGCATTTTGTTTCTCAACGGCTTTGCCAGAAGGGGAAGTAACAGAAATAGCGTCTGTGCCCAGTGCAAAGTGGTCAGGCATAAAGATACCGTTGGCTACAGCGGCATCAAACGTAATCCATTCGTTTTCACCAGAAACCACAGTGGTAGAAGGTTTAATCCATGCACGGTGTGCCATGGCAGGCGTTGCGATTAAAGACAAGGCAACAACGCCGGTTCCTAATAGAGTTTTTAATTTCATTTTTACCGTTCCAGGGTTAATTCAATTTTTTCAATTTCACTTTCGCCATCAGCAGATTGATGCTGGGCGGACGTTACAGGCAATGTTACTGGTACACTTACAACTTCACGGCCACCAAGCTCTCGGGCTGCTTCTACATTCAGCGTATACTCACCAGCAGGGATATCCGCAAACGTGTTACCGAGATCAATACTGTGTTCACCAGGGCGACGTGTCGCACCGCTCACCCCATCAAGAGGCATATCTGCACTACGACCGCTGCGACGCCACCACAAGCGCAAATCCTTCAGCCACTTCTCACCTTTGGCGTTTTCCATTTCCATGTCGTACCACACGGCGATGTCTTTTACGCGTTTGTTCTTGCCATCAGCCAGCCAGACCGCCACGTAAGGCGCGTGATACTCAGCCACTGACATTCTCGGCAACGTGACTTTGAGTTCATCCGCCTGACTAGCACCGGACATCAGAGCTACGGAAGCCACCGCAAGAGAAAAGAGCGCCTTTCTGGCGACACCCGTTGGCTTCCGAAAAGTAAATTCCATGAACTAACTCCTATAAAAAATATCTGAACCCGTAGTTGGGTTATTAAATTCATGTTACTGAAAACGTCTTAAAAACTCACAACCCCCAGATAAATCGGGCTTATCAGCCGTTTATCCCATTGCCCCACGAATTGAGCGCTATGGGTTCGACTCTTATTTCTAACCGCTCTATTCTGGCAAAGTGTGAACTATCAAGAAATGAGAATTATTTTTATTTAGACTAAACTGACTCGTACGATTTCTCAACTCATTTCTGAGATTTCAAAGGAACAACTCGTTATATGAACACCAAGCTTCTCCGTTCGCTGCAGATTTTTGTTGAAGTTGCTGAAACCAGCAACATGAGTGTTGCAGCCAAAAAACTCCACATGACCGTTTCAGCCATTAGTCAGCAGTTAAGAAAACTGGAACATGAAATTGGCCTTAGCCTGTTTAATCGTAACACCCGCCACATCAGCCTGACTGAAGCCGGTCATATCTATTACAAAACCAGTTTAGAGCTGATCGATGTTGCCGAAAAAGCGCAACAACAAATGGAACAACTTCAGGAGACGCCGTCTGGAAAACTGAAGATAATCGCGCCTGAAGGGTTTGGTGGTGGTTTGTTAAGTGGCCCGTTACAAGCCCTACTCAATGAATTCCCCAAGATAAAAGTGTCGTTGGATCTCACCGATGATCACGTGGATGTCATTGCATCTGGTGCCGATTTAGCCATTTCAGTAGAAGAAGTTCACGATGTGAATTTACATTGTCGTCACCTGGCAACCTGGAATCTGATGCTTTGTGTAGCTGGCGATCACCCCCTTGCTAATCAGTCTGATCTTACCGCTGAAGCATTATCAGAATACACCTACATGGCGCATCGCGGCCTGCAAGATACCGTTGAAACGTCAGATGCAATTCGAAGTCTGGTGCCGGCAGTACCTCGCATGGTTGTTAACTCAGTGCAGGCACTGGTACGCCTTACACTTGATGGCGTGGGTTATGCCATTCTGCCAGAACCAGAAATTCGCGAGTACATAGCGTCAGGTAAGTTAGTGAATGTAATGCCGGAATGGAAAAAAGCGTCTTACAGTGTGTATGCCATTGGCCCTAAACATGACGCCACGCCAGTAAAAACACTGGCAGCAGTGCAAATTCTGCAAGAAGCATTTGCAGAAATTTAACCGTGAAAGATTGTCTATCATTCAGGCCGATACAGCCGGCCTGAATGAGCGGTAAACGAGTACGAATTAATAGCTAGAGTGAGACGTAGAAGAAATCGATTTATTCACCAGTTGTGAACTACGCGTACCTCGCGCCTTGTAACGGTACTGTTTGCCAGCACCTTTAATATCGGCCGCGTCATCTGCGCCCAATTTGATTGCTTTACCACGTTTTTTTTGAATTTTGATAGAATCAAGACACATTGCCGTTACTCCCTGCAAAATTTAAATACCTGCCCGACTTAACCATTCAGATTTGAATGCGCTCTTCAGACCGGTTAAAAAGTTTCTTTCCCCTTTGATGAAGCATAAAACACACCAAACCCGGTTTATTCTCTAAATACCGTCTTAAAAGTGCTTTTATCTCAATAACTAATACCAATAAGTTGTGGTAGCCCGACCAGCTAAACTGGATTTTTAACCGTGAATAAAGGATGATTACTGCAATTTCGATTGTAAATTTGGCATAGCAGTCTGAATGCCTTTACCACTTTCTATCCAACACCAAGTCTTAGGGAACCTATATGTATAAATTGGTACTAATCCGTCACGGCGAAAGTCAGTGGAATCTGGAAAACCGTTTTACCGGCTGGAAAGATGTGGATTTGACAGAAACCGGCGTCGCGCAAGCGAAAAACGCAGGTACACTGATGAAAGATGCTGGCTTCGAGTTTGATATCGCTTATACCTCTGTGTTGTTGCGTGCGATTAAAACCCTGAATCTGGCGCTGGAAGAAATGGGTCAGCATTATCTGCCGGTTGAGCGCCACTGGCGTTTGAACGAGCGTCACTACGGTGCGCTGACTGGCCTTGATAAAGCCGAAACTGCTGCGAAGCACGGTGAAGATCAGGTTAAAATTTGGCGTCGTAGCTTCGACGTACCACCTCCGGCGGTTGAAGAAAGCAGTGAACATTTCCCTGGCCATGACCGTCGTTACAGCCATGTTGATCCTAGCATCCTGCCTCGCGCAGAAAGCCTTGCACTGACCATCGAGCGCGTACTGCCTTACTGGCACGATGTGATTCGCCCTTCAATTCAGAGCGGCAAGAAAGTGGTTATTGCTGCACACGGTAACAGCCTGCGTGCCCTGGTTAAGTATCTGGATGGCATGTCTGAAGAAGAAGTGCTGGAACTGAACATTCCTACTGGTGTTCCACTGGTTTACGAACTGGATGCAGATCTGAAGCCTATTTCAAAAGAATACCTGGGCGACCCGGAAGCCATCAAAGCGATGATGGATGCCGTAGCTAAGCAAGGTAAAGCTAAATAAGCTCACCTTCTTCGAACATACGCCTGACCTATCAGGCGTATGTTAGTTTCTTTCCTTTCTCTTAAGCTATCCTTAAGTTTCATTGAGTACACTCAGCACTCTTTTCTACGCAAATGAAATACCGAAAAGGATAGTGCTTTGGACCTCTCTGTTGTGATTCCCGCCAAAAATGAGCAGGATAATATTGCTCCACTGGTCAGTGAAATCGAGCTGGCACTTTCAACTTTGCCACTAAAATACGAAATTATTTACGTCGATGACGGTAGTACCGATGCTACAGCGCAAGTGATAAAAGAACTGGCGGTCCTAAAAAATACTCCACTCAAACTTATCCGTCATAAATATTCTTGTGGACAAAGCACGGCTATTTATACCGGCGTTAATAAAGCGCAGGGAAAACTTATTGTTACCCTGGATGCCGATGGCCAAAACAACCCCGCAGATATTCCTGCCATGCTAAATGCTGCCAGCCTGCTTCCCGCTACCAGCGACTTTTGTATAGCGGGTTATCGCAAGCAACGCAAAGATACCACCTGGAAACGTTTCCAGTCTCGTATTGCTAACCGTGTTCGCAGCGCGATTTTGCATGACAATACGCCAGATACCGGGTGTGGACTTAAAGTGTTTCCCCGAGCCACCTTTCTTAAATTGCCTTATTTTGATCATATGCATCGATTCCTACCTGCACTGGTGCGTCGTGCCGGTGGAAACGTTGTAATAACCGAAGTCTCGCATCGTGACCGTCAGTTCGGCACCTCCAAATATACAATGCTTGGACGTGTAGGTGTTGGCATTGTAGATATGGCCGGCGTACTGTGGCTGCAACGTCGTTCTAAGTCTGTGGAAATACTCAATTGAAAGCTGTAGTTTCGAAGTATGCGCCGAAGTCTGCGATTAGAAACTTGACTGTTGTGCTGCTTGTACTTTTTGCGGCCAGCGAATTACTCAACCAATTGCCCGCTTTAACGGGTTTTGATCAGACCTGGATAGATGCCCATACTCGAAATAATGGCGTTACGGGCACAGTGCTTTTTCTTGCGATAGCTACTGGCTTACTTTCGGTAGGCATGCCCCGGCAAGTCGTCGCATTTCTTGCTGGCTATGCCTTCGGATTCACCGAAGGCTTTATTTACGCGACGTTGGCTGCAACCATAAGTTGCGCTTGTTGCTTTACGGTATCTCGATTATGGGCCCGCCGCTGGGTGAACAACCGATACCCCTCCAAGATAGCTAAAATAAACGGCTTTCTACAAAAACATTGTTTTTTAAAAACCATCGTCATACGACTACTCCCCATTGGCAATAATCTGCTGACTAACCTTGCTGCCGGCGTGACCACAGTTAAACCCGCCCCCTTTATTTTCGGTTCTGCCATAGGTTACATCCCGCAAATGATGATTTTCTCATTGATGGGTAAAGGTGTTGTTGTTCAATCAAGTTGGAAAATGGCGCTAAGTGTTGGCCTATTGTGTCTTTCCGCGCTACTTGGGGTTTATCTTTATCGTCAATTCAAAGCTGGTACAAACCTGGATGATAGCGATAAAACTGTAACAACCACATTACCCTCTGGCCTCGAGAAACAATGATTAAAAGTCAACAATATAACTGGTATGCAAGGTTAACGAACAATAACCAGAATAGTGTATTTCTCTTCTTTTTATTTGCCGCTGCGGTTATCTTTTTCGGTATGGGCTTGCGCTCTCCTTGGCCAGCCGACGAACCGCGTTTTGCCCAAATCGCAAAAGAGATGGTGGAATCAGGTCAATGGTTATTTCCGATGCGAGGAAACGAATATTATCCCGATAAACCACCGGTTTTCATGTGGTCCATAGCGGTGTTTTATGCGCTTACGGGCTCATTGAAAATTGCATTTCTGCTTCCTTCAGCGCTGGCAAGTATGCTTTCGCTATTTTCAGTTTATGACATTGGTAAGCGGTTATGGAGTAAACAAACAGGACTGATTGCAGCCGCTTTGCTGTTAACCACCTTCCAGTTTGTTTTACAAGCCAAGTCGGCCCAGATTGATGCATTGGTGACCTGCTGGATAACGCTGGGCTGTTACGGATTGCTGCGTTTTTTGCTAGTCGATCATCTTTGGCGTTGGTACTACTTTGGCTGCTTTTTTATGGGCATTGGTGTAATTACCAAGGGCGTTGGTTTTTTACCCATTTTCATGTTAATTCCCTATGTGCTTTACCGCGGTTTCTTCGTTCGCCCAGCCTTTTCTTTAAGCATCATGTCTATAGCAAAATGGCTAGCTGGTCCGCTGGTAATGCTGCTAGCGATCAGTTTATGGCTAATCCCGATGCTAATGGCTGTTGAGCATAGTAATGACCCCCTACTTGCACAGTATCGTGACAACATTCTGTTCCGTCAGACGGTTACCCGATACGCCAATTCCTGGCATCATATAAAACCGTTCTGGTATTACATTACGAGTGTTATACCCGCGTTTTGGCTTCCTCTCAGTGTTGCCATTCCGTGGCTTGTGCCCCATTGGTTCCGTCATATTAAGCAAGGCGATGCCCGCGTTATTATTCCTCTTGGCTGGATTATTCTACTGTTGCTATTTTTCAGTTTGAGTCCAGGTAAACGTGGTGTTTATGTGTTACCAGCAGTCCCCATGCTTGCGCTCATCAGTGCACCCTATATTTATAACCTCATCAGTAGCAAGGGTTTAAAATGGTGCCTGTGGGGTATCGCACTGGCGCTGTCTGTAGCACTACTACTTGTCGGTATAGGCGGTCTCGCAGGACTGACAGCCGCCGTTAAATTGGAAGAGAAGTTTGACATTGCGCCCTGGTACTTTTTTATTTTCACCGGTTTCCTCGGTACCGCCATTTGCGCGCTAAACATTAGAAGAAACCAGTGGCAGGCGTGGCCAGCTTTTATCTTCATGCTCTGGGCTGGATACAGTTCCTGGGGTGCAACGCTGTTAGAAGAGGTAAAAACGCCGAAGCATATTTATGCCAATATTCAGGCGCAACACGGCGATAATATTGAGGTCGGCTTGGTGGACTTTGCTGAACAATTTATTCTTTTCTCACCTTACCCGGTAACTCACTTTGGTTTCCACACGCCTAACGATGCGCAAATCTCGCAAGCCTACCGTTGGATTGGCCAAGACAGCAACCGGTTCATTCTAACCAGTGCCGAACATGTCTCTCCGGAGTGTTTCAATGTGGACACCGTGGAACATATGGGCTTTGCCCATCGCACTGACTGGGTGTTCATCTCCGCCGACGATCGTCTGCCAGGCTGTCCGCTCAGCGACGCAACTGTACCGGAATATCACTATCAACCAGGCAGCAAATCCTGAGCACGGATTGTGTCGTCAGTAAGATTCTGCGACACATGCCGGTTATACCTGTGGCGATTTCCAAAACCCGTCAAGGGCTCTGAGTAGCGCATTCCAGGCAGGTTTAACAGAAGGGTATGTACCATCGATGGAGAGTCCGTTATGTTGCCGGTTGGTCAACATGATCACGATGAGCTGGTCGTCTGGCCTGAACATGATTTCACTGCCGGTAAACCCAGAATGCCCGAAACTTTCTCGCCCTTCACCATTTTCAAATCGCCAGAACCCCAGCGCCTGATTGGTATCGAAAGGCGTTTGCAAAAACTGATTCAGGGTTTCCGGATCAGCCAGCATGGTGTTACCGTAGCCACCACCGTTTAGCAATGTCTGGCAGAAAACAGCGAGGTCCTGCACGGTAGAGAACAATCCCGCATGACCAGCCACACCTTCCAGTCCGTACCAGGCGTTACCATCGTTAACCTCGCCATTCAGCACATCATTACGGTAACCAGAGAAAGTATTGGAGAGCGGTGGCTTATCTAAAATCGGGTAAGGCTTACCCGACGTCACCATATGCTGTTCATAACCGTTACCCAGTGACGTCGCGGCGATATTACTTCGCCATTCTGGAGGCGGCAGATAGCGGGTGTGATTCATGCCTAGCGGCGCAAATACGGTGTTTTGCACATACTCATCAAGACGGGAGCCCGTTGTATGCTCCACAATTTCACCGAGTAACATAAACCCAATATCAGAATATGCACGCTTTTCTCCCGGCGAATAGCGCAGAGGTAATGCTGCCAGATAAGTATAAACAGAACTTCGACTGCGCTTTTTATGCAGCCAGGTAGGCTGCCACTCCCACAGGCCGGCTCGGTGCGTTAAGAGCTGTTTCAATGTGATCTGCGCTTTATCTGTGCCGGACATGCCGGGTAACAATTCACCCAGGGTATCGGTGAGTGACAATCTTCGTTCACTCACAAGATGCATTATCGCTGCTGTGGTACTCACCACCTTGGTCACCGAGGCCAAATCGAACACGGTATCAGCATGCACCTTGCGAGGAGCAGTAAACGGGTAAAGCTCGCCGTCTGTTGCCCCTTGATATTGCGCCATACCTTGCCCTTCAGCGAAGAGGATTTTTCCGCCCCGGGCCACCAGTAAAGCCGCACCAGGGTACAGACTGGTATTTGGGTCTGTGCCTGAATAGCGACTTATGATTTGCCTGAGTTCACGCTTCTGGAGATCTGTCAGCGATGCGTCTTCCCCTGCAATCTCAAGCTGCGGATAATCCACCGCCACGGCAACATCACCTTCAGTGAGTGTGAGCGTAAGCGTGTTTTCACCGGCGTGCACTGCGGATTTGTCATTTAAGATCAGCGGCCCTTCCGATGTAGGGCTGAGTTCGCCTTGATAGACAATCTGATGGTTAATTTCAATGATGACCTGACTGTACTGCATGGGAAAAATACGCAGCCGGGCGCGTTCACCCGGCGTAGTAAACACACCGGAAACACGTTGTCCCCGATTTTTTGATTGCAGCACCAGTTGACCCGAGAGCGTATCGGCGGGCACGGGTGTCACGCCGATAAGGGTCGCCAGTGTCAGTGTGGCGTAGCGACGAAAGCGCCTAATCATTGGCCCATTCAAATCGCGCGGGATGCGGTGCCGCTTCGGTATGAACAGAATTTGTCAGCGACACAGGTAATCCACCTGATGGGGTAAGCAGGCCGATTAACACTCGTGCCAGGCTGTCCATCGTGCCGCCGGTAAATCGGGCATCTTCGTCTTCAGACAGGGCATACACATTCGCATTATAGGTGGCCAGAACCGCACCAGCACGGGTGTCCAGTCGCGCTTTGTCGTAAGGCATTCGCAGGTAAACCAGAATGCTGCGCTTGCCGCTGGCCTGAACCTGATCAAACAATCCAGGTAACATAGCCTGTGCTTCATCAAACCCCATCAGTTGTTGCTGATTTGCCGCCATATCTTCCATACCGCCAAGCTCAACCAGGCTTGGTGTTGGTGTCATACTGCCAACCACCACGCTGTCTACTTGTTGCAGCGCTGATTTCAGTGACGCTGCGTTAATTTGCTGCAAACTCATACACATAATTTGCTGCTTCGGGCGGTACAGCGTGATGTGATACTCGAGGGCGCTGCACACATTCATTTCAGGCATCAAAACCAGGACTTTGTCGCTTGCCGGGATAACATAATCCTTCGCCATGCCTGACAAAGCAGCCACCGCGGCATCAGCCAGTTTTTGGGCTTTTTGTTTGTTAGCAGACAAATTCGCGGCCAATTGTTCTGGCGAGGGTGCAGGCCACTTGGCTAACCCAAAGCGCTGCTTCGTGGCGCGGATGCGTTCAGCAGAACGGGCAATTTGCTTCGCGTCGAGCTCACCTTTCTGCACTTTTTTTACTAACGCATCAAGCAACTTATTGAATCGTTTAATGTCTTGTTTGTTATGCATGGGCAATGGCATAACCACCACATCAGTCCCTGCGGCAAAAGAAGCAGCAACCGCATCGGTCTGGTCGAAAAATTTAGCAATACCCGCCATGTTCATAGCGTCTGACACAATGATACCGTCGAAATTTAGTTCGTCGCGTAGAATGCCGGTAAGGATTTTATGGGATAACGTAGCCGGTTTAATTTGCGGGTTGCCATCCCGGTCTAGCAGGGTGCTGTCATCGAGCTGTGGATACTGAATATGCGCCGTCATCACCATGGCGGGCTTGGCTTTGGCAATAATTTGTTTAAACGGATATACATCAACGGCATCTATTACCGCTTTGGTATGGTCGACAACCGGTAATGCCAGATGACTGTCAGTATGCGTGTCGCCGTGACCAGGGAAATGCTTCAACGTTGCCAGCACACCTTCACCTTGCATGGCCCTCACCTGTGCTTCCCCCATCTCTGCAACGAGTTTTGGGTCCTGACCGAAAGATCGCACATTGATCACTGGATTTTCGAGATTGGCATTCACATCCACATTAGGCGCGAAATTGGTATTAATCCCCAGCGCTTTAAGTTCCTGCGCTAAAATCTGTCCACTTTCTGATGCGAATCGGGTGCCGTGCTTCGCTTCTGTTGCACCAATCGCCATATTGCCCGCAAAATCGGTGGTAAATACTCTCGGCGTGCGGAACACGCGCCCCCCTTCCTGATCGATAGCGATAAATAAGGGCTGTCCAGCTTTGCTACTGAGTGCCGCTTTCTGCATATCGTTTGTAAGGGCCGCGATTTGATTGGGATAGCGCAGATTCTCACTAAACAAAATCACACCACCAAGCCCGGTATCTTCAATTAAATCAGCCAATGACTCTGGCAAAACCGTCATGGGCTCACGGCATTTTTCATTGTCGTCGTGACAAAAATAGCGCATGTCGAGCATGAGCTTTTGGGCAATATTCTGGCGAATTTGTGATTTAGAAAATTCAGCACTCATGGCGAGATTCACCTGCATCGGCACGCCCATCAATACAATCAGAAAACGAAATCCGATACGGCGAAAAACCTTGTTTGACAACATCGTTACTCATTACCTTCTTCTTCTACTGGCGAACCGAAGCCGGTCGCACTTTTATCACGGGTAATCTCACCCCGAATCTTTGTTCACGACTATACACATAGTCTGTGCTAGTTTGGACTTACTAACAGCATTCGAGTTCTGTTTCGCAGTGCGTTGTAGTATGTTGCGCCATTCTACTGCTTTTGCAATACGGATTGCTAACCGGCCAGAGAGCATGAACAAATATATAGAACGCCTTTATAACAGTGGTAACAAATCCCGCCGCAAAATTCTCGGTTTGATGAGTGGAACTTCGTTGGATGGTCTGGATATCGCGCTATGCGACATTCAATACCACGGCCAGCAAACGCTGGTTCGGGTAGAGCGCTTCACCACGGTTGAGTACGATGTTGAATTCCGTCTTGCCATTCAGCAAGTTTTTGCCCGCCGGGATGTGGATTTACAAGAAGTCACCCTGTTGAATGGCTGGGTTGCCGACTGTCACGCTGCGCTTATTAATCAAACCTTGAACAAATGGCAGGTCGACCCTGAGACCATTGACTGTATTGCCAGTCATGGTCAAACCATTTTCCACTGTCCGAAAGAACAACATGGTTTACCAGACTACGGCAACGGCACCCTGCAGATTGGCGACGGGGACCGTCTTGCTACGGCAACCGGCATAATTACTCTGTCTGATTTTCGTCAAAAGCATATTGCTGCTGGGGGAGAAGGTGCGCCGTTGGCAGTGTATGGCGACTATCTGGTGTTTGGGAGCGAAACTGAAAACCGGGTGCTGCTAAATATTGGAGGCATTGCTAATTTCACCTGGTTACCCGCTGGTCAGCAAGCCACTGACGTTTTCAGTACCGACATTGGACCGGGTAACACGATTCTCGATGCTTTTGTGTCGAAACACTTTTCTCATTTGCGCTACGACAAAAATGGCGAAATCGCGAAGCGTGGTACGGTGAACGAGGCTCTGTTGAACGAGCTACTGCGCTTCGAATTTTTTGATGCGCCCGTGCCTAAAACGACCGGACCGGAAGTGTTTAACCTTGAGTATTTGCATCAGTCTCGTTTGCACAGCCAAACTCTGACACTGCCCACAGAGGATGTTGTGGCTACGCTAACCGCTTTCACTGCCAAAGCGATTGCCAATGGCATTGTTGATGCCGTTCAAACGAGTATGGATACCACCGTGTATCTAAGTGGCGGAGGCGTGCACAACCCAACGTTAACCTCGGCAATCCAAGCGGACTTGCCAGCTAACTTTACGTTGAAAAACCTCGCCGAGCTGGGTATCGACCCTGATGCAAAAGAAGCGCTGTTATTCGCCATACTGGCAAATGAAACGCTTGCAGGCAGCCCTTGCTTCAAAGATAACCGCTACGGCATTCCTGAAACCACTATGGGTAAAATTAGTTTGCCGTAACATTGTTTCCTGGCATTTAAGTACAAACTAAACACACCGATTTATTAAAATTTGTCATGACTTCATAAAGTCATAATTTATTTTAGTAACAAATTCAATTGGGTAGACAAAACTCATCCTTTTGACTAACTCACAATTCATGCCAGTGAAAGTAGTATGGTTGTGATAATTAATAATAAAGCGCGAGACTACTAATGTTTGCCCTGAAAAAGACCTACGAAACTCATATCGCGAAACTTTCTCAAAATGCGAATCAGTACAAAGCATTCTCCGATACCGTAAAACGTCACAACGCATATGTTATCTTCACGCCGGATGGTATCGTAACTGAAACCAACGATAAGTTTGCCGCTATCTTCGGCTTCTCTGCCAACGAACTTATTGGTAAGCATCACAGCAGCCTGTGTTTTGACGAATATAAGAATTCTCCTGAATACGCTCAAATGTGGCGCGATTTGCACAGCGGGCGCGCCAGCACCGGTCAGTTTCGTCGTCGCCATCGTAGCGGCACTGCTGTTTGGCTGGAAGCATCGTACGACCCAATTGTTGACGACAACGGAGTCATTACCAGCGTACTGAAAATTTGTGCTGATATTACAAAACAAATTGAAACCGCTGAAGCGAATAAAGCTATTTCCGATGCCTTAGACCGGTCTATGGCTGTTATCGAATTTGAGCCAGACGGCACTATTCTGACAGCAAATAATAACTTCTTATCAACAGTAGGCTATACCCTCGACGAGATTCGCGGCAAGCATCACCGTATGTTCTGCTACGACGACTTCTACATCGACAATCCTAATTTCTGGGACAGACTTGCTACCGGTAAGTTCGAGTCTGGGCAATTCAAACGCAAAAATGCTGCAGGTGAAATGCTATGGCTTGAAGCCACGTATAACCCGATTTATTCACCTGATGGCCGAGTAATAAAAATCATCAAGTTTGCTGCTGACATTACCAAACGGGTTAACGAGCAAAACAATATAGCCAGAGCGTCTGAGCATGCTGTGGCTATTTCAGAAGAGACCTCGCAGATTGCATTGCGCGGCACAGAGTCACTGGCGAACTCAGTAAACTTTTTTAATGCCACTTTGCAAGAAGTAGACGACGCCAACGAGTTAATTGAGCGACTCACCACGCAATCGGCCAATATTGAACAGATCGTATCTACCATTCGCGGCATTGCCGATCAGACCAACTTACTCGCACTTAACGCAGCCATTGAAGCGGCCAGAGCGGGCGATCAAGGTCGTGGATTTGCGGTTGTTGCTGACGAGGTTCGCCAGTTAGCAAAACGTACTAGCGACTCCACCATCGAGATTGAAAACGTGGTTGGCGAAAACAAAGGTCTTGCTCAGCGCGCCAGAGACAAAATGTTTAAAGTGAAAAATGACGTAGATGCCAATGCAGAACAGATCCAGAGCGTACAAGCCGTAATGGATGAGATATATCAGGGTGCGGTTAGCGTGTCAGAAAACGTTGCCCGCATCATGACCCAGTAAGTCCAATCGACTAGGAGCACGGATGCTCCGCCTTTCATGACCATAAAAAAAAGCCCCGGAAATCGGGGCTTTTCATGTATGCCTGATTACATATGAATAACGGAGCGGATACTCTTACCTTCGTGCATCAGTTCGAAGGCCTCATTGATATCGCCCAGCGGCATGGTGTGGGTTATGAAATCCGTTAATGGGAACTTACCTGCCAGGTAATCCTCAACAATACCAGGTAGCTCAGAGCGGCCTTTCACCCCACCAAACGCAGTTCCGCGCCATACACGGCCGGTTACCAGCTGGAACGGGCGGGTAGAGATTTCCTGACCTGCACCGGCTACACCGATGATAACCGACTCACCCCAGCCTTTGTGACAGCATTCCAGTGCAGAACGCATCACATTCACGTTACCGATACACTCAAACGAAAAGTCCACGCCGCCGTCGGTCATCTCAACAATCACTTCCTGAATTGGCTTGTCATAATCTTTCGGATTGATGCAGTCGGTCGCGCCCAGCTTTTTCGCCAGCTCGAATTTAGACTCGTTCAGGTCGATACCGATAATACGGCCCGCGCCCGCCATGGTTGCACCGATGATAGCGGACAAACCAATACCACCTAAACCAAAGATGGCTACCGTGTCGCCTTTCTGAACTTTTGCCGTTTTGGTTACCGCACCCATACCGGTGGTAACACCGCAGCCCAGCAGACACACTTCTTCAAGAGGTGCTTCCGGGTTCACTTTTGCCAGCGAGATTTCAGGCAGAACCGTGTACTCAGAGAAAGTTGAACAACCCATGTAGTGATAGATTGGCTTACCGTTACAGCTAAAACGGGTTGTACCGTCTGGCATCAGGCCCTTACCCTGAGTTTCACGTACCGCGCTACACAGGTTAGTTTTACCAGAGGTACAGAACTTACATTCACCACACTCAGCGGTGTATAGCGGGATGACGTGATCGCCGACTTTTAACGACGTAACACCCTCACCCACTGATTCAACAACACCACCACCTTCGTGGCCCATAATTGCAGGGAAAACACCTTCAGGATCTTCACCAGACAGGGTAAAAGCATCGGTATGACACACGCCGGTTGCCATAATTTTAATACGTACTTCACCGGCTTTCGGTGGAGCAACCTGAATTTCTTCGATAGACAGTGGCGCTTTCGCTTCCCACGCAACTGCCGCTTTACAGGTAATAACATCTGCCATGAGTGTAATCCTTAATTCTATGTATGTTTTGACTATTCTAAACAGTCACAGTTATGAAACAATACAGGCAAAATGAAAATCACCTTTTCATATTTGCAATAATAAACCCGAACACCGGAGTATGACCATGAGCTGGGAAGGCATTACTGAATTTGTCGCCGTAGTTGAACAGCGCAGCTTCACACTGGCAGCGAAAAAACTGGGCATTTCCACCGCCAAAGTCAGTCGTCAGGTTAACCTTATTGAAACCCGGTTAGCGTCGAAATTGCTTAACCGTACTACCCGGGTTGTCACTCCCACCGATGTGGGTCAACAGTTCTATCATCAGTGTCGTCATATTCTTGATCAACTGGAAGACGCCGAGCGCTTTGTATCCGACCAACAGCTTGCACCGTCAGGTAAGCTGATGGTCACTGCACCCGTTACCTACGGCGAACGCATTATTGCGCCGGTGATAAACGACTTCCTCGCTGAACACCCCCGCATAGAAGTAAGACTGAATCTCACCAACCAGGTACTCGACCTGGTGCAGGACAACTATGATTTAGCCATACGTCTGGGACACCTGGAAAGCTCATCACTGATTGCCCGGCGCCTGGGTAATCGCACATTGTATACCTGTGCGTCGCCTGAGTACTTCTCTGAGTATGGCACACCGGAGGCGGTAAGCGATCTAAACCGCCATCAGTGTATTGCCGGCACATCGGCGCACTGGCAGTTCAAGGTGGCAGGACGGGTAACCACCCATCGTATTTCTAATCCGCGTATTCGTTGTAACAGTGGGATCGGTATTCGAGATGCAGCATTGAAGCATTTGGGAATTATTCAGTTGCCTGATTATTATGTGGCAGAAGACATTGGAAACGGGGCACTAAAAGCGATTCTCGCTACCCAGCAAATTGATGACGACGGGATCTGGGCGGTGTATCCGCAAACCCGTCATGTGTCGACGAAAGTGCGGCTTCTCATAGACTATCTGATAGAACACTTGTACCGCTAATTGCGATACAAGTGCTCGCTGATACAATACGCAAGCTCAGAATTTAAGCTTAAAGGGCTCAAGTTGTCGGTAGTAAGGAAGCGCTTGCTCACAGACTGCCTGCAGCTCATCGTCTAGTTCAGGTAGTGGCTTCATTGGCGAGGCTTTTAGGCCGGTACTTGCCCACACCGCGTTGTACCAGTGACTGGCCCAAACGCCATCGGCCTCGTTGCCACCAGCAGACCAATGCAACATACCTGGGTCGTAAGGAATGCCAATGGCTTCGCACAGCGCCTGCAAGCCTGCTGCGGGATTCACTAGCAGGTCATCGCTGTCGATAACCACCGGCGGCGTGCCGGTTTTGTCTAACTGGCGCTGAAACAGTAGCGCCTGCTGACGAATACCAATATCGTCTAGCACCGGCTTCTCACGTTTTTCATGATAACTGGCGATAACCCGTGCTGGGTGGCGTAGCAGAAACACATTCATGACGTTATCTGTCCACGCCATTGGAAAATCAGGCATCATATGGTGCGTCATGTGTTTTTGATAGAACACGGACTTTCCATTCGGTGCCTCACCCAGGCATTGCGCAATAACGTCATCGGCGCTTTGAGGCTGCGATGCAAGAATTTCTTCCTGCATCGGATGCACTTCGCCGCTGGCTTTTAGAAATGCCGCGTAGAAAGGTTCATCCACTACCCCACAGTCTTGTCTTGCAGCAAATGCGTACATCATTGCAGTGGAGAGGTTTCTTGGGCCAGACCACATTGCTATACGCATTATTGCGCCTCCTTAACCATCTGATAATAAGCTTCTCGAATTTTTTGCGTCACCGGACCTGGATGCTCGGTGCCGATGGCGCGACCATCGATGTGTGACACCGGCGTTTGCGCTCCAAAAGTGCCGGTTAAGAACGCTTCGTCTGCACCAAAGGTTTCTACCAGCGAATAGTTGCGCTCGTGTACGGTTAAGCCAAGACGCTTACACACCTCAATAACCTTCTGACGGGTAATGCCATTCATGCAGTAGTCGCCGGTGGAAGTCCATACTTCTCCCTTGCGCACGATAAAGAAGTTGCATGCATTGGTGGTGTTTACAAAACCGTGAACATCCAACATCAAGGCTTCATCAGCACCTGCTTTTTCAGCGGCGATACACGCGAGAATACAGTTCATCTTAGAATGAGAGTTAAGCTTAGGATCTTGCGTCATCGGCAGCCCGCGTAAATGGGGCACAGTAGCAAGCTTAATTGGACGGGCAATGGCAGGCTTAGAATGTTCGCAGATAATCACCAGCGTAGGGCCATGAACCGACAGCGCCGGATGCTGAAATGGCTTCTTTTTCTTGCCACGGGTGAACATCAGGCGGGCATGTACGTCGGTATGCATGTCATTCGCTCTACGGGTGGCTTCCAGTGCGGCTACCACCTCTTCCCGGCTCATGCCTAAATCCATATCAACCACTTTGGCAGCTTCAAATAAGCGATCCATATGCTCTTCCAGGAATGCCCATTTGCCATCATACAAACGCATGCCTTCCCAGATCCCGTCGCCCAGCATAAAGCCACTATCGTAAACCGAGACCTTTGCCTCATCACGGTGAACAATGTCACCGTTTACGTAAATCAGAATGTCGTCGTTACGGGCATCTTCTGCCGCGGTATGGGTCGATACATCAGCCATACTCATTGCCATGTTCCTTGTAAAAAATTAGTCTTTATTGAAAAGATCTTTGAGTTTGTCTTTGCCTTTTTCCATCAGCTTTTCTTTCTCTTCATCGATCTTTTCCTGTACTTTTTCTTTGGCTTTATCAGCCAGTACTTTTTTCGCTTCAGCTTTTGCTTGCTTGATAGCGTTGTCCAACATTTGTTGCACAATAGCAGCACCTACCTGGTCTGCTGGAAGTCCGTCAGGCTGGCCTATAGAACCCGCGTTGAACGTTGGCAACGTAACCTCATACGCTTTCTTGTCGATTTGCAACTCGCCGGTGTTTAATTGCTCAAAGTTCAGCATCAGTTTGGCATTGCTCACCGTCACTTTATCTACAATCAGCTTAGGGCTTGCACCTGAGCTTTCGCTAGGTTGTTCATTGCCTTGAGGCAGGTTGGCCATCAGGTTATTTTTTAGCGCCAGCAAATTACCCTCACCAGCCGCATTGACTTCATACAGAATTTCCGGTGCGTTGATGGTAATTTCTTGAATGCGATAAGGTTCTTCAGTTGCACCAGCTAAATCCAGTGTTACGCCTTCCAGGCTGAACGCATCTTCATCGCTAAACCCATCGGGGTTTTCCACATCAATATCAGTAATGGTCATACGGCCTTCGGTGAAGGACAAATCAACCGCGCTTACTGTTACCGGCGTATCAAGGTATTTACTTCCCTGCGACTCTATTTGCGCTCGAATAAAGTCGTTTGCGCCACTCGCCAGATAAACCACTGCGCCAGCAATAACCACGACTACCAGCAACAAAATAACCAGAACTTTCTTCATAACTTGCTCCCTGAAACGATGAATGAAGTCGTTACGTATTGCGCCTGCAGACGTGATGCTTTTTCACACTACTGCTTTTGAACGCCTGCCACCACCGATTTACGGCGTTTGGGTTTTCCACGCGACGACTGCCTGCTATTGTGTACGTCACCCGGGTTAAACAGATGACTTTCCCGGCCCAGACTAATTTGAAGAGTGAAGGAAATCAATGAATAAACTCTCATTGGTGCTCGTATCAGCACCCTTGTTGTTCGCCTGTTCTCAGCCGGCAGAAAACAACAAACCTACGACAGAAAAACCAGCAGTTGCGGCTGAAAAACCAGCCTCGATTGTTTCAGGAACCGACTATCATTCACTGTCCAACCCGGATGAAGTGCGCGTTACTCACCTTGAACTCGATCTCTCCGCCGATTTCGATAAGCATCAATTGATTGGTTCAGTGACGCTGGACTTCGACCGCATAAAAGACGGTGCTGATACTCTGGTTGTTGATACCCGCGATCTGGATATCAAACAGGTGACTGCAGAAGGTAAGCCGGTTGAATTTAAACTGGCTGCCGAAGATGAGAACCTGGGTTCCGCGCTGTCGATTTCGTTACCCGACGCCGCTTCCTCAGTGACTATTGAATACTCCACCTCTGAAGACGCTTCCGGCGTTCAGTGGCTGACGCCAGCACAGACACAAGGCAAAGAACATCCGTTCCTGTTCACTCAGGCACAGGCTATTCATGCCCGTAGTTTTATCCCGTTGCAAGACTCTCCGCAGGTTCGGGTGACCTACAGCGCACATATCAAAACGCCGGAAGATCTGCTGGCAGTAATGAGTGCATCTAACGACCCTGACACCGCCCGTGATGGCGATTACAGCTTCGACATGCCACAACCAATCCCTTCTTACCTGATTGCACTGGCTATCGGTCACCTGGAATTTAAAGCCATGGGTGAACGGACCGGTGTTTATGCCGAACCTGAAATTCTGGATGCGGCAGCAGCAGAATTTGAAGATACTGAAAGCATGCTGGAACTGACCGAGAAAACCTACGGTCCGTACAGCTGGGATCGCTATGATTTATTGATCCTGCCGCCCTCGTTCCCGTTCGGTGGCATGGAAAACCCTCGTCTTTCATTCATCACGCCAACCGTTATTGCTGGTGATAAGAGCCTGGTTTCATTAATCGCCCACGAGCTGGCACATAGCTGGTCGGGTAATACGGTAACCAATGCTACTTGGCGGGATTTGTGGCTAAACGAAGGTTTCACCACTTATCTGACCTACCGCATTATGGAAATGCTGTACGGTACAGACCGCTTCAATATGGAAGCCGTGCTGGGTTACCAAAGCCTGGAAGCAGATATTGCCGCCTTGCCTGAAAACGATCAAATCCTCGCCATTGACCTGCGTGGTCGCGGTGCAGACGACGTGTTCAGCGATATTCCTTACGAAAAAGGGGCGCTGTTCCTGCGCGAGCTGGAACAGAAAGTGGGACGTGAGAACTTCGATGCGTTCCTTATGAGCTACTTCAAAAAATTCAGCTTCCAGAGCATTACCACCGATACCTTCCTGACTTACCTGGATGAAACGCTGCTGAAGCAGTATCCGGAAAAATTAAGCAAAGAACGTATCAATGCGTGGGTGTTTGAGCCGGGTCTGCCTGAAGGCGCACCTAAGCCTGAGTCTGACGCCTTCGATAAAGTCGATGCATCTCGCACTGCATGGCTAAACGGTAAAGAAGCGGCCGCAGACATCGATACATCCGCATGGACCACCCATGAGTGGCTGTATTTCCTCAACAACATGCCGTCGTCGTTGTCTGACGAACAGTTGGCTGAACTAGACAGTGCCTTTGGCCTAACCGAAAGCCACAACAACGAAATCGCGCATAGCTGGCTGATGATTGCAGTGCAGAACGAATACAAGCCTGCTTATAACCGTTTACATGATTATCTGGTTTCCATCGGCCGCAATAAGTTGGTGAGACCACTTTATCGTGAATTGGTGAAAACACCGGAAGGTAAAGCATTTGCGAAGCAAGCGTTTGAAGAAGCGAAGCCCGGTTATCACCCGATGACCGTGCGCGCTAATGAAGGTTTCTTCGAAGACTAACCGATACGAAGTTTTAATCCACAATGCAAATAGCAGCCTTTGGGCTGCTATTTTTTTGCCCTCAACGGGGCTTTATTCCATAAAGCTACTACAGCCCACTTGCTTATATGTTAAAAGTTATAGCCAAATGTTTATTTTATGTTAATAATGAAAGTGTTCGTTCTTTGACCAGCAGGAGTGTTGTTTATGAGCAATCACATTTGGGGTTTGATCCATCACCCGGATAAAGAGTGGCGTTCTATTAACGAAGAGCATGAAACAGTAAGTCATCTGTATACACACCATGTGCTCTGGTACGCATTAATTCCCGTCGTCTGTTCGTATATCGGCACTACCCGCGTAGGCTGGACGTTCGGTGGCGAAGAAGTATTTCAGGTTTCACCAACTAGCGGATTAATCTTAGGCGTAGCCTTTTACGGATTAATCCTATTAGCAGTCGCTGCAGTGGGGAGCGTTATCCATTGGATGGCACGGCGATACCCAGAGCGCCCATCACGAGCAGAATGCATCGTATTTGCCGGCTATACCGCCACACCACTGTTTTTAAGCGGCGTGTTTGCCGTCTATCCGGTGTTCTGGCTTTGTGTGGCTGCAGTATGTGCGGGCGTAGTTTACACCGCCTTTTTACTCTACACTGGAACACCAAGTTTCCTTGGCATTAACGACAAAGAAGGATTCATTCTTTCCACTTCCACCTTGTGTATGGGTGTGTTGATTCTCGAAGTCCTACTTATTGTTGCTGTGGCGTTGTGGAGCATGGGTTCAGAGCACAGCATCATGTGGTATTTCTTCGGTTAAAGGTAACCTCTTGGTATTCTGAATATCTGCATTTAATTTTTCTTCGGAAGCGGGCTGTGGCCCGCTTCTTCAATTTAAAAACCCGCCAATATCTTATCCTTATTTATGACATCGATATCAATAAAGTGTAAAATTTTTGTTTAAAGGTGGTATCGTACGGTTAAATAATAGCCTTTCATATACTTCAGGAGGAAACGATGAAATTTAAACTTTCGCTTATCATAATTGCGGGATTATTCTGCTCAACAGCTGCAGCTGATGAACTGCACGGTACTGTGAGCCCAAATGATATCGATGTCGTCATTTCTAAAAACCTTTACGGACAATTTGCAGAGCATCTGGGCAACAGTATTTATGAAGGTATCTGGGTGGGAAGAGATTCAGATATCCCGAATACCCGAGGGATCCGTAACGATGTAGTCGCTGCGCTGAAGGAAATCAAAGTACCCGTAGTACGCTGGCCGGGCGGTTGCTTCGCCGATGAGTACGACTGGCGTGATGGAATTGGCGATCCCCAAACCCGTCCCATGAGGAAAAACAATTGGTGGGGCGGCACACCGGAGCCCAATAGTTTTGGCACACATGAATTCTTCGATTTTGCCGAGCAAATCGGCGCAGACGCTTATGTGTCGGTAAACGTTGCCTCTTCAACGCCTATGGCCATGCGGGAATGGATTGAATACATGACATCCACCGGTAACGATGACCTTGCACAGGAGCGTAGGAAAAACGGACGCGATGCGCCGTTCGACCTGAAGTATGTGGGAATTGGCAACGAAAGCTGGGGCTGTGGAGGTTTCATGACAGCGGAATACTATGCCAACCGGTATCGCCGTTTTGCGTCGTTCTTTCACAAGAATGGTAGCAATTTCCATATGAATAACGACAACAAAGCGATAAGGGTTGCCTCCGGCGCGAATAACCTCGATACCAACTGGACAGACACGGTAATGACCAGCGCAGGCAATGTAATGGACGCCATATCTCTGCATTTTTACACTTTGCATACAGGAAACTGGCCTGAGCGGGACAAAGCTGCAGCAACGGGATTTAACGACACTCAGTGGAATGGCATTCTATATCAGGCTTCCCGTATGGAAGATGTTCTGGAGCAGCATGAGGCTGTGATGGACCGTATCGATCCGGAAAAGCGCATTAGCTTATATGTAGACGAATGGGGCACCTGGTACGCACCCGAAAAAGGCACCAATCCCGCATTTCTGTATCAGCAAAATACACTGCGCGATGCGCTGGTCGCTGGCATTACATTTAATATTTTCCACCAGCATGCAGATCGTGTGGGCATGGCGAACATTGCTCAAGCAGTTAATGTGTTGCAAGCCATGATCCTCACAGATGGCGCAGATATGGCAAAAACGCCTACTTTTTATGCATTCAGAATGTTCACGCCATTTCAGGAGTCGACGCGCCTGGATACCAACTTTATCTCACCGATGATTAGCAGCGAAGAGGGCGACTATCCCGCTATAACCTTATCTGCAGCAACGACAACAAAAAATGAAACGGTGATAGGGCTGACCAATGCATCACTCTTTGATCCTCATACCATTACACTGTCGCTGAAAGACATTGAAGGAACCTCGGTAAGTGGCGAAATTCTCACCCATAGTAAGCTGGACGCCCACAATCGACCGGGCGAGCAGGAGCAAATAGCCCCCGCAGTATTTGACGGCGCAAAAATAAAAGGAAACAAGCTCACTATTGAACTGCCGGCAAAATCAGTGGTGGTGCTCAAAGTGAGATAGTTAAGCCAGAAACACACCATCAGGCAGAAGTGCTGTACTTCTGCCTTTTTTATTGGGCAAACAGGGATTTCATAAACGCGAAAAATACTTCGGTTTTACGGGTGGTGAGGCTATTTTGCGGTTTTAGAAACCACACCGGCGCATCATCATCGGCTAACACGCCAGGCAAAACCTCTACAAGCTTGCCACTTTCCAGCTCTTCCCTGATCGCAATGAACGACTTGATACCCAAACCATGACCAGCAAGCACCGCCTGCGTCATGTTGTCAGAGTTAGACACCGTAAAACGGGCATCAGTATGAAAGGTTACCACCTTATTAGCTTCGCGCATTTTTAACTGGCGCTGCCAGGGCAGTACTACCCAACGGTGCTGGCGTAATGCTGTTAAGTTTTCAGGCGTGCCGAAGCGTTCAAGGTAACCGGGGGAAGCGCACAATAAGCGGTGGTTGCTCACTAATTTACGCCCCAGCAATCCGGAGTCTGGCAGCTTGCCCACCCGAATAGCGACATCCTGTTTATCTTCCACCACATTAACGAACTGATCGTTTACCAGGAATTCCAGTTTGAGATCAGGATACTGTTGCTCGAATGTCATTAATGCCGGCAATACAAATTTGGAAAACACCCAAGGAGGCATGGTGACTCGTAACACGCCGCTCACTGAAGAGCGTCTGGCGCCAATCTGAAATTCTGCGTCCCGAAGTGCTTCAAGAATAGTGCTAACCTGTTGATAAAAAACTTCACCCTCGGGCGACAACTTCAGCTTTCGACTGTCACGGAATACCAATACCGTTGATAACGCTTGTTCTAACTTACTCAGGCGTAAACTAACGGTAGCAGGGGATACTTTTAGCATTTGCGCAGCGGCATTAATCCCCCGGTTCTCCACTACCGCAATATAGGTTTCAAGATCGCTTAGGTTGTACATGACATCATTTAAGAAACTTAAACACAGGTTTCAATATCCGACACTTCATTTAAAAAATCAAAACAAATAAGATCAACTCATCATTTAGAACGTAGGTAATTTATGAATTTTCGAAATCTGTGTTTGACCGCGATAGTCCTTATCGCTACCGGACTGAATAATGTGGAGGCTGAAACCATGCCCGTGAAACCGAAAGTCATTGTATTTGACGTTAATGAAACCCTGCTCGACCTGGAAAATATGCGTGAATCCGTGGGCGAAGCATTGAACGGCCAGGAAGAACTGTTACCGTTATGGTTTTCCACCATGTTGCACTATTCCTTAGTTTCAACCGTTTCGGGCGAATATCAGGATTTCGGTAAAATTGGTGTCGCAGCACTGATGATGGTTGCGCAGAATAACAATATCGATATTACTGAAGAGCAAGCCAAAGAAGCCATTGTTACACCGCTCCTCAGCCTGCCGCCTCATGCCGATGTAAAATCCGGATTAACTGAGCTGAAGAAGCAGGGCTTCAAGCTGGTCAGCCTGACAAACTCATCCAATTACGGTGTTAAAACGCAGTTTGAGAACGCGCAGTTAACGGATTTTTTTGAAGCCAGATACAGCATCGAAGATATTCAAATTTACAAACCCGACCTACGCGCTTATGAGTGGGCTCTTGCCAAACTCGGCGTGAAACCCGAAGAGGCCCTGATGGTGGCCGCCCACGGTTGGGATGTCGCCGGTGCAAAAGCCGCCGGTATGCAAACCGCATTTGTCGCCAGACCAGGCAAAGCCTTGTATCCGTTAGCACAAAAGCCAGATTACATCGTGAAGGATTTGGGTGAACTGGTTGAAAAGCTGAGTCAGTAAATAAAAAACCCACCTTCTCAGGTGGGTTTTTGCTTAAGTGTTGAGGAATGTGTGTGTTGTTCGATTAGAAATCGAAACGGGCACCAGCCTGAACCTGAGTGAAGTCTTTACCTGATGCGGTAGTCGGTGCACGGCCTTCGTCGTTATTGAAGGCTTCAACCGCTGTCCACATACGGAAACGTTTGCTGAAGTGGTGAGCGTATTCCACTTTTACGGCTTTAACATCTCCCGATACATCACAGGCATCCAGCGCATATTTTGCGTGGATCTGGTGAGGACCAGTGCGGTAGCTGGCGTAAATCGCAGAACTGGTGCGCGACTCAGTGCGGCACGGATTCAGGGCGTTTTTATTACCTTCAAATTCTGCATCGCGCAAACGCACGGTACCGGTAAGGCTGCCGCCGTAGATATCATACTGATCGTCAGCGTAGTGATGAAATGCTGACAAGGTAATTTTATCCGTTACGTTCCACCAGCCGCGTATACCGTAAAGATTTCCTTTGTTATCGCCACGGTTGTCTTTCGACCACGCCACCTGAAGTTTTACCGGGCCATCAGTGTACTGGCCGCCCAACTGATACTGATCCAGTGAGTCACCATCCTGACCTTCCATCATTACACTCGCACCGAAGGAGAACTTCCCTTCGTTGTAGTAGTACTGCAGCAAGTCATCATCACGAACCGATCCCTGACGGATAGTATCCAGGCCGTCGGAGAAATAAGAAGTACGCAGGTACTTGTGGAACACATTGGTTTGCGATCCAAAGTACACTTCACCGAAGTTACCTTTCAGACCAATGAAAGCCAGACGAAGCGTAGGGCCTTTGTTCTGGACGAAATCAACAATATTCTCTTCACGAATACCGTATTCCACCACGCCCACAGCAGTCAGGCCCGGACTGACTTCGCCGCTAACTTTCACGCCAATTCGGCTAAGAAAGTCACGACCGTTCGCGCCATCATCTTCTACACCGGCGTCGATATAGTCGGCACCGAGGCGAATAGAGCCGTACACATCAACATTGGGTACGTAGGCATCTGGAATGGCGGCGGCAGTTACATTGGCTGCTGAAAATAAGCCAGCACTCATTAAGGCAAGTTTCAGTGTGCTATTTTTCATAATTAATCTTCTTATTTGCTACGACGGTTGTAGGAATTATTCGTTGCTAGCTTCAGCGGCTTGAATAACGTCTTTACCAACTTGTCTTTCGAATTTTTTCCATACTGGTTTCATCGCAGCTACCCATGCCTGGCGCTGTGCGTCTGTCAGATCGATGATTTCAGTAACGCCTGATTCAGCGATTAACTGACGGTCTTCGTCTGCTTTCTTTTTAGAGATAGCGTTGCCGTAAGCAATGGCATCGTCCATCGCACGTTTAATTTCAGTGCGCAGGTCATCTGGCAGGGTCATCCAGAACTCTGCAGAAGTCACAACCATGTAGTCCAGTACACCGTGGTTAGATGCAGTGATGTAAGGCTGAACTTCGTAGAACTTCTTCGAGTAAGTGTTTGACCAAGTGTTTTCCTGACCGTCGATAGCGCGGGTTTGCAGCAGGGTAAATACTTCAGAGAACGGCTTTTTCAGTGGAATCGCATCTACTTGTTCAAACTGCGCCTGCAGTACGTCAGAAGTCATGATGCGGAATTTCTTACCGGCGATTTGATCAGGGGTAACGATTTTCTCGTTAGAAGACAGTTGCTTCATACCATTGTGCAGGTAACCTAAACCTACCAGGCCGCGCTTTTTCAGTGAACCCAGCAGTTCCTGACCGGTTTCGCTTTGCTGGAAACGGTCTACCGCGTCGATATCTTTAAACAGGAACGGCAGATCGAAAACCTGCAGTTTCTTAGTGAAGCTCTGGAACTTAGACAGTGAAGGTGCAGCCATTTGCACGTCACCTAAAAGCATCGCTTCCAGAACTTTGTTATCGTTGAATAACTGTGAGTTAGGGTAAACGCTGACTTTTACTTTCCCTGGCATACGTTCTTCAACAAGCTCCTTAAATTTTTCAGCCATCAGTCCCTTTGGCGTATTTTCTGCTACAACGTGTGAAAACTTAATTTCAACCGGACGGGCTATACTGGTTACCGGTGTAAGGGCAGCGGCAGTCAGCAAGAGTGAAGCGATCATTTTGTTAAACATTTATCTATTTCCTTTAACGCTCAGAAGGTTTTCGTTATATGTTTTAATTACTGGTTAAAATAAAACTGGCAATTAACCGAAATGAAATGATTCATTTACAACACTCTATAGGCACAGCGTGTGCCAACTTGATTTAAATCAAGTAAAACAGTGAGATACACATACTATCACCCTTGACCAATCCCTCTATGAGTGGATTGTGAAACATAGATAAACGGGAAATGGGTTGAAACTGACACATCGCGATATTGAAGCACTTCTGGTTGCTAACATTAACAGGCGCAATCTCATCATTATGGGTGTGGTTGCCCTTTCACTGGCCCTCAGCGGATTCTGGTTATATTCCGCCGAACGCCAGCGAGACCTGCTGAACACGCAAACTAACCGTATACAGCGGGAAGTCTATCTTTGGAGTAGCCACTTTCAGGGTTTGCCACAGGTTATTGGCCAATATCCTATTGTTCGGGAGTTACTCACGGCGCCCGATCAGAAAAAACAGGATGCGGCTAATTTCTTTCTTCTGCAGTTAACCGACACCCTGGGCGTGAATTTTGCCTACGTCTTCGATGAAAACGGCACGGTACTGGCGGCCAGCAATTTCTATAACGAATTAAACTTTATTGATGACGACTACAGCTTCCGGCCTTATGTACTAAGCGCCATTAAAGGTGACAACGGGAGCTTTATGGCGGTGGGAATAAAAACCCGCAAACGGGGCTTTTATTTTTCTGCCCCCGTGAGAGAGAACGGCAATATCATCGGTGGTGTGGCACTGAAGGTAAATATCGATTTCTTGTCTACTATACAGGTAGAAAAAACCACCGACTTACTGTTCCTCGATGAGAAAAATATCGTTTTCTATTCTGGGTCAGGGCGCTTTGAAGAAAAAGGGTTATCAAGGCTTAGCGATGAAGATATAACGCAGCTTGATTATGAACAGCGATTTAACGACAAACCTATCGAGGTTATCCGTAATCAACCGGTTTTAAATACCGGTTTAAGTGAAAGCATGCTACTGAAGTCAGGTAAAACACAGGCCTATTATAGTGGATACAAATTACCCATTCCGGGGCTGTCTTGGTCGGTGATGAGTATTTCCGACTATAAATACCGCATTCTATTTGTCGCCCAGATGACCGGCCTGACCATGCTGACCTACTTCGCCATCGCGGCTTTTTTAATGGTGTACCGCGGACGACGACGTCATCACCAGGAAATTGCTGCGCTGAATAATTCACTGGAGATCAGGGTTCAGCAGCTGGCTGCAAACCTTACCCGTAAAAATGAAGAGCTGGAGCTATCGCTTGATCACTATAAACGCACCCAGACCGAACTGGAGAACACCCAGTCTGAACTGATTCAAACCGCCAAACTGGCGGTATTGGGTGAAATGGCCGCAGGGATAAATCACGAACTTAACCAGCCGCTACAAGCGCTCATCGCCTATTCTCAGAATGGTAAGAAGTTTATTGAGCGGGATAAAATTGAGCTGGCAGAGAAAAATTTAGAAGAAATCGCCAACATTGCCGCTACGATGGCAGAAACCGTAGCCAAATTTAAAATTTTTTCCCGCCGCGCCAAGCCAGATAGCCGCAAAGCGTTCATTGGCGAAATTCTGGATAACGTATCGGCGATCATCATGCCGCAAATTCAGAAACAACAGATTGATTACCAGATCGATAATCAAGCCACTGACCAGGTGATAAACTGCGAGCCCGTAATGATTGGTCAGGTTTTGGTTAATCTGATATCGAATGCGGCGCAAGCATTGGAAGATACGCCTGATGCACGCATTGATGTTAACATTTCAGACTGTGACGAATGGATGCTGATCACGGTTACCGACAATGGGCCAGGTATGGACAGCGATGTAATGGCAAACCTGTTCGAACCTTTTTTTACCACCAAAGAGAAAGGTCTCGGTTTAGGATTAACCATATCGAGGCGTATTGTTGAATCACAAAATGGTACCCTTACTGTAAAAGCGGTAGAGCCAAACGGCACCGCCTTTACCATCACACTTCTCAAAGAGCTGCATGGAGATAATACGTGAGTGCGTTAAAAGTAATGATTGTTGACGATGAAAAGCACGTTCGTGAATCACTTCAACAAACACTTACCCTGGAAGACTTTGATATTGAAGCCTGCGAAAGCGCGCAGGAAGCACTGAAAATTATTGAAGCGAACTGGGAAGGCATTGTCATCACCGACATTAACATGCCACACATGAATGGCGTGGAGTTACTTGAGCGCATTCAGGCCATCGACAGCGATATTCCGGTGATTGTGCTGACCGGTCACGGCAATGTGTCACTGGCCGTAGAAGCCATGAGACTGGGCGCTTACGATTTTCTTGAGAAGCCATTTTCTGTCGACATTCTACTGGAAACAGTTCACCGGGCAGTGGAAAAGCGCACTTTGACCCTGGAAAACCGCAGTCTACGCCGGGAACTGGAAGCGTCAGAGTTACCTGGCCCGCGAATTATTGGCCGCAGTCCCGGCGTGGTAAAAATGCGGACGTTGCTGGATAAGGTGAAAGACACCCCGGCAGACGTACTCATTAACGGCGAAACCGGCACCGGTAAAGAGTTGGTCGCCCGCTATCTTCACCATCATAGTAAACGACGCCAGAAGCCTTTCGTTGCCATTAACTGTGGCGCGCTACCTGAAACAATCATCGAAAGTGAGCTGTTCGGGCACGAACCTGGCGCATTCACCGGCGCGAATAAGAAGCGTGTTGGGAAATTTGAGTACGCCAACGGCGGCACCTTGATGCTGGATGAAATCGAGAGCATGCCACTGAACCTGCAAACCAAACTTTTGCGGGTGCTGGAAGAACGTAAAGTCGAGCCGCTGGGTTCGAATAAGCAAATTCCGCTGGATATCCGTATTATTGCGGCTACCAAAGAGGATTTACGTGAGCTTTCCGACAAAGGTGAGTTCCGTTCTGACCTGTATTATCGTCTGAACGTGATTCAGGTAGACATTCCTGCCCTACGCAACCGCAAATCCGACATTCCGTTGTTGTTCGAACACTTCATGGCCATGGCCGCATACCGTTATGGTGCGGAGATGCCGAGCCTTTCTGAAGCCCATGCCCATGCGCTACAGAACAACGACTGGCAAGGTAACGTGCGTGAACTCCGTAACGTAGCAGATTGCTTCACTCTGCTCGGTGAATCCCGGGCGTTCGGTGAAATGGCAGACAGCAGCGATTTCTCTGGTGGGCTTTTAACGCTTACCGAACAAATGGACCATTTTGAAGAATCCGTGATCCGAAACTCCCTCAATAGCCATAATGGTGTACTTAAAGATGTTCAAGCCAGTCTCGGTATTGGACGTAAAACCTTGTACGAAAAGATGAAAAAATTCGACATCGATAAAAGCCAGTTCAAGTAACATCTCTCAAACATTGCGCCGGGTCGCCGGCTCAACGCATGTACCGACAACCACACATTTGCCTTTTTAAACGTGTGGTTGTCCACCCATTTCCATTGTTCAATTTTCACCCTCCAAAATAAAGTCCATATTTTTCATTGCGTTAACATCATTTAACATTCTGGCATCCTCTTTGCCATAGAAGGTTACGTTTCGTTAATGAGATAACAACATGAGGCAATTTATAAACAAAGCGGAAGATGCACTCATCGGCATCCTGCTTGTACTGACAACATTGTTGGTGTTTATCGAAGTCGTATTACGATTCGGCTTTGACACAGGTTTACACTGGTCGCAGGAAGTGACTTCCATTTTAGTGGGTTGGATGGTTCTGCTAGGTGCCTCATGGGCGCTGCGTGAACGTGCTCACATCGGCGTTGATTTCCTGCTGGAAAAATTCTCTGAAAAAGTTCGCCCCTGGATAGTCGCTATCGGCTGTCTAGCGAGCCTGACTTACTGCGTATTGATTGGCTACGGCGGCTACGTGTACTTAAGCAAGATGAAATTAATTGGACTGGAGCTCGACGACTTGCCGGTACCAAAGTGGATTGCCTTCTCAGTCATGGTAATCGGCTTCGTGTTGCTGGGTTACCGTATTCTGGAAATCCTGTTCAACATCATCCGCGGTAAGGAAGACACCTTCCATGTGCATCAAGCTAATGATGTCAGTAAAGCATTCGACGAATCTGAGGAGATGAAGTAATGACTGCCCTCGCCCTGTTTGCCTGTTTATTTATTTTTATGTTCATTGGCGTACCTGTTGCGATTTCGCTGGGTTTATCGTCACTACTCACTATTTTATTTTTCACTAACGATTCACTGGCCTCTGTGGCCCTGAAGATGTTTGAGTCGGTTTCCGAGCACTACACACTGCTTGCTATCCCGTTCTTCATTTTATCTTCATCATTTCTTTCAACCGGTGGTGTGGCCCGTCGTCTTATCGACTTCGCCATCGCTTCTGTTGGCCATGTTCGCGGTGGTCTGGCAATGGCATCGGTTCTGGCCTGTATGCTGTTTGCTGCGGTATCCGGTTCTTCACCAGCAACGGTAGCGGCTATCGGTTCAATCGTACTGGTGGGTATGGCGCGTAGCGGTTATCCGCTGGATTTCGCCGCCGGTACCATTTCTACCGCTGGTACGCTGGGTATTCTTATTCCACCTTCTATCGTAATGCTGGTGTACGCGTCTGCCACTGAAGTCTCTGCAGCTCGTATGTTCGAAGCCGGTGTTATTCCTGGTCTGTTGATGGGCCTGAGCCTGATGGTGGTTATTTACATCGTAGCGATTAAAAAGAACCTGCCTTCTCAGCCGTTCCCAGGTGTTCGCACGCTAATGAGCACCGGTGCCCGTGCCATGGGTGGATTAATGCTCATCATCCTGGTACTGGGTTCTATCTATGGCGGTGTTGCTAGTCCAACTGAAGCCGCTGCGGTTGCTGCCGTGTACGCTTACCTGGTGTGCGTATGGGTTTACCGTGATGTAGGCCCGTTGAAAGGCGTGAAGTGGCGCAACGAAGGTGAAAACCTGGGCGTAGCCCTGGTGCGCAACATTATCGCTCTGCCGGTTGCCATCGTGAAATCTGCGTTCGATCAGGAAGTGGGCAAGATGATTAAAGAATCAGCCCGTGTAAGTGTGGTTCTGCTGTTCGTTATTGCCAACGCGATGCTGTTCGCTTACGTACTGACCACCGAGCAAATTCCTCACGGTATCGCCTCTACATTGGTTGAATGGGGTCTGCCAGCCTGGGTGTTCCTGATTTTAGTGAACATTCTGCTGCTGGTTGCCGGTAACTTCATGGAGCCAAGTGCGATCATCATGATCATGGCGCCTATTCTGTTTCCGATTGCCATGCAGCTGGGTATCGACCCGATCCACTTCGGTATCATCATGGTGGTGAACATGGAGCTGGGCATGCTAACACCGCCGGTGGGTCTGAACCTGTTCGTAACGTCAGGTATCACCGGCAAGAGCATGCTGTGGACCATCAAGGCCTGTGCGCCATGGTTAGGTCTGATGCTTATCTTCCTGGCCATGATCACCTACATTCCGGCCATCTCACTCTTCCTGCCTGAGATGCTGCACTGATAAATCGTTAATGGGGGTCTTTTGACCCCCTTCTCGTCACTCATTCTGTTGGAAATATCATGACTACCAAATCAAACAGTAAAAAACGACTGTTTACCCATTACGCGGGTTTTAATCTGCTGGAAATCCCGTTGCTGAACAAGGGCACGGCGTTTTCTGAAAAAGAGCGTTGGGACTTCAACCTCACCGGTCTTATCCCGCCCCGTTTCGAGTCGATTGAAGAACAGACACGTCGGGCCTACATGCAATACTCCAGTTTCAGCGACCCGATTAACAAGCATATTTACTTGCGTGCTATTCAGGATCGTAACGAAACCTTGTTTTACTCGCTGCTGAACCAGTATTTGGACGAGATGATGCCTATCATCTACACGCCTACCGTGGGCGCAGCCTGTGAGCGCTTCTCTGATATTTACCGTCACAACCGTGGTTTGTTCCTCGCCTATCGCGACAAAGACCGCCTGGACGAAGTACTGCGCAATGCGCCAAAACGAAACGTAAAAGTGATTGTTATCACCGACGGCGAACGCATTCTTGGCCTTGGCGATCAGGGTATTGGCGGTATGGGCATTCCTATCGGTAAGCTTTCGCTGTACACCGCCTGTGGTGGTATCAGCCCGGCTTACACACTGCCTATCACGCTGGACGTGGGCACCAATAACCAGAAGCTGCTGGACGACCCCTTCTACATGGGTAATCGCCATGAGCGTATCGATCAGGCATCCTATGACGAGTTCGTGGATCTGGCGATGAAAGCCATTGCCCGTCGCTGGCCCGACGCATTGATACAGTTCGAAGATTTTGCACAGCCAAACGCCATGCCACTGCTGAAACGTTACCGTGACAGCTATCGCTGTTTCAACGACGACATTCAAGGCACTGCATCTGTGGCGCTGGGCACACTGATTGCCGCCTGTTACCGTAAAGAAGAAATTCTGCAGAACCAGCGCGTAGTGATCACCGGGGCCGGAAGTGCTGGTTGTGGTATTGCAGAGCAAATCATCAGCTACATGGTGTCGAACGGCTTAAGCGAAGAAGAAGCCCGGGATCGCATCTACATGGTAGACCGTTTTGGTCTTGTTACCGAATCCACCCCTGACTTACGTGACTTCCAGTTGCCCTTGGCGCGGAAAGAAGCAAGTCTTACCGAGTGGAGCTATAGCGGCGAATACCCAACGCTGCTGGATGTCATCAACTGTGCTAAGCCCACCATTCTGATTGGGGTTTCTGGTCAGCCTAACTTGTTCCCTGAGCAAGTTATTCATGCCATGAGCACAGTGAACGAACGCCCTATCATCTTCCCACTGAGCAACCCGGTTTCTCAGGTAGAGGCCACGCCAGAAAACATCTACGAATGGTCTGAAGGGCGCGCCATTGTCGCCACCGGCAGTCCGTTCGCAGCAGTAGAATATGATGGTGAGAAACGCACAGTAAGTCAGTGTAACAACGCTTACATTTTTCCGGGCATTGGTTTGGGTGTGGTGTCTGCACGCATTAACCGTATCTCTGATGAAATGCTGTTAACCGCTGCCGATACGTTGGCAGAGTGGTCCAACCGCACAATTAAGGATAAGTCAGCACTGCTGCCGCCATTAACGGAGCTGCAAGCACTGAGTAAAGAAATGGCATTTAATGTGGCGAAAGTCGCACAGATGCAGAACCTGTGTTCGCCTATTTCCGATGATGACTTGCGTGCTGCCATCGAAGCCAACTTCTGGAAGCCGGAGTACCGGGAGTACTTGCGCACTACGCCGTAGCTGAATAATTAGCAAGCTTGATGTGTGAGTTGGGCCCCAACCCTCAGCTCACACATCGTTTTGTTGTCTTAGCGGGTATCTTTCGCTGTTATCCTTTTGCTGGCATATACGCCAGGCATTCCAACTCCACAAGTGCATTTGCAGGTAAACCGTCGGAACCAAAGGCGCTGCGAGCTGGCAGTCGATCAGGTTCAAAGAAAGAAACGTAAATCTTGTTGAACGCAGCCCAGTTTGCCATGTCGTCAATCATCACTGTGCACTTAAACACATCAGCACTGGTCAGATTAAAGTCAGACAGCGTCGAGGACAGGTTCGCCATCAATTGCGTCATCTGTGTGTTGAAGTCATCAGAAAATCCGCCTTTTCCCATTCCAAGCAAACCAGAAATATACAAAGTATTATCTACCTGAACCGCTTTTGAATAAGCCGCCCCTGACGATTTAGGGAAGTAAACAGGGCCGGAGGCAGCAAATACAGAAATAGAAGTGGTACATAGAAAAAATGCTGCAAAAATAGTTTTGAAAACTTGTTTCACGATTATCCTTAATTATAGTTGTTGAAGGTCAATCCCTAATCTAAAGGAAAAATCTCAATCAGGCATCATTAATCCTTCATCCCAACCGTAGTCGTAAATATGGATAGACTGACCCACCAGCTTCCACTCATTGTTGAAGCGCTCCAGTAAGCGGATTTCATAGGAATAAGTTTTATCGCCATCAGAGGCTGTGGCTACTTCATGATGGCTTACCCACGCAGAATCGCCCACCACGCTAAAGCGATAATCTGAATGCTCAAACGTGCCTCCCTGTCCTGCCGCACCCGGTGGTGGTGAAACCATTATTTGTGGAGGAATATCTCTGACGGTACCATTCACTTCCGACACTAGAATTCGGCTATAGGGTTGAATATTCCAGCACTCGGCATGCGCCTCTAAATCGCCTTGTCGCCAACTCGTCGACTCCTTTTCAAGTAAAGCAATTATTTCTGCTTCATCAGTGGTATAGCTTCCATAGGCCGTTGTGCTAAAAACTAAAAGTACAGCAATCACAAACTTCATTGTTCGTCTCCCACTTTATTAACAATTAATTAAAAAATAGCGAGAACCATGCACTTTGTCACTATTAATTCGATTAAAATTCCGTCATCAACCTGCAGATATTCCAGTCTATTTTGCCTGTTCGCTTCAGGTTTCCCGCGCTGCAGCCGTTAATAATGAAGAATGCTTAACTACTAATCGGGTAAAAAGCAGGCTAACTGAGTATGTGTAAACATAACCACACAGTGCTGGGTTTGTTTTAAACTGAACGGGTTAAATAGATGTGTTCAGGGAAACTTTTCGAGAGAAGGTAATGAATTCGGCGATGACGAAGCAATCAGGTTTCACCCTTATCGAACTTATTCTGGTGATCATCCTGCTGGGTGTGTTGTCTGTGACAGCACTGCCACGATTTGTCGATCTTTCGAGTGAAGCCAATGCTGCCGTACTGAAAACAATGGCAGGCACCCTTCGCTCAACCGCTAACATTGCTCATACCAAAGCCATTATTGCCCGTCGAAATGGCGGCTTTACCAATGGATTTGATTTTGACGGCGTGTACTTCGATAAAGGCTACCCTCTTGGCACATCCTTTGGAGACAGTGACGGCGTGCCTGAAATTCTGGAACTGGTTGAATACGGCTCCAACGATTTTACCATCGCTGAAAACTTCAACGGCCAGTCTATTAGTGGCGAACTGACCCGGGAAATGTATATCACCACCAGAAACCGCATGGCCAGTGGTGCGGGGCACACGCAAATTGCAGCAAGCGGATGCTACGTGTCTTACGAAACATATGTTGATGCTTACAAAGCACCTGAAATTATTGTGGATTTGTCGGGTTGCTGATCCCTCAGCTCAAATAACCATTACGCTGTAGTTGCTACTTCACTGAAACAAGTGCAATTTCGCGCTTGTTTCGCCCTATGTGATGTTATAACATCTTTCACCGTTCATTCCCTGCCTAAGATAAAATTACTACATGAAGAAGCAGTTTTTACTTTCATTACTCGCCGTATCAACCAGCGTAGCGGCGCAACAAAACACTTCACAGCACACTTCACAGAAAAGCGATGACATCGAGCACGTTGAAGTAAAAAAGCACTATCAACCCTATCGCGGTAACGTGCCGCTTATCGACACACCACAGGCAATCGACCGCATAAGCGCGGAAACACTGAATAATGAAGGTATTACCCGATTTCTCGACGCACTGGATTTTAGCCCCACTATCGTTCGCCAAAACGCTTCGGGTGGTTTGTTTGATAGTTTTGCCGTGCGCGGTTTTTCTGGTGATGAGAACAACCCTACTGGCTACCTAATCAACGGTTTTAATATCCGCGGCTACAGCGGCAATCGCAGCACGGTTAATATTCAAACTATCGAAGTGATGAAAGGCCCTGGCTCTGCGTTATACGGCCAGGGAGAACCCGGCGGCACGATTAACGTGATCACGAAAAAGCCGCAGTTTGAAGAACAAGGTTACGTGCAAGGCACCGTTGGAAATTACAATAAAAAGCAAATTGAGTTCGATTACACCAATGCGCTTAACAACGATATGGCGTTCCGCCTGAACGGTTCATATGAAGATTCGGACACCTACAGAGACCATGTATTCTTCAAGAATCTGAACATTAATCCGTCTTTCATCTGGAATATCTCTGAAGCCACCAGCATGAGCTATCAGATGGAAATTCTCGACCAGGAAAAGCCACTGGATCGTGGCGTTTTTGTACTTAACGGCGACTTTGATGCCGTTGAACCTGAAAGCTTCTACGGTGACATCCGTGACGGCGCTCATGAAGTGAAAGCGTTTGGCCACCAGTTGGTACTCAATCATGAACTGAATCCCGATTGGCATCTGCTGAGTGGTTTCGCATTCCGTGACTCTTCGATGAAAGGTCAGTCTTCTGATACCGAGCTGTCTAGCGGTCGTCAGCTGCTATTTACTGATCCGAATATTTTATCGAGACAACGCCGCACCCGGGATTACGAAGCACAGGATTTATCTCTGAGGTTGGAGCTAAGCGGCGAGTTCAGTACCGGTAGCTTAGTGAACAATGTGCTGTTCGGACTGGATTACTACAATTACGATATCGACACAGACTATCGCAGATGGCGAACGGCCTGGGGCGCTGGCGATACCACTTACAGCATTGATCCGAACAACCCGGATTACACTATTTTCCGGCCAGAAGTATCTCCCACCACCCTTACGGCTGAAGAGCAGCAAGGTCTTGGTTTTTATGCACAAGACTTAATTGAACTCAGCGACAGAGCCACCTTATTGGTAGGTTTCCGCGTGGATAAGTTCGAGCAGGAAATCACTAACTTCCTCGCTGAAACGCCAGAGCCGCAGAAGCAGGATCAAACCGCGGTTACCCCACGTTTTGGCTTTACCTACGAAGTTACCGAAAATCTGAATGTGTATACCAGCTATGCTGAAGGTTTCCGTCCGAATCCAGGTCTGGATTCCGACAGAAATGCCTTCGACCCGGAAGAAACCACGTCTTATGAAGTGGGGGCAAAGTGGGAAAATATCGCCGACATGTTTTCCGGTAGTCTGGCAATCTTCAACGCCGAAAAAACTAACATGCTAACGGCAGAACCGAATACGGGTTTCTCCGCCACCTTGGGTGAAGTTGAAAGTCAGGGCGTCGAGTTCCAGATGACAACCGATTTAACGGCGTCCACTCGTATTGATGTGTCCTACGCGTATACCGACGCCAAAACCGCAAACGAAGTGAACAATCTGGACTGGCAAGTGCCGATCCCGAAAGGTTCGCGATTGATAAACATTGCGAAGCACTCGGGCTTTATCTCGCTGAACCACTATACCGAAGTCATGGCGAAAGACGCGTTTGTGGGTGTAACAGTGCGTTACGTGGGCGACCGCCTTGGACAAACCACCGATCCAGACTACATTCTGCCGTCTTACACACTGGTTAATTTGTCAGGTTCGGTGAACCTCACCAATCAGTTATCGGTGAAGCTTGATGTGAACAACCTGTTTGATGAGGAATATTTCGAGAACTCTTATCATGCATTATGGACCATGCCAGGCTCGCCAGTGAACTATAGCGTAAGCGTGAAATATCAGTTCTAATGCACTCAAAATAGCTTAGAAATTGGGCCGGTGATGTTGCCAAAAACGTCACTGGCCCGCATACGCCCTCACCGACAAACACATTAAATGCAACATAATTGTAACTTTTATAGCCGCCCTCATTATTCTCTCCTCTTACCGTAACTCACTGATACGATTGCATTTGCAGATTTAAGGTTCGCTTCATTCTGCGCCTAAACGCTTATCCGAACGTTCTGATCCCGGTACGAACTTGTAACCAACTGAATTCTCGTTTTTTATTCACCTGGCAAGACGTTGGTACAACTGACAGGGGCATAAGTCTGAAAGCAGGGAAACTACTCGCCACATCGCGCAACCGAACGTTCGGTTAAACGCCTGAAGGCACTTTTATCGATTGATTTAGTAACAGGCACTCGTTACTATTCCCATGACTTATTAACAATATTATTACAACAGTCATAATCAGAGAGTCATGGATAAAACGCTCTTCAACCTGCATGATTTGGTGCTTCTCCTTATCGCTTTCGAATGTCTGGCGGTAGCGATTTACATTGGATTTAATCGCGCCAAAGGCAGCTTCCCTACCAGTTTGCTAATTGTATTTTTTGTTGTGCACGCCTGTATTGCACTGCATGAACTTGTGCTTTGGGGAAGCTCAGTGAGGTATTGGGTACTTGAATCTTCACCAAACTACTTTTTCACGCTTAACTTTGCATATTTGCTCGATGGCCCGTTGCTGTTTCTTTTTGCATGCGCCATCACACAACAGAAATTTACGTTGCAGCGATGGCACAGTGCGTTGCTATTACCAGTGCTGATATTTGGAATATTTATCTATCTGCATTTTTACGCTCTGCCCCACGAGACCAAGGTCACACTGATCAGAAATTACAGTTTTGCCGACTTTGATTACGTATTTGTGGACTTAATCGCCAAAATCGCCCGGGTCGGCTTTAGTCTTTACGCCGTGGCATTGGTAAGCAGGGCCGATGAGCAAGTAAAAGAGCGATTTAATATTCCAGCCTGGCTACCAAAAGTGTTGATTGTACTTGCGGGCATTATGGCTTGGGAAACCATGCTAAGCGGTATCAAGGTGTATCACGCTATGTACGGGTTCCCCTACTACGAACTGGTGGAGTTCATTGGGCTGGCATCGTATTACATGCAGTTCGTGTTGTTCAACGCTGTAATTTTTATGGCGGCGTCTCATTTCCTGAGAACACAGCCAATAAAAGTAAAAACCGTAAATAAAGAGCCGGTGAGTGAAGCCGTTATTGAACGCCTTGAAAACACCATGGAAACGGAGCGGCCCTATCTGAACCAGAATCTCTCTTTTGAGCGACTGGCAGAGAAGCTAGATATTCCGGTGAAGGAACTTTCAAACGCCATAAACCGGCACTACGAAGTGAATTTTTACGAGTTCATCAACAATTATCGCATCCAGGAAGCCCGCAGGATGCTTGAAGATCCGGCAGAAAATGACAAAAGCATCACCAATATTTTTTACGATGCCGGATTCAACAGTAAGTCGGTATACAACACGCTGTTTAAGAAAAAATTTAATAAAACGCCGAGTCAGTACCGCAGTGAATGCAAACTCAGGCTGGCCAGGCAAAGTGCATAGCTAAGGAGTAAGTGTAACTGAATCACTCCCCTGACACTGTGCAGCAGTTTTAGGGAAGTAAGATGCAGGACACCACCCAAATTAAGTCGGTTGTTATTGTTGGCGGAGGCAGTGCAGGCTGGCTTACCGCCGCGTTGTTAGCCGCTCAACACAGCGCCGACATACACATTACGCTCGTTGAATCTCCCGATGTTCCCTTACTCGGTGTTGGCGAAGGTACCTGGCCCACGATGCGCGGTACCTTACAGAAAATCGGCATCGACGAGGTCACTTTTCTTAACGCGTGTCACGCTTCGTTCAAACAGGGAACGCACTTTCATCAGTGGCGTACGGGCAACAGTAACGACGAGTATTACCATCCTTTCAGCCTGCCTTTTAATTACTTTGACACCGATTGCGCAGCATGGTGGCAGCGAGAAGCGAGCCAGTCCAGTTTCGCCCATGCGGTTACCACCCAAAGTACGGTTTGCGATCACTTTCTGGCGCCCAAGCAGGTAGAAACGCCGCCTTTTGCCGGCGTATTGAATTACGGCTATCACCTGGATGCCAGCCAATTTGCACACTTACTGAAAACTCACGCCGTTTCAAAATTGGGTGTCACCCATGTTGTTGATCATGTCGAGCGCGTTATTGCTGCGCCAGGCAACGCCATACAGGGACTGACGTTGAAATCTGGCAAACAGATTAAAGGCGATTTATTTGTAGACTGCAGTGGCTTTTCAGCACGACTAATTGGCGAGCATTTCGGCGAACCGCTTTTATCTTGCAAGGCGCAACTGCCTAACGATAGCGCCGTCGCTTTGCAATGCGCCTATACACAAAGCGACACAGAGATCCCATCGGTCACCCGCTCTACGGCACAAGCAAACGGCTGGATTTGGGACATTGCGCTAACAAACCGGCGCGGCGTTGGGCATGTTTTTAGTAGTGAATACAGCGCTGAAGATGACGCCATAAATGCGCTGCAACAATACATTTTAGCGAATAGCGCTTTAGCACCTAAATCAAGAGATGACATTGCGCAACAAGCCCGCCTGTTTCGCTTTCAACCTGGCTATCGCCAGCGCCCCTGGATACAAAACTGCATTGCTATTGGTACCGCTTCGGGCTTTCTTGAGCCCCTTGAAGCCTCTGCGCTGGTCATGACAGAGTTAGCCGCCTCGCACCTTGCTGAAAGTCTTCCCCGATACCACTATCAATTGCCAGCCGCAGCGCGACAATTTAATCGGGAATTCAGTACTAAATGGGCGCGTATAGTTGACTTTCTCAAGCTGCATTATGTGTTAAGCGAACGCAGAGACAGCGACTATTGGCGAAAAGTAACCCGCATGAGTGATTGCTCAGAACAGCTGTACGACTGGCTGACGTTATGGAAAACCCGTTCGCCCAGTGCTGCTGACTTTAGCTTTCGAGAGGAAATATTTCCTGCAGCCAGTTACCTCTATGTACTTTATGGCATGGGATTTCCAACGGATTTCCAGCATTCTGCCAGCGTCCTTCAACATCGCCAACCACAAGCCTTTAAACAACAAGAGCAGCATAAATTGCTACAACAGCATCTGGCCGGGTTGCCAGGCAACCGGGCACTTCTCAGTCAGTTAGCACAAATTGCAGTAACTTCAGGTAAACACCATGAACAATAATAAGAAACAGCGCGTTGTTATCGCCGGCGGAGGCACGGCAGGCTGGATGGCAGCAGCAGCCCTTTCTCGCTTATTACATAATCGGGTAGACGTCACCCTGATAGAAAGCAGTGACATCGGTACAGTTGGTGTGGGCGAAGCCACCATTCCAACGCTAACGTTCTTTCATCGCCTGCTGAAAATTGACGAAAAAGCCTTTATGGCCGCCACCAATGCCACCTTCAAACTTGGGATCAATTTTGAAAACTGGAAAACCACCAGCGACGCCTATTTGCATGCCTTTGGCGCAACCGGAAAAGATTGCTGGGCAGCCGGATTCCAACATTTCTGGACAAGAGGGAGGCAACTGGGCCTAAGCGATGACTTCGGCGCATACTGTTTAGAGCGTGTGGCTGCAGAACAGGGAAAATTTGCGCATTTACCTCAAAACGGCCTTAACTACGCCTATCACTTAGATGCCAGTAAATACGCGATGTTCTTACGCAACCTCGCCGAGCAAGCTGGGATCAGACGCATTGATGCCCGAATTGAACAAGTCGCAACGCGAAAAGACAATGGCTACATCCGCCACCTGCAATTGGATAATGGAGAAAAAATAGAAGGGGATTTATTCATTGATTGCACCGGGTTTCGTGGCTTACTAATTGAAGAAACCCTGCACACCGGCTATGAAGACTGGTCGCATTGGTTGCTTTGCGACAGTGCCGTTGCCGTGCAAACTGAAAGTGTTAGCTTACCGCTGCCCTATACCCGCAGTATCGCCCATGAAGATGGCTGGCAATGGCGCATACCACTACAAACACGGGTGGGTAACGGCTTAGTATTTTGTAGTAAGTATCTTTCTGAGCGAGATGCGATCACGCGGCTTACCGACAATATTGAAGGCGCGCCTCTTAACTCGCCCCGGGTCATTAAGTTCCGGCCTGGCAGACGCACAAAACAATGGAACCGTAATTGCGTATCGTTAGGCCTAGCCAGTGGTTTTATCGAGCCCCTCGAATCGACCAGCATTCACCTTATTCAGCAGGGTATTGTGCGGCTTCTCAGAATGTTTCCCCACGACGAAATCAGGCCAGCCATTGTGGATGAATTTAACCGCCAAAGTGTGGATGAAATTGAGCATATTCGCGATTTTATTATTCTTCACTATCACGTGACCGCGCGAACTGATTCGGCATTCTGGCGACATTGCCGACACATGGATATACCGGAAACGCTTGCTCAGCGCCTACAAATTTTCCGAGAAAGCGGTCAAATCCACCGCAAAGCCAATGAGTTATTCGATGATTCCTGGCAACAAGTAATGATTGGTCAGGGTTTATTACCCGAGGGCTATCATCCCATTGCAGATATGATGAGCGAACAGGAACTCAAGGAATTTCTTAGTCATATCAAAGGGAACGTTGACCGCACAGTCAGCCAACTCCCTCCTCACCATGTGTATTTAAAGACCCGGGCTTAGCAACATTGAAAAAAGAACGTTCTATTCCCTGATCAGAACGTTCGTATTCGCGGATTTTTCACCATTAAAACGACTTATTTTTTGCGCAAGCGTACTCTCCGCCATGCTTTTCAAAAATGTTAATGAAAGGTTTAAAAATTGAGTGCAACACGGGCACAACACATAGGCTTACGCAGGGAGAAAATAATGAAAACTCGCCCCTTTAATAAAAACAGGATTGCCCTTTCGGTATCGCTGATTTTAGGTTCGGCGATGATCACCAGCACACACGCTCAGGAAGCAGACACTGACGATGCCGTTGAGGTTATTGAAGTCAGTGGTATTCGTGGCAGTATGATTCGCGCCATGGATTTGAAACGCTCAGCGGATGGTATCGTCGAAGCCATATCAGCAGAAGATATCGGGAAATTCCCCGACACCAACCTGGCCGAGTCACTGCAAAGGATTACCGGTGTTTCTATAGACCGTTCTGACGGTGAAGGCAGCCGCGTCACCATTCGTGGATTCGGTGCCGACCGCAACCTGGTGCTATTGAACGGCAGACAAATGCCAACCCCAACCCGCTCCTTTGACTTTGCTGATTTAGCATCTGAAGGGGTTAGTACAGTAGAAGTATATAAAACCGGACGCGCTTCTATCGCCACTGGCGGTCTTGGCGGCACAGTAAACATTATCACTCCCCGCCCGCTGGCAAACCCAGGCCGGCAGGCAACGATTGGCTTTAAAGCCGTTAATGACGACTCCACGCAGAAAGGCGACAAGTGGACCCCGGAACTCTCCGGCCTATACTCAGAAACCTTCATGGACGATAAATTCGGCATCGCGCTAACAGGCAGCTATCAAAAGCGTGACAGCGGCAACAGCAATGCCTCCGTTGCCTCGGGTTGGCGTTCGTTTATATCCGGTCAGGATGAAGGCGGCTGGGGAAACCTTCCCGCAGAAGACCCCGATAATTCGTATCTGAATAAGCCTGCCGATGGCGTGACTTACGCCGTGCCTCAGAATCTGGTGTACCAGTTTAATGAAGCGTATCGTACCCGGGTGAATGGCCAGCTTACATTGGAATATCAGGCTACCGACAAACTGAAAACCCGTTTGGACTACACCTACTCAGAGCGCAGTATCGACCGGGAACTCACCGATATGTCGACCTGGTTCTCGTTCAACTACAACAATGCAACCATGGTGTGGTCAGATCCCAATGAAGAAGGTATCTCTTATCCCATTCAGTATCAGGATACCGATAACTTCAGCACAGATGCCGCTCGTGGTGCGGGTACCGGTATTAACTCTGGACGAGGATTTTCCGCCACTAAAAATACCAATAACTCCGTGGGCCTTAATCTTGAGTATCAGGTGAATGATAACCTGATGGTGGAACTGGATTATCACGACGCCTCGGCCAAACATGAACCAAACAGCCCATACGGTAGCTGGGGTTCACTGGCAATGATTTCCAACAACCGCATCCGTACAACGGTGGATTTTTCTCAGGTATTACCGGTGCTCAGCATCGAATATCCTGAAGGCGTTGATGGATTTGAGCCAGAAGACATGATTGGCGCAGGGAGTAACTTCGGAAACAACCACGAGCGCACCGATCTAGAGCAAATTCAGGCCAGCGGTAAGTATTATTTTGATGCCGGCATTATTGAAAGTATCGATTTTGGTATTTCACAAACAGAAACCAATAATCACTCTAAATACGCCAGCGCAACACGCGGCACCTGGAGCGGTGTGGGCGAGCCCGAAGACTGGGAAGACAGCTGGTTCACCCAGCGCTCACTTGGCGATATGTTTGACAGTATTCCAGGGCATAGTGACCCCGATTTAGAACCTTACTATATCGATTGGGACTTCGAGCAAATTGCCGAATTTACCGCAGCAAACTTCTACAACGAGAATGATATTGAGTGGCCTTGTGGCCCACGTTTCTGTGGCGGTACCAACTACACCACCGACCGGTATACCGATGAAAAAATGCAGGCCGCTTATGTGCAAGCTAATCTGGTATTCGATATTGGCGACATGCCAGCAGAAATCATCACTGGTGTGCGGTACGAGAAAACCAAAACCCATGCTTCGGCATTGGTACCAAGCTACGACGGTATTTCCTGGAGTAGTACCAATGAGTTAGTGCTGCAGCCCACGGGCGAATCGGTGTTTACCGATGAATACGGTGAATACAGTAACTGGCTACCCAGCATCGACTTTAAAGTTGATCTGACAGACGATTTGGTCGCCCGGGCTTCATTCAGTAAAACCATTTCACGCCCTAGCTATGGTGACATGCAGGGTGGTAAAACCCTGGGCGGACAAATTACTACCATTCAAGGTAGTGGTTCACGGGGCAACCCCGCCCTGTTGCCGCTGGAATCCACCAACTACGATTTATCGCTGGAATGGTATTACGACGAAGCCAGCTACGCCGCAGTGGGCTGGTTTAATAAAGACGTAACCAACTTTGTCGGCCGTCGCACCATAACCGAAACGGCGTTTGATTTGCGCAATCCGGCACAAGGGCCAAGAGCTGATGCAGCACGAGCGGCCGGCTTCACCGGCAACGCAGAAATTCGTCAGTACATTCTGGATAACTATCTCGACAGCGATCCGAATGTATACCTGAACGAGCACGGCGACGTGGTGATTGACGCCAGCCCGGAAGACGACCTGGCTCAGTTCGAAATCAATATTCCCTTTAACCAGCGCGATAACAACGTGAATGGCTGGGAAATAGCGATTCAGCACATGTTCTGGGACAGTGGATTTGGTGTAAACGTGAACGGCACCATGGTTGACGGCGACCTTTACTACGACAACGCATCAATGGAGCCGCAATATGCACTTACCGGCTTGAGCGACTCGGCAAACTTCATCGCTTTTTACGAGAACGATAAGCTGTCTATTCGTGTTGCCTATAACTGGCGAGACAAATTCCTTGCCTGGATTGGTGACGGTTCTGGCGACAACCCAGTTTACACCGAGGCTTACGGCCAGTGGGACGTAAACATGAGTTACGACCTTACCGAAAACCTTACCGTATTCGCGGAAGGCATTAACCTGACTAACGAGTACCAGCGCCAGCACGGCCGACATGAACAAATGCTGATTAACCTCAGACAATCATCGCCGCGCTACAACCTGGGTATGCGTTACACCTTCTAAGCCATAGCAATGAGCCCAGCGCTGCACGAAGAGCATTCCCAACCATCCCGCTCTTCGTGCAGCTTTTTTGTTTTTTAACCTACTGTTTAACGAGGTAATACCATGCCTAACCCTGTAGTACTCAACAACGTTACGCATAAAGATCTAAAAATAAATCCGGTTCACAACAGCCAGAATACCGAGTCACTGATGATCGCATTAGCGCTGCCGTTTGAATTTAGAAGTTTGCAGCATGAATACCCGATTGTGTTTTACAAAGACGAGAAACAACAATTCCATGCAGTTGTTTTACTCGGACTAGAGCAAAACGAGAATTTGTATGCAAACCAGTTTGGTTGGGATGCCAGCTATATTCCGCTTATGGTACAGCGTCAGCCGTTTTTAATTGGTCAGCGCCCAGCCAACGACGATGGTGAACGCCAAACGGTTTTATTGGTCGACACCGATAGTCCCAAACTCAGTCACATCGAAGGAGAACCGCTGTTCTTAGCCCACGGCGGACACAGTACACACTTACAAAAAGTGACAGATATTCTGTCCGCGATTCAAGAAAGAGAGCAGGAAACTCGCGCATTCATGAACACGCTCACCGAATACGAATTACTGGAAAGTTTCTATCTCGACGTGGACATGGGTAACGACAGTAAACACCGCCTCAATGGTTACTACACGATAAACGAAGATAAGTTACGCACGCTAACCGACGCACAAGTGCTGCATTTACACAAAACCGGCATGCTGGCGTTAATTCATTTCGTATTAGCCAGTCAGGCTAATTTTGCCGAACTTATCGACAAAAAACGGGCTCGACAAAGTGAGTAATCGCCACAATTTACCGCACTGCCAGCAGGTGTCATTGGCCCCGGGCGCGCCACTTCCCGACTGGCTACTTGCCTGCCAGCAGCCGGTGAAACTGTGTAACTATGTCAGTCATTGGCCTGCAGTCACCCTCGCACAACAAAACGCACAGGCACTCTGCGATCACTTGCTTGAATACTACACCGGCGAGCCATTGGGGTTCTTCTTTGCCGAACCCGAAGTGAAAGGTCGTTTCTTTTACAATCACGATATGAGCGGCTTTAATTTCGAAAAGGTGGCCGCCGGTCTTGATCTCATCCTCACAAAACTCATTGAATCCGCTGACCTCACATCGCCGCCCGCCATGTTCATCGGCGGCACCCATTTGCAACATTATTTGCCGAATTTCAGTACGCTAAATCTACCTTTTCCCATTCCTGCATCTCAAGTGCGCAATGGTTTGTGGATAGGCAATCAGTCTCGGGTAGCGATTCATCAGGATTTGCCGCTAAACATTGCTTGCTGTGTGGCAGGAACACGACAATTCACCCTTTTTCCGCCGTCACAAACTAACAACCTTTATGTTGGGCCGCTGGAGTTTACCCCCTCTGGCCAGCCAGTAAGCCTGGTTGACTTGCACCACATCGATCACCAGCGCTTTCCTGCTTTCAGTGGAGCACTCGCACATGCACAAATTGCCACGCTGACACCGGGTGACGCGTTATTTATTCCCAGTATGTGGTGGCATGAGGTAGAAGCCACGGCACCGTTCAATATGTTAGTAAATTATTGGTGGCGCACCACACCGGCTTTTGCAGATGCGCCCATTCATGCACTGCAACATGCGTTGCTAAGCATCGCCAGCCTACCAGAACACGAAAAGCAGATTTGGCAGGACATTTTTGCTCACTACATATTCAGCAACGACAGCGAGCGGTTTTCACATATTCCTTCTGCAGCCAAAGGCATGCTGGGAGAACTCGATGATAACAAAGCACGGCAACTTCGCAGCCTGCTCATGCAATCACTTAACCGCTAACCTTTTTCGCCTAAACCACAAAAGGTTCTGCCTATTTTCTATTCGAAAATCGCGTTCTGACCTTAATCAGAACGTTCTGATTGGCCTTTTCGCGCCGATGCGGAATCTTCCTGCGACAGATTTTGGTTAACTGATTGTTGCAAACTTGTTGAATCAAGCGCATCGACAAACCCAATGGAGCTATTCGGAGAGAACCGGTGAAAACAACCCATAAACAGAATAAGTTTACGCTTACCAAACTCGCACAATTGATTGCTATGAGTGGCCTGGCACTCAATTTAGTTGGCTGTGGCGGCCTGGACGAAGCCAGTGATGCTGACAGCAATAATGGTGTAACGGTATACGACTTTGCCCCACCTAAACCCACAACCGGCGCGGAGCAATACAGCCTGTTAAAGCAAGATCGCGAACGCTGGATGAATGCCCAGGGCGAAATCGTTTCTCTTCGTGGGGTGAATCTCGGCAACTGGCTGATGCTGGAAATGTGGATGCTCGACAGTGGCGATAACCCTGTGGGTGAAGGCATTGAAGACCAATGTACCTTTGAGGCAAAACTGGAAGAACGCTTCGGTACCGATGAAAAAGCCCGATTGATGGACGTGTACCGCGATAATTTCATTACCACGCGCGACTGGGACATCATGCAGGAAGCTGGATTCAATCTCATCCGATTGCCTTTCCCTTACCAGCTTATTGAAGACGCCAATAACCCAATGACGCTTCGCGATGACGCGTGGCAATATCTTGATTACGCCATCGAAGAAGCGAAATCCCGCAATATGTGGGTAGTACTGGATTTACACGGTGCGGCCGGCGCACAGGGGTGGGAACACCACAGCGGCTGCGCGGGTAAAAATGAATATTGGGATGGCCCCAATGCGGCAGACAATCAGGCCCGCACCCGCTGGCTATGGCAGCAGATTGCTGAGCGCTACAAAGATGAGCCCGCCATTGCCGGTTATGGCGTACTGAACGAGCCCTGGGGCACGGATGCAGAAACGCTGGCGGCTAACGTCACTGAGCTCTATACCGCCATTCGCGAAGTCGATACCAGTCACGTAGTTATTTTACCTGGGCACAACAGCGGCATTGATGCTTACGGCGATCCAGAAGACGCTGGCATGAACAATGTTGCGTTTGAAATGCACTTTTATCCGGGCATTTTCGGCTGGGGCGAAATTGGCTACGACGTGCATCGCGACTGGCTGACTTGCGGACAAAATGGCACCACGGGTGTGTGCGAATGGGACGCCCGCATTCGCGAACTGGATACTCCATTCCTGATAGGTGAAATACAACCTTGGGCGGGTTTAGGCGAACTTGGCGGCCCCATCACCCGCGCCACCTTCGACCGATACAACGAGCTGAGTTGGGCTGGAACCGCTTGGTCTTACAAGGTACTAAGCACTAACGGCGGTCAGGGAAATGGCACCTGGGGCTATGTCACTAACAAAGGAGAGCGTCTGCTGGCAAAAGCCACCACGTGGAGTTGTGATGATTGGGATTCAACCCTCGCCGAAGCCTGTGAAACCCCAGCGAAAATAGTGACCCCGACAGACACCGATCAAACGTTTTATCTTATTGTGAAATCCGGTGCTTTGGGTGGACAACATGATGTGCAGTTCGACAACCTGCAACTCACCGCACAATCAAGCGGTGAAAACATCCTCACAAACAGCGCATTCGATACCGATGCAGGCTGGACCGAGTGGAGCGGTACGAATACCAGTCCTCAGGATGATAACTTGTCGGTAGAGCTCGGTTTCGCCAATGGTGATGAAAACGTACTGCGCCTTTCTGCAACAGATGGCTTTTCAAACGGCGGCGTTTATCAAGCCGTTGAACTCAAAGGTGGCGAGTCGTATTTACTCAGCGGCACCTTTGCCGATGTGAATTCCTCTGATATGTGGGCAGAAATCTATTTGCTGCCTGCACCACCAGTAAATGGCGAGGACATCAGCGCCGCAGCGATGACAAAAATCGACTTAAATAACGATTCAAAAGAAACTATCGAAGCCTATTTTGCAGGCATGTCGACGGTGGAATATGAAATTAATCAAGGCGTTTATGAGGCATTGGTGTCTGATGAGCCGGCTGATATTTTTAACTTTCCCGATGCCCCGGAAGCCCTCACGCTGGAAAACACTGACGCAGGAATGAGTCTGGTTTGGATGGGGGTAAGCGATGCAACCTACAACGTGTATCGCACAACGTCATCCGGCAGCAACTACCAGTTGCTTGCAGAAGGCCTGGAATCGGAAATGTACCTCGACGATACCACCACGGAAGGGGTGACTTACTACTACATGGTAACCGCCGACAATGGTGAAGAAAGCTACGCCTCCAACGAAGTGGCCACTGAAATCTTTTATGCCGCCATTCCAGGACGCATTGAAGCTGAGCACTTCAGCGGTCAGTCGGGCTTCGAGGTAGAAGATACGCAGGATGAAGGTGGTGGCCAGAACCTGGGCTATACCGATGCGGGCGACACCTTAACCTACAACGTGTCGGTTGCTGAAGCTGGCGAGTACACACTATCGCTAAGAGTAGCCAGTTCAGGCGGCTCCGAAGGCATTGCATTCACAATGAATGGAAACAGCATTGGCAGCATTGCGGTGGCCGATACCGGCGACTGGCAGAACTGGTCCACCATTTCACTCACCGTTACGCTGGAAGCCGGCGATCAGGAACTACAACTTACCGCTCTAGGCGGCGCGTGGAACCTGAACTGGATGGAGTTTACGACAAACTAGCCCTTTAGTTTGGCCCTGTTGCCGGTAAGTCACGCGCGCTTACCGGCTTTTTTATTTAACCGAGATTTTTTTCACTATGTATCGATTGCTTCTATTCATTGCCGTGGCCGGTTTGTCTGTCAGCTGCGGAAATACGTCAACCCACTCAGCGCCTCAAGCCGTGGTTTCCACCGAGTGGCATCCCAATGACAAGCAGTGGTATAGCGAGCCTTGGCCGGAAGAAGCGGTACCGCACCGACTCGATGATTTGCCTGTTCAGGCAGTCAGTAATGCCGATGCGAAGAACTTGATAGTGCTTGACCCGGAACAGCAATATCAACGCATTTTGGGTATAGGCGCTTCGTTGGAGCATTCCACGGTTTATGCCATCCGCAAGAATAAAAGCCCAGCACAGCAAAAGACCCTGCTTTCTGCACTTATCGACCCGGTGAATGGCATTGGCCTGAATCTTTTCAGAATAAGCATTGGTACCTCAGATTTCTCCGACGGCACCCATGCACAAACGCCGCCCGACAACCCAAAAGGCTGGTACAGCTTTCAAGATACCCCTGACAGTGCGTTTTCTATTCAGCGCAATATTGATCTGGGAATTGTAAACACGCTTCAAATGGCTTTGGAAGTTGGTAAGGAAACCCATAATCCGGTGAAACTGGTGGCAAGCCCATGGAGCCCACCGCGTTGGATGCGAGAGCATAACAACATGGTTCAAGGCGGCACATTAAAGGCCGCGTATTACGAAGCTTACGCCCAATATCTGCGTGAGTTTGTTGAAGCTTATGCGGCAGAGGGTATTCCCATTTATGCACTCACGCTACAAAACGAGCGCCAGTTTCAACCCCCCGCTTATCCGGGCATGGTGTTGTCATGGCAACAAGAGCGGGATTTACTGATTGCGGTATATCACAATTTTCATAACGTTAATCAGCATCATGGCAAAGAGCTGAATGTGAAATTGTGGACTCTCGACCATAACTTTGACTATTGGCAGCAAGCCGTTGCACAGCTAGACGACTTTCTCGAAAAGGGGCTCTATCACTATATCGACGGCACCGCATTTCACCACTACGCCGGTGACTCTTCGGCCATGGCCAGTGTGCATCAGGCCCATCCGCAAAAAGACGTGATATTTACCGAAGGCAGTGTGTGGGGCGTGGGCAATGCGAACCTGAACAGAGGTTTCCAGTCAGTTATTCGTCATTTTCGTCACTGGTCTACCGCCTATATTTCTTGGGTAACCATGCTGCCGCAACAGGTGGATGAAGCCAATCAGGGGCCATACAACAAATTGGGTGTTGTGGGACCTACCATGCTCATCCAGGAGAAAGGCAACAGCGCTGGTTGGTATAAAACCCCCGAATACTGGCTTACCGGACAGTTTTCAAAATTCATTCGGCGAGGTGCTGTTCGTATCGCCTCCTCACCAGAAACCATTAATCATATGGAGAATGTCGCCTTTCAGAATCCTGACGGCTCAGTAGTGAGTGTGATCACAAATCCCAACGACAGCATACAAACCGTCTCTTTCTCTCTGCATGACAAACCGTGGCAAATTGACGTTCCGGCCAACAGTATCGCAACGGTTATCTGGTGATTAACAATGTCTGAACGCGCACTCGCATTAAATCCCCGGGCACGCTGGCATGTGTTGAAAATAGGCCGTGAGAAAACCTGTGTTTTGCTGGTCGATGATGTGTTTGTCGATATCGCGGCTGTTCAAAGCATTGCCTGTGAGCTCGAATTCGACAAAGAAGCCACTACCTATTATCCGGGCGTTCGCGCCCGTTGCCCAGATGCATTACGAGAAGCTTTACTGACCATGAGCAGTGGTATTATTCGCCAGGCTTACGGACTCTCGGGCTATGAAGGTTTAGCCGATCAGGGTTCCTGGGTAAGCATCGCCAGCACCCCACCCGACGAGCTACATCCTCTGCAATGTGTCCCACACTTCGATTCTCAGCGACACACCGACTTCGCCATCATGCTATATGCCAGCGCACAGAGCTTTCAAGGCACCGGGTTTTATCGCCACAATCCAACCGGTTTCGAAAACATTACGCCAGAACGCTGGCCTGTTTTTGAACAATCCCGGCAGGAATACTCTTCCAATGGAAACCCACGCGCACAAGCGTATTTTTATGGAAGCAACGAAGAATATACCCTGATGGGCAAGATAGACTACAAGCCAAACCGACTGGTGATTTATCCGGGCACACTTCTGCATTCTGGATTAATCGACAGTTCACAAACGCTGTCAGACTCTCCTGTTGATGGCAGGCTAACGGTGAATGTATTTGCCGGGGTTTCTTGAGGAGTTGGCCGTTTTAGGATTGATAGATATGGGAATTAAGCTTCGCGGATTTGAAATGTCGGCCAATTCAGCAATGGCCGACATCGTTTACATCAACGGGACATTACAACATTTACTTGTATTTCGCTCGACGGATCAAGCCAAACAGCCCCATTGCAAGAACGGCTAAGGTTGAGGGTTCGGGCGCATTTACCACTGGAGGTGTTGCAGGTAAACCAATAACATTACTGTTTCCCCAATGCTGAAAGACCATTGAAGCATCGGCTACTGTAAATTCTAAAGATGCTTCGCCACCGTTTTCGAAGTAGTACAATTGAACTTCGTGAGTACCAGCGGACAGGAAGATATCGCCAAGGCGCATTTGCTCTTCATGTAGATTGGGATCATTAATGATTAAGTTGCCATCGATAAATACAAAGACACCATCATCGCTCCAAGTCTTAAAGAAATAATCGCCATCTGAATAGACTTCGAACATGCCAGAAACTGATGCGAAAAACGTATCGTTTACCGGGTGAGATTCACCATTAACATCCAAAGCCTCGGCAACCGGCCAGCGGTTACTTCCTGGGATTTCACCTGCAAAACCAGCAGGATCATCGGTGAAATCAATTACATCAAAATACACCGAAGCGTCAGCAATATTTGCATCTGCGTATGCTTCAAGATCGTTTACGTTCGTACTCCAGTAATCACTATATTGCTCTACTAAAAGTGACGCTTGTACAGGTTGGCTAAGTATAAGCCCCGACACCAATGCCCATCTGATTTTTTGTCCTAATTTCATCTCATTTCTCCTGTTTTATGAGATGAAAATACTGATCAGATAACATGCCAGTTCTAAAAACTGTTTTTTTATAACTGGTTAAAATTTACACCCACAAGTATTGTTCAATTATTCGACAGTAAAGAAGTGCGAGCATGAACAAACCTAAGTGTTATTTTGGGCTGTAGTAGAACAATTGTTCTGACACAGCAAATGGACGAGCAAGGCGAAATGACCGGCCTAGCTCATCCAGCCTTTGCGAATTCGAGACATCCGATAGCGCCACACACAACCGGCAAACACCACAAATGCGGCATCGATGACCAGTGAATTTAATACCAGTACATCTGGGTAGTGCACTGCGAAGTGAGTGACCGGCAGTAAGACCAGCAGTACTGTCAGTATTTTCAGCAAATTCAAATGCGTTTTAACCAGCGCTTTTTGCAGCAAAGAACCCGCCAGTACAGCGGTTAATACTGCCCAGAACACGGGCTTTGTGGGCAAGCCAACACCCAGCGAAGCGATACCTGCTACCGCCATCGCAATGGGCGTTCCCCACACAATGCCCATCCACAGCTGATTTAACATGTCTTGTTTTTGTCGTTTCGCCAGCCACAGATTTATGCCCGTTACAGAAATAATCGTGAGTGCAAAGCCCATGAGGCCGAAGAAAATTTTCATTGCCTCGGGGCCAAAGTGACCAAAGTGGATGCGGTAAACCGAGAAAATGGCCTGCTGACCGGCTTTGCCATCAGAATAGCCAACTTTGTTGATGTAATTCCCTTGCGCATCGAAACGATATTGCTCGGCGTAAATCAACTTATCCATATGCTGAGAGCTAAGCAGAATATACTGGTTATCGCGTGTCGCATTTTCCAGGGTAACAAAAATCGGTTGGGTGTTCGGCGCAATGCGTTCCAGCTCAGATAGCGCCCGGGTGATATTAGCTACGCCGGCCTGCGGTTCTACCTCAATGGGCGAGCCGTAAATATCGGCAAACAAGGCCATCTTATTGCCATCGTATAAGGTGTCGGCATAAAACGACGTCATAAACGACGCCAGCCCGAAGTACACGCCCGTTAGTGCAATCATTAAGTGAAAAGGCAAACCCCAAACACTCATTCGGTTATGCAAATCCCCTTGAGTTAACTGCTCGTTGTTCCCGGTACGCAAACGAAAGGCATCTTTAAAGATGCGCCGGTGCGCGACGATGCCGGACAATATCAAGGCACTTAACATGGCACCCAGCATACTTACGATTATCATGCCCGTATCTTCGGGCAGGTGCAGCGCCACGTGTAAATCTACAATGAGATCGGTAATCGGGGTGCTAGAAGGCTCACTGAGCGTGCCATCTGGAGCGATGTTCCACACTTCATCGTCGGCACTGATGCGCGCGCGAGGGAGATCCTGGGTGGGTAAACGCACAACGATATTGCCCTGTGTTGTGCCCCCCTGCATAGACAAGAACTGTTCATAGGCTTTCTGGATAGTCTCAGGCGAGTAATCCAGGTTGTCTGCGATATGGGGTTGTTCCCAGCGTAACAGCTCCTGGGAAAACACAGAGAGCGCGCCAGACAAGCATACCCAGTACATCAGCACACTCACCGCCAGGCCAATCCAGGCATGGCTCTTCAGTGCATTTTTATTGGCGTTGGGAGATATTGAAATTTTCATACTACACATAATAAATCAGCAAATAACTCAACACGCCAATCACGCTAAGTGATACAGCCGGTCGCCACCATGCATCGTCGGCGCATAGCCAGTAAACAAACGCTCCCCACAGCAATGGCATGGTGTAAATGCCAAGGGCAATTTGGTCTACCTTATCCATGGGCAAAGCTGTAGTCCACACCACGGTAAGCAACATGGCACTGATTGCACACAAGAAGATACACGCAGCCGCCTTTGCTAGCCGCAAGGTCATATCACTGTATTTGGGCAATTGCAGACCAGATTCAAAGGGTAAGATTACCCGCTTTATGTCTTTGTCGATACGTTGTCTGGCGAGGAAAATCCAGGTCCAGGCTTGCAGGGAAAACGCCACCACGGCGTAGCAAGTACCCAGCTCTGGGCCATATTGGTTGCACCATAGCCATAGGCTCGCGACCATCAATGCTACGGCAAAGAGTTTCATGAACCGCCCAATTGCGGGCTGATGAGAGCACCAGGCTGAATAAAACAGCCCGACAGCAAAAGCGCTGCCTGAAAAGGCAGCGAGAGATAACATCATGGAGAGCCTGTTAGAAGCTTACTGAAGCAGATAGCTTAATCGTGCGCGGCTCACTAAGCACCAGATAATTTGAACCCGGGTAGCCACCAACCGATGCCCAGTAGTTATTATCAAACACGTTATCGATGCGTGCACGCAACGTGATATCGGTTAAACCCACCAGGAAACTGTATCGTGCGCCGATGTCAAAGCGGTTTGAGGCATCCACTTCCAGGCTGTTGTCTGCACTGGCGTACTGTTCAGACGTATACGCAGCGCGGGCATCCAATGTTAAGCCAGGCAATGCCACCACATCCCACTCAACATTCACGTTTACTTGCAAGTCAGGCACACCAATGGCGGTTTTTCCGTCTAGCAGGCCGTCTTGGGTTTTAGTCATTTCAGCATCTAACCAGGTAAATCCGCCAACCACTCGCAGGTTGTCTGACGGCATACCAAAGACACTTAATTCAACGCCCTGGTTTTCCTGTTCACCATCGGTAGAAAACACGTTGTTTCTCACCACGGATGTTTGTTTCGAGGTACTGAATAAGCTGAATGCACCGCCAAAGTTAGTGGCGTCGTACTTTACGCCCACTTCAATTTGTTCTGCACTGTACGGGTCGAAAACCTCACCGGCGTTATCAATAGGCTCACCACCGCTACTGGCAGGTGCCACTTCGCCTGGCAACAAACCTTCAATGTAGTTAGCGTAGTAAGACAATTGCTCAGAAGGCTTGTACACCACGCCTGCCACTGGCGTGAATTGAGATTCGTCATAAGCAGACAGCGATGAACCGTCGTTATAGTTGAACGTTTGAGTTTCAATATTCTGGAAACGGCCACCTAAGGTAACCAGTAACTTGCCGTCCATCAGCGACAGCATGTCGGCAATGGCCACACTCGACAGATCGGTTTCTTCAGTCACCAACGGATTGTCCAGCTCGCCACCAATGAAGAAATCTGCAGCAGGCATTTCAGCAGGTTGTGGATTATAAATATTGCCCGGGAATCCAGCGAAACTAGAGAACGCGTAGGCATTTTCAGACGACAATGAGAAAACAGAAGCCGATGTGATTAGTGTGTGTGCAACCTCACCGGTTTCAAACTCGATGTTCAGGCCCAATTCACCAGAACGAATGCTGTCGTTGCGTACGTTATCGAAGCGATATGCACTGCTTTCGCCGCTCACCTGTGCCGTTGGATTAGCAAAAATATTATCTTCTTCGCCTTCTCTGAAGCCGTAAGCAACCCAACCAGTCATGGTGTCGGAAAAGTCGTACTCACCACGAACGGCACCAAACAACTGGCGTTCGTTGGTGTAGGTCCATGGTTGCGCAAAATTGGTGTCGCTTTCCGGCGCTTCAGGAATACCACCGGATGGCGTTACGGCCGGACGCGGCGCATCAACCTGATGATCCTGATAACCTAAATCCAGCGATACCCGCGCATTCTCACTTTCGTGGTCGATACCTACAGAAGCCACGCTTAAATCGCGATCTTGATTATCTACGCTGGTTTCACCACCGCGTTGAACCAGGTTTACTCGTACGCCAGTACTGTTACCTTCTTCACCGAAGCGACGGCTAACGTCCACTGCACCAACGAAGTGATTTTGAGATTCATAGCCCAGGGTAAAGCGATTAAGCGGTTCTTCACCGGCTCTTTTCGGTACGATGTTCACCGAGCCACCCAGGCCGCTACCACCCGGTGCTGCGCCGTTCAAAAAGGCACTGGCACCGCGGAATACCTCAACCCGCTCCAGCAATTCAGCCGCCACGTACTGACGGGGCAAAATGCCAAATAAACCGTTGTATGTCATGTCATCTGAATACACCGGCAGGCCGCGCATGACATACAATTCCTGGAAGTTCCCGAAGCCTTTTGCTACCCGCACAACCGGGTCGTTCTGCAGCACATCTGCCACACTGCGCGACTGCTGCTCACGAATAATATCGGCGGTAAAGTTAATGCTGTTAAAGGGCGAGTCCATCATATCCAGGTTACCCAGGATACCGGCGCGGCCCCCGCGAGAGACCTGACCACCAGCAAAACTGTCGTTTAGTTTTACTTGTGAACTGCTTACTTTGATGTGTTCGACATCGTCGTCCTTTTCAACATCTTCTTGTGTTGTCTGCGCCTGAGCAACGTGGCTTGCCATGGCTAAACTAATCATTAGCGCGAGCGTATTTTTACGGGACTTCATTGATACTCCGAGTCGAACTTTTAAAAAAGAATGCAAATGATAGTTATTTTCAAAAAGATAAACAATGGATCATTCAAAAGTGAAAGATGAATGGCGGTTATTGCGGGTTTAGTGAAGGGGATAGTCCCGCACTAGCGGCCTGTTTTCAGGGATGGTGGGGGGAAGGATTTTAGGGATGCATCGAACTTAGATGAGTCATAAGCTGTAAATTAAAGCACTCAGTCCATCTCCAGCTCTAGAAAGAATGTCTAAGAATATCTAAAAATGTCTAAACTAATGCGTTTTAGACATTTTCCAAGACTTTCCGTCGGGCTTGATCAATCCCTCTTTTTTCAGGGCTTGTAGCAGATTTTTGACTTTATTCTCTTTTTGATTTGCGTCTAAGACATCTGGTAATTTGTCTAAAAGAAGTCCGTTAATGTCTACGCGCTTTGCGATTCCGAACTTTCCAAGATATTCAACTATCAACTGCTTATAATGTTGATCGTCAAATGCTCTATTGCGAATATACTGCGCTCGGTCTCCACTATGATCTGCAACCTGTACTGAAATGTGATAGTTGGGTTTACGACCTTCTATTACCCCTAAAGCTTTAAGATGTTTTGCCTGTTCATCTTTTAAAGGCTTCCTCTTTTGCACGCGATCCATCAAAATAATGTCTTCCAGCGTCAAATCAGGATACTCAGCCAATTTTCTAGCGTAAGCAATATCAATAACCCGACCCGTAATGGTGACCATAACACGATTGTTATCAAGTACGTATTCGGGTAACGGAAAAAATCGTTTCTTTTGAATAATGAACATCTTGCGAATACCGCTACCGATGGTATCGATCATATTTAGATTGACCATTGCATCAGCCAAAAAGCGATTTCGATACCGGCTTTCAGGAGCATCCGATTGAATCACTGATTCGATCGAGCCAGGAATGAACTTGCCTAAATTACTGAAACACAAACGGCCATCTTCAAATTCAATTACCGAAACTTTCCCACCAAGCTGGTAATCCTGATGGGCAATCGCATTATTCATTGCTTCTCGAATAATGTAAGGATCGTACTGGTCTACTTCTTCTGGGAACAAAGTCCCTTCTTTCATGTACCGATACTTCAGATTTCGTATCTTATGAAACACTTCATCTACGTTTAATAATAATGGGCAGTCGAAATGTTGATAGTCACGTTCAAGCCCGTCTCTATCCTTAAGAATCCAAGTCACCGTTGCTGAAGAAGGATTCAGGAAGTGAGACGATTCAGTCTTACCTAATAACAAAATTGCAGTGCGAGTGATTTGATTGTTAATCGTAAGTTTTGCTTTATTTAGAAATGTGGCGTCATCCCATTGTTCAGATTCACTCACATATTTAGGATTCTTCTGAATAAACTTCTCACGAGCGATCTTAATGGCTTTGGGATCCAGCTCGTCAATCGAAGCCGATGGCAACACTTCTGCACTCCAATCGGTTGCAAGATTTTGGGCGCGTATTCGCTCTATTTCATCTAAATTTAATGGTCCTAATGATTCCCCATCTCGACCATAATAGTGGCCATCCCACGCTACAGGAATACCCTGAGGCGCAGCCGGTATTTCAAACATTAAAACTCGGCCCTCAGGGTGGTTAACTTCGTAAATTTCTAAAAAAGTAAAACGAGAAGAAGTTTTGTCTGCAATTTCCTTTTTGAGAGACTGCAACTCTTTAAAGCTGTTTCGAAACTGGGTACCAATCACAGCTTTATTGTCTTTCACGCCAAAAACTAGCCAGGCTTGCTTTACTCCTCTCAAGTTTGCTTCATTGCTCAAAGCTGAAAAATATTTCCCAAGCTTAGCAAAGTCGAAATTTCTTTTCGCTTCTTTAAATTCAACGACTTCGTTTTCACTTTCATGCCTAAGAATGCTTTCTAAGTGCCTATTCATTGAAGTCATACTCCCGCTATAGTGGCATGGTGAATTTAACCACCTGACTAGAGGTGTTATGGTAGCAGAATAACAAAATTAAATGACAAGATAACAAAGAAGGAGGCCAGACTTTTCGTTCTGAAATCAGACTCGAAACTGCAAACTGGACCTGAACGAGTAAAGAGGCAGTAGACGCGATGAAAGTTAATTGCTCAATGCTAGACAAATGTAGACGGCGACATAAGAGTTTTATACGGATGGAAAACCCTTGGCTTATCGTGCTATATCACGGAAACCAATAGGCTGGGAATAAAGTCACTCACCTGACAGCACTCAGTCCAGTCAGGCGGTGACAATAGAATTCAAATATTGTGAAAAATCAAGGAACGTTGCTTCTCATAATGACCGAGTAAGTCACTATATTAACCCCCCCTTAATAAATTGCCTAACCGCTAAATTCCCTATTCCACCGTCACCGACTTCGCCAGGTTACGAGGTTGATCCACGTCGGTACCTTTGATCAGCGCTACGTAATAAGACAGCAACTGCAGCGGCAAGGTGTAAACGATAGGCGCAATAGGCGCTTCACAGTGTGGTACATTGATTACGCGCATGGTTTCGTCGCTAGAGAACTTGGCGTTCTTATCGGCAAATACGTACATGATACCGCCACGGGCACGCACTTCTTCCACGTTAGATTTCAGCTTTTCCAGCAGTTCATTGTTCGGTGCTACTACGATGACTGGCATTTCCTCGTCAATCAGGGCCAGTGGGCCGTGTTTGAGTTCACCTGAAGCGTAGGCTTCAGCGTGAATGTAGGAAATCTCTTTCAGCTTCAGAGCCCCTTCCATGGCAATGGGATACTGGTCGCCACGACCTAAGAACAGTGAGTGATTCTTGTCGGCAAACTCTTCTGCGAGATCTTCAATGCCTTTGGTAATGGTCAGGGTTTCTTCAAGCTTAGCAGGCAAGCTGTGCAGCGCACTCACAATGCTTTGCTGATCTTGCTCGGTAATGCCGCTGTGTTTACCAATGGCCAGTGTCAGCATAAGGAAAGCGGTTAGCTGAGTGGTAAACGCTTTAGTCGACGCCACGCCGATTTCTGCACCGGCGCGGGTCATAAACGATAAATCAGACTCGCGAACCAGTGATGAGCCTGGCACGTTACAGATAGTCAGGCTAGACATGTAACCCAGTTCTTTAGCCAAACGCAATGCTGCCAAGGTATCGGCAGTTTCACCAGACTGAGAAATAGTCACAAGCAAGCTGTTCTCATGTACCACCGATTTACGGTAACGGAACTCCGAGGCAATTTCGATGCTACAAGACACATTGGCGTATTGTTCCAGCCAGTAGCGTGCGGTCATACCGGCGTGATAGCTGGTACCGCAGGCAATAATTTGCACGTGTTTTACTTTCGAGAATATCTCTTCTGCACCTGGGCCGAAAATATCAGGCAACAAACCGCTTTCATCCACACGATGCTGTAACGCATTGCGAACCACGGTTGGTTGCTCGTGAATTTCTTTTAGCATGTAGTGGCGATAGCCGCCTTTGTCACCGGCGTCATGCTCGATGTTTGATTCAATAACTTCACGCTCGACAGGCTCGCCGTTTACGTCGTAAACATGCACTTCGCGACGGGTAATTTCTGCCACATCACCTTCTTCCAGGAAGATGAAACGACGGGTAACCGGTAACAGCGCCATCTGATCAGATGCAATAAAGTTCTCTCCTAAACCTAAACCAATAACCAACGGGCTGCCTGAACGAGCAACCACCACGCGTTCGGGATCTTCGCTGTCCATGATCACCGTACCGTAAGCACCGTGGAACTGCTTCACGCTGTTCTGCACAGCTTGTAGCAGGGTGCCGCCTTTCTGCATTTCTGCATGCACGGTGTGGGCAATGGTTTCAGTGTCGGTGTCGCTGGTGAACGTGTAACCTTGCGCGGTGAGCGCTTCACGCAGAGCCAAATAGTTTTCAATAATACCGTTGTGAACCACCGAGATACGGTCGCTTGAACAGTGCGGGTGGGCGTTCTTTTCGGTTACGCCGCCGTGGGTTGCCCAGCGGGTATGTGCAATACCGGTTGAGCCCAGCGCTTCGCCAGATGCCACGGCATCCGCCAGTTCCTGTACCTTGCCGGTACGACGAATACGGGTAAGTTCACCGCTAGGTTGCAACAGCGCGACACCGGCTGAATCGTAACCACGATATTCAAGGCGCTTAAGACCTTCCAGCAAAATTTCAACTACATTACGCTCTGCAACAGCGCCTACAATTCCACACATCGGTTATTCTCCATTTGCCGGCGCGACCATTACGGTGACGCCCTGCTGTTCAATCTTTTGTTTAATCTGTTCGTTGATGCCGCGGTCGGTTACCAGCACATCAATGTCATCCCACGCCAATTCAAGGTTTGGCATGCGATAAGTGAATTTTTCGGATTCCGCCAAAATCACCACTTTGCTGGCAACGCCAGCCATAGCTTTGGAAAGTCCAGTAAGTTCATTCAGCGTAGTCGTACCGCGAGCAACGTCCAGTCCAGACGCGCCAATAAAGGCGATATCGAAGCTATAAGCGGAAATCATGTTCTCTGCCATGCGGCCCTGAAAGGCTTGCGAGTGCGCATCCCAGGTTCCGCCGGTCATGAGTACGGTGGGTTCGTTATCAGCGATCGTTAATTCACTGGCATTTCTCAAAGAATTGGTCATTACCACCAATTTACTTTGGGTAAGAAACGGAATGAGGGCTGCGGTGGTATTACCGCTATCGAGGATAAGTTTGCTGCTGTCATCAACAAGCTGGGCGGCAAGTTGAGCAATGGCAGATTTCACCGGCGGTGAAACCTGCTGCGCATGTTGCGATGCTGGCCCGGAGCCAGATGGCTGAGCCGAACCGGACTGCTGAGCCTGACCGAATTGCTGAAGCATGGGCATAGGCGCAGCGCCACCGTACTGGCGGAGCACTCTTTTTTCTTCGGCCAGCACCGTTAAGTCTTTACGAATAGTGACTTCTGAGGTGCCAAACCGAGCGGCCATTTCATCTACCTGAACCTGGCCAGCTTGATTTACCCATTCAACAATGTCGTCACGACGCTGCTGTGTATTTCTTTTTTGCATTTCGAAACTTTTATCTTACGAAGTGAAAGCACTTAACCAGATAAAGTTTCGATATGCAAGATAAATTAGTTATTTGCTTTCATATCCAGGTATACAGGCATCACTTTTCCCGTTTCCGCACTTTCGAAAGCCAGCTCTATAAGGCGGATAACTGGTACTACCGATTCAGCATCGGCAGGTAATGCCTCGCCTTGGGTAATGGCGCGGGCAAGTTGCTGGTAAAAGCCGATATAGTCGCCGTTTTGCGTGGGGTGCTTTGTCACCTGCTCGCCATCAGCAACTTCACCATAAGCCGATTCAGACTCAGTGGCAAAGGTGGCATGGTCGAGAGTGAGCCCTTGCTTCAGTTGATCTTCCTGCGGATCTAAGCCCAATTTTCGATAGCTGCCTGCTGTGCCTTGAAGGTCGAAGCGCAAAGTGGTGTTGGCTTGATGGGGCGAGCTTCCCAGTAACACGGTTTTGTCACCGTAGAACAGGGTAATATCGAAACTGTCGTCGCTTTCACCACCCTCACGAGTGATTTGAACATCAGCATGAATTTGTTTTGGTACACCGAACAGCTGCACGGTTTGATCCATCAAGTGCGGACCCAAATCCCAAAAGATACCCGCGCCGGGTCCCGCATTTTCTCGCCAGCGGTTTCGCGGGTGCGGCCGGAATCGGTCAAACCGGGATTGCAGCCGTTTCACATTACCAATTGTGCCTGCCTCAATTAACGACTTCACGGTTAAGAAGTCGCCATCGAAGCGACGGTTGTGGTAAACACAGAGCTTTTTGTTTTCTCGGGTAGCCAATGAAACCAGTTCGTCAGCTTCATCACCAGAAAGCGTAAACGGCTTCTCTACCAGCACATTGACACCGTTCATCAATGCCTGTCTTGCCTGCAAGGCGTGAAGGGTATTCGGCGTGGTGATCACCACTAAATCGAAATTGTCTGCTGCCAGTGCTTTGGCCAGCGAGGCATAAACAGGTACATCGTTAACCACGGCTTTTACATCGTCTGGCCGGGATGACACCACGCCAGCAAGTGAAAACTCGGAAAGCTGCTGTAGAAAAGGAAGATGGAAGGTGGTGGCTGAAAAACCAAAGCCCACTAAAAGCGTGCGGATCATAACGGTCTCGTTTGAAAAACTATTTGCGCACATTATCGCATATTGCCAAAAGCCTCAAAGCCTGACGGACCAGTGGCGTCAAATAAGTAAAAAGGGTGACATTGCCTTTCAGAATGGTAATAGTGTGAATATAAAGAGAACAAATGATTGATGACCCACGGAGAAGTAGATGTCAGATAACAGAGAAGTCACCTTACGCTTTCTCGCCGAGCCCGGCGATCAGAACTTTGGCGGTAAGGTTCACGGTGGGGCGGTAATGCGCTGGATTGACCTTGCGGCCTACGCGTGTTCAGCGGGCTGGAGCGGTAAATACTGTATCACCGCTTATGTGGGCGGTATTCGTTTCATGAAACCTATTTTGGTGGGCAGCCTGGTTGAAGTAAAGGCATCGGTCATTTACACCGGCCGCACATCCATGCACTTGTCTATTGATGTGAACGCCCGCGATCCGAAGCGGGAAGACGGCCACAAAACGACCCACTGTATTGTGATCATGGTGGCAGTAGACGAAGACGGTAAGCCGGCAGAAGTACCAGAATGGAAACCCACCACTGAACGGGATATTTATCTGCGTGACTATGCGCTGCGCTTAGCGAAGATGCGTACCGAAATTAACGACGAGATGTCGCAGACGTTGGCGAAACTCGACGGCGAAGCATAAAAAAGTGGTGATGCCTTTGCAGACATCACCGCTCAATAAGTAAACACTTACTTCTTAGTCGGGCGCGGCCAGTTGGCAATAACACGCTGTTTGGAACGGGCAATGGCCAGTGCATTGTCTTCGACCTTGGCAGTGATGATCGACCCCGCCCCCACGGTTGCACCGTTACCAATGGTAACCGGTGCCACCAACGCAGAGTTAGATCCGATAAAAGCGTTCTCGCCAATTACCGTTTTCGATTTGTTCACACCATCGTAGTTACAGGTAATGGTGCCAGCACCGATGTTTGCGCCAGCGCCGATTTCGGCATCTCCCAGATACGTAAGATGGTTTGCTTTCGCGCCTTCACCCAGCACGGCTTTTTTCATTTCCACAAAATTACCGACTTTGGCTTTCGCTTTCATCACCGCACCCGGACGTAAACGACCAAACGGCCCCACGGTACACGCTTCGCCTACTTCGGCTTCTTCGATAATTGAATTTGCTTCGATAACGGCGTTATCGGCAATGGTGCAGTCTTTGAGAATACAATTCGGACCAATTTTCACGTTACTGCCCAATGTCACTTTACCTTCGAAGATCACGTTTACATCAACCACGATGTCATTGCCGGTAGTGACTTCACCGCGAATGTCTACGCGTGCAGGATCAGCCAACGTCACACCATTCATCATAAGTTCGTGAGCCTGGCGAGCTTGCAGGGCACGTTCTAGCGCAGCAAGCTGTGCACGGTTATTAACGCCTTCTACTTCTTCAACCGCATCGGGCTGCGCAGATTGAATAGATTTTCCTTCTGCAGCCGCCATGGCGATGACGTCGGTTAAATAAAACTCGCCCTGGGCGTTATCGTTGCTCAGGTTACCCAACCAGCGTTTCAGATCGGCACCGGCCATCATCATCATACCCGTGTTAATTTCCTTGATTTCGCGTTGCAGGTCGGTGGCATCTTTATGCTCGACAATGGCGGTGATGTTGTTGTTCTCACGCACAATGCGGCCCATGCCGGTAGGATCATCCAGTTGCACAGTAAGTAACGCTAAATCACACTCTGCTTTTACCGCAGCCAGACGCTCCAGTGTGGCCTTCTGAATTAATGGTGCATCGCCCACCAGCACCAGCACATCTTCGTCATCTTTGATATGTGGAACAGCTTGCTGCACAGCATGACCTGTACCGAGCTGCTCGGCCTGCAAACACCAGTTTAGGTTGTTACCACTTACCGCCGCCTGCAATTGATCGCCACCATGACCATAAACCAGATGAACGGCGCTGGCGCTGAGTGCTTCCACTGTATTGATGATCCGCTGAACCATGGGAATACCGCCGATGGGGTGCAATACCTTGGGCAAAGAAGATTTCATTCGCGTGCCTTTACCAGCGGCGAGAACAACTACAGAAAAAGCCATTTATAATCCTTAATTGAAGTGCTGCATACCTACTTAATGGCGCTAGTGTAACCAAGGGATGAGAACAAGTCAGCGACATCGTTATGAAAAGTTTAGAGAGAATATTAAATCTAATTGCGTTGGGTAGCAGTTCTGTTGGTGAAAAGGTATACTCTTTTGTCTATTAATTAGGTCAAAATCATTTACAGAAACAGGCAGGGAGAGCAGGTAATCTGTGAACACATTTAGGACACTTCACCGCAGTATTTTACTGTTGTTTGCAGTAGTGGTGATCGCTATCGTTACGCTGGTCCACTTCAGTGTAAATAAAATTGTTGCCGAGCAAAGCCGGGCACAACAACAATCACTTTCTCCAGCCATTTCCCTGATCGTCAATCAGTTATTAAAGCCATTGCATGTGTCTGAAGCTCTGGGGCGCTCAACAGAATTAGTGGCGCTAATGGACAGCGAAGAACTCGATGTGCCTGAAATTCAGTCGGCCCTGGCCCGCCTGGAAGATGAATTTGGCATGAAGTTCTTCATTGCCAGTGAAAAAGCCCGCATGCAGTACAATTCAGATGGCACCAACATTCCACTGATCAAAGGCAAAGTAAGCTGGTACTTCAAGTATAAAAAATTACCGGCCGACAGAGTCGCGGATATCGGTAAGTGGGAAGACACCCATTTCTATATCGACATTAAGATTTACAACAAAGACAATGAATTCCTTGGCTTTTTTGGTATCGCCAAAAGCTTGAAGAGCTTTATTAGTATCTTCGATACCTACAAGCAGCAGTATGGTTACGATTTCCTTTTCGTCGACGAGCAAGGCGACATCATGCTGTCTTCAGAATCGTCGCTCATGGCCGAATACTCTGATTTTACCAATCTTTCAGAATTGCCGTGGTTTGCCAGTTTACCGGTAGATGTAAAAGATCAGCGCGCGCTGAATAACCGCCTTGTCACCATTAATCAGCAGGAATACTTAATCGCCGAAGTTAAACTTAACCAGTTCAACTGGACGGTGTACCTGCTAAGTCCGCTGGATAAACGTCAGGCGGATATCTCACAGGCCTTTGTGGTTAGTGTGGTGACCTTACTGGTTGTGGTGTTCTCGCTGTTCCTGATGATTTACCACCTGCTTTACTATTTCCGCAAAGATATGCAGCCTGAAATGGTGGTACGCAAAAGTCAGCGTTTACCAGACAGACCTGGCATTGAAATGCAGTACAAAGAATTGCTGGAAGCGTACTCCTCTATCAGCGTTGTGATTGCAGGCATCGATAATTTCGCAGTAATCAATGATACCTACGGCCGTAATACTGGCGACGAGGTGCTTGATAAAGTGGCGGGGAATCTCCTTGCCAGCATCCGCACCAAGGACATTATTGGTCGCTGGAGTAGCGAAGAATTCATTATTCTACTGCCAGAAACCGGCCCCCACGAAGCAATGGATATCGCCGAGAGTTTGCGCGTAGGGTTGGCCACAATGGATACCAGTGACCTGCAATCACAAATTCAAATCACAGGCTCTTTCGGGGTGTCGTTCTCTGCATCCAGTAAGTCGCTGAACGAGCTTACCGCAAATGCCGAAGATGCCTTGTATCAAGCACGACGAGATGGCAGCAACCGGGTGTGTAAGCAGCTGATTAGCTGATCCTTAACTTTTCTTAACTGCGAAAAGCTAAGAGCCCGGTCTTAGCTTATTCTCAAATAACTGCGCCGTGAAACCCCATCGGCATATAGGTATCTAGTTTTGCCCAGGCGACGGGGCCGTCGCTTACGTGTTGAGCATCGAATACCATGCAATAAGTCGCTCCTTCTACGAAATTTAGTGCGGTATTTACCAGATACCCTTCCCCTTGTTTACTGCCAACAGGAATAAACAGCGGCTCCTCTGTGAGGAAGTCATTACCCAGCACATGCAAATCCAATGCGCCGGTGTTTGTATTCAGACTGGCAATACTATTGTAATCGCCTCTTCCGACGGTGTTTGAAGCATACACACCAAATTGATGTGAAGTGATCTCACCGGTAAACCGGCTGTCAAACTGAACAAACTCCATAATATGCGCGGTATTTTCAAGACGGGCTGTTCTTGCGCCTAAATCAATATGAATTTGAGCGGCAGTACTTCTGTCATGATTCCCGTCATCAGCGCTAAAAACTTGCTCAACCCCTTGCAACATTACATCTGCGTTATTGTACCAGCAGGCATTCACCACCAGCGATTGACCTTGCTGCCAGGCATTACCAAAATGGAAGATAAATCCGGCATGGAACGGCAGTTGCAGCGTAGGTTCAAGGGTATTTTTATCAATAATAAGTAGTTGTCCCGGCTTATCGCCTTGCCATTGCATGCCGTCGATAAGGGTTTCTCCATGCGCTTTATTGATTGGCGGAAAGTAAAAAATCAAATAATTGTCTGTTACCGCAAAATCATGCACGTAACTGGCCGGTGCGGACACCACTTTATAGTTCAGCATTTTACCCTGAGGACTCATCTGATACACCATCAGTCCCTGGTGCCCAAAGAACGATAGATCACCGAAATTCCATAAATTGCCAAATCTGTCTGCATGGGGATGAGCAGAGAACGGCACTCCGTCCAGCTCACTTTTCAGCGATACCTGCCCTTGTGTCTCTAGCGATGTCGGGTCGATTTTATAAGGCATAGCCGCTTCCCACAGCGCCCACAACTCTCCGTCAACAGGCAACAATGCTATGTTCGCTGTATTCACAGTTTCAGCATTTTTTGAAGGTCTGGCATTTTCTATCAGTGAGCCCGCACCATTATAAAGAAAGCGCCCTGCGCGACTTTCGGCTTCGAATTTTCCAGTACGTACAAACCGGCCAGAATGAGAAACCGCCTTATGTCCAAACGCATAGCGGTGTACAAATCCGTCACCGTCGAACCAATGGGTGTAACGTTGCTTACCTAATACCGCACGGGCAGGGCCATTGCGATAAAACTGTTTACCTACCAGCGCATTAGGTAACTTCCCCTGCCACTGAAACTCTCGCGAAGGAATATCAGCAGTCAGCCCTTCCCAGCCCCGCAGTACCGGATTGTCTTTTAACTTTCGTTTAAATTCTTCATAGAAAGATTCCGGCTCTGCAGCAAGGACATTGAATCCAGCGCTATAAGCCATAGTTCCACAAGCTGCCAGCCCTAACCCTTTGAGAAAATCGCGACGTTCCATGTGATTACTCCATATTAATTGAAATAGCGACGAGCTCTTCTGTCACAGGGAAGCGAATAGCCCCGAAGGTAGGTGGCCCCATTAGCCGGGGATTGGTACTGAAACCATAAGGTTCGGTGGGTATACCTAACATATTAGTGTTTAGCTGGTGATTACCATCGAGATCCTGAAAAACCATCACGCTATATTCGCCGGCAGGCACATCGGCAAGAATAACCTTTTGGTCCTTTTTATAAACACTGACAATCTGACTCTGCATCGCTCGTTTTTTACTGAACGCATCTTCAGAATTGTAGACAGCAACATATAACTCTCCGCTCAAGTTGTTCATATCAGTGAAAGTGATTTCTATGTTTGCAGCCTGCGCACCAATACAGTACAAAGTAGTTAATGCTGTGATTAGATGGGTTTTCATAAGTCAGCTCCTTTGGTGATATAAACTCACTTTAGGTAACTCTGCTTTCGATAGCAGGTGCCAAAAGTCATATCATGGAGAAAAATGACTTCTGGCACCTGTAGCCCTCAGCCAGCTTACGATAACGTTCGATAATGGATATTTCGGATGACAGCGCAATAATGCAATCTACAGAACGAAACAACATTTTGCTCTTGGCTGGCGTACTCGGCTGGTTAGCGGTTATGCTGATCACCCGAATAAATGCCGTATTTGCCGGAGCGGGATTCTTCTATTATTCAGGCTTTGCGTTGTTTATTGGCGGGTTTCTGTTTGTGAACCTGAGCGAAAAAGTCGATAATCGCAAGCAGCTTGCCTTTGTTGCCCTCATTGTTCAGCTCGTCGGATTTTTTTTAGTATTTGGCTGTGCCCAGTCCAGCGACGCGCTTATTCTGCTGGTAATATTTGCCGGACAGCTACCCTTTTTCGCCAACCGTCGTCAAGCTATTGCTTCATTGCTTGCCATTAACGGCGTCGCGCTTCTTATTTATTTGCTAGCCTGGGACAAAAGCCTGATTCCATCGGTAATAGCCATAGCACTTAACCTGGCGTTTCAAAGCTTTTCACTGGCAGTGGCCGATATCGCCGTGCGTGAAAGCAAAGCACGCTTGGCCCTCGAGCAGGCTAATGCCGAACTGGTTTCTACCCGCTCTCTGCTGGAACAAACCTCGCGGCAATCTGAGCGACTAAAACTCAGCCGCGATCTACACGACATTTGCGGTCATCAGCTCACTGCATTGCTACTTAATCTTGAGTTTTTAAGCAAAACTGTCCCTGGTGATCAGCAAGATAGTGTGAGTGAAACAAAAGCTATTGCTAAAGACTTACTGGAACAAATTCGCTGCGTAGTAAAAGCCAATAAGCAAAGCGCTCGTCTGGATTTAAATACCGCTATCGAATCTTTGTTTAATCACCTTCCACATGTGCAGGCTCACTTCAAAGAACGATTGGCAGCCCCCCTCCAGTCGAGCCACCACGCCGAAGTGCTGCTGCGGATATGTCAGGAGGCGGTGAGTAATGCGCTGCGCCATGGCAGTCAGAAACACATTACCATTGCGCTGCAGCAAACATCAGCACAACTTCGTCTGACAATTAGTAATCCATACCATGCAAAACCTTCGACTCTGCCGGGTTCCGGGTTAGCGAATATGCGAGAGCGGGCAGCGCAACTGAACGGTGAAGTAGCGGTATCTAATGACAATCAATGTTGGACCGTAACAGTTCAGCTACCCTACAAGGAAAGTCACTATGATTAAGGTCGCCATTGCTGATGATCAGCTTATGGTACGCCAGGGCATTGCTAGCTTATTGTCGCTAAGAACGGATATTCAGGTTGTCTGGCAGGCTGATAACGGCGAAGACGCGCTGGTAAAACTGGCTGAGCATCCTGTGGATATACTGCTCACGGATATACGCATGCCGGTGAAAAATGGTATTGAAACTGTGCACGTCTTACGCAATAACGGAAATGATACCCGGGTCATTGTGCTGACCACGTTTGATGACCCAGACTTATTCACTCAGGCTATGGCTGCCGGTGCGAACGGCTTTCTTCTTAAAGATGTCGATACCGATAAACTGCATGACTCTATTGATACGATTTACCACGGCGGTATGCTGGCTGAGCCTGTGTTGCTGAATCAGTTGAGTGCAGAGCAGCTTTCTACCTTTGCAGACCCGACAATCGAACCGCTAAGTGAGCGGGAATTGGATATTCTCAAGCTTATCGCCGGCGGCTATTCCAATAAAGAAATTGCCGACATGGTGTTTCTGGCCGAAGGCACTGTGAAAAATCATGTTTCTAATATTCTGGCGAAATTGCACACACGAGACCGCACCCGTGCAGTACTGAAAGCGCTTAGTGCGCGTTTAATTTAGATCAAAAGGATACATCTGTCCTATGGAACTCACCCGGCACCCATTCTTCCGTCTGTGAAATCGGTACAGACCTTCGAAGGCAGCATAGCTGACCTGGTAAAACATAAACCATTTTTGTTGGCCTTACAGAAACGGTTTATAGGTTAATTCTGCAACGCTGATTTTGGCTTTCGTAACCGCGCCAGTACTCCGGTAGTAAGCGCCACACCGGCAAGAATAAGCACGCCGCCAATCATGGTTTGTAGCGACAGGGTTTCGCTCAGAAAGAGTATTCCCCACACAATTCCGAATAATGGCACCAGATAGCCCACGGTAATTGCTTTTGCCGGGCCCACGCTGGCTATCAGTTGAAAATACAAAATATAGGCAATACCTGTTCCGCCGACGGCGAGTGCAATGGCGTTCAGCCAGGCAATACCTGATGGCATGGTTGCGGGTAACGTAGCTAGTGAAAACGGCAACAACGCGATGGAAGCAAATATCTGGCTGCCTGTGGCCACCACCAGTGGACGCACGCCCGCGAGCCATTTCTTCATCGCGCAAGCAGCAATGCCATAGCAGGTGGTAGCCAGGCAAGCGGTAAGAATTGGCACAATACTCACTTCTCCCTCGCCAACTTTGTGCGCACTAAGTACAACCACGCCCAAAAAACCTACGAATAAGCCGAATACAGACGAGGCTTTTAATTTGTCGCCCAACCACAAAAGTGCCACTAAAGCGCCGAACATGGGCGCAGTGGCGTTAAGAATGGCATTGATACCTGCTTCCAGATACAAGCTGCTGTAATTGAATAGAACGAAGGGCACGGCCGTATTAACAACGCCGATAAAAGCAATTTTCCACCAATGCAAACGGATGTCACGCCAACCGCCGAGGGCGAACATAAATGGCAGCATTACCAGCGTTGCCAGCACGGTTCTCACTTCCACCAGCGCAAACACACCGAACTCCGGTGCAGCCACCCGCATGAAAATAAACGAACCGCCCCAGATCGCGCCTAATATCAGTAACGACAGTACATCTTTTCCATTCATGTTTTACAGCGCTCCTTCAAGCTCTAATAATGTTGCTTTTCGATGCAACCCACCCGCATAACCGGTGAGCTTGCCATTGGCGCCAATCACGCGGTGGCAGGGTATCACAATCGCTATGGGATTTTTGCCATTTGCGAGCCCGACTGCGCGCACGCCCTTTGGGTTATCAATGGCTTCAGCAATATCGCGATAGCTACATGTCGCGCCATACGGAATGTCGCTCAATGCGTTCCATACACGTTGCTGAAATAGGGTACCGGCAGGCGCCAGTGGCAGGTCAAAGGTGGTGAGTTCACCAGCAAAGTAGGCTCTGAGTTGCTCACAGGCTTTTGTGGTGACAGCAGACGGTACACTGGCCGATGCTTCGCTTTCAACGAATCGAATTGCGGTAATACCTTGCTCACAGGCTTGCACCTCGACGATGCCGCACGGGCTTTGAATAAATTCGTTAAACATGGTTGGTTTCCACTTTCGGCTTGATGGCCAACTGCCAGAGCTGGAGGGTAAGGTAACTTCGCCAAGGTGCGGCCTGCTCGGGTGTAAGATTACGCGTAGCCATCATATTTCTCACTACTAAATCCCCTCCCAGGAAGCGATCCGGTTGGCTGTAGCCCCTTAACATCAGGTAGTCCACCGTCCAGGGGCCAATGCCTTTAAGTGCAAGCAGATCAGTCTCGGCATCAGCAGTCCCAAACTGCAGCGCATCAGTTTCTGCCCCATCAACGAAATATTGTGCTAGCGCTTTAAGCGCGAGCTTTCTACTTTGCGGCATTTTGAGAAACGTAAGTTCACTGTCTGCCACGGCCTGAGGTGTTGGAAAGGCACAACCGACGTCGGTTTGTACGCCCAACTCCTGAGCAAGCATAGTGACATGTTTAATGGCGGCTTTCACCGAGACTTGCTGCCCTAACACGGCGCGGCAACCCGCTTCAAAAGCAGACCAAACGCCAGGCAATCGTAAGCCCGGTAACTGCTCGGCTTCTTGCACGCCCGCGTCGGCAAGCGCATGAGCAATCAAAAAGGGGTCGGTATTTAAATCCAGTACCCGTGCCAGATTATTCAGCACCGAACGAACACCCTGCAAATAGTCTGTAGTTACAGTTACCCGAAATGCAGCACGTTCCGGCAGATGCTCGGCAATTAAGTGACCGGTGCCGAATTCATCATGATAAACCCGCGAATAGGCATTATCTGACAGGGTTTCTACACCGGGAATGGCTCTCACTGCCAGAAAATCGCGAACAAAAGCCCAGTTATAAGGTTTGCGGTAATGAATGAGTATACTGACTTCCGACATCGAATTATTTCTGGTTGCTGCCGTTTTACGCAGCTGAGAGGGGGTTAAAGACCAGGTGTTCCTCATTGCCGATTGCAGTCTTCTGGCCGATCCGAACCCCGCCGCATCAGCCACTTGCTCAACGGGCAAACTAGACTGCTGCAGAAGCTGCTTGGCAAACAGCAACTGATGATACTTCTGCCATTGAGAGGGTGAACACCCGGTATGCTGCTCAAGCAACTTATGCAAATAGCGGGTACTGATCCCCAAACGGCTGGCAATATCCGCCACAGACTTAGGCGGTATATCAGCGAGTAGTTGAGTGGCACGGGTAACAGTTGTAGCAACACCGTTCCAGGCAGGAGATTGCGGCGCACTGTCGGGGCGGCAGCGTAAACAAGGTCGAAAACCGTCATGCATGGCCTGTGCAGCCAAATGGTAATAATCGACATTCTCTTCTTTGGGTAATTTTGCCGGACAGATTGGCCTACAAAAGATACCGGTAGATTTCACTGCGACAAAAAATTGCCCGTCGAAGCGCTTATCCCGTGATAAGCGGGCTTGCCGAAAGCGTTCTAACAATTCTGCCTGATGTATAGCAACTGCCATAAAGTACACAATGCGTTGGTGAGTTAGCAGGCAGTGTAAAACAAATTTTTGCGGCGTAAGCGACGAATTCGGCACTGACAATAAAATTGTCCGTGCCGGCGTGCGATTGATTTTTATCGATTGAGATTTATCGATAGAGCATTTGCGAACGCATAGGCGCGAGTTTATTCAGAAGCCGGTTTTGTAAAGGATGCGGTACATTGGCTTTATCCATGGCATTAATAAGCAAATCAACGGTGAGGTTGAAGTCTTTTTCACTGATATTCATTCCACCATGAACCTGCTCCATGGTGTCACCGGTGTACTGACACCCTCCGCCACTCACCATGCAAATTTGCTCTTCAAATTTAGCGATAAAGCGGTCGATGTCGCTGCCTTCAAAGTAAGCGAGGATAACGGGTTCTTGCTCAACTTCGGTAACGAAATTATTCACAATTTCTGTCACCTTTGCCTCGCCGCCCATTTCACTGTAAAGGGTTTGAGGCTGGCTGGCACAACCGGCGAGTAAAACAACTGCAAGCACAGATGAAAGCAACTTCACCATAATTGGCCTCCTAGAGATAAGTAGATGCCGTTCTGATCCGGTGCACCGGCGATACTTCCTAATTCGGCCCATGCCAGCGTGACGTTAAATGATTTAGAAGGAATATAGGTGACAAATACATCCCACCAATCTTCCTCTCCTAACCCGAGGTTGTCAGGCTTTTGCCGGTATTCAGCCCCAACTGCTACATTGCGGTTAAGTAACACCCCTACCGAACCTTCAAGCATGACTTCGTAATCGTCGTCGCTGGTTTGCCCGAATCCCAATAATCCCATTTGGTTGGCATTGGTCATACGTGCAGTGAGATTCCATACCAGGTTGTATCCTGCTACCGCGCCCAGATGCACTTTGGTGGCAGAAACATAATAATCGGTACCCGAGGTATCGGCGCTGCCTAACGCGTTGGCAATGGCTTCATCCTGGAGGTCTTTAAACTGCACGCCGGCACTGATTTGCGGCATGGCGGAATACACAACATCCCCCCACAATCTCACTTTTGCGCCATAAATGTTCTGAGAAATGTCACCACCCAGTGTGGTGAGGTCGAAAGTTTGCCGGGCTACCGATACCTCAACACGGTCGTACAACGACACGCTGGCACCAGCCACTTGCAGGCGGTAATCATCTAAATTTACACGGGTAAGAAAAGCATTCACCGACACTTCGCTGTCGCTGTCGTAGCCAGATAACGTGGCCCAGGGCACAATACCGCCACCGCCGGCCCCTTCAAGCTGATTAAGGCCCGCCGTACCGATTAACTTACCGGAGCCTGCGCTCACGGGTAGCGCTGCAGTAAACGCTATCACCAATAAAACACGTTGAAACAGTGTCATTTTGTCTCCGTTTTTTGTAGCCCAAATGCGGTTGAGGCGAGCCATTCACTTAAAGCCTGCGCACTCAGTGGCCGGCTAATAAAGTATCCCTGAGCGATATCACAACCGCCTTCTTTTAAAATGTTCAGCGATAGCTCATCTTCCACACCTTCGGCCACTACACTCAGTTTGAACACCGAAGCCAAATTCAGCACAGTCCGCACGATTTGCTGATCACTTTCATCGGAAGCCAGCTTAAGCACAAAGCTCTTGTCGATCTTAATGGTTTGCACCGGCAACATTTTTAAATACGCTAACGATGAATACCCGGTACCGAAATCATCGATGGCAAAGTGAAAACCCATCGCCTGATATTGATTAAGATTGCTGATCGCCACCGCCGTGTCTTCAACCAAGTCACTTTCAGTGATTTCCAGCTCAACATCGGCGGGAGTCAGCCCTTTACGGGTTATTTTTTCAGCGAGGCTCTGCATCATTTCCGGGCGCTGAATATCCCGGGTAGACAAGTTAATCGCCATAGAAAAAACATAGCCTTGATTGCGAAAATCGGCAAGGTCATCAAGGGTACGATCGAGTACCCAGGCAGTTACTCGTTCAATTAAGCCCGCTTGTTCAGCAATGCCGATAAACTCATCAGGCGGCACGAATCCCAGGTTGGCACTGTTCCAGCGGATAAGCGCTTCAACACTACAAACGTTATTGGTCTGCAGGTTTATTTTGGGTTGATACACCATAGACAATTCACTTTGATTGTCTGTCAGTACCTTTTTCAACTCTGTGATGATTGTTAATCTGCGCAGGTACTTGGTTTCCATTTCTTCTCTGAACGCAATCAACCAGTGATCGTGCTGCTTACTTTCGTCGGAAAGAATATTGATTTTTCTGAACACTTCTTCTGTGGTGTCGCCGTCAGACGGACAGTTCAGATGCGCAAAAAACACCCTCATAGGAATGATGAGGTCGTTGAATTCGATAGGTAATTCTAATTGCCGACGGAATGCGTCTATATCGCTTTCCTTGAGCGGAGAATCGGGGACAAAGAGGAAATCGCCCCCCGCCAAACGCGCGGCCATGCCCGGCCATGACAAGGTACGTTGAGCCATGGTTTTTATGCAATAGTCGCCCGTTGTATAACCGTACAAATCGTTGATTGTACGGATCCCCATAATATTGATGCCGAGAATTTGCAGCGTTTCGCCCGAATCGAGCCGATCGTTTAGCTTTTCCTCAACATAGTGCCGGTTGTACAACCCCGACAACATATCATGTTGCGCCTGAAACAGGATGTGGTCTTCCCGTGAACGAATACGGGCCTGCATGGTGTTAAAGGCACGCGCCAGTTCGCCAATCTCAGTGACTCTGTCATCCGGCTCGACAGGTTGCTGGTAATGTCCATCGGCAATTTCGTTGACTACCGACACGAGCTGCTTAACCGGCCTGCTCACCCGTTTCGCCAACACCATTGAAATGGCTAACGACAAAACGATGATACCCAGTGCAATGACAATCACCACCGTCTGCAAATCCAGAACACTGAGATACTGCTCGCTGACATCTAATGCAATTCTGATTTTAATCGGTATATGGTCGATACCCGGTAATTGCAGCTCTCTCACTTCATACAGGCTTTCGTTCTGAGCCATGATCCGAAGCCAACTAATTTCCTGCTCACTGCGTTTCAGCAGTTCTTCCGCCACATCGTGAGGCAGACTACTGTTGAGCACCTGGTTGTCTGCAGATGTAATGATGACCTCGGCCTGAACAACCTCGCCTAACAGAGTGAGAAAACTGTCGTCCAGCGCAAAAGCCGCACCAAGGTAACCAATCACTCTCGGAGCCGAAACAGGCGCAACAACCGCATGATAAAGCGTGTTGTTCATGAACACGTAATCGCGGGTTATTTCATCAGGGCGAATACCACGATAGCCTTCCGCAAAAGACTGCTCATCTTCGCCCAGCACGTCATCGGGAAATGCCGTAATGGTTTCGCCTTGCAGATTCAGCATGATGAGGAGGTCAAAATCCTGCCTGGCATTCATGGTTTGCAGGGCACTGTTGATGGTTGGCGCATCATAGCTGGCGAATGCCGCTTTAAATTCGTAAGCCGAAGACAATACTTTTGTCGACGCGTAAAGCCCTTGCGTGCGCTCCTCAACGATGTGCTGTAATACGTTAGTGTCGATGGCCAGTTCGTGTTCAAGGTTTTGCTGCACAAGATCGTCGGTGGCATTCCACACAGACAGCAGGATCAAACCAGCAGTAATAATGGTACTGCCAAGGAGTATACGAAACAGGCTATGCCGCAGCGACAACGACTTCATTATTCGCTTCCGAATTTCTTACTACCAAAAGTGCGCGACTTCTTCTCGTGCTCCACAGGGATGGCGGCATTGAGTGTTAAGGTGAGCGTTTCAGACGTCTTGCTGGTATCGAGCGCGACGGTTTCGCGTTTACTTTGCACGATGTCCAACTCAGGGTGCCACAACGTAACAGATTCCGCATCGCCCGGAATATCTACCGTGCCATTCTCGCTGGTAATAAACGCACGAGCATTTTCAAACACGTAAATATACCCAATCATCTGGTCGTGAATATTACAGCCCAGTGCAACGATACCGGATTTGTCGAATTCCACAGGCGCAACGGTGGAGCCACTGTATAACTTTATTTCAAAGGGTTTGGTGGGAGAAAAGCTATAAACATGATGACGAATGTTATCGCTGTTTGGGAAACTGACAGAGGTACCAACAGGAACAGTGAGTACTTTCGGGTCGAAGCGGCGTTCAACCTGATCCATGATTGCGGGTTCAGGGGCTGGCGTGGTCGATGCCGCCACGCTCACCACCACATATTGCAATGGTTTTCCGGATTGATCATTAATGGTCAGGCTTTTCCCATGAGCGCCTAGCCCAAAGCTTAAAAGCACTACCGCGAATAAAAAATTGCACATTCCGAACTGCATAAGATCAACATTGGTCTTTTTACGAGAAGTATATCTATAACATAATCTACCTCGTCGACCTGCGCAAACTACATCAGGCCTTTTAGTCAAAGTTGATATAATCGTTGTCGATACGCATAATACAGCGCACATAATAATGCAGATCCAAGGAAAGGAACTGCGATATAAAACGGCGGAGTTTTACTTGTTTACAAGCCTGTTGAAAGCAACAACCAATGCATGCCTGGCGCTATGTTTAATGCTGGCCTGCATAACAAAAAGTCTGGCGGCAGAAGCGTGGCTGGAAGATTATGCCCGCTACGTGAAGCGGGAAGCAATTAAGTACAACGTACCTGGTTATGCGTTTGTGTATTATCAGCAGGGTGAAACACCGAAAGTGTACGTGTTCGGGCGCACTCACAAGGGTGGCGAGTACATTGATGGCGACACCGTCTTCCGTCTTGCCTCGGTGTCGAAATCGTTTACCTCGCTGCTTATGGCCAAGCTGGTTCAACAGGAAAAAATGCGCTGGGACATGCCCATTAGCGAGCTAATACCGGAAATCCCCTTTACCGGTAAAGGCATGGACAAGCTGCAACTGAAACATATTGTTAGCCAGTCCAGTGGCTTCATGCCGAATGCTTACGACAACCTTATTGAAGCCGACTATTCGTTAGAAAGGGTACTCCAGCAACTCGCGGTACTGGAACCACTGTGCGCCCCAGGCGACTGCTACACCTATCAAAATGCCATGTTTGGCGCCATTGCCTATTACCTTGGTCTGCAGAATACTTCTTACCATCGACAGCTGGATGAACAGGTTTTCACACCACTGGGAATGACAACCGCCAGTGCCGGTAAAGCGGCGCTGATGGCATCTGACAGCTGGGCTCGCCCGCATATAGCCATTGCCAGAGACAAATGGCGTGAAGGCATGGTGGAGAGTAATTACTACCGGTTCTCCCCAGCGGCAGGGGTAAATGCCAGTATTAAGGACATGACTATTTACCTGCAGGCCATGTTGGGCGAATTCCCTACCGTCGTGCCACCGGAATTAATTGAAGACATCACCACACCGGTGGTGAAAACCTCCCGCGAGGTCTATCGTCGCGGCTGGCGTCAGCACCTGAATAGCGCATATTACGGTAAGGGTTGGCGTATTTACGACTTCGACGGCAAAACACTGAACTATCACAGTGGCTGGGTGAAGGGCTACCGGGCAGATGTGGCATTTTCCCCTGATTATAAAGCGGGCTACGTGATGCTAATGAACGCCGAGTCCAACATGATCAACTCCACCACCGCCGAATTCTGGGAGCGTTATTTCAAGCAAGCTGATGAGAAACGTGCGGCGGAAGCGAAAACGGCGACGGTGGCCCCGTAAAACTATAAATTTTTACCGAACATTAGATACTAAAAAGGCAGTCATGTTTCCACGACTGCCTTTTTCATAAGCGCTTAAAGGATGCTGCTAAACACCGTTAAGAGCGGGTTTTCATGTAGGTGTAGCCACTTAAACAGTTCTCATAAAAGTCAGTCCATTTCACCGCTTCGCGAGGGTTTAAATTGCCACTTGAGATCTGACGATCAATCATGCGTTTTACATCTGACGCCATGGCGCGAGGGTTGTATTGCATGATTTCAAGTACGTCCTGCACTGATGACCCTTTCACCACTTCCTCAATGTAGAAGTCTTGTGGATCGTCGTCGTAGCTGTAAATGTGCACTTCGTTCAAACGACCAAACAGGTTATGCATATCACCCATTACGTCCTGATACGCGCCGGTAAGGAACAAGCCAACGTAGTACGGTTCGTCTTTCTTCAGCTTGTGCATTGGCAGGATATCAGTGATTTCACGGCCTACCGTGAACTGATCGATTTTACCGTCGCTGTCGCAGGTAATGTCTACCAGGGAACAATTTACATCAGGCTTTTCGTTCATGCGGGTAACCGGCACAACCGGCAGCAACTGATCGATGGCCCAGGTATCTGCAGCAGACTGGAAAACGGAGAAGTTAGCCAGATACTGCGAAGACAAGCTGTAGTCCAGGCCCTGAATTTCTTCTGGCACATAATCGGCTGTGGAGTAGTAATCACGCAGACGAATCATGATACGCCAGTACAGGGTTTCAATTTTACCCAGTTCATCCAGAGACAGAACACGCAGTTTAAATGCGTCCATGGCTTGCTCTTTCCACTGCGACGCGTCGTTAAACACTTCCTGCATGTTGGTTTGCGTGTCGAAGGTTTCGCACAACTCACGGATATTGCGCACAAATACATGCTCGCCATCCACCGGCGTGGTATCAACTTCGGCCATATCAGAGCGAATTTCACCCACAATTTCAGTGATCACGCAGCTGTGATGCGCAGTAATCGCCCGGCCGCTTTCACTCACCAGATTTGGATGCGGCACGCCTTCCTGATCGCATACTTCTTTCATGCCGTAAACCACGTCAGCCACGTATTCCTGCATGTTGTAGTTACGTGACGATTCGTTGGTAGAGGCACTGCCGTCGTAATCGATACCCAAACCACCACCAACGTCTACATAGTCCAGCGGGAAGCCAAGCTTATGCAGTTCGGCATAAATGCGCGCGCCTTCGGTCATGGCTTCTTTCACTGAGCGAATATCAGTAAGCTGACTACCAATATGAAAATGCAGCAGTTTGAAGCAGTGTTCCATGCCTTCTTCGCGCAGATAGCGTGCGGCTTTAAGAATTTCTGCTATGGTCAGACCAAATTTAGCCCGCTCGCCACCAGAACTTTCCCATTTACCCCGGCCTTTTACGGTCATTTTCGAGCGCATGCCGATGATTGGCTCAATACCCAATTCTTTTGCTGTTTTAACCAGCAGAGTCAGTTCAGAATACTTTTCGATAACCACCACAATACGGCGGCCCAGTTTACGACCCAGCAGTGCCAGCTTCATAAACTCTTCGTCTTTATAACCGTTCAGAACGGTTAACGACTCTTCGTTAGTATTCAGTGCCAGTACGGTGATCAACTCGGCTTTCGAGCCTGCTTCCAAACCGTAATTAAACGGTTCGCCAGCATCAACGATTTCTTCAACCACTTCACGCATCTGGTTTACCTTCACCGGATATACGCCGTGATACTGGCCGTTATATTCAGCTTCAGCGATGGTGTCGCGGAAAATGGTATTCAGGTTTGCCACCTGCGAACGCAGTACGTCGTGAAATCGCACAACAACAGGGAACTGAACGCCCTCGTCACGAATTTCATCAAGTACTGCTTTAAAATCGATTCGAATACTTGGATCGGCGGGAACCGGTGTAACGTGTACGTTACCGTTTTCGCCAATGGTAAAATAGCCGCCGCCCCAACGTGAGACGCCGTACAATTTTTCCGCTTCTTCGATGCTCCACTCAGCCAATTCTATTCACCTTACAAAAGTAAACGCCCTGTCGGGATTGCAGACAAGGCGAGTTGTGGATGTTACGTCATTTAATGGGCGCCATTATAATGCTCTGAAATGTCAGTGCTATGAAAATCGTCGCTTTTCGCATTAATTTTATGGCACAAAAACGCATTTATATTCATAACAGGCACTGTACCTTCGAGTCTGCAATCATGCAGAAAATACCACGCGCAGAATTGTTACCATACTCCGATAAACGGCAATCGCAAATGTCACCCCTTTTATACCAATTGCTTTCCCTGATACCGGTAAAAACTCTTTTCCGATCTCATTCGTAAGCTATTGTTATAAAACGCTCGAAAACAATAATGAGAATTTCAAAAATAAGGATGCCGCCATGAGTGCAGTCCACAAAGCCGTCATTACTATCGATCAGGGCACCACTTCAACCCGCGCTATTGTGTTTGATAGCGTATTTGCGCCGGTGTTTACCGCGCAGGAAGAATATCCTCAGCATTATCCACGACCCGGCTGGGTTGAGCACGATCCTGAAGATATCTGGCAAACTACCGTGAGCACGCTGAAGCAGGCCATGGCTTACTGCCGTGAAAATGCCATTGAAATAGCAGGCATTGGGTTGGTCAATCAACGGGAAACCACACTGGTGTGGGATCGTGAAACCGGTAAAACGCTCTATCCTGCTATCGTGTGGCAAGACAGACGCACCGCCCACCAATGTCATAAGTTAAAGCATAAAGAAGAATGGTTGCATCAGCGTACCGGGTTACGCTGTGACCCTTATTTTTCTGCCACCAAAATTTGCTGGATATTAGACAACGTACCGCACGCCCGGGAACGTGCCGAAGCCGGAGAACTGGCTTTTGGTACTATCGACAGCTTCTTAATTTGGCGTTTAACCGGTGGTAAACAGCACCTGACTGATACCACCAATGCCAGTCGTACCAACCTGTTCAACATCAATGATATGAACTGGGATAACGACCTTCTCGCATTGTTTGATGTGCCAGCGTCACTGCTTCCTGAGGTTAAAAACTGCGCTGACGATTTTGGCAAGCTCGATACAACCGAATTTGGTGAATCCATTCCTATTTGCGGCGTTGCCGGCGATCAGCAAGCAGCTTTGATTGGTCAGGGTTGTTATAAAATGGGTGAAGCGAAAACCACCTTCGGTACAGGCTGTTTCGCGCTGGTGAATTCAGGCTCAGAACCCGCATTCTCAGAACAGAACTTGCTGACAACGGTGGCTTATACCTTAAACGGTAAAACATGCTACGCCATGGAAGGATCTATTTTCGTTGCCGGCGCCGCTATTCAGTGGTTACGAGACAGCCTGGGCATTCTGCCTTGCGCTGCCGACTCAGAAAAGCTCGCCCGTCAGGTAGAGGAAGATCATCAGGTAGTGGTGGTGCCAGCCTTTACCGGACTCGGAGCCCCTTACTGGGAACCGTTGGCGCGGGGGGCCATTTTTGGGCTGACACGCGGTTCTACCGCCGCCCATGTGGTAAGGGCTACGCTTGAATCGGTGAGCTACCAGACTCAGGATTTGCTAAACGCCATGCGGTGCGATGGTATCGATACCACCACCATGAATGTGGATGGCGGCATGGTACAGAATAGTTGGTTCTGCCAGTTTCTTGCTAACACCCTAGACATTACCGTGAATCGACCCAAAGTGATGGAAACCACCGCGCTTGGTGCAGCTTATCTGGCAGGTTTACACGCGGGATTAAAAGACAACATTGAAGATTTTGCGGCGTTAAACCCCCAGGATTCCACCTTCGAGCCCGAAGTAGACGATATATTAAAGAAAAAACGCCAACACCGTTGGCAAGCGGCAGTAAAAGCCACCCTGATCATGGCTGAAGCAGAAGCGAACCTGGAATGTGATTGATCGAAGCGCGCTCCATTTTATCCTGACCAGAGCACAGTTAACCCGAGAGGTCTTGAGAACCCGATATGATTTAAGTAGGCTTCGGGTTTTGAATAATAACGACTTTCTGGCTCATGTTTAAACCCTTACTTTTTGGTAGCGCATTGTTTACTGCCACCAGCGCCTTTTGCGCGACGTCCGTTTCATCAATTGGCGAAGCGCTCGATTTGCAACAATATCGCGACGATGTGAAAACCCTTGCCAGCGACGAATTTGAAGGCCGCTCGCCGTTGTCCGAAGGCGAAGAAAAGACCATTGAATACCTGGTAAAACAGTTTAAAGATATCGGCTTAGCGCCAGCATTCGGCGATAGCTACATCCAGCCTGTCCCTCTAGCTAAAATCACCGCAGACCAGAATATGTCGTTAAAATTCGGTGATGTAACATTGACCAACGCCAGCGAGTTTACTGCACGTACGCAGCGCATCAGCGACAACATTACCGTTGATGATGATGTCGTGTTTGTCGGTTACGGCGTTACTGCACCTGAATATAACTGGCACGACTACGAAGGTGTGGATGTAAAAGGCAAAACGGTGATCATGCTGGTGAACGATCCGGGCTTTGTCTCTCAGGACCCTGACTTTTTCGGCGGCAACGCCATGACCTACTACGGCCGCTGGACCTATAAATATGAAGAAGCGGCCCGCCAGGGCGCTAACGCGGTGTTTATCGTTCACGAGAGCATGCCTGCAGGCTACGGCTGGGGCGTGATTCAAAACTCCAATACCAACACCAAATACTCGCTTATCGACGACAACGAGAACCAGTCACAAATCGGTGTGATGGGATGGATGACGTTACGGGCTGCAGAAAAAGTCTTTAAAGCGGCGGGGATGGACTACCGTGAAATGAAAGCGAAGGCATCTAAGCCTGGCTTTAAAGCGGTCGACATGAAATTGCATGCCTCACTGAAGATGCGTAATACCATTGAGAAAAAGCAGTCGCGCAACGTAGCCGGTATTATTCCTGGTGTAACATCGCCGGATGAGTGGGTCGCGCTGCATGCCCATTGGGACCACATCGGCAAAGCCATTGAGAATGGCAAAGAAGTCGTGATGAACGGCGCTGTGGATAACGCCTCCGGCGTGGCTGGCGTACTTGGTCTTGCCCGGGTGATGAAAACGCTGAGTGAGAAAAAGCCGTTCGACCGCACCCTGATGTTCGGCGCATTTACCGCCGAGGAAACCGGCTTGATTGGTGCAGAGCATTTCGCACAAAATCCGCCAGTGCCAGCGTCAGACATTGTGGCGTTTTTAAACATCGACGGTATGAACGTGAATCAGTCTGTGGATTACATTTTGCAGTACGGCAATGGCTTGTCGGAACTGGAAGACTATGTCGCGAAAGCTGCCAAAGCCCAGGGCCGTTATGTTAAACCCGACCCTCGCCCGCAAAACGGCCTGTTCTTCCGCTCTGATCACTTCGCGGCGGCGAAACAGGGTATCCCTTCTTATCTGTTTATGAGCTTAGGTGACACTGACCCTACTTTTATTGCACAGCGCTATCACAAAGCTGCCGACGATTATTTGCCAAGTTGGGACTTAGGTGGCGTGAAGCAGGATTTGGATTTGATGGGTCAAATCATGGCAGAGTTGGCCAATAACGGTGACTGGCCAAAGTGGACTGCAGATTCTGACTTTAAAGCAGCCAGAAAAGCCTCTGGCCGCTGATAATAAAGACTGACAAAACACACAAAGCCCGGCCGGTTGTTAATCTGCCGGGCTTTTTTTTATTCTTTTAACTCGAAAACCGATTCAAGAGGTACATTGAAGTGACGGGCAATTTTCACACTGGTACGCTGAGTTAGACTTTAGGCAAAGAAAAGCAAAGATATGCAAAGAAAATTGCAATCTAAATAAAAACCACTCTCATTTGCATTGCGTTACTTATTAGCTACTGTTAATATCCCCCGCGTTTTTCACACTCAAACTAAAACTCAAGCCTCACTTATTCGGAATTATCAAACCATGAAGTCGAAGCCATTTTCACAACGAACACTTATTGCATCTTCAATTGCCACTGCCCTTTTCACATTCGCAGTCAGTGCACAGGAAGCCACTGTTGCTACGCCAGATAGCGATGACATTGAACATCTTGTAGTAACGGCAACCGGTTTTGAGCAAAAGATCACTGAAGCCCCTGCCAGTATTTCTGTGATTAGCCAGGAAGATCTGCAGTCTCGTCAGTTCATTACCCTGCTCGACGCGGTTCAGTTCCAGGAAGGTATCGATATTGGTACAACCCGCGATAAAACCGGCCAGGGTTCAGTGAGTATGCGTGGTTTAACCGGTGAGTACACGTTGCTGCTCATCGACGGCGTACGTATGAACAACCACGGTGATATTTATCCGAATAACTTTGGCGGTAACGCATTTGGTCACGTTCCTCCAATGGAAGCCATTGAACGTATCGAAGTGATTCGTGGTCCTGCATCGACGCTTTACGGTGCAGATGCACTGGGCGGCGTAATCAACGTTATTACCAAAAAGCGCTCTGAAGAATGGGGCGGCTCTATCAACTTTGGCCGTAGCATTCAAACCGACGATCAGTTTGGCGATGACATCACCACTGACTTTTTCGCGCAGGGCCCACTGATCAAAGACCTCCTTTCATTAGGTGTTCGCGGCAGCATGTACGAGCGTCAGGCATCAAACCCTGAATTCGCCCCTGATATCGACCCTAACGGCGATGTGCATATTCGTCAGCTTGGCTTCGGTAGCGGCGGCAAAACAGTAGACAGCGACAGTGCACAATATGGTTTTACACTGTTCTATACGCCGTTTGAAAACCAGAGTTTCAAGTTTGATTACGACAACTCAAATCAAACTTACGACAATACACCTTCATACAATCTCGACACCGGTGAAATCACCTATCCGCTGGGTACAAGAGATAACATCGATTCTATCTGGGCTGACAGACGTGGTGTGGTAAACCCGCGCGCCGGTTACGCTGACGATCAGGAATTTAATCGTGAGTGGTGGTCGATTACGCATCAAGGTCAGTTCGATGGCTTCTCAAGCATGATTGCCCTGTCTCACGTTGATACCAGCAACGATGGCCGAACTCTGCCGTTAAGCGTTACCGAACGTTTATTGCTTCAGGAAATGTACGACGGTACTGGCGCTTACGAAGGTTTAAGCGAAGAAGAGCGTAAAGGCATTGCAGAAGACACCTTCCTGCCACGACCTAAGCGACCACTGGAAAGCAGCCAATATACGCTGGACGTACGTGTTGATATTCCAGTAACGGACGTAATGGGCGACCACAACATCGTTCTGGGCGGTCAGATGATCGACGGAGAACTGCGCGATGGTGTTTTCGGTCTGGAAAGTTCTCAGGCAGGCCAGATTCAGGAACAGAACATGTGGTCACTGTTTGCTGAAGATAACTGGAGCCCTAACGATTACCTGACGCTGACAGCCGGTGCACGTTACGACAAGCACGACGTATTCGGCACTCAGGTTTCTCCACGTTTATATGCCGTTTATACCTTCAACGACAACTGGACCGTGAAAGGTGGTGTGAGCACAGGTTATAAAACACCTAACACGACTGACCTTTACGACGGTATCACCGGTTTTGGTGGTCAGGGGACTTCACCGTTTGCCGGTAACCCGGATCTCCAGCCAGAAACCAGTGTGAACAGCGAAATTGCAGCGTACTGGACAGGTGATGCGGGTCACAACTTTAACATCACTTACTTCAACACCCGCTTTGATGACAAAATCGCGCGCGGTGACACAGTTTATAGCTGTGAAGTGACTGGCGGCGTCCGTCCTTGCGTAAACCTGGGTGAGTACGACCAACTGGGTTACGAAACTTACAGCCAGAAAATCAATATCGACAAAGTAGATTTACAAGGTATTGAAGTAGCAGGTCGCTATCAATTCAGCACTGACTGGTTTGTAACAGCCAACTACACCTGGACTGACAGCGAACAGAAAAGTGGTCCGGAAGAAGGTCAGCCGCTGACCAATACCGCAGAGCACATGGCTAACATCACTGTAAACTGGGATGTTACTGATGCGCTGGGTGTGTATCTGCAAAGCCAGTTGCGTTCAGACCGTTACCGCGGTTGGGACAGCGTACTGAACAAGCCGCTGTACTACAAAAACTACCAGTTACTGACGCTGGGTGCCCGTTACACGTTCAACGAATACGTAACAGTAAACGCCCGTATCAACAACCTGCTGGATGAAGACTTTACGTCTTACACCACCGAGTATACCGATCTGAACGGCGACGGCACTTACGAGTACGTTACTGGCCGTGGTGCGGTAAGTGAAGTGGTATTCCAGGACGATTACAACATCAAAGACCGTGCACGTAACCTGTGGGTTGGCGTAAACGTTAAGTTCTAAGTTCTAGCTAGCGTTTTACGTTCTAACTACGAAAGACGCAAAATAAAAGGGGGCAACCACTAGGCTGCCCCCTTTTTTGTTTATGCTGTTAGCAACTATTTTTTGCTAATGCGCATTACGCTAGTTTGTTGCCGTTGATAACAAAGTCTTCACTGGCGTAGCGGACTTTCTGAGGCGTAGCCTCACCTTCTTCACGGTAACCTACTGCACAAATTACGGTTGCCGTAAGGCCCTTTTCGGCAAGCCCTAAAATTTCATCAAAGCCCGCCGGATTAAAACCGGTCATCGGGCAAGAATCGACGCCTTGAAGCGATGCTTCACCAATCAGCAGCCCCAAAGAAATAAAGGCCTGATGCTTGGCGCTTTCTGCCAGCGACTCGGCAGGCTGGCTGCTTACCCATCCTTTAATATAATCAGCATAACCATTCAGGCTACCCGGCTCGTTGTCTGTTTGTTCATAGGTACGCGCAAAATAGGCATCAACGGTGCCCTCAGTGATCGATGTCTCCGCTGCGAATACAAACAGGTGCGAACAGGTAGGCAGTTGCTTTTGATTAAATGCTGCGCCAGCCAGTTTGCTCAGCAGTTCACGATCGGTAATCACAATCAGGCGATAAGGCTGCAAACCAAATGCAGAGGGCGCCAAACGGGCAGCCTCGGTAATGGATTTTATTTTCTCTTCATCAACCTTCTTGTCAGAAAATTGTTTAATAGCGTAACGGTTTGATAATGCAGACAGTAAACTCATGGCGAACTCCGGTGAAGGGTAAAACACTACTTTAACCGGTTACCCCGAATATGGAATTAACTTAGGTTAAAAACACAGAAATTTGTTCTGAATAGCAGCAAAACCTAAATTTGTACTGAGATTAACTCAGGTTAATTTCTCAGGGTTTTAGTTGGCGGCATTACCGTTTCTGTAAACTCTATTCAGCAGCTGTAAATTACCTGTAAAAGCCGCGAAATTAGCGAACATCCCCCTTTACCGTGACTCGAAATTACAGCCCTTTCTTGTTTCCGCTCACAGGTAAAGTATTCCATGAAGCCGTACAAATTCTTTTCTGTAACCAGTTTGTCTCACTCAGGTTCAACCGCCTTTTCTATTGCTTTGGCAAGTCATCCAGATCTAATTTCACTGGGCGAAGTGTTTCAGGTTTTGCGCCATGCTCCTGAATACTGGCTTCACAATGCCAATCATGCTTGCAGTTGTGGAAAACCCACTGCGCAATGCGGATTCTGGGGCCCGGCGCTAGAGCAAATTCGCGCTAACGTGCCAATGCCAGCGAAGGGCGAGGAAAAGTACAGTCATGTGTCTCTCGCCTATAAAGAACTGTTGCGTTATTTCCACAAAGTTTATGGTGATGAAAAACGGATGGTGGATACCTCTAAGGGTATTCGCCATTTAAACCTGATTGCCAGTGACCCGTTACTTTCACCGACGATTTGCTTTCTGCTACGTGACGTTCGCTCTTATGCAAGCTCTCAAACAAGACTGGCACGTTCAGAACAGCGCAGTGGGCTGAAAAAAGTCAAAGGTCACTATTGGTTTCAGATGCTGAAGTGGTATCAGGGCAATAGAAAAAGAGAAAAATTGCTAAATCGAAGCGAATTGAACGTGGTAAAAATTGGCTACGAACAGTTCTGCTTTAATGTGGAAAGTGTTTTGGGCCAGGTCTATCACTCCGCAGGACTTCCGTTGCTTTCCAGTACTGGCAACCTTGAACAAGCCGAGCATCACATTTTGTTTGGCAACCCCATGCGACTCTCCGCGAAGAAATCCTCAGAAATTGCCTATGACGCGCGATGGCTGAAAGAAAATGATTACCTGCTACCCGCCTGCCTGATGCCATTTGTGATGAAATACAATCAGCAAGCTGTATATCAGACATCCGCAGCCCCACCTTTCACTGGGCACCCTGTACAACGCGAGCAACTGCTTTATTCTGAAAAGTAGGTATTAGGGAAAATCGGTAGACTAAACGTGCAGAGCGAGGGGGGCTTTCTATAACCGCTTGGCACATGGCTGTGTTCACGGCGTGTACAGGTGCTGGAGAGACAACGTGTGCCCCGGACAGCGGTTAAGTCTCTTCCGTTTCCAAACCGTCAGCCGAAAGAGTGCGATAGCTTAGTACGCCGCGGGGAGTCCGGGATAGGAAAAGGAGCTGTGTTTGTAAACCGTCTGCCGCAGGGATGCGGCAGCGCCTTCTATAACCGCTTAGCACATGGATGTGTTCACGGCGTGCACAGGTGCTGGAGAGACAACGTGTGCCCCGACAGCGGTTAAGTCTCTTCCGTTTCCAAACCGTCAGCCGCAGGGATGCGGCTGCCGAGCCCACATGGATGTGTTCACGGCGTGTTCCGAATGAAAGTGCCTCCTCGCTCGAAAAGCGTTTAGTCGTCACCGAATTCGCGGATGATGGTGTTGATGGTGTCTTTTGCGTCACCCAGTACCATGCGCGTGTTGTCTTTGAAGAACAGCGGGTTGTCTACACCGGCAAAGCCTGCGTTGGCTGAACGCTTCAGTACAAACACAGTTTTTGCGCGGTATGCTTCGATAACTGGCATGCCGTAAATTGGGCTGCCTTTCATCTCTTTTGCAGCAGGGTTAACCACGTCGTTAGCACCGATAACAATGGCCACATCGTAGTTTTCCATGCGCGGGTTTACGTCATCCATTTCGCAGAGCTGATCGTAAGGTACATCGGCTTCAGCCAGCAGTACGTTCATGTGCCCCGGCATACGGCCCGCAACAGGGTGAATCGCATATTCCACCGTACAGCCGTTTTCTTCCAGTAGCGTTTGCAGTTCGCGTACAGCGTGTTGCGCTTGTGCTACCGCCATGCCGTAACCCGGAATAACCAGTACCGCCTGTGCCGCTTCCAGCACATAGAACGCATCTTGCGCCGGCATGATTTTCACTTCGCCTTCGATTTTCTCTGCCGCTTCAACCGGTTTCGCGAAACCGGAAAGCAGTACATTCATCAGCGAGCGGTTCATTGCCTTACACATGATGTTAGTCAGGATAAGACCAGACGCGCCTACCAGCAGGCCGGTTACGATAAGAATCGTATTGCCAACTGCCAGGCCTGCCGCTGATGCCGCTACACCCGAGTAGCTGTTCAGCAGCGCGATAACCACCGGCATATCTGCACCACCAATCGAGATAGTTGCCAGAATACCGAAGCTCAGCGCCAGCGCGATGGTGGCGTACAGCCATACCGGGTTCATTGGGTCGGTGACAAACAGATAGCCCACTACAAAGAAGCCTACCAGGTGCAAAACGCTTAGCTCACGCAGGCCGGTGAAGATCACCGCTTTGGCGTTCATTCGACCAGACAGTTTTCCCCAGGCAATCACGGAGCCAGAGAAAGTTACGCCACCAATTAACAGCGTCAGAATAACGGTAATCAACACAAATGACGTGGCACCACTGAAACCAACCGTAGACAACTGACTTACCGTCGCCCAACCCAGTAACAGTGAAGCTAAACCACCGTAGCCGTTAAACAGCGATACCATTTCTGGCATTTGTGTCATTTCAACAGACTTTGCTTTCCAGGCACCGTAGGCGCCGCCAATGGCAAAGCCCAGTAAAATCCAGTGATAGGAAATAATCTGATGGTCAAGCAGCGTCACCACCACAGCCACCAGCATACCCACCGCAGACACCATATTCCCTTTACGGGCCGTCAGCGGATGACTTAATAGTTTCAGACCAAGAATGAACAGACCCGCCGCCAATACGTAGGCCAGATTGATTATCAATGCTACAGATTCCATTTTCCCGGCCCCTTACTTCTTGTCTTTCTTTTTGAACATACCCAGCATCCGGTCGGTAACCAGATAACCACCCACAACGTTGATGCTGGCAAGCGCTACTGCTGCCGTGCCCAAAATCGTTGTCAGTATGTCGTTTTCCATACCCGATGCAGCCAGCGCGCCTACCAGGGTGATCCCGGAAATTGCGTTTGAGCCCGACATCAGCGGAGTATGCAGTGTGGCAGGTACTTTGCGGATCAGTTCGAAACCCAGGAAAGCAGCCAGCAATACGATAAAAATCAGATAGATATTTTCCATGATTAGGCTCCCTGATACGCGTTTTTAAGCATGTCGTTAGTAATTTCGCCATCGTGCGTAATCACACACCCAGCAAGAATTTCGTCTTCCAGATCGAGTTTAAATGCCTTCGATTCATCATCGAAAAATTCATCGATCAGGTTGTACAGGTTGTTGGCGTACATATCGGTGGCGTCTTTCGCGACAGACTGACTCCAGTTACCGGTACCAATTACCGTGACCCCATTCACAGTGACCACTTTGCCAGGTTCAGAACCTTCCACGTTACCACCAGACGTTGCAGCCATATCGACCACCACAGAACCCGGACGCATCAGCGCCAGCGTGTCTTTGCTAATAAGCTGCGGAGGACGACGACCAAACAATTGCGCGGTGGTGATCACGATGTCTGAGTCGGCAATAGCATCACGTTGCGCGTCCTGCTGCTTCTGCTTCTGCTCGTCGGTGAGTTCTTTAGCGTAGCCGTCTTTGGTCTGGCCGGTTTCACCCAAATCGATTTTGAGGAATTTACCACCCAGCGATTCAACCTGTTCAGCGACGACTGGACGGGTATCGTAAGCCAGTACGTTGGCGCCCAGACGTTTCGCCGTCGCAATCGCCTGCAGACCCGCAACGCCGGCACCAATGATGTAAACTTTCGCCGGTTTAATGGTACCCGACGGTGTCATCATCATTGGCAGAATGCTTGGCAGATGTGTAGTTGCCTGCATCACCATAACGTAGCCAGCAAGGCTCGCTTGCGAACTTAACGCATCCATTTTCTGGGCGCGGGAAGAACGCGGGATCATTTCCACCGACAAGGTGGTCAGTTTGCGGGCGGCCAGAGACTCCACCAGCGATTGCTGGAAAAAGGGGTCAATGTGTCCTACCACAATGGCATTGGCTTTCAGTTGTGAGTAAACCGCTTCTTCAGGCTGGTTTACGCATAACAATAAATCGGTCTCTTTCAGTGCGTCGTCTGCATTTTCCACCAGGCTGGCACCAACCTCAGTAAAATCAGCATCGGCGTAACCTGATAGAACACCAGCATTTTTCTGCACGACAACGGTAACACCACGGTTAACCATGCGTTTCACACTAGAGGGTGATACCGCACAGCGTTTTTCGGTATGACCGAGCTTCTCGAGTCCTTCATTCAATATTAAAACTTTCATGTGTTCTCCTCAGGCAAGGGATACTTGAGACGCTTAATCCGACCACATCCTTGTCGGCATTAATAATTTATATTTTTTATTGTTAACCAAATCTAATATTTATTGCCACCGGTGGCAATAAGCATTTTTATATCAAAAAGGAATATATAAGCCGGCAGTTATCCCACTTTGTGCAGGAGAATTAACCAGTATATTTACCAACGCTAAACACAGTAGCGAAGTGAAAATGACCGTTTAAAGAACCTAAATTCATGTGTTACAACAAGTTAGACTAACTTCAATGTTGACTTGCGCTAACCAATTGAAAGCTAAGGATTGGAGGGGGTATAGAAAATAAGTGATATGATTGCTTCCATATCACTCATTCATGGTATTGATAAAGTGTTTAAAATATAAACCTTTTGGCAAACCTGTGAGGTCGCCCATAGCACCAAATAGTTCACTTTTTAACCAGATGTCAAAGAGTATGCCTAGCCTACTAAGCCAAATTGACTGCAAAAAAGTTGCATTTCCTGAGTTGGCAGCGGCGAATTTATGATGTTTATTCCAAAATGCGCGGTGGTGCAGTAGTAAATTTGCGCTCAATAAGCGGTGAGCTTAAAGGATAATTTTAGCTTCGATACAATGTCTTGATCAGATGGTAACCAAATTTTGTTTTTACCGGCCCATGCACTTTCAGCACTTCTTTTTTAAACACCACATCATCGAACTGTTTAACCATCTGCCCTCGGCGAAATTCACCTAAATCACCACCACGTTTGCCCGACGGACAGGTTGAGTGCTTCTTTGCCAACGTGGCAAAGTCTTTACCTTTCTTGAGCTGTTCTAGAATAGACAGGGCTTCTTTTTCAGTTTTTACCAAAATGTGAAGGGCGGATGCAGTTGCCATGGCGGTACTCGTATTGATGCAGGGAAGTTAAACGGATTATAGCGAAGCACAAACGAAAAAGGCATTTCTACAGACAATGCCTTATCATTACATTGTGTAATAGAATGATTAACTAACAATGAATGCATGCTGGTACTGGAAAACGTCATGAAGCGGGAGAAGAATGAATATGTCTGAATTATTGAGCAGGCGCGTCGTTGCAATACTCTTACTGCTCATGTCGCATTCCGCCGCTGCTGAATCCTTTTCTGTGGGTATTGTTCCGCAACACTCGCCGAAAAAGCTCGCAGAGGCCTGGCAACCACTACTCAGTTATATCGAGTCTGAAACCGGACACACTTTGCACTTCGAAACCGCGAAAGATATTCCTACATTTGAAAAAGCATTGTCGGAAGGCAAATATGATATTGCTTACATGAATCCCTATCACTTTGTCGTTTTTCAGAAAAATCCAGGCTACCGCGCGCTGGCTCGTCAGAAAGATCAATCCATTCAGGGCATCATCGTTGTGCCGCGTGACAGTCCTTTTTCAGAATTGTCTGATCTTGAAGGTGCCAAAATCGCCTTTCCGGCCCCCGCCGCTTTTGCCGCCAGTATTATTCCCCGTGCCACTATGCATAAAGATGGCATTAGCTTTACACCCGTTTATGTACAATCCCACGACTCTGTTTACCTGAATGTAACAAGGGGATTTTTTAAGGCTGGAGGGGGAATATACCGTTCTCTGCAAGCCACAGAAAGCGACGTAAAAGAAAACCTGAAAGTGCTCTGGTCAAGCCCGGCTTATACACCACATGCCATAGCGATTCATCCCCGACTGTCAGAGAAAGTTCGCGAACAACTACTCGATGTTCTCACCACCATGACACCCGGCGGAAAAGGCAGTGACGCTTTAAACAGTCTCAAAATGAAAGGATTCTCAGAGGCATTTTCTGCAGACTGGGATGATATCCGGGCGCTGAATATAGACTTACTGCACCAAGAGAAGCCGTAGTTCACATGCGAATATCATTAAAACTAAAAACAATACTGGGTGTAGCATTCATAGAAGCAACGTTGCTCGCATTGCTGCTGACAACAACATTTAACCTGCTGACCAACTTGGTTAACGATGCCGTGGTCAAACGCGCAAATACAACGGCAAATTTGTTCTATTCCACGACCAAGAACGCATTTTTGTCATTTGATCTGGCCGGCATTGAGGCTGATGTCAATGAGTTGCTTACCGATTCAGACATTCATTACGTCAAAATAACAGATACCGCCGGCAGAGTTTTCGCATCAGGTGGTAACGAACAATCGCTAAACTCAGACTTTCAGGCCGATACGTCTGTCAGCCTGGCCAGTGATGGTATTTACGATATCCGCCGCTCGATTATGGTTGATGATACCTTGTACGGTTATATTGACCTTGGAATTAATATTGCGGCAGTAAAAGCATCGCTGAGCGACATTCAGCAGTGGGCTTATACCATTGCAGCCATTGAGATGGTCCTTGTTGCGCTGTTTTCCTATTTCCTCGGTAGCTATTTGACTAAACAGATCCATATTCTTCAACAGGGTGCCCGCAGGCTCATTCAGGCTTCTAAAGAAAACAAATATGAAGATATTAAGGTGAATGTGCGCACCAACGACGAGCTCGAAGAGTTAGCAACAGTATTCAATCATCTAATATCTCATCTTGAAGAAGAGCATATCCGCAGAGCCGAAGCAGAAAATGCCTTACAAGCTCTAAATCAGTCTCTGGAACATAGAGTTCTTGAGCGTACCACTGAATTGAATAGAAAAAATGAAGAACTGTCGCAGTCGAACAAATCGCTAAAAGAAACTCAGCAGCAATTACTTCAGGCGGAAAAGATGTCGTCAGTCGGTCAGCTTGCTGCCGGTGTCGCCCACGAAATCAATAATCCTGTGGGCTTTGTTAGTAGTAATCTGGACACACTGAAAGAGTATTTAGCCAGCTTTGAAATACTCTACAAAGATCTGATGGAAGTCACACAAGCACAAACCAATGAGGTTGCGCTGGAAAAGATAGCTGTATTAAAGAATTCTCAGGCCTACCAGTCAATGGACTTTATTAGTAACGACGTTTCTCAACTTATTAAAGAATCTGAACACGGCTTGCAAAGAGTAGAAGAAATTGTCAGCAGCCTTAAACAATTTTCCAGAATCGACACGGATAAGAAGCAGCTTTTTGATTTGAATAACTGCGTGAAAACCACATTAGCGCTGGTGAACAACAAGCTTAAATATGTTTGTGATGTAGACATTAACTATGAAGAGTTGCCCCGCGTTATGATGAACGTGGGTAAAATTTCTCAGGTTATTACTAACCTGCTGATTAACGGCGCTCAGGCGATTGAAGAAACAGGACGGCGGGGCAAGCTGAAAGTACGCACCAAAGCGAACAGTAACGGAACTGTAGAACTCATCGTTAGTGACAATGGCTGCGGTATCTCTGACGAAAACCTGCAAAAGATCTTTAATCCTTTCTTCACCACTAAAGACGAGGATACGGGTACTGGCCTGGGACTTTCCATCTCATATGACATAGCAACAGAGCATGATGGGATGCTCAGCGTTGAAAGTGAACTCTATACCGGTACTGAATTCACGCTGACTTTACCTGTTTACGGCGCAGCATAATACGGTGCTTTTCGGTATCGCTTACGCCGACATAACCGTTGTCACATCCTGGCGACTGAACTCAGGTGAAAGCCGATAAGCGCATTCACCTGAGCGTCATCATCAATCAGTGAATCAGAAACATCCCTGCTGATGTGCCAAGCATAACGTCTATATCGCCGGATTCAGATGCACGAGCACGCAGCGCGCCTTTTCCTGCTCTGCCGTTCAATTTCGGACCAGACCAGACAATATTGCCATGAGTTGAAATGCTTCGCAGAATAGAATGAGAGCTGTACCAACTGCCGTCATCACCGGTTACTACTAGTACGTTAGTTGGAGTAACAGGGTCCACAATCATATCGATGATCTCAAACGGGAAGCGGTATTCCCCCACCAGTTCAACACCACTGTCAGAAAATGTCAGCATGTTCATTTGCTTATCGTTACCACCGGAACAAACAAACTGACGGCTGTTTTCAACGCCGGTAAACAGCACCTGCGGACATTCAATTTCATATGAGTTGCCGGTAATAAATGCATTACTTCCCAGCGTCAGCAACTGTACCTGCTGGTAACCGTTAGTCACAACCAGATTCAATACATCAGCAATAAATACCGCATCAAAATCACTGATCCCATTAGGACTCGTATACGATGCCACCAGCAACTGATTCTGAATGTCGACAACTTTAATCGCTAACCCGTCCTGATAGACCGCATCCTCATATCCGTCGCCGTTGACGTCTATGGCCATTATCTTACCGATAGTACCGTCATTGTCACCACCATCAACAGAGTACTGAACAGACATATCGCTTAGCTGCACCGCACCAAATGCGCCGTCATAAAAGGAAGTCAGAGGCAGGAAAATATCCCCTACGCCATCGTTATTGAAATCCGTCGTTACCGCCTGATTACTGTGGTCCCAGTTAGAGGACAGCTCTTCACCCACGGTTGTGGTGCCATCGCCGGTCATCGTTACGACAACAGAGCCGTCGTAACCGCTTTCGGTACTGGGAACAAAGAATACAGCACGCTCATCACCGGAAGTGATTTCAGACCAGCCCGCGGCATAAAATTGATCAAGCTGAACTCCGGTTGTATTTTCTTTTACCGTTGCACCATCGGCAGTGTAGTCTGCCGTGAGCAGACGGTCTGCACTTGAACTACTGGTGCCTGAGCCCCATAAAATTTCCGCACTGCCGTCGTTGTCGATATCCCCCATGGTAAGCGATGAGGAACCGTGATCCTGCAGCCCGACTTGCCATGCTGTATCCAGTTGATTACTACCGTTCAGAGAGTACGCGGTTACATTGCCCCACTGGCAATCGCTTACCACAATTTCATCTGTCGCATCATTGTAGAGATTGTAAGCATGCATATCGCAGGTATCTTCAAGCGACAATGACGCCAGCTGAGATTTATCAACAGCAGAATACACATAAAGCGCATCCCAGGCACCGGCACCAATAATCTCATCGATACCATTACCGTTGAGGTCGCCGACTGTAACAAATGCATCACCAAATCCGGAGCCGAAGAACCATTCATTCGCACCGGTAGTCAGGTCGTATACCAGACCGGTGTTCATAACTAGCTCAACATTGCTGTCGGCATCCACGTTACCGACAGCGATTGTCTGAAAGCTATTGGTGCTGAAGCTGAGCGTTGTGACCAGCTCACTTCCCAACTCACTTATAAAAATGGTGGTTTCACTGGCGTTGTAATCAGCGTTCTTAACAGAATAAATCAGTTCATTGACGCCATCGTTATCGGTGTCAGCCAGTAACGCTTCACTGAAATAGTCGTCGGTTTCCAGTAAAACCCGTGCATCTTTGGTTAAATCATCAATCAACCAGAAGGTCTTTTCTGTGATAACTAAAATTTCAGGCGTGCCATCCCCGTCGATATCTGCAGGCAATACTTGCCGGATATTCTGTTCATCAGACAGCGCATAGGGATATGCCCACTTCTGTTGATATTTACCATCAACCAGCACCAGTAAAAATACCCGTGAGCCATTGTCAGTCCCCAATAACTCATTGCTACCGTCGCCATCAAAATCGGCCACCCACTGAGAATTATTCCGATGAGGCACTTCCACGCCAGTACGGAACAACGGCAGCGCCTTATCGGCATTCACCGTCATTTCAAAGTATTCCTCAATGATGTGATTTGGGTTCTGACTGTTGCTCACACCGAAGGAATACACCATCTGACTAAAAAGCTGATTGTCCGGTACAACCCAGGTCACCGTGCCGTCCGTAGCTAACGTTGCCCCCTCAGGCGCGCTCGCCAATGCCGCCAGGTTTTCATTGCCCGGTACATCTGCGTCTGTTAGTGATAATGAGAAAGTAATGGTATCGCCAGCACGGACGATTTCCGGCACATTACTAACCGTAACAACCGCAGGAGTATCTTCCAAATAGATGCTGATGGGATAGGATTCCACGCTATTGATTGAGTCAGACACCACCATGGACACTTCAAGCCACTGATCAACCGTCACTGAGTATGCGGGCAGGGTGTTACCGTGAACGCCTTCAAGCAATCTGCCGTCTAGATACCAGTTGTAACTGACAGTCAGATCTTCGTCTGGGGTATCGAGGTCATAATAATTACCAGGCAGCACAACAATTTCCTGTGCCACAGACAGCCCCTCATAATCTTGCAGATAAGGCGACTCTACATAGGGTGTCAGTGAAATTTCGGCGAGGTTATATAATTCCGTATCACTTACAGGTGTTGTGACAAAGCCGTGAACACTTTCAAAGTACTTACCCGCATCCGCCTCGCCGTCATTGTCGAGATCCTGCGTGTACATCACCATACCCTGCCAGAACTTCAACTGTGCTTCACCGTCGTTAAATACAACAGTACTGCCGTAAAAATACGGCGCATCCAACTCGTCAGAGTCCAGCGATACAGTCACATAACCTTCAGAACCTACACTAACACGGCCGTCAATCCGGAATTCAGGTGACTCCCAGTTATCACTGGTGGTCATGCTGGTATCAATAAGGTAGCTTTCATCGCCAACCGTGGCACTTATATATTGCTCGCTAACCGACGTTGTCACGCCGCTTTGCATTGAGTATGAGTCACTAAAGGTAATCAGGCCTGACATAGACACCGGGACGTCGTCTTCCCAATTAAGATTGGAGAAATACAAGGAATATTCTATTTTGCTGTCAGTAGCGACATCAATAGAAATAGCTGCCACACCAGATAACGCGAAACTATTGTAATAAGACTGACAATCACTGAAATCCATAGACAACTTACCAATACCGTTGTCATTAAACTTACCGGTATATTTCACCGTGCCGCTTTCATCACACTGAAGGGTGCTGTTAATTGAGCCGTCACTACTAAGTTCATTTTTAATTTCATGTTCACCGGTATCAGGCACAGTGATAATGTTATCGTCAAATAATACGCTGTATACATGCTGGGCCAGGGCAATATCTATCTCTGCCTTGCCCGATTCACCACTGTAACGGGTGTTAGCCTGCGTTTTTGCAGCTGTGGTTAACTGAGATTTGGAATGAGATTGCGCGTCAGAAATGATCTGCAGAGGTGTTTTTGACGGCGTTTGTGTGCCGCCGCCGGAAGAACTGTCAGAGCCTCCGCCGCCACCGCATGCAGATACAGCCAGCGCCAACGCAGAAAGAGAAAAGACACGTACAACGTTATTCATGTTTTCATCCTTGAACTTTAGATACCACAACTACAAAGTTCGGCTAATTTAGCGACTTTTTCACTTCCGGTCGAGTTAAATGTAAAGATTTTGTCAAGGGTGATTTATTAGGGGAATTGCATGATTCAGCGAACAATCCCGGGGATAAAGAAGGTGTTCTAAAGCCCGCGTGAAAAGCTAAGTTTTAAGATTCGGAATGTTGTTCAAGGAATGCCACAACATCTTCATTTTTTACGCGAAGATAAATGTCTTCTACCCGGATAGTAAAATCTATCGATTCAAAGTGAATTTCTTCACCTAAAAAATAGTGGGTGGAGCGCCAGTCATCGCTTCTTCTGTAAACGGTAACATCTGCTACGTCCTGTTCAATCAGCACGTACTCTTTAAGTGTAGGAATATTGATGTACTCAAGTAACTTTTGCTTCTCATCCATTTTACGAGTAGAGCGTGAAATCACTTCCACAATGATTACCGGCGTTGATGTAAAATATGGCTCTGACTCATCAAAATCACAATCGACCAACACATCGGGATAATAGAAATTATCACGAACGCGCACTTTCATATCTGAGCTGAATGGCTCGCAGGGAGTCGCTTTTAAGTGATTTCTTAACTCACTATAAAAATTTCCGGCTATTCTCTCATGGTTAGCGCTGGCTCCGGCCATCGCATAAACCTGACCATCAATAAGCTCCCGTTTAACAGGTGCTTCAAGCTCTTCCTGTAAGTATTCGTCGGGTGTCAACACATTGTGTTTTCGGGCAACTGGCATTGCGCACTCCTGAATAGCAACCAAATATGAATCTATGATTCTGACATTGCCAAAATATTAAATATGGCATTTACCCATACATAGTAACCAAAAATGTTTTGGATGTACCAACCTTCTTTAACCTGGTTAAAGTTTTCAGCTCCTTTAGAAACCTGAAGTGAATGTGTGTTAGCGAGAGTAGGAATGTATTGGCCGAGAGAAATGAACTGGCATTGCAGGGGACAAGAAAACATCGAGTAGGGTGAGGCATCACCGCCTCATCCCTCTCACAGAACCGTACGTACGGGCCTCGTATACGGCTCCTGTACAGTTTATCCAGCGTAATTGCTGGGCACATTTCCCGTTCTAACGTCTTCCAGATTCACCAGTCCAAGTTCGTTAAACCAGCTGTTTGGCATCGCGTAGCTTGCCAGTGGGCTTCTTGCGCTGCGCCAACTCGTCATGCTCATGGACGCGAACTTGCCTTTGTAGCCCCGCTGTCGTAGCCAGCGATGCAGGCGGCTCGCCTTTTTCCATAACTTCAGTTGAACACTGCGCAGTCTGCGTCTCAGCCAACTCGCGATTTGCTTGAATGCCCTGCTGGCATTGGCAATCCTGAAGTACTGGCTGAACCCTCTTAGCAGTGGATTCAGTCTGTTGATGACATGTGACAACGGTTTTCCCCCGTTGCGTTTTGTCATCTCCTTTAGCTTCATTTTGAACAATGCCAGTTTCTTCGCTTGGATTCGGGTATATTTCGTCCCGATTTCCACACCAAGGAACCTGACACCCGCATCACTGTGTGTGATGTGGGTTTTCTCTGTGTTCACGGTCAGCTTCAGTTTACCTTCAAGGATTTGGGTCGCTTGTCGTTGCGCATTCTCTGCCGCTGAACGACTGCGACACAAGATAAGAATATCATCAGCGTAGCGCACTATGCGGTGGCCACGTTGCATCATCTCCTTATCAAACGCATCCAGATAGATGTTCGCTATCAAGGGGCTGATTACCCCACCTTGCGGACTCCCTGTGTCTGTCTGCTGCCAATGGCCTTCAACCATCACCCCACTTGTTAAGAACTGGCTGATTAAGCGCAGCACGCTACCATCACGCACCCGCCGTTTAATGCTTTCTATGAT
>NZ_MDHN01000005.1 GCF_001757105.1 Alteromonas confluentis
ATCATAGAAAGCATTAAACGGCGGGTGCGTGATGGTAGCGTGCTGCGCTTAATCAGCCAGTTCTTAACAAGTGGGGTGATGGTTGAAGGCCATTGGCAGCAGACAGACACAGGGAGTCCGCAAGGTGGGGTAATCAGCCCCTTGATAGCGAACATCTATCTGGATGCGTTTGATAAGGAGATGATGCAACGTGGCCACCGCATAGTGCGCTACGCTGATGATATTCTTATCTTGTGTCGCAGTCGTTCAGCGGCAGAGAATGCGCAACGACAAGCGACCCAAATCCTTGAAGGTAAACTGAAGCTGACCGTGAACACAGAGAAAACCCACATCACACACAGTGATGCGGGTGTCAGGTTCCTTGGTGTGGAAATCGGGACGAAATATACCCGAATCCAAGCGAAGAAACTGGCATTGTTCAAAATGAAGCTAAAGGAGATGACAAAACGCAACGGGGGAAAACCGTTGTCACATGTCATCAACAGACTGAATCCACTGCTAAGAGGGTTCAGCCAGTACTTCAGGATTGCCAATGCCAGCAGGGCATTCAAGCAAATCGCGAGTTGGCTGAGACGCAGACTGCGCAGTGTTCAACTGAAGTTATGGAAAAAGGCGAGCCGCCTGCATCGCTGGCTACGACAGCGGGGCTACAAAGGCAAGTTCGCGTCCATGAGCATGACGAGTTGGCGCAGCGCAAGAAGCCCACTGGCAAGCTACGCGATGCCAAACAGCTGGTTTAACGAACTTGGACTGGTGAATCTGGAAGACGTTAGAACGGGAAATGTGCCCAGCAATTACGCTGGATAAACTGTACAGGAGCCGTATACGAGGCCCGTACGTACGGTTCTGTGAGAGGGATGAGGCGGTGATGCCTCACCCTACTCGATGTTTTTAACGGAAAAAAGTCAATCTAACATTAAAGTTTCCCGTGAATTTGAGGAATCAGGTTTCTTTTTCTATGCTTGATCAGACATTGTGTTAAAGAAACCAAGTTTTGCTTGCTGTTTTATTCATCCAAAGGATTTGTAAGGAGAACGACGATTGCTTAGTGAAAATCTGCTACGGGAGCGCTTAGGAAGCGAATATCGCTTCCGTGTCAGTGAGCTTCTAGACTCTCTCGTCCGAAGTACTCCGGCTGAGAATGCATGCATTCTGCACATTCAGGAGCCAATCCCGAAGAACGCAAACATGCCTTCACCACAGACCGCGAAGGTCTTATTTTGGCTACGCGAAAATGCGAGCCTGTGGCCAAATGTATGCGAAGTCACCGAAAACGCCCAGCAAGAACTCGTTGAGGTGAAGCTTGAGAGTACAGCGCGTTGGCAAGGCGTAGCGAGCGCCGTAGAGACCAATGATATTGTGACTGGCAGGCTTTTTATCGCGGTCTTTTTTCCCGACAGTAGCCTAAGCGCACATGATTCCGCCTTCATCACCTTAACCGCAGAAAGGCTGGCAAATCTCGTTGAGTTGGTCATCGGTCGGCAACACGACCATCTCAAACAGTTACAGGATAAGCTTTCTTTATTCGACACCGTTTCAGAAATGGCTGAAACCGGTGGCTGGGATTTTAATATGCCAGAAGGGAGAATGAACTGGACCAATGAAACATATAGATTGTTTGATTTCACCAAAGACTGCCCGATAACCTTGTACCGTGTTCTCGCCTGTTTCTCACCTGAATCAAGGCGAACCCTCATTCGGGCCGTTCGAAATTTGATTGATAAAGGGATTAACTACCAACTTGAACTCCCGGTGGTCACGCGAAAGAAGCACGCCCGGTGGCTAAAACTATCCGGTAAAGCGCAAAAGCGTGATGGTGAGATTGTTCGCCTCTTTGGTTCCGTGCAGGATGTCAGTGAACAAAAACGTTTGTCTGCCACTGAGCAGAACTATATTGAATACTTAAATACCATTCTCGATAGTATTAACGACGCGGTGCTTACTGTAGACGAGTTTGGTACCATCATAACTGCCAACAACACGGTAAAAGAGGTATTTGGCATCGAACCTGATGCTGTTATCGGTGAGGACATTTCGTTTTTGCTGCCGGGAACGCCCGCAGACAAAGACAGTGAATTTGTACATCAACAGTTAAAGCCCGGCGTTGGCGAGATAAATGGTAAAGAGCTGAGTGCGCGGCACAGTCAGGGGAGAAATTTTCCAGTCGAACTGTCTGTTGCGGAAGTCTTCCAATCTGGCTTTTCTCAATTTGTTTGTGTATTTCGCGACATTACAGAGCGTAAACAGGCGCTGGATAGCATTTATAATATCGCGTTTTTTGACGAAATTACCCACCTCCCTAATGTAAAATCCTTTGAGAAAGATCTGCGGAAACTCATCATTGCCGCGGCGGTGTCTGATCAACAAATTTATTGTTGTATGCTGGATATCGACAACTTCTCTCAGTTTAATCTGTCTTTCGGAAAGGAAACCGGCGACTATATTTTGCGTATTTTCGCGGGCAGATTGAAGCGCGCAGTGTCTTCCCGTTTTCAAATTTACCGGGGATTAGGCGATAAGTTTTATATTCTTCACTCACAGCCATTCGCGGCTGAAAAAGATCAGGATGTGATGGAGCTCATCGATACTGTCGAATGGAATGTGCACGCTGAACTTGGACGGGAATTTTCCTTACACGGCCATTCTCAGGTTGTGCCTGCTACGTTAGCTTCTACCTATGTGCACAGTCCAGAGGCGAGTTATGAGAAAGTTGTGGGTATATTAGAGTTTGGTACCAAGCGTGCTAAGCAGCAAGGCCCGGGAGGGCGGATAACCTTAGAACGCAATGAATTCAATGCGTACGACCGGCATAACTATATCAGTCAGAGTTTCAGCCACGCCATCGAAAATAACGAATTTTATTTGGTACTTCAGCCCCAGTTCGACGCGAAAGGGAACATTGTTTCTTCAGAAGCACTATTGCGCTGGAATGAAAAACGGCTGGGATTTATCAGCCCAGGCGAGTTTATCCCTATTGCTGAAGAAAGTGATGCGGTGGTTGATATCGGTTACTGGGTTATCAACGAAGCCTGTCGCCTGTTGTCTGAAATAAATGCAAAGGGTATCGAAACTTCGCTTTCGGTAAATATCAGTGGCCGTCACATTGCTCGAGCAGACTTCTACGACCGCTTACTTCACACCATTTCTGAGTGGCAAATTAATCCGTGCCAATTAATTCTTGAGATCACCGAAACCACATTGGTGACCACCATCGACATTGTGCGTAAACGTATCGAACGCCTCTCTCAACTCGGTTTTTCGTTTTCTATTGATGACTTTGGCACCGGCTACTCAAGCTTAAGTTACCTGAAAGAACTCCCCATCTGTGAGTTAAAAATTGACCGGTATTTCGTTGACGAAATTAACTTCGAAAGCGATAACGCGCCCATAGTGAACACCATTATCGATATGGCAAGCGCGATGGGGTTAAGGACAGTCGCTGAAGGGATTGAAAATGAGATTCAAATTAACTACTTGATGCAGCGCGGGTGCGATATTTATCAAGGGTTTTATCTGTCTAAGCCCATCGAAGAAGATGCGTGGCGGGAGGTCATTATTCGCGCTCAGTCAGCGCAGCTGGCAATCGCCAGCGGCGGGTGAACCTTACCCCTTAAGTTAAAAAATTGCGACATAAGTCTTATGCGGCACTTTGTTGTTTTTATATTAATGTAAATCAAGTTAAAAGTTTTCACTATTGATTACATTAAGCGTATTAAAAATCAGCATTCTCAGAGGCCCACTATGTCGTATGCAGCAGAATATCAGCGCTCAATCGAATTCCCCGAAGCATTTTGGAAAGACAAGGCGCGCGCGCTCTCTTGGTTTACTTTCCCTGAAACCATACTGTCTAAAGATGACAACGGGATCGACAGATGGTTTGCCGATGGCCAGATGAACACTGCCTACATGGCCATTGATTATCATGTCGAAAATGGGCACGGTGAGCAGATTGCAGTTATCTTCGACTCGCCGGTAAGCGGGCAAAAATCCACACTCACTTATCAGCAATTGTTGGATGAGGTGGCGAAATTTGCTGGCGTTTTAAAATCAAAGGGTGTTGAAAAGGGCGATCGCATCGTTATTTACATGCCAATGATCCCCCAGGCTGTTATCGCCATGCTGGCAACTGCCCGGTTGGGCGCTATCCATTCAGTAGTCTTTGGTGGCTTTGCCCCACATGAGTTAGCCGTACGTATTGAAGATGCCCAGCCAAAAGCGCTGGTGACCGCATCTTGCGGTATAGAAGTAGATAAACGCATTCCTTATAAGCCCCTTGTTGATGAAGCCATTGCATTGTCAGCGCACAAGCCTGATTGCTGCATCGTTTTCCAACGCCCGGAAGTGAAAGCCGAACTCAGCGGAAGCGATGCAGACTGGGCAACGGAAATGCAAACAGCACAACCCGCTCAGTGCACACCGGTTAACGGCAGCGACCCTTTATACATTCTCTATACTTCGGGCACCACGGGAAAACCCAAAGGCGTGGTGCGCGACAACGGGGGGCACGCTGTGGCGCTGAAGTATTCCATGAATGCCATTTATAACATGCAACCGGGAGAAGTATTCTGGGCCGCTTCTGATGTGGGTTGGGTTGTCGGGCATTCCTATATTGTTTATGGTCCGCTACTCCATGGCTGCACCACGGTAGTGTATGAGGGGAAACCCGTGCGTACGCCTGATGCCGGCGCGTTTTGGCGAATGACAGAAGAATACGGCATTAAGGCGTTGTTCGCCGCGCCCACAGCCTTCCGCGCCATTCGCAAAGAAGATCCGGAAGCAAATTTGCTGGGGCAATATGATATCTCGTCATTGAAAACCATTTTTATGGCTGGCGAACGATTAGATCCTCCCACCTATTTGTGGACAGTGGATAAAACCGGAAAGCCGGTCGTAGACCATTGGTGGCAAACCGAAACAGGTTGGGCAATTTGTGCCAACCCCACCGGCCTCGAAACCCTTGAGACTAAACCGGGCTCATCAACGGTTCCGGTGCCTGGCTTTAATGTTAAAGTATTGGATCATGTGGGCGAGCCACTGCCAGCCGGAGAGCAGGGGGCCATTGCCATTAAACTGCCTATGCCCCCGGGTTGTTTACCCACTATTTGGGGAGACTGCGAACGGTTTAAACAAAGCTATCTGGAAGCTTATCCGAACTATTACACATCGGGTGACGGTGGTTATAAAGATGATGAAGGCTATATATTTATTATGGGCCGTACGGATGACGTAATTAATGTGGCGGGCCACCGCTTATCAACCGGTGAAATGGAAGAAGTGGTAGCTGCACATCCTATGATTGCTGAATGCAGCGTGATTGGCGTTCACGATAGTCTGAAGGGACAGGTACCCGTGGGGCTGGTGTTATTAAAAGATGGTGCCACCATTGATGAGGAAACGTTGCAAAAGGAACTGGTGGAGATGATGCGCAAGGAAATTGGCCCCATTGCTTGCTTTCAGCGAGCAGTAATCGTTCCACGGCTCCCGAAAACGCGCTCTGGCAAAATACTGCGTAAATTGTTGCGCCAGATTGCCTCTAATCACTTGCTATCTGTACCGTCTACGATTGATGACCCAGCAAGTGTGGCTGAAATTCAGGCAATCATGCAGAAACAGGGGCTAGTAAAGGAAACGTCTGAGGAATAAGCCTTACTTTTCGGGGGAGCACGCACCGAAAATCAAAACTTCTGTAAACACCAAAGCCGCTCATTGAAGCGGCTTTGATGTTTAATTAAGCGACGGATAATGTGAGTACCGTTAGTAATAAAACTCTTCTTCAGCTGCTTCTGGTGGCGCAATTTCTACCACGTAGTACACAACCCCTGCACTGATAAGCGCCGCAATTATCGCCGCAAGTAAACGGGATGATGTAATGCCTTTCTCCGCTGTGGTTTTTTTCCCATGTACCATAGCCGGCGCCAGCCTCTGTTTTTTATAAACAGCATAAAATCCGATGGCGGCGATATGCAGAACAATCACTGCCAAGAGTACGTTAAATACGTTATTGTGCAGAAAGCTCATGGTATCCAGGGTGGCATCTTCAACCGCACTGCGCCAGGGGCCATCAAGAAACACATCGTCAGTCATAAATAACCCGCTAACCGCTTGAATCATGACCAGCGTGATCATAACCACCACCACCCAGCCACCTAGTGGATTGTGACCAGCATGGGCATGGGAGTTTCTGGCAAACAGCGTACTTAAGTAACCAACCACCGCTTTGGGGCCATAAAGGAATTGCCCGAAGCGGGCATAATCTGAACCAACAAAACCCCAGATAATTCGGAAGACGATTAACCCGAGGGTGAAATAACCGAGATAGAAATGCCACTGCATAGCATTATCCATTAACTCTGCGGTGACATATTGGCCAACCAGCGAAAATACTAATAGCCAGTGAAAGAGACGGGTAGGGATATCCCAAATCAACTTTTGTTCCATGTCCAGATTCCTCTGCGCGTTGTTATGTTTGCAAGTTGCTGTCAGTAAATTTCTATATGCAACTACTATTTATATGCAACCAATATTGCCTGATACTTATACTACCAACTCCTGACTGCGGGTATACAAATCCGCGTTATTTTATGCCGCTGGTACGATAACTCGACGCATCTACCTATGAACAATTGAAAATTGTGCTGTGTCAGGCAAAATGCCCGCAAACAGACGATGAATGAAATAAACATGAAAGTAGCAATTTTAGGCGCCAATGGGCGCATGGGCCGGGTGCTGATTGAAGCATTGCGGGAAAACGAAGAGGCATATCTTGCCGTTGCCACCGTGCGTGATGACTCGCCGTGGGTAGGTATTGATGTGGGCGAACTGGCTGGCATCGGTACGCAAGGCGTTTCGTGTTCGGCAGTTTCTACACTGAAACCAGATGATGTGGATGTGGTGATCGACTTCACCCTGCCAGCCGCATTTGATGACAACCTGGCATGGTGCGTTGCCAATAAAAAGCCAGTGGTTATAGGCACTACCGGATTATCAGAGCAGCAACTTATTGCCCTGGATGAAGCCGCGAAGCAAATTCCACTGGTGTTCGCGGCCAATTACAGCGTGGGTGTGAACGTAATGCTGGCGCTGGTTAAACAGGCTGCACTGGCGTTGGGTAACACCGCTGATATCGAGATTCTGGAAGCCCATCATCGCTTTAAGCAGGATGCACCGTCTGGCACTGCCATGGCAATTGGTCAGGCTATTGCCGATACATTGGGTCGAAACTTACAAGAATGCGCTGTTTATGGCCGTGAAGGCAAAGAACCGCCCAGAGAACATAAAACCATTGGTTTTGCGACCGTGAGAGCGGGAGATATTGTGGGTGAACATACTGCATTATTCGCCGATATTGGTGAGCGACTTGAGATCACCCATAAAGCATCAAGCCGACTGACCTTCGCCAAAGGCGCAGTCCATGCGGCATTGTGGCTATCGTCAAGAGAAAATGGCCGCTACGGCATGGACGACGTGATTGGTCTGGCCTGATTATATATTAGATAAATAGGCTTTTCTGAGGTTAGAGAGTAAAAAAGCAAAACATCAGGTGTTTTTCATATTTTTCCAAATTTGAATTAGACGTACCCTGATAACTCCTATATAATACTTGGAATTTGCCAAAATTTAGCGTTTCAGCTTGTCTGAGACGTGTTTATTAGCTGCAAAGTATCGTAAACGGGAAGTAAAATTTTTATTACCTCCCGTTTTTTGTGGGGTTTATTCATGCCACTGAATAAACCGTCGGTTATCCTTAATCTGGAGGTTGACTTGGCTAATTCTGCCCTTTTGGTGTTAGAGGATGGTTCAGTTTTTAAAGGTACGGCTATTGGTGCCACTGGTTCCGCCGTTGGGGAAGTTGTTTTTAATACTTCCATGACAGGCTATCAGGAAATCATCACCGACCCGTCATACGCTGAACAAATCATAACACTTACTTACCCCCATATCGGTAATACCGGTACCAATTCTGAAGACGTCGAAGCAGACAAAATCTGGTCTAAAGGTCTTATCATTCGTGACCTTCCCCTCATTGCCAGTAATTTTAGAAACGAACAAACATTATCTGAGTACTTAGCTGCCAAAGGCGTAGTAGGTATTGCGGATATCGATACCCGTCGTTTAACTCGTATCCTTCGTGACAAGGGTGCGCAAAACGGCTGTATCATCTGCGGTGACGATTTAGACGAAAGCAAAGCGCTTGACGCTGCCAAGGGGTTCCCGGGCTTAAAAGGCATGGATCTGGCCAAAGTAGTAAGCACTAAGGAAGTGAAAACCTGGACCGAAGGTACGTGGGTGCTGGGTGAAGGTTACACCACGCCTGCTGAGGTAAAATACCACGTAGTTGCTTATGACTACGGCGTAAAAAACAACATTTTACGCATGTTAGCAGACCGCGGTTGTAAAGTGACACTGGTGCCGGCGCAAACGCCTGCTGCCGATGTACTGGCGCTCAATCCCGATGGCGTTTTTCTGTCTAACGGCCCTGGTGATCCTGAGCCATGCGACTACGCCATTGAAGCAATCAAAACCATTCTTGAAAAAGACATCCCTATATTCGGTATTTGTCTTGGCCACCAATTGCTGGCGCTCGCCAGTGGTGCAAACACGGTGAAAATGAAGTTTGGTCATCATGGTGCTAACCATCCGGTTAAAGATCTTAAGAAAGGTACAGTGATGATCACCAGCCAGAACCACGGTTTTGCTGTTGATGAAGCCTCGTTGCCAGATAATCTGGAAGTTACTCACGTCTCATTGTTCGATAAATCGCTGCAAGGTATTCATCGTACCGACAAGCCAGCGTTCAGCTTCCAGGGTCACCCTGAAGCGAGCCCGGGCCCGCACGAAGCGGCAGATCTGTTCGATCATTTCATCGAACTTATTGAACAATCGAAACAGTAGGAATTAGCCGACAATGCCAAAACGTACCGACATAAAAAGTATTCTGATTCTGGGTGCCGGCCCTATCGTTATCGGCCAGGCCTGTGAATTTGACTATTCTGGCGCACAAGCCTGTAAGGCACTGCGCGAAGAAGGCTACCGGGTTATTCTGGTTAACTCGAACCCTGCCACTATTATGACTGACCCTGAAATGGCTGATGCAACCTACATCGAGCCAATTCACTGGGAAGTTGTACGTAAAATCATCGAAAAAGAGCGTCCTGATGTGGTGCTGCCTACCATGGGTGGCCAGACTGCGCTGAACTGTGCACTGGATCTCGAACGCGAAGGTGTACTGAAAGAGTTCAATGTAGAACTGATTGGTGCAACTGCAGACGCTATCGATAAAGCGGAAGACCGTGAGCGCTTCGACAAAGCGATGAAATCTATCGGTCTTGAATGTCCTCGTGCTGAAATTGCTCACTCTATGGAGCAGGCCCACGATGTACTTAGCCGCATCGGTTTCCCGTGTATCATCCGTCCGTCATTCACCATGGGTGGTTCTGGTGGTGGTATCGCTTACAACATTGACGAGTTCAATGAAATCTGTAACCGCGGCCTCGATCTTTCTCCTACCAACGAGCTACTCATCGATGAGTCGCTGATTGGCTGGAAAGAGTATGAGATGGAAGTGGTTCGCGATAAGAACGATAACTGCATTATCGTTTGTACTATCGAAAACTTCGATGCGATGGGTGTTCACACCGGTGACTCTATCACCGTTGCACCGGCTCAAACGCTGACCGACAAAGAATTCCAGATTATGCGTAACGCGGCCATGGCCGTACTGCGTGAAATCGGCGTAGAAACCGGTGGTTCAAACGTACAGTTCGGTGTGGATCCGAAGACTGGTCGTATGGTTATCATCGAGATGAACCCGCGCGTATCCCGTTCTTCAGCACTGGCCTCAAAAGCAACCGGTTTCCCGATTGCAAAAGTGGCGGCCAAATTGGCCATCGGTTATACCCTTGACGAACTGGCCAACGACATCACTGGCGGTCTGACACCGGCGTCTTTTGAGCCGTCTATCGACTACGTTGTGACCAAAATTCCTCGCTTTAACTTCGAGAAATTTGCCGGTGCGAACGACCGTCTGACCACGCAGATGAAATCTGTGGGTGAAGTTATGGCGATTGGCCGTAACCAGCAGGAATCACTGCAGAAAGCATTACGCGGTCTGGAAGTGGGCGCTACCGGTCTGAATCCTATCCTGGATCCGGAAGACGACGAAGCCATGAGCAAGCTGAAGTACGAACTTCAGAATCCTGGCGCAGAGCGTATCTGGTACATCGGTGATGCATTCCGCATGGGCATGAGCGTTGACGAAGTGTTCTCTTACACCAACGTTGACCGCTGGTATCTGGTACAGCTGGAAGAGCTGGTTAAACTGGAAAACCAGGTAGCAGAGCAGGGCGTTAGCGCACTGACTGCTGACTTTACTCGTGCATTGAAGCGTAAAGGTTTCTCAGACGCGCGTTTGGCAGAACTGACCAACGTTGCTGAAAGCGACATTCGAGATATCCGTCGTGGTTTCGGCATTTCGCCGGTTTATAAGCGTGTTGATACCTGTGCCGCTGAGTTCTCTACCAGTACTGCTTACATGTACTCTACGTACGACGAAGAGTGTGAAGCGAATCCGTCTGACAAAGAGAAAATCATGGTATTGGGCGGTGGTCCAAACCGTATCGGTCAGGGTATCGAATTCGATTACTGCTGTGTACATGCGGCGCTGTCTATGCGTGAAGACGGTTACGAAACCATTATGGTTAACTGTAACCCTGAAACGGTTTCTACTGATTACGATACGTCAGATCGTCTGTATTTCGAACCAGTTACTTTGGAAGACGTGCTGGAAATCGTTGCGAAAGAACAGCCTAAAGGTGTTATTGTACAGTACGGTGGTCAAACTCCACTGAAACTGGCCCGTGCTCTTGAAGCCAATGGCGTACCCATCATCGGTACTTCACCAGAAGCCATCGACCGCGCTGAAGACCGTGAGCGCTTCCAGCACATGGTTAACAAGCTGGGTCTGAAACAGCCTGCCAACGCAACGGTAACCAACATCGAACAGGCACTTGCACGTGCTGAAGAAATTGGCTTCCCGCTGGTTGTGCGTCCGTCTTATGTTCTGGGTGGTCGTGCGATGGAAATCGTTTATGACCTGAAAGATCTCAAACGTTATCTGAACGAAGCGGTTAAAGTGTCTAACGACGCCCCAGTCCTGCTCGACCGTTTCCTCGACGACGCGATTGAAGTAGATATCGATGCTATCTGTGACGGCACCGACGTGGTTATCGGCGGTATCATGGAGCACATTGAACAAGCCGGTGTTCACTCTGGTGACTCAGCCTGTTCACTGCCTTCACACTCATTACCGAAAGACATTCAAGACGTAATGCGTAAGCAGGTTCGCGACATGGCGCTGGAGCTTGGCGTTGTTGGCTTGATGAACACACAGTTCGCTATCAAAGACGGTGAAGTGTACCTGATTGAAGTGAACCCCCGTGCTGCCCGCACCGTACCTTTCGTATCGAAAGCGACAGGTGTACCTTTAGCGAAAGTTGCTGCCCGCTGTATGGCTGGTCAATCACTGCAGTCTCAGGGTGTGACGGAAGAAATTATTCCACCGTTCTACTCTGTGAAAGAAGTGGTGTTGCCATTCGCGAAGTTCCAGGGTGTTGACCCGCTGTTAGGCCCAGAAATGCGCTCTACCGGTGAAGTTATGGGTGTAGGCGATACCTTCGAAGAAGCGTATGCAAAAGCCAACCTGGGAGCCAGTGCGCCACTGCCCAGAGAAGGTAAAGCATTACTGTCTGTACGTAACAACGACAAAGCGCGTGTTGTCGACTTGGCGAAAGCCATGGTTGAAGCGGGCTTCGAAATTGAAGCGACCAGTGGTACAGCGAAGAGCCTGATTGATGCCGGTGTTGAATGTAGTGTTGTGAATAAGGTGTCTGAAGGACGCCCTAACATCGTTGATTCAATTAAAAACGGTGCCTACAGCTACATCATTAATACCACCGAAGGACGTCAAGCCATTACAGATTCTGTGTACATTCGTCGTGAGGCCTTATTGAATAAGATCACCTATACCACTACGATGAATGCAGCGTTTGCTACGATTCGTGCGAAGTCTGCAGATGACCGAAATAAAGTGTCATCGGTGCAGGAACTGCATGCTCGTATTAAAGGTTAATGACATTTATGTGAAATTGGGGTAACCTACCCAATTAGCATTACAAAAAAGTGCGCCCTTTCGGCGCACTTTTTTTAACTCAGCGATCAGTGGGTCAGGAGACCCAATAAAACAAAGTGAGAATTCCCCATGAGTCAGTATCCGATGACCGCTCGTGGCGCAGAGTTATTGCGCAAAGAATTAAATGAACTGAAAACGGTAACGCGCCCAAGAATTATTAATTCTATCGCGGAAGCCCGTGAACACGGCGACTTGAAAGAGAATGCCGAGTATCATGCAGCCCGTGAAGAGCAGAGTTTTTGTGAAGGCCGTATTCAGGATATTGAAGGCAAATTGTCTAATGCCCAGATCATCGACGTGACCAAAATGGACAACACCGGCAAGGTTATTTTTGGTACCACCGTCACCATTATGAATCTGGAAACCGATGCTGAAACTACTTACCGCATCGTTGGCGATGATGAAGCCGATATTAAAAACAATCTGATTTCGGTCAATTCACCGATTGCCCGCGGTCTGATTGGTAAAGAGCTGGACGACGTGGTGAATATTCAGACACCCGCCGGCACTGTGGAATTTGAAATCACAGAAGTGGAATATATCTGATGTCGAACGTGGAATGCCGCCTGCGGCGTTCCACATTTTTTAGCTACCAGCCATCCGGCTGCAGAGAAGTAACGCGGTACAGGCAGTGAAACACGTATTTTTGCTAGTTGTTTTTATCGCTCTTAGTGGCTGCTCACGGATGGTGGCGGAGCGCATAGAATCTCCCACACAAATTATTCATTACGAACAAGCAACGCTCGATGCCGAGTATGCCCGTTGGGGTGTAATTGAAAAGCGCTGGTGTAGTGAAGTCTCAAATTATTGCATTCCTTACCGCGATGGTGCGGCAGCAATTCAACATCCCCCTTCTTTGTCTTTTTCCGTTTCCCGGGATTTTGGCAATCAATTCAGTTTTCTAAAAGAAGTCACACTCTCCCCTGAAGATGTCGGCGAATTTTCAGGTACCGTTGTACTAATTCATGGCTATGGCGCCAAAAAAGAGAGCTGGATGAACACCGGTTTCTATTTTCAGGCCCTCGGGTTTCGTGTTATTGAACCTGATCTTATGGGGCAGGGTGAGTCTCAGGCACCATTAGGTTTTGGCGTGCGTGATGGTGATCTGTTAGCAGAATTCATTGAGCAGATCATTCCTGTTGCAGATGAGCCCGTTTATTTGGTGGGCCACTCTATGGGCGCATTGGCCGCAGTTAAAACGGCCCGTCAAATGGATGCTATTTCTGGTCTTATTTTGCTTGCACCCATGGATCGTTTCGATCGCGCTACCATTGGCGTGGCACATATGTTCAAACCTCGATTGAGCAAACTGGTTCCAGACTCATCAATTAAGGCCGGCGCCGAGCTAGCGCTTAGCCGTGCTGGCATCACGCTGGAACAAACCGATATGTTTGCTGATTTACCGGCGTTGTCAGTACCCATTCTGACTTACGGCTCGGGTATGGACTTAGCCAGTAACATTCGTCGCACAGAGCGCTGGCAGGGGCTGAATAACGTAACGCGAGTTATAAACAATAATGAAACCCACATGTCAGTGATCGGGATTAGTGACACTGAACATGCAGTGCTTAAAGACTGGCTTTCGCAAACCAGCTTGTTCACAAAAAACCACCTTTCCGCTGGACGCTAATTGTCTGGCAGTTTGTTTGTTGCATTTTCATGCAAACACTTTTCATAAATTAAGGTATACTCCGGCGTTGTTGCGCAGATGGAGTATGCCTGGGCAATTTTAAAAATGGATAACTACACTGTCTCAGGCCGGGCTTTTGCCCGCTATATCACTCTTCACGCTTGAGAGTTTGCCGTTCGGCTATTTCTTGCGCCCTCTGCGTACAGGTAAGGAAGTGAAAACTCAGATGTCTACCTGACCGGGAATGTGTTGTGCTCCACGGTATCCGATTATTTATTTTTTGCTGTACTGGTTTCTCTGCCAGTGCGTTTGCGTTGTCTTATGTAAGCCTGGACGATTGTTTGATAGATGCAGTGGCGTGTCGAATTGAAACGTCAGCGCTACTGAAACATAAAACTGCCGGCGAACGTGATTGGTACATGTTGATGTATTACAACCTCTCGGCACGCTGGGAGCTTGAAAACCTTGATATCTCCATTGATGAAGTGGCAGGCTATGCGAGATTAGAAAACGCCCCCGATGTATTTCGCATTGTCGTTTACACCATTTATGCAAAGAAATTGCTCACTGAGGGAGATACCGCCAACGGTGAAAAATATGTCCGGCTTACCCGTGACTTGATCATGTCCAGCTCTGACCGTTTGCCTGACCCTCGTCGACTCGCTGAACTAATTAATCTGTACAATTACCTGAAACAGTATGAAACGGCCAACGACGTTGCAAAGTGGGCCGTGGACAAAACAGCCAATATACAAAACCCCTACGCGAAAGCACCACTCAATCTCTCGATTGGCCATGTAGCGTGGTTTTTGAAGGACTACCCCCGGGCAATTGAATATTATCGTTTAGTTGTCGACGCCAGTGAGCAAATTGGCGAACCTATGATGCTGGCCTTCGGACAAGCGAATCTCGCTGTGGCACTGCGCAAAACTGAGCAATTTGAGCTGTCTCGTCATTGGTTTGAGCAGGCAATCGCCTCTATGCAAACTGCACTTGGTGAATATCAAAGCAAAGATCTAACCTATCTCAAGTTACGCATTATCGAACTGGATGTTTTGCAGGGACGAGAGGAAGCAGGCCGGGAAGCGCTAGGTCACATTAGTCAGGCAGATGTCCATGAGCATCATCTGCCTATTTATGACAAGTTAGCGCAGCAGTTAATGCCTTAACATCGCTATTTGCTACTCGTTATGGCCCAGCGTATTGCCGCCAATTTGTATGCGGTGCGCTTTTTTCGGTTCAGGAATAATGCGTTCCAAATCAATATGCAGTAGGCCGTTTTCCATATCGGCGGCCAGTACTTTTACGTTGTCGCCAAGTTGGAATTTGCGTTCGAAATTGCGCTCGGAAATGCCCTTATGCAAAAACTTGCGTTCTGTTTGCTGGGTTTGCGCTTTTTTACCCGCAACACGCAAGGTGTTGTCCTGCACTTCTACTACCACTTCTTGCTGGCTGAAGCCTGCTACCGCCATGGTAATGCGGTATTTGTATTCGCTAAGCAATTCAATGTTGTAGGGCGGGTAACTGCTTTGTTTTTCTGCGCGGTTTGCGGCCTCGATTAGGGTGGCAAGGTGATCAGAGCCAATAAAAGAGCGGTAGAGTGGTGTCAGATCGATAGAAGGCATGGGCATATCCTGTTAAGCAATATGGTTTGGTTGTCCCCAAACTGGGCAACAACACGTGTTCGGCGACAGTATGCCAGAAGGTTTCGGGCGATACGAGAGTCGTATCGCCCTTGGCGGTTACATGGCCAGTTGTTTTACAACGTGGCCGTCTTTAATCACCAGGCCAATTTCTTCCATAAGCGACATGTCATCAAGAGGGTTGCCTTTTACGGCTACCACATCGGCTTTACGACCTGCTTCCAGGCTGCCCAGGTTATTTTCTTGCTTCAACAGGGTAGCTGAATTGATGGTTGCCGCCTGAATGGCCTGCATGGGCGTCATACCAAATTTCACCATACGAGCGAATTGCTTGCCGTTATCACCGTGAGGATATACGCCGGCATCGGTGCCGAATACCATTTTTACACCGGCCTTAACAGCTTTACGGAAGTTTTCCCGCTGTACGCTGCCCACCATACGTTCTTTCGCCAGGCTCTCTTCCAGAATACCCGCTTTGGCACCTTCGCCCAGAATGTATTCCGTTACGTATACATCCATTGAGAAATAAGTACCGTGCGCTTTTGCTAGTTCAATGGCTTCATCATCTAACAGGCTCACGTGTTCTACCGAATCTACTCCTGAGCGAATTGCGGCTTTGATGCCACTGGTGCCGTGTGCGTGGCTGGCCACAGTCAGGCCGCGCAGGTGGGCTTCAGTGATGAGTGCTTTCATTTCTTCTTCAGAATATTGTTGCGCGCCCACTTTTGTGCCCTTAGAAAGTACACCTCCGGTCGCGCAGAACTTAATGACATCCGCACCGTATTTGATGTTCTCACGCACTCGTTGACGTACTTCCCACGGACCATCCGCTACACCTTCACTTTTCGCGTGCGCGTCGTATGGCAGCAGGTTATTGTCACAGTGGCCGCCGGTGACACCCAGTGCGGGCCCTGATACAAACATACGCGGGCCTTTAATATCACCATCGTTAATGGCATCACGCAAAGCCACATCGGTAAAGCCCGGCGCGCCTACATTCCGCACGGTGGTAAAACCTGCCATCAAGGTTTTTTCGGCGTGCTTTACACCATACAATAGCGAGCGGGACACCGATGTGCCCAAGGTGGCATAACCGTGATGGTCGGAATCACCGACAAGGTGAACGTGCATATCCATCAGGCCAGGCATTAGCGTGTAGTCGCCCAGTGCCATGGTTTCTGCATCGGCGGGAAGGTCGAGTGCTTGGCGTGCGCCAGCGCCGATGATCATGTCATTGTCGATAATTACTGCGGCGGCGTTAATCACTTTGCCTGATTTCACATCAATCATGCGATCGGCGGTAATTACCAAAGGCTTGGCAAAAGCAAGGGTGCTGGAAAGGACGAGGGCGCTCACAAGCAAACCGGTTTTAAATATTCTGGTTTTCATTTTGGGTATTCCCTGATTTATTCTTAGAACCGAATACTTTACTTAATCAGAGCGCAGATAGAATTACGGTTATCGCAAAAAATCGGTGGCAAATCGCGAAAAAGCCAGCCTGATTAAAAGATGGCTGGCTTTCTAAATAGTGGTAACATCTTGTTTTGTTAAGTTATTGTTTACGCTTGATAATAATGGCGGCTGCTAAGAAAGCCGCAGTCAGTAACCAAAGCATAATATCGCCAAACTGTTTGTAGGGCGTCATCCCTTTACGGGCCTGAACGATTTGCGACAAACTACCAGCTTCAAACTGGGGAAGTACTGACGTAACGTCACCTTTGTCGTTGATAAACGCAGTGATCCCATTATTGGTGGCGCGCAATACCGGTCTACCGAGTTCTAGAGCCCGCATTCTGGCGATGTCTAAATGCTGCGCCGGACCATGGGAATGGCCAAACCAGGCATCGTTACTCACGGTAATAATCATATCGGTATCGTTGTGTACGTTTGCAGCGACCTGATGGGGAAAGGCGATTTCAAAACAAATTGCCGGCGCCAAATGAATTCCATTCGCTACCAGGTTTGTCTGTACAAAGTCCCCCCGGGAAAATGACGACATGGGTAAGTCAAATAACGGGGCCAATGGCCTTAAAATATCTTCAAAGGGCACAAACTCGCCAATGGGTAACAGATGGTGCTTGGCATAACGATTGTTATGAAAATAATGATAGCTGCCGTACGTATCGTCAGGCTTACGTTTACCCAGCACGAGCAAGTTATTCCAGGCTTCATCAGATTCAAAGTTGTAATTCACAATGCCGGTGATAAGCGCAGAGTCTGTGTTCAGCGCTAAATTATCCATTTCTACTAGATAATCACTGGCCAGCAATTCCAATTTCGGCACGGCGGCTTCAGGCCATACTACCAGATCACTGTTCCATAGCGGCTCACTCAAGGCACGATATTTCTCCATGGTGGGCATGTCTTGCTCTGGCACCCAACGCAGTGACTGAGCAATGTTTCCCTGTACCATCGCTATTTTGTAGGTAGCTGCAGGTTGCGTCCATGATTTGCCAATAAGTATCCAACCGGGAACAAAGGCAGCAATAAACAGGGCCGCCAGCGCAACATACTGCTTGCTAAAGCGATATACCGCCAAAGCCGCGCATAGCGCAATAACAATGGCAGTGACGCCGGTTTCTCCAATTAACGGAACCCAGCCTGCTAACGGACTGTTTATTTGGCTGTACCCCAGTGATAACCAGGGAAAACCTGATAGCATCCAGCTTCGAAGACACTCAGAAAGAGTCCATAGAAATGGCAGCGCCAGCGGCCATAAACGGGGTGGGAAGTACTTTTGACTCAGCCACAGTGCGAATGCGGGATAAAGCGCCAGATAGCTGCAAAGTATGAGCATGAGCCCAACTGAGAGAATAATAGGTAGGCCACCAAAATCAGCAATACTGACATGTACCCAACTGATCCCAGCGCCAAACCAGCCAAGGCCGAACAACCAGGCGGTGAGAAACGGGCGGCGGGTTTTTGTCAGCTGGCGAATACCAAGCGCAATGGCCAGAAAGGTTACCGGCCATAGAGAAAATGGGGCGTAGGCAAATGTAACACTGGCGCCACTGAGGAGCGCCAGTAAATAGGGAACAAACGTTTTCAGAACGCGTTACTCCATGGAGGGAACAGTCACTTTGAGTTGAACCAGACGACGTTTGTCTGAGTTAGTAATTTTGAAATGAATATCACTGATGGTAATTTCATCGTTGGTTTCAGGCATGTGCCCGAAAGCCTTCAGCACAATACCGCCAATGGTGTCGGCTTCTTCTTCACTGAATGTGGTTTTGAAGAAGTCGTTAAAGTCTTCTACAGGCGTGAGTGCTTTCACCGTATAGGTAGACTTGTTCAGCGGCTTGATGTCGTCGGTGCCGTCTTCGTCGGTGTCGTATTCATCTTCAATCTCGCCCACAATGAGTTCGAGAATATCTTCAATAGTAACCAGACCAGAAACACCACCGTATTCATCGACCACGATAGCCATGTGATAACGCTGCTGACGAAACTCTTTTAGCAGCACATCCACACGTTTACTCTCAGGAACGATAACCGCCGGGCGGATCACGTCTTTCAGCTCAAACGCTTTATCGGGGGTAAAAGCATAAAGCAGCAAGTCTTTTGCTAACAGAATACCTTCAATATGGTCTTTATCTTCGCTTATTACCGGGAACCGGGAATGCGCGGTATCAAGGATAATAGGAAGAAACTCGTCTACCTTCTGGTTGATATCAATGGTGGCCATTTGAGTGCGGGGGATCATAATGTCCCGTACCCGCATCTCGTTAACACCGATGACGCCTTCAATCATTTCCCGGGTTTGGGGATCAATAAGTTCACGGTGCTCGGCTTCGGTGATTACATCCACCAGCTCTTCTTTACTTCTCGGCTCGCCGGAAAATGTCGTTCGTAGCTTGTCGAACCAACCTTTGCTCGTCGAGCCGTTGGTAGAGTGAGGGTTGTCTTCGCTCATAAATCTCTTAAATATTGAGTGTTTTAGTGAAAGTTAAAGCTCTTGATACGGGTCGTCAATGGATAATTGCGCTAAAATTTTAATTTCAAGCGCTTCCATTTCTTCTGCTTCATCGTCTTCAATGTGATCATAACCCAGTAAGTGCAAGATTCCATGCACGACCATATGGGCATAATGGTGGTTCACCGCTTTGTTTTGCTCACAGGCTTCTTTCTCTATGACAGGGGCACATATCACTAAGTCACCCAGCAAATTCAATGGCACGCCTGGCGGGCATTCAAACGGAAAAGAAAGCACATTGGTAGGTTTATCTTTGCCACGGTACTGATGGTTCAGTTCGTGGGATTCCTCTTCATCAACGAAGCGAACCGTAATTTCTTTCTCCTCGGTTCCTAATGCTGCGAGTACAGCATCAGCCCAGGTGGTAAGCATGGATTCATCGGGAATGCGCGCCGCAATTGCATCTTGCGGCGTATAAGCTTGCTGAAGGTCGATGATGGCGGTCACGGTTTGTTCCCGGCGTCACCAGCCTCTTTATTTGCGGTATCGGAGGCGGCAGCTTGATTCTGCTTTTCCTGTTCTGCGGCTGCTTTTTTGGCTAAACGCACTTTTTCCTGTTCACTGTCATGCTTTTCATAAGCGGTAACAATACGGGCAACCACAGGGTGGCGCACCACGTCTTCTGCTTTAAAGAAGTTAAACGAAATATCGTTCACGTTCTCTAACACTTCAATGGCGTTACGTAATCCTGAGCGCACACCGCGCGGTAAATCTACCTGCGTGATATCGCCGGTGATCACAGCCTTGGAGTTAAAGCCAATACGGGTGAGGAACATTTTCATCTGTTCAGTCGTGGTATTTTGCGACTCATCCAGAATGATGAAGGCATCGTTCAAGGTGCGCCCACGCATATACGCCAGCGGGGCCACTTCAATGACATTGCGCTCCATCAACTTCTCTACTTTCTCGAACCCCAGCATCTCAAAGAGCGCATCGTAGAGTGGACGCAAATACGGATCGACTTTCTGAGACAAATCACCCGGTAGGAAACCCAGTTTTTCACCGGCTTCAACCGCAGGACGGGTAAGCAGAATACGGCGAACTTCCTGACGCTCTAATGCGTCAACCGCACAGGCAACCGCCAGATAGGTTTTACCCGTACCTGCTGGGCCAATACCAAAGGTGATATCGTGATTAACGACGTTAGCAACGTACTGTGCCTGATTGGGATTACGGGGCTTGATGACACCACGTTTAGTACGGATATTAATCTCTTTCCCGTACACGGTGGTCTCTTCACGCTCAAGGCATCGGGCTTCCTGAATGGCCAGGTGGACTTGTTCAGGTTCGAGTTGCGGTACTAAACCCTTTACCGGCTGTGTTTCAATGTAGAGGAGCTTGAGTAGCTCAGCAGCACCGTTTGCCTGAAGTGCTTCGCCCAATATTTTAAATTTATTGTTGCGATAGCTGATTTCAACGCCCAATCTGCGTTCAATTTGTTTGATATTGTCATCAAACGGGCCGCACAGGCTGGATAAACGTTTATTGTCTGCAGGTTCTAAAATTACTTCGTTGCTTACCAGAGTACTCAAGTTCTGTTATTCCTCACTTCTTAAATTAAATCAGGCTGGGACGTATTGACCCACGCCCAGTGCATCGGGAACGTCATTCTGATGCTTTGCCATGATAGATTGGGGCGAAACCGCCACACGCAAGCCCATATCTTTCTCTCGGCGAACCACTTCACCACGCAGTGAATTAGTGAATACGTCTGTGATCTTCACATCAACGAATTCGCCAATCATGTCGGGCATACCTTCGAAGTTCACAACACGGTTATTTTCAGTACGGCCAGACAGTTCCATTGGGTTCTTTTTCGACGGTCCTTCCACCAAAATACGCTGTTCGGTACCTACCATGTGACGGGCAATGCGCAGTGCTTGTTGTGTAATACGTTGCTGTAGCAGATGAAGACGTTGCTTTTTCACTTCTTCGGTCACGTCATCAACGGCGTCAGCCGCGGGTGTACCCGGACGGGCACTGTAAATGAAGCTAAAGCTCAGGTCGTAATCGATGGCCTGGATGAGATCCATGGTAGCTTCAAAATCAGCATCGGTTTCACCCGGATAGCCAATGATAAAGTCAGATGACATGCAGATATTCGGACGTACTTTCTTCAGCTTTCTGATTTTTGATTTGTATTCTAATGCCGTGTGGCCACGCTTCATCATATTCAGAATGCGGTCTGAACCACTTTGTACCGGCAAATGCAGGTGATCAACCAGCTCCGGAATGCTTTCGTAAGCAGCAATGATGTCGTCAGTAAATTCAACCGGATGCGACGTGGTATAGCGAATGCGGTCGATACCATCAATTGCCGCTACCAATTCCAGTAATTCTGCGAAACGACAGATGGTGCCGTCGTGGTGTTCACCACGGAACGCGTTTACGTTCTGACCAAGCAGGTTAACTTCACGCACACCTTGTTCAGCCAATTGGGCAATTTCCAGAATGACATCATCCACCGGACGGCTCACTTCCTCGCCTCGGGTGTAAGGTACAACGCAGAACGTACAGTACTTAGAGCAACCTTCCATAATTGATACAAAGGCTGTGGGTCCTTCTGCACGAGGCTCGGGCAGTGAATCGAATTTTTCGATTTCGGGGAAGCTCACGTCAACCACTGACGATGCGCCGCCGTGCAGTTGCTTAATCATTTCAGGTAAGCGGTGCAGGGTTTGCGGGCCAAATACGATGTCTACAAATGGCGCGCGTTGACGAATTTGGTCACCTTCCTGTGAGGCCACGCAGCCGCCTACGCCAATAATGAGTTCTGGCTTGTCTTTCTTCAGATTTTTCCAGCGGCCTAGTTGGTGGAACACCTTTTCCTGTGCTTTTTCACGGATCGAACAGGTGTTGAGGAGGATAACGTCCGCATCCTCGGCTTCCTGCGCAAGCGAATAACCATGGGTAGAGTCCAATAGATCTGCCATCTTCTCCGAGTCGTACTCGTTCATCTGACAGCCCCAGGTTTTGATATACAGCTTCTTGGTCATATTCACATCACGATTTCAGGTTTTCCGGCAGGGACCACCAAAGGGTAATCACGATAAATGGCCGGCATGTGTTCAAAATAGCCGCGTATTTTACATTTTGTGGTGCGGTTTGCCCAGTGATTCGTTAAATCTGTTAGGCACTTTAATGTGGTTAAGTATAGCCGGCTGATCTAACGCAAGGCAGAAATCATGGTGGTTGGTAGTTAAAAAGAGTTTACGTCATAATGCGGCCTTACTCAGGGAGTTGTTATGTCCGGAATTTCAGATATGTTCGATTTTTGTATAAATGGCGGCGGCATGGTGGGTGCGGCGCTCGCGCTGGGGCTTACGCAACAGGGCTATAAGGTGGCTATTATTGAAACAGCCATGCCGCAAGCTTTCGACCCTGGCCAGAAGCCGGACCTGCGACTTTCAGCCATTAGTCTCACATCGGTGGATTTAATGCGGGCGCTGGGGGCATGGTCATTTATTGAGAATTACCGGGTGAAACCTTACAGCAAACTGTCGGTGTGGGAACAGCCATCAATGGCCACCGAATTTGACGCCCAAAGTATCGGTCAGTCGCTTTTAGGTTACTTTGTTGAAAATCGCCTGATACAACTTGGCTGTCATCAGGCGCTTGCCGATTATGATGTGACCTGGATTAATCAGACAAAACTGGTTGGATACCGAGAAACTGAAGGCATTACCGCGGTTGAACTGGACAATCACGAGGTATTGCAATGTCGTTATCTCATTGGTGCTGACGGTGCTCGCAGTCAGGTGAGGGCGCTTGCACAAATCGGCAGCACCGGCTGGCAATACGGGCAGCAGGCTATGGGCATTACGGTAGAATTGCAAAGTGATCCCGGTTCTGAAACCTGGCAGCAGTTTTACCCGAGTGGGCCCAGGGCGTTGTTGCCAATGTATGGCAATTATGCCTCATTAATTTGGTACGACGATGCAACGCGCATCAAACAGCTGAAAAGTTTAAGCAAGCAGCAACTCACTGAAGAAATCCAATCGCATTTTCCAGATCGGATAGGTCCATTTTCTATACTGGATAAAGCGTCCTTTGTGCTCACCCGTTCCCACGCCTCAGACTATGTGCGTCCCGGCGTTATTCTGGTAGGGGATGCCGCTCATACCATTAACCCGTTGGCTGGGCAGGGCGTGAATCTCGGTTTCAAAGATGTGGCCGCGTTGTTGGCTGTTACTGCAACCTGTAAACCGGAGCAGCCAGAGTTTCATCAACAGCTTAAGACAGCTTATGAAACGCCTCGCAAGCGGGACAACTTGATGATGATGTCGGCCATGGACAGTTTCTACCTCTTGTTTAGTAATGAAATACCCCCAGTTAAATGGATAAGAAACTTGATGTTGAAAGGCGCTGATATGGCGGGGCCAATAAAACACAAGATACTCAAATATGCGATGGGGATGGATGAATGGAAGTTCTGATCTTACTGGGTGTGCTTTTCGCGGCGCTGTTTATCATTGTGCCACTGATTGAACGTTCGAATATGCGGGTAAGTCCGGAAACCGCGGGCAAAATCAGCCGCTGGATCTGGCCGTTGGTGATGATATCACTGGTAATACAGCTTATTCGGATGATGATGCAGGGTTAATTCAGCCTGTGTCATCTCAGGCGGCGCTATTTAATTCGCTCATCGCTCTGTTTATCAGTCGTTTAGTTTGTTCATCGTCATCACAGACAAAAGCCTGTGTTCTAAGACCGACGAATTGACATTGAAGCCAGGCGGCCAGCTCATTGAGATCAGCTTCTTGTGATATGTTGCCTTGCTGCTGAGCATTCTTCAACACTAACAAAAATGCTGATTTCAGCGCAGCCATCCCTTCAACTACTACCTGCCTGATCGCTTCCGGCAATTGTTCCATATCAGAAAGTGTTCTAACCAGCAGACATTGACGTTGGTACTGCAAGTCCCCGGGACAAGTTGTCACACTGACAAAATATTTTTCTAACTCTGCAAGCGTATCCGGAAAGGTGGAACAGGCCTCTATATCACTTTTACTATCCTCTACGTACGTTTCTATCACCAGCTGAAACAAGCCATCTTTACTTTTAAATCGGTGGTAAATGCTTCCTGGCCGCATATCCAATGCGGTTTGCAACTCACGCATGCCCACAGCGCTATAGCCTTTTTTCCAGAATACTGCAGTCGCACTCTTAATCAGTTCTTCATTGCTTAATTTCATAAAATATAGCCTAAAAATTATTTTTTTGAACAAGTGTTCAAATTGGTGGTTGAACGATCGTTCAAACCCCTTGTATCATGGTTACAGAGCAATCACATTGCGTTGATTATTTTACTTAAAGGAGAATTTTATGACTACTTATACATTACATACTCAAGATACTGCTCCCGATAAAGCTAAGCCACTACTGGAAAATTCAAAGAAGTCTTTCGGAATGATCCCCAATTTACATGCGGTCATGGCATCATCTCCTGAATTACTGGAAGGTTATCAGGTGCTTCATGATTTAGCTCAGAAAACAGATTTTTCTGCAGATGAATTAACCGTGGTCTGGCAAACGGTAAACGTGGAGCACCAGTGCCACTATTGCGTGCCTGCGCATACAGGCATCGCTAAAAACATGAAAGTTGATGATAAACTCATTGATGCATTGCGTAATAATGAAGAGCTTGAAGATGCAAAGTTAAATGCCCTGAGAAATGCAGTCCTCTCTGTCACCCGAGGTCGTGGGCACATTGACGATGCGGCGATGAAAGGCTTTACTGATGCGGGTTACACATCAAGAAATATGCTAGATATTATATTAATTCTAGCTCAGAAAGTGATGAGTAATTATACCAATCATCTTGCTGAAACGCCTGTAGATGCGGCATTCGAAAAGTTTGCGTGGACACCGGTGAAGTAAAACAAAAACGGCTATCTTAAGCAGATAGCCGTAATTCGTTTACCAGATACCGTCTTCAGTTTTTCCCTGAATCTCACAGTCGCCAGTTTTGTACTCCATATCGCCACCACGGTCGTGTTTGGCAAAATAATCTTTGCTGATAGAAACGATAGTCGGTGTCATCCATACAATAGCAATGATATTGATCACAGACATCAAACCCAGCGCCATATCGGCCATGGCCCATACAGTTGGCAGTGCGGCCTGTGAACCCCACAGGATCATACCCAGATAACCAATGGTGTAAGCAATACGACCCACTTTATTATCCAGTTTGAACATATGCAGGTTACTTTCGCCATAAGCGTAATTGGCTACCACAGAGGTAAACGAGAACAGACAGATTGCTGCTGCGACAAAGTCTTCGCCGCCCATACCGATGTGTTTGGTCATTGCCGCCTGAGTCATACCGATGCCTTCCATGTGTCCGGTGGCTTCACCGCCGGCAAGCAGGATGATAAACGCCGTAGCCGTACATAAAATCATGGTATCAATAAACACACCAAGCATTTGTACATATCCTTGCGATACCGGGTGATTTGGATTAGGCGCGGCACTGGCAGCCGCGTGGGGCACACTGCCTGAGCCTGCTTCGTTAGAATACAGACCACGCTGAATACCATTTTTAATGGCTGCTCCCAGCATACCCGCACCGGCTTCTTGTAAGCCAAATGCCGATTTAATAATTGACATCAACACTGCGGGTAACTCGGTAATATTGAGCACCACAATAATGATGGCAGCCAGTACGTAGCCAATGGCCATGAACGGAACAATCCATTCAGCGAAGCGAGCGATACCGCGTAATCCCCCAACGACAATTAACGACGCCAAGCCAATTATCACAAGACCAGAATAGAGTGGATTAAAACTGTAAGCATTGTTCAGTGCATCGGTAATCGTGTTGGCCTGTACGGCACTGAATACAAATCCATAACCGAAGAACAAACAGAGAGAAAACGCAACCGCCAGCCAGGTTTTGTTCAGTCCCTGCTTAATATAGTAAGCGGGTCCACCGCGGTATTCGCCGTTTTCATCTTTCACTTTATAAAGCTGGCCCAGCACGCTTTCGGCAAAACCGGTAGCCATGCCTAAAAAGGCAATGACCCACATCCAAAAAATGGCGCCTGCGCCACCTAATGAAATGGCCACTGCCACACCGGCGAGATTGCCGGTACCTACCCGAGCCGACAGGCTAGTGCATAAAGCTTGAAATGAACTAATACCTTCTTTGGTAGAAGAGGTACTACCTTTCATTAATTTGAACATGTGCGTGAAGTGGCGAAGCTGAACAGCGCCTAGCTTCCATGTGAACCAGAGTCCACATCCGAGCAGCATGACGATAAGCACCTGGCCGTCACCCCACAGCACGTTATTTACGGCCGATACAATATCGTTAATCACATGAATTCCTGTTTATTTGTTCTTATGATTGTGTGTTGCTATTTATCTTATCAGAACAGGCGAAGGGGAAAAGTGATTCATTACCTGTTCTGAATAATTATCTTATTTTTCTGAATGAAAAATAATGCTTGCCGGGTAGGGAAGCAGAAATAAAAAAAGCCAGTCATAAGACTGGCTTTTTCTATTATGGCTGGGGTAGCAGGACTCGAACCTACGGATGGCGGGATCAAAACCCGCTGCCTTACCAACTTGGCTATACCCCAATCAACTGGGTGTTAGCTGAAAGGATTCAACGTAACGAAATAATGGCTGGGGTAGCAGGACTCGAACCTACGGATGGCGGGATCAAAACCCGCTGCCTTACCAACTTGGCTATACCCCAACAGATGGTGCGGAAGGAGAGACTTGAACTCTCACGCCGTGAAGCACTGGAACCTAAATCCAGCGTGTCTACCAATTCCACCACTTCCGCGCAACTAGGACATACCTGAGAGATAAATAAGAAGAGTGGTGGCTACGGCGAGATTCGAACTTGCGACCCCATCATTATGAGTGATGTGCTCTAACCAACTGAGCTACGTAGCCTCTTCTTTTTCTCTTCCCTCTCAGGAAGTGGCGCGTATTATGCGGATATGACGGGGCACCGTCAACCCCTTTTTTACTAACTTTCTCTAAGTGGTCATAATGTGTACCGAAATGCCTAATTTATCAGCAAAATGGTTATTAAGAATACAAGGAACCATGATTTTCAACGATATTTTCTGAGCATTGAAGGGGAAGTACCCCCTGATTTGGCCGCTCGAAATCACTTTTTTAAAAATTTATTTCCTTTGATTTTCGACTTTTTTCGGTAAGGTGTTAACTAATTGTTTAAGGAATAATCAAAACTATGCTGAATCGCGTGGCAACACCTTTTGTAAAACTCGTCGAACGCTACCTACCCGATCCCTATATCTTCGTTTTATTGCTTACGCTGGTGGTTTTTTCCGCAGCCATGCTAATAGAAGGCCAATCTTTGACCGTGGTTGTCGAACAATGGGGAAGTGGTTTGTGGGGATTACTCAGTTTTTCCATGCAAATGTTACTGGTTTTAGTAACAGGTTATATGTTGGCAAGCACGCCATTGGTGAAAAAGTGCCTGGAAAGTCTCGCCGCGCTGGCAAATTCCGCAGGAAAAGCCATTATTCTGGTTACCCTGGTATCGTTAATGGCGAGCTGGCTAAACTGGGGCTTTGGATTAGTGGTAGGGGCATTATTTGCCAAAGCGCTGGCAAAGCGAATCGAAGTGGATTATCGACTACTGGTTGCCAGTGCGTATTCTGGTTTTGTTGTGTGGCATGGTGGGCTTGCTGGTTCTGTCCCTTTAACCATTGCCACACCGGGTCATTTTTCTGTAGATCAAATTGGTGTTATTGATACATCAGAAACCATCTTTGCAACCTTTAATCTTATCCTGGTGGCCATTTTGTTTATCGTCATGCCGTTGGTAAACCGGCTTATGATGCCAAAACCGGAAGATAGCGTGATCGTGCCGGCTGAAATGCTGGAAGACAAACACACCGTCGATGAAGCCAATACCCGACCCGCAGACAGACTCGAGAACAGTATTATTCTGGCGCAGTTAATTGGCTTCGCGGGAATGGGATACTTACTCATGTACTTTATTGGTGGCGGCACGCTAAATCTGAACGTGGTAAATGGCTCGTTTTTGTTTCTGGCTATTATTCTGCACAAAACGCCACGACGATTACTATTCAGTTTGCATCAGGCTGTAAAAGGCGGTGCAGGAATTGTTATCCAGTTTCCGTTTTACGCTGGAATCATGGCAGTGATGGTGCAGTCTGGCTTGGCACAAAGCTTATCAGAATGGTTGATTGGCCTGGCAACAGCCGAATCTCTGCCGGTGTGGAGCTTTATCAGTGCGGGCATTGTGAACATTTTCGTACCGTCGGGCGGCGGGCAGTGGGCTGTTCAGGCGCCGGTGGTGCTGCCTGCTGCGCTGGAATTAGGGGCAGATGTCAACCGCGTTGCTATGGGCGTAGCGTGGGGGGATGCTTGGACCAACCTTATTCAGCCGTTCTGGGCGTTACCTGTATTGGCCATTGCTGGCCTAAAAGCAAAAGACATCATGGGGTTTTGTTTGGTACAGCTTATTTTAACCGGCGTCATCATTGGGCTGGTACTGCGGTTCGTTTAAAAAAGGGGTTTACTCCAGCCTGTACAAACAAAAACACCGCCATCAGGCGGTGTTTTACATGTTTATAAAGCTATGCTTTATACGTTAAAGCGGAAGTGAATTACGTCACCATCTTTAACGATGTAGTCTTTACCTTCCAGACGCCATTTACCGGCATCCTTGGCACCTTGTTCGCCACCAAACTCAATATAGTTATCGTAGCCAACGATTTCAGCGCGGATAAAGCCTTTCTCAAAATCGGTGTGGATTTTACCAGCAGCTTGTGGCGCGGTTGAACCTTCAGGGAAAGTCCATGCACGTACTTCTTTTACGCCCGCGGTAAAATACGTTTGCAGAGTTAGCAGGTTGTAGCCAGCACGAATTACACGATTTAGACCAGGTTCTTCTAATCCCATGTCCTGCATGAATTCTTCACGCTCGTCATCATCCAATTCAGCAATTTCAGCTTCAATTTCGGCACAAACCGCAACGACTACCGCATTTTCGCCCGCTGCAATTTCTTTCACCTGATCAAGGAATGGATTGTTCTCAAAACCGTCATCGTTCACGTTAGCGATGTACATAGTTGGTTTCAGCGTTAACATGTTCATGTAGCTAATCGCTGCCATTTCTTCTTTGGTCAGTTCCAAAGAGCGCAACAGATTACCTTCGTCCAGATGCGGCTTAATTTTTTCCAGTACTTTTAATTCGTACTTCGCATCGGCATCGCCGCCTTTAGCGCGTTTCGCAACACGATGAATGGCTTTTTCTGTGGTCTCCAGATCAGCAAGTGCAAGTTCCGTATTAATAACGTCGATATCGTCCTTTGGACTCACCTTACCAGCAACGTGAACAATGTTGTCGTTTTCAAAGCAACGTACTACGTGGCCAATCGCATCGGTTTCACGGATGTTTGCCAGGAATTTGTTACCTAAACCTTCACCTTTCGATGCACCTTCAACCAGACCCGCAATATCGACGAATTCCATGGTAGTAGGAATAACACGTTGGGGATTCACAATCTCTGCCAGCTTATCTAAACGCAGATCCGGTACGGGTACGACACCTGTATTCGGTTCAATTGTACAGAACGGAAAGTTCGCCGCTTCAATGCCGGCTTTGGTAAGAGCGTTGAACAGGGTAGATTTACCCACATTTGGCAGACCAACGATGCCACATTTAAAACCCATGTGCTGGACCCTTGTTTGGTTGATTAGCCCTGAACGTCAGCTTTAAAACTATGCAGTCGGTTCTGAGCTTGCTTTAAGTCGTTTTTGATTAGCATTTCTGTACACCGGACAGCTTCATCAATGACATCATCGATGGCGGTTTTTTCATTTGCCGGTGGTTTGCCAAGTACATGGCCGGTTACTTTACTTTTATGGCCCGGATGACCGATGCCAATGCGTAAACGTAAGAAATCTTTATTATTGCCCATTCTGGCGACGATATCTCGAATTCCATTTTGACTGGAACTACCACCCATTTTGTATTTGGCAATACCAGGGGGTAAATCGAGTTCGTCGAAAGCAACCAACATATTCTCTGCGGGGATGCGATAAAAGTTTGCCATCGCAGCAACGGCCTGACCACTTTTATTCATAAAAGTTGTAGGGTAGAGCAGACGAATATCTTGTGTGCCTATGGTAATACGGCCAGTTAAACCGTAAAACTTATTTTCGGGCGTGAGGGAGGTATTGAAACGTGCCGCCAGTTCATTAAGAAACCAGACGCCAGCGTTGTGTCGCGTGTTTTCATATTCTGGGCCTGGATTTCCCAGGCCCACAATCAGACGAATATCTGATGACAAGCTGATTATTCCTCAGCTGTGCCTTCTTCGCCTTCGTCATCGCTGCTTTCAACAGAAGCGCGTGAAGGCTTGATGGTAACAACGGCCAGGTTGTGCGCGTCGTCGCCTTTCGCCAGTTCTACAGAGCTAACGCCAGCAGGCAGAGTCAGGTCAGACAGGTGCAGAGTGGTTTCCATGTCCAGTTCAGCCATGTCTACTTCAACGAACTCAGGCAGGTCTTTAGGCAGACAAGTAACTTCAATTTCAGTTACCAGGTGCTCTGCGATACCGCCAGCTTTGATTGCTGCGTTTTTGTCTTCATTGATGAAATGAACAGGAACGCTAGTGTGCAGCTCTTCACCCGCGATAACACGTTGGAAATCGATGTGAGTGATTTTAGGCTTATACGGGTGACGTTGCATGTCTTTAACTAACGCTTCAACTTTCTGACCGTCGATGTTCAGAGTCAGAACGTGAGAGTAGAACGCTTCAAAATCAGCAGCGTTGTTTACTTTGTTGTGCTCAAGAGTCAGTGCAACAGGGGCTTCTTCGCCACCGTACAGGATGGCAGGAACTTTGTCAGCATGACGCAGGCGGCGGCTCGCACCTTTCCCCAGGTCAGTACGTACTACTGCATCCAGGTTAAAAATACCTTCAGACATTGAAATGTCTCCAAAAATTTAAGTTTATCGTTTGTGAGTTTTTGCGACCAAAACTCACGCGTATCTGGCATTTCTGCCAGGCCCCGAAATAAAAGGGCGGCGAATTCTACCACTGCACCCTCCGAGTTACAAACTTAAATGTGACATTACATGAGGCTTGTGCCGGGTTTGCGCGGGATGGGCATAACTTCACTGTCGTCAGCACTAAGTACTTCCTGAATTTGCATGACTTTACCAAACTGGGTGATGGTCATGACATCCATGGGGACGGCAGTGACTACCAAACGCATACCATTTTGACGGTAGTGCTTATCGAGGCCTCGAAGGGTATATTTTTCGCCATTGTCTGCGATGAAGCCCAGGAAACCGCCTTCCATGTCCTGATACTGAAGCTGACCACTGATTTTAGAGAGGTTTTTATTTGTCGCTTCCGTCATTTTACTCTCCTCAACATTAGTCTTCGTTGAAACAGGCTCGCTGACTGATGCAGTGGTATCACTGCAAGCGGCGCAGGTAACAAAAACCGCAATCATCACAATCTGACGAATCATAGTGCATCCTTAACAACAATCTCAAAAAGGTCATTGTGCCGTGTAAAGCCTGAACGGACAATGAATGAACATACTTGCTTTTCAATTTTTCAGGCTTAAGGATGCCCTCCCAGATAAAAAGAGTATGCTAACGGGTAAGGAAAACGTTATTTAGCAGAATGGACACACGGCCTTTTTCGTGACTGCTGGCTATCAGGGGAATTTGAATCTGCGACCCACAACAGCGATTACATCGTTGCCGGTACACTGATCTTTGGTAGCAAGTACAGAATCGCCACAGTTACCATTGCCGTTCTCAAGGCAAAACTCAAACCGGGTCTGAAACTTTAGCGGTGCCTGAAAAGCTGTTTCGCTAACACTTTGCCATTTCCATCGGCTAACTACTTTGCTGGCTTCCCGCGCAAAATCCTTATTTGTTGCGCTGACAACTTCAACCGCAGTGACTTCTCTGTCTGTTCCGACAACATATTCAATAGTGGCGCATCCTTCCCTACCGTATATTGCTTGCTGTTTGGGGTATCTGGGCGGGAAACGCTTTAAATCTGCCAGAGATGATTCTTTCGCAGAAGTGCCAGTTGCATGACTACTTACTTCACTGCTACTGTCCGTAGCGCTACAACCCGCCAGTAAACCTAACAGTGAAGCCGCAATAACATATCTCATTAATTCTCCTTATTAATGTTTCTGTCGTTATCTTTGATTATTATCTTATCGTTTTTTGTTGCTTTCTTTCCAACATACAAAAGAGAAAGCTGTATTTAAAACACCGATGGATCTTCACCGTGCCATAAATCTAAATCCGCTAGTATCTGGAACACTGGATAGGTGAGGGCATTCGTATCAAGTGAGTTACTGTTGCACATGGCAACCACGGAAGTGTGTGTATCTGGTCGGCGAATGAAACTGGTACTTGTTCCGAGCCAGCCACCGTTGTGGAAGTAATAGCGGCCGTCTGTGTATTGACCATTGGCGTAGTACCATTTGTGTTCATCGCGATCGGGGAAATCGCCGTTGGGTGTATTCATTAATGCGATAAGCTCGGCGGGCTTTTTACCTAAAATTGGATTGCTAAACTGGTTGTTCCACAAACGCATATCTTCAAGGGTAGTAAATAAGCCACCATCCCCGGTCACATAGAGGTTTGTCATATTGACTTCAAGTTTCGCTTTTCCGCTTGTTTCGTTTTTTGTGCTGATGTAGCCGTAAGCTCTGTGTGGAATGACTTCACGTTTATCATCAGCAAAGAAGGTGTGTTTCATTCCTAAAGGGGTGAAGATTCGGGCGGTGGTAAATGCTCTGAATGTTTGGCCACTCACATTTTCAACCAGTAAGGTCAGAAGGTTGTAAGCGAAATTGCTGTAGCGCTGTTCCTTTTCCGGTGCAGTAAGCAAAGGTAACGTCTTGAGTAAGTCATAGTATTCATCGTTGGAGAGATAATCCTCATCACCGAGTCTGAAAGGCTTACCGGATACGGAATGTAATGGTTCGGACAGCAATTCGTTCAGCGTGTCATAGTCGCCCATACCGGCAAAATGCCCCAACATGGCGTTGATAGTGACTTCGTGCTGGTACTCATAGAGATCCGGAATGTACTTACGGATGTCGTCATCAAGATTGATTGATCCATCATCGGCCAGAAGTAAAACTGCCATAGCAGTAAACTGTTTCGATACCGATGCCATTCTGAAGCGAGTAGCTGCTGAAATGGGCACGCTGTGTTCAACGTTGGCCAGCCCGTAATGCTTTTGGAAAATAAATTCCCCTTGCTGAATGATACCCACAGAACATCCCGGACCGCTCGGTTCTATCATTGCTGTGGCAATGGCATCCATTTTTACTTCCAGTTGCCTGAGCACATCTTCCGCATTACTTTGAAAGCTGGGTATGCACAGGGCTAGCGGCAACAAGACTTTGTTTAATTTCATGACGATATCCATATCAGTATTCGATTTCTACCGTAACATAGTCGGCAATCAACCTTTAAGTGTTAACACAGAAAAAACAATGAATTACCTGTTGCTTATCTGGAAATTCCTAATCGCTGCTTAAAGTAAAAAAAAGCCGGCGCATTGCTGCGCCGGCTTTGGATAGGTTGAATCGAGTTGTGTATCAGTATTCGAACATTGCCGAAATAGATTCTTCATTGCTGATACGGCGAATGGTTTCCGCCAGCATTTCAGAAAGCGTAAGTTGCTTAACCTTACCTGTGGCTTTCATGTCTTTCGACAGTGGAATGCTGTCGGTAATGATGATTTCATCAATGACAGATTCTTTCAGGTTTTTCGGCGCGTTGCCTGAGAAAATGGCGTGAGTAGCGTAGGCATACACTTTTCGCGCACCATGGTTTTTCAGTGCTTCCGCAGCTTTTGCTAGTGTACCGCCGGTGTCGATCATGTCATCTACGATGATACAGTCGCGGCCGTTAACGTCACCGATAATGTTCATAACCTGAGACACATTGGCTTTTGGACGACGCTTATCGATAATGGCCAAATCGGCATCGTTCAGCAGTTTTGCTGTTGCGCGGGCACGCACAACACCGCCGATGTCTGGAGATACTACGATTGGGTCTACAAAATCACGCTGCACCATATCGGCAAGCAGGATTGGGGTACCGAATGCGTTGTCTACAGGCACATCGAAGAAGCCCTGGATTTGCTCGGCGTGTAAATCGATGGTCAAAACGCGGTCAACACCCACGTTAGACAAGAAGTCTGCAACAACACGAGCGGTAATTGGCACACGAGCAGAACGTACACGACGGTCTTGTCTAGCATAACCAAAGTAAGGGATAACAGCGGTGATACGACCGGCTGATGCGCGACGCAGGGCGTCAATCATCACGATCAGTTCCATCAGGTTGTCGTTGGTTGGTGCACAGGTAGACTGGATAATAAAAACGTCCGAGCCACGGACGTTTTCATGAATTTCTACGCTGATTTCACCGTCGCTAAAGCGACCAACACTGGCGTTACCAAGTTTAGTATAAAGGCGTTCGGCGACTTTATGGGCAAGTTCCGGGACAGCATTGCCTGCAAAGAGCTTCATATCTGGCACAAGTGTTTCCTCAGTGCATTGATAAAGGTGGTGGCTGGGGTAGCTGGACTCGAACCAACGGATGGCGGGATCAAAACCCGCTGCCTTACCAACTTGGCTATACCCCAAAAATTTAATTCATGTCCGATGCTTCGTTCACGGTTTTAGTTTTTGTAATAAGGGCGAGGTGTTTACACCTTTAGCAACAAAACCAGTCCATTTTCCGGGCAAGGTATCAAGAACACGCCTGGCTGAAATTTCATCACTAAATATAGCAAATACACACGCGCCTGTGCCCGTCATCCGCGACGGGGCGAATTGTAGCAACCACTGTAATAATAATGCAACTTCGGGATGGCGATCACAGACAATTGTCTGACAATCATTGTGTGTTGCATCAAAAGTATAATTGTCCCACTCAATGGCCGGTGTGTTGCGGGGCAGGGATGATTCGCGGAAAATATCGGCAGTACCTACGTGAATACCCGGGTTAACAACCAAATACCATTGTTCGTTAAGTTCTGTGGCAGTAATTGCCTCGCCAACACCACCTGCAAAACTGGTGTGACCTTCCACGAATATGGGGACATCTGCACCTAACTTGAGGCCTAATGCTGCTAATTCACTGGTATCCAGTTTGCAATTCCAAAGCGCGTTCAATGCCACAAGTACCGTTGCAGCGTTTGAAGAACCGCCTCCAATACCACCGCCCATGGGAAGGTTTTTTCGCAAAAATATATTTACGCCGCGATTAATACCACAGTGCTCTCTTAATAATTTTGCCGCTTTGATGATCAGATTATCTTCGTCATTCACACCGGGAATTGACGGTGACAGCGTGATGTCATTCGACGACACCAACTCAAACGCCAGTTCATCGCCACGGTCAAGAATTTGAAATAATGTCTGCAATTGGTGATAACCATTCTCGTATCGGCCAAGAATATGCAGGAAAAGGTTAAGTTTCGCAGGACTGGGCCACCAGTCATAAGATTGCATTACTGTATTGTCCATTCATCAATTCGGATTTTAATCAGCATTTTACTGTTGTTCGTTTGGGTAAGGGTTAGCTGGTGAGGTAACCAAATGCCATCGACATTACCGTAGTTACTGTAAATCACTTTCCAGTTGCCACAATTATCACAGGCCGGAAACAGCGATGCCAGCAGTTGTTTGTCGTTCAGTTGGTAGTCATCGCCTGCTAGAGGTAAGCCTTTTATCCAGTTGAGCAACCGATTCACCGGAATGTCCCAACCTGTTGTTTGATAAATAAGGCGAGACGGATTGGTATCCTCATAATGCTTATCATCGGCTTCAAGGCTCGCCATGCCATCGTTCACTGATAAAGTAGCCAATGTGATTCCCAGCATATTGGTTAATCGGAAATCAAAATCGGGTGCATCAGTTTTCCAGTTTAAATGGGCACTCACGGCTTCTTTGTCGTTTCGAATAGCCATCTTCCCTTTTATCTGCCAGTGCTCCACGGTTTTTAGTTGTTGCAGCTGCGAAGGCAGGTTAACCGCGGTTTCCGGGCCGTCGGGTAAAGTGGTACAGGCAGAAAGGGCGAGAAAAAATATCGCCAGTGTAATTATTCGCCAAAACATAAAAGAGTATGATCCCCTGCAAAAAAGAGTCGCGAATGTGGCAAATCAACCACAACTAATGGGAACACAGTTTCAGGAGTACTTTCAATCATTTTGCGTTTTTCGTACAATGCCGCTCCATTGATGCCACCATGAATTTCAATGACCCTTACTGCCCTCGGAATTAATCACAAAACAGCACCTGTAGCACTTCGCGAAAAAGTTGCATTTACACCGGATTCTCTGGTGTCTGCGCTCGCCTCGTTGAAACAGATGAACGGCATAGACGAGTCTGTCATTGTTTCCACGTGTAATCGCACAGAAGTGTATGTGAAAGGGGTGGATGAAGCCGCGTTATTATTGAAATGGCTAGCGGAATTTCATGGGGTTTCTGAAAAGGATATCTCGGATAACAGCTATCTTTATCATCAGGAAGACGCGGTTCGACACGTTATGCGAGTAGCCAGCGGCCTCGATTCGTTAATACTGGGCGAGCCACAGATCCTCGGGCAAATCAAACAAGCATTCAATGATGCCAAGCATTCCGGTACTGTGGGTAGTGAGTTTGAGCGCCTGTTTCAACATACGTTTTCGGTAGCGAAAAAAGTCCGTTCTGAAACAGAGATTGGCGCCAATGCCGTGTCGGTGGCGTTCGCCGCTGTGCAACTGGCCAAACATATCTTCAGTGCCCTACCGAAACGCGCAGTGTTGTTGGTTGGGGCAGGAGAAACCATCGAGCTGGTTGCTCAGCATTTAAAAGAGCAGGGCGTACAACGTCTTGCTGTCGCAAATCGCACTGTAGCCCGGGCAGAGAAGCTGGCCGAAAATCTCGGGGCTGAAGTGTTGACGTTATCGCAACTCCCTGATCACTTGCACCAGTTTGATATTGTTATTAGTTCTACTGCGAGTCAGTTACCATTAATTGGTAAAGGTATGGTAGAACGTGCGCTGAAGCAGCGCCGGAATACCCCAATGTTTATGGTGGATCTGGCGGTTCCCAGAGACATAGAGCCGCAAGTGAATGAGCTGGGGGATGCTTACCTCTACACGGTTGATGATCTTCAGCACATTGTCGAGCAAAATCTGGCATCACGGGAATTAGCGGCGCAAGAAGCAGAAAAAATTATCAGCGAACAAGCGTTGGTTTTCCTGAATTGGAAACGGGCGCAAAAATCCATTGATTTAGTTCGCCAATACCGTCAGAAGAGCATGGCTTCCAGAGATGAATTGGTTGGCAAAGCCGTGAATCAACTGTCTGAAGGGCGAGAGCCTGAAGCAATCATTCAGGAATTAGCGTATAAACTGGCTAATACTCTGATGCACGGACCCACAAGGGTGCTACGTGAAGCGGCACAAGATAAAAATAGCGCGCTGTCTCAATGGCTGGGACAGGCGATGGATCTTGCTCCTGAAGAGCAGGACAAAGAAAGGTAAACAACGCATATGAAAGAATCGGTGAAGAGAAAGCTGGAGCACCTGGTAGAACGCTTTGACGAGGTGCAGGCATTACTCGGCGATCCGGACACAATTTCCAATCAGGAAAAATTCCGCGCACTGTCGAAGGAATTTAGCCAGTTGGAAGACGTGGTAAAAGGTTTTAACGCTTATCAGCAAGCAGAAGAAAACCTGGCATCAGCACAAGAGATGTTGCAGGAAGACGATGCCGAGATGCGTGAAATGGCGCAGGAAGAGATGAAGTCTGCAAAAGAAGAACTGACTACGCTGGAAAGCGAACTGCAAATTCTGCTGCTGCCGAAAGATCCCAACGATGACCACAACTGCTTCCTGGAAATTCGTGCTGGAGCAGGGGGTGACGAAGCGGCGATTTTTGCCGGTGATTTATTCCGCATGTATAGCCGTTACGCAGAGACGAAGGGCTGGCGCGTAGAAATTGTTAGCCAGAACGAAGGCGAGCATGGCGGTTTCAAAGAAGTGATTGCGAATATGAGCGGTGAAGGCGTTTATGGCGTGATGAAATTTGAATCGGGTGGTCACCGGGTTCAACGTGTACCTGAAACCGAATCGCAGGGCCGTATTCACACCTCAGCCTGTACGGTTGCCGTACTGCCTGAAATTCCAGAATCGGAAGCCATCGAGATTAACTCGGCTGATCTGAAAGTGGATACTTTCCGTGCGTCGGGCGCCGGTGGTCAGCACGTTAACAAAACCGATTCTGCCATTCGTATTACTCACTTACCCACGGGCTTGGTGGTAGAGTGTCAGGACGAGCGTTCACAGCACAAGAACCGGGCTAAAGCCATGTCGGTTTTGCAAGCACGTCTGAACCAAATGGAAGAGGAGAAGCGTGCGAAAGAAGAGGCAACGACGCGCCGTAACCTGGTGGGCAGTGGTGACCGTTCTGAGCGTATTCGTACTTACAACTTCCCGCAGGGACGAGTGACCGACCACCGTATCAATTTAACGCTTTATCGGTTGGATGAAGTGATAGCCGGGGATTTAGCCGCATTGCTAGACCCTATACGCCAGGAACATCAGGCCGACTTGCTGGCTTCTCTGGCTGACGAATAATGTCATTAAGCATTGCCGGGGCGCTTGCCCTGGCGCGTGAAATGTTAGCTGGCAGCGAGTCTCCCGCCACCGATGCGAAGGTGTTATTGGCTCACGTTCTCGGGCAATCGCAAACCTATTTATTTACCTGGAGCGACAAAACGCTCTCAGAAACCCAGCAAGAGCAATTTCTCCAGCTTGTCTCACAACGTAAAAATGGTCACCCTGTGGCCCATCTAACAGGCTATCGTGATTTCTGGACTCTGCGATTACAGGTGAACCCAAGCACACTCATTCCCCGTCCGGAAACCGAGATACTGGTAGAAAAAGCCCTTGAGTTATTGCCTGAAACGGCTGAGAGTGTGTGTGATCTCGGTACCGGCACCGGCGCTGTTGCACTGGCAATCGCCAGCGAGCGGCCAGGTCTCCACGTTTATGGCGTTGACAGAATTGCTGACGCTGTCACCTTGGCTAAGACCAATGCGCTTCATAATAATGTTGCTAACGCCCAATTTCTTGAAAGTCACTGGTTTTCCTCTTTAACGGGAAAGCAATTTGATATGTTGGTGACCAATCCACCCTATGTGGAAACAAGTAGCGAGTTTCTCAAACTTGGCGATGTGCGGTTTGAACCCCGTTCTGCGCTTACCGCAGGCGAAGATGGTTTGGATGATATTCGCTTCATCATCACGCAGGCGCGTGATTATTTAAAACCCGGTGGTTGGCTGCTTATTGAACATGGTTTTGAGCAGGGCCCTGCAATTTGTCATTTGTATAAACAGGCAGGATATACCGATGCAGAGACTTTCCGCGATCTTGCCGGTCACGACCGCATTACTGTCGCCAGAATGCCCGCTTGCGATTAATCTCCCATCCAGTATGCTTTGACTGGCTTTCTCAATAATGGAATAAAATGGATGAGTGACGACTTTCTGTTTGCCGAAGATGAAGACGAAGAAATCATTGAAGAGTTGGGTAGTTGGAAAATACTGATTGTCGACGATGAACCTGAGGTGCATGCGGTCACCAAACTCGCGTTGAATGACTTTATTCTTGATGATAAATGCCTCGAGTTTGTCAGCGTTTACAGTGGTGAGGAAGCAAAAAGCTACTTCAGGCAACACAACGATGTGGCAGTGGTTTTACTCGATGTCGTAATGGAAACCGACGAAGCCGGGTTAGACGTGGCTGAGTATATTCGAGAGCAACTGCATAACCATTTTACCCGAATTATTCTACGCACCGGACAGCCCGGGCAAGCGCCTGAACGGGAAGTAATCATTAATTACGACATTAATGATTACAAATCGAAAACTGAACTCACTGCGCAAAAACTGTTCACGGTGATGATCGCCGCACTTCGCAGCTATCGCGATATTATGGTGATTGAAGAAAGCCGGGCCGGACTCGAGAAGATTATCAATGCGTCTGCCGATTTGTTTTCCATTCGCTCTGTCGAGCAATTTATGCGCGGCATCATTCAGCAATTGACCTCTATAATGGGCTTCTCACAACATGCCGCTTACATCACCAGTGCGGTAGCCGCGCCTAAACCTGTTACCCATGCGCAACCCGACGAATTATACGTGTTTGCCGGGAATGGTGAATATGCTGGGCAAGAAGGTCAGCCATTAAGCAAAGCATTACCTGCCGAGGCCTATGTGTTATGCCGTCAGGCACTTGAAGAGAAACGCATTATTTTCGCAGATGATTACATCGTTGCATATTGTTCGGGCAAAACCTTTCAGGGCTCATTGTTGTATTTGTCTGGCGTGCCCGGAAAATTAACCCAAGCCAATGTACGGCTACTGAATATGTTTGCTAAAAATGTACAACTTGCCTTTGATAATGTGCTGCTAAGCCAGCAGTTTGAGTCTACGAAAAACGAAATTAATCAACTGCGCCAGGCAGAAAATAACGATAAAAAATAAGAGGTTCTTTTATGTATATGATGGCGAAACATCTTCATTTAACCGCAGTGGGGGTTAGCGTATTTCTGTTTATCTTTCGCTTTATGCTGAGTCAGTTCAATAGCGAATTACTCACTAAAAAGTGGCTGAAAATACTGCCTCACGTTGTCGATACGCTCCTGTTAGCCAGCGCAATTTGGTTATGCTTTATTCTTGGTCAGTTTCCTTTTTTACAGGGGTGGTTAACTTTCAAAGTTGTGGGACTGATTGCTTATATTCTTATGGGTATGTTTGCCCTGAAATGGGGGCGTAACGCGCCTTTACGCTGGATTGGCTTTGTTGGCGCACTGGTCTGGATTGGCCTGATTGCCAATGTTGCCATTACCAAACAGCCTTTATTATTCTGAAGTTGGAAATGCTCAAATGACACAATCTTTAAGTGAAATCGCGTTAGGCGATATCACTGTAGCAAACGACAAACCTTTTGTTTTATTCGGCGGCATGAATGTGCTGGAATCTCGTGATTTGGCAATGAAAATTGCAGAACATTACGTGGAAGTCACCACTAAGTTGGGTATTCCTTACGTATTTAAAGCGTCTTTCGATAAAGCAAATCGTTCATCAGTCACCTCTTACCGCGGCCCGGGTATGGATGAAGGTCTTGAAATTTTTGAAGAAATCAAAAAGACGTTCAACGTACCACTTATTACCGATGTGCATGAACCCTATCAGGCCGCGCCTGTGGCTGAAGTCGTTGATGTTATTCAATTGCCGGCATTTCTTGCCCGCCAGACTGATTTAGTTGTGGCTATGGCAGAAACCGGTGCGGTTATCAACGTGAAGAAACCTCAGTTCCTTGCCCCCCATGAAATGCGCCATATCATCAAGAAAGTTGGTGAAGCAGGGAACGATAAAGTGATTCTTTGTGAGCGTGGAACCAGTTTTGGCTATAACAACCTGGTCGTAGATATGCTGGGCATGGATGCAATGAAAGAATATGCACCGGTGATTTTCGACGCAACACACGCGTTGCAAATGCCTGGTGGCCGGGCAACGTCGGCAGACGGTCGTCGTGCACAAGCAGCACAATTAGCGCGCAGTGGCATGGCATTAGGTTTGGCTGGCCTGTTTATTGAAGCGCATCCGAATCCGGATGAAGCAAAATGTGATGGTCCTTGTGCATTGCCGCTGTCTAAACTTGAACCGTATTTGCAGCAAATGAAAGCATTGGATGAATTGGTGAAGGGATTTGTGCCTCTGGATACCAGCGCGAATTAATTCAGAACGCTGAAGACGAATGCCAGTGGCTGGCCATTGCCAGCCACCGGCATCCGAATCAGGTGTGGAATGAGAGGTTATTCGCCTTGCGTGTTCTCCGCTTGCGATCGTTCTTCTTCATTCATAGCAAGTAGCGTAGCAGCGAGTTGTTGCTGCGTTTCTGTTACTAGTACGGCTTTGACCTGTTCCTGTACATTAATTGCCTCAATGTTCAGTTCGATGGCGCTGATAAGCGGGGTAACTGCCGCTGAAGCAGGCAGTTCTTGCGAAAGTGTCGGGTAAGCGGTAGTTGCCGCCAGGATAACAGCCATCTGGCTGAAGAATTTTTTAAACTTAGTCATATCACACCTAATTAATTTAACTTTAAACTTATTAACAAATTGTTTGCATTGTTTAACAATTCTGCACCATAACTTATTGAAAAAATGGGCTCTGTTTCGAATGCGGGCGAATAATAAACAGTTTTAAGGTGCCTTTAAAACGAGTTTAAATAGGGTTTATTGATTAGAAAAACTAATGTATATTTCACGCAAGTTTCATAACCCGGTACCTTTCCTTGCAACGACGCCTTCCTCCACTTAACGCGCTTAAAGCCTTTGAGGCCGCTGCACGTCATCTTAGCTTCACCAAAGCTGCTGAAGAGTTGTTTGTCACTCAGGCTGCGGTAAGCCATCAGATAAAAGCCTTAGAAGAATTTTTATCGATGAAATTGTTTCTGCGGCGTAACCGAACATTGTTGCTTACCGAAGAAGGGCAAGCTTATTTTCTTGAACTGAAAGATATCTTTAAAAACTTGCAGGAGGCGACAGAGCGCTTATTAGCGAAAGGCAGCAAAGGGGCGATTACGGTGGCCATGCCGCCAAGTTTCGCCAGTCAGTGGTTAGTGCCGCGAATAAGCCGCTTTAGTATTGAACACCCGGATATCGACGTTCGCATTAAAGCCGTGGATTTCGACGAAGGTTTTCTCGAAGACGATGTCGACGTGGCGATTTATTACGGAAAAGGCCGCTGGAGCGGAGTTAAAGCGGATAAGCTGCATACCGAATTCCTTACACCGCTTTGCTCGCCACTATTGTTTAATGGCCCGAAACCATTAGAAAGTCTGAGTGACTTGCGTCATCACGTATTGCTACATGATTTAAGTCGCGAGGCGTGGAAGAACTGGTTAAAGAGTGTGGGTGTAGCGGGTGTGAATGTGAACCAGGGGCCGGTATTCAGTCACTCTATGTTGGTTTTGCAAGCTGCAGCATTAGGACAGGGCATCGCGCTAGGTAATACGATACTTGCCCGGCCTGAATTGGATGCAGGCCGTCTTATCATGCCTTTCGAAGAAAAAGTCGCCAGTCGCGATGCTTTTTATTTGGTATGTGATGAAGCGCAGGCAGAATTAGGTAAAATTGCCGCCTTTAGAGCCTGGATTTTGGCTCAGGTAGAAGAGGAACAGAATGACCTTTAGCACCCAGATAACCCCAGCAGAGAATGAAGTCGCCACCTTGATTTTGGCTCACGGCGCCGGCGCCGGCATGCATTCCGATTTCATGGCCGACATGGCGATACGGCTGGCTGAACAGAAAATTACCGTTATTCGTTTTGATTTTCCTTACATGCAAATTATGACCGAAACCGGCAAGCGTCGTCCGCCGGAGAAAATTGATAAACTGGAAGCCCACTATCTGGCGCAGATTGACGCGTTACGATCGTCGGTATCCACGCCATTATTTATCGGCGGCAAATCCATGGGCGGTAGAGTCTCAACGCTAATCCTTGATCAGGCCGATGTTGCGGGCTCGGTAGTCTATGGTTACCCGTTTCATCCACCAGGAAAGCCAGAGAAATTACGTACTGCACATCTTGAGGCGTTATCTAAGCCGCTGTGTATTATTCAGGGAGAACGGGATACCTTCGGAACGAAAGGTGAAGTCGCTCAGTATCCGCTGTCTTCCTCAATAGAAACCGTCTTTTTGCAGGATGGTGACCATAGCCTCAAACCACGAAAAGCGAGTGGTATTACTTTTGATGACAACATGGCCACTGCTGTATCGGCCACAGTGACGTTTATAAACAGGCATATTCATGACTAAATCATTTGCTTTAATCGGTGCACTGGCTGCGCTTTGCAGTGTGATCTTTGGCGCATTCGGCGCACACGCACTCAAGTCGGTGTTGTCCGCTACGCAACTCACTGCGTATCACACTGCGGTGGATTATCAGTTTTACCATGCCCTCGCGTTGCTGTTGTTAGTGGCATTCCGCAATATCATCAGCGAGCGACTTTTATTACTCTGCGGTGTGTTCTTTACTGTAGGAATTGTATTTTTTAGTGGCAGTATTTATTTGCTTACGTTGTTGGAATGGCGCTTTGTAGGCCCTGTTACACCATTGGGTGGGCTGTGTTTTATGATTGGTTGGGGTTGTCTTATCGCTGGCATAGTAAAGGGGCAGTGGCGTGAATAGTTTGTTGGTTTATTGTCGCCCTGGTTACGAGGCAGACACCGCTAACGAGTTAACGGCGTTGAGCACCCAGTTTGAAGTTTATGGTTACCCGGAATTTAAGTCTGAGCAGGGCTATATTCTGTTCCATTTTTATCAGCCAGGTGATGCCGACCGCTTAGGTGGTCGCCTTGCGGTAAGCGAAACCATTTTTCCACGGCAAATTGTGGTGGTTACCGCACATTTGGAAGGTTTAGATAAAACCAACCGGGCAGGGCCCGTGCTCGACGCCATTAGCCAGGCCGATACCGATGAATGGAAAAATACGCTGCTGTTTGTTGAGCATGCCGATACCGAAGATGGCAAGGCGCTGGCAAAATTCTGTAAGAAGTTTATCGTGCCTCTCAGACAAGGGTTGCGTAAACAGAATGCGCTGACATTCAAAGAGCGTAACGATGGTCGCGGGCTGCACGTGTTTTTCACCGATTACGACAATTGCTATGTAGGGCATTCTTATCCGGATTGCCGCAGTCCATTTGTGAATGGTATTTGCCGGTTAAAATTTCCGCCCAGGGCGCCCAGCCGTTCTACACTGAAATTGGAAGAGGCCATTCTCAATATGTTAGATGAAGAAGAGCGATCGACGATTTTCCGTGAAGGGGCAAGAGCGGTGGATCTTGGCGCGTGCCCGGGGGGCTGGACTTATCAACTGGTGATTCGTGAAATGTCTGTAGAGGCTATTGATAATGGTGCCATTGATGACCATTTAATGGCCACCGGGCTGGTAGATCATTATACGGCAGACGGATTTACTTATAAGCCAAAATATGGCCGTGTAGATTTGCTCGTGTGTGATATGATAGAGCGCCCCGACAGGGTGGCGGTGCTGATGAGTGAGTGGTTAGATAAAGGCTGGGCAGACCACGCCATATTTAATCTAAAGCTACCAATGAAAAAACGCTACGACACAGTGGCCACCGCACTGGGGGAGATACACGCGCGCCTTGGTAAGAAAGCGTCTGATTATCGCATAAAGGTCAGACACCTTTACCACGACCGCGATGAGGTTACTGTTACTGCCATAAAAGCGTAAATCGCATTTGTGGTGGTATCTTTATGATTTTAAATATAAAATTGAAGGCTTGGCGCGGAATCGCTGAATAAGTTTTAGACTTTTTTCGCAAAGGACTATAAATCTGGTATTGAAATCCTTTATAATCCGGCCGTTTTTTTACTCTGAACCAACGAAAGTGAACTAATGTCAGACTTATCTCTTTACAGAAACATTGGTATCTTCGCCCACGTAGACGCGGGTAAGACTACCACTACAGAACGTATTTTGAAGCTTACCGGTAAAATCCACAAAACCGGTGAAGTACACGACGGTGAGTCAACTACTGACTTCATGGAACAGGAAGCTGAGCGCGGTATTACTATCCAGTCTGCTGCGACTACCTGTTTCTGGAAAGATCACCGCATGAACATCATCGATACTCCAGGACACGTTGACTTCACTGTTGAAGTATACCGTTCTTTGAAAGTACTTGATGGTGGTATCGGTGTTTTCTGTGGTTCAGGCGGTGTTGAGCCACAGTCTGAAACTAACTGGCGTTATGCTAACGAATCAGAAGTTGCCCGTGTAATCTTCGTAAACAAACTGGACCGTATGGGTGCAGACTTCTACCGTGTTGTTGGCCAGGTTAAGAAAGTACTTGCTGCTAACCCACTGGTAATGACTCTGCCTATCGGTATCGAAGACGAGTTCACGGGTGTTGTTAACCTGCTGGACATGAAAGCCTACATCTGGGATGACTCTGGCCTGCCAGAAAACTACGAAGTAGTTGATATCCCTGCTGACATGGTAGACAAAGCGAACGAATACCGTGAGCAAATGATCGAAACTGCCGTTGAGCAGGATGACGATCTGATGATGGCTTATATGGAAGGCGAAGAACCTTCTTTAGAAGACATCAAGCGTTGTATCCGTAAAGGTACTCGCGACATGTCATTTTTCCCGACTTACTGTGGTTCTGCTTTCAAGAACAAAGGTATCCAGCTGGTTCTGGACGCAGTAGTAGACTTCCTGCCTTCTCCTACAGAAGTTGATCCACAGGATCTGACTGACGAAGAAACAGGTGAGCCTACTGGTGAAGTTGCAACAGTATCTGTTGACGAGCCGTTCCGTGCTCTGGCGTTCAAAATCATGGACGACCGTTTCGGTGCACTTACCTTCATCCGTATCTACTCTGGTAAGCTGAACAAGGGTGACACCATCCTGAACTCTGCTACTGGTAAGACTGAGCGTATTGGTCGCATGGTAGAAATGCACGCTGATGAGCGTACAGAACTGACTTCTGCGCAAGCGGGTGACATTCTGGCTGTTGTAGGTATGAAGAACGTTCAGACTGGTCACACTCTGTGTGATCCTAAGAACCCTTGTACCCTTGAGCCAATGATCTTCCCTGAGCCGGTAATCTCTATCGCTGTTAAGCCTAAAGATAAAGGCGCTAACGAGAAGATGTCTATCGCTATCGGTAAACTGGTTGCAGAAGATCCTTCGTTCCAGGTTGAAACTGATGAAGATTCTGGCGAAACCATCCTGAAAGGTATGGGTGAGCTTCACTTAGACATCAAAGTAGACATCCTGAAGCGTACTTACGGCGTTGAGCTGGAAGTAGGTCAACCACAGGTTGCTTACCGTGAAACTATCACTACCCCGGTAGAAGACAGCTACACGCACAAGAAACAGTCTGGTGGTTCTGGTCAGTTCGGTAAGATTGATTACCGCATCCGTCCTGGTGAGCAAAACAGCGGCTTCACTTTCAAATCTACCGTTGTTGGTGGTAACGTACCTAAAGAATTCTTCCCGGCTATCGAGAAGGGCTTCAAAGGTATGATGGAAGAAGGTCCTCTGGCTGGTTATCCAGTACTGGACGTTGAAGTTGAACTGTACGACGGTGGTTTCCACGCCGTTGACTCATCAGCAATCGCGTTCGAAATCGCAGCGAAAGGCGCATTCCGTCAGTCTATGCCTAAAGCGGGTCCTCAACTGCTTGAGCCAGTGATGAAAGTTGACGTGTTCAGCCCTGAAGACAACGTAGGTGACGTAATCGGTGACCTTAACCGTCGTCGTGGTATGATCAAAGACCAGGAAGCTGGTGCTACCGGCGTACGCATTAAAGCAGACGTACCTCTGTCTGAAATGTTCGGTTACATCGGACACCTGCGTACTATTACATCTGGTCGTGGTCAGTTCTCTATGGAATTCAGCCACTACTCAGCATGTCCTCAGAACGTAGCTGAAAAAGTTATCGAAGAAGCGAAAGCGCGTAAAAACGCTAAGTAATCGATAATCGATGAATGAGAAAACCCGCCATATGGCGGGTTTTTTTATTTTTTAAATAGAAAACCTGTACCAGACCTGTACTTGCGAGGTGGAATAAGACTGATAAAGTGAGCCCAAACAAGGAGATAAACAATGCAAATATTATTGCAGGTTGCGGCTACAATTTTTCCGCTGGGATTTTTGTGTTACCACCTTTGGTTTAAACAAACATGGTGGCGAAATTGTGTGATAAAAAGACGCCAAGGAAATAAAGACACCATCATTATCTATCCTGATATTATGTCCTGGCTGAGGCTATCTAAGCCGATTAGTATTCCTGCATACAGCCTTTCTAAAGTGTTGGTAACCAAGCACTGCTTACTATTTTTCACTGGCCCATACAAAATTGCTGAAGTATGGATGCTGAAATGGCAGATCGATGGCATTGCGGCAGAGTTAGAGAGCCGCTGCCCTCATGCATCTATCGAATATCAACCTTTCTTTCCCGCTGAACATGTCGAGAAAGTTGAGCACAGCTATTTTGGTTTGAGGTTTAACACCTTGAGCGGGGGTAAGTATCACGAAGTGCTTGATACACAAGACGACATCTTTGATTTATTTTTTCAACTCCCTGAGAATGACCCCCATACTCTATTGCCTCATATTCCTGAGTCAGAGCAAGAAGCGCCTGCGACAGACGTGGAGGAAAAATAGCTTTGTAATGTTCGTAAAACTGCCGGGGGCTTCGATTGTCGCGCCGTATGTTAAATTGTTTCTCAATACTTTCGATGGTTGTGAGGTAGCGCTTTTGATGTTTGGAGATCGCCTTCCTGCGCCAGGAAGGCACAAAGTAAAGTGTGAGCAGCAGTGCAGTTAAAGCAAAAAGACCAAAAGATAAAATACTCATTTTTAACGTGGATATATCACCTAACAAGCGTTTGAAAACGTCGGTTTGGTCGTTATTATCGAAGCCTAGTACCCAGCGATTCCACAAGTAATCCATTCTCGCATTCAATATTCTGAAATATTCAAACACTTGCCACTGATTAATGCCATTTAAAGGGTGTTCACCCTGCATCTCATTTGAAAAACGGGCAGCATGCTCAAAACCTTCGAGTATTCGGGAAGGCGCGACAACAGTAGTGGGGTCAAAGGTACGCCAATACCCATCAATCAATGCTTCTACCCATGCGTGTGCGTCGTACTGATAGACGTTAATAGTATTGTCGTTTATTGGGGTACCACCTTGATAGCCTGATACTACACGCGCTGGAATGCCTGCAAGGCGAAAGGCATAAGACATTGCACTGGCGTAGTGGGCGCAAAAACCCACTTTCGCGTCAAACATAAAGCGGTCAACCGGATCAACCAGCATAGCAGGAGGGGTTAGCGTGTATTCGAAACCTTCGTCTGCAAAATAATCCATTAACGCGACAGCAAAATCGTTATCCCAGGGGTGCTGCTGGCGAAGTGAATTGACCCATTCTCGTGTCTGCGGGTTGCCTCGTTCTGGAACCTGGGTATTAATGGCTTTATCCAAGGCCAGGTTTGAAGAGACCCTTTGCGTTTGAGGGTAAGAGGCAACCTGGTAAGCGAAGCGGCTATAAACCGGTTGTAGCGCCGAAAGCTGATAATTCCATCCTTGCCATAATGCCTGACCGCTCGCAGCTGAATCCGGTACCGCCGTATCTAAGGCATACAACCAGGTTTTTTGTGTGGGCTCTGTAACAACCTCATAGCGTAATGCTTCTCCGCTTACAGCAGGATAAAATTCTCTGCGCATTTGCTGGAGTTGTACTTGCGCGTAAAGGCGAGTTTCACTGGCCGACCACGATTTGCCATCAAAGTATTCCAGTGTCATTGCTCGCCAATACCGTGATTGCTGTGCTGGCAGGGCGGTGGTAAATGTTGCACTGAAAGCTAAATCTTCTGATTGCGCTAAATTAGCGATGTCGCCCGGGGTAATTTTATCGGTTAATCCGGTTTCAGTGGATTTACCTTCTGGCATCTTCCACAAAGGTGGAATTCTAGGCATGAAAACAAACAGCATGAGCGCAATAGGCAGGGCCTGCAGCATCAAAATCGCACTTTTATTTCTTCGAAAAGCAAAGCCTGCGGAGGGATTGTGCGCAGAGAATAGAATAAAAAGCAGTACGATAAACATAGCCGCACAAAAGAGTGTTCGGCCTAGCGACTGATAGAAAATAAAGCCGCACGCGAGTAAGAATATTCCGCAGATGAATAGCTGGAAAAAATCTCTGCGCTTGGAAAGGAGCATGAGTTTCAGTGAGCTTGCCATCAACAGCAAGTTAACCATAACACGCAGAAAATCTACGTTATTACTGGTTGTTACCAGGGCGACACCGGCTAAAAGTGCCAGTAAGTTTACCATTCGCCGGCCTGGCATATGGTTATAAAGGCCACTATAAAGACATATTCTCACCACGGCTGCGCAAATACACAAGAGCAGAACCCAAAGGTGAATTTGACCGAAAAGCGAGAGGGAAAGTACTAAAAAAAACAGCGAAATAAGTAAGCTGTCGCGGTTACCTGCTACAGGAAGTGATGGCGCCATCATAAGGCATCACCTCGCTGGTACAACGCTAGTGCTTTTAGGCATGTGCTGCGATGCGCCGGCCCCACCGATGGCGGAATAATAACGTTGCCCAGTTTAAGGCCGTACTCACTGCCCGCCGCAGACAATTGCACGATTTGCCAACACAACACCGAAAGGGCAGTTTCTGTATCGAGATTAGATACCGAATCAATATCTAGATAACCGCTGGTTGCTTGCTGCTCAGTAAACACTTTATTTAACCAGTCATCTCCTTTGGCGACACGTTTCCAGGCGACCCGGCTTAACGATTCACCGGCCTGCCAAGGGTAAAGCGCATAAAAATCGTCGGTGCCTGACTGGTTTTTACGGCCTTTGCCATTTTCTGAATGCCATTCCGCCAACAATATTTGTTCGGCTTTCTGTGCAGGATAAACAAGGAGTTTGTGGCCGAAGTCTAAATGGGTCCAACATTTTATTAGGCCAAGGGGCCACGAACAGGTAACCGTAACGCGGGGAAGTCGGTGAAAACCTCTCGACGCAGTGGGAAAAGGCAGGTGGTGAAGTTTCTTTTCCATTTCCAAATCGAGCATGTGACGATTTTTGTCACCGTACCATTTAATTTCTATTTGTCCGTGCAGTGGCTTATCGTTTTCTTCTATTCTGATTTCCAGATAACTATTTTCTCCGGCAAATACCGGTTTCACCTCGTAGGCGGTAAGCAGCATGCCGGCCACATTTTTGTAGGCGCTGAAAAGGGCAATAAGTATAAGACTGATCAGAAACTGACTTAAAAAGAGCAACAGGTTATTTTGATAATTGATGGCCAGCAAAAAAAGGCACAACGTCATCACTAAATAGAACACGCCGAATACGCCGGGAAATATAAATATATTTCCATGGCTCAGGCGATGTGAAGGCTCCGGTGGCATTCGGGAGGCCAGCCATTTTAATGACAAAGACTCAAAGGCAGCTTTCATGTATGTACAACAGTAAAAAGGCGATCAGGCTGCAAGTGGGTCAACACTGTTGAGCAGTCTCTGGCTAAGTGTACTTTCTTCAAACTGCTCCTGCTGATGTCCCCGAAGTCTATGTTCTGCAACAGCCGCAAAAACCGCCTGAACATCTTCTGGAATCACATAATCGCGATCGTGAATATAGGCCCAAGCTTTGGCTGCACCGAGTAAAGCCCGACTGGCACGAGGTGAGAGGGGTTGTGGATAGCCACTTTCTTCACGACTTTGGTTAACCAGGTTCAACACATAGGTCAACACGGCATCACTACATCGAAGGTCAGCAACCGCTTGTTGATGTTCAAGCAAACTCTCAACACTGATACAAGAAGACAGGGGCGTTTTGTCTCTGCCTTGGGGCTGTTGCAGCATGGCTTTTTCTGCTTCCCACGACGGATAGCCTAACGAAATGCGCATCAGAAATCGATCGAGTTGTGATTCTGGCAATGGATACGTTCCGCTTTGGTGACTGGGGTTCTGGGTAGCCACAACGAAAAACGGTGAGGGCAGAGAATAGGTTGTGCCATCCACGCTTACCTGGTGCTCTTCCATTGCTTCAAGTAATGCGCTTTGCGTTTTAGGTGATGCGCGATTTACTTCATCAGCTAACACCAGTTCGTTAAAAACGGGACCGGGGTGAAAACGGAATTCATGGCTTTGCTGGTCGAATATATTCACGCCCAGCATATCAGCAGGTAACAAATCAGAGGTAAATTGAATGCGTGAATATGACAGTGCAAAAACATGAGCAAGCGCGTGTGAAAGAGTGGTTTTTCCCATACCAGGTAAGTCTTCAATAAGAAGATGCCCTTTGGCAAGCAAACAGGTTACCGCCAGTTTAAGCTGGTGAGGTTTACCAATGATATGCTCTGACAAGGTATCTATGACCGTTTTAAACTCTTTGCGCATAAGTTGTCCCGCAAACATTGTTCAGATTTCACAGATGCTAGCAATTCCACAGAGAAATGCGGTTATGCTGTTGATACCTAAGTATAGACAGCTGGCATACATCATAGGGCAGATTATCTGTAAATCGCAATCTGTGTTTGATTTTGTGCTGTTTTCAATTTCCGGGTTGTCTATAATGATGCGGCTAATAAAGGAAGTATCTAATGAAAACCATAGAAATTGATGACGAGTTGTATACGTTTATTGCAGCTCAAACCAAGCATATCGGCGAGAATGCTTCTGATATCCTTCGCCGTCTGCTGTTACCGGAATCACCAGCACCACAAACTACACCAAAGGCAGAGCCAAAGCCCGCAGAAAAAAGCGTGGCTAGAAGCACGCCTGTAAAGGCGCGTCAACCAGCAACGAAAAAAACGCCCACTGTAGTAGAAAAGGTGCAACATGGTAGTGGTGAAATAGAAGCCAGACTGGATGCCTCAGTACTTGCCCAATATACCAAACGCGTTGATCTGTTTTTGTTTATCCTTTCGGAACTCCATGATTTGCATTCAGATGCGTTTGCTCAGGTTGAACAAATCAAGGGTAAGAATCGTATTTACTTCGCAACGAGTAAAGAAGCACTTCTGAGCACCGGAAGTAGTACTAATCCGAAACTTATTCCAGATTCACCTTACTGGGTAGTGACGAACAATAACACGGCTAAGAAAGTCGCGATGTTAGAACTAGTCATGAAAACCCTGGGGTATGGTGATGAGGCGACGGGATCGGTTATCGCAAAATTCGCTTAGTTTAGTCTTGGTCAGCAAGATGCTTATAAAGGAAAAGGACGAAAAATGGCATTACACCCCCATGCAGGAGAACCCGCAGCGCCGGAGCAACTTATCAATGTTGCTGAATTAATAACGCAGTATTTTACCTTTCAGCCCGATGTGAGTAAGCCTGCTGAAGCGGTAAGTTTTGGAACTTCAGGACACCGCGGAACTGCAGCAAATACCACGTTTACCGATGTCCATATCGCCGCGATCTGTCAGGCGCTTGCTGAATACCGTGAAGCACAAGGCATAGACGGTCCGCTTTATATTGGTAAAGATACCCACGCGTTATCTGAACCCGCAATGATAACGGCTATCGAAGTACTTACCGCCAATGGTGTTGAAGTGGTAATTCAATTAGCCGACAACGCCAGCCGCGGCTACACGCCAACGCCAGTCATTTCACGCACCATTATCCGTTATAATCGTCAGCGAAGTGAAAACCTTGCAGACGGTATCGTGATAACGCCATCTCATAATCCGCCAAGCGATGGTGGTTTCAAATACAATCCTCCCCACGGTGGTCCTGCCGATGGCGACGTCACATCGGTCATACAAAAGCGCGCTAACGCGCTTATCGCCAATGGCAATAAAGACGTTAAACGTATCAATATTCAGGCAGCGAGAGCTGAAGGTAAAGTCCAGGAAGCGGACTTTATGGAAGCGTATATCGATGACCTGGCGAGTGTGGTTGATATGGAAGCCATTGCCAAAGCGGGCTTGAAACTGGGCACGGACCCTCTTGGCGGCGCTGGTGTGGGCTACTGGGAACGTATTGCCGAAAAATATGGTCTCGACATTACGGTAGTAAACGACAAGGTTGACCCGCAGTTCGGTTTTATGCGTCGCGACAAAGACGGCAAACTTCGTATGGATTGCTCATCGGCTTATGCCATGGCGGGTTTGATTGAGCTGAAGGATAAGTTCGACCTGGCGTGGGGGAACGATCCTGATTTTGATCGCCATGGTATCGTTTGCCCAAGCTCTGGTTTAATGAACCCTAATCATTATTTGGCCGTTTCCATTAACTACCTGTATCAACATCGCCCGAACTGGCCAACCTCACTCAAAGTAGGTAAAACCCTGGTATCGAGTTCCATGATTGACCGTGTCGCCGACAGTCTGGGACGCGAGTTGGCAGAAATGCCCGTCGGTTTTAAGTGGTTCGTGGGTGGCTTATCAAACGGCGAAATCGCTTTTGCCGGTGAAGAAAGTGCAGGGGGAATTTTCCTGCAGCGTAATGGCACAACCTGGGCGACAGACAAAGACGGTTTTATTATGTGTCTGCTGGCCGCTGAAATTCTCGCGGTAACGGGGAAAGATCCTGGCGAACATTATGCTGCCCTTACAGAAAAATTTAGCGCACCGGTTTACCAGCGTGTCGATGTAGCAGCTACACTTGAAGAGAAACAAAAACTGTCTGCAATGGATGCTTCTGTCGTTACCAGTGATTCGCTGGCCGGAGAGCCCATTACTGCGGTGCAAACCCATGCGCCGGGTAACAATGCCGCAATTGGCGGCGTAAAAGTCTCCACTGAAAATGGCTGGTTTGCAGCGCGCCCTTCAGGTACTGAGCAGATTTACAAAATTTATGCTGAGAGCTTTAATGGTGAAACTCACTTACAGTCACTTATTAAAGAAGCTGAAGAATTAGTCGCGAAGATCATTAAGTAAAAACGCAAATGTTGTATTAATACTAAAATGTTGTAAATTTTATGTTAATAAATGGGCTGTATTTAAAAATGCAGCCCATTTTTTTTGGTAATTAACAAAACTTTTACAAAAAGTTGTTTTTAACACTGTTATATTGCTGTCATCTTGATTTTTACCGATGTAATTAAATTACACATTGGGTTAGTTTTAACCATCTTTGGTCAATATGGTTGACCACATTGTTAAGTGAGAACTGATATGAACGCAAAATCAACCAGTGCAAAACCTTCTGCACCTGTTGCGGTTACCGCAGGCGATAAGAACGAATTTAAATCTGCTGTCATTCGTCATTTACACTGCACCTTAGGCACCGACGAAAACAAAGCCAACAACCATGCTTGGTGGAAAGCGACCTGTGCTGCCATGCAAGAACAGGTGCTCGAAGGCCTGCGAAAGACGCAGAAAACCCATTACCTCAACGATACCCGCGCAGTACATTATTTCTCTGCTGAATTCCTTATGGGTCGTCTACTGTCTAATAACCTGCAAAATTTTGGACTATATGACGTAGCCAATGAAGCGCTGAAAGAGCTGGGTATTGAACTGGCGGATGTGATGGAAGAAGAGCCTGACATGGCGCTGGGTAACGGTGGATTGGGTCGCCTAGCTGCGTGTTTTATCGATTCTCTGGCCACAATGGAATTACCCGCAATTGGTTATGGCATTCACTATGAACATGGTTTATTCCGTCAGGAAATTCAAAACGGTGCGCAAATTGAACGCCCGGACAGCTGGCGTGACTTCGGGAACCCCTGGGAGATTTGCCGTCCAGAATCTATCCAGCAAGTCTCTTTATACGGTTATGTAGAAACCAAATATGGTGAGAACGGCCGCATCCAGAAAGAATGGCACCCAGGTTCGATTGTTAAAGGTGTACCTTGGGATATTCCGGTAGTAGGTTACGGCGGCAAAACCGTAAACGTTCTGCGTTTGTGGAAGAGCCAATCATCTCAATACTTCAATTGGGACGTATTTAACGCCGGTGGTTATGTGGATGCTCAGCGTGAAAACGTACAGGCCGATACCATCTCGAAAGTACTTTACCCCAACGATGAAACGGAAGCGGGTAAAGAGTTGCGTCTTATTCAGCAATACTTCTTTAGTTCCTGTTCACTGAAAGACATCATTCGCCGTTATAAGCGTGCTCACGGTGACGATTGGAGTCGTTTTGTCGATCAGGTGGTTATTCAACTCAATGACACGCACCCGGCTATCGCCATTCCGGAACTGATGCGTATTCTGGTAGACCGTGCTGAGCTTGACTGGGATACCGCGTGGAATATCTGTACTAAAGTGTTCGCTTATACCAACCATACTTTGCTGCCAGAAGCGTTAGAAAAATGGCCTGCACGTATGATTGAAAAGATTCTGCCGCGCCACCTGGAGATCATCTACGAAATTAACCATCGATTCATGGCTGAAGTGGATGCAATGTGGCCAGGCGACAATGCTAAGAAAGCCAAACTCTCGATTATCGAAGAAGGTAACGAGAAAATGGTACGTATGGGTAACTTGTCTGTGATTGGCTCTTTTGCAGTTAACGGCGTAGCAGAAATTCACTCCCGCCTTGTGAAGAAAGATCTGTTCCCTGAATTTGACGAAATGTGGCCGGGCAAGCTGACTAACGTGACCAACGGCATTACGCCACGACGTTGGCTGAAAGCGTGTAACCCACCATTGTCTGCGTTAATTGATAAGAAGATTGGCAGCGATTGGCCTACCGATCTCAAGAAACTCGAAGGTCTGGCTAAGTTTGCTGACAATAAAACCTTCCAGAAACAGTTCATGAAAGTGAAACTGGAAAACAAAAAACTGTTAGCACAAGAAATTAAACAGTCGCTGGATATCGACGTAGATGTGAATGCTATTTTCGACGTGCAAATTAAGCGTCTGCACGAGTATAAACGTCAGCATCTTAACCTGCTTCACATTATGGCGCTGTACCGTCGACTTCTTGAAAACCCCGATTACGATATGCATCCACGGGTGTTTATCTTTGGAGCTAAGGCCGCGCCGGGTTACAAACTGGCGAAAGACATTATTTATGCCATCAACAAAGTGGCTGATAAGGTGAATAATGATCCTCGCGTGAAGGGCAAAATCAAAGTTGTGTTCCTGCCTAACTATCGGGTATCACTGGCTGAAAAAATGATTCCTGCTTCAGATCTGTCTGAGCAAATCAGTACTGCCGGTAAAGAAGCGTCAGGCACCGGTAACATGAAGCTGGCTCTGAATGGTGCGCTTACCATTGGTACATTGGATGGCGCAAACATCGAGATTGCAGAAGAAGTGGGTGACGAGAATATCTTTATCTTTGGTATGGATGTTGATGAAGTGCACGCGTTGCAGGCAAAAGGCTACAAGCCGCTGGACTACTACTATCGCGACCCTGAAATCAAAGCCGTTCTGGACTGGTTAGAGACAGATTACTTCACTCCAGGCAAACCAGGCGCACTGGTGTCTATAAAACAAAGCTTGTTAGATAACGGCGACCCGTACATGGTACTGGCTGATTTCCGTGCCTATTCTGATGCGCAGATTTTGGTAGACGAAGCGTATCGCGATAAAGAGCGCTGGGCGAAAATGGCCATTATCAATACCGCGAAGATGGGTAAGTTCACTTCAGACCGTTCCATTAAAGATTACGTTGATCGTATCTGGAAGCTGGATTCCTGTTCTGTAAAGTAATACGGAAAGCTGAAAGTTAAGTCTGGTTTTACCTGACAAATAGAAAGAGGGGAGCTACGAAGGTAGGTCCCCTTTTTAGTTTCACCAGAGCCAATGGTTTGGAGGGGCTACCAGAGATACTAGGTAGTATAAATCAGGCACATCAGCATATGAGCCTGATAGTATGTCCAAAACCGACTATTAACGATATTGTGAGAATTAACGCAAGATACAGTATCAGAATTAATAACAGGGAAGTTTATGGTTAAAGGAATAGGGAAAAGAACAACACTGGCTTTTGGTGTGTCAGCGTTTGCAATTTTGGTTATCGCCTTTCAGTGGACAATTGTTGACTGGATAACGCCTTTTTTGATGTTACCGCTGATGTGGTTGGTAATGGTTCTGTTTATTACGGGAGCATGCTTCAGTCTTTCATGTCTATTTAAGTTCAGAGAAATCCGATGGCGGGCAACCATACCTGCAGTAATTCAGTTCTCTGCCTTTGCCATAGTATTGTTTGTTCCTTTTACAAATCTATGGATAGATGCAGATTTTCATTTGTATGAGTCTCAACGCCAGGAGGTCGTCGAAAGAGTTTACTCAGGCGAACTTGTCCCGAATGTCAGTCATAACTCAGCACTGATTGCCCTTAACTCCGCGTATTCAAAAATATCAATGGGTGGAAATGAGATTGTGGTCCGGGATATTGACGGATTGGTTTACGTTTTCTTTTTCACATACAGAGGCATACTGGACAATTACTCTGGTTTTTTGTTTGTACCTGACGGTGGCGATCCAAGGAACTACTCAGATTTGAATGAGGATGATGTGACGCAAATAATAAAATATACCGATAACTGGTATTGGGCGTCACATCACTAACGCTGTGGTGATTAACATGCAGGGAGTGCGTGTATCAAGTAGCCTGACGCTTCTGTCCGCTTAGCGCCTGTACCGGATTATTACTGATGAGTGTCCCTGTCAGAATCATCACTATGGCAATAGAAAGTCCCGTGGTCCACACCTCATCAAATAATGGTACTGCAATCACACTGGCGAAAATCGGCACCAGCGCCATGAGTCCGCCCATACGGGTTGCGCCAAGTATGTGCACCGCTCTTGCGTATAAGACCATTTGAACGGTAGTGGCCATTACGCCCTGATAAAAGGCCTGCAGGGCAATCATTTCCCAGCTGCTGTCAGCAATATGGTGGGGCAGAAACAGCGCGTAAACCGGTGCAAAAAGTAGCGTAGTAAAGGTGATGATGCCCAGGGTTGCATGCCATGGGGCGAATCCCCAGCGGCGCAGCAATACGGTAAAAATCCCCCAGAAAACACAAGCCATAATAAAGCTTATATCACCAGCCAGATAGGACGTATCCATTAGCAGGGTTTCGATTAGCAGGGCAATGATGCCTGCGCTGCTGAACAGAATGCCTGTCCACGCCTGACGGGTGTGTCGCTCTCCGGCAAGGAAGTATGCAAGCACTGCAATCATGATGGGCATCAGCCCCGGAAGTAATAAAGCAGCATGGGTAGCCGGGGCTAGAGAAAAGCCATTGAATACCGTTAATCCGTAGGCCAGACCACCAATTGCACCCAGTGCCAGCATTCTTCGCTGAAATATAACCCGTCGATGTTTCCAGATGAAGGGAGAGAACAGAATGAACGCGGTACCAAAACGCACCATCATCATATCAGGGATGGCCAGTGCAGCGAGGGCGCCGGCTTTGGTGATCAGAATAAAGCCCGTCCATATCATTACGGCGGCCAGGGCATAAATTAACCCTTTAGTCACCAGTGACTGGTTTTCGCTGTGGGCTGAGGTCATATATTTCTCCTTTCATTCACTATAGCGGAAAGTATAAGGAAAATTAACTTTCAATAATAATGAATAAATGAGAAGGTTTCTTTCATTAAAAATGAAATTGTGGGGAAGTGTTGGATATTTCAGATCTGCTGGTTTTTAAAACTGTTGTTGAACAAAACGGTGTCAGTCGGGCGGCGGAGGTATTGCACCGGGTGCCGTCGAACGTTACTGCAAGGCTTAAGAAACTGGAAGCTGAACTCAATACTGATCTGTTTTTGCGCGAGAGCAACCGGTTGACGGTGACGTCAGCAGGGCTTCGTTTACTCGAATACACCGATAAAATCCTTAATCTGCAAAAACAGGCGATTGCTGAACTCACCGATGCTGAGCCAGCAGGCTTGCTACGACTGGGATCAATGGAAAGCAGTGCGGCCGCCAGATTACCCGGTATTCTGGCCCGCTTTCACCAACATTATGCCGCTGTCCAACTTGAGTTGACTGCCAACGCCTCTATGCCGCTGATTGAGCGGGTACTGGCTGGAGAGCTCGATTTAGTGATGGCATCGGACCCGCCCGACGACCGTAGACTGGAACGGGTGAAGTGCTTCGAAGAGGAGTTAGTGCTCATCTTGCCCCGAGAGTGGGAAAGCAACTCTGCATTGCCGGAGACGTTGACCATGGTTGGCTATAGCCGCGGCTGCTCGTATCGACATCGACTGGAAAAGTGGCTCGCCAGACACAACCATGTTTGCGAAAGAGTCACGGAGATCCCCAGTCATTTCACCATGATTGGCTGTGTTATCGCCGGAATGGGGCTTGCCATGGTCCCGCGCTCAGTACTGGCACTGCATCAAACTGAAGGGCTAACATTGAAAACGGTAGATGAAGATATCGCCTTTGCACCAACCTATCTGGTGTACAGAAAAGACAATCCATCCAGTGCCATTTCTGCGTTTATTGACTGTGCATTAGCCGCGCCCGATGCGGTTACAACGGGCGCGTAAAAAGGTTTTATTCGGGTAAGGTACCATTGCTCTGATAGCCTTCATCAGAACGGCTGTCGGCAAGGCCAATAGCAAGAACCTGAGACAACAACAGCGATGCAGACAGCGAGCGGAAAGCGTCGACTCTCGCTTCCTGTACTATGAAAGATTGCTGACTGGTGTTTGCAAGCGGTGATATCGGACTGTCTGTAATCGACAATACTGTAACTCCCCGGTTAGCAGCCTGAGCAGCAAGTTCACAAGTGTTAGAAGAGTAGGGGCTGAAACTGATCGCCAGCAGCAAGTCACCACGTTCTACGTTAGACATCTGTTCCTGGAACATACCGCCGGTACCACTGATCATGAAGATTTTCTTGTCGATATGATTCAGTGCGTAATGCAGATATGTGGCTACGGTGTGTGCCCGGCCGTTACCCAGCAAGAAGATATGACGCGCTTTGCGCATCAGTTCTACTGCTTGCTTGATTTCATCACGGGTCACCGTATCTTCGAGATGGCGTAACGCATCACGGTTTGCTTTGGCGAAGCGGGGGAGCAGTTCATCGCTCTCCCAACTTTGCTGGCTGCGAACGAGCTGAATACGATTGCTGTAGTTACTGGTGTTCTCCAGCTTTACTTCTTTAATAACCTGCTTGATTTCGTTAAAACCACTGAAATCCAGGGCGGAAGCAAAACGGATAAGCGTTGATGGCGGTACGTTGATTCGCTCAGAAATTACCGCGATGGTCTCAAATGCCACAGCATCGGGATTTTCCAGTACGAATTTTGCGACTTGCTTTAAACGCTTGCTCATCTGAGGATAACGGGATTTTATTAACTCCTGTAATTCACCCCAGTTCAGACTTTTTTCAGTATCCACATCTTTATCTTTCTGGTTATTCATGCTCGCTACTCTAACCCATTATTCTCTTGTTTTCACTGACTAATCGTTTGCTTTAACGCGGCAATGGACGTGTCCAGACCGGCTTCCATAGACATGGTCAGATCTTCCATTTCCAGTGAAACAAAACCGTTGTAGCCGGTCATTCTGATCACCGAAAAAAATGCCTTCCACCATTGCAAGTCGCGGCCACAACCCACGGCAACGTAGTTCCAGGTGCGGTTTGCCACATCTTCAACAACTTTGGTTTCAAGCAGGCCATTCTTCTCTACCATGCCTTTTTCCAGACGAATGTCCTTTCCATGTACGTGATGAATGGCGTCACCCAGTTCGCGCACAACGGCTATCGGGTCCATCCCCATCCAGATCATATGGCTTGGGTCTACGTTAAGGCCAACCATGGGGCCAACGGCATTGCGTAAGCGGAACAGTGTTTCCGGGTTCCACACTAACTGTGCACTGAAGTTTTCCAGCGCGATTTTCTCAACGCCATGATGCTCAGCATGGGCAACCAGTGCTTTCCAGAATGGGATTGCAACGTCATTCCATTGGTAATCCAGTTTCTCTTTCAGATCAGCACGCCAACTTACGGTGTAAGTTATCCAGTTTGGCACGGTGTCTTCCGGCGAGGCAGGCGGCAGGCCACTCATCATCACAATTTTCTTCACACCCAATAGCCCGGCCAGCTCCATGGTGTTAAAAGCGGCTTCTTTATGCGCTTGTCCCATAGGGCCTGGATCTAGTGGGTTGCCTGAGCAGTTTAGCGCGGCAATCGTCATACCGCGTTTACTTAATGCGCTTTGAAATGCTTCGCGAGCACCTTTATCAGTGAGCAGCTTCGTCATATTCAGGTGTGGGGCAGAAGACCAGCCGCCGGTTGTAATTTCGATGGCACTTACCCCTTTGAGTTTGAGGGTATCGAGCATGTCTTCGAATGAGAGTTTACTAAGTACATCTGTGCAACAGGACAGTTTCATGTTCAGGTTCCATTAAAAATAAATGCAATAATCGTGAAATAGATATTTCACGCCTAAACAAAGACGGGCGGAGCTGAGCTCCGCCCGGATTTGACCCGGAGGATTTATTAGAATTGACCTCTGAAACCAAGGGCATAACGCGGACCGGTATTACGATACAGAATGAACTGTTCGTCGTACCGTCCGTGTTTACGGATGGCTTCATCAGTGATGTTTGTGCCTTCTACAAAGACAGAGAAATCATCATTGATACGGTAGGTCAGCTGGAAGTCAACTTGTGAGAATTCTTCTGTGAATACGGGTTCAACACCGGCTTTCGGGTTGATCAGATATTCAAGAAATTCATCACGGTTGCTCCAGGAAATACGAGCTTCAATGGGACCTTTTTCATAAAACATGGTCGCATTCATTGAGTTACCCAGTCCGGGAATCGCGAACAGGGTGCTGACATCAGAATTTGATGCAATTTCAGCATTTGAATCGAGGAATGTGGCATTGGCTGAGAAACCCAGACCTTCCAACACACCGCTATCGAACGCATACTGTGCCGCGAGTTCCATACCTTTAACGTCTGCCGTTTCACTGTTGAGAGGGCGCTGAACATTAAAGTCGATGGTACCGGCATTGGCGTCAATGGCGGCATCTGCTGAAATAAGTGGCTGCTGGATGTCGACATCAGAAATGGTAACCACTTCATTATCTGTCACGATGAAGTTCTGCACCTCTTTCTGGAACAACGCCAGACTCACGTAATTGATTTCACCCCAGTAGTACTCGAACGACGCATCCAGGTTAATAGAGGTATAAGGCTTCAGGTTCACATTGCCGGCAACGGCATTCAAAGAACCCGGGCGTAAATCCAGATAAGATAAACGTGGTGCCAGATCTTTCAGTTCCGGACGGGTCATGGTTTCAGATACCGCGAGGCGTACCACAAAGTCTTCAGTAGGATTAATCGTGAAACTGATATTTGGCAACAGCTTCAGATAGTCATTCGACTCTGATTGAAATTCATTGCCAGAGGTATCAAAACCGGGATTATATTGTGTCGCTGTGGTTTGAGACAGACTGACTAAGTTTTGTTGTGAACCTGTTGCTTCGTCTTTAGTGTAAACCAGACGCGCACCGGTATTGAGTTTCCACTCCATGTCTTTCAGAGAGCCTTCAAACAGCATGTCGGCATAGGCTGCAAAAATGGTTTCGCTCACTTCGTAGCTGTCTGGTTGGCGTGTACCCAGAAATCCACCCGGCTGCGCTTCGTAAAACGCCTGTGATGTGCCCGACTCAAGACCATAATATTCATCACGGGCCGCAAAGCCTTCCGCAGAGGTTTGCCAGCCGATGTAGTCGTTCAGGTTAAAGCTGTAGATATCACGGAACGTATCCGGAGAAACGCCGTCCAGTAAACCGCTGGTGTCGAAATCGAGAACCAATTCATTAGGAACATCAATACCAAAGAAGCAATATTGACAGAACACATCGAAGCTTGGGCGAACAATATCAACCGTTTTATCTTCTTTTGAGTAGTTAGCACCAAACTTGATGTTTCTGAGCATACCGCCGTCATACGGTTCGTATACGTTATCAATAGCAAACTGGTAAATGCTGGCTTCCACTGAGTTACCGCCAGTACCGTCACCGGCCTGATCGCCATACTGAGCAACGTGTGAGCGATAGCTATCTTTATCAAGCAGGCGATTTACGATGGCTTCAGGATAAATGACCTGCGCTTCGTTGCCGTAATTATCGAAATGGAAATCATCGGTTGGATCATTCGGATCATCAGTGAAGCCCATCACCGCCTGACCATTACCTGTGCCTTGTTTCGCTTCTGAATCAGAATAGCCAAAATCAAATACTGTGGTCAGTTCGTCGGTAGCCAGCCATTTCAGGTTAAAACCAATGGCACGGGTTTCTGTAGGACGGCCTTCCAGGCGATTCAGAATACCCACCTCTGAAGAGATATCCTGTTCCAGAACGGTACCGTTCTCATTCAAAATAACATTGCTGGTGGCAGCCGGCGTGCCATACCAAGAACCCAGCATAGTCGCGTTGGAGTTCACGTCGAATTTATTGTAGAAACCATCAACAGTCAGCAGTAATTCATCTTTCAGGTAATGTTGGAACACTGCCTGCACATTCATGCGCTCACGTTCCTGCAGACGACGTCCAGTTTGCGTTTCACGGGGAATAAAGGCCGTTGTCACATTGCCCGGGTTTGCATCCACACCTTCTGCAAAATTAATGTTTTCAACATCGGTAGGTAACCAGCCGTTGGTATTAGTGAAATCTTCTTGAGATTTTCGGTTTTGGTACGAGCCTGAAATCAAGAAGCCGGTTGCACCGTCATTAAAGCTGGTGGAATAAAGACCGAATAATTGTGGCGTGGTTTCTTCACTGTTGTCGTCATACAGTGCTTTGCCGGAAAACAGCATGGTTCCGTCTGCCAGTGAGAATGGGCGGGCTGTTTTCAGATTTACTGTTGCACCAATACCGCCTTCTTGCAGAGATGCAACGCCGGTTTTGTATATTTCAGCACCGGAAATGAGTTCGGCAGGATAAAGGTCGAAACTGAATTCCCGTCCGCCTGTTTCAGAAACAATACGACGCCCGTTAACCAACACAGTATTAAAGCTGGGACCAAAGCCCCGAACGGTTACAAACTGGCCTTCGCCACCATTACGGTCGATAGCAATGCCCGGGATGCGCTGCAGCGATTCTGCAATGTTGGTATCAGGAAATTTACCCAGATCTTCGGCTGAAATAGCATCAACCACGCCTGGTGCTGAACGTTTAATGTCCTGTGCTTCACTTAAACTGCGGCGAATACCTCGTACTTCTATGACTTCTGCGTCCTGTGCTGCCTGATCTTGCGGTTGTGCTTCCTGAGCAAGTGCAAGAGGGGATAATGCACTGGTTATACAACAGGCCAATAAGGTTTTTCTGTAACCGGCTTTCATATGCGTGTCTCCAGAATGACGTCTTTTTGTAAAGTTTTGGTTAACTATTTAGTGTGTCCTGACGACTTTTTTAAGTAGGGTTGCCATCAGCTGACAATATTTTTACAAAATAAAATTTCTATAGTCAAACAAAAAGAAATAAAAATTTCACATTGGGTTAACAGTGCAGTTCGTCAAAAAGTGGCTGTATCCCGCTATGTTCGCTCGATTTGGCGTGTTTTTAGGGTGTTTTTCAAAATCACCACAATGATGAGCGGTGATTGAAATAATGATAAATGAAATAAAAATTTCGTTTGAAATGAATTTTGAACTGGGTTATTTTGGCTTTAGTTAATCAAATGTCATTTTAACTTTAAAAAATATCGAAATAAACGTTTTGTAAGAAAACTGCAGGAATGGCCGCTATTCAGCCCGTGTATTTAGTACCGGGGCCGCGGCTTCCGCAACGTCTTCTACACTTTAGTTATCCTACACTGGAGGTCGCCACCGTGAGCGAAGTACAAGAATTTGAGAATCAGCCTGTAGCGGCGAATAAGCTCGAACCCGCCAGGCATTTCGCTGCAGCTTATGCAGGTGAACATGTTGCCGGCACAGAGTTTGTTATCGGTGCATTATTTGTTTCGTTAGGCGTGTCTACCTACGATATTTTTGTTGGTTTGCTAATTGGTAACCTGTTTGCCGTGCTCACCTGGGCGTGGATCTGTGCCCCTATTGCAGTCCGCACGCGACTGACACTATATAGCTATCTTGAAAAGGTCGCCGGGCCGGGCATTGTTAAAATTTACAGCGTCATCAATGGTGTGTTGTTCGTGATTATTGCTGGCGCCATGATCACCGTTTCGGCGTCAGCGGTGCGTATTCCCTTTGATATTCCTCCGCAAGTCTCCTGGTATCCCAATAGCGCCAGTTTTGTATTGGTTGCAGTGTGCGTGGGGGCGGTCATTGGTTATGTTGCCATTAACGGGTTTAAAAAAGTGGCGCAGTTTGCTGCGGTTTGTGCACCCTGGATGATTCTGATGTTCTTCATCGGCGGCGTTGCCGCGCTTCCTATTTTAATATCTTCAACAACGGCAGTATCAGGAATACATAGCTTCGGTGATTTCATCACTGTGGGTGATACCTTTATATGGCAGGAAAAAGACAACGGTCTTGGTGTATGGCACGTAGCCGCTTTTGCCTGGGTATGTAATTTGCCAATGCATGGCGCAATGTCTGACATGACAATCCTGCGTTTCGCCCGTCGTTCTTCTTACGGTTATTTATCTTCACTTGGTATGTTCATTGGTCATTATATGGCGTGGATTTGTGCCGGTATTATGGGTGCCGCTGCTGCCTTGTTACTTAAAACCAGCATCACGCAGCTTGATGCTGGCGAAGTGGCCTATCAGGCACTGGGCTGGGCAGGCATCATTGCTGTTGTTATCGCTGGCTGGACAACCTCGAATCCGACAATTTATCGCGCCGGCTTGGCATTTCAATCGCTGAACCCTAAATGGTGTCGCGTTAAAGTAACGGCTGTCGTAGGCGTATTTACCACCATTATTGCTTGTTTCCCTTTTGTTTTTTCACAAATGCTCGATTTTCTCGGCATCATGGGTCTGGCTATTTCACCCATCGGCGCCATTCTGGTGGCCGAGCACTGGCTGTTACCTAAGTTTGGTATGACACAATACTGGAATCAATATCGTGGCGGTCACATCAATGGCCCGGCATTAGGCGCCTGGATTGGTTCATTGGCTTTCGCGCTCTTCCTGAATCAGATTGCTGGCGTACATCTGTTCTTCTTACTACTTCCTACCTGGATTGCAGCGACGGTTACCTACATGGTTGCAGCCGCATTCGCCGGGGCAAAAGTCGCTTATCCGGAGCAACAAGCGGCAGAGAAAGCGGCTTACGACAAACGCATTCGTGAAGAAGAAGCTTTCTTTAGCCAGGATGCAGCTATTGTCAAGGCTGCTAGAGCCGGCACTCGTCGTAGCAGTCTGGTATCGCTGGCCAAGTTTGTTGCTATTTCATCATTGATTGCCTGTTGCGGCCTGGCGGTGTGGGTATATGTTGCCGGAACGGCAGCACTGCCAGAATTCAAAGAATGGTTGATGGTACCCACCGTGTTGTATTTCATCAGCGGTACTTACTGGTTTACCCGAAAAGAAAGCCTGGAATCTGAAGAAGCAGAGGCGTTGACGACGCATGCAGGGCAAGTCAGACATCGGGTTCAGGAGAGTCGCGGATGATTTCCCGGGTTCCTCTACTTAGCGCATCGCAATGCGATGAATTGGTAAGCCAGCTTAGCCCGTTGCCCTGGGCATCGGGGCTGGCTCCGGGCAAGCTCTACCGGCAAAAAGTAAAAGGTAATGAAGAGATTGCGTTTCAGATGGGCCAGCAAACGGCACCGGCCGATGCTCTGATGCGACAAATCACCCAGGCGATTATGGAAAGTAGTTTTATACGTACACGCATGTTTCCAAAAAGCCTGGTGAATCCACGATTTAATCGCTACAGAGAAGGCGGGTTTTATGGGAAGCATGCAGACTCTGCTTTTTTAGGTAATGGGCAGCAGCAGGTCAGGTCAGACTACTCCCTGACGCTCTTTCTCAACGATCCCGATGATTATGAAGGCGGTGAGCTTGAATTGGCTTTCGCCAGTGGGGAAGTGATGAAGTTGAAAGAGCCGAAGGGAACGCTGCTTTTCTACCCCTCGGGGGTGATGCATCAGGTGCTACCTGTGGAACGGGGAGAACGCATTGCTTTTGTGGGCTGGGTGGAGTCGCATATCCAGAACCCCCAACATCGTGATGTGTTGTCTGAAATTACTAAATTATGTGACTACATGATGGACGATCCGGAGCTGGCGCTAACAGAGCATCATACTCGTGCATTAAATGTTAAACATAATTTGTTCCGGCTTTGGTGGAAGAACTGATTTCTTCTCAAATGAAATCGGTTTGAAACAAAAATTTCACTCACTATTTTTCTATTTAACCTACTGTAATTAATGAAAAATTGTATAAAGGTTATAGTAATCTTGGAATGAAATTAAAATTTCGAAAATTAGTTGTTGAAATATTTATTTCGTTTAATTAAGCTTATCGAAAATTTAACAACTAACGTGAAAACCCCTGACAGACGCGGCCAGCATTTCGCAAAACGCGCGTTGTACGAGGACAATAAAATGAGTATCACGAATAAGAAACTTGATCTGATTTGCATGGGACGCGTGGCCGTTGATTTATATGGTCAGCAAATTGGTGCACGCCTGGAAGACGAAACAACGTTTGCCAAATATCTGGGTGGTTCATCTGGCAATGTCGCTTACGGTACAGCAAGAATGGGATTGAAATCCTCTATGCTGGCCCGGGTAGGAAACGAACATATGGGACGTTTCCTGCGTGAAGAGCTCACCCGGGTAGGCGTAGATACCAGTAATCTGATTACTGATCCAGAGCGTCTGACTGCGCTTGTGTTGCTGGGTCTGAAAGATGAAGACACATTCCCACTGATTTTCTACCGTGACAATTGCGCCGATATGGCGATTACGCCGGAAGATGTAAAAGAGGATTACATTGCATCATCCCGGGCACTTGCCATTACCGGCACACATTTGTCTAACCCAAAAACCCGCGAAGCCGTGCTAACGGCACTTGAATATGCAGGACGTAACAACGTTAAGCGTGCGCTGGATATAGACTATCGCCCGGTGCTTTGGGGGTTAACGAACCCGGGTGATGGAGAGACCCGTTTTATCGCATCTGAGGAAGTTACCCAAAATCTGCAGGACGTACTCGGCCACTTCGACCTGATTGTCGGCACTGAAGAAGAATTTCATATTGCCGGCGGTTCAGAAGATACCTTAACAGCGCTGAAAACCGTGCGTAAACACACCGATGCTGTATTGGTGTGTAAAAGAGGCGCTTTAGGTTGCTCAGTATTCGAAGGTGATTTGCCTGACCATATAGATGGCGCGCTCAATGTTCTTGGCGTACGGGTTGAGGTGATGAACGTGTTGGGAGCCGGTGATGCCTTTATGTCGGGTTTGTTACGCGGTTACCTGAACGGTGATAGTTGGGAAAAAGCCTGCCAGTACGGCAATGCGTGTGGTGCGCTGGTGGTATCACGCCATGGCTGTGCACCAGCTATGCCCAGCGCGGAAGAACTCGACGACTACCTGAGCCGGGCAGAATCTGTTCCCCGTCCTGATCTGGATAAGCGCCTGCAGCATCTGCATCGCGTAACCACCCGCGACAGAAGTTGGGAAGAGCTGAACATTCTGGCTTTTGATCATCGCAGTCAGCTGGAAAAAATGGCCATTGATGCAGGGGCAGATATCAGCCGCATCCCTGAACTGAAGAAGCTTATTTTGCGGGCAGCAGAAGAATCCCGTGAAGAACTGGGCCTACAGGGCAAAATCGGTGTGTTTGTGGATGGCACATATGGTCAGGCCGTATTGAACGAAGTTACCGGAAAAGGCTGGTGGGTGGCACGCCCCATCGAGTTACCGGGCTCGCGTCCGCTGCGCCTTGAACACGGCAATATTGGTAGTCAGCTAATCAGCTGGCCAGCCGAACAAATTGTTAAATGCCTGGTGTTCTATCATCCCGATGATTCTCTCGAAATGCGATTGGAACACGAAAGTCTGGTACGTGAAGTTTATAAATCCTGCTGCCAGTCCGGCCATGAGTTATTGCTGGAAGTGATCTTACCGGCCAGCAAGCCTCGCACTGACGAAAACTATCTACGTACGCTCAAGCGTTTCTACAATTTAGGTATCAAGCCTGATTGGTGGAAGCTGCCTCCGTTGAGTGCGCGGTCGTGGGAAGAGGTAGAGCACCTGGTCAACACCAATGATCCCCATTGTCATGGTGTTGTGATCCTGGGCTTAGACGCGCCCATGGACGAACTTGAAGCAGGGTTTAATCAAGCTTCACAAAGCAAAATGGTGAAAGGGTTTGCCGTTGGCCGTTCTATTTTCTCTGGCCCATCAAAAGCCTGGCTGGCAAACGAAATCAACGATGACGAAATGGTTGCAGGAATCAAACAAAACTACAGCCATCTGGTCAACGTGTGGAATAAGCGTGGCCTCTAATAGCCACGCGAATTATTGAGGATTGTACGATGTCTGACACTCTCCGTTTAACGATGGCGCAAGCCGTTGTGAAATATATGATGGCGCAGAAAGTCGAAATTGGCGGCGAAATCAAGCCAATGTTCGCCGGCGTATGGGCCATTTTCGGGCACGGTAATGTGGCCGGTTTAGGTGAAGCCTTGTATCAGGTGAAAGATGATATGCCTACCTACCGCGCACACAACGAACAGGGCATGGCACATTCTGCCATCGCATATGCAAAAACCCTGAATCGTCAACAGATGATGGCATGTACCGCCTCTGCGGGTCCGGGTTCTACCAATATGGTGACAGCGGCAGCGGTTGCACATGTGAACCGGATTCCGGTGCTGTTCCTGCCCGGTGACACTTTTGCCACGCGTATGCCTGATCCGGTGCTGCAGCAGTTGGAAACATTCCATGATCACACCGTGACCACGAATGACTGTTTCAAGCCAGTGAGTCGTTTCTTCGATCGCATCACCCGTCCTGAGCAGTTGTTGACATCGCTTCCTCAGGCCATGCGTGTACTGACCGATCCTGTGGATTGTGGTCCGGTGACATTGGCTTTACCTCAGGACATTCAAACCTTTGCCTGGGATTTTCCGGCGCATTTCTTTGCTGAGAAAGTGCACCGGTTACGTCGCCAACAGCCCGACGTGGCTGAGCTGAAAGCCGCAGTCGAGCTTATCAAAAATAGCAAAAAGCCATTGCTTATTGCTGGTGGCGGTGTGCATTACTCCGGTGCGGAAAGTGCGCTGTCAGCATTGGTCTCTGACTATGGGATACCGGTAGGAGAAACGCAGGCCGGTAAAGGCGCGCTACCCTGGGATCATCCGCAAAATATGGGCAGTATCGGGGTGACGGGTGCCGGTTCTACCAATGCGTTGGCTGCCGACTGTGATCTCATTATCGCTGTGGGTACGCGTCTTGGGGATTTTGCTTCAGGGTCCCGCACCATGATCAATCCAGATGCAAAAATCGTGTCTGTGAATGTGGCGCCGTTTGATTCTATTAAGCATTACGCGAAGCCCGTAGTTGGCGATGCGCAGTTAACGCTGCCGCAGCTGTCTCAGGCTTTACATGGCTGGGCGCCTGATGATGCATGGAAGAAAAACGCGACGGCGGCCAAAGCAGCCTGGGACAACTATGTTGATGAAGCCACTGCGAATAAAAACACCTTGCCTCTGACTGACCCTGAAGCGGTGGGTGCAGTAAACCGTGCTGCGGGCGAAGAAGACATTGTTGTTTGTGCTGCAGGCGGGCTGCCAGGCGAGCTGCAAAAGTTGTGGCGAACCCGTTTCTCGCGGGGTTACCACATGGAATACGGTTTCTCGTGCATGGGCTATGAAATCGCTGGTGGCCTGGGCGCCAAAATGGCAAAGCCCGACTCAAACGTATTTGTGATGGTGGGGGACGGTTCGTATTTAATGCTGAACTCAGAAATCGCCACTTCCGTGATGCTTGGCTACAAAATGATTCTGGTGGTGCTGGATAACCGCGGGTATGGCTGTATTCACCGTTTACAGGAATTTTGTGGCGGTCCGGGTTTTAACAATTTGCTGGACGACTGTCTGACCGTGCCTGAAGGAGCACCGAAAACAGACTTTGCCGGTCACGCAAGAGCACTTGGCGCCGAGGCAGAGAAAGTAGACAGCATCAGTGAACTTGAAGCGGCCTTAGAAAGGGCAAAAGCAGCGGATAAAACTTACGTCATCACATTAGATACAGATGCACTGAAAGTCACCAAAGAAGGCGGCTTCTGGTGGGATGTTGCGGTGCCTGAAGTGTCTCCCCGTGAAAAAGTGAGACAGGCCCGCGCGTTCTACGAAGCGCAAAAAGCAAAACAATTTAAGAACCTGTAAACAGGCTTTGTTGAGGAGAAGAACGATGGCAGTACAACTGGGTATTAACCCTCTCACCTGGACCAACGACGACTTGCCGTCTTTAGGTGGCGACACGCCACTGGAAGTGTGCCTGCAAGAAGGTAAGCAAGCTGGTTTTGCAGGTTTTGAACTCGGTCACAAGTTTCCCCGTGAAGCAGACAAGCTCAATACTGTGCTGGCTGCTCATGGTTTGAAAGCCGTATCCGGCTGGTATTCCCTGATGCTGCTGGAACGCAGCGTGGAAGAAGAAATTGCGGCTATGCAGCCACACCTGGAATTACTTCGCGACAGTGGTTGCAAAGTGATGGTGTGCTGTGAAGTCACCGGTTGCGTGCATGGCGACCAGTCCAAACCTCTGTCCCTACGTCGACCTTTTCCCGCCGCGCGCTGGCAGGAATATACAGATAAGTTGGGCAAGGTCGCTAAGCACGCCCTTGATCATGGTGTTCAGCTTGCTTATCACCATCACATGGGCACAGTCATTCAGACTGAAGACGAGATTGATGAATTGATGCAGCGCACCGGCCCTGAGCTGGGCCTGTTGCTGGACAGTGGTCACTGTCTCTTTGCCGGCGGTGATCCTGTTGCCGTCGCGAAGCGTTGGGCATCGCGCATCAATCACGTGCACTGCAAAGACATTCGCAAGAACGTCATGATTGACGCCAAAAATAGCAATATCAGTTTTCTTGATGCTGTACTGAACGGCGTGTTCACCGTACCGGGCGATGGCTGTGTGGACTACCCGTCATTATTTGCAGTGTTGAAAGAGAATAACTACGAAGGTTGGCTGGTGGTAGAAGCCGAGCAGGACCCGGCAGTGGCCAATCCTTTGGTTTTTGCCACCCTTGGTCATAAAAACTTACAGGCCATGGCGACTGAAGCCGGTCTGATGTAATCCGCGGTTGCCGCGAAACCGATAAAACGGAGTGTAAAGTGAACAAAATTCATAATTTTATCAACGGTAAAATCGTTGAAAGCGAAAGTAAAGAATTCAGCCCGGTATTTAATCCGGCAACCGGCGAGGTGATTGCTGAGGTGGTGCAGTCCACCGAAGCTGACATTGAAGCGGCTGTAGCGGCGGCAAAGGCGGCGTTTCCCGCCTGGGCCAACACGTCACCGTTAAAGCGCTCGCGCATCATGAACAAATTCCGTCAGTTGCTTGAAGACAACCTGGATGAACTTGCGGCCATCATTTCCCGCGAGCACGGTAAAGTTGAATCCGACGCTAAAGGCGAAGTTATCCGTGGTCTTGAAGTGGTCGAATTCGCCTGCGGTGGTCCAAACCTGCTTAAAACAGACATGACTGAGAATGTTGGTACATCTATCGACAGCCATGCGCTGCGTCAGCCCCTGGGTGTAGTGGCGGGGATTACACCGTTTAACTTCCCGGCCATGGTACCCATGTGGATGTTCCCAGTGGCGCTGGCTTGCGGTAATACATTTATTCTGAAGCCATCAGAGCGTGACCCGTCTGCAACCTTGTTCTATGCAGATCTGATAAATCAGGCCGGGTTCCCGCCAGGTGTTTTCAATATTGTACACGGTGGCAAGCACGTGGTTGATGCGCTCATCGAGCACCAGGATATTCCCGCATTAAGCTTCGTAGGTTCAACGCCGATTGCGAAGTATATCTACGAGCGCGGCGCATCCTTTGGCAAGCGAGTTCAGGCTCTGGGTGGTGCGAAAAACCACATGGTGGTGATGCCAGACGCTGACGTGGAAAAAACGGTTTCTGCGCTAATGGGCGCGGCGTACGGTTCTGCGGGTGAGCGCTGTATGGCGATTTCCGTGGTAGTCCCTGTAGGCGATGAAATTGCAGAGAAACTTAAAACCCGTCTGGTTGAGGAGCTGGCGAAGCTTAAAGTTGCTCCCGGAACTGACGCCGATGCAGACATGGGTCCACTGGTAACCAAGGCGCATTTGGATAAGGTCTCTGGCTACATCGCCAAAGGTGCTGAAGAAGGTGCAGATTTGGTGGTTGATGGCCGTGAATTCGCCATGACTCGCGAAGGCTACGAAAACGGTTTCTTCATCGGCGGCACATTATTCGATAACGTCACTACCGACATGACCATTTACAAAGAAGAAATCTTTGGCCCGGTGCTGGCCATGGTGCGTGCAAAGAGCTTTGACGAAGCCGTACAAATGATCAACGACCACGAATTTGGTAATGGTACCGCTATCTTCACCCGTGACGGTGATGCAGCCCGCACCTTCACCAACGTGATTCAGGTAGGCATGGTAGGGGTGAATGTACCTATTCCTGTACCAATGGCATTCCACAGCTTTGGTGGATGGAAAGCATCGCTGTTTGGCGATCATCATATGCACGGCGCAGAAGGCGTACGTTTCTACACCAAACTGAAAACCGTGACAACTCGCTGGCCAACCGGTATCCGCGAAGGCGGCTCCGAGTTTGTTATGCCAACCATGGACTAAAACCGAACACCCCGATGGTGGTCATCGGGGTATTTTTTCAGGATACATTTTATGTCAAATCAATCCGTTTCATTTGCTCTGAATCACATGGCGTGCCCGACACTGAGCCCGCTGGAACTGATCAGTGCAGCGAAAGAACTGGGCATGGCTGCCGTTGAGTTACGTAACGACGTAAAAGAAAACAGCGTTACTGATGTAGAAACGGCAAAAGCCGTTAAAGAAGCGGCGGATGCTGCAGGTATCACGGTGCTAAGCATTAATGCGTTATACCCATTTAATGTGTGGAATGAAGAACGTAAGGCTCAGGCAGAGCAAATGGCAGCCACAGCGGCGGCGGCGGGAGCCAAAGGTCTTGTTTGCTGTCCGTTAGTAGACGGCGACGATAATCGCTCTGATGAACAGCGGGCCGCGGATTTGCGCACGGCACTTACCGATCTGAAAGGGATCTTAGGTAAACATGGTTTACAAGGTTACGTAGAAGCACTGGGTTTCCCTATCTCTACATTACGCTTCAAAAAAGAAGCGGTAGACGCCATTGCCGATGTTAACGGTGAAGCCACGTTTGGTCTGGTGCATGACACCTTCCACCATGTGGGGTCCAGCGATCCTGATCTGTATCCGAAAAAGACCGGTCTGGTTCATGTTTCATCTGTGATAGATAGCGAGATTACCTTTACCGACATGCTGGATGGCCATCGTGAGTTCGTGATGGAAGGTGATCGCCTCGACAGTGTGGCGCAGGTTAAAGCCTTATTTGACGGTGGTTACGAAGGATATATCTCATTCGAACCTTTCTTTGCCGGGCTTTGGGAGCTGGAGAATCAGGTACCTGAAATCCGTAAAAGCATGGATTACATGAAGGCTGCGTTGGCCCAATAAGGGCTGGCTTGCCGGCAGAATCAAAGAGGAGAAAAAATATGAAAATCGCCCTCGACCCGTATATGAGTCGTCACGTTCCCCTGGAGGAACTGCCCTCATTCGTGAAGCAACTGGGTTATGACTACATTGAATTGTCCCCCCGTGACGATTTTGTAAAGTGGTGGACACGCCCCCGGGTATTCCCTTCACGGATCAAAGCGTTTAAACAAGCAATGCAAAAGGCAGATTGTCAGCTAGCGACCATTCAGCCTATGTATCGCTGGTCCAGCCCGTACAAAGACGAATGGGAAATGGCCATGGACAACTGGAAGCGTTGTATCGAGCTTGCAGTAGAAATGGACTCTCCGTTGCTTATTTCCGAGTTTGGACGCGGTGGTTCACCGGAACGCTCGAATGCCTGTCAGCAAGGAATTCACTCTCCTGAAGCTTGCGAGAACGCGTTTTGGCGCTCTATGGATGTGCTGGTGCCTATTCTTGAAAGAGAAGGGCTTACGCTAAGCATCGAGCCGCATCCTGAAGATTGGGTGGAAGAAATCCATCCGGCAATGGAAATCATTAAAACGATCAATTCGAAAGCCATTAAAGCATCGTACATCGCTCCTCACTCTTATTATTACGGAGATGATCTAGTTGAGTCTATCCGTGCGACAAAGGGCGAACTAGTGCATGCGCGGGTGGCTGACACATTTAACCACAAAGCCTCGTCGCAACTGCGCTACATCGTAAACCCGCCGGGCTCGAATGCGCGGGTTCACCAGCACCTGAATATGGGCGAAGGTGAGATCGACTGGGATGTGTTCTTTAAAACGTTGCACGAAGTCGGCTTCGATGGCGTGCTCTCAAGTTGTGTATTTGCATGGGAAGAAAGCGCAGAAGCGTCTTCAAAATTCATGCGTGAAGAAATTCAGCGTTACGTCGACAAATACTGGCGCTAATTGTGTTGGAGAATAAGATGAAAGTCAGAGTTGGTGTTATCGGAACGGGTGCAATTGGTGCTGATCACGCACGCCGTTTATCAAAAGTGCTGGTAGGTGCAGAAGTGGTTGCACTTACCGATGTGAATCGTGAAAACGCTGAGAAAGTAAAAGCAAATCTTGGCTTGAATGCAGAAATCTATGGTGACGGTCATGAACTGATTGCCGCTGGTGACGTGGATGCGGTGCTGGTAACCAGCTGGGGCCCGACTCACGAAGAGTATGTCCTTGCGGCCATTGAAGCGGGCAAGTATGTCTTCTGTGAAAAGCCGCTGGCAACAACGGCGGAAGGCTGCCGTAAAATTGTCGATGCTGAAATCGCCCACGGAAAACGTTTGGTACAGGTTGGCTTTATGCGTCCTTACGATGCAGGCTACCGCTTGTTGAAGCAAGCTATCGACGATGGCGAGCTCGGTGAGCCGCTAATGGTACACTGCGCGCACCGTAACCCCGAGGTGCCTGAAGCCTATATCACTCCCATGGCCATTCAGGACACACTGGTACACGAACTGGATGTCTTGCGCTGGTTACTGGATGACGACTATGTTTCTGCCCAGGTGATCTTCCCGCGCACGACCAAGTACAGCCACAGTAAACTGGCTGATCCACAAATTGTCTTGCTGGAAACAGCAAAAGGTGTGCGTATCGACGTTGAAGTGTTCGTAAACTGTAAGTATGGCTACGATATTCAGTGTTCGGTGGTGGGTGAAGAAGGCGTGGCTAATTTGCCAGAGCCGGTTTCTATTACTACCCGCAAAGAAGCGAAATTGTCGCAAACATTGCTGACCGATTGGAAAAAACGCTTTATAGATGCTTACGATGTTGAGTTACAAGACTTTATCGACGGTATCAAGGTTCGCGAACTTACCGGACCCACTTCCTGGGACGGCTTTGCCGCAGCCGTTGCCAGTGATGCCTGTGTTAAAGCGCAGGAAACCGGTCAGGTTGAGGCCATCAACATGCCGCCAAGACCACCGTTTTACGGTTGATTACCGAGCAACGTTATCAGGCCCCCGCATTACGCGGGGGTTTTTATTTAAGGAGAGTTTCATTTGCAAAACAACGCACAAAGCTCAGGGCTTTATGCTCATTTATTACTCGTAGTCGTAACATTATTGGCTGCATCGGGCTGGTTGTTTTCTAAATTTGTGATCACTGCCATGACGCCCATGTTTTTTCTGGCAATCCGCTTTGTCAGTTCGGGGATCATGGTTGGCGGTATGAAGCCCAGGCAGGTACTGAGTACCTCTCCATCAAAGCGAACCCGTGCACTTTTAACGGGTTGTCTGCTTGGCGCACAAACCGCGTTGTGGGGCTTTGCGTTGATGTTGTCAGAAGGGCTTGGCGTCGGTGCATTTCTTATCAGTCTGAGCTTTTTGCTTATTCCTGTCACTGGCCTGATGTTTGGCTATCGCGCTCAGCCTCATACCTGGCTGGCAGTGGCCATTGCCATGCCGGGCCTGGGGCTGCTGGCGCTACGACACGGATTCGCTTTGGCGCCATCCGATATTTTGTTTCTACTGTCTGCCGTATTGTATGCGCTGTACTTTAACGTAAATGGAAAATACTGCGCTGATATTCCACCCGTAACGCAAACCTGCTTTCAGTTGATTGCTGCCGGAACCGTTTGTTTTATCGCATTTTTGTTTTGGGAGCGGGATGCCACGCAATCCGTCGATGGCGTATGGCACTGGTTGGCGCTCAGTATTGTACTGGCCACCTGCTTACGGTTTCTGTTCTTACTCAAAGCGCAGAGTATGTCGCCAGAAGGGCAGGGAGCAATTGTGATGACTCTGGAGCCGGTGTGGGTCGCTATTCTGAGTGCCTGGTGGTTGCATGAATCACTCAGTGTTATGGCATTAAGTGGTATGGGGCTGATTTTCTTTGCGCTTATTGTGAATGCCATTGGTAGCTTACGGGCCGGTCGAAAGCAAAAGCTTGCCTCTGCAGGTCAATCGGTGGCTGTTTCGGGGAACTAGCTTGGGGCATGTTTCCCCGGTATTGGGTATAAAAAAGGCCTGCTCAAATGAGCAGGCCATAAAATCATCCGTCTGTACCCAACCGCAACGGATGACAAGGTGCTTACCGAGTCTATTCTCCGTAAGCGGGCGAATTGACCCAGTTATGCGCGTCTTCCCAGACAAAACACCAGCGTCTGTCGGGGCCCGCCATCACGTTCAGGTAATAGCTGTTGTAACCGGCTAATGTAGCAACAGGGTGGTAGCCTTTAGGCACCATGACGACATCTTTATTGTAAGCCGCCATCGATTCATCAATCTCACCATCTTCAGTGTAAACACGCTGGAATACAAAGCCCTGGGGCGGGTCAATGCGGTGATAATAGGTTTCTTCCAGGTAGGTTTCGTGTGGGGCATTATCTTGGTCGTGTTTATGCGACGGATAAGAGCTGGTATTGCCTTCGTCGGTGTATACCTCTACCACTAGCAGGCTGTCAGCGGGCTCTGTTTCTGGCAAGATGTTATGTACGTGTCGCTTATTGAAACCTTTCCCGCGGGATTCTGAACCAATGTCACCCGGCGTAATAAGGCGTGCTTTTACACCACCTTTACCGGGCGCTTTGCATACTGCCACTTCAACATCTGTGTTGGCGGTTAAGGTAAACTCATCGTCATTCGGCAGATAAACGGCATAGGGTTTTTTGCGCTCAAATGGGCTCATGCGGTCGCCAATGTTGTTCAGATCAAGCGTTTTTGATTTTACGTTGGCTTTACCACCCACCAGTACCAGGCATACTTCTTTATCTTCAGTTTGCTGGGAAAGTACTTCACCGGCTTTCAGTTCGAAAACTTCAAAGCCAACGTACTTCCAACCCGCAGATTCAGGAGAAATCTCCTGGGTACAGGTCTCGGTTTCAGGTGCACGATATTTTGAGAGTAGTTCAGGCATTGCTCATCCTTATCTGCTGATTATTTCAGTCTTAATGAAAAACACAATATCGCAAATGAAATAAAAATTCCATTAAAAAGTTATTTTGGTTTATATTTTTCGTTAAATTGGTGGTGTAGGGGGGAATTCTTTTCACTTAGCAGGAGTAACTACTCCGACAAGACGGAGAATAAGCGTATTTCACTAGAAGGCTTATGTTATGATTTGCAATACAAAAGAATATTTGCGCAGTCTTCCGTCACATGGTTTCATTCTGCGATAATAAATGAATAAAAACGCACAGAAATTCGGAACGCCCTCAATGAGCCGACTACACAAAAGCCTGGCCACGATCCCCAATCGATATGCTTTTATCGACACCATAGAACAGTGTGCGGGTCGTCATAAGCAATTTTCACTCATGCTGGTGGATGTGGTGCGATTCTCCGATGTCACCACCAGTCTGGGCATCAAAGTTGCCGATCAGTTCCTTCTCGAAATTGCCAACCGTATTGTGCTGCTGTTTGATGACAACGTACAGTTTGGGCGTATCAGTGGCGATGTGTTCGGCATTGTGTTGCCGAATAAAACCCGCAAGAAAGATCTTCACGCCGCCTACGAGCATCTTGTCGAACATTTTAAAACGCCCATGCAACACGAGAATAACGCGTTTATTGCTGACTTCAATGTGGGCGTGGTAAGTGGCACCCAGGAAAATTTTGAAATTACGGCGTTTGTGTCCCGGGGCGAAGCGGCGCTTAAACAAGCGAAAGAAAATAAATACGAAAATTTCCATGCGATGTCGATGTCAGAGAAGGCGCAAACCGGACGTAGTTTGGCGCTAAAGGCCGATCTTAAACGTGCGTTGCAACAGAATGAACTTGAGTTGTATTTTCAGCCTCAAGTCAATCTCAATACATTACAAATCGTTGGAGCAGAGTGTCTGCTACGCTGGAATCATCCACTGGATGGCGTGTTATTTCCCGGACCGCTTATTGAAGCGGCCGAGTCGTATAATATGATGAACGAACTGGCTTATTGGACCTTCGAGCAGGCATTTCAAAACATGTCGCGGCTGGATGCCTACGGTGTGGATATCTCGTTGTCGGTAAACATTTCGCCAACTCAGCTCTATGATAGCAAGCTCATTCCTACGTTGGTGCGTTTGCGCGACAAGTACAATCTAAGCTTGTCTCGTTTTGAACTGGAGCTAACCGAAGATGTTGCGCTGTCGAATTCGTTAATGGTGAAAAAGCAGCTTAATGAGCTCAGCGCATTGGGTGTAGCAATTGCGGTAGACGATTTTGGTAAAGGCTATTCAAACCTGGCATTCATCCGCGAATTGTCGATTAATGCACTAAAAATTGATAAATCCTTTGTAATGGAACTGAGTCAGAACCCGGTTAACCGGGCCATTATCGAAGCAGCCAAAATTATCGGTAAAGCCAAGCATTGCCAGGTGATTGCCGAGGGTGTGGAAACCACGGAACAACTTCACGAGTTGCGTGAAATTGGTATTTTGACCGGGCAGGGTTATTTGTTTTCGAAGGCCGTTCCACTTAACGATTTTGTAGAGCTGGCGCGCAAAGAAATCATGATTGGTGGCTCACCTTTACGCCGCCTTTTGGTGTAATTGTCGACAAAGTTGGTTTTTAACCGCGAACCCGATAAGATCCTGTTTCCTCGTAAACCATTTTCAGGATCTTCATGCTTAGCCGTTTGCTCGCCCATGGCGATTTTCTCAATTTATCCCGCTTTTCCCCTGACGCCGTGAAGCCGCAGACGTTGCAGCTCGAAAACGGTGTGCATGTTCACATTATTGCACCCGGCATCGTCGCTTTTTGTCCGCAAACCCTTAATCTTAAAAGTAAATATATTGTGCTTTCTTCCGGCGTTCACGGCAATGAAACGGCCCCCATTGAAATCTGTGACGACCTGGTAAAACGCCTGTTCACGGGTTCGCTTGTTCCTGCTCATGCTGTATTGTTCCAGTTTGGTAACCTGGACGCTATGGCGATTGCAAAACGCTTCACCGAAGAAAATATGAACCGGCTGTTTTGTGGCGCACATTCTGCCGGGGAAGGACGGGTGAACGATGAGCGTATTCGGGCGAAGCAACTTGAAGATACCATGGCAGCGTTTTTCGCCGATGCCGGAGATAACGCAGAGAAACTACACTACGATCTTCACACCGCCATACGTGAATCAAAAAACGAGAAATTCGCGGTGTATCCTTTCCTGCATGGCAAGCCCTATAGCCGCGAGCAACTGTCGTTCATGAAAGCCTGTGGCGTGAAAACGATTTTACTTTCGGAGTCGGCCACCACCACATACAGTTATCACTCATCTTTGAACCATGGCGCCCATTCTTTTACCGTTGAACTGGGGAAAGTGCAGCCTTTTGGTCAGAACGACATGGCGCGATTTGAAGAGGCGAGAAATACACTCACCTCGTTGGTTTGCGAACCTCACTTATCGCTGGATGATGACTTATCAGACATGGTGATTTATCGGGTTAATCAGGTGATTAACAAGCAGGCTGACGATTTCGAGCTGTATTTTGCTGACGATACCCCAAATTTTATGGATTTCAAACAAGGCGATAAACTGGCGTCAGAAACCGGCGCTAAGTATTTTGCTGAACAAGATGGCGAAGCGGTGGTATTTCCTAATGCCAATGTGGTTATCGGACAGCGTGCTATTCTCACGGTCGTACCGGCTTCACTGGAGTACATAAATGTTTAAACTCGACGCGCGCTTACAGTCCGATACGGTGTTTGTAACCGATCTACCGCTTTGCCGTGTATTGCTGATGAATGACAGTCAGTTTCCCTGGCTCATTCTGGTGCCCCGAATTAACGATTTAGCAGAGTTGCACGAACTGGACGATGCGCAAACCGTGCAATATGTGGCGGAATCCCGCCTTACCAGTAAAGTGCTGCAAAAGGTATTTACACCTTATAAGCTCAATGTGGCAGCGTTGGGCAATGTCGTGCGTCAGTTGCACATTCATCACGTGGCCCGTTTTGAAACCGATGTAGCATGGCCTGCACCTATTTGGGGGCGTCAGGCGGCAGTACCGTATAGCGCTGAAGCGTTGGCGGCAAATCTGGAACAATTACAATCTGCATTTTCAATGGAGGAAAAATTATGATTTTAACGACAACACCAGGTATCGAAGGCAAAACCATTACCCAGTACCACGGTATCGTCATCGGCGAAGCGGTGATGGGCGCAAACATCTTCAAAGATCTCTTTGCTTCTATCCGTGATATTGTGGGCGGTCGTTCAGGCTCGTATGAAGACGAGTTAACACGTGCCCGGAAATTAGCGTTTGCTGAGCTTGAGCAAGAAGCCAGACAAATGGGTGCAAATGCGGTTGTCGGCATCGATATTGATTATCAGGTGATTGGTGACAAGGGCAGCATGCTGATGGTGAGCATCAGCGGTACTGCCGTGCGTATCACTGACTAGTGCGAATATGAGAAATGAAGACGATTTTACTTGTCGTCTTCATCATCCCATTTACGGGGTGTAAAATCTTTCGGTACGTTAAACTTCTTCGACGAGCGCAGCAGCAGGATATTGCCGGCGATGAAGCCGATCACCAGCACGATAATGACAATCAGCCAGGTTGTACTCATTTTATTCCCTCATTCAGCACGTAACGTTCGAACAATTCATCAATACGATTCAGTACCGCATCCTTGCCTTCCATGTCTGCTTTTTCAAGGGCTGAACGCAATGATTCCACACTGCGCTGCTGTTCAAACTGCATCGCTGTTTCGGTATGGCTCAGATGCCAAAGCTCAACAGCCACGCCGCCTTTATTTTCCAGAAACGGGCGATGAAAACCAAAATCACTAAGGTGTTTTTCCAGCCAGCAGGCTAATGTGAAGCAAGGCCCATTTTCGCGGTATTCTGCATCGACCAGTTCAAAATTTTGCCCCCAGTGCTGCACCGATTTACGGTCGAACACATCAATATCGGTACCCCAATGATGGCGACTGCCACCAGGCAGGGCAGACCAGGTGAGAATGGCATCAATTTTTTGGTTGTCATCAAGGGCTGCAAAATCAAGAGCAACGCCACTGGCATCATACAGCGTGGCCTCACCACGCCACTTGCGATTCCATATCGCTAACTGACGATAAAAATCCCGGTGGCTGCTCACTAACTGACAATCAATACCGTCATCTTTTGCCGCTTGTTGCATCGCCAGCCAGGGCCCAGCAACATCCTGGTGAATAACAAATTTGTCATCCACCGGTGTGAGATACGGGTTGTCGATACCGAGCCACACAGAATTTATATTCATGCTAGTAAACGCACCATCATCGCGTAATAGATCTCTGTTAGCGTTTCTAAATCTTTCATAGATACGCATTCATCGATTTTATGGATTGTTGCGTTTACCGGTCCGAGTTCAACAACTTGCGCACCGGTAGGAGCGATAAAACGACCATCCGAAGTGCCACCTGCCGTGGAAAGCTCTGTTTCGCGACCGGTTACCGACGAAATGGCCGCCTGAGTGGCTTCTACCAACGCACCGGAATCGGTAAGAAATGGCTGACCGTTGAAAGTCCAGTCGATGTCATAATCAAGATTGTGCTTGTCCAGAATGGTGGTCACGCGCTCGATGAGTTGCTGATCAGTCACTTCGGTAGAAAAACGGAAGTTAAAGCATACCTTGCAAGAGCCAGGGATCACATTACCGGCACCGGTGCCAGCATTAATGTTGGAGATCTGAAAGCTGGTGGGCGGAAAGAAATCATTGCCGTTGTCCCAATGCGACTGGCTCAGTTCTGCTAACGCCGGGGCGGCGTCATGCACCGGGTTTCTGGCAAGGTGCGGATAAGCCACGTGGCCCTGAATACCTTTTACCGTTAAATCACCGGTTAATGAACCACGACGACCGTTTTTCACCACGTCGCCCACTTCGGTAGTCGACGACGGTTCGCCCACAATACACCAGGTGATTTTTTCGTTACGGGCTTCCAAGGTGTCGATAACTCGAGTAGTCCCGTTAATAAATGGGCCTTCTTCATCACTGGTGATGAGATAAGCAATACTGCCTTTATGATTGGGGTAGTCGGCAACGAAGCGTCGTGTTGCTACCATCATGGCTGCCAGGCTGCCTTTCATATCGGCAGCGCCGCGGCCGTGCAGATAACCGTCTTTCTCGGTGGCAACAAAGGGGGGAGTCTGCCAGGCATCTTCCGGACCACTGGGTACCACGTCAGTATGGCCGGCAAAGCAAAATAACGGACCGTCTGTACCACGGCGAGACCACAGGTTAGTGGTATCTTCAAACACCATGTCTTCATGGCTAAAGCCAGACTCGTCTAGCCAGGCTTTCATGTATTCCTGACACCCGGCATCTTCAGGGGTAACGGAACGACGGTTTATCAGGTTTTTTGCGACATCAATGACCAGGCTCATCAGGCAAATATCTCCTCATATTGTGCAGGCTTGAAGCCTAAATAATAATTGCCGTTATGAATAAGCACCGGACGCTTGATCATCGCTGGGTATTCCAGCATCAACCCGAGGGCATTGTCTTTATTCAGGTTGTTTTTCTGTTCGTCTGTTAGCTGCCTGAAGGTGGTGCCTCGCTTGTTTAGCAGGCTTTCCCAACCAAGGGCGGCTTCAGTTTCTGCCAGCCAGCCTGCTTCCAGGCCATCTTTACGGTAATCGTGGTAGGTAAAGGAGATATCATTCTGTTCCAGCCACTTTTTGGCTTTTTTAATCGTATCGCAATTGCTGATACCGAATAGCTTGGTCATAGTAGTTCAACATCGAAGGGAGAATGGCGGTCAGTCTAATTAACTGCAAGCGACGGTGCAACTACACAACGTAGAATGGTTGGCCAGATGAGCAGAGGGGTGAAAATTTTTACGGCTCCCGAATTGCTCGGTGAGCCGCAAGTTACATAGTTTTCTAAAAGTACGCCTTATTTACTGCCAGATGAATGTCCATCAAACCCGCTTGTATTTCATCAATGACATGATGCAGAGACTCTTGGGTCAACGTATGAATATCGAGCTTTTCTACGATAGTTGAGAGCTGCTCAAACTGGTCACAGACGGCATCGGACTGCGGTAATTCTTCCAGACATTTTTTAATCTGATGGACAGAATGACAAATACTACGCGGAAAGGAATGGCGCTTGAGTAAAAATTCCAGCACGTCGGTGCGGTTTACCCGCAAGCGCATTTCCTGGCGGTACATTTGATAGGCCGACAGTGATTTAAGCACGCCAATCCACTGAATATTCTCAAAAGCCGGGTGTTCGTCAGCCATTTGAGGTAGCAAGGATGCTGAGCGCACATCAATGATACGGGAGGTCATGTCGCAGCGTTCCAGGTGTCTGCCTAAGCGCAGAAACGCATAAGCGTCATCCCGGTTCATGGTGCCACCCACCAAACCGGTAATAGTCTGGTTGGCTTTAATTATCTTATTCAGGCAATTAAAGCGGTGACGGCGGGTAAGCACGCTTTGGCCATCGGCTTTGGCTTGCAAGTGAATATTGTTTATTTCTTCCCAGGCTTCAGAAGGGATAATCTCGCGGACAATGCGGGCATTTTCACGAGCGGCTGCCAGTGAATTGATGATAGAGCCCGGATTGTTCGGGTCGGTCACCATAAAACGAATAACGCTTTTTTCATCAGCAGATTCATAGTTGGCGTAGAAGTTTTCGCGGATTGATAAAATATCCACGATGGGTTCCCAGCCAAGCGGCACGCTGCGAGGTAAATCTAACAGTAGGTGTGTATTTACCTGTATGAGGCGAGCAGTATTTTCGGCGCGCTCAAGATAGCGGGCCATCCAATAAATGTGATTTGCTACGCGGGACAACATCTTATTCGCCCTCCATGTCGACAATCCAAGTGTCTTTACTGCCGCCACCCTGAGACGAGTTCACAACGGTAGAGCCTTTTCGCATGGCAACCCGGGTCAGTCCACCGGTGGTCACAGAAATATCTTCTCCAGATAGAATAAAGGGGCGTAGGTCAAGGTGGCGCGCTTCGGCTTTATTGCCAATCAATGTGGGCGCTGTGGATAGCAGCAACATGGGTTGGGCCACATAGTTACGGGGATCGCGGCGAATGAGGCGAACAAATTTTTCTCGTTCAGCCTTAGTGGCGTGAGGACCAATCAGCATGCCGTAGCCACCCGATTCATTAGCGGGCTTTACTACCATTTCATCAATGTGTTCAATGACATAATCCCGCTCATCTTTATTGATGCACTTGTAGGTAGGTACGTTTTGCAACAGCGGTTCTTCATTAAGATAGAAGCGAATAATATCTGGCACAAAGGCATACACCACTTTGTCGTCGGCTACGCCGGCACCAGGGGCATTCGCCAAGCCAACATTACCGGCTTTCCAGGCACGCATTAGGCCGGGTACACCTAGCATGGAGTCTTCGTGAAACACTTCCGGGTCGAGAAAGGCGTCATCGATGCGACGATAAATAACGTCCACCCGAGATAACCCTTCGACAGTGCGCATATACACAATGTCATCGTCATCTACCTCGAGATCGCTGCCGACAACCAATTCTGCACCCATTTGTTGCGCCAGATAAGCGTGTTCGAAATAGGCAGAGTTATAAATACCCGGTGTGAGCACCACAATCTCAGGCTGCGCCACTTCACGGGGGGATAACTGACAAAGCATGTCATAAAGTTCTGAAGGGTAGTCATCGACCGGCAGAATGTTGTATTTCTCAAACATGTCCGGAAAAACACGCTTCATTACATGACGATTTTCCAGCATGTAAGACACACCGGAAGGCACCCTCAGGTTGTCTTCCAGCACGTAAACCGTACCGTGCTGATCGCGTACTAAATCAGAACCACAAATGTGCGCCCATACGCCGTGTTTGGGTTTTACCCCTAAACACTCCGGCAGAAAGTTTTTGGAATTAATGAGAATGTCTTCAGGCACAATACCAGCACCCAAAATACGCTGCTCGTTATACAAATCGTCGATGAACATGTTGAGCGCTTTCACCCGTTGTTTCAGGCCAAGCTCAATTTGTTGCCATTCTTTTTTGTCGATAATGCGAGGGATAATATCGAAAGGCCAGGCTCTGTCGATGGAGCCTTCTTCTTCGGTGTACACGGTGAATGTAATACCCATCACGTGAATGGCTGTGCTGGCCGCCACCCGGTACTCTTCGATATCTTTGTCGGATAATCCCCTGAGGTATGAGCACAAATCTACCGCTGCTTCTCTTGGCTTATTTCTGCCTTTGATTAGCTCGTCATAAAATGGGCCCGTAGCATAGTTTCCCCATCTGATTGCCATGGGCTATTCCTTCAGTTTTATTACAATGATCCAGTTATACTTATCTAACTCGCTTTTTGACCAAAAATCAATCGCTAATAATAAGGTTTAGTATAGTTTTTGATTGCGTTCAGACGCGTGTGGATGCATGCTTGGCAGCGGAGTTAAATCCTTGTGTTTCTACTGTTACGAAAGGTGAGTTGTGACTTATTGTGTTGCTATAAAAGTGAATAAAGGGCTGGTATTTGCTTCGGATTCACGGACTAACGCGGGTGTGGACTACATTGCTACTTACAGCAAAATGTGGCGGTTCAACTGGGAAGGCGATCGCAGTATTGTGCTGCTCACGTCGGGCAGTCTAGCCACATCCCAGGCGGTGGTCAATGCGGTGAAGCGGGATCTTGAAAACCCGGCGGCCAAATTTAACCTGCGATCGGGAAAGCACCTGCATGAGTTGGCAGAATACGTGGGCAAGCTTAGTCAGGCTGAACAAAAACAACATGCCGAAGCGATGGAACGTTCGGGCAGTAGCAACGAGTCTAATTTTATTATCGGCGGCCAGATCGCCGGCCAGTCACCAGAGATTTTCCTTATTTATCCCCAGGGTAATTATATCTCAGCGTCAGATGACACGCCGTATCTGCAAATTGGTGAGAACAAATACGGTAAGCCCATTCTTGATCGCATTATATCCGGCGCGACTTCGCTGGAAGATGCGGCACGCTGTGCCATGGTGTCACTGGATTCCACGATTCGCAGTAATATTTCTGTGGGGCCGCCTATTGAACTGGCAATTCATACGGTGAATCAGATAGAAGAGCCATATCATCAGACATTTACCATGAACAGCACGATGTACAAGTCGCTGCAGAAACACTGGACCGAAGGGCTTAAGCGAGCATTTAATCGGTTGCCGCGGTTTGAGTGGGAAAAAAAGAAAGAATCGTAATTGGAAAATGGCACCCACAGGGTGCCGTTTTAATATGACCTGAAAAAGCTAAAGTTGTTCATGAAGCAGGTTGTGAATAAATGCCAGCTTATACTTAGCTGGTTCAGTTATTACAAATGGGTAGGCATCGTCCTGGCCCATGCTGCGGTTCAAAGCGTTTAACACGGTTGTAAGGCGACACCAGTCTTCATAAATTTTGTCAAAATCTGTTTCTGCACTGCGACGATAACGTTCTGCCAGGGGGTTGCACAACTGGTTCTGCAAAATATTCACGCCGTAGTCGTTGGCCGTTTCAAGGGTGTCTACAATGTGCAGGTAATGTGCCCAGCTTTCCGCCCAGTCCTCCCAGGGATGCATACTGGCATATGCACTGATAAAGTTAACATACCAGTTATGGACGGGTCCGTTCGCGTAATAGGTATCCATAGCATCGGTATAACTGAGTCGTTCGTCGCCGAACAGTTTACGATACTCGTCAATGTGCCGGGTGCCGCGGACTAATGTATCCCAGTAATAATGCCCGGATTCATGTCTGAAGTGCCCGATGAGCGTACGATAGCTTTCGTTAAGCTCATCGCGCATCTTAATTCGGGATTCATCCTCTGCCTCTTTCAGGTTCAGCGTAATAATGCCGTTACAATGGCCGGTGATTACGGTGGATTTTACTGTGAGCTCCTCACCAAATTCGTCTTCGGTAACATCTTCGAGAAAACGGAATTTCATCCCCTTTGAATCCGGGGTGGTTTGCTGGCTGGTATCCAGTCTCAGTTTTCGCAATGTGTAGAGCAGCCGGCGTTTTGCCTGTTCCATATTGAACCACAAAGACATGTTATCAGGCTTGGATAAATCGGGAATGGTTTCGGTCAGGCGGCAGGATTCGCAAAGCGACTCTTGGTCCTCAACTGGAAGTAGCCAGTTGCATACATTATTGTGGCTGTAATTGCTGCATGGACGGTATTGGTTGCCATTCAGACAACTTACCCAATGACCGTCGTTGCTTACGTCACAGGCCGTGAGCGTCATTTCCTCACTGATAAATCCGAGGGGACGATGACAAACCAGGCATTCTGAGTTAGCAAAATACAGCGTGTTACCGCATTCGCACAGGAAATTTCTCACGTTAAAGCCTTTGTGAACGATATGAATTTAGGAATTTATAGCATGTTTACGTGAATAACGTATGAAGTGCTATTAAAAATTATCAGATTGATACGGACTAAATGTAAATATGGATTAACGGGTCTTCTGCGGCAACGAACTGCTGAAGATGGCTAGCAACCACCGCCTTACACTTATCGCCATTTCGAACGCATATTACTCCGGTGGGTTCAAAGCCTTGTTGTTTCAGCCATTGTGGCTGAAGGTGCATCAGTGGTGTACCTGCTTTTACTTTCTGGCCCCTTTTCACTAAACGCTCGCATTTTTCTCCCATCAAGTGGTGCGGGTGTGGTAGCAGGTTAATCCACAATTTCAGCCCGTAGCCGGTTTTAACCTTAAGTTCATAACCGCTTTCTGGTATGGATTCGATCAAGCAGTCTGCAGGCGCAAATACGGTATGTCCGCTATATCTGAAAGCCATTGTTGCGCCCCACATGCCAGCTTTATGCAAAGGAAGGTTGAGCGCGCCCAGGTCAATGCGGCTGCCATTTACCGGAGAGTTTACAACAAACTCTCGTTGATATTGTTGGGGGGCGGTAGTCGAAAATCCGTGAGTCATAGTGCGTTACTGCTCGATAATGGTGTAACCGTCTTCGCTAAGTGCGCTAATGGCATCGTTTAGTTTATCTGCTTTTACCAGAAAAAAATCCGTGTCGAAAGTAGACACAATAAACATACTCACTTTTGCGTTGGCCAATACGGTGCCGAGATTTGCCATAATACCCACCATAGATAACTCCAGCGGGCCAAGCAGTTCAAGCGCGCGCCAGCCTTCATCCGATTCAAGAGACATCAGCTTAACCGAAGAGGGCACCACAACAGAGAGCGTGTCTTCCGTTTTGCCAATAAAATAATAATCGCTGCTCAGGACAGATGCAGGAATAGCTGAGTGAGGGTCAAAGGCATGAATGGTAAATTCACTTTTAATCACGGCAAGCGTTTGTTTGGTCATGCTTAAAATTCAGTTTTTGAGAGAAACTCATTAAATCACTATCGTTGAATAACTTCCACGTGTTATCCACTTTATCTGTGGATAAGTTTGTTGAGTAGTGTGTGTGGAATTTGTAACTCTATGATTTTATGCGCTAAAAAAAGGTGGTCAAAACATGTTCAGTGGATAACTGTTGCGAATTTCCAAGCATTTTCCACAATCGGTGTCTACCTCTGCGCGAAAAAAAATGTGAAAAAAAGCGAAATTCTTTAAGCTGTTCGTCTTGACTCTTCATTTTATCTCTGGAGCAGAAAATGAGTGATTCCACTTCCGATTGGCGTGATTTAACCGTAGACGATGCTGTTGCTGTGAGCGATTTTTATGTTGCCGTGCTGGGGTGGCAAAAAGAAGCCCTTGCTATGGGGGAATACAATGATTTCATCGTTAAAGACAGTGACGGTAAAGTCATGGGTGGCATTTGTCACCGAAAGGGCCCAAACGCTGAGGTTCCCACGGGATGGTTGCCGTATTTTACGACCCGAGATTTCGATGCTTCAGTGAGTCAGGTGGTGGAGCAGGGCGGTAAACTACTCTCTAAAGTGCGTGAACACGGTACAGCGCGATTCGTGTACGTGAGCGATCCATCTGGTGCCTATTTTGCCCTTTATTCAGAGGGTTAATAACACCAGGGCAATGACAATCCTGATGATGGCTGATAAAGTCAGCAAAAGAATAATAAAACGCAAATAAGGAAATCACGTTGACCGCGCCATTGAATATTTATGCTGGCCCAGGCGCGCTGGCAACGCTCAAGGAAAACGGCTTTTATCCACTGCTGTTTAATTACTTTCTCGGCGCCTCGGGTGGCCCCAAGTGGTTTGTGCTTGCGGGCCTCGACAGGGTGTTGTTTCCAGAATGGTTCGATACCCGTGGCGGGCAAGTACAAGTCATTGGTTCTTCCGCGGGGGCGTTTCGTGCTGCTTGTGCGGTGCAAAACGATCCGCTGGCGGCCATTAATCGACTGGCAGAACACTATTCCACGACGGTTTATTCGAAAAAGCCCACTGCCAATGAAATCACCACCAAAGCCCGCGAATTGCTGCACCATGTGATTGGTAAAACCGGGGCTTACGAAATCATCAGCAATGAACGATTCAAAGCACACATCTTTGCCGTACGTTGTCATAAAGCCATGGCCAGTCGGGGCCGTTATACCCAGCTTAACGGATTATTGATGAGTGCTGCTGCTAACGCGGTACGGCGAAAAAATCTGAATATGTTTTACACCCGGCATGTCTTTTCAGCGCCGGGTAGTGAACTCACCATTCATGATCCGTATCAGTTGAATACTGAACGTAGCGAATTGCAGTTTGTTAACGTGAAAGATGCCTTACTCGCGTCTGGATCAATTCCACTAGTGTTAGAAGGCGTGGAAAAAATTGTCGGCGTACCTGAAGGTGTGTATCGAGACGGCGGCATTGTGGACTACCATTTTGACTTATCCTTCGGCCCCCGCAAGGGTCTGGTGCTTTATCCTCATTTCTTCGATACACCCGTACCAGGATGGTTCGATAAAAATTTGAAACGACGATTACCTCACCGTAGTAGTTACGACAATGTGGTGATGCTAGTGCCGTCTGCCGATTTTGTTCAGTCTTTACCTTACGGGAAAATACCGGATCGCAAAGACTTCAATACCATGGATGCCAAAACCCGCATTAGATACTGGCAAACCGTGCTTAGTGAAACAGATCGGTTAGGGGAATACTTTATGAAGGTAACAGAGGATGGCAGCGTGATGGATGTGATAAAACCGCTGCCGTTTGCTTGTTTGGATGGCTAAGTACCCACTTTAAGGTTAACTGTGGGGAATCAGCCGGTCAGAGTTATTGTGACCGGTGATTTAGGCCAATTGATGTCGCCATGTCATCAAGAATATCATGCAAGCCGGTTATTTTTTCATTGGTAATGAAGATACTCACCGTCGACTCTACTTTAATACTGCCGGCTGTATCACCTTCTTCCAACGCCTGGGCTATGGCAGTTCGCATGCGTTCAAAGTAGGGACGCGCGCTACTTTCCTCAACATTGTGCAGGCACATAATAAACTGCTCTGTGCCAAATCGGCCCAGAATGTCGCTTCCACGAATGTTGTTTTGTAGCGTTCGAGCAATGGCTTTAAGTACGCTGTTAGTTTTACTCGGGCCGAGGTATCGGGTTATTTCTCTGAAATTACTGATATCAAAGACGGCAATGCCGATTGCGCGACCTTTGTCTGGTGCACTGAGCTTACCAATACGACTAATCGCGACTTCCGAATTCAACAGCTGCGTGACAGGATCGATGGCTTTAGCGGCAAGGAACTTGCGACGCAAGAAATAAGTGGCGAGACTGCCGGTAATGATAAATACAGCAAGAAGCGCCCACAGAATTCTCTGTCGCGCTTGCTGCTCAGCTTCAACTTCTGCTTCCAACCCATAAATACGGTTATACAGGTTTGCGGCACTCAGCACCCGGGCTGAATCTTGTTGTTTAATGCGCTTGCGCTCAGCTTCCATGGCGAATACATCGTTGGCAACGCGTGCTTTCTCAACATCACCCAGCGCAAGGTAAATTGCCAGATTAAAGCTGAGGTAGTCAAGATTGGTAGCGAGCCTTGGTGGTATTGTATTTTTCTCGTCTTTAAATTGTTGAACATAGTCGACAAGACAGACAAGGTTACCGTTGTGAAGGCAAATTTCGGCTTCATGCCATTTATAAATTAGTGTGCCGAATGAGCTGGATACGGCGGAGACCGCCGCTTTGAAATCAGGCAGGGTTTTTTCAAGATTCTCAAAATCTCGGTTTTTACGGTAATAATACACCAGCGAGTTATAGTAAAAATAGTTGGTGAGCGGTGTGTTTATGGTTGCATTCAACGCCGCATATTCTTGAATACGTCGATAAGCCTCTTCGTTCTGACCACTGCTTTGCAGAGAAACAATGGCACTGATCAGCATGCTTAACTTATTACTTCCCTCGTAAAATTGAACGCCCATGTCATGGGCTTTGAGGAATTGTTCTGCGGCCAACCCGTGTTGTCCGAGTCCGCCGTAAAGTAAGCCGATGGAGTTGTGTATATGGGCAAGTTCAGCGGGGGAACCGTCTTCATAAAAACGCTCAAGGATACTGAACATTTTCCCTAATCGCTCTGAAACATCGTCGTACTCGGAACAATAGCTGATCATGCCCAATGATGAGCTCATATAAATATCGCTGTGTTTTTCTGGAGATGATAAGGAGCGAGCCTGGCGATAATATTGACAGCGCGTTGGGTTTTCCTGAGCATCGTAAATAAACCCGATCTGGTTTATCGCAGACACATAAGTATAGGAAGCCTTATCGATGTCTGGCTGGTCCACAAGATCTCCAAGCAGAGTGAGTGCGGATTCGAAGTCACCTCGACAAATCAGAAATTGGCCTTTAGCACTGATTAACGCATTTCGCTGAGTCGTCGTCAGTGACTCCTGGTTCAGCGTGGCTTCAAGCTCAGGAAAGAGGCTGTCGTTGGGGCAATCGTAAGAGGGTGCTCGCACCTTTTCTATGACAGCGTCGATATCATCATTGTCGAATGCAGATACTGGCAACAGTAATCCTAATACTACAAGCCAGTACATTGGTGTTCTTCTCATACGTCTTTCTAATTTTTCTTTTAGTGTAACCACTCAAGCAGAGAATGACTATTATTCTCACTTTGGTAGTCGGAAAAAGTGATACCGCAACTCGGCCGATGCCGAGCAAATTGGTATTACCCTGCTATTAAACCTTATTTCGAAGCCGCTGATAAATTCAATAATTTGTATATATTATTAAGCGCTTGTTACAGCCATATTTATTTCTCTGATCAAGCCGTTTTTAGTCTGATGAAACACCTTAATCGTGTGATAAATAGCGTTGTTCAAACCCGGCACCAGTGCGTTATAATTCAGTTATACCAAAGGATTGGTCAAACTCTAATAACATCGACGGCCAAATCTGAGCAATCTAAGATTGCGCATTTCAGATTCCCGCAGCAAAAAAAACCTTACACCCTGTTTTCTAAAATGATGATTGTTGGTTTATCCACCGGACAACGTTTGGTGATCACTGACAGTTGTTACATTGCTTTTATTTTTCCTGACAGAAGGTATTTATGACAACTCACCACGGGACAACTTCGGCGTCTCCGTTCTGGCCAATTGTGATCATGGCGCTTGGTACGTTTACGCTTGGGCTTACTGAATTTGCTTCAATGTCGATGCTGCCACTCATCGCAGCATCTTTCGATGTTTCACCTGCCATGGCGGGCAATGTGATCAGCGGTTACGCGATTGGCGTTGTAATTGGTGCACCGCTATTTATGTTGCTCACCAATAAAACGAACCGACGAACAGCGCTGGTCTTGTTTGCGTCGATGATGTTCATAGCCAATGGGTTGAGCGCTATTGCAACGTCGTTACCGGAAATGGTGTTTTATCGTGTGCTTAGTGGTTTACCGCACGGTGCCTATTTTGGTACGGCGTTATTGATTGCGTCAGATATGGCACCAAAAGGCAAGCGTGCGAGCTACATGTCGATGGTGTTTATGGGCCTGACTATCGCCACCATCGTAGGCGTACCTATGGCTACGTTGGTTGGCCAAGCGATGAGTTGGCGTGTGTGCATGGCTATCGTCGCTGTACTGGCTTTGGCCGCTGCAATCCTGATTCGCTTTGTTGTACCCAGTTGCCCCATTACTCAGCCAACACGTTTGGGTGAAGAATTCGGCGTACTTAAAAATAAACTGGTGTGGACAATTTCAGGGATCATATTCGTTGGTTTTGGTGGTGTGTTCTGTATTTACACTTACCTTGCTGACACCATTATTAATGTAACAGAAGCGCCAGAAGTCACCATTTCCATTGCTATGATGATGTTTGGTTTGGGTACCACCATTGGGAACTGGGTATGTGGACGTATGGCTGACAAATCTCCTCTTGCTACCACCGGTATTGCGTTGGTTTGTAGTGTGGGCATTTCTATTATGTACGTTTTTGCCGCCCACGATATCTATTGGTTGTACCTCAGTGTGTTTTGTCTGGGTGCTTCCGTGGGGCTGGCTGCGGTTATTCAGTCGATGCTACTCGATGTGTCGCCTACCGGCCACGCTATGATTGGTGCACTCGTGCAGTGCGCATTTAATACGGCTAATGCTATTGGTCCATGGGTGGGAGGCAGCCTGTTGGCTTCCGGTGCAACGTTTAACGAAACCGGCTATGCCTCAGCATTGCTTTTTGCTGGTGGCTTTGTCATGTGGGGATTAAGCTACATGATGATGCGTCAGAAAAGCCGTACGCCTCAAGTTTGTAGCTCTGCAAGCTGCTAGAGCGGCTTTAAGTGTGTGGCGCAGTTAATTTTTCTGCGCCCGCACCACGGCTTTGGCTTTACTGGAAGCCAATATGTTTGCCGCATCCTCCTGATCCACATTAATTGCCGTGATCGGGAATGGAATCACAATGCCTTCTTCATCAAAGCGTTTCTTCAACATCTTCATAAACGCACTTTTTATAAAAAAGCGGTTAAAATACTCACGCGTTCTCAGCATGACGGTAAGGTTAATACTGGAATTATCGAAGGTGTGAAACAGCACGAAAGGTTCGTAAGTAGGTACACCGTATTCATGATTGTGCAAGGTGTATTCCGCCACTTCCAGGCACACTTTTTCAACCAACTCTAAATCAGACGAGTAATGTACACCTACCTCGACCGGCACAGACAGTTCCCGTTCGGGATAATAGTAATTTATCAATTTAGAGTTAGATAACTTACTGTTGGGCATGATCACAATATTGTTCGGTAGCATTCTGACCCACGTTGACCGCCAGCCAATTTTCTCAACAAACCCCTGTTCGCCGGAATCCAGTTCGATAAAGTCACCTACGCGAATTGGCTTATCGATAATAAGTTGTATACCTGAAAAGAAATTCTCAAGGGTGGGCTGAAGTGCAAGGGCAACGGCCAGAGAGGTGATACCTAACGACGCAATTATGGGTGTTATGGAAACGCCCATCGTACTAAGTATTACCAGGATTGCCAGGCTAGCGAGAATTGCACGCATGGCTCCGCCGGCAATGCTGCTGGTATTCTTAACTAATGTGGATTCATTCTGATAACGGCGCAGGGAGTAGGTAAAAAAGCGTTCAAAAAACAGGAAAAAAGTGAGAATGACGCCTGCTTTCACCACATGTTCGATAATCAACTCAGTGCGGTCGTTGATAATCGACAACCATTCCAGCAGAAACTTGCCAAGTACCACCATCACCAGAAAGATAAACAGGGTGAGAGGGGCGTCAAGTGACAACACCAAAATTCGGTATATGCCAGCCATAGAGCTAGACTCAGAACGGGCTTTTTGCTTCAGACGCACCAATATGATGCGCTTTGCAATGAACAGCGACACGATCACGGCGAGAATAATGCCGAGGGTAATCGCTTCCTGGGTCTTTAAGAATGCGGGAATGGTCATTTTGAGGATTCTCTGACAAAGCTAGATGATATTGTCTACTGATCAACCAAGCAAAAGGTGCACCAAGGTCAAGCTGATCTTCACTTGATACTACCCGTAGATAAAATCATCAATCTGCTCTTCATGCGCTATTGTTTGCAAAAAGCGGCTAGAAGTAACCGGTCTCTGAAATATGTTGTTTATCGCATTTAATGATTCACAGTTTGTTATGTTTAACAGTCTCAATGGTTGTGTGATAGTTTGACTTTCGAAATGAAAAGACTCGATTTTCGCGAAAAATCCGAGCGAATAAAAGGTAAAAATTTTAATGAGTTACGACCCAAAATCCTTCCCTTATCAGAAGTGTGAACATGAGCCTATTCACATTCCTGAAAATATTCAGAGTTACGGATTTTTGCTCGCTTTCGACAAATCAGACCTCACCATCCAAATAATCAGTGAAAACGTAAGAGAGTTATTCACTGAAGAGGTGATAGGCAGGGAGTTTCTCACCTTGTTGTCTTCTGAAACCGATGAAAAGCAGTTTCTACAAGAAACCTTCGACCGTGTTTCTAAAAGCAAAATACGTCTGCCCATTAAATTGCGCCTTAATCGTGACATACTTGCTTCGCATCAGGACGAAGATTACCTTGCTGTGGTGTATGACAGCAGTGGCTATTACGTGGTCGAATTCGAGCCGGCCACAGAATTTCGTGATACCTACAGTGCTGAGCAATTTATAAAGTTATATGCCATGTCTGTAGCTCCGCGTTTCAAAGAAATGGCTACGTTGAACGAGATGGCCGCCGAAATGGTATCGACCATCCGTTATCTGACGAGTATGGACCGCGTTGTTTTATACAAATTCAACGAAGACTATTCCGGAAAAGTTATCGCAGAAGCAAAAGCCGATGATATTTCATCTTATGAAGGGCTTTATTTTCCGGCTTCAGACATCCCAAGTCAGGCGCGAGAGCTCTATAAAACTAACTGGGTTCGCCTAACGCCTGATACTGAACTGCCGCCGTCGAAGCTTATTCCCACTAAGGAAGAGATGGGAAGAGAACCATTGGATTTATCGCGTTCACTATTGCGCCGTTTTTCTCCTATCCATTTGCAATATATCCGTAACCAGGGTTTGCGAGCGTCATTCTCTATTTCCCTCGTAACCGAAGGTGAGTTGTACGGCTTGATTTCTTGTCATCACCGAGAGCCTTGCTACATCCCTCAGGATGTGCGTTTGCAATGTGAAAACTTGAGTCAGCTGTTCAGCTGGCACTTACGGGCAAAAGAAGAAGAAATTGCCCGTGTGAAAAAAGAAGAGACCGATAAAGCCGTCGATTTAATGCTGGATAAAATTGGTCCTTCCAATCCCATTGGGCGTGTTGTGAAAAGTGGTGAGCAAGCGTTTCTAGATGCGTTGAATTCAGACGGGTTCATCTATTTTTCTCAATACGAGACCATTTCTCTGGGCGATGTTTTACCTGTCGATCTGGTTAAAGCCATCTTTTTGAAGGCGAGTCATAGCAATGGTTTTCCTTTCACCTGTGACAATTTGTTTGAAGCGTGGCCTGAGGCCAAAGAGCACGGTATTGCCGGCATTATGATCATTCCACTTTTTGAGAAAAAGCGCTATTTCACGGCCTGGTTCCGAAAGGAGAATACGCGTTATCAGCGTTGGGTCGGTGTGGAAAACGAAAAATCTGAAGATGCTCCCAAGGACAAGCGCTTAAAACCGCGTACGTCTTTTGCTGTGAACGAGCGGGCTATTATGGGGTACTCCAACCCCTTTGATCGTGCCGATATCGAAACGGCAAACCGACTAAACCGCATGTTTCTGGTTTACGCTCTCGATGTACAGGAAAAAATGCATATCAGCATTCAAGAATTGGAGCGTCAAGATCGTTACCGCAACGAGTTTTTAGCCACCCTGGCTCACGAATTACGCAATCCATTGGGGCCGATTACATCGGGGGCTGCAATCCTCGAAAGCGTGGATGACGAAGCGACACGCAAGCGGGTCACCTCAATCATTGGTCGCCAGGCTGCGTATATGTCAAAACTGGTCAACGACCTCATGGACGTATCCCGCATTACTCAGGGCAAAGTGAAGCTGGAATTCGAAAAACTGCTTATACACGATGTAATATCGCAATCGCTTGAAATGGTGAATGAACACATCCAGCAGAAAGGCCACCACATTGATGTGGAATACCCTGCTGAGCACGTGACCGTTTACGGCGATAAGGCGCGGCTTAGTCAAATATTCTCCAACGTTATCCATAACGCAGCCAAGTACACTGAAGAAGGTGGTAAGATTGCAATTAGTGTTCGCGGTGAAGGTTCGTTAGTAGTAGTAGAAATTGCCGACAACGGTATGGGAATTCCCCAGGAACGCCTGGCTGATGTGTTTAATATGTTTACCCAAATTGAGGCCCATTCCACCCACACGAAAGGGGGCTTAGGCATTGGATTAACATTGGTAAGTAAACTCGTGGCACTGCATCACGGTGATATTCGTGTTGAGAGTGACGGGGCAGGAAAGGGGAGTTCATTCTTTATTCGTTTGCCTATTTCACGTGTCGCCTTCGATCAAACCACGATGGGATCGGATGATCATGCTACAACGGCTGAAACTCGGGTGATGTTTGTCGACGACAACGCCGATCTGGTCGACACCTATTGTATGCTTGCAGAGTCTATGGGTTACAAGGCGCAGGGCGTTTCCGACCCTAAAAATGCACTGGCGTTGTTTAAATCGTTCAAACCTAACTGCGTGTTTCTCGATATCGGCATGCCCGATATTGATGGCTACGAATTATGCAAAGTATTAAAGAGCCAGCCAGAAGCGGCGCAGGTGAAATTCTATTCTCAAAGTGGGTGGGGGACCGACCGTTACCTGGAAGATTCGAAAAAAGCCGGTTTCGAAAAACATTTAGTGAAGCCCCTTACTAAAGACATCATTAAAGCGTCAGTGGAATCGTAATTTAAGTGATTATGGCCGAGTGTTTTTCGGCCACTGCTGACCAATTCGCCACCTGTTGATTGTTAATCAAACGAATGGGCTGCAACACGTGGATAAAAGCAAAAAATCACTTGCACCCCTTGAGCGGCATCGTTATTATACGCGCCGTTCATAGCAATCGCGGTGAGCATCTTAAGAAAATGCGTCTATAGCTCAGTTGGTTAGAGCGCTACCTTGACATGGTAGAGGTCCCCTGTTCGAATCAGGGTAGACGCACCATTTTCTCTTCTTCTTATGAATTTCTTTCTTTCCAATATTTGCGCAAGCGAAGTAGCATCTTCTGTTGTTTGATGATAAAAATTTGAATTAAATTCAAATAAAGACAGAAAAATGCAATTTTTCACTGCACTTCTTTTATGTTGTTTCGTTTACGTTGCTCAAGCTCAAGCCCAGTCACAAACTGATGCTAGCCCGAAGAACTGGCTGGAAGCCAACGCCAGTGAGCAGGCGAAAGCCATTGCCCAAGGAAAGCTTACCTCTCAACAACTGGTCTTTGCTTACCTGAATCGTATTGATTCACTCGATCCTCGAATTAACAGTATCCTCCGCCTAAACAGTGAAGCCATGAAGGTTGCCGCGCAACGTGATCTTGATGTCAAAAACGGGAAGCCGCTTGGACCACTTCATGGTGTTCCCGTTCTGTTAAAAGACAATATCGAAACCAAAGACATGCCGACAACCGCAGGCGCGATGGCGTTAGTTAATAATGATACAGGCCGAGATTCTCCGCTGGTGGCCGGTTTGCGCGAAGCGGGTGCGATTATTCTGGGAAAAACCAATTTGTCTGAATGGGCCAATTTTCGCTCTGAAGATTCTATCAGCGGCTGGAGTGCAGTAGGTGGTTTAACCCGCAATCCGCATAACCTTGCTCGTACAGCATGTGGCTCTTCTTCCGGTTCCGGTGCGGCCATGGCTGCAAATCTTGCTTCATTAACAGTCGGTACTGAGACGAATGGCTCTATTATTTGCCCAGCATCTTTTAATGGCGTTGTGGGCTACAAGCCCACGGTAGGACTTATTCCGCAAACTTACATTGTTCCTATATCTTCCAGCCAGGATACGGCAGGTCCTATTACTGCCACGGTTTCCGATGCTGGCTTGATGGCGTCGGTCATGGCGGACAAAAAGGTTGCTGCAGAGCATAACGTAAACTTAAGCCAATTGTCTTCGCTGAACGGCGAGCCAGAAGGCAAGTTAAAAGGTAAGCGAATTGGCGTGGTGCGATTTTCACCAAGTCGAGTCGACGGTGTGAATGAGGCCTACGAACAGGCATTAGATACCCTTAAAGCACAGGGCGCCGTGCTGATAGATATTAATGAATTCTCCATGCCAGATGAATTTTGGGATAAATCGTATTATGTGCTGCTTTCAGAATTTAAAACCACGTTAAACACGTATCTAACAGACTCGCCAGCGCAGTTACCCGTTCGCTCTCTTAAGGCTTTGATCGCGTTTAATCAAAATGATGACCGGGAGATGCAGCTGTTTGACCAGAGCATTTTCATTAAGTCAGAGGAAACGAATGGCGCGAGTGGTGAGGCTTATCAATCAGCTGTCGCGTTCGTTCAGAACGCTACCCGCAAAGACGGCATTGATAAACTGCTGGCAGACAATGAGGTTGATATTCTGGTAGCCCCGTCAAATAATCCCGCATTTCTGATTGATGCTGTTTATGGCGACCACGCGCCGAAAGGTTTTACTGGCATCGGCTATATGGCCGCTATTGCAGGCTATCCTCATGTAAGTGTGCCGATGGGGGCGGAAAAAGGCTTACCGCTGGGGTTAAGCTTTATCAGTAGCGCCTGGCAGGATGAAGTCGTGCTCAGCGCGGCGAATGCGTTTGAAAAAGCGCACCAGTTTGCTCTCAAACCTCAATTTTATCCTAGCAGGGCTCAGAGCCCGGATATGGAAGCCGTATTTGAATCGTTAAATCCGTAGCGTAAAAAATATCTTTTGAGGGGAAGTGTCAGTGTTCTCGCTGCACTTCTCGTTACCTGTACCCCTCACATGGAACGTAAACCGACGGCGCAATGGCAGCTCTCGACAGACCAGAATTCGAATACATTAGATTGAGATAAATGGTTACAAATTACTGCAATCAATGATGAATGGGCTGGTATAGAGTAAAAAATACGAAAAACTCTAAGCAAATGGAACTGCAATGCTAACGATAAACCAACTTACAAAAACGTATTCTAATGGCGTTCGCGCCCTCGACGGCATTAATTTGACCATTCCAAAAGGTATGTTTGGCCTGTTAGGCCCAAACGGTGCGGGTAAATCCTCTCTAATGCGCACGATTTCTACTTTACAGACCCCCGATCAAGGCACTATCGAATTTGATGGGGTAGATGTATTGGCGCAGCCAAATGAATTGCGTCAGCGATTGGGTTACTTGCCACAGGACTTTGGTGTGTATCCTCGAATAAGCGCAGAGCGTTTGCTTGATCATTTAGCCATACTGAAAGGACTCAACAATAAAGCAGAACGTAAGGAAGCCGTTGAAGGTTTATTGGTTCACACTAATTTATGGCAACACCGTGATAAAGCGGTGAGCGGCTACTCTGGCGGCATGCGTCAGCGATTTGGCATCGCGCAGGCATTGCTTGGCGACCCTGATCTGATCATTGTCGATGAACCTACCGCTGGTCTTGATCCAGAAGAGCGCAACCGGTTTCATAATCTGCTAGTGAGTCTTGGGGAAGAGAAAGTCATCATTCTTTCCACCCATATCGTTGACGATGTTTCCGAGTTATGCCCTAACATGGCTGTACTGGGTCAGGGAAAAATACTCTTGGAAGGGAACCCAATTGAACTAACTCATCAACTGGACAGCCGCATTTGGAGTAAACAGGTTTCTCAGGAAGAGTTCAAAGAAGTAGAGCAAAATTTCGCGCTCATTTCATCTCGTCTCATCGCTGGAAAACACGTAGTACATATTATGGCTGATGAGGCGCCATCCGGCTTCTCTCCGGCACCGGCAAACCTTGAGGATGTGTATTTCTCAACGCTTTACCAGTCACGTAAACACACCGCTAACGCTGCATAAGGGGCGGGATCATGTTCTGGAAAAGTCTTGCTTTTGAATGGCGTTATTATTTACGCCAGCCTTCATTTACTGTTACTGCTTTAGTGTTTTTCCTTTTGCCGTTTTTGGCGACGGTATCCGATAACGTAAGGATTGGAGGCGCTAACTCGTTGTACAACGGCAGTTACGCCATCGCGCAGATCACCATCATCATGGGCATTTTCGCGCTATTTTTGTTAGTGAATTTTATTGCTGGTACCGCTACCCGCAACCACACATCGAAAATGAGCGAACTTATCTATACCCGGCCGGTCAATCCTCTGCAGTATCAATTAGGTCGTTTTACGGGGGCGGTTTTGGTCAGCCTAACCGTTTTCGCCACGGTGCCCATTGGTGTGCTTATTGGTTCTTTCATGCCGTGGGTTGACCCTGAGCGCCTCGGGCCAACGGTACTGAGTTACTACCTTACGCCTTACCTTTATATTATTGTTCCTGGATTTTTTTCCATGGGCATGATTTTCTATGCGGTTGCCCATCGAACCCGCTCAGTCATGGCGAGTTACCTTACAGCAATGGGCGTATTTATTGCCTACGTGGTTGGTGGCTTACTCACCAGTGAGCCTGAATACCGTGAAATAGGTGCCATGCTCGACCCCTTTGCCGTAAGAACGTTTGGTGAAATAAGCCGATACTGGACGGCCTTCGACAAAAACACCTCGCTTATTTCATTTAGTGGCTTACTGTTGCAGAACCGACTCATATGGCTCGCAGCGGGGAGTGCGGTTTTACTCGCATTTGGCGGGCTATTTTCACTGCGCTGGCAGCAAAGTAACCGCAAACTGAAACCAACGAAAGCGTCGCGTGTTCCTGCGCCTGTCGATAATAAAATCAGTTATAAAGCCTCCGGGGGCTTTCAATGGCACAAGTTCATCACGTGTTTAAAGTTCGAGATGCGTCAAGTTCTGCTGAGCCCCGCCATGATCGTACTGCTGGTTTTTACCCTGTTTAATTTAAGTGGCATGTATGCCGTTGATTTTCAGGGAATGTACGGTACCGGAAACTGGCCTTTGACACGTTACATGGTTGATGCCATATACGACAATTTCTTCCTGACCTTCCTCATCGTGATTATCTATTACAGTGCAGAAATCGTGTGGCGGGAACGGGGAAGTGGTATGGGTGACATCATCGAATCAACGCCAGTTTTCAACGCCGTATTCTGGGTTAGTAAATTGTTTTCCATGTGGGCCGTGTTAGTCGTGCTTTGCTTAACTGGTATGGCTTTCACGCTTTTCTTCCAGGTGTCAAAAGGCTATACCCATTTTGAGTTTGATGTGTACGCCGTTGGTTTGTTTTACGTAAAACTCATGCCATTTATTTGGCTTAGCGTACTCACCTTTTTTATTCAGGTACTCAGTCCGAATAAGTTCATTGGTATGCTGCTTTCGTCGGCTTATTTGCTTGGTTCCATGGTGCTGAGTCAGTTAGGTGCTGAACACACTATGTGGCATTACGGGCAGGGGCCTTCCGTGCCGTATTCTGATCTAAACGGTTTCGGCTGGTTCTTAGCTGGGTTTAATTGGTACATGCTCTACTGGGGAGCGCTGAGTCTCGCGTTATCTGTTATTGGCTTTGGTCTGTGGCAACGGGGCCCAGAGAATAAACTGAAAGATCGGTTACGTTTGTTGGGTTATCAGATGGGACGAACCGGCAAGGGGCTGCTAGCGGCCAGTTTGATTGTATTTTTCCTCACAGGCGGTTTTATTCATTACAACACTAAGGTGGTAAATGAATTTATTGGTCAGGATGAAAGGTTAGACTTACAAGCTGCGTATGAGCGCGAGTTTGCTCAGTATGAAGATGACAACATTCCTGTCATTACCAAGGTCGATGCGCATGTCGATATATTCCCTGAACAGCGCCGTATTGAGGCCGTAGCCGATGTTGTTTTTGTGAATAGTGCAGATACACCGATCAAGCGGGTGTTATTGACTGTACCTTCGAATACCGTGGAGTGGGCGGTCGATTTGCCTGGCGCCTCAGTGGTCGAACAGATTGACGAGTTTGACTCGGCTTGGCTTGAATTTACAGCGCCTATGTTGCCTGGGGCAACGATAGCTGGCACCATTTCTGTGGTTCGAGATCACAATGGTTTCCGCGACCGGAATACCGATGTGACAGTGGCTGAAAATGGCACTTTCATTAATAATTATGAACTGTTTCCAACCATGGGCTTTCGTGGCGACCGAGTGATTACCGACCGCCATGAACGTCGCAAGCGAGATTTACCCGAGCGGCCTGTGGCAGCCAAACTGGAAGATACCAGTAAATACACCGAAAGCTTCTTTGGCAAGGGCGTCAACTTCATCGATTTTGAAACCACGATTTCAACGTCGGAAGGGCAGATTGCCATTGCACCGGGGTACCTTCAAAATGATTGGAGTGAAAACGGCCGTCACTATTTCCATTACAAAATGGACGCGCCAATGGTGAATTTTTACTCCTTCTTGTCTGCAAGTCATGAAGTAAAACGTGAAGCATATAAAGGCATTAACATCGAAATTTATTACGATGAAAAACATGCCTGGAACCTCGGCACGATGGTGCAAAGTGTCAAAGATTCACTGGATTATTTTGGCTCAGCCTTTGGCCCCTATCAGCATCGACAGGTGCGAATTATTGAATTTCCTGGCTACCGTTCCTTTGCCCAAAGTTTCGCTAATACTGTGCCTTACTCTGAAGATATCGGGTTTACCGCTGACCTGCGTGACCCTGATGACATTGATTATGTGTACTATGTTACCGCCCATGAAATGGCGCACCAGTGGTGGGGGCACCAGCTCGGCGCTGCGAACGTTCAGGGCAGTGCTATTTTGTCGGAGAGCTTATCGCAGTACAGTGCATTGATGGTGCTGCAAAAGCGTTATGGCGCTAACAAAATGCGCAAGTTTGTGAAGTACGAGCTAGACCGTTACTTAATGGGCAGAAGTAACGAGATCTTGGAAGAAATGCCATTTATGCGTAGTCAGAACCAGAATTACATTCACTATCGCAAAGGTTCTGTGGTGATGATGGCGCTGTTAGACAGACTTGGTGAGTCGCGTTTAAATAGTGCCCTTCAGTCGCTACTGGAAAAATTCCGTTATCAATCGAACCCGTTCCCTACAACGCTTGATTTGTTGGCAGAATTAAATGCTGTTGCCACCCCAGAAGAGCAAGGGTTTATCGCAGACATGTTCACGCGTATTACTTTGTACGATCTCAAAATTACCAATGTGGAATCAACCCAGGTGAGTGAAGAGTTTGAAGTAACGTTGACCATTACCGCAGCGAAGTATGAAGCGGATGGCGAAGGGCGAGAAACGGAACAGCCGCTGAATGAGTTGGTCGATATTGTATTGTTTACGGTGAACCCTGATAAGTTGCAGGAAGACAACCAGATCCTTTACAAAGCAAAACACAAACTAACAAGTGGTGAGAATAAGATAACTATAACGGTGCCTGAGATGCCAGCTTACGCCGGGGTTGATCCCTTCGTGAAGCTCATCGACAGAGATGGCAATGATAATATTAAAGCGTTATAGCGAGATGTTGTCATAGTGACAAAGTGAAAACTAAAAAGCCGGCGTTTACAGGTTCAATGGCTCAGATATCTAAACCAGATATTTGAGCATGAACACTGAAAAACGTCGGCTTTTTTACGTCTTGTATGCTTTACGTCGATGATTAGCTCTTAAGGCCTTTTTCAAATACCTCAAGCATGCGGTTCCAGGCAATGTCGGCTTGTTTCTCGTTGTACACTTTGGAATCCGGTGGTGTCCAGCCATGCAAAGTGCCAGGGTAAATGGCAATATCTGCGTCAATGCCCGCTTCCTCATAAGCTTCGCTTAACAGTGGTGTCATGTCCGGACTCTTTTGTGCATCGTTTTCAGCAACGGCGTGTATTGCAACTGCTTTGCTGTCTTTCACTAGCAGATGTGGACTATTTTCGTCGTCAGTCGCCAAACCGCCACCATGGAACGACGCAATGGCGCCAACTTCATCAGGGAATGCGGCGGCAGCAAAAATAGTAAAACTGCCACTCATGCAGTAGCCCATAACCGCTTTGGGTTTCGAGGCGTCAACGGCATCCTGCTGGTTAAGAAAATCAAAAAATGCACGGTTGTCATTGTTTGTATTTTCTTGGGTAAGTTTGGCTCGCATAGGGCTAAGTACGCCCCAGGCCGCTTCAGAGGGAAACTCGATGCCCTGAGGCAAGGCTGCGCCTTTCACATCACGATAAAATGGGTTCACTACCAGCACCGCATAACCTTTCGCTGCCAGACGTTGCCCCATTAAATCAAAGGCTGTGCGACGGCCTTTGATGTCTGGCCACATCACCACGCCAGCAAAGGCACCGCCTTCTGGATAGGTAAGTAAACAATCCGCTTCGCCGTCAGGCGTTTTTACCGAAACCTCTTCAGTTTTAACGCTTCCTCGTGCCTGAGCAAACTGCGGAAACGCGGTAGCTAATGAACCTACTGCAACGAGTTTATGGAAGTTTCTGCGGCTCAATGTCGTTGCGTTTTTTACGGCGTTATCTGCATCCGCTTCAGTTTGATGGTCGCACATAGTCAGGTTTCCTTTTACGAGTTAGCTAAAAAGCCATCGGTGTCTGTTTACTTTATCCTGTTAAAAAGGTTAGTCACTGATTCACTGAGTTTGTTCCTGCGGATCAGTCACCATTTTTAAATACGGCGCCAATGTGCTTCGGATTTGTTTTATTTCTTCATCACTGTTGTATTGCCCACCGTCGGCGATTTCCTGGGCGCGACCGAAGAACGGCATGAACATCGATACACCGTTCGCTTTTTTACTGATGACTATGGCGTTATTTTGTTCTGCTAGTTCGTGCCATACCGTTCTGACATCTCGCCAGTAATTTGCCGTTTTTTTCCAGTAGGTCTCACCAGGTGAAAAATCGTGGTCTTTAATGCGTTCATAGCGGGCAATACCAAATTCTTTAGCAATATAGGGTGAAGTGGCCGAGGGCTCTCCACTGTTGGATAAAACTAACTTGTAGTTTTCCTCTTCCTGAACCCAGCCATCAGGCAGAGTAATGTGTTTGTTTACGCCCTCCAGTACTTGGTAATCACTTCTGACACTGCTTTCACGACGAGGTAACGGCCGCCAGGTAACATCACTCACCCATTGCGAATGATTGCCTTTGTGCTCCCATACTCCCTGCGATTCATAGCGGGGAGAATCATCTACTTGAAATACTGACTGAGACCAGTGGCCAGCATTTTGTTGTTCATCAAGCGGATGGTTCTCCCAGGTTTGATTTCCGGCATACACAAATTCGCTGGGCTTTTCATATTGCCAATCCTGTCGCCAATGCTTCATTACCATTGGCTCACTGGCCTGGCCGTTTTCATCTACGAAAACCATGACCATGATATGCTGCAGACTGATAAAATCAGGTTTATCTTCGACGACGGCTACCCATTCCGTGCCCCAGGAGCGATAAGGTTTTGAAGGCTGATAATCAGGAGAAAATCCCATGGTTTCAATAAAATCAAAGCTCACTCTGAAGTAACCCGACATAGCCAGAATGGCTTCACGGTCGCGCTCATAAGTAGAAAGTCCAGCTTTTTGCAGGTTACGCCAATGCACCGATGGTGTGGAATCTTTGGTGGTTTGCGCGCCAGTTGACGTGCCGCCCCGCGGCGAAAAGTCGCAGTTCTCTTCTATAAATTGCCATCCAAATACATAACTGGGTGACTGACAAGGGGCAGGGGCTGAGGTGCTCTCAGTTTTCGCCTTATCCGCAGCACAACCCGAGACTGAAATCACTGCAGTGGCGAAGCCTAAGCAAAACAGGCTTAGTCTGGAAAATCGGTTGCCAAAAATCACGATACACTCCTTTTTTAACTTTTGATAATGATAATCATTATCATTTGCTGATGGTAGCAGATAGGCGCCAGGGCAAAAAGTGGTAGATGAGAAAATAGTGGTCTTGGCAGGCAACGAAAGCCATTACCTTTATATTGCCCGAAGGATCAAGACGGCGACAACTGGCATTCAGGCAAAAGCTCGGAAAGGGTGCGAAGCGCCGCTTCCCTCGATGCATGATTTCTATCAATGAAGTTAAAGCGAAGACAATGACGATATTTGCCCGTTGCGGAAAACATCTGGCCTGGGGCCAAAATAATGCCTGCTTGCTTGGCACGTTCCGCCAATTTTACCGCGTCGTATTTTTTGGGTAATTCCATCCATAAAACAAAGCCACCTTCCGGGTAACTTACCCGTGTCTGCTCGGGGAAAAACCGTCTGATATCTTCTAGCATGAGATCTCTGGCCTTGCGATAGTGCTGTCGCATAGCGCTTAAGTGCCGCTCGTAACCACCTTCGCGGATGAACCTCCCAATAGCAAGCTGGGGCAAAGTAGGGCACATAGAACTGCTGACATATTTTATATGGGTGACTTTGTCACGGTAGCGGCCTGGTGCAATCCAGCCCACACGAAAACCGGGAGCCAGTGTTTTAGAGAATGAGGAACAAAGTAGAACGCGGCCATCATCATCGAAAGATTTCAGGGTTTTAGGCCGCGGATAATCAAAGGCAATGTCGCCATAAATATCGTCTTCAATGATGGCGATATCGAATTCTTGGGCCAGTTGATATAAGGCCTGCTTTTTTTCCAGCGGCATGACATATCCCTGGGGATTATTTACCGTAGGTGTAACCAGAATCGCTTTTACCGGCCACTGGTCCATTGCCAGACGCAGCGCATCAATGCTCATTCCATCCCGGGAATCGGTGGGAATTTCAAGTGCTTTCAGGTTGGCGGCTTTTATCGCCTGCATGGCGCCATAAAAGCCGGGCGATTCTACCGCGACAATTTCGCCAGGTTCAGCCACAGCCCGTAAACAAACCGATAACGCCTCCTGACAGCCCGACGTCACCACAAAATCTTCGGCCATTAAATGGCAACCGGCCGATGCTGTAAGCCGGGAAAGTTGTTCGCGAAGTCCCGCATCACCCTGAATGTGACCGTATTTCATGCCATCTTGTGGGCGATGACGATTCAGCTCATAAAGGCTTTTTAACAGCGGCTTGAGCGTGGATGAAGCCATGTCAGGCATGGCGTGTTGAAACTCACAAACAGCATCTACCCCGTGACCCAACAACATGGCTAAAACATCTTCCCACAATGAGACGTCCATGGGGCGTTGAGGTGGTTTGGACTGTTCGGGCCGACTAATGGCTTTTCGTTCTTCAGCAACAAAGTAGCCAGACTTCGGACGCGCTACAATAAGCTGGTCTCGTTCCAGTACACGATACGCTTCTTGAACGGTAGACAAACTCACACCATGCTCGCTGGCAAGTTGGCGAACAGACGGTAAACGGGATGCTGGGGCGAAATAGCCCAGTTGGATCTGCTCTTTCAGACGTGCAGCGAGTTGCTGGTATCGGCTCATAGTCAATCCTCTAAAAACATACACAGTAATATACCGTACAGTTTTAGTAAGAATAACCATACAGATTTGGTAATTTTTGACCATACAGTGCTTGAAAATAAAATCTGTATGGTCATTTGCCTGTTTATTTATCTATAAAACAATACAGTCGAGTTCAATAAAGTAAGTCATAACGCATTCACTTTATTTGAAAACTTTATATAGCGGCGAAAACAACATGGAACTTTCTTTATTAATTGGCATTGCAGCTTTTGCCTTTGTTACTTCCGTCACTCCGGGCCCGAATAACATGATGTTGCTGGCATCAGGTGCACAGTTTGGCTTCACGCGCACGTTGCCGCACATGATTGGCATCGTAATAGGCGTAGCTATGCTGTTGTTTTGCGTTCTGCTAGGACTTGGCGCCCTGTTTACGTTGTATCCGTCGCTGTATTCGGTGCTAAATGTTGCCGGTTCGGCCTATCTACTCTGGCTGTCATGGAAAATTGCCAGCGGACCCGTCGCGGCAATCAGTGAGGATGATGACACCGACAGTCAGCCTTTGCGCTGGTGGCAGGCGGCTTTATTCCAATTCGTAAATCCAAAAGCGTGGATGATGGCGTTAGGGAGTGTGAGTACCTTTTCACTGCCTGGCGACGAATACGTGCTTTCAGGGGCGATGATCATGTTGGCATTTGCGGCTATCGGTTTTCCTGCTATTTCTGTTTGGGCAGGGGCGGGAGCGAAACTGCGAGATTGGTTGAATAGCCCAAAACGCCGTCGCGGATTCAATTTGACCATGGGCGCGGCAACAGCGGCGACATTGCTGTTAATTGTCGACTTTTGACGTGTAACTCAGATACAAAAAGTATTGAAAGCGCCTAGAGCAGGCGCTTCGCGTTCGATTTAACCTTACTGTGGAACGGTTTAACCATACTTTCTGTCATTTTCATGCTGGCAGCAGGTGCATAGCGAAACATAATTTGAGACAGCGCCTGGGGCAGCATAGCGGGTGATGAAGCCGTGCCTACCATCTCCGATACGGCTTTGGCCTGAAACTTCGCAGAATCCATAGTAACAGCCTGCATGGCCGTACCTGCGGCAATGACTTTTTCAATCCACATTTCATTCATTTCCCAGATATCAGACTTGGCTGGTAACCGGGTTGACGTTGACATTCGGTACAGACGATTTGCGATGACCTGGGGAGCCAGTGTCCACAACTCGAATAACTGCAAGGGTAAAGGTTGTTTCACTGAATTCTCCTGAGCGACTACTTTGCTGATACAGCGGAGAGGGAAGTTTAGTTCATATGTGAAAATTGTGTAGTACACCTTTGGCTAACATTGTCAGCGTTTGTAAAATAGAGTATTTTTCTGCAAATAGGAATCATTATTATTAGTGAGTGGGGAGTCAATAGTTCTCTCTATTATTTAATACACATCTTTTTGATAGCGGTGTTTGCTGCCTCGACTGCTTTGTAGGCATTGATACCGGCTTCATCAAAACCGCCATGTTGGCCTACGACTATTCAGAATGACACTGTCCACACCGGCAGCCAGTCAGGATACCGGTTTATGGGGCTCTTCAATGACTTCAGAGCTTTCAAACGATCTTTCCCTACCGTTGAGCTATCAATGGCGCACTTATCATACGAGTTCGAGACTGGATAAAGTTCGAAGTTTGACTAAATTATAGTATAGCAGTAATCAATTCAAAGCTGTGGTTCTGGCACAAGAATTCTGAAATTAGTACACCTTAAACTAAAGGCAGTATATATATGAGTAGTGGCATAACGATTACCTCAACTAAACTTACCGACGCAGAAGCAGCGATAAAAGAAATTAGTGAACAATTAGATTTGAATTCAAATGTGTTTGTTATGCTGTTTTTTTCAATTTCATATAATAGAAATTCACTGGGTCAGGCTATAAAAAACACGTTATCCTGTATTGAAGTAATTGGGTGCTCAACATCAGGAGAAATAGGATTAAATGGTTATGATGAAAAAAGCATAACGGCTATCGCTTTTTCAAAGGAATATTTCAAGATAAGTTCATTGATTTACCCGTCAATCAGTAAGATGGAATTGAATGTTTGGCATGAGAAAACCCAGAGGCTATATAGAAATCACAACGATTTATATAATGTAAGAAATAGCGGTGAGCTTTTTTCTTTGTTGCTTATTGATGGCGTTTCTTGTTGTGAAGAACCCTTCGTCAGGACAGTATCTAATGCTATTTCAAATGTACCACTTGTAGGTGGTTCTGCTGGCGATAACCTACATTTTGTTGCTACCTATTTATATTATAAAGGTCAAATGCATGTGGATTGTGCGGCGCTTATGTTAGTTTCAACTACATTGCCTTTTAACATATTGAAGTCGCAGCATATTTATTCAACGAGCAAGAGAATGATCGTTACTGACGCGATACCTAAAGATCGTATTGTTACTGAATTGAATGGTTTTCCTGCTGCTGAAGAATATGCTCGAATGCTTGGGCTTTCTTCGCCTGAAGAGTTAACCGAAGCATTAATTGCCAGTCATCCCACAGTTGTCGTTATTGGGAAAGATGAATTTGTACGTTCGATAAAATGCGTTAATGATGACGGCAGTTTAACTTTTTATTGTGCTATTGATGTCGGGATCGTGTTACGTATTGCGCAGGGAAATGACCTGCATGACAGTATGAAAGCCTCAATTGAAAGTATTGAAAACGACATGGGAGCGATTCAAGGATTACTTACTTTTGACTGTATATTGCGTCGCTTAGAGCTTAAAGAAACTGAAAATTTATCAAAAGTCTCCAATTTATTAGTAAAACATAATGCTGCTGGGTTTAGTACTTATGGCGAGCAAATAAATGGCTTGCATGTAAACCAAACTTGTACAGGAATAGCAATAGGCTTCTCAAATGAATGATTTATCAAAACAAGAGTATATAAGTGAAATAAATCGTTTGAATAAAATAATAGATGTTCTGGCAACGCGCGCTGAGCAAGGTATTAATAGTGAATCCAGTGATTTTTCTTTATTTCAAACCACGATAGCACTAGAAGAGAAGGTAAGGAAAAGAACCGAAGAATTACGTGATACTCAAAAAAAACTAGTAGAATCGGAAAAAATGGCTTCTCTGGGTAGATTGGTATCAGGCGTTGCGCACGAGCTTAATACACCGATTGGAATATGTATTACGAGTGCCTCTTTGATAACAGAGATAACTGAAGAAGTACACACTGCGCTTAGCGATAATGAAATAACAGAGTCTCAGTTAATAGAGTACTTTTCATCTGTTAATGAAACAGTAGATTTAATCGCGAATAACTTGTCAAGATCATCAACACTTATAAGCTACTTCAAGCAGGTAAGTGTGGGTAATTCAAGTGAGGAAATTGCAAAATTTAATTTAAAAGAAATTTTAGATGATGTTAATTCTATCTATATTAATAAGTTTTTAAGCAGAAATATTATATTCAGTATCGAGTGTGATGAAAATATAGAATTAACAAGCTACCCTGATGCTTTAGCGAAAATACTAAGTAACCTTATAGCCAAGTCTCTGGATTATGCGTTTGACGAAGAGAGTTCAGGAAAGATTATTATTGAAGTCACACAAGATGATGAATCAATAAAGTTACTGTATAGAGATAGTGGAAAAGGCATGAGTGCTGATGTTTCAAGTAACATATTTGAGCCTTTTTTCACAACAAATCGAAGCAATGGTAACACTGGTCTGGGAATGTTCATTTTATATAATTTGATAACTCAGCAACTTAACGGAGATATACAGTGCACGAGTGAATTGGGCAAAGGAACTACTTTTGTTTTGTCTTTACCCAACCTAAATAAGTAAGGAAACAGCGAAAAAACTTCCCAGTCAGGTTTCAAGTCATGCTCTGCGTGACAGTTCATACATTATCCATTTCCGGTGTGCTGAACCCAATTTGTTTTTCATCATAGGTCTTTGTTCGAAGGACAAGCAACGAAGCCATCACTTTACATGCTAATTGATAATAAGTATCATTTGCAAAATCATATACGTAAGGATTAATCATGACGTTTTCAGGATCAGCCCGTTGTAAAATCGCCTTAGTACTGGCACTTTCTTTTGGTAGTTTTTCTTCTCAGGTTTCAGCTAATGGTGCGATTGGAGACCATGTAAACAACCTTCACGCACATCTGGGCGAGTACGCAGAAGAAGTACAGTGGCTGGAAGATAAATTCGGTGCCGTTGTCGATGTTTATGAAAAGCAGGGTAAAGGAAAAGTTGATACTGATGTTATGATTGAGTACTGGGAAGAAGTGGATTTCCATTCAGCCATTGAAACTCAATATGTGCCTGTTTACGCCACCATTTGGCAAGGTATTTACGGTGTGAAAACGGCGATCGACAAGGGCGCAGATGCATCAGCCGTTCGTGCTGAAGAAGCAAAACTGGTGCATGCATTATGGCAGGGCCTTGGCGCGGTAAAACTGGCTTCCCAATATCAGAAAAAAGGGCTTATTGATCAGGTTCAAACCACAGAAACTGAGCCGACAACGCCAACGGAAGTGATTGATGACATTAAAGTGCGTCTTGACCGTGTTGTCGCGAAGTATGCAGAACAGTTGTCTGAAGTGGCAACCACACTGGTGTTTGATACCTATCTGCAACGCTTCGAAGGCATTGAGGGCGCGTTAATTGAACTCGATGCACCACTGGTTGAAGATCTGGAGAAAGATTTCAATGTTTCATTACCGCAGGCTATTGAGCAAGACAAAGGCGTAGATGCGGTGCGTGACGTGGTGAATGCCATGCAGGTTAAGTTAGATAAGGCCTATGCGTTACTGGCAGAAGCGGAAAAAAATCGTAAAAGCGTGTTTTAAGGATTTATTATGCAACGCAGAACGTTCGTTCAGGGCTTAGGGCTGGCAGGCTTAGCTGGCGGTTTGGGGTTATTACCCGGCATGTCCTTCGCTAATCCGGCCAATGCGGTGTCCGTTGATTCACTACCCAAATTGAAAGGTGACCTCACGCTTTATCTTGGCAGAGGTGAGGGTGGACTTTACGAGAATGTGCTTGAAGCGATAAAGAAAAAGAATCCGGGATTGAATCTGCAAATCCGCCGCGGTGCGACGGCAGAACTTGCTAATATGCTAGTCGCCGAAGCTAAAGCCGGCGTGAAACGGGCAGATTTGTTCTGGGCCGTAGATACCGGTTCTATTGGTATGATCACTAATCAGGGGTTGGCCAAGCCCCTGCCTGATGATGTGGTTAATCAATTAAAACCGGGCTTTCAGTATCCCATGTGGTCGCCAGTAACCGGGCGCATTCGCACCTTACCGTATAATACTGAGCGAGTACGCGCAGACCAGATTCCTGACAGTGTGATGGCCCTTGCCGACACCGACCTGAAATTAGGCTGGGCGCCTGCTTATGCTTCTTTTCAGTCTTTTGTCACCGCAATGCGTATTCTTGAGGGCGAAAAAGCCACAGCCAACTGGCTGAAAGGTGTGAATAGCAAGGCGAAGAAATATGCCGGTGAACTGGGTGTGGTAATGGGCGTTGAGCGTGGCGAAGTCGATTTGGGTTTTGCCAATCATTATTACACGTTGCGACTAAAAGCCGGCAAGCCAGATGCCAAGGTGGATATTGCTTATACCAAGAACGACGCCGGATGTCTGGTTAATGCCTCGGGCATTATTTCGCTTACTGAGGGTGATTTACCGATAAACTTTATTCGCTACCTGCTTACTAAAGAAGTGCAGTCTTATTTGGCAACGGAGGCGAATGAAATCCCACTGGTTGCTGGGGTTGCGCCGCCCGTTGGGCTTACCCCATTGAGCAGTATTTCTCCTCCTGATTTGGATCTTCGTAAATTAGCTGATATAAGACCGACATTAGATTTGATGAGGAATGTTGGCGTTCTGTGAAAAACCTGCCTAAATCGTACCCCTTTGCAATCATCATTGCGGTGATTGCAATTTTGCCTGTTGGCGTTTTATTTAGTCTTGCCTCTGACAATACCGCCTTTTTTGATACCAGAAATATCACCGTATTGTTAAATACGTTGGCATTGATGGGGCTTACGGTGCTTGGCGCTGTGCTGATTGGCGTGCCGTTGGCATTGCTCTCCGCCTACGTGAACCTTCCGCTAAAACGTTTATGGCTGATCCTATTTGCAGCGCCCCTTGCAATGCCGAGTTACCTTGGCGCATTTACCCTGTATTTTTCTTTCGGCCGCGGTGGCGAGATTGAAAGTTTGACCGGCTTAACGACGCCTTCTCTGGAAGGGGTATGGGGAGCTGGCTTGGTCATGACATTGTACACCTATCCGTTTGTGATGATGACGACCCGCTCGGCACTGCTTAGTCTGGATGCCAGTCAGATAAATGCTGCACGCACGTTGGGTTTATCATTAGCCGCGAGTATTTGGCGCATTGTATTGCCCCGGGTGGTGAACAGCATTGCCGCTGGTGCGCTGTTGGCTGCGCTTTATGCGTTATCTGATTTTGGTACGCCGGCGATCATGGGGCTGGACACCTTTACCCGGGTCATCTTTGTTGAATACAATGCCTTTGGTCTAAGTCAGGCTGCCATGTTGTCGCTTCAACTCATGCTTATTGTGGTACTGATTTTGTTTATTGAATCACAAATTCGAGGCGCAAAGGAGCGGCCGGGTAAGCATATCCAAATACACATGCATCCAGCGAAAAGTCTCAGTTTTGTTGGGCTGTTTTCGCCGGTGATTCTCATGTCTTTGGTTCTGCCTTTAGGCATTTTTACCTTGTGGCTTTTGCAGGAAGGTGCCGAAGGGTTTGATATTGCCTATGCGTGGAATTCTGCCTATGCGTCTATGCTGGCTGCTGTTGTTGCTGTCATTCTGGCCATACCCGTTGCCCATGCTGCCATTGCAGGTCGTGTAGGGCGGTTCTTTGAGCGCATTACTTATTTCGGGTTCGGTGTGCCCGGTATTGTCATGGGCACAGCCTTAGTTTATTTAGGATTACAAATTCCGGTTCTGTATCAAACGCTGGGCTTGCTGGTGATTGCCTATGTATTGCGCTTTTTACCGTTAGCGGTGAGTACGGTTCGTAGTACCACTGAAAATCAGGATGGTGGTCTGGTAAACGCAGCACGGGTGCTGGGCGCTTCGCCGAAAGAAGCTTTTTTACGTGTTACCTTACCCCTTACAGCCCGTGGCATGATTGCCGGCGCTGCATTGGTGTTCCTTGAAGTTATGCGCGAATTACCGGCAACATTGATGCTGGGTCCAACCGGTTTTGAAACGCTGGCAACCTATTTGTGGCGTGTTTATGAAGCTGGCTATTTCGGTCGTGCTGCGGTGCCGGGCTTATGTTTGGTGTTCATTTCCGGGCTTGGGTTGATCCTGATGCTCACTGGCGAGCGAAAAGCAGAATTTTCAGTTAACGAGAGTCAACATTCCTGATGCTAGAAGTTAATGGTTTATCAGTCGATTATGGATCTAATCGCGTGGTCCGAAATTTAGATCTTAAGCTGAACGAAAGCGAGATCTTGATGTTAGTCGGACCTACAGGTTGCGGCAAAACAACGGTATTACAAGCGCTGGCGGGTTTGATCCCTGTTACTGAAGGGAAAATTGCACAAGGTGGATGGATCTCCACGCCGGAAAAATCAGTCCCGCCGGAGAAACGTAATGTGGGCATGGTGTTTCAGGACTTTGCCCTTTTTCCTCATCTCACTGTAGAGCAAAATGTTCAGTTCAGATTGAAAGACAATACGCTGGCTGATCACTGGTTGGAATTACTCGGGCTCAGTGACTTCCGACAAGCTAAGCCTTCACGATTATCTGGCGGACAAAAGCAGCGGGTGGCGCTGGCCAGAACGCTGGCACATGAGCCTAGCTATGTATTGCTTGACGAACCGCTTTCAAATTTGGATGCGGCACTTAAAGACACCTTGCGCTGGGATATTCGCGATGCACTCAAGAAGGCTGGTGTGCCGGCGATTTGGGTAACCCACGATCAAGACGAAGCCCTGTCAGTGGGTGACAGAGTGGGAATATTGAATAAAGGTGTGCTGGAACAACTGGACACGCCAGAGCAGTGTTTCGAAAAGCCGGCCAGTAAATTTGTCGCACGTTTTCTTGGTGAAGCCAGTTTTTTACAAGGCCGTATTGCTGGTAGCAACGTCGAAACAGCCATTGGCAGCGCGCCGGTGTATACCGCAAATAATGCTCAAGAGTTAGTGGAGTTACTGGTTAGGCCGGATGATGTGATTGTGTCGCACAGCCCAGAACATGCCAATGCCACCGTGTTGCGGAGTCGTTTTGAAGGGGGCAGCCGATTACTGTTTGCTGCACTGGATTCTGGTGAAACGGTGAGTGCCAGAGTATCTCATGAGCTAAAGGTTATGCCTGATCAGCGGGTACATTTAACGTTGCAATCTAGCCATCCATTGTCTGCACTCAGCCAATGATTTTTATTGGATAAAAGTAAGTTTGGAAGCACATTTTCCGTTTTCAATGCGGTCAATGTGCTTCAACTCAATCTCAGGGGTAATCTAGGCTGATACCTCTTCTCTAACGATATCAGCGCCTGCTGCTAATGCTGCAAGCTTGCCTCTGGCGACATCTCTGGACAAAGGCGCCATGCCGCAGTTGGTACAAGGGTAGAGCTTGTCCGCATCAACGTATTTCAGGGCTTCTCGAATCGTCGCTGCAACGTCCTCGGCAGTTTCTATTTCCGGGGTAGCCACATCGATAGCGCCAACCATCACTTTTTTGCCTTTGAGCAATGCAAGCACTTCAAACGGCACGCGCCCGTTATGACATTCCAATGAAATAATGTCGATGCTCGATTTTTGGATAGCAGGGAACGTTTTTTCATAGTGACGCCATTCTTCGCCTAATGTTTTTTTCCAGTCTGTATTGGCCTTAATGCCGTAGCCATAACAAATATGCACTGCCGTTTCGCATTTTAAGCCTTCGCATGCTTTTTCCAGTGCTTCGATTCCCCATTCATTCACTTCATCGAGGAACACGTTAAAAGCAGGTTCATCAAACTGAATAATATTCACGCCGGCGGCTTCAAGCTCTTTCGCTTCTTCGTTCAGCGCTTTTGCAAATTCGAAAGCCAGGGTTTTACGATCTTTATAATAATCGTCATAAAGTGTATCCACCATGGTCATTGGGCCGGGGAGCGCCCATTTAATTGGGCGATCGGTTTGTGCCCGCAGGAACTTAGCGTCGTCAATGAACACAGGTTTCTGGCGACTGACAGGGCCGACGATCCCAGGAACGCTCGCATCGTAGCGATTGCGAATTCTTACTGTCTTTTTATTTTCAAAGTCAACGCCACTTAAGTTTTCGATAAAGGTTGTGACAAAGTGCTGTCGAGTCTGCTCTCCGTCGCTGACAATATCGATACCTGATTTTTCTTGTTCTTGCAGCGTTACCCGAAGGGCATCGTTTTTACCTGCAATCAGTGCTTCTCCTTCTAGTCTCCAAGGAGACCAAAGCTGTTCAGGTTGTGCCAACCATGATGGCTTTGGCAGGCTTCCGGCGGTGGAGGTCGGGAATAATTTTGTCATTGTAATACTACCTGTAGCGTAAAATCAGTATGCAGACGCAATGTCAGAGGCCCATTGCTTAAGCGTATTTTCATGTTTTTGAATGAAGTTTTCTTCGCACCATTTACCTTGCTCAATGGCAAGACGGGCGCGCTCTTCCTTGTCGTATACCACTTGCGTTACTGAGTGGTCGTGATTTCTTAAGCTTGGTTTGTATACCTCGCCAGCGACAGAATTCGTGTTGTAGATTTCTGGTCGATAAATCTTCTGGAACGTTTCCATTGTGCTAAGCGTACTGATGAGTTCCAACACGCTGTAGTCGTTCAGTAAATCGCCGAAGAAAAAGAAAGCGTAGGGCGCTGAACTATTCGCAGGCATGAAGTAACGCACTTTCATCCCCATAGTTTTGAAGTACTGCTCTGTTAGAGATGTATCATCGGGTTTGTATTCCGTGCCTAACACCGGGTGCTTATTACTGGTTCGATGATACGTTTTGTTGTCTGAAACACTTAAACAAATGACTGGTGGCTTACTGAAGTTTTCCTCATAAGCCGAGGAATTGATAAAGTCCTGAAACATTTTACCGTGCAGTTCACCGTAATTTTCCGGTACTGAGAAATGGTCTTTTCCTTCATTGTGCTTGCGCAATACCACACTGAAATCGTAGTCGCGTACATAAGAAGAAAAATTGTTCCCCACAATACCTTCAATACGTTTATTCGAATAGTGATCTACGATGCTGGTTTTCAACACTTCAATCGTTGGAAACGTCTCACCGTTGCCTTCAACGTCAACGTCAACATGCACAATATCGAGCTCTACAGAATAACGGTCTTTTTGCGGGTTATCCCAGTTTGCCAGGCTATTAAAATTGTTATTGATCATGTTTATCGCTTTGCGAAGATTCTCCTGGCGGGCTTCACCGCGGGCCAGGTTAGCAAAGTTTGTAGTCAGGCGAGTGTCGTCCGCAGGTGAGTAGTGCTCATCAAAGCGAACAGTATTAATGGTGTAAGTGAATTTGCTACTCATAGTAATCTGAAGTCCCTGGATCAAAAATTAAATTGACGCGTTACGTCATGAGTTAATTCTAGGACGACTAAACTATGATGAATATTGATATTATTTAATGGTTACATGAACAACGCTCATGGTTTATGCGCGAAAAACCGAATTTTTCGGCTACTCCTTATTACATTTTTGTCGAATGTTGCCACGGCCAGCGTTCAAATAGTCTGGTTTCCCCGGTTAATGCCTTAATCAAAAGAGAATTTCTTTTGAAGGGTGGATTCAAGATGCTACTTAAGTATAATACGCACCACAATAAAAATAAGAACTATTATCATTCTCATGAAGTAAACATACTTAAATAGGAATCTCGCATGTTTAGAACAAACCGGAAGTTTGTCTGCACAGCAGTGTCTGCTGCTATCACCTCACTATTTTCAGTCACGGCACTTGCACAAGAAGATGCAGAAACGTTGGATGTCACCGTTGTTAAAGCCGCTTCAGAAGAACTGAAGCAAGCGCAAGGTGTGTCTGTAATCACAGAAGAAGATTTCAAACGCCGCCCAGTTACCAATGATATCTCTGAAATTGTGCGTACCATGCCAGGTATTAACCTGACAGGTAACTCATCTTCAGGCCAATACGGTAATAAACGTCAGATTGATATTCGCGGAATGGGCCCGGAAAACACCTTAATTCTGATAGACGGTAAGCCAGTGTTATCCCGTAACTCAGTGAAAATGGGGCGTTCAGGTGAACGAAATACACGCGGAGACAGTAACTGGGTGCCGCCTGAAGCCATTGAAAGTATCGAAGTAATTCGTGGCCCTGCGGCGGCGCGCTATGGTTCAGGGGCGTCAGGTGGTGTGATTAACATTATCACCAAGTCGCCAGAAGTTGCTTCTACAACGGTGTCTCTGCAAACCGAAATTCCACAGAACGACTATGAGGGTGGGAACCATCGCATCAACTTGGTTAGCAGTGCACCGCTGTCTGATCGCTTTTCTCACCGTACTATTGTGAACTACAACAAGCAGGAAGCAGATGATCCGCAATTAAACCTGGAAGTTACCGATACCACGTCGGGGCGGGGTGGTGAAGCAAAATCGGTGGGTGCAGGCCGTGAAGGTGTTGAAAATATCGACTTCCGCACCCTTGTACGCTTTCAGCAAAGTAAAGAACATCGCTGGGATTTCGAGGCCGCTTTTAGTCGCCAGGGTAACGAATATGCAGGGGATAACGCCTTTCAGGGAATTCGCTATGGTGTGGATGAAAATGATAATCCAATTATTCCCACGGAAGATGAGCTTAGCGAAACGGATGCGCTGGCCCTGATTGGGGAAGAAACGTTGGTGATGTACCGCCGCACGCTCGGTATTACCCACACCGGTCAGTACGATTTCGGGGATTCGTTCAGCTACATTCAGTATGAAGGCACAACGAACAGCCGTTTAGGGGAAGGTTCAGCTGGTGGTGGTGAAGGTGCCATCAATAGTTTGGATAAAACTACCATCAAACTGTCTAACATCACTGCTAAGACAGAGTGGAACGTACCCCTTGAGCTGGGTGGATTCGCCCAAACTGCAACATTTGGTGCTGAGTTTCGCGGTGAGACCCTCGACGATGCCGTGAGCAATCAGCTTACTTTAAATGTCGCCGATGAAAGTGAGATCCCAGGGGCGAATGCCGATCCTGAAAGTCGTCCGTCAGAAACGGATGCCACATTAATTGGTGTTTATGTTGAAGACAACATTTTGCTATCCGAGACAGTAACGCTGACGCCAGGCGTACGTTTTGACAACCACAGTGAAGCGGGCACTAATTTGTCACCCAGCTTGAATGCATCCTGGCAGGCAACAAAGAATATTGTTGTACAGGGTGGTATCAGCCGTGCGTTTAAAGCCCCTAACCTGTATCAGCTGAACCCTAACTACGTGTATTACACCCGTGGTAATGGCTGTCCGCTGGACTTCTCAAGCCTGGGGGGCGGCTGTCACATTATCGGTAACCCTGATCTTGAACATGAAACTTCAGTGAACAAAGAAATTGGTATTAACTATACCAACGACGAAGGTGTTAACGCCGGTATCACTTACTTCCATAACGATTACAAGAATCGCATCGGTACCGGTAACGTGGCGCCGGAATACATCCTGCCAAGTGAAGAGGGTGGTGAAGCCAATGTACAGGTTTTCCAGTGGTACAACATTCCTGAAGCCGTGATACGCGGTTTGGAAGGTAACCTGCAGTTTAACCTGACTGACAGTATTCAGTGGTCGACAAACCTTACTGTTATGCTGGAAACGAAAGACAAAGAAACCGGCATACCGCTGTCTATCGTGCCGGACTACACGGTTAATGCGATGCTGACCTGGCAGGCAACAGAGCAAATCCAGCTTGTACTGAGCGGTCAGCACTATGGTAAGACTGAAAGTCCTGAACTGAGCCAGACTTCAGGTCAGGCGATTACCGGTGAAGACCGCGATGCATACACCATCGCAAACTTAAATGCGGTGTACCAGTTCAACGAAAATCTGAGCTTCAATTTATCGGTGAAGAATTTCATCAATACTGACGTTCGTCGTGAAGGGACACAGGCTTCCAGCGCAGGTGCAAATACCTTCAATGAACCTGGTCGAAGCTACCTGGTGTCTGCAAATTACACGTTCTAATCATGATTAATAAACCCTTTTGAGGCAATAAATTCGCTAAGCGTTTCAGATAGAAACAGCGGCCCCATTTTTGTTTAATTAAACCATGACCCATACCGTCTGATGATGGTATGGGTTTTTAGGTTCTTGTATTCGTGTTTAACAGTGAATAGGTAATTTGGGACTGAGCTACGTCAGGATAATATTTGCGAAGTTCAGCTGTATCGCGTTCGTATTTATTATTGACGGTAACGACGAAATCAAGACAGCCGTCGATTTATGATCTGAAATGCGGTGAAGTACAACCTACAATAGCTAAACTAAGAAGGGAAACGCTGACAGAACGGTAAAAAATCATAATAAATTTCATTCTAAAAGCCGGTAACTGTGGTGCCGTCGACAGACGGAACAGGCGATTTGCGATGACCAGGGGAGCCAGTGTCCACAACTCGAATAACTGTTTAGAAGAAATATAAGATTGAAAAGAGAACTTAAATTTACAATAGCGAAGGTTCTTTCAAACGAAAGGGGAATTTTAGCTTTCTGTCGTGGGCTAAATTGTTAACAACCAGCTTAAAAATTTATTTTTATCAGCGTTATTCTGGAGGTGGATGAGCTTTGCATTATTCATATCTCTGAACGCAACACTGTTCTTATTTACAGAGATAGATGAAATTGGTGGCTGTGCTTCAATCGTCACGCCATTTAAAGTATGAATCATATTATTTTTCTTTTTTATAAGGGCAGATATGCCGGGAATACTGTTTCTTGAGGGTACTTTGAAAAAGGACCGGACGGTCCTTTTTCTGAGGTCGATTACGCAGGAACTACGTTGCTCGCCTGTGGTCCTTTCTGACCTTGCTCGATAACAAATGCTACCTGCTGGCCTTCAGAAAGAGACTTATAACCTTCTGATACAATTGAACGGAAATGAACGAATACGTCCTTACCGCCGTTTTCTGGCGTGATAAAACCAAAACCTTTATCTTCGTTAAACCACTTTACTGTACCATTTACTGAATTAGACATATTTAATACCTTTAATTTATTTGAGTGATGAAAATTTTCATCGGAATTACTATAGAAATTAAGACAAACCATTAACCATTAGAGCCAATGTAAAATCGAGTTCATCTTGAAAATAAATTAAAGAGGAAAAAGAGGAGCATCGAACAGTAGTAGATAAAGCTGCTTTTTCTAAAGCTAGGCGAAGATACGCTTATTTAGTGTGAATGTATACTATTATTTTAAGTTATTTTTAATATGGCTGAATTAAAAGACAATTAACCGGTACATAAATACCTTTTCTGACATTCATGTACCGAAAAGCTTGCTGCAGTTTTTTTAACGCTGCTGATACCAGCTTGCGATAGCCTGTCGTTCCTCTTCGGTCATGCCGGTTTTATTGAGAAACGGCATGTCTTTAGTAACAGCGGCACGCTGATAGATTTGCGGTGCATAGCGTTTAATATCTGCCCAGTTGTCGAATTTTACGCCAAGAGGCGCCACCTTGAAAATATCATCGGTAGGTTCAGATGCATGGCAGCTGGTGCAGTGTTTTTCGACAAGCGCCGCTACTTCATTATCTGCATCAGTCCGCACCGTCGCTGAGGATTCTTTTTTATCTTCATCTGCTGTCGCTTCCGCAGAGGGGGCGGCAACCGGCATCGATACCCAGATGGCTAACAACAGCATACCGATAGCGCCAGTAATTAAGATAGAGGGCTTTTTAACATGCTGGTGTTTGAGGTTGAAAAAGTGACGTATCCAGGCAGATAGCGCCATAATTGCAATCAGTACCAACCAGTTTTGAGGATGTTGATAGGTCATCGGGTAATGGTTGCTGATCATGATGAAAAGCAATGGCAGCGTAAGGTAGTTATTATGCACTGAGCGCAATTTAGCACTGGCGCCCCAGGCCGGGTCGATGTCACCTTTGTTTGCTACCGCAGCCACCATCTTGCGCTGATTTGGCATAATGTTCAGGAACACGTTAGCCACCATAATAGTGCCTACTAGTGCACCTACGTGAATGTACGCGCCCCGGCCACTGAATAATGTGCTGGTTAGCCAACTGGTAAAGCAGAGTAGGGTAATTAAAAAGATTGCAAAGGCCTTTGGGGATTTGGCCAATGGGCTTCTACAGGCTAATTCATAAATTGCCAGGCCACCAAAGATTACGCCGAGTCCAGACAAGATTGCACTTAGTGGTGTAAGTGCGTTTACCGACGGATCGATTAAATAGGCGGATGCGCCGAAGTAATAAACAATAATCAACAGGGCGAAGCCACTTAACCAGGTGGTGTAGGCCTCCCATTTAAACCAGTGCAGCGTGGTGGGCATGGCTTCAGGGCCGTAGGCGTATTTAGCAACCTCGTAAAAACCGCCACCATGGATGGCCCATAAGTCGCCTTTTATGCCTTTCTTCTGTTTCCACTCTGGCGGTGTACGCAGGCTGTTATCCAGCCAGATAAAATAAAATGATGCGCCAATCCAGGCGACACCGGCGATTACGTGAAACCAGCGTACGAATAGCGAGAGCCAGTCGAGTCCCTGCATGGTTTAAATCTCCTGTTTTTTGTATTGGGGCGACCCGGCAATCCAGGTTTCCACAATGGTACGGTCGTCACCCAGCATACTCAGTGCAAACAGCATTTCTTCGGCTGTATCACGGTTATTCAGGCGGTGTTCGGTGAGTTCGTCGAAGGCTGGCTCTACAATAATAAAATCAGCGAAGGTGCCGGGATTCAGGTTGCCAATTTCGCCGCTAAGTTTATGCGCATGGGCTGCGCCCTGCGTCATTAGGTACAAGCCCTCAATGGGCGACAGCGCAGTTTGTTGCAGTTGACACACTTTGTAGCCTTCACCATAAGTACGAAACATATTGAAGGTGGTTCCGGCACCAACATCGGTGGCCAGGGTAACCGGTACTTTCATGGTGCGGGCCTTATTCATGTCGAACAAGCCGCTGCCGAGGAACAAGTTTGAAGTGGGACAAAACGCAATCGTCGCCTTGGCGTCAGCCATGCGTTGCCATTCGCTATCGGTAAGGTGAACACAGTGACCAAATACGGCACGTTCCCGCACCAGGCCATAATGGTCGTATACATCGAGGTAGCCATCCCGTTCGGGAAACAATTGCTTTACCCAGTCGATTTCTTTCTGATTTTCACTCAGGTGGGTTTGAATGAATACATCCGGGTGTTCACTCGCCAATTTCCCTAGCATAGATAATTGTTCGCGGCTGCTGGTTGGCGCAAAACGAGGCGTAATGGCATAAAGATTCCGGTCCTTTCCGTGCCACCTTTCAATGAGCGCCTTGCTGTCGGCATAGGCCAATTCTGGTGTATCGATAAGTCCGTCTGGACAATGCTGGTCCATACACACTTTGCCGGTAACCATGGCCATGTTCTTGTGGTGAGCCGCTTGGAACAATGCGTCAACCGACTCGGCGTGTACGGTAGGGTATACTAACCCCGTGGTAGTGCCATTTTTGAAAAGCTGACGCAAAAACACCTCTGCCATGGCTGCGGCATATTCGCTATCAGTGAATTTCTTCTCGGTGGGAAAGGTGTAATTTTCAAGCCAGCTTAACAATTGCTCGCCATAGCACGCTAACATCTCGGTTTGCGGAAAATGCAGGTGGCTATCAATGAGCCCTGGCATGATCCAGCGATGTTTATGATCGTGGATTACGGCTTCAGGGTAATCATCGCGGATGTCACCAAAGTTACCAATAGCGAGAATTTTTTCGCCCTGAACGGCCAGACCACCATCGGCGTAGCATTGTAAATCCTGCTGCGGGTTATCGGTAACCTGAGGAAAATGCAGGATCTTCGCACGAAACAGATAAATCGGGTTGTGTAACGGTTTACTCACTAACTACCCCGGTAACTACTAAAGCCAAATGGAGATATCAACAGTGGCACATGATAGTGGCCACCGTCTTCGGTCATCACAAAGGTAATATCTACAAAAGGGTAGAAACTGTCTCCATGTTGAGCAAGAAGATAGGCTTCACAGTGGAATCTAAGTTGATAGGTGCCCGCCGTAAAACTCACGTCGCCCCAGGTTTTGCAGCGGCCGTCGTCGTCTGTTTTCCCTTCAGCGGTGGTGCCATCGGGGAAGGTAAGTGTGAGCGGTAATGCACTGGCCGGCTTACCGGAAGTGGTGTCGAGTACATGACTGGATAAAGAAATCATAGTTATCCTTCCGAATTCATTGCTTTGGAAATACGTAAACAGGTGATTTTTATTTGCTCTGCTGCTGCATTTTCCATTTCTTGCGCGGTGGTGTTACTTAAACGCGTCTCCAGTGCTTTCAGCATGGTTTCTGCTGATAAACCGGTAGCGCAGATAATAAAAATAAACCCATGTTTTTCACGGTAAGCCAGATTTTTCTCGCGTAAGGCAAGGAGTGTGGCTTCACTGGCTTCAGCGGTGCCAGACTGTTCACCCGCGGCCAATGTGCGCGTATTGGCAAATTTGCTCCGCAAGCTGTCTAAATCGCCAATCATCGGGTGAGCGGTGAAAGCTTCCAGGTAGTCGTTTTTATCCATGCCTGACCAAACACGGTTAGCGTGGCTGAGTATCTCTTCCTCATTTTTATAGGGCCGGTCGTCGGTCATCATGGTGGCCCAGCGCTGTGCGGCACAGGTTTGGGTAAACCAGCTTTTTGCATCTTGCCAGGGCAGGGCGTTGAGTGCTTTCACATTCATACTATCGCGGTGTCCTTGGTAATGGTTCGGTTAAATTCTTCGCTAGGGGTATTTAAAAGCGCAATAATTTGGGCGCTGATCGAAACCGCCACTTCTATGGGCTTTTTACCGGGAATAGACAGGTTCCCCACCGGCGTCACCAGTGGTTGTTGAGCGGCATCATCGAAGCCGCGATGGGCAAGACGGGTACGAAAACGCTTGGCTTTTGTATCAGAACCAATCATGCCGACGTAGGGAAAGCGTCCCGCTTTCAGAGCGGTTTCTGCCAATGTAAAATCAAGCTGATGGTCGTGGGTGAGAATAAGCAGCCAACTGTTTGCAGGCAACAGCGCCAATTCTCCTTCCGGCTGTTCATCGACAATCGTCGATACACCCTGCGGAATATTCATCGCACTGAAAACCGCATCGCGGCTGTCAACCCATCGAATGCTGAGTGGCAGTTGCGCAAGAATGGGAACCAGTGCTTGTGCCACATGACCGGCACCAAAAATCGCCAGCGTTTGGCAGTGACAGGTTTTAATTTCAAACAGCACTTTTACTGCACCGCCGCAACATTGACCCAGCTTGCTGGAGAGCGGATAAGATTCGATATGCTGAGACGTATTGCCTTCTGCAAGGAAAGCGCGAGCTTTGTTCACCACATCGAACTCCAGGTGACCGCCGCCGATAGTGTCGTATTGACTGTCGCCGGTGATCACCATTTTAGCGCCCTGTTCCCGAGGGACGGAGCCCGCCGCGCTGAGCACGGTAACTAACACATAGGCTTCGCTATGTTGATGGCAATAACTAATGGCATCAAACCAGGTACGAGGGCGCATCATGCTGCATTACTCCCGCTCTTTGCCTGCATCGCCATGACTGCATCAAGCACTTTCTCGGGCGTGGCAGGGGTAGGCAGATAAGGATCGGTTTGGTAGTCATCGAGGCTGGCGATCGCATCTTTAAGTGCACACCATACCGATATCGCCAGCATGAATGGGGGTTCACCCACCGCTTTAGAGTGGTAGATGCTGTCTTCATCGTTAGGCCGACGATACAAGCTCACGTTCATCTCTGCAGGGGTATCGCCAATGGCGGGAATTTTATAGGTAGCCATGTTGTTGGAGGTAAGGCGGCCGTGGTCGTCCCACTTCAGTTCTTCACTGGTGAGCCAACCCATGCCCTGTATAAAGCCGCCCTCAATCTGGCCAACATCAATAGCCGGATTCAGACTGGCGCCCACATCGTGCAGAATATCCACCTTTTCAACTTTGTATTCTCCTGTGAGGGTATCTATTGACACCTCTGAGGCCGCAACGCCATAAGCGAAGTAAAAGAAGGGGCGGCCGGTGCCGGTTTCACGGTCGTAGTAGATTTTTGGCGTTCGATAGTAGCCGGTGCTCGACAGTGAGATGCGTCCCAGATACGCTGCCTGGATCAGCGCTGGGAAGTCAATCGTGTGTTCGCCAATGGTAAGCTGGTAATTTTCAAACTTTGCGCCATCTGACGACACACCACACTCCGCCGCCCAGAATTCAATTAACCGTTCCTTCAACGTAATACAGGCATTTTGTACGGCTTTACCGTTCAAGTCGGTGCCCGAAGATGCGGCCGTGGGCGAGGTATTAGGCACCTTGTCTGTGCGAGTAGAGGTAACTTCGATGTCAGCAGTATCGACACCGAATTCATGGGCGGCAATTTGGGCGATTTTCGTATGCAAACCCTGACCCATTTCTGTGCCACCGTGATTCACCTGAATACTGCCGTCGGTATAAATGTGAATTAATGCACCGGCCTGGTTAAGGTGTTTGGCCGTGAACGAAATGCCAAACTTAACCGGTGTCATCGCTAAGCCTTTTTTGATGATCGGACTGGATTTATTGAAGGCGGTTATCGTTTCACGGCGCTGCCAGAAATCCGCGCTGGCCTCTAATTTACTGATCATGTCTGGTAGCAGGTTAAAGCCCACGTCCATGCCATAAGGCGTGGTATTACCGGTGGTCTCGCCGTACAGATTGCGCTTACGGATGGTCAGTGGATCTTCGCCAAGCTTACGGGCGATGCCGTCCATCATGGCTTCCGCGACGATCATGCCCTGAGGGCCACCGAATCCGCGGTAAGCTGTGTGAGAAACATAGGACGTTTTAAGTCGGTGGCCGACAACATGGCTGTCGCCAAGAAAATAACCGTTATCCACATGGAACATGGCGCGATCGACAATGGCGTCAGATAAATCTGCACTGTAGCCACAGTTTCCGTTTACGGTGATGTCTGCGCCCTGAATCATGCCGTTTTCATCAAACCCAATTCGCCAGCTATTTTCAAAGGGGTGACGCTTGCCGGTGACCGACATATCTAAAGAGCGGGGCAAACGACACTTCACTGCCAAACCGTTACGTTGCGCCAAAACGGCGGCAATACAGGCCCATTGCGCTGCCTGACTTTCTTTACCGCCAAAGCCGCCTCCCATGCGTCGCATGTCAACGGTAACGCGGTGTAGCTTTGTACCTAATACCTCTGCCACCAGTTTCTGTACTTCGCTGGGGTGCTGGCTTGAGGTGTAGATCATCATGCGATCTTCTTCTTCAGGAATCGCCATGGACACCTGACCTTCGAGATACATGTGTTCCTGACCGCCAACAAACAATGAGCCTGATAGCTGATGAGCTGCCCCGCTAACCGTTTCAATGGCACTTTCATTGCCAATAACATGGGTAGGTCGCACAAAGGACTGCTTCGCCAATGCGTCATCGACAGTGAGGGTAGGAGAGCCGTCGCTAACGGTAATAACACCTTTTGCAGCAGCAGAGCGTGCTTGTTCCGTGGTGTTTGCCAATACCGCATAAACGGGTTGGCCGTAAAATAAAATATCGTTCTCAGCCAGTACCGGGTCGCCATCGAAAACGGGGGCAATATCGGTATGACCGGGAATATCGTGGATGGTAATGACATCAATAACCCCGTCACTGTTGCGCACTGCATCAAGATCGATAGACTCGATTTTACCGGCAGCACATTCGCTGGTGCCAAGCGCGACATAGCCAATATTGGCGGGTTCTGGCATATCGTCAACATAACGCGCTTGCCCGCTAACCTGGCGAACCGCACTTTCGTGTGACTTATCTTTCCCAAGGGGACTATTTTGCTGACGGGTTGGATGGTCGATACCGGGTAAGGTTTGGACAAGTTTACGCATGGGTCACCACCCGTGTTTCAATAGCGTTGTTAGCTTGGTTTTCTAGCCAGAATCGATGCCACAAATTCCCTAAAACCTGTTTTCGGTAGGCGGCGGTAGCACGAACATCATCGATGGGGCTGAACGCGTCGGTAAGAATTTGCTTTCCGGTTGTTTTGCAAGCAGCATCCTGCCAGTTTTGGTTGATTAACGCCTGTTCTAACGGCGCACAATGTATAGGGGTGGCTGCCACGCCACCGAAGCCTGTACTTACCTTCGATACCACGCCATCTTCAATAACAACGTTAAAAACCGCGAGTACTGCCGAAATATCATCTTCCATGCGCTTAGAAATTTTATAGGCGGCTAAATGCTGGTTGGCTACGGGCAATGGGAAAGTGATTCGGTTAATCCATTCGCCTGCTTTGAGCGCAGTTTTCCGGTAACCGAGGAAAAAATCCTTCGCAGCAATCATGCGCTCGGCGTTGCCATCATCGACAATGATTTGCGCGTTTAATGCCAGCAGCAGCGGTGGCGTATCCCCGATAGGCGAGGCGTTTGCCACGTTGCCGCCCAAGGTCGCTTGATTACGCACCGGCAGCGATGCAAACCGGGTGAACAATTCCTTCAGTGATGGATAAAACTGAATGAGGGTTTCCATTGCCTGGCTTAGCGGTACCGCAGCACCGATATGAATGCCCTGGTCATCGGAAGAAATGGTTTTAAGCGCTGCCATTTGCGAAAGGCTAATCAGGCATTCGAACTGGATATTCTTCTGCGTGATTTCTAATGCTAGATCAGTGCTGCCGGCCACGAGAGGCGCATCCGGGTTTGCAGCAATGGCGGCTTTTAGGGCCACGCGGGTAGCAGGCATGAGTAATTTTGCGTTAACCGCCGGCGTGCTTTGCTGCGCTAACGTAGCCAGCTTTTCCAATGTTTGCGATTGTTGGGCATCAAATTTGTCGTCGGTTTTATCTGCACACGCCGAAAGCGTAGCATCAATAATGGGCCGATAGCCCGTACACCGGCAAAGGTTACCCGAAAGGGCATCAACGACGTCTTCCCGTTGAGGGTTACTCGCAGTATGATACAGGGCGAATGCTGACATAACGAAACCCGGCGTACAGAATCCGCACTGGGAACCATGATGCTCGACCATTGAGGCCTGCACCGGGTGTAGTGCTTGTTTGTCGGCAAGATCCTCAACAGTGATAAGTTGTTTGCCCTGCAAAGACGAAAGCAGAGCAATACAGCTATTTATCGTAGTGTAAGACAGTGAATTCCCTTCATCGCTTGGTGATGCAACAACCACTGTGCAGGCACCGCAATCACCGGCAGCGCAACCTTCTTTTGTACCGGTTTTACGTTGACGTTCCCTTAAGAAACGCAACACAGTCATATTCGGGTCGTTGACCTGTAGTTCGACAGGTTCATTGTTCAACAGAAAACGGACCATACCGAACTCCATGTATTTTTAAAATCGCTTGAACGCATTACTATATCTGCATTTTATAATTAAAAGTAGACCATTTGGTCAAATATTTATGGTAAAAAAAGGTCATCTCTAGCATTACGTTTCATTACGGTGCAATTGCACCATAAAGTGCACTTTAATGATGCGCCGACACGGAATTTATTGTATTCGCCGACGATTGAACTGGACCTAATAGCTAGTCTGACCATTTGGTCTAGAGTACTGCAAGATTTGTGCACAGCGGGGTTCGCGGCCTGTGGCCCGATCAGGCGTAAAAAAATCCCATCAAATCTGGTAACTGTGGCACTATGACTGAATAGTCAGGTTTGACCGAATTAACAGGAATCATAAGTTGTCATGAGTCAAGCAACTAAAGTGGATGCCAGTGTAGGAGCCCGAAATCGTGCAATTATCCTCACTGCCGCCGAAAAAGCGTTTGCAGCACAAGGCTTCAAAGGCACATCTGTACAACAAGTCGCAGATCAGGCCGGTTTGCCCAAAACTAATGTGCTGTATTACTTCAAAACAAAGCAAGAACTCTATCTCGCAGTATTAAAGGAAACCATGACGCTGTGGAACTCTAGTTTCGACCGCGCCACGGTAAATGATGATCCGGCCGAGATGTTAGCCGACTACATCGCTGAAAAAATGGAGTTATCTCGAACCAATCCGTTAGCCTCTAAAATTTTTGCTATGGAAATCATTAATGGTGCGCCGAACCTGAATAACTATTTCGATGAAGAGCACAGCGAATGGATGGAAGGGCGAGTTTCAATTATCAATAGCTGGATCTCGTCAGGAAAAATGCAGCCTATCGATCCGCATTACCTGCTTTTCAATATTTGGGCAAGCACGCAGCATTATGCGGATTTTTCTATTCAAATTACGCGACTTCGCGGAGCGAAGATGAAGAAAGCAGACTTCGCAGAAGCAACAAAACACCTGGTTACACTAACGTTAAATGGCTGCGGCTTGGACGTACCCGAAAAATACAGGATTGAAACACGATGAGTGATGAGGCGACCCGTTATCCCCGGGATTTAATTGGTTATGGCGCAACCCCGCCCAATCCGAAATGGCCGGGAAATGCACGTATAGCCCTGCAATTTGTCGTGAACTACGAAGAAGGTGGCGAAAATTGCGTGTTACATGGCGATACCCATTCAGAGATATTTCTTTCTGAAATTGTCGGTGCTCAACCTTACCCTGACCGCCATCTCAGCATGGAATCGTTGTACGAATATGGCAGCCGTGCTGGATTCTGGCGATTGCATCGCTTACTTACCGAGAAAAGTATACCGGTCACGGTGTTTGGTGTGACCATGGCGATGGAGCGCCACCCTGAAGCTCTTAAAGCCATGATAGAGGCGGACTGGGAAATTGCCAGCCATGCCATGCGATGGATTCATTTTCAGGATATGGATATCGACACCGAGCGACAACAAATCGAAGACGCCGTTAATTTGCATCAGAAGCTCACTGGAAAGAAACCTGCAGGTTGGTATACCGGTCGCACCAGCCCGAATACACTGAAGCTAATTGCTGAACGAGATGATATTCTTTACTGCGCCGATTCCTACGCAGATGATTTGCCGTATTACGACACCCAAAATGGGCAGCCGTTACTCATGGTGCCTTACACGCTGGATACCAATGACATGCGGTTTGCTACCCCTCAGGGCTTCAATAGCGGGGAACAGTTCTTTCAGTATTTGAAAGACGCGTTTGACGTGCTTTATGAAGAAGGTGCGACGGCCCCCAAGATGCTGTCGATTGGCTTGCACTGCAGAATTATTGGCCGTCCTGCTCGACTGGCTGCACTGAAACGTTTTATTGAATACGTGCAAAGCCATGACAAAGTCTGGATGGCTACCCGTGAGCAAATTGCTTTACATTGGAAAGCGCATTTCCCGCTTTAAAAATAGCTTTAGTGGAACGCATGACACGCGTCGTTTCTGCAACAGATAAAACAAAGGCCTCAAATTGAGGCCTTTTTGTTAGATGTGTATGGTTTGGCGGCTACTTGAGGTCAAAGATGTAACGCAGAAGGAAAACCAACGCCAATGCCCAGGTAATCTTACTCACTTGCTTAGCCCGGCCACTGCCAGCCATGGTGACCACATACGTGATAAAACCAAGGGCGATACCTTCAGAAATACTGAACGTTAAAGGCATGGCTAACAAGGCCACCGATGCTGTTGCCAACGCGCCTAAATCGTCAAAATCCAACTGGCGAATAGAATCCATCATCAAGATACCCACCATGATAAGCGCCGGTGTTGTGGCCATTAACGGAATCACTTTCATTAATGGCGTAAGGAACAAGGCTAATACAAAACACAGCGCGGTCACTATCGCTGTCAAACCCGTGCGACCGCCTGCGGATACCCCAGCAGCAGACTCAACGTAGCTGGTTACCGGTGAGGTACCGAGCGCTGCACCGACGACACTGGCAGACGCGTCAGCGGTCATCGCGGGCCCAATTTTTGGAAGCTTGTCTTCTTTATCGAGCAGATTGGCCCGACGAGAAACGCCAATTAACGTACCGATGGTGTCGAACATATTTACGAACATCAGCGCAAAAATCAGATCCCAGGTTTCATCGAAATGTTCGATGGGATACCAGATATCCATAGCAAAAAACGTGTCATCGATAGGGTCAGGCATACCAAAAATGGCATCAGGATGAGCGGTAAGATAACCATTCTCCGTTGGAATGAATGCACCAATAATCGATAAAATCACAATCGACAGTAAGATGCCGCCAGTAATATTTCGCATTACCACTACAATGGTGAGCAAAATACCGGCGAACGCCAACATGACTGCGGGGTCAGATAAATCGCCTAAGCTCACAAACGTTGCGGGGTTATCGACGACCAGGCCCGCATTTTTTAAGCCGATAAACGCAATAAACAAACCGATGCCGCATTGCACACCCACCTTCAGTGAAGGAGGAACGGCTTCAGCGACCTTGGTTCGCACACCGGTAAGCGTAAGCAACAAGAACAAGATGCCGTTCCAGAATACAATACCCAGCGCCGCTTCCCAGGGGACTTCCCGGCCCATACAAATACTAAAAGTAAAAAATGCGTTGAGGCCCATACCGGGCGCGAGTGCGATAGGGTAGTTCGTCATCGCAGCCATCAAAAAACTGCCTAAGCAAGCGGCAAGTGCGGTGACGGTGATGAGTCCGGCAACGGGCATGCCGCTGAGTCCGAGGATGCCTGGGTTGACTACCAGAATATAAGACATGGCGGCAAAGGTGGTTAAGCCGGCAATCACTTCCGTTTTAACGGTAGTTCCATGGGACTGTAATTTGAACAGCCTGTCCAGAAATGTGCTTGTCATGAAATTTCTCTGATTTTTTATCGTTATTACTGCGGCTGGTTGTGCAAATTCCTGACCATTTAGTCAAAAATGGTTTAAATTATGCTTTCTTTTCAGCTCTGTATCAGCTGATGAAGTTCGGCTTGTTGATTTCACTGAATAATATTGTGTGCTCAACAGAAAACCTTTATGAATTTCATCAACTTGTTGCGCGAGATTGTAACAAATTTCGGGGCTAAAAAGACATGTAAAGTCCCCGAACTCACCATTAAAAAGCACAATGTGATGCGCTTTGTGTTATTTTGGTGCAAGAGAAATAGATAACAAACACGCCTTCATTACGAGGCTATGCGGAATTAATCCATGTCAGGTTGGGTCCGCGACGAGGAAACAGCGTTATGTCGCTTAAACATCTGATAAGTGCTTTACCAAAAGCCGAACTACATCTTCATATCGAAGGCTCATTGTCGCCACAACTCATGTGGGAGCTGGCGCAGAAACATCATATTTCGCTGCCGTATCATTCTGTTGAGGAAATTGAAAAGGCCTACAACTTTTCTGACTTGCAGAGTTTTTTGGATCTGTATTATGCCGGTGCGGACGTACTTCGCAACGAAGACGATTTTTATCAATTGATGATGGCTTATTTACAGCGGTGTCATCAGGAAAATGTGGTTCATACAGAAATCATGTTCGATCCGCAAACCCATACGGATCGAGGCGTACCGTTTTCTACGTTTATGAAAGGGTTTTTAAAAGCGGTTCAGGTTGCTAAGGGTGAGTACGGAATCAGTGTGAAACTTATCATGTCATTCCTACGTCATTTAAGTGAAGCGCAGGCCCTGCAAACCCTGCGTGACGCCGAGGCCTGGTACGACGTGATCGATGCCGTCGGGTTAGACAGTTCTGAATTGGGACACCCACCAGAAAAATTCGAACGAGTATTTGCGGAAGCCAGAACCTTGGGGTTTAAGGTGGTTGCTCATGCGGGTGAAGAAGGGCCGCCTGATTACATTTGGCAGGCTATTAATTTGTTGAGTGTAGATCGAATCGACCACGGTGTTCGGTGTCAGGAAGATGAAGAGCTCATGGAATTAATTAAGCAACGTCAAATCCCGCTTACTGTGTGCCCGCTGAGTAACTTAAAACTGTGCGTGATAGACGATATGAGCCAGCACAATATCCTCAAGCTGCTGGATGCCGGTTTGTTGGTTACGGTGAATTCTGACGATCCGACATATTTCGGCGGATTTTTGAATGAAAATTTTGAAGCGCTGGATGTTGCTTTAGGAATGACGGAAGCACAGTGTCGACAGCTGGCGAAAAACAGTTTTACCGCCAGTTTCCTGTCTGAGGAAGAAAAACAGAAGTGGATTGAAAAGGTGGATGCTGTCAGCGTGTGAACGCGTTTGTGGGCTTAATCCACCCGCTGTATTCGTCGATGATGATAATATCTCTGCCACAACGTTCAAAAACGCCGCTGAAAGTGCTGTCTTTCAGCGGCGTTTTAGTATGGTTAACGGTGGTCAGTAGCGACCCGGTTATTCTGGCGTCTGGTTCTGGTATTTATCCCAATTTTTAATCAGCTCGTTTACTACCGTACTGCCAACAAGATAAGCCGCTTCTAACGACGGTACCATGGCAGCATATCCACCGTTTTCACGCTCCATCGCCAGATTTTCAGCAGCGGTAAGGCCTTCTGGCTGCATAGTAAAGTTACTTGCCGTTCGAAGCACCATAAAGCGATTTTTATCTGCTTTTCCTGCACGATCGAGATAAATCATCGCTTGATAGCTGCCAGTGTCTTCCATGCCTGAAGTCATAAAGTTACCTTCACCTTTGGTCCACAGCGAAACCCAGTCGTTGGCCCAGTCGTTCAGCAGCTTGCCGTGCCAGAACGTAGAGGCAGCAAGGTGATCGCCAATCATGACTTTGGGCATGCTTTGCGCATTGGGATAGTTTTTGTAGCGAGCGCGCAGTTCATCCATAGCTTCGGTATTCATCAACTTCAGCGATTTGGTGAGGTTGAACGCCCACTCACTTAAGTCAGTATTCAGTTTGTACATTTCGCCGTTAACAGCAGGGCGGCCTGCATCGGTTTGCGGACCATTAGCGAACAGTGGGAAGTAACCGGTAGGCCAGCTTTCAGGCATTTCCCGCGCATCAATTTCGTGTGCAAGGTCGCCGTCGACCAGATGACGGGTCCAAACGGCGGAACCAATGGTGCCGTCTTGGGGATCCATGCCCGCAATACCGGCTACCAGCCAGTAAGCTTGCGTTAAATCGAAGCGAGGATCGAGTCCCAGCGCCATGATGGCAGAAGATGCCCGCGCTGTGCCCATGCCTGTCACAATGGCGAGCACGCCTTTATCTTCGTTAGCGTAGATGTCATGAAAAGATTGCGGAAACGGATAGCGCGAGTCGAGGCCGTAGCGTTCCTTCCACATTTGAAATTCGCCGGCTTTATCACCTTCATCTTCGCCAATTTCAAACATCGTAACAACAACGGCTTTCACTTTTAATGGGGCGTTTGCTGCATGACTGAAAGGCGATGCCTGCAACAGGAAAAGACCCGCCAAACCCAATAACAATTGCTTCAAAATACTCTCCTGAAATAAAAACGGCATGCGATTGCATGCCGTATAGAATAACAACAAGGGCCTTAGAACTTATAGCCAAACTTGATGTTGAAGTGACGAGGCAGTTCAGGCAGAACGATCTGGCCACCGAAGAGGTCAGGGAAGTTTGCACGGAAATAGCGCTCATCTGTCAGGTTTTTCACTGTTAAGTTAACATCGAAATTTTCTGACTGATATGAAATACCGGCGTTAACCAGGGTGTATGCTGGAAGCGTTACCGCACCAGAGAAACCCGATTTGGTGGAGTCGGCATCAATTACGCTAACGCTGCTGGCGAAACCGTTCTGGAAATCATAGGTGGCTGTCAGAGAGTAAATATTCTCAGGCACGCCCGCCTTGATTGCGCCAGGGTTGCTGCTGCCAGCGCCTACAGCGAAGTTACCAATTGGTAAGCCACCGTAGATAGCAGAAGGATCTTCCAGATCTGGGAAGTCTTCAGCACCCAGGAAACCAAATTGGAAGCCGTTGTCTAACGCGGTGATGTTAGTCACTTCGGTATTAGAGTAACCGGCGGTGACAACCAGGCTTTCGTTCACTACCCAACGCAGCTCAAACTCAGTACCTTCTGTTTTGGTGGTGTTGTTTGTGATCACCATTTGAGAATTCAGGTCGGTACGTTCCTGCTCGTAAATAGACAGCGCGAAGTACAAGGTATCTTCAAGAAAAGAACCTTTCACACCATATTCAACCAATTCAGAGGTATCCATGGCGGCACCAGACGCGATGTTCGATGTCCAGATTTCAGCGCCCTGACCGGCAACCAAGGTAGTCTGGTCGGCAACAGTCACGTATGGAATCAAACCAAATGGTGTTTTATAGGAAATACTCGCATTCCATGATGTGCCATCCAGTGTATTTGATGCCTGAACCGGCGCAGTCACATCGCCTTCGCCACCAAACCCAAGAATCGACTGGCCGTCTTCAGACAGGCTGATAAACGAGTTAGAACCGTTACCGAATAGCAATTTGTCTACAGGAATACGGCTTTCCAGGTCGACACTGTCGTAACGTGCACCAAGGACGACATTAAGACCCCAATCCCAGGTTAAATCGGTCATTACCGCGAAACCTAAATCGAGGTAGTTACCGATGTAGTAATCGGTATAGTCGGAATCGGTGCGGGTAGACAGTAAACGTCTGTCCAGTGCCGTTGATGGCATGGTCAGATCGCGACGGTCGAAGAATTCATGGTGGAAATCGTCGCCGTGTTCAAAGTCGGTGTAACGCAGGGAAGGCGAAACCTGTACCTGAGCGTACAGTGAATCAAACTCGTAATCTGCACTGAATACCAGTTTGTCTTCTACCACCCAGCTATCGTGGAACTGTGAAAAACCATAGGCGTTTTCGTTGATGTTCTCATACGCTTCATAGAACAACTGGTTTTTAACTTCCCAGTTAGCATCTGAGTAATAGATCACGTCGAAATAAAGCGTGGTCACTTCGTTTTCCAGACGGTCATCAGCAGCAACCAGAACCTGATTACCAGAAAGCTGCGCAGTACCTGGGTTATCCAGTTGCATCAAATCATCGAAGTCAGCCGCCGTCATGCCTGCAGGGCTTGGGAAAATGAATGGGTTAATCAACCCTTCAACTGCATCATATTCTTGGTGAGAAATAGAACCATCGCCATCGGTATCGATGTTTTTCGCGGTACCGGTGATATAAGTACCATTGTCGATGAGATCTTGTGTCAGTCGGTTCCAGCCAGCAACCTGGTTACCTGCATAGTCATGGTACATACCACCAAACTGAACATTGATGTTATCGCTTACGTCTACATCGAAGGCAGCTTGTACAATGGTCTGGTCAGTTTGGGTGTTATCGTAGTAGCTGTCGGAGTTCTCGATTTCACCGTACAGGTAGTAACCCATGTCTTTACCTGCCAGTGTTGCAGGTCCGCCAACTTCAGCGGTCAGTACGCTTTTATCCCAGCTACCCATGGTGTAAGACATTGCACCTGTTGGTTCGTCAATGTACTTACCGCGACCAACAGCAGCAGACTTAGGATTGAAGTTCAGATAACCACCAATTTTTGCCGGGCCATAAATAGGTGATGCCGGACCACGAACAATATCGATACGGCTTGAAGCGCCAATTGGTGTTGGGTAGTTACCTGGGTTATCAAGGCGTTTTACGCCACGGAAGTAAGCTTCACCAGGATTACCACGAATATCCAGAGAGCCGGCTACGCCAAAGAAAGACTGAGTGAATGTACCAGGCGCGAATGCCACGAGCTCGTCGATATCAGATACGTTAAAACGTTCCATTTGCTCATCGGAGATAGTGGATGCAGAGCGTGGTGTTTCCAGGATAGATTTACCAAAACCAAATACGGCTTCAACATCCTGGCCCGGTAAGCTGCCTAGTGACCCCGTAACTTCGATTTTTTCGACGTCTTCGTCGCTAGGAGGGGTAGCTTCCTGTGCGAAGGCAGAAGCTGGTGCCAGTGCCAGACCAAATACAATGGCTCTGGTTAACGGCGATACCGCAAATTGGGTGTGTTTCATGATTTTCCTCTGTTTTAAGTTAACTGCCTCTGACGGGCGGCTTACAAATGCCGAACATGACGTAGCACGTTAGATGCCAAAATATTGTCCAATTGGTCAGGATTAAAATCTTCTGTAAATCTATGATTTACAATATTTAAATTTGTTTACAGAAAAAATTAAGAGAACTAACGTGCGAAACTTTGCTGTTAAAATGGACTAACTTGCACTCTCGTGGTGCGAAAGGCGCGTATTCTGCACTAAATCAGGAGGGGATTTCTTTTGTTCTTTTGGTGAATTGTTCTGCGCATTGAGATCTGGTAAGGGCACCTGCTTAGGCAACGTCATATCGAGAAATACCGCTGTCAGACCAGACAGTGTGACCGGAGAAGCGATGATGTTACCCAGCCACTGCGGAAAACCCAGCGTCATCTCCGGAACCATCATCACGCCCATGCCTAATCCCAGTGCTGAGGCAGTGATTAAGCTAGTACGACGATCGAAGTTCTGTTGCATAAGAATTTTTAGACCACCCACTGCCACCATAGCAAACATAACAAGGGTTGCACCGCCCAGTACGGCTTTAGGAATAGCCTGAAGAATGCCACCGATTATAGGGAAGATGCCAAAAAGCACGTAAAAGCCGCCAATCGCAATACCCACTCTTCGACTTGCAATACCGGTTAGCTGAATCACACCGTTGTTCTGTCCAAAGGTAGTATTGGGAAATGTGTTGAAGCAAGCGGCTAAAACAGAATTAATACCGTCGCCCAGAATACCGCCTTTAATGCGCTTTAGATAAACAGGCCCGGTAATGGGCTGATTGCAGAACACGCTATTGGCAGTAAGGTCGCCTGCGGTTTCCAGGGCACTGAACAGGTAAATTAATGCCAATGGCAGAAACAGTGCAAAATCGAAGTCGATACCGTATTTAAATGGGGTAGGAATGGCCAGAACCGGTAGGGATGACAAGTGCGCAAACGACACGTTACCGAAACTCCACGCGCATAGAGTACCCAGCGCCATACCAATAAAAATTGCGCTCAGTCTAACCCAAAGATTATTGGAGGCGTTCAGAAAGATAATCACAAAGAGGACAGACAGACCCAAACCCACATGATTCAACTGACCAAAGTCTACGCTTCCAAAGCCGCCGTTAAGATCAGTCATCCCTACTTTTATCAGCGACAATCCAATGGAGGTAATTACAATACCCGTGATAACCGGGTTAAGCAGTCGCGTTAGCTTGTGAATGAAAAAGCTAAGTACCACTTCAACCATGGCCCCTGCCATTGTGATGCCAAGTAGTAGCGCCATCACATCGTCGTCGGAACCGCCACGTTGGCGCACGGTAACACCGGCTAGAATGAGTGCGCTAACAAATGCAAAGCTAGTGCCCTGAACCGCCACCAAACCGCTACCAATACGGCCGAAAGATTTCGTCTGAATGATGGTGCCAATGCCTGAAACAAACAGCGCCATACTAACGAGAAATGGAATGTGTGCGTGTAAATCTAACGCGGCTGCGATAATGAGGGTGGGTGTGATGACACCCACAAAACTAGCAAGAACATGCTGAAATGCCGCCGTTACCGTTTTGATAGCGGTGGGCCGGTCTTCAAGGCCGTAAAGTAATTCATGGTTGTCACTCATTCCGTCTTCCTTGTGCTGCTACAGACTGCCGGCTTAAAGCGACAGATAAATTGATGAGGTGCCTGGTAATCTGGCAGTGCTTGCTTCTTCAGCCTTGCTTCAGCAAAACGATCCAGTGCGGCATTGAGTTTTGAAAGCTCATCGGCTTTTTCTGCTTCAGGTAAAAAACTGTGAGAAATTGAATTGGTGATCACTGTGCGCAACTCATTCCATGACAGATTGAATTCAGACACGGCAACAAAAAACTCATCACTTAGGGTGGAATCCCACATCCCCCGATCATCGGTAGACAGGGCGACAGGAATACCTAATCGTAGATATTCACCAAAAGGGTGGTTGGCATAGTCGTCAACGTATTCCAGTAACAGATTCGAAATAAGATTAATTTCAATCAGATAAGGGCCGTGGCGCATTAGCAATAAGGTATCCGGATCGGTGATGGTATTAAGGCCATGGCCAATACGGTCTGCCCCCATCAACAGGGTATCGCGTACATGCTGATTCGGTTCGTCTACTTCACCGGCATGAATAGACAAAGGCACGCCAGGCAGATTACGGCGCAATTCGCGAAAAACAGGCAAGAAGCGAAGAGGGTAACCTTTGTCATTATCTTCACGGCCAACAAGGTTAATGCCCACATAGTGTTCGCGGTGCGCATCTACAAAGGCATAGTGGTCTTTCAGTAGTTCTTCTACATTAGGCAGGAAGCGCACCAGAGCATATTGAAATTTCACTGTTACGCCGGTTTCTTCGCCGCGTTCACTGTGAATGGCGGCATCTAAAATTGCCAGCGCCGCTTCTGGGTCCATCACGGTACCGTCTGGATTCAGCATGCCATGAACCCCAGTTTGGGTTTCAAAATACTGTACGTTCTCGGCGGCGTAAGCCTGCATGTTTTTAATCAGCAACTCGCCAAGAATAGTGGGATTGCGAAACAGTTCGTTTAGCCGTTGCCAGTGTGTTTGAAAAAATGCATCACGACCTTCGCTTGGTCGGTCTAGGCGAATGCTGTTTAGCCAAGCCATTTTCTCTTCTTCCGTTAGCGACGTCAGCTTCTTGTAGCCTTTCTTTTCGCAAGATGACAGCGCATCGTAAGACGTTTTCTGTAGATTTTTAAAAAGCAAATAGGGCGCGGATAGTGCGAACGGATCGGCATCGTAGCCATCGCATAGCGTGAGGGCTGTGCGGGTATAATATTCATAACCGCCATTCAACGCAGGCGACGTAGCCAGTTCCCACCACCATTCGCTGAACGCAGAACCAGAAAGATGGTGATGCAAATCCCCCCCTTTTGGCAGGGCATGAACGAACTGATACAACTCCTGTTCGGTAGCTTGTTGTTTGAAGTCGCGGAACCAGGTCGACATAGACGAATCGACGCTAGGTTCAGAAGCAAAAACGGCTGATGCAGAAGAAAATAATAAAGTGGTAGAAATTAAAACAGAACGGAGAAACACGTGTGCAAATACTCTTAGTAAAATGAAACAGGGATCTGCGGGTCATTATTGCAAATTATTGTGCAAATTGTTGACCACTTGGTCATATGTGCTGTGACATTTTTATTGCACTGATATACAAAGAGTTTTTGCTGTTGATGGCGAGAGGTAATAGGTTAGGTGAAGAGATAGTTAACTTTATTGCACCCAAATGGTGAAAGGCTTCACCATTTGGGCGAGTTGGCCGCTATACAGGCTTAACGAAACGTTGAAACGTTAACCTTGTTCATTGGCTTAGTGTTAAAACGAGACGTGCTCTGGCAGAGTAACAAAAATGGAGTGGCGAACTTCGTTATACATGGCGCGACTGCAGTGGCCTTCGCCCTCGGTATCTTCTAAAAGCAAAACATCACCTGCGCCAAATACGCGCCGTTCACCATTAGAAACTTTAAATTCAGCGCGGCCTTTAATGATAAACAAAAGTTGCCTTGCGGGCGCGGGATGCCATTTAAAGTCGTAGTCTGCCGGTGTTTCCCGGAAAATCACGGTGCCTGCGTCAAAACGTTCTGATAATAGACCAATCGGGCCGCCATCTTGCAATGGAATATCCACTTCACCAAAGTGACTTTTTCCTTCATCGTCATTGTAAATACGCGAAATAAGCATGGTAACTCCCTGTATTAGTTTGCGAGGTGATTTATGGTGGCATGAAGTGCGGCCATTGCCACTGCGACATCGTCTTTGATAATGGCTTCAGCTGGGTGATGGCTAATGCCTTTATCACAGCGCAAAAACATCATCGCTACCGGGCAAATAACCGCCATTGCCATAGCATCGTGCCCGGCCCCTGAAGGCAGCGAGAACGGCGGGATGCCACACTCAGAAATCGCTGTATGCAAAATAGCCTGCAACCGCGAGTCGCAATGCACCGCTTCAGCGCTATGGGTTTGTTCAATCGTCATTTCTACATTTCGACGGGCAGCGATGGTTTGGCACTGCTGCAAAATTTGGTCGAGCACCGCATCACGTTGCTGATCGTTTTCACTGCGGATATCCAGCGTAAATCGGGTGTTCCCGGAAATGACATTCACCCCATTTGGGCGATTTTCAATTTTGCCTACGGTGGCGACCACCTTGTGCATCGCAGCCAGTTTTTCCACACACAATATCATTTCACTACTGGCTGCCAATGCGTCCTGTCGCATGGTCATCGGCACGGTACCAGCATGACCGGCCATACCTTTGATATCTATGTTGAAACGGCGCGCGCCTGCAATGGCCGTCACAATACCTACAGGCAAGTTTGCATCTTCAAGAACAGGGCCTTGTTCAATATGTAGTTCCAGGTAGCCAAGAACACGGGATGAGGTAATGTCGGCACGGTGAACCTCGTCAAAGTTCAACCCAAACTGGCTCATGGCTTCAGGTAAACTGATGCCGTTTTCATCTTTAAGCTTCACCCAGCTTTCTGGCCACTGACCAGTGAGTGCGCGACTCCCTAAAAGGGTAGACCCAAATCGCGTGCCTTCTTCATCGCCAAAACCCACGATATCGAGATGAAAAGGCAATTTTTTTCGCAAGCCCTGTAAAATCTGAATCAACGTGATAGGCGCAATAACGCCTAACATCCCGTCATATTTGCCGCCGTTTGGCACCGTATCTAAGTGGCTGCCAAGAATAAATCGAGGCGCATCAGGGTTATCACATTCATAGCGCCCCCAAAGGTTACCTGCGGCGTCTTGCCAGGTCGTCATACCTGCGTCGTTCATCCAGTTCGCTACCAGGCGGTTAGCTTGGCGGTGCTGTTCGGAAAGATAACGGCGGTCAAGATAAGCGGGCGATTGACTAATTTGTCCCAGTTCTTCTAACCGGGCCATCACCAGGCCGGCGAGGTTCTTGAAATCAATCATTCAGCGCGGCCCGCATAAACCGCCATTGCAGCATCAACCGCTTCACCGAGCGGCAGTGACATACCGCTGCGGCGAAGTACCGTTTCAAGAGACTGCAAGGTGTGATACACCGCATCTTCCCGCGCATTGTAGCCCATGGTGCCGATCCGCCAGATTTTGCCTTTAAGCGGACCGAAACTGGTGCCAATCTCAATGTTGAAGGTATTCAGCAGGGTGCTGCGAATTGCTTCTCCGTCAACTTCATCAGGAATGTTCACGCCGACCACGTTGGTCATTTTGTTCGACAGATCGCCAAATGGCTGCAGCGACATAGCTTGAATCCCAGCCAGCATCGCGTCGCCCGCGGTTTTGTGGCGACTCAGTACGGCTTCCTGGCCTTCATCGAGCAGATTTACTGCACATTCACGGGCGCAAAACAGCATTGATGCAGCTTCCGTGTGGTGATTCAAACGTTCTTCGCCCCAGTAATCCATGATCATTGGCAAATCAAAATAGTTTGATCGAATACGGCTACCCGAGGCTGATTGGTGATGTGCATCCCGTATGCCAGCTTCAACGTGATGACGCTTGCGTACGCACTCTACGTATTTTTCACTTAATGTGACGGGGGCACTGCCGCTGGGGCCGCCAAGGCATTTCTGCAAACCCACCGATACCGCATCTAATCCCCATTTATCGGTTTCAAACGGATTGCCACCAATAGATGCAGTGGCATCACTGTAAAACAGCACATCGTAGCGCTGACAGATTTCACCTAAATGCTCAAGTGGTTGCAACATGGTAGTAGAGGTGTCGCCCTGAACCACGGCCAACACTTTTGGACGGATCTCACGAATAGCCGCTTCGATTTGCTCCGGCGCGAATACTTCACCCCAGGCGGTTTCGATGGTGTGTACTTCTGCACCTGCACGTTCTGCAATTTCAGCCAAAAGATGACCGAAACGCCCAAAAACCGGCACCAGTACTTTATCGCCTGGCTCGATACACGACACCAACACCGCTTCAATACCGGCGCGAGACGTACCATCAACCAGCAACGTTTGCTTGTTGTTGGTGTTGAACACCTGGCGATACAGCGCCATGACTTCATTCATATAGCCAGTCATTACCGGGTCGTACTGACCTACAAGTTGTGTCGACATAGCCTGCAATACACGGGGATAGCAGTTGATTGGGCCGGGACCCATGAGCAAACGCGGGGGGAGAGATAGCGGTTTCATTGATATTCCTAGAGTAGAGATTGGGCAAGCATGCGCACACCCGTGATGATAAGAACCACTGCAAACACTTTTTTGAGTACGGCGGCATTGAGCTTGTTAGCAATGGCGGCGCCCACGGGAGCAAACAAAACCGTTAACGGTACGATGCAGGCAAAGCCAAGTAGATTGACTAATCCGTAGGTGGCAAACGGGGCATCTGCCGGTCGCTCACCAACGATTAACATGGTCAGGGCGGCAGGCAAAGAGATGATAAGCCCAACCGCTGCGGCAGTGCCTACTGCACGGTGGGCGGGATAATTGCAAAATGTCAGCGAGGGCACGGTAAGAGTACCGCCGCCAATGCCAACCATACTGCTGAAAAAACCGATACAGGTGGCCATGATTCCCTGACCTGTTTTGCCCGGTAAACCATCGCGGATAGCAGTTTTCTTTCCGATGAGCATGTTTAGCGCAGACAACGTGGCGATGGTACCGAACAACAAGGTAAGCCACTGACCGTCGATGCGAGTTACCACCGTGCTACCGGCCAATACGCCGATGAGGATAAACACGGCCCAGAACTTTAAAAGCTCGCCGTCTACATTGCCTTTTTTCTTGTGCGCCATGATTGAACTGACAGACGTGGGCACAATGGTCGCGAGTGATGTGGCGGTGGCGACTACCATGGCAGTGTCGGCACTGATCCCCAGCGCCTGAAATAGAAAGAACAACACCGGCACGATAACAATGCCGCCGCCAACACCGAGCAGACCAGCCAGCAACCCGGCAAAAACGCCGGTTCCCATCATGGCCAGAATAATGTTCAGATTTTCACTGATAAATTCCAAGTCTTTATTCCTCTTCGTCGGATGGCATGGCAACAGCAAAAGCCTTGCCGTCGCTTCGTGGGTCGGTAGCGGCTTCCGTTGAGCCATCGGCATGGCGCACAACCGCGCCGGCGTGTCCCATCAATTCGTTGCAAGCATCGACCACTACCATGTCGTGCCCTTTTGCTAACAGCGCTTCGCCAACGTAATCATTAACGTCACGTTCAACTTTCAGGTTATGACTCACATCTCCCCAGGTACGACCCAACAACCAACGACCAAGCGCAATGGAACGGTCTAACGGTTTGTCATGATATACATGGCGGGCAAACACAGCAGCCTGGGTTTGCGGTTGTCCTTCACCGCCCATGGTGCCGTAACTGATCCTGCGTCCGTCATTCAGCTCTGCAAATGCGGGGTTAAGGGTATGAAACGGGGTCATGCCCGGCTGTAAATACTGGTTGCTGTTTTCGTCTAACGAAAATGAGGTACCGCGATTGTTCCAGACAATGCCCGTAGAAGGGCTTACCACCCCACTGCCAAACTCCCAGTAAAGCGACTGAATGTAGCTCACCATTCTGCCTTCGCTGTCGCAGGCGCCCATCCAGATGGTATCGCCTGGTTTTGCCTCATGTGGCCACGGCAATGCGTTATCGATATCGATATTCGCTCTCATCGCAGCAAGTGATGCCGGGCTCAGTAGGGTTTGTAAATCGATATCCAGGCGAGCCGGATCGGTAACATACTGGTTGCGTTTAATGAATGCCTGCTTAGTACACTCGATAAGTAAGTGCACCATGTCGGCATCATCAGTGCCTAAGCGCCACACTTGATCATAAAGTGCGAGGGTTAGCAAAGAGGCAATACCCTGTGTGGGCGCAGGCAGGTTGTACAAGGTGCCTTTTGAGGTAGTAACAGACAATGGCTCAACAATTTTCGCTTCATATTGCTGAAAGTCTGCCAATGTGATCGGTGAGCCCGCGGCGGCCAGGTCGACAGCAAGGCGCTCAGCAATATCACCCTGATAGAAATCATCCAGGCCCCGTTCAGCGAGCTGCTTCAATGTTGCCGCGAGGAGAGGCAATTTTACGATTTTGCCTTTCTTTAATGGCTTTTCTTTGATCAGAAATTGGCTAAAAGCTGGATCGTGACCTAAATCCTCAAAGGTTTTAAAGCTTGCGTCTGACATACTCTGGGTGACTTCAATGCCCCAGTTTGCCTGATTAATTGCTGTATCGAGTAAGGTAGCCAGTGGCAATGGGCTCTGCCAGCCTGCACTGATTTCCAGAGCCTTTTGCCAGCCTGCTACTGCCCCCGCCATGGTCAGTGCGGCTTTGCCGCCTCGGCTGGGAATGGCATCATCGCCTTGGTAAAATTCTGCCGTTGCGCCTTTTGCAGCAACACCAGCGGCATTAATGCCAACAGGCTTTTTACCTGGTTCGCTGATCAGCCAGAAGCCGTCACCGCCTAAGCCATTCATATGCGGATATTCCACCGCAATAGAGGCGGCAGCCGCGACCATTGCTTCAATCGCTGTACCGCCTTTCTCGAGAATATTATTACCTACCTGCGCGGCAGCGTAGTGGGGCGCAGTAAAGCCAATAACCGGTTTATTATTCATTATCATTATTTCCATATAGGGTCTTTGCCAGACGGATCAGGGTCTTATCGCTGCCCTTTGGTCCTAGCAGCGAAAAGCCGCAAGGCGCACCGTCAAGTGTGAGTGCTGGAATGTGTAATTGCGGGCAACCGCTGAGTCCTGCTAACGAGGTCAAAGCTAGGAGCTTGCTGCGATAGTCTGCCAGTTCTTCTGCATTGGCGTCTATCAATGGTGCCAGGCCAGGGGTGGTAGGGATCAGCAGAATTTGATTTTCAACCAGGTTGTTGAACCATTCAGAGAACGCTGTACGTTGTTCCTTCGCGGTGGCGATTTCGTCGCCAGTCAATGCTTCGCAGTTGTTTAGACGCAGTTGAATATCATCTGCGATGTTCGGTTTTGTCGTGCTCAGCCAGTTGCCATGCTGCTGCCAAATTTCGCTGCCCTGTAAAATTCTGAACATGTCGCCAGTGGGCCAGTTACCGAATGCGGGAGAGCAGGCACCACGTAACAGCTCAGAATGCCGTGACTGGTTTTGCACCCACCATGTCTGAATATGCTCACCGTGGGCTGCCATTGCAATTAAGTTATCGACTTTTACTACAGGCAATGTAACAGAGTCAGTTTGTGTGGGAAGTAACACTTCCATGGTGTGAGATAGCGTCGTTAAATCTTTAGTGAGTACACCAACGGTATCGAAGCTGGGGGCCAGTGCTACCATGTTATCCATAGCGATAACGCCGTGAGTCGGGCGCAGACCGAATAAACCCTGATAACTGGCCGGCACACGAATTGAACCACCTGTATCGGTACCCAATCCGATATCCGCCAGTTGCATAGAAACTGCCACAGCCGAGCCAGAACTCGACCCACCGGGTATACGATCAGGGGTAACCGGGTTAAGAGGCATGCCGTAGTGTTTATTCTGCCCGTTTAAACTATATGCCAACTCATCGGTAATGGTTTTTCCTACAAAACGTGCGCCATTTTCCAGTAGCGTCGTTACCACTGACGCGGTTTCAGATGGGATGTCATGAGATGCTAACCAATCAGGGTTGCCCGCAGCCGTGGGAATACCCGCAATGTGAAACAGATCTTTTACCGCCAAGCGATAACTTGCCAGTGGCACGGCACTGTTTTTCGGCGCATCCAGCGAGGGCGCATGGAGCTTTTGTTGAAAAGCCATAAACGGATTATTCGTCGTTTGCATGACGTGAAGTTGCCTGTGAGAAAAACCATGGGGTAGGGCTCTATGAAACAATCGTTTCATGAACCTGTCAAGGGAAACGGCTGCCATAGGCAACAATTTTTCCCATCGTTCAGGATGATAGCCACTATATATGTTATGAATTTGTAAAACATTGCTGCACTGCAGTATGGTTCATCCATGAGTCTGCCACTTTTCTTCCAGATAAAGCGCTCATCTTTTGTGGGTAAGACAACGGTTTTTAACTTTGGAGTAATAAAGATGACACTGAAAAAAGGCTTTAAAACGCTTTTACAGGAAGCAGAAGCACAAATAGACACAATGAGTGCGAGTGAAGCGAATGAAACGGTTTACCGAGCCGATGTGGTGCTGGTGGATATCAGAGACGTGCGCGAGCTTGAACGGGAAGGTCAAATCCCAGGCGCCATTCACGCGCCTCGGGGTATGCTTGAGTTCTGGGTCGATCCTGAAAGTCCGTATTTCAAACCCGTTTTCGGCGGTGGCAAGAAATTCGTGCTTTACTGTCAATCCGGTTGGCGCTCTACGCTAGCCACTGCCACATTGCAAAATATGGGGTTTGACGACGTTGTGCATATCGAAGGCGGCTTTGACGCCTGGAAACAAGCAAGACTACCCGTAGAACCTTACACCCGCTAATCGTCAGCGATAAAAAAACGGAGCTCGATGCTCCGTTTTTGTTCAATTTGGCTCACGCCTCTATAAAGTTATTATTCAGAAAGGCTTCTTCTTCCCGGGTTGACGACCGGCCTAGCGCCTCATTCCGTTGTGGATAGCGACCAAACTGCAACAATAACTCCCGGTGCTCTTGCTCGTATTCAAACTGCAGCTCAAGACCATCAATATTGAACAATTCCATTGCCATATCATGAATCGCTAACGATTCAGAATGCATGAAGGGCATAAACAGAAAAGTTTTCTGTTTTACGGTAAGTGCTTTGTCTGCCTCAACCCTCAGCGCCTCCTGAGACAACGCCAGTGCCATTTTATCGCACTCAAATGCTTTAGCTGAGCCGCGATACATGTTGCGAGAAAATTGGTCGAGGACGATAATTTCAGCCAGTCTACCTGAAGGCGTTGCACGCCAAGGCCACAGTTCGCACTGCGCCGCAGCCGCATGCACTTTTCCAAATCGTGAGCGGATAAGATTATCTAATCCCTCATCGGCACGGAACCACTGCCCGGGATCTAACTCTTCAAACCAAAAAGCCAGAACGCTTGACGCTTCTTCCAGAGGGATAATTGATGTTTGCATAAAACTCCTGTGTATCACATCCATTGTGTTCAGGGAGGAATCAAAGTGAGGTTGAACCTGTTCAACATCGATAGATTCGTAGTCCATTACCCTAATATTGTCACAAAGGTCAAAAAGTAATCAATAAGTATGGTCTTTTTTTTACGTGATTATACAAAAAAAGATTGATTAGTATGACTGCGAGAAAGGGATTAAGGTTCCAATTCATCGAGTTGGTCGTACATGGCGGCAATCTGGGTTGCTCGTCGAAGGGCTTGATCACCTAAACGTTCGAACACTTTATTCGCGAGGAAGGAAATTAGGCTCATTGGTGCAGCATAACTATCAAATGCACTTATTTGACCAGGATGGCAAATCAAAAGGTGATCAACTTTATTGCTATAAACTTGTCCGGTTGGGTCGGTAATGAGAATGGTGGTGTGGTCACTTAAGGCGTCTACAATACGTTTGAATATACGGGTACGACGACGAAAGCCAAGTAACACGACAACTTCGTTAGCCGGGATATCAATGAGATCTTCGCCTAGCGATTGGCCCGGTTGGGGCAACAGTCTAACTGTACTGCGGACCTGTTTTAACTGTTGACGAAAATGCAGCGCGATAGGATACGCGTTGCGGTAACCAATCAACGTAATACGCTGTGAATCTGCCAGTAACGACACCACTTGTTCTATAGTTTCAGGTTTCAGCCCCTCGAAAGTGAGCGCCAGGTTACGCATTTCTTGTTGAAAGTGGTCAGATTCTCCCTCACCCGTAGGCAATGGCAAGCCTTTTTCCCGCATCGACAGCATGGCATCTTTAACTTGCTGGTGAGAGTCGAAACCTAACTGACGAAAAAAACGGCTCACTGTTGCCTTCGACGTACCAGATAAACGTGCGATCTCTGCGGTGCTTTTGCTCACCAACGCAATAGGATGTTGCTGAATAAACGTTGCAATTTGCTGTGCAGAAGGTGAAAGAGAAGGGTACTGCTGCTCAATTAAACCCAGGAGATCGGTTTGCGAGGCCATTAATCACACTTGTAAAAAAAGGTTCTGCGCCAAAGGTAAAACAAATTTGCCAAGTAGCCAACCATTAGTGGCATTTAATCCCGGTGATATGCTTGCCCATTTTTTGCTTCAGACGCATTGGCTTAGCCGTTCCCCTGCAATTAACAACGAAGCTACAGACATTAAATCACGTGAGATAAGGGTGATTTTTTAAGCACATTGTCGTATTTCCCATTATACTGTCACTGAATTGTCATATTGCTATGTTAGAGGGCTGTTGTATGCGACTGTGGATTGAAATGGTATTGCTGTTTTTTGCTTTACCTGTCGCAATTGCTTATTGGGTAAATCAGGTTGCTGATTACCTCATGCCGTTACTTGGTGCGGTGGGTATAGCCTGTTTAGCCGTGCTTCTGGCCGACAAGCAGTTTAAACGTTTTCGTCTTTGGCATTGGCAGGATTTTTTCACCCATTTGCGCACTACGCTGAAAATGTTCATTCCTTGGGCATGTTTGTTGGCTGCCGTGGTTTATCTGATAAAGCCGGAGCTATTTCTGCAGTGGCCGCTGCAAGAGCCTGAACTCTGGGTGCTTACTCTGCTGATTTACCCTATTGTATCGGTGATCCCCCAGGAAATTATCTTCCGCACATTCTTTTTTCATCGATATAAACAAATTTTGCCCTCGAAAATGGCACGCTGGGGCTTAAGCACCTTTGTTTTTGGCCTGGTGCATCTGGTGTATGGCAACTGGGTTGCCATGGTGCTGTCGTGGATTGGCGGCGCACTGTTTGGCTACCGTTACATGCAAACCCGCTCAACACCCGTTGTGGTGGTTGAACACGCTATCTGGGGCAGTTTTATTTTCACCGTCGGATTAGGGTCGTACCTGGTTATTTCACCGCCTTGAATGCGAAGATTAAACCTTAGAACGATGTAAGGTAGAACGTTAGCATTCGGGTTTATTCATACCACTTTACTTGACGGATTTATTTGAAGCGATAGGGTAGAGCGTAGGGATATTGTATGGCCTTAACTCCATTTTTGACTGTGACAAAAGGAAATGCATTGCGAATTGCTACATTATTTACGCTCATCTTTTCAATAAACGTCTTCACCGTAGGTGCGAGTGAGCAACCCGCTGAAAATGATGTCACCGCATGTGGCTTTAGTGCTAAAGCCATCGCTCTCGCCCGGCTCATTCAGCAGGACCCAGGGCAGCAGCGTACCGTTATTGAATGTCATCCTTTGCTTGCTCAAGCAGCTGAAGACAAAGCCCGGGTTATGGCTGAATTTGGCGCGGTCATGCATAACCTTGGTGGCAGCCCTAACAGCCGCTTGCGCGAAATTGGCTTTCCCTTGCCGCGGTATTACAGTGTGGTCATGGGCAATCAAGTAGAAGCCATCGCAGGCGGCTATTCAACGCCAGAATCTGTGTGGCGCTCTTTTAAAGACTCCAAGCCCCATCGACAGCATTTATTGGGTGAGCTCGACTTCTATCGCGAACAACAATATATGGGAGTGGGATTTTATTCCCACCGCAACACGCCCCATGTTGAATATTGGGTGGTGTATGTAACCAAAGCGGCTGACGAACTCCCGGTACCTTATTTTGAATACATATCGAACAAAGGCGTCTTTGTTGTTCAACAAATTAAACCCGAACTGGATTTATCTATGCCGAAATAAGTTCAGGTAAATCATGCTAAACCGGTATCGCTGTACTCTTTCGGGGCGATTTTAATACGAATGAAGAGTGAACACCGCTTACCCCTTCAACGCGGGTGAGTTTGTTCAGCAAAAACCGCTGAAAATCATCCATGTCTTTTACAATAACCTTCAGCAAATAATCTGCCGACTGACCCGTAATTAAATGGCTTTCCAGAACTTCGGGAAAAGCGGCGATGGCGTTATCAAATTTTTCGAACCGCTCTGGCGTGTGCTTGTCCATGACAATTTGAATGAACGACAGCAGTGTGAGGCCCATTTTCCGCGCGTTGACCAATGCGATGTATCCATCAATATAGCCACTGTCTTCCAATTGTTTTACCCGTCTTAAACAGGGGGAAGGTGAAAGGTTGACGGCGTCAGCCAACTCCTGATTTGAGATCCTGCCTCGCTTTTGTAGCGTTTCAAGGATCTGTCTGTCAATCTTGTCTAATTCCACAGTTTTTCCTCCGTATGGCATAAAACTTCATATTTTTTGCATCTCGCGCTACATTATTGCCTTGGTGGGGGAAAGTTGGCAAGTGTTTGCAATTCTCTGCTAATCGAAATGTCGTACACTAGGTGAACCGTTATTTTCCCCGGAGTCTTTGTTTCATGCTTACTCATCCTCAAACAAAATATCAGCGATTCATTGGCGTATCGTTACCTGACCGCCAGTGGCCAAACAATGCAATTACTCAAGCGCCAGTCTGGATGAGTACCGATCTTCGCGATGGCAATCAGGCGCTTATCGACCCCATGTCTATCGAGACCAAACTTCGATTCTTTAAAAAGCTGGTTGATATCGGTTTTAAACAAATTGAAGTGGGTTTTCCGTCCGCATCAGATATCGACTTTCAATTCGTGCGCTTGCTCATTGAAGGCAACCATATACCTGACGATGTGACTATTGAAGTGCTTACCCAAGCGCGTTATGAGTTGATTGAGCGCACAGTGGAAAGCCTGCGTGGCGCCAAGAATGCGATTTTACACATGTATAATCCGCTAGCGCCGGATTTCCGGGAGATTGTTTACAACACCGATAAAGCCGGCGTGAAAAACATCGCATTAACTGGCACCCGCTGGGTGAAAGAACTCACAGCCAATGCACCAGAAGTGAACTGGACGTATCAGTACTCGCCGGAAGTGTTTTCCAGCACAGAAATTGACTTTGTGAAAGAGGTGGTGGTCGAAGTTGTGGACATTTGGCAGCCAACCACAGACAACAAAATCATCATCAATTTACCGGCAACGGTGGAAATGAATACGCCGAATACCTATGCCGACCAAATTGAGTGGATGCATCGCAACCTGAATCAAAGGGAATGCATTGTATTGAGTGTGCATCCGCATAATGACCGGGGTACCGCCGTGGCTGCGGCTGAATTGGCGCTAATGGCGGGGGCTGATCGCATCGAAGGGTGTTTGTTCGGCAATGGTGAACGTACGGGGAATGTGGATATTGTTACCCTGGCAATGAACATGTATTCCCAGGGCGTATCACCGCAACTGGATTTTTCCGATATCGATCAGGTTCGCAAGTTAGTGGAAGAATGTAATCAGTTGCCGGTTCACCCTCGTCATCCTTATGCCGGGGAACTGGTGTATACCGCTTTCTCCGGCTCGCACCAAGACGCTATTAAAAAAGGCATGGCCGTGCAAAGCAAAGACGGCCGCTGGCGCGTACCTTATTTGCCTATCGACCCGGCTGATGTAGGGCGCGGATTTGAAGCGGTAGTTCGCGTGAACAGCCAGTCTGGTAAAGGGGGCGTGGCCTTCTTACTGGAACAGGAAGCGAATCTGCAACTGCCCAGAAAACTGCAAATTGAATTCAGCCGTACCGTGCAGCGAGAAAACGACAGTACCGGTAAGGAAATGTCGGCAGCGCGTATGAAAGAAGTTTTTGAACAAGAATACTTCGATGCCACCATCCCGTTTGCTTATTCCAGCAGTACAATCACGTCAGTAGGGAAAGCAGGGCAACAGGTGAATATTCAGTTTGCGCTAAATAACGAAGTGTATTCTATTGAAGGCACCGGTAATGGGCCAGTTGAAGCGGCGGCCAATGCGTTAAGTACGTTCCTGAATAAAAAGGTAGAAGTGGCAGACTATCATGAACACGCCATTGGTGAAGGCGCGGGCGTTAAAGCGGTGTGCTACATCGAGGTAAAACTACAAGGTACTGAATCCACCTTTGGTTGCGCCAGCGACAGCAACATTATTACCGCCGCAATCAAGGCACTGTTGTCGGGGGTAAACCGACTGATGTGAGACTGGTTCGAATCCCCATTGACACGCTATTTGACGCTGAATTACTATGAATATTGAGCTGAGAGCGCTGACCAATATTGCAGAGCGTTGAGCGATTGCCTCACTCAGCTTACCGAATATATACAGGCCGCAAGGAAGCGGCCTGTTTTCGTTTAAGGAGATAGTCGTGTATCTGCTCTATGCTGATGAATCAGGCTCAGTTGATGATCCAAAATCAGACACTTTTTTCTTCAACTGCTCGCCAATACACAATCTCGGCTCAAAGTATTTGCGTGTGTGCTTCAAAAATCGCTTTATTATCCTCAGACATAATCCCCTTGGCCTTTTTAAAGCTAACAACGTGCTTTGATGATTGTCTTGCGGCTTGTTACCGAAAATCTAAAGGTAAAAACCCTTAGCGCGGTATCGTGATATATGATAAATCCATTGTTGAACGGAATGTTCAGATACTTTCGCATACCTTTAAATGTACTAGTGTGATTACCAAGGGATACTGACGGTATAAGTACCAAGCGATTTTGACGTAATCACACTATCAATGTTGCCGAGCTTCGGCAAGCTTTGCCAGCCGTAACGCAGTGGTATTCATGTTTTCCCTCAGCCAGATATTACGAACGCCGCTAGCGTGTATGTCGACGTTTCTTTCAGATTTGAGCAGCCGTGACACCTTGGATTGACCCAGGTGTGGGTTAGCCAGGGAGAATTCGATGACCACTTCCTCAATAGCTCTGTCAGTACGGTTTTTGTGATGAAGATCCGGCGTTTCCTGACGTTTTAACGATTCGGTTCCACCTTGTTTTATCAGTTTACGATGACGGTAAATCGTATCGCGGGAGACGCCACTAAGTCGGGATGCCTCTGCCACATTTCCAAGCCTGTCAGCCAATGCTAATACCTCAAGCTTCTTCTGGATCTCATTGTCTTCCGAGGA
>NZ_MDHN01000006.1 GCF_001757105.1 Alteromonas confluentis
ATCATAGAAAGCATTAAACGGCGGGTGCGTGATGGTAGCGTGCTGCGCTTAATCAGCCAGTTCTTAACAAGTGGGGTGATGGTTGAAGGCCATTGGCAGCAGACAGACACAGGGAGTCCGCAAGGTGGGGTAATCAGCCCCTTGATAGCGAACATCTATCTGGATGCGTTTGATAAGGAGATGATGCAACGTGGCCACCGCATAGTGCGCTACGCTGATGATATTCTTATCTTGTGTCGCAGTCGTTCAGCGGCAGAGAATGCGCAACGACAAGCGACCCAAATCCTTGAAGGTAAACTGAAGCTGACCGTGAACACAGAGAAAACCCACATCACACACAGTGATGCGGGTGTCAGGTTCCTTGGTGTGGAAATCGGGACGAAATATACCCGAATCCAAGCGAAGAAACTGGCATTGTTCAAAATGAAGCTAAAGGAGATGACAAAACGCAACGGGGGAAAACCGTTGTCACATGTCATCAACAGACTGAATCCACTGCTAAGAGGGTTCAGCCAGTACTTCAGGATTGCCAATGCCAGCAGGGCATTCAAGCAAATCGCGAGTTGGCTGAGACGCAGACTGCGCAGTGTTCAACTGAAGTTATGGAAAAAGGCGAGCCGCCTGCATCGCTGGCTACGACAGCGGGGCTACAAAGGCAAGTTCGCGTCCATGAGCATGACGAGTTGGCGCAGCGCAAGAAGCCCACTGGCAAGCTACGCGATGCCAAACAGCTGGTTTAACGAACTTGGACTGGTGAATCTGGAAGACGTTAGAACGGGAAATGTGCCCAGCAATTACGCTGGATAAACTGTACAGGAGCCGTATACGAGGCCCGTACGTACGGTTCTGTGAGAGGGATGAGGCGGTGATGCCTCACCCTACTCGATGTGCCTGAAAGAACACAATTTGGTTAAAAGGGAGACAACCAAAAGAGTACAAAAAATAGCCTGAAAACGGCATTTTTCAGAACGTATAAACGCCGCCAATATAGTAATAGACAAACCACAAAACCAAATCCTCTATCACTTTAAAAAATATTTTTAATTTCTTTAAAAACGTTTGTTTTTGAGTGATTTGCGATCTATAAGTTCCCTCAGCAAACGGCCAGTTTGCAAAATTATTAAACATTAAAAACAGAAATTATCACCCACTGAGGGACGTTTTTTTACATCGAAGAAACACCCAGTGGACAGATGACGAAAATCCAGGAAACCACTATGAAAACTTCACTGTCACAAGTGACCAGAAATGTGCGAATTGCACTGGCAGCATCTGCTGCTGTGGGCATGCTCGCATCTGCAAATACCTATGCGCAGGAAGCTGACGAAGCCGAAGCGAAAGATTTTGAACAAATCGCCGTTGTAGGTACCCGTGCTGCCCCTCGTTCTGTTGGCGAGTCTCCAGTACCGGTAGATATTATTTCCAGTGACGAGTTCCAAAACCAGGGCGCAACTGACATGGTCTCCATGATGCAGACTGTTGTTCCTTCATTTAACGTGAACGACCAGCCAATCAACGATGCTTCAACACTGGTACGTCCTGCTAACCTGCGTGGTATGGCATCAGACCACACCTTGGTGCTGGTAAATGGTAAGCGTCGTCACCGTTCTGCGGTAATCACTTTCCTGGGTGGCGGTCTTTCTGACGGTGCACAAGGCCCAGATATTTCTGTTATTCCTTCATCTGCACTGAAGCAGGTGGAAGTACTGCGTGACGGTGCAGCGGCTCAGTATGGTTCTGACGCTATCGCGGGTGTGATTAACTTCGTACTCAACGACGCCGATGAAGGCGGTATGGTTGAAGCCCGTTATGGTTCTTACTACGAAGGCGACGGCGACCTGATGCAAATCTCAGGTAACATTGGTCTTCCACTAAGTGAGAACGGTTTTATTAACCTGTCTGCTGAATACCGCACAGCTGATCCAACATCGCGCAGCGTACAGCGTGATGACGCAGCGGCCCTGATTGCTGCCGGTAACACTGCTGTTGCCGATCCTGCCCAAGTGTGGGGTTCGCCTGAAATTAAAGACGACATCAAGTTCTTCGCGAACTTAGGTCTGGAACTGAACGATAACGCCGAAGCCTACATGTTCGGTAACTACGCAGAGCGTGAAGTGGAAGGTGGTTTCTACTACCGTAACCCGCACAACCGTGGCGGTGTGAATGACGGTGGTACTGATGCCGACGGTAACCAGTTACTGCTGGTTGGCGACCTGACTGGCGATATGTCTGGTAACTGCCCAACTGACATTCAAGTGGGTGACAACGTGCTTGAAAATCCACGTTACATCAACGAAGTTGCTAATAACCCGAACTGTTTCGCATTTAACGAAATGTTCCCAGGTGGTTTCACGCCTCGCTTCGGTGGTACGGTTCAAGATATGTCACTGGTATTCGGTACCCGTGGTGAACTGCCGAACGAAATCGGTTACGACATCAGCTTAAACCTGGGTCAAAACGAAATCGACTTCGCGATTTCAAACACCATCAACCCTTCTTTAGGTCCAGACACGCCAACGTCGTTTAAGCCTGGTACTTATGTTCAGTCTGAACAGACTTTCGACCTTGACCTGACCAAGCCAATTGAAGTGGGTCTGAATGAGCCTCTGTATCTGGCTGGTGGTTTCCAGTATCGCCACGAGAGCTATGAAGCGAAAGCGGGTGATATTGCCTCTTATGAAATTGGTCCATTGGCTTCACAAGGCTTCGGTATCGGTTCAAACGGTTTCCCGGGTTTGTCTAACAAGAGCCAAGGCGAAGCATCACGTCACAACATCGCATTTTATTTAGATGCTGAATTGTACCTGACGGATGATTTCCTGGTTGCCGCTGCGGTACGTTACGAAGATTACTCTGACTTCGGTAACACCACGAAAGGTAAAGTGTCTGCGCGTTACCAGTTAACCGATAACATTGCACTGCGTGGTGCGTACTCTACTGGCTTTAAAGCGCCTACAATCGGTCAGAGCACCGTGCGTAACGTAACCACTGCATTTGGTGCGAGTGGTCAGCTGGAAGATCAGGCAACATTGCCACCAACAGATCCTATCTCTGTACAGAAAGGTGGTACGCCGTTAACGCCAGAAGAATCTGAGTCTATGAGCTTCGGTGTTGTTGCTGAGTTCGACAACGGTCTGTTCCTGACTGCCGACTACTACCACATTGAAGTGACTGACCGTATCAGTACAACTTCAGCAATCGCGTTAACTGAAGAAGACATTGCTGCTCTGCTGGCACAAGGTGTGAGCGATGCGTCTAGCTTCTCTGCGGTTAAGTTCTTCACTAACGATTTCGATACCACAACTGAAGGTCTTGATGTTGTTGCTAACTACAGCCAGGACATGTTTGGCGGTGAAACCAAGTACTCACTGGCATACAACTGGACTTCAACAACGGTTGACCAAGCTTCAGACAACATCACACCAGAGCGTGTACGTATGCTGGAAGACAACCTGCCAGCAACCCGTTGGAGCTTTACTGCCAACCACACTAATGGTGACTGGCGCGTACTGGGTCGTCTGAACTATTTCGGTAGCATCTTTGAAGATCACCTGGATTCAGGTCTGCCTATCGACAATATTGGTTCTGAGCTGAGCCTAGACGTTGAAGTGGGTTATCACTTTACCGACGACCTGCAGGTTGTTGTAGGTGCGAAGAATGCGCTGGATGAGTACCCAGACCGCAATACGCAGTACGATAATGAGATTGCTGGTGCTATGTATCCGGTAACTTCACCATTGGGTATCAATGGTGGTTTCTACTACGTTCGTGGTATTTACACCTTCTAATAGCTAGTACTGTCAATTAAAAGGGGGCTTTGCCCCCTTTATTGGCTGTAAAAAGTACGAAAAAATGCATGACTTATGTAGTAATAAACTGGCAATATAGCCTGTGTTGTAACGGTTTTGCTACATATACTGCGAAGAAAATATGACCAGAAAGTCGACTATTGCTGCCACATTTATAAAATACCGCACAAAAATGATGCGGGCTGTGGGCGCTATTGTCAGTTCGGATGATATCGAAGACATCGTGCAGGAAGCGTTCATAAAAAGTTACGAAGCAGAACTTACCCAAGAGATCCGCTACGAACGCACTTACATGCTCAAAACAGCAAGAAACCTTGCGCTTAATCATGTGAACAGTGCTGCCAGCCAGTTAAATCAGGCGGTAGACGATATGGACATGCTATCTAATGATCTCATTGGATATAACCTTGAAAAGCATGTCGAAAGTAAAGAACGATTTATTCATTTCTGTCGCGCCACTGAATCTTTGTCGCCAGAAGTGAAGCGAGTATTTTTATTAAAGAAAGTTTATGGCATGAGCCAGCGCGACATTGCTGAGCTTGTGGGGCTAAGTGAAAGTACTGTAGAGAAACACGTGGCGAAAGGCCTGTTACAGTGCTCTAAATTTCTGGCGTCATCCGGTGACACATCCAGAGACAAACCCGTTAAGCCTAAACATCATCAGGACAATCATAGTAGTTAAGCCATGAGTAATGTCAGTAAATTTACCAGCAAGGACGATATCCACGAAGAAGCGTGTTTGTGGATAAGCCGGATTGATCGTGGTTTGAGTAGTGAAGAGACCGAATCACTGCAAGCATGGTTGGGCGCAAGTTCCAGTCATCGCAGGATCCTTTTCGAAGTGGCTCAATTGTGGGACGACTTGAGCGTACTTAATGAATTAAAAGGGCTGTTCCCAGACCGTAATCAATATAATGGCGAAGCCCGCAAAGCAAAGAGCATTTTACGTCAAGCGCGCTGGAGCGTTGCCGCTGGTTTTATTTTGATGGTTGCCGCTGCTGCCATGATGGTGGATTCCTATTGGCTTAACCAGAGTGATTCCGGCTATCAGTTGGTCCAGCGAGTGGGAACGGCCATTGGTGAGCAGAAAACCCTGACCCTAAACGACGGTTCAGTGGTGCACATGAATACTAACTCCGCGATTCACATTAAGTTTGATGAAGACGAGCGGATCATTGATTTAATCAAGGGTGAAGCTCACTTCACCGTCGCTCACGATGCAAGCCGACCTTTCACCGTGACTGCTGGTATTAATACCGTCACCGCTATCGGTACGGCGTTTAACATGCAGTATACCAACGACGAGGCATTTGAATTGGTCGTCACTGAAGGGCGAGTTCTGGTGCAAGATAAAGTGTCTTCGATTTCCCGGGAGGAGATTGCAGATGTGATAAAGTCTGGAACAACTCGCGCTGACCTTAAGTTACTGGCCGCTGGTGAAAAAGCCAATGTCGACGGTATCCTCAGCGATTTGAGAAATCTTGATGATGATGCCATGGAGCAAGATCTCGCCTGGCAACAGGGCATGATTGTATTCAAAGGTGAAGCGTTAGAAGATGCTTTACGTGAAATTGAACGTTACACCGCTGTCAGCTTTGAAATAGATGGCGCAGAACTGCGTAAAAAGCGTGTGGCTGGATATTTCAAGGTAGGTGACATCAGTGGCCTGCTATCCGCACTTAAAAACAGCTTCCACATCGAGCACAAGCGAGTAGATGCCATGACGATTCAATTGTCAGAGCAAGAAAGCTAATTCAAGAGTAGCCCGCTTCATAGCGGCGCTATTTTTGTGCCTAATATCAACTTTTATAGCCGTGTTCACAGTGGATGTGGCAATTCTCAAGTTATCTCAGTATTAATTTTTATTATTCCGGCCATTGGTATATTGTGCCGGTCGTAGTATGTAGGTAGCGTTGTGGAAGTCAGAAAAGTCGTTATACTGCATTAACAGCAACATCAATACTTTGTAACTCACTATATGTATAGCCTGTAAGCGAATCAGCGCTGAATAATAATAACGAAACCACGTAATAGTGAAGAAATTCGACAATGTTAATTTTTAATACTTTTGACAACTAGCCTGTTCATGCGCTTTTCATTAGTAAGCCAACGCCTTAGACGACAGCTTCGCATCACCGGATTAGTTGCAGCCAGCTACTTCGCTGCATCTGTTGCAATGGCTCAACAGAAAATTGAATTCGACATTCCTGCGCAGCGGGCGGATGTTGCGTTAACAGAATTCGCTAAACAAGCGAATACCACCTTACTGTTTCCCTATGAACTCGCCGAGAAAGTGCAAGCTAATGGCTTGTCGGGTACTTTTACCCTGCAGGAGGGGTTAATTCATCTTTTGAAGGGAACCGAGCTCGCCGTGCAGATTGATGCTACTGGCATGCTAACCGTAAAGCCTATTGTTGAGTTACGCCAGCCACCACCGCGTCCACCTAAAACCCGCATTAATGATGACATCGGTTTTTCTATTGAACGTATCGCTATCGTAGGCACCCGCAGTGCACCACGTTCAGTGGTTGAGTCGCCGGTACCGCTGGACATCATTGCCGGTGATACACTCCAAGCTCAGGGCAGTTCCGATGTGTTAAGCATGCTGGCCGGTGTTGTACCGTCACTGAATGTAAACGATCAGCCCATAAACGATGCCGCTAGTTTAGTTCGCCCGGCCAATCTGCGGGGTATGGCTGCCGACCACACGCTGGTGTTACTTAATGGCAAGCGACGCCATCGATCCTCTGTGATTACGTTCCTGGGAGGCGGTTTATCAGATGGTGCACAGGGGCCTGATATTTCAGTCTTGCCCGCCGGTGCCATGAGACAGGTTGAAGTGCTTCGCGACGGCGCCGCAGCGCAGTACGGTTCGGATGCGATTGCTGGGGTTATCAACTTTGTGCTCGACGACCGCCGAGAGGGGGGATACCTCAGCGCAAAAACCGGTGAGTATTATGAAGGTGATGGCGAACTGGTTCATCTACAAGGGAACCTTGGCACGTCATTGGGAAGTGGCTTTTTTAATATCACGGCAGAGTATCAACAACGGAATGGCACGAGTCGTTCCGTGCAGCGCGCAGACGCACAAGCGCTTATCGACGCCGGTAATACGTTTGTTTCATCCCCCTCCCAGGTATGGGGAGCGCTGGATGTAAATAGCGACGCCAAACTGGCTTTTAATGCGGCGGTTCCGCTAACCGAGAAAGTCGATGTCTATTGGTTTGGTACCGCTGCACGTCGTGAAATTGAGGGCGGATTTTACTATCGTCACCCTCATACCAGACTGGGGATTTTTGCTGATCCAAACAGTGATACAGCCAAACTTCTCGTCGCAGACAAAGATGGCTTAGGGCAGGGGATAACGTGTCCTGATATTTTTATCACCGACAACAACGTGTTGGACGACCCCGCCTATTTGCAAATTGCGGATAATTCTACGTCGCTGGGCCAGAACTGTTTTGCATTTAATGAATGGTTTCCCGGTGGCTTTACCCCACGCTTTGGCGGTGTGATAAAAGACGGTTCTGCCTTTGCGGGCATTCGCGGTGAGCTCAATGATGATTGGCTTTTTGATCTTAGTGCCAGTGTCGGTTATTCGAATGTGAGCTATCGCTTGCATAACACCATTAATCCCTCGCTAGGCGAAGCGACGCCAACCAGTTTTACGCCCGGTGCGGTCAGTCAGTTAGAGCGTACCATCAACCTGGATTTTTCTCGTTTCTTTGACAGTTGGACGTCTAAACCTATCAGTTTCGCAACGGGTATGGAGTGGCGACGTGAGCGCTATAGCCAGCAGGCAGGCGATGAAGCGTCGTGGATTGAAGGGCCGTTTGCGAACAATGCAGAAGTTGCGACTTCTCCTGGCTTTGGGATTGGTTCTAATGGCTTTCCGGGTTATCAGCCGGTCACTGCAGGGGACTGGAGCCGCCACAACTGGGCCTTGTATGCCGATGTGGAAATGTACCTGAGTGAAGATCTGCAACTTGCCACCGCATTGCGCTCAGAGCACTTCTCTGATTTTGGCTCTACCCTAGATGGTAAGGTTAATCTGCGATACCAGTTAAACGATATCGTGTCTTTTCGAAGCTCTCTAAGTTCGGGCTTCAAGGCGCCCACGGTGGGGCAGAGCAATGTCATCAATATTACTACGGCCTATGCGTCAACGGGTCTGGAAGATCAAGCAACGCTGCCTCCTACGCACCCTATATCGCAAATGCTGGGTGCCGAACCGCTAACCCCAGAAGAATCGATTAACAGCAGCATTGGACTGGTCGCCTTTTGGGACGAGGATTTTTATCTCACCATCGATTATTTCAATATTCGTCTGTATGACCGTATCAGTACCACATCCGCCATTCCCCTTACTGCAGACGACGTGGAACAACTCATCGCACAGGGTAATCCGGAAGCCGACAACTACCGCGCTATTAAATATTTTGCCAATGATTTTGATACCGCGACACAGGGTGTCGATATTGTATTGAATTACCGGTTTGATTTGGCTGATGTGACCAATGCGCTAACGACATCATTTAACTGGACAGATACGCGGGTTAAGCGGCTTTCGGCTTTTCCGCAAACTCAGCCTGATGGTGAAGTGTTACTGGTACCTAGTCTGACACCGCAGCGGGTGCGCATGCTGGAAGACAACCTTCCTGCCGTGCGGATAACCACTACCTTAAAGCAACACTGGCAGGCCTGGTCTATGCTGTGGCGGCTTAAGTACTATGGCGCGTTTTATGAAGACCATGTTGATGCGGCTGCGGGAATGGATATCGACGGTAGCAGCATGATTACCCTGGATGCGGAATTAAGCTGGCACTATTCTGAAAACCTGACGCTGGCGTTAGGGGCTTCGAATGTATTTAATACAACGCCGCAAATTAATCCTTATGCAGATGTAGTAGGGGCGCTGTATCCACCTACATCACCTTCAGGTATGAACGGTGGATTCTGGTATTTGCAGTCGCGATATGATTTTTAACAACGTGTGCAGGTTCGTGTTCGAAGAAAGCTTGAAGGCGTTAAACGTGCTAGGGCGCTGAACCCTGGAAGACGTAGAATAAAGCTGAAATTAAAGGGGAAGGCTAGTTAGCAAACCTCTTTGAATAACGTTTCATCGATAATTGTTGAATCGATAATTTGCTGAGCCATCTGAATACACTTTCCGCATTGATTACCCAGATCGAGTTGCTGACGAAGTTCACGGATGTTACCTACGCCATCTTGTTCTACTGCATTTTTGATGTCTTTATCTGTTACGCCATAACACATGCAAACAAACATACTACCAACCCGTTAAATTAAATCGTTAATGATAATAATTGCTATTTGTATGTTTGGCAAGGTTGAAAGATCATTTTTATGATTAAACTTTAGACTAAATACAGTGGCGATTAATAATATCGATAGATTTTGACAACAGAATACTTGGCTTTCATTTATCCGCACCTATATTGAAAGTGCCGCAATGGCAAAACTATAACAATCTGAAAAAATTTGGAGCAAACAATGAGCGTACTGGTAGGCCGTCCGGCCCCTGACTTTACTGCAGCAGCTGTTTTAGGCAGTGGTGAAATCGTTGATACTTTCACTTTAAGCGAAGCAATTAAAGGTAAAAAAGCGGTTATCTTCTTTTACCCGCTGGACTTCACTTTTGTGTGTCCTTCTGAACTGATTGCTTTTGACAAGCGTTACGAAGAGTTCCAGAAGCGCGGTGTAGAAGTGATTGGTGTATCTATCGATTCTCAGTTCTCTCACAATGCGTGGAGAAACACGCCAGTAAATGAAGGCGGTATTGGTCCGGTTAAGTACACACTGGTTGCTGACGTTAAGCACGAAATCTGCCAGGCATATGACGTTGAGCACCCAGAAGCAGGTGTCGCGTTCCGTGGTTCCTTCCTGATCGACGGTGAAGGCAATGTACGTCACCAGGTCGTTAACGATCTGCCTCTGGGCCGCAACATCGACGAGATGCTGCGTATGGTTGACGCACTGAGCTTCCATGAAGAGCACGGTGAAGTATGTCCAGCAGGTTGGACTGAAGGTAAGTCTGGCATGGACGCATCGCCAGCAGGTGTTGCTAAATACCTGTCAGAAGAAGCTGACAAGCTTTAATCGACGGTGTGATATCTACAACGCCGCGCTAATGTAAATCAGCGCGGCGTTTTTGTTTCTAGCGCTTCCTGGCAGACAGACTCTTACCAAGATGTTCCAGTGTTTGTCCTCGGGTTTCGGGGAAAAAGCTGATGACACAAACAAGTTGCACAGCCATCATCAGGGTAAAGAAGCCAAATAACAGCGCAGGTGAAAATTGATTGAGTAGCCAGGGCATCAACAAAGCGATGAGGGCTGCAAAAATCCAGTGGGTGCTGCTTCCCAGCGACTGCCCTTTGGCCCGCACGGCATTAGGGAATATCTCTGAAATAAACACCCAAATTACCGCTCCCTGACCCATGGCGTGCGCCGCAATAAACAGGAAAATCAGTCCTACTACCATGATCCCCTGCCACTGAAAATAGAAGGCGCAGGTTAACAAACTCAACGAAATCAGATAGCCAATCGAGCCGATATACAGCAGTTGTCGTCGACCCATTCGATCAATTAATGAGAGGCCCACGAGGGTGAACGCCAGATTAACCAATCCAATGCCCGCACTGGAAAGTAGCGCAGAAGAGGCATCGAGACCGGCGAGCGTGAAAATACGGGGTGCAAAGTAAATAACAAAGTTAATCCCTGATAACTGATTAAACATGGCAACCAGAAAAGCCAGTAGCACAGGTAACCGGTAGGCCGCATGAAATAGCGAAGGACTGGTATGTGTGGCCGCATCGAGTTTCACCGATTTAAGCGTTGCTTCGGGTGTAGGGTCACCTGCCAGACGCAACACCTCAAGGCTTTGGGTTTCATCATGCTTATGCAAGAGTAACCAGCGCGGACTTTCTGGCACATTCATTACCAGAAGCAAATAAATAAGGGCGGGTACCGCTTCTATGCCCAGCATCCAACGCCAGTCGAGGCTAAACCATTCTGCGAGTAAGTAGTTAGACAGAAAGGCCAAAAGAATGCCGAACACAATCTGAAACTGATAGGTCGCGACCATTCGCCCCCGTTTTTCTGCAGGCGCAATTTCAGCGATATATGCAGGTACAGCAATTGACGAGACACCCACACCAAAACCGCCAATGAATCGCATCAGGCTGAATATATATGGGTCTGTAGCGAATGCAGAGCCTAAGGCTGAAACCACATACAGCACACCTATGGCGACCAGAGTGGGTTTTCGGCCGAATTTGTCACAAGGAAAGTTAGCCAGCAGTGCGCCGAGCACCGTTCCCCATAAGGCAGAGGACATAACCAATAGGCCATGGGTCAGATCAGAGGTTTGCCAGAGTGCCTGAATAGGCTGGTCGGCACCCGATATCACCGCTGTATCAAAACCAAATAAAAATCCGGCGAATGCAACGGTGAAGGTCCATAACACGATAGGGTGTTTCATAACGTGAACAACTTAAACGATTCAGATTAAGTTAGTGTACGTTACGTTTTGTTAACAATAAAGTGAATAACAACAAACAAGTGAGTGTGTGAGATTTGCGTGGGGCTAGTGGAAAAGGAGAGGCTGTGCTCTCCCCATATCGATAATACGTGTTATGTCTCGCGCGCGGCTTAAGCGTTCTCGGCTACAGGCCATCCGCCTAACGATTTGTAGCGGTTAACGATGTAACAGAACAACTCAGCGGTTCTCTCGGCATCATAGAGCGCGCTGTGTGCTTCACTCTGATCAAACGGGATGCCGGCTTCACGGCAGGCTTTTACCAGTACGGTTTGCCCTACAGCAAGACCTGCTAAGGTAGTGGTATCAAACGAGACGAAAGGGTGGAATGGCGTGCGTTTAATATTGCTTCGCGCAATAGCAGCATTCACAAAACTCTGATCAAAGGTCGCATTGTGGGCAACAATGACCGAGCGTTGACAGTCTGCATCTTTTTGCAGTTTTCTGATTTGCTTGCACACTTCCTTCATAACTTCGGTTTCATCAAGGGCGCCGCGTAATGGACAATGTGGATCAATACCGTTGAAATCCAGCGCAGCCTGTTCGAGGTTCGCCCCTTCAAACGGGTTAACATGAAAGTGTACGGTTTTATGAGGGTGTAGATCGCCGTTTTCATCCATCTGAAGTGTCACCGCAGCAATTTCAAGCAGGGCGTCGGTGGCGGCATTGAAACCGGCAGTCTCCACATCAATAATGACGGGGAAATAACCGCGAAAGCGATGCTTCAGTACATTGGCATTTTCAGACATAAACAGCAGAAATCCTTGATAATAAAGGCGTGCATTTTACAGATAGTCGCTGAAAAACCAGCCTCGGCGTTCAGGAATATCATGGCGAAAGGCGTGATTATCGCAAGAACTGCTTTGGGTATCTACCTTTGAAAACTAAGCAATGCTGTGAATACGCGAATTGTTGTCGTGCTGTGCTAAACTTTTTTCTCATCGTGGCGATAAAGAAAGTGCAAATCATCTTTTGTAGCAGGGCGGAATATGTTTCGACAGGTAGTAATCGGCATTTTTTTGATTAGTGCGCCAGCAATGGGCGCAATGCGGCAGTATGCCGCTCCCGTGGAAGCATCTGACTGGATGCTGAAAGAGCAAACGCGCCTTCAGTGTACTCTTGCTCATACCGTGCCGGGCTATGGTGATGCGCTATTTTCAAGTGTGGCTTCCAAACAGTTAAACATGGAATTTGAACTGGACATGGATTTGTTACCAAAAAAATTCGATGTCGCTGCGGTGTATTCCGTGCCGCCTACCTGGATGCCAGGAGCAATGCCCAAGAATATTGCTGACATGACGCTACGAACCCAATACAACGGCGACTTACCTGAGCAAGCTGCATGGACCATGCTAAGCGAGCTCGAAAAGGGTTACTGGCCCACGATTTATTACAAAGATTGGTATAACGAGTACGATAAAGTTGCCGTGGCACTGAATGCCAGTAACTTTACACCTGTATATCGAAATTTTGTGAAATGTGTTTCGCAACTCCTGCCTTACAATTTCGACGATATTGCTTATACCGTGTTGTCCTACGAGAAAAGCAGTGTTGACCTCACAAAATATTCGCAAAAGCGATTGAGTATGATTGGCGAGTACTTAAAAGAAGATAAAGAATTGGAGCTAGTACTTCTCGATGGCTACACCGATAGCTATGGTAGTCGCTATAGCAACGAGCAGTTATCTATTCGTCGTGCGGAGCAGGTGAAGTCATTCTTCACCTCAATGGGAGTGGATGCTGAGAGAATTGAAGTCACCGGGCATGGTGAGAAACGCCACATTTCACCAAACACCAATGCCGATTCACGGGCAATGAACCGTAGGGTTGTAGTGCGCTTGTCTAAAGGATAGACATGTTACAGTGAGAGACTAAAACGCCGGCAACACTGCCGGCGTTTTACTATTTACCACTTTGTAGCAGAAAATTCTTCACGGGGGGAATTTGATCGGTAAATACGCCATCTACTGCCAGTGGCCCCGTCAATAATCCAATGATCTGCTCTGCAGTCATTCCCGTGGGGAGTGCATCAATCCGAAATGTATAAGGGTGGATAACCAGGCCTTCCTTTTTTGCCGTTGCTAGCCAGGGGCTCGGAACAATCTTACCTTGCTGTAGTGCTTTCATGTCTAATAGCTGTGGGAGCCAGGGGCCAATGCCGTCGGCGTATTTTGCTATGTCTTGCATGCCTTGCTCGGTTAGTAGTGTCTGATAATCGGTCGCAGACTCGCCCCAACTGTTGTCGGCCAGCAGTAAGACAATCTTGCCTTTAAAACCAAGCTCGTTGCGTAAACGCTTCACTTCAGCAAAATCAAAACACTGCACATAAATGTTCGCATTCTCGCCATTGAGATTGTAGCGCGCCAATGTGTCTAGTAGTCGTTGACTGATATCTACGCCTTCTTTTTTATGCCAGGCAGGGGATTTGATTTCAGTATAAAAGCCAATATTGCTATTGAACTCGCGGTTAAGTTCACTGATAAGCTCAATGTGTTCATCTAGCGTAGCAACGGTAAACAGAGCTTTGCTGCCATGATAGCGATTGGCAAACACTTGTTTTCCATCAGTATCCGACCGTTCTTTTACTTGCAATGTACGTAATTCCGCTAGCGTGAAATCCAGTGCGTACCAACGACCATCGTCACGAACGCGATCGGGAAACTTCGCAGCCACATCGGTTACGGTATCCAGATGAATATCGTGAAGCACAACCAATTCGCCGTCTTTCGTCGCCACCACATCTTGTTCGATGAAATCGGGTTGTTGAGCAAATGCCAGGGTAGCAGCTTCCAGGGTATGTTCAGGCAAATAGCCAGATGCGCCGCGGTGGGCAATGATATCGAAGGCGCTGGCTTGGCTGGTGATCAGCGCGGTGGATAACGCAATGGCTTTTAGTTTGCTGGTAAACAAGAGTAATCCTTTTTTGTGATGCTCGCCGAAAGATCATGACGATGCTTTAAATGTTAACACGCGTTATAGACAGTAATGTGGCAGTGGCACTATCTCAAGAAAAAACGGTTAGATAGGGCGCTGAATGGGTTCGGCAAAAGTGATTGAGTGAAAACTTAAAAGGGGGATTATTCGCTATTTTAAGCGCTAGGTTGAAATGCTATCAATGGCGGCGAAGGGCAAAGAACGGGTTTGCAGGCAAACAAACCCGTTCAATTCGTTACTTATGACGCTTAAAAGGAGGACGATTACCTTTTAATTTGGGTTTGTCCTCATCTTCAAGTAATTCTAACTGCGCTACATCGTAAACCGGCATGCGAGTGGTAACCCGTCGATAGGGAGGCTTGCCGCGTTTAATGACTTCTTTTACTTCCACGTACTCTGTGGCGGCTTCTCCGAGTGCTTCGAGTTGAGCAACGTCGGAAACCGGTACCGTTTTAACTACACGCTTGAACGGCGGCTTGCCAGAGTAATCTACAACTTGAATGTCGATAGTGTCTTGATCGTTACTTGCCATTACTAAGCTGCTCATCGAAGAGGCTAAAGCGAATGTGGCTAATCTTAGCGCGAATTTCATCATGGTGTCCTTATCTGTTTTTGCATCAAAATGGTGCTTGATTATTGTGATAAACAAATAATTAACAAGCAATCCTATCTGGTGATAGCATTTTGCTATCAATGTGTATTTATTTTGGTGATGATTGCTATCTGTTTAGGCCATTTTAGGCGCACTTTCATAAAATTTGCTTCTTAGTGGTGCAATCTCGTTGTGCGGTGCTCATTAGTGGGGCGATAGCCAATTTGATGAAGACTTTGATGTCTGTGAGATCAGGCACTTACATACTGGCCATATAGTTGCTGTGTAATTGGGGTTAGTAAACAGGACAATGATCATGAAACCCCTGAATAACCGTGCACAGTCGTTTAATCTATTAAAGAGCCCATTAAAAAGCGTACTGATATTCTCGCTAACATTGCTGTCGATGCATGGGCTAGCCAGTGAGCAAACCATCAGTCTACAACAACATGCGGGTGGCACGCTGTACCTGGATGCCACGCTCGACTCGGCGATTAACGCATCATTCCTACTCGATACGGGTTCCAGTTTATTGACACTCAATGAGCAAACCTTCAAAGCGTTAAACCGAAACAAAAAGCTGATTGCAACCACTAAAGCCGCTGCGCGAATGGCCAACGGCAAAATTGTCACGGTGTCCCAATATCGTCTCGATTCAGTGCGTATCGGTGGGCATTGCGAAGTTGGGCCGGTGGATGTCTCTGTGCTGCCAAGAGGCAGTAATATTCTTGGTGTGAATGCACTACTCAAAGCGGCGCCGCTAACCCTGACAGCGGAACAAATAACACTGTCAGGATGTTTGCAAGAGTAAACACTGGTAGCAGTTTTGGAGTACATTTAAGAAAGATTGCGGTTAGAGCCTTATTAACGGCAAGAGACTATATTTCTCGTCGGTCCATTCAACAGCGAGATCCGAGTTTGAACGGGTACTATTGGCTTGGAAAGGAAAATGCTCAGCAGTAAAGTCATGATCATTCGTGAGTACAACCCAGTCAGAACCAAAATTGCTTTGTAATTGCGCTGTGCTTCTCCATTGAAATATAGCCTTATCAAAGTAAGTCGCATGGCTTAGCAACACGGGCATAAGATCAATGTGATTGTTGGATATATGAATAATTAATAGTCCATCTTCCTCTAGTCGTTGCCAATAAATATTAAAAGCCTCTCTGGTAAGGAGATGAGCAGGAATGGCATCACTGGAAAACGCGTCAACGATGATTGCGTTAAACTTCTGTTTTGATGAATTCAGTTGTCTGGCAATCGCAATTCTCCCATCGTCAACATTCACCGTTACAGAGCCTTGTGCATTTTTGAGATAAGAAAAATATTTGTTGGCCATTTCGTAAACGGCTGGATTTAATTCAAAGAAAGTAATGCTGTCGTTCGGGCGAATGTAACTCGCCAGTACGCCAGCGCCCAAGCCAATAACGCCAAGATTAATTGATTCCCTTTGCTGTAAATAATTTACAGCGACAGCAACGCCGCTGGTTTGCTGGTAATAGGAGCTTTCACTCGCGCTTCTTAATTTTAGAGGTTCGGAGCCATGAACTGTGGTGCCATCTACGAGTCTCCGCTCTGCTATATTGCCTGCCGTTACATCTTTAACCGTCACGTATCCATAAAAATTACGTACAGTGGCAACATCATACTGGTCAAAACGGTTTTCAATATACAGGTAGCAAACAAGGAGCGTTGTCAGAACACATATGCCACCAAAGTTCGTAATCATTCTGGTTTTCTGACTAGCCGCTCTCGGGGCGTTACAGATATAGACAATTACCACCAAAAATAACCCCAGAACGTATTCGGTGATTCGCTCGAAGATCAATGGGGCAATGATTGACGAGAACAAGCTGCCTAATGCGCCGCCCATTGCAGTAGCCACGTAAAATGTTGTCATACTATCACTGGCTGGTGCGCGGGAACGAAGTTCTCCATGGCAAATAATGCAGCAAACCAATAATATCAAACTGTAAATGATAAGCTGAGAAAGGGTATTAAACTGGCTGCCCAAAAAGTACATTATCAGACCAAAGAAAATGGCAGCGAACAACAACGGCAACATCTTAGTGCGTTTGTACGTTTTTTTGGAAGAAAAACAGAACGTGTAACTGGCTAGATAGATTAACAAAGGTAGCAACCACACCAGTGGCATTGGTGGAATATTGATACTCATTAACTGGGTAGTAGCAATGAGCATGATGGAGCTGGTGGCAGACAGCGTAATCCATAACAGTACCTGCTTGCGGTGCACGCTATTAGGCTGTGGAGTTTTATTGTTTACTGGTTTTGATGGCTTAACGGTATACAGGCTTGCCATAAGAACCAGTTTTAGTATCACTGTAATCACATATAATTCGAACCAATAATGCTTCTGTTCAGACGTTGGCAAATAAGCCTCAAAGAAGAAAGGGTAGCTTACTAACGAAATCAGAGAGGCTAGATTGGAGAACGAATACCAGTGGTAAGGCACCTCAGTATGGCTAGTACGACAGTACCATTGCTGCAGTAGCACACTGGTAGCTGCCAGCAGGAAAAATGCGAGGCCAATTTCGGTGGTGAGTTTTCCAATTACGGCTAATGCCGGATAGTCATTATTGCTGTACTGGACAGACTCACCGTTAAGCGTGATTAAGGTGGAAAGAAGAAGCAAGAAAGCATGGATGATAAACTGTGAGTGGAGTTTAAGTTTACTCAGGCCGTGTGCGTAAAGATATCCAAGAAGTAACATGCCTTGGTAGAACAGCATACTCGCAGACCATACTGAAGAACTGCCGCCGAATTCAGGCAATAGGCCCTTCGATATAATGGGTTGGATCTGAAACAGAAGGAACGCACTGCACAAAATAGGTAGTATAAAAAGAAGTCGTTTCACGGTTAGCAACGTTATTGTAATTATGTTGCGTGAAGCCTCTCCGGTATGCCATTTAGCAGCAATGTAGTCAGGCTTATTTTTTCCTTAAGAAAAGCTTAGTGTTTGTTTTTAATGTATTTATGAGATGTAGATGGACAAGTTTCAAATAGGGAAGTTTGATGTTGATGTGAAGCGTTGTCGGATTTCATCGGCAGATCACGTTGCTGTCGTTGAACCCAAAGTGATGGAAGTGCTTCAATATCTGTATCGCAATGCTGGCGAGGTAGTGAGTCATGAACAGCTGTTTAATGCGGTTTGGCCCGGCTCGATATTCAACACCAGTTCAGTGCAGCGTTGCATTGCGTTACTACGCAAAGCGCTCAATGAAGATTCCAGAAATGCCGCGATTGTTGTGACCCATCCTAAGCGAGGATATTCGCTGGAGCTTCCCCAACAATTACCCAAAAAACGCAGAAATTATCATTACGCCTATTCATTGGCATTCATCGGTCTGTTGGCTCTCGGTGTCGGTTTGTGGCTCGCAATTGCACCTGCACAAGTAAAAATGGATTACGCCAGATTATTGCCATTGAGTTCTAGCGGTGCCAGCGAGTCATTCCATGCTCTTTCTCCTGACGGGCAATTTCTAGCCTTTGTTCGCGAAGGTGAAGTTGAAAGGAAAAATGAGACACAAGGAAATATTTGGCTTAAAGAATTAAATACGGGTAAAGAGCAAAAGCTAACAAACTATGATTCCCACTATTCCAGCTTGGGCTGGAAGCCCGACGGTTCAGCGCTGGCCTTTATGGAAAAAACTGGGGGCTTATCAACCATGTCCTATTTTGCCTTCGACACGTCAACACACAAGGTGATTAGCAAAAACGAGATTGTAAGCTTTCCGTTATTTTACGTAAGCAGCGATAAACTTGAGTGGCATAGCGAAAACCGCATTTATTTTGTCGAAATGGATAAGCGTAACAACGATACATGGCTATCGTACATTGATGTATCCAGCGAAAATAAACAACAGTTGCTGAAAGCGACAGGGCAGGATTGGCTAAAAACGCTGGCCCTCTCCCCTGATGAACAAAGTATCTTGCTGGGTTATGAAATGGGGCAAAATCGTTACCGCATCGATGTACTCGATACCGAAAAACTTCAAGCTGATGTACTTATTAAAATAGAAGACAGCCTTTATGGGCTTAGCTGGCATCCCTCCGGAAAGTCAGCACTTATCAGCAACCGCACAAAGCTTCAGATCGTTGATATGGAGGGTGAATTGTCGGAAGTCGCGTTTAACAATTACAAATTTATTCAGAATGCGCAGTTCGATCCGACAGGACAGGAAATTGTCATGGAGTTGCGTAACGTAGATGTCGATATCTTGCGAAAAACAAAACTCGCTCCGGATACTTTTGAAACCTTGGTTGACACATCTTCACTGGATTTCCTACCGGTATTCTCACCGGATGACAGCCGCTTCGTGTTTGAATCTCACCGCGCAGGGCTTAAACAGTTATTTGTTTATGAACAGGGAATGCAGCGAGTGATTTTCTCCAATCCTGACAACGAAGAACTCTTCGGAGTAGTGTGGACGCCCGATGGTGAACGGGTTGTTGCAGCCAGTAGTGAAAAGCTGTTTTATGTTGATGTAGCAACTGGTAATTACACTGAAATAGCTCACGGCCACGCACCATTCGGATTACGCGAGCATTTTAAATATGAAAACGCGGTATTGGTAACATACAGAGCGGATGATGGAATAACATTCTACGTAGCAAAGTTGGATCTGGACAGTTTAAAACTCACAACCTACGAAACCGAAGGTGAGCGGCTGGTGTGTTATTCAGCTGCACTGGGGCCGCAGGATCAAGTGTATTTTGCCAACAATAAACAAGTGTTTCGTATCAGCCCTCAGGGACAAACTGAGAGCGTTTGGACAGCAATAGAACGAACAATCAGTGGTATTCACATTGTAAACAATGCGCTTTCAATGAAACTGGATAGCGAAGACGGATTTATCCTTTCCTCTGTTGATATGAATAGCGGAGCGAGAGAAATTATTCATCAGGGAGTGGAAACCGGCGACATGCTGATAAATACGTCGAATGATGAGCAGCAGTTTTTGTATTTGAGTAAACCCGTTAGAACCAGTGAGTTGGTAAAATTGCAATAGCAGACGGGGAGAGTTCCTTCCTCCCCTTAATCATTTCACTCGTAATCCGATGCGTAAGTATCTTCATAGGAATGGGAGTAAAACTCGAACAAGTTGCCGAATGGATCTTCAAGATACACCATTTGTGCTTGCTTAAGCTCATCATCAGGATGATAGCGGTGAATATCCATACGCACTTTGCCGCCATAGGCTTCAACCCGCTGAATCGCCATATCGAACTGTTCCTTAGGTAATTGTACGCAGAAGTGGAAGATACCAAGGCGTGAGAAATCTACCTGGTGGCGTTCTTCGCGGTCTACCATTTCAAACAACTCGACGCCGATCCCGTCGGAGGTGACCAGGTGAGCAATGTTGAAACCCTTAAAACCTTCGCCGAATACTGCGGTGCACATACGGCCAATGGCTGATTCCCGCTCTTCGACAACCTTGGTGTTGTTCATTACAATTCTAAGGCCTAACGCGTTGGTGTAGAACTCAACGGCCTTATCCATGTCGCCAACCATAATGCCCACGTGATTCATTTTCATAGTGTTCTCCTCAACTAAAACAACATGAGCAAGCGTAAGGAAACTACTTGATTACGTGAAATTATCATTAATAATTAAATTGATAATTTTCTGTTATGGTCTTTCTATGTTGAATCCGATTTGGTTACACACCTTTGTCACGCTGGTGGATACAGGGCATTTTACTCACACGGCAGAAAAGCTGTTTATGACACAGCCGGGTGTGAGTCAGCATATTAACAAGCTTGAGCAGGCATGCGGCCATGTGCTGATTAAGCGCGAAAATAAATCTTTTGATGTGACTGAGCAGGGCAAACTGGTTTATCGCTATGCCAAGGGGTTGGCCGCGCGGGAACACAGTCTGTTCGAGCAACTTGCTTATGATGATCCTCACGTGGGAGACATCACCATTGCCAGCTCTGGCTCAGTGGCGCTATTGCTTTATCCTCAGTTGGTTGATCTGCAAAGCCGGTACCGACAATTGTCTATTCGGTTTGTTGCCGCGCCAAACCATCAAATACTGCAAGATGTGCAGGATAATCGCGTAGACGTGGGGATTGTCACAGATATTAATAATTCACAATTATTTGATTCCCATAAACTGGGTGAGGAAGAGCTTTGTTTGGTGGTCCACAAAGAAACCGATTTAAACGTGGATAAAGCTGACTTACTGATGCAAGCCGGCCTGATATCTCACCCAGATGCGAGACATTATTTGTCACTTTATTTTAGTCAATGCCAGGTGCCATCGCTGTCGAAAATTAATATCAGCGATATACCGGTAGTCGGTGCGGTTAACCAAATTGGCCAGATCTTGCATCCCATCGCACAGGGCATCGGGTTTACTGTGCTTCCGAAAAGTGCAGTCTCAGCATTTCCGTTAAACGCACAGTTGCAGATTGTGCCGCCGGTACGGCCTGTAATCGAAGAGCTTTATCGAATTACCAAAAGAAACAGAGTGCTGCCAGCACGTTTTGATACCGTCAATCAGGTGATTGAAACGGTTTGGTGAATGTGGCGATTTCCCGTGCTGGCGCACCACTAAATCTCAGTTTTCTCTTTGAACTCGCACAAATCTTCAATTATGCAGGAGCCGCAACGGGGTTTGCGAGCGATACAGGTATAACGACCGTGCAGAATAAGCCAGTGGTGCACATCAACTTTAAATTCTTTGGGGACCACTTTAAGTAGCTTTTCTTCCACTCGGTCTACATTCTTGCCCATGGCGAATTTGGTGCGATTTGATACCCGGAAAATGTGGGTGTCGACAGCAATCGTGGGCCAGCCGAAAGCGGTATTGAGCACCACATTAGCGGTTTTTCTACCTACGCCGGGCAATGCCTCTAGTGCTTCGCGGCTTTCTGGCACTTCACCGTTATGCTTCTCAACGATAATTTTACTGAGCTTGTGTACGTTCTCTGCTTTCGCGTTGTACAGGCCGATGGTTTTAATGTATTCCTTTAGGCCATCTACACCTAAATCTGCAATGGCTTGTGGCGTATTGGCGACGGGGAATAGCTTAGCTGTGGCCTTATTCACACCCACGTCTGTAGCCTGTGCAGACAGGGTTACCGCAACCAGCAATTCAAATGGCGTAGTAAAATTGAGTTCGGTGGTCGGATGGGGATTCGCATCCCGCAGGCGGGTAAGTATTTCCCGTCTTTTTGTATTATTCATAGCGCAACATTAACTTTCAGCGGTTACCCTGATACGGGTAACGGTTTTCGTTTCAGGCTGTTGTCTCGCGGCCAGGCGAGCATCGATAACATTCTTCACGGCAATCAGTAATCCCATGCCAAGAAAGGCACCTGGCGGCAGTATAGCCAATAAAAATGGCTGCTCTGTATCAAACAATGTGATGGTCCAGTTAGTCGCAATACTGCCAAAAAGCCGGTCTGCGCCGGCAAGCAGCGTGCCTGAGCCCAACGCTTCTCGCATGCCGCCTAAAACCATAAGCACGGCTGTAAAACCGGCGCCCATCATCAGCCCATCTACCGCTGCAGGCAGAACCGCATTTTTCGACGCATAGGCTTCGGCGCGGCCGATGATGGCGCAGTTGGTTACGATGAGGGGAATAAAGATACCCAGAGTGAGGTATAGCTCGTAGGTGAAGGCATTCATTAATAACTGAACAATGGTCACAAACGCGGCAATCACCATGACAAATACCGGGATACGGATTTCGTTACGCACGATGTTGCGTACCAGGCTCACGGTAACATTTGAACCAATAAGCACCAGCATGGTAGCAAGACCAAGTCCCAGGCCATTAATGACGGTAGCGGTCACCGCCAATAAAGGGCATAAGCCCAGCAGTTGCACTAACGCTGGATTATTTTTCCACAGACCTTCAACGGTGAGCTCTTTTAATTCGCTCATTTTGCGTCTCCTGTCGGTACGGCACAATTAGATGGTGCCGAAAATAGCTTGTCTTGATTGGCTTTCACGTACAATAACGAGGCTTTCACAGCGCCGACAACGGCTCGAGGCGTAATGGTAGCACCGGTGAATTGATCGAATTCGCCACCGTCTTTTTTCACTTGCCACTTTCCGAGATTATCAGCCTCAAAATGTTCACCATTGAAGCTGGTGATCCAATTGCTCACCGCCAGTTCAATTTTGTCGCCTAGTCCAGGGGTTTCCTGATGTTCCACCGCACGCACACCCAATACAGTGAGTTCAGTATTTACCCCAATCACCAAATCGATGTCACCGCTATAACCGTCTGGTGCGGTGGCTTCAATAACAAGTGCCGAGGGAACGCCATCTAGTCGGCCACGATACACGCGGTGCTGACTATCGGCGCTACCTAGCATGGGATCTGACACGATTGTACAGTCGGCATACAGTTCATTATCATGGGTGGACTGCGGCACGACCTCATTAAGAATAGACAGCAAACGCTGTTGTCTCTGCTGTTCAATGCGCGTTTCAGTGCCGTAAAACGTGACACCGATGAGACCTGTCGTTACCAGCGCAAATGCGCCAAGCATTACCCCATTTTTAATTATGGTGTTCATTATTGCTTACCCCGCGAATAGCCATAAGTGCGCGGACGGGTGTAGTAATCGATAAGTGGTACTGCCATGTTCATGATGATCACGGCAAAAGCCACGGCATCCGGGTAACCTCCGAAAGTACGGATTATCACTATCCAGAAACCAATCATAGCGCCGAAAACCAGACGACCTTTTTGTGTGGTAGACGCTGATACCGGGTCGGTGGCGATAAAAAATGCACCGAATAACACGCTACCGTTGAGTAAATGAAATAACGGCGATGCGTAAATGTCTGGATTAATAAGGTGCATGAGCAGTGCACATATTATTACGCTTAGCACCATGCTACCGGGAATATGCCAACTGATCACTTTCAGCCGCAATAACAGCAAACCGCCTAGCGCGTATGCGAGACCAACCCAAGACCAACCCGCGGCGGCACTGTCTGCAACACTGCTATTAAACAACCCCGAATTCAGTAACTCAGAGTATGTTTGCGACTGCGTTAAACCCGTTTTAACGTAATCGAGAGGGGTGGCCGACGTGATGCCATCTATCGTTGTTTTTACCTGCGTAATATCCATTCCATCCACGGAGAAGCCGGTAAAAATTAAACTTAAGGTGTCAGCAAAATTCAGTTCTGTTGCCTGTAACGAGACCGGGGGAAGCCACTGTGTCATTGCCGCAGGGAAAGACACCAGTAACACAACGTATGCAATCATTGCCGGGTTAAAGAGGTTGTAACCCAGTCCACCATAAAGTTGCTTCACGATGGCAATGGCAAAGAAGGTGCCAATCACTGTCATCCACCAAGGTAAGGTGGGAGGAATACTCACTGCCAGTAAACAGGCTGTGAGTACAGCACTGTAATCGCTGAGGTTGCGTATAACGGATTTATTCCGCAAAGCGAGAATAGCGGCCTCGGTTGCAATTGCGGTAATAAGGGCAATAATAGCCTGAACCATTACACCCCAGCCAAAGAAGTACAGTTGACAGGCAACGCCTGGCAGCATGGCATAGAGCACCAGACGCATCACCTGTCCGGTATCCCGTTTGGTGCGCAGGTGAGGGGAGCTAGATAAGGTTAATTTCATTAGGCTTTATTCTCGTTTTCTTTCTGTGCCTTCTTGGCCTTTGCCTTGGCGACTGCGGCGGCGATACGCTTTTTCTTTGCCTCTGCGGCGCTGTCTTCAGCGCTTACATCAGGACTCTCTGGCGCAGGTGCCTGCTCACTTTCTTCTACCGGTTTCGTTGCTGGCGCTGAAGAGTCTGACTGAGGTGCGGATTGCTGTTCGGCCTCTCTCGCCGCTTTCTTCGCCTTGGCGCGTGCGACGGCGGCAGCCACGGCCGCTTTACGATCGTTCGCTGGTGCTGTTGCTGGCGCTGGTGAATCTGCGGGAGTCACAACTTGGTCAGAAGGGGTCTCTGCTGTTTCAGCATTCTGCGCAGCCTTTTTCGCTTTTGCCCTTGCAATAGCGGCGGCGACTGCAGCTTTCTTGTTACCGGCGGGCTTCTCAGTGGCCTGGGGCGCGTCCGCTGTTGTTGCTTCCGCGTTTTCTGCGGAAGCTTTTTCGCCGGTAGCTTGAGCAGCTTGTGCGGCCTTTCTCGCTTTTGCCCGAGCCAGTGCAGCGGCGACTTTATCTTTTGCCGGATCGGCTGTTGCATCGGCCGCTTTTCTCGCCGGCTTCTCAGCCGCGGCTAATCTGGCTTCTTTAGCTTTGCGATGCTTCTCTTCTCGCTCTGCTTTTTCTTGTTCAAGACGGGCTTTACGGGCTTCAAAACGCTCTTTGGCTTTTTCCGATTTTGCTTTTTCGTCGAGCTCGAGGCGAACATCGGCCTTTGCTTTACGGTAATAATGCACCAGAGGAATTTCACTGGGGCACACATAGGCGCAGGCACCACATTCAATACAGTCGAACAGATTGTATTCCTGAGCTTTGTCGTATTCGCGGGCCTTACTGTGCCAATATAATTGCTGGGGCAATAAGGTGGCAGGGCAGGCATCGGCACAAGCGCTACAGCGAATACATGCCCGTTCGTCTTCGCCTTGCGTCAGTTCATGGGTTTCAGGAACCAGCAGGCAATTGGTGATTTTAACCACTGGCACTGCTGCGTCATTCAGGGTAAAGCCCATCATTGGCCCGCCCATAATCACTTGCGGTGTTTTTTGTTTATCCGCTAAATACCCCGCCTGAGACAATAAATGATTCACTGGCGTACCAAGGCGGGTACGGTAGTTGCCGGGGCGTTTTACTGCTTTACCCGTTACCGTGACAATCCGTTCAATGAGTGGCTTGCCAAATGAAATGGCATCATTGATTGCATGACAAGTACCTACGTTGAACATGGTAACGCCAATATCCAGCGGCAGGCCTTTTCGCGGTACTTCACGGCCTGTCACCACTTGAATAAGTTGCTTCTCGCCGCCAGCCGGGTACTTCGTCTCGATGCTCACTACACGGACATGAGGGCGTGAAACCACCTGTTTTCGAATGGCGTCCAGTGCTTCTGGCTTGTTGTCTTCAATAGCAAAAACCACACATTTAGGTTTTAGCAAATAGCTGAGGATATCGATGCCAGTGAGGATACTCTCTGCATGTTCTCGCATTAGGCGATCATCAGAGGTGATGTAGGGTTCACACTCCGCACCGTTGATAATGAGGAATTCAACCTCGTTATTCGCTGATGCTTTGATATGAGTGGGGAAACCTGCACCGCCCATACCTGAAATTCCTGCGTCGCAAAGCTTTTCAATCAGGGCTGTTTTATCAAGCGCGGTGTAATCATCGCACGGGGAAAGTGGTGCCCAGATGTCCTGGCCATCGGCTTTCAGCACCACGCAAAGTTCGTTTAAACCACTTGGGTGCGCGGTAACATGCTGCGTAATGTCGGTAACAACACCGGAAGTCGGTGCGTGTACCGGTACGGAAAACGGCTGATTACTTTGCGTAAGGGGTTGGCCTTTCATGACCTTGTCGCCCACGCGCACAAGCAGGGCACCGTCTGTTCCAATATGCTGTCGTACGGGAATAACAAATTCATTTGCCAGCGGCAGATCGGCAATCTGTGTCTGATTCGACAGCGCTTTGTGGTCCTGAGGATGAACACCCCCTGGAAAAGTGGCAAGTTGGCCTTTATCCAGTCGTGAAACGACGTCTTCAAATTCCGGGAACATCACGCTTAAGACACCATCTTTATCGGAATATCGCCCTTAGGCGTTTTATCAAAATCCCATTTCCAGGATGCTGGTGTTACCTCCACAGGTAACATATCAATACAATCTACCGGACAGGGATCAACACATAAGTCACAGCCAGTACATTCCTGGGTTAATACGGTATGCATTTGCTTCGCTGCACCCACGATGGCATCAACGGGACAGGCTTGAATGCACTTTGTACAGCCAATGCATTCATCTTCGCGAATAAAGGCGACTTTTTTAACGTCTTCCTCGCCATGAGCGGCATCCAGTGGCTTCGCTTCTTTACCCGTTAAATCGGCAAGTTTCTTAATGGTTGATTCACCACCTGGTGGACATTTATTAATGTCATCACCATTGGCAATCGCTTCGGCATACGGGCGGCAGCCGGGATAACCACATTGGCCGCATTGCGTCTGCGGGAGTACTTCATCGATTTGTTCTACCAGTGGATCGGCTTCCACTTTAAACCGAATGCTTGCATAGCCAAGCAACAAGCCAAATGCAACGGCTAACACGCCTATGACGATAAGGGCGATAGATACTGTCATTATAATTTCACCAGACCAGTAAAGCCCATGAATGCCAACGACATTAATCCAGCGGTAACCATCGCAATTGATGCACCTTTGAATGCTACCGGAACATCGGCAGCGGCGAGGCGTTCACGCATGGCTGCGAATAAAATAAGAACCAGCGAAAAGCCAACGGATGCGCCGAAGCCATATATTAAGCTTTCCACAAAGTTATGTTGTTCGGTGAGGTTTAACAAAGCGACACCTAAAACGGCACAATTGGTAGTGATAAGCGGGAGAAAAATACCGAGCAGGCGATACAAGGTGGGGCTGGTTTTGTGCACCACCATTTCTGTGAACTGCACCACTACAGCAATTACCAGAATAAAGGCAAGGGTGCGAAGGTAGCCAATTCCTAATGGTGCCAGCAAGTAAGTTTCTACGAGGTAACTGGTTACGGATGCAAGCGTGAGAACAAAGGAGGTGGCCATCGCCATACCAATAGCGGTTTCCAGCTTGCCAGACACACCCATGAACGGGCAGAGACCCAGGAATTTAACCAGAACGAAATTGTTTACAAGTACTGTGCCCACTAAGAGCAACAAGAAATCTGTCATAGTAAAGTTGCGGACGCGAATCTATGGTTTGAAATAAAACACTCAGGCTACTGCCTGTCAGGTGGCGTATTATCGCTTTTTGTCGCGTGATTAACAACTTAATACAAAAGAATAATGGTAATCTTAAAATGAATAATTTGAGAGAATTTAAAGAGGGGAGGGAATTATAAATCGAACTAAGAGAGATTTGGCTCCCCCTCCCCGACTCGAACGGGGGACCTGCGGATTAACAGTCCGTCGCTCTAACCAACTGAGCTAAGGGGGAACCGAAATTGACATTGAAAAGTTGGCTCCCCCTCCCCGACTCGAACGGGGGACCTGCGGATTAACAGTCCGTCGCTCTAACCAACTGAGCTAAGGGGGACCTGCCTTTCAACGGGGCGGAATATTAATGACGTAATCGGTTACTGTCAACAAACGTTTTGAAGATTTTTTACTGTTCGCTCAAAAAATAACTTTTTTAATGCTTATCAGTCAAAAAAGCATCAAAGCGATTAAAAAACGCACTTGAAGAAACCCAGTTGAGGTAGGTTGTTGAAAATAAAGTCAGAATTTTGACAAGGCGAAGTCTAAATATATTGGATTAAATGCTTATAACTATTTTTTAGTCATAAGTATGAAATGAATATGAAAAAGACTTTGACTACTGTATTAAAGTACAGTTATTAATAGAACTGTAACGTTGTTCAGCCAATTCTAAGGTTAGTCTTCACTTACATAAAATGATGCGGGATCGGCACAAATACCCGAGAATACTGGCCTTTAGCCAGTTATCCACTAAATCTGTGGATAACTATGTTGATAGGTGGGCTTTTAGTTTAATTATTCAGCGATCGTTGTGCTTAATTAAGCCTGGTGTCTTACGCTGATATCTTAGTATTTTATTTGTTATCAATGGTTTATTGAAAAAGATCTAGGTGCGTAGACTATTTGATCTGATTTGTACAGACATTGACAAACTTGTGTGTTAATTCGCTAGTCGCGCTTAATAAGCCATCAGTATTTTGACACCTGAGCATAAACTTAACGCTAATTTAACATTTTGTGCGATCCAACCGTTTGCGGTTTATTAGGATAATTGGGTCAAAAGCCTGACAAGCACTGTCAAAATGCTGTCATCTGAGTGTCACAGAATTACAAACCGAGATCTCATACGATTGTTGTAGTAATAAAGGTAACTTTTGCCGCTTAACCCCGCCGCCGGGAAGATATGATGCTCTGAGAAGATTAAACCTCTATGCCGATGGTATAACCATACGAAACCTGGCATTTAGAGACATCATGATGGCGTAAATAAACAGTGACTGATTAAATCCCATATAGTCGTGCAAGCGGGGAGGCAGTCAAGTAAACTGAATGGCTAACTGCTCTAACTCCATTAATCCTACTGGATTAATTTTTATTGAGACTGATGTGACAGATTCGAAAAAAAATGTGCGTGCTACAAGTTTAACAGAAGGTGATGTTGGCACCATTTTGAAGCGCATGACCATTCCGATGATTCTGGGAATGATCATGATGATGAGCTTCGGCTTGGTGGATACCTTCTTTGTCAGTTTGCTGGGAACGGAGCCCCTGGCAGCAATTAGTTTTACTTTCCCGGTAACGTTTACCGTGATTAGTCTGAATATTGGCTTAGGCATTGGTACCTCCGCCATAATCGGTAAGCTTCAGGGCAGCGGCAACCTGGAAGAATCTCGGGAATATGCGACTAGCTCACTGATGTTGTCATTTTCATTGGTCGGTGGGTTAGCCGTTATCGGTTATCTTACCATCGATCCTATCTTTGCTTTACTTAATGCCGATGCGTCATTAATGCCACTCATTCACGACTACATGACATTATGGTATCTCTCCAGCGTGTTTCTGGCTTTGCCGATGGTGGGTAACAGTGTATTGCGCGCCAGTGGCGATACCCGTACACCCAGTATTTTAATGGCTGTAGGAGGCGGACTTAACGCTGCGCTTGATCCTATCTTTATCTTTGGTGTAGGCCCCATTCCAGCCATGGGCATAGAGGGGGCTGCTCTGGCAACCTTACTCGCCTGGATTGTGGGAGCAGTTTGGATAATTTGGTATATGGCGGTAAGAAAACAGTTAATGGTGCCGCGCTTGCTTACGTTTAGCGAATTAAAGAAAAGCGCGCTGCCGGTTTTACGTATAGGTTTGCCTGCTGCCGGTGCTAACATGTTAACCCCCATTGCCGGCGGTGTAATGACGGCGGTGGTGGCAAATTATGGTGCAGAGGCAGTGGCTGCATGGGGAGTTGGTAACCGGCTTGAATCGATCGCCTCTATTGTCATTCTGGCATTATCAATGACGCTGCCGCCCATTATCAGCCAAAATGTGGGAGCCAGTTTATATGACAGAGTGGAAGCGTCTTATCGCCTGACACTGAAGTTTGTCGTTTTCTGGCAATTACTGGTGTTCGCCATTCTGTGGCTATTATCGGACTGGATCGCTACCTCGTTTGCCGAAGAAGCTGAAGTGGCGTCTTTAATTCACTTATTTTTAATGATTGTACCATTGGGATATGGCTTTCAGGGCATCATTATATTAACGAATTCATCATTGAACGCGATGCACCGCCCGATGGCGGCGTTGGTGCTCAGTTTCATCCGATTATTTATCTTCTACGTACCAGTATCCTATGCGGCCAGCCTGTTCTTCGGACTCAAAGGCCTATTCTGGGGCGTAGTGGCTGCCAATCTGTGTATGGCAACGGTGTCCTATATTTATTTTAACCGGGCGTTGTCTGAACATCGTCAGGAACCAGGAGAGCAAACAGCATAATGAGTAGAGGCTTTGAACTGCAATCCAAATATCAGCCAGCGGGCGACCAGCCAAAAGCAATAGAAGCGCTGGTTGACGGGCTTGAAAGCGGCCTGGCGAGTCAGACATTATTGGGGGTGACCGGCTCCGGTAAAACCTTCACCATGGCTAACATTATTCGGGATGTGCAGCGTCCTACGCTTATTCTTGCTCACAACAAAACGCTGGCAGCACAGTTGTATGGCGAAATGAAAGAATTTTTCCCCAACAACGCAGTGGAATATTTTGTTTCATATTACGACTATTACCAGCCAGAAGCCTATGTGCCGAGCACCGATACTTTCATTGAAAAAGATGCCTCGATAAACGATCACATTGAGCAAATGCGGCTATCTGCTACCAAGGCGCTAATGGAGCGTCGAGACGTAGTTATTGTAGCCAGTGTGTCGGCCATTTACGGTTTGGGCGACCCCGAATCCTATATGAAAATGTTGTTGCACCTGCGTCAGGGTGACACCATGGATCAGCGTGACATTTTGCGCCGTTTAGCAGAGTTGCAATATAAGCGCAATGATTTGGCATTTGAACGAGGCACATTCCGTGTGCGCGGTGATGTGATTGATATCTTTCCGGCTGATTCTGAGAAGCAGGCGGTGCGGGTTGAGTTGTTTGATAGCGAAATCGAGAAAATCAGCTTGTTTGATCCGCTCACCGGCGCGGTGGATAAATCCGTAGTACGGGCAACGGTATTTCCTAAAACCCATTACGTGACACCCAGAGAAAAAATTCTCAATGCCATTGAAGATATCAAAGAAGAACTGAAAGGGCGCAAAGCGCAGTTACTGGAGAGTAATAAGTTACTAGAGGAACAACGGATTTCTCAACGTACTCAGTTCGATGTAGAAATGATGCTGGAATTGGGTTATTGCTCGGGTATTGAAAACTACTCACGTTACCTGTCGGGTCGTGCACCGGGCGAGCCGCCTCCTACCTTGTTGGATTATTTTCCTGCCGATGGTTTGATGTTTATCGATGAGTCTCACGTAACCGTATCGCAGATTGGCGCTATGTATAAAGGCGACCGCTCGCGAAAAGAAACGTTGGTGGAATTCGGATTTCGTTTGCCTTCGGCCCTGGATAACCGGCCGTTGAAGTTCGAGGAATTTGAACAGATCTCCCCGCAAACGATTTACGTGTCTGCCACCCCGGGTGATTATGAACTGAAAAAATCCGACGGCGAGATTGTCGAGCAGGTAGTACGTCCAACCGGTTTGCTTGACCCAATCATTGAGGTGCGCCCTGTAGCGACTCAGGTAGACGATGTGTTATCTGAGATCCATAAACGTGTGGCGCTGGATGAACGCGTGTTGATCACCACGTTGACGAAACGGATGGCAGAAGATTTAAGTGAATACCTGAATGAGCACGGCGTTAAAGTACGTTATCTGCATTCAGATATCGACACCGTTGAACGTATCGAGATCATCCGCGACTTGCGGTTAGGGAAGTTTGACGTACTTGTTGGTATTAACCTGTTACGGGAAGGTCTGGATATGCCAGAGGTTTCTCTGGTGGCTATTTTAGATGCCGATAAAGAAGGTTTCCTGCGTGCAGAGCGCTCGCTGATCCAGACAATTGGTCGCGCAGCTCGACACGTTAATGGTAAGGCAATCATGTACGCGGACGTGATCACCAAGTCGATGAAAAAAGCCATCGACGAGACCGATCGTCGCCGCGCGAAGCAAGAAGCACACAACAAAGCAAATGGTTTAACGCCTCAGCGGCTGAACAAACCCATCACTGATATCATGGATCTCGGTGGTGACGGTGCCCATCCTGCTTCTGGTAAGGTTAAACTGCGTAAAGTTGCGGAGAAAAAGAAAGAGCTGCAGGCTGCCAGTGCAACCGACTTGATGTCTCAAATTGCAGATTTGGAGAAGAAGATGTTCGAATATGCGCGAGAGCTTGAGTTTGAAAAAGCCGCTTCGACCCGAGATGAAATTGAGACCTTGCGTAAACAAGTCGTCGCCATTTCTTAACGGTTTTATCCTTCCTACGCGCCTTTATAAACCGCTTTCTATGTTTCAGTTTGATTAAAAAGCGGTTTATCGCTAAGAAACTTGCAAAATAGCGTTGTAATCCCCGTGACAGTTACATATTATGATTCTAAAGTATTCATAACTATACCTATAAGTTCAGGGATTGCGCCATGTTGAATCGTTTACAAGAATCAGACATTAAATTGCTAAGGGTTTTTTATGCGGTAGCCAGTTGTAACGGATTTACTGCTGCAGAACCTGTATTAAGAATGCAGCGTCCGAATATTAGTGCTGCAATCAAAAAGCTCGAAGAACGTTTAGATTTGGTACTGTGTCATCGCGGCCGGGGTGGTTTTCAGATGACCAAAGAAGGTGAGGTGGTTTTCCAGGAAACGAAGCGCATCTTTAATGCTTTCGATAACTTCGTCTTTAACCTTAAATCCCTTCACGACGACTATTCTGGTCATATCACACTGGTAATGATGGCGGGTCTGCCACTGTCTATGCACCTTGCCGTCAGTAAAGCAGTGAAAAGTACGATGAAGAAGTTCGACGACATTCACGTGAACATTCAGACGCGTCTTTACAACGAGGTAGAGCACGTAGCGCTGTCTGGTGAATGCCACCTGGTTATTTCTACCTACGATATGGTGAAACCTGAGTCTGTTACTTTCCATCCTGTGGGCGTTAACTGTACTGGGCGTTTGTACTGCTCACCAACGCATTCGCTGGCAAAATACCGTGATGTCTCGTTACCGGAAGATATCAAGATTAGCGATTATCCTGCGATAGGTATTTCTGGTTTGTCTTCGGCGAACTATATCGAAGATGATCAACGTTTAGCGATTCAGACTTTTTCTGATTCATTTGAAGCGGCGTTGTCAGCCATTATGACCGGCGAATACGTTGGTTTGCTGCCAGATTATATTGCTAAAGAGCAGGGCGCTAGTTTAGGGCTTGTGCCAATTGCGAAGGGTAGCTTGTTCAATTTCGAACACGAATTGTTTGTAATGAATGGCAAAAACACTCGCCTCAATCCGGTTCTGCGTCATTGTATTAAAGAGCTCGGTTATTTTATTTCTGAAAGTCAGAAGTAAAAATCGCAAATTAATAAGAAAGCGGGAAATGTTATCACTTCCCGCTTTTTTTGTTGTTAGGTCAAGCTAGCTTATCCGAAGGTACGCGTTAAAGCCCGCGCAGCATCTAGTCTGCTTTCAAGGTTAACAATGCACTGCTGGTTTTTGCTTTTAAATGCTGGCTGCTGTTTAGCAGGAAAAGCCTGCTGGCTTTTATGTCAGCTTCATTTGCAAGAAACACCTTCACGGCTTTCGCCCGTTCTGCCGCCAACGCAAATAAATCCCCATCGGATATCACTACCTGATTTCTCAGTTGATTGTACATGGCGATGTGCAAAGCGCGGGTCACTTCATCTTCTTCGGGCGGGGTGTCTTTGCCTTGCTGAAGTTGTGCACGAAGGGTTTCACGCTCGGTTTCCACCGACTGTCCAGTGCGTTCACTAAACAACTGCGCAACCGCCTGTGACAGTGGTCCCTCAAGGGGAATTTCGCTGGCAGAAAAGTTGTCAGGCAAGCTTTCTAGTCCTGCCGTTTTTACCAGATCACTGTTCAGACGATCGATTTTCATCTGCCTGGTATCATTCACTTCGTTCACGGTGCCTTCAATGCTTAAGCGAAGTCCCGGTCGTTGTCTCAGTGCGTCTGCCAGGGTTTTTAGTTTCTCGCTTGTGGCGGTATTCAGAGTGACGCTACCGGCAGAGAAGTCGACTTCGTTGAGTTCATCTTCATCACTTCCGACAAGGTTAGCCAGGAATGAAAAGGGGGCGGTTACCGCTTTTTTGAAGATGTTCCCCAGTGCATTGAAAATGATCGATCCGAAGCTAAACGCGGGGTTATCCAAATCACCAGAGACTTCCAGGCCCAAATCAATTACGCCATCGCTATCTTGAAGTAGCGCGACGGCAAGGCCAAGGGGAAGACTCAACGCCTGCTCGGAATCACTTTTTCGCCCTAACGTGAGCTGATCAATAACCACATGGTTATCACCCTCCAGTTGATTATTTTGGAGCTTATATTCAACATCAAGCGACAACAGACCGGCATCAATGTAGTAACCCAAGTATGTACCGGCGTAAGGGTTTATCGAGGTCAGTTCAGCACCACTTACAGAGAAATTAAGATCAAGGAAGATGTCTTCCACCAGCGGGTTCAGTGCGCCTTTCAACGATACCGGGGCGTAATTATCGATCTTGCCTTCAATATCTACCTTCGCCGCGGTGCCAGAGCGGGAATATAAGTCGGAAATCGAGCCATTTAACGATTCAATCCCAGAAGCAAAGCGGGGAGTGAGAGAGTTATCTGCAAAATAGGCACTGCCATTTTGGATGTCGATACCGTTTATTTTGACTAGTAGCGGCGTGGTTTTATCTACGACGGCTTCGCTTTGCGCTTGTTCTACTTGCTCACTGGGCGTGGAGTCAGCTACGTTCGTGTCGGTACTGTCTCTTTTGATAATTGCCCCTATATTAGTGCGGCGCTGTTCATCAATGAGCAGTTTACCGTAGGGTGCTGTAAGCCCGATATTATCCACAAGCAGTTCGTTATCGTCGCTGCTATAACGAATGCCAGATACTTGCATGTCCTGCCATTTTAGTAAGGGTTCAAAATGCAGGCCGTCCAGAATGTTTAGTGACGTGATGCCCGCACTACCGTCAAACAGAATACTGCCTTCCTTATTCGCTTTAAAATGCCCCTGAGCCGTTGCGGTACCTTCAGTTAAAGACACATTGGCGAACGGTGTGATGTAAGGCTGAAATTGACTCAGGCTAAGGTTTTCAAGTGAAAAATCACCGGTAAAGCTGAGGGTATTGATATCTGCTTCGCCCGATGTTGAAAGGGTACCGGCATGCGCTTGCGGCACGTTATCTGGGTCACCGGCAATACCAAACCCAATTTCGTACTTTACGGGTTGACTGAAATCAGACCGTATTGCGCCCGTCATCACATCGAGCTCACTGACTCGCCAATTTACCGACTCCGCAATGTGTTTTTCTGCCAGTTGAATATCACCGTCGCGGAGAGAAAAAGCATTCAGTGTAACGAGCCAATCATTGGCGGAAGTATCAGGCGCTGAGGTAGAGGAACTTTGTGATGGCGCGCTAGCCGATGTGGCGTTTTTTACGCGAGGCGTAAATATAGCAACTAAATCTACATTACCTTCGTTATAAACCCCATTCACTGTAGGGCGCGCGACTGTCAGTGATTCAATATCAATCCGGCTACTGGCCGTGTCCATGGCCAGCCCTTTCAAAGCAATTTCATCGACGGTGACTCTTTCTTTTTCACTGTCTGATAGTGCCAGTTGAGATAAGGTCAGGTTACCGTTCCCTGCTTTTAAATTGATGCCATCGGCTGTTTCGGCAAGACGGTACTGTACATTGAAATTTAAAAGTCCGCTGCTGAGTCTGGCCTCAATGATGTCTTCAGATAACGGCCACAATGGCGGCAGGTTGATATTGTTTAATCTGATTTGTCCGGCAACTTCGAGCGGTGCCAATTGGAACAAACCATCGAAATGAAACTTGCCGCCATCGTTGGATTCGATATCCAACCGGTAACGATTTTTCAGCGCGTTTTGTTCAACTTTCTCAGGTTGCAACGAAATGGTGGAGCGCGTATCGAGGTTAGCAAGGTCCAGATCTAAATCAGGATACGACAAGGTTGCACCGGTAACCTTATCGGCTAATTCAATATGCCCCTTTTGAAGATGAAACGCGTCCAATCGAATATGTGGAACAGCGGTTTCCGGTGATGATTGCTGGGTTGCCTGCGGCTCTGGCTCGCGGTTTTTTGCCAGGTGGTCGAGGATATCAGAGAAATTAAAGCGAGTATCTTCTCCCTCATCCAAGCGTTCAATTTTTGAATAGGGCGCTATCAGGTAAACATGTTCAACGGTTGGCGTAAACGACATGAGGGTACGCCAAAAGCCAATATCAGCTTCCAACAGGTCGAACTTAACAAAGGTATCATCGCTACTGTCTTCGGCAATAGCAAAGCCCGACACTCGGGCCCGCAATAAAAAGGGATTTATGCGAATTTTATCGATACTGACTTGCCTTCCCAAAGTTTCTGATAACGACGACGGCAGTTTAGATTGTAAGACGAGTGGTGTGATAACCCCCACCAACAGTGCATAAAGCAGATAGGCGAGTATCAGGTAAGTGCTAAGCCGAAGCCAACGAGGAAAGCGGGAAAATGCGGTAGTCAGATTTTTCAGAGCCATGATAACGAGATTGCCAGGTTAGGGTGGCGGGACTCATAGGCAGCCCCGCAGAATGCGTTAAAGATTGCTAACTAATTTATCCAGACCACTGCGGAATAAAGATTGGGTCTGTTGGCCTTCTTCTGATTGTAAATAGGTGCTTATTTGACTGACAAAACTGCTGATCATTTCTGGCGTCAGCCCCAGTGCTTCAAATTGATTTTTAAGATCGTTAATCGACTTCATCGAACCACTGTATTCGGAAGCTTTATTTAACAATCCGGACAAAGAAGAGGATTTGCCAGACGTTGAGCCTGCAGTGGTTGTCTCAGGTACCATGCTCATTAAGCTGTCTAAGCCCGGTAAACTGTCAGACAGTGACGAGAAATCACCGGAAGATAAATTTCCCTTAACATAGTTAAACACAGACGCAATACCACCTTGCGACTGTGCTTCCGTTACGCCCAGGTTTTCTGAAACGCTGGTAACCAGCCCCATAATATCTGTGCCCTGTAGATCCATTAGCGCTGATGTGGTTGCGGTGGATTCGGCGGGTTTCTTGCTATTCAGTAAACCGGACAATGTTTGTTGATTCACACCTGCATAGGCGTGTGATGACATCACCAGTGATACGGTAATAGCGGCGATTGATAATGCTTTCATACATTACTCCTGTTAATGATTAGGCTTCGTATGCCAGCGGGTCAGTAGCCTGATTGTCACGGAATGCTTCAAGACGCTCCTGACAAGCACCACATTTTCCGCAAGCTTTTTCCCTGCCGTTATAGCAGGTCCAGGTTTTTCCGTAATTCAGTCCCATCTGCAAACCCGCCGTAAGAATAGCGGTTTTGCTTACCTTCAGGTAAGGCGTGACAATTTCAACGGCTTCGTAATTAGCAATAGCGCATACATCATTCATTTTTTCAACGAATTCGGGACGACAGTCCGGATAAATGGCATGATCGCCTGAGTGGGCACCGTAATATACCTTGGTAGCTTCTTCACTTACCGCGTAGCCTACAGCCAGTGAAAGCAGGATCATATTACGATTGGGCACCACGGTGGTCTTCATTGATGGCTCTTCATAATGACCTTCTGGTACATCAATGTCGTCGGTTAATGCAGAGCCGCCGACCAACGCGTTAATCGCTGAAATATCAACGATTTTGTGCGGCACATTTAATTCGTCACAAACACGGGCTGCATAATCAAGCTCCTTTTTATGACGTTGTCCGTAGTTGAAAGACAGCGCATACGGTTTTTTCCCATCGGCAAGCGCTTTATGCAGCACGGTAAATGAATCCATGCCGCCGGAATAGATAACAATGACTTTTTCAGACATAAGTTTCGTTTTTTTCGCGAAAAGATGCCTGAATTCTATTTGATTCTTGGTAAAATCCCAACCTGAATACACCACAGGACCACCACATTGCCGCAAACTCAGCTAAAAATTAATGAAATGTTCGAAACCATTCAGGGTGAAGGGGTACAAACCGGTTTGCCTTCTATCTTTGTCCGCCTTCAGGGGTGCCCTGTGGGATGTCCATGGTGCGACACTAAACACACCTGGACGCTGGACGACGCATTTCTTACTTCTGCCGATGCGGTGTTAGACAAAACGCAAGAAAGTGAAGCCTTCTTCGCCTGCACTGATGGCGCGCTATTGGAAATATTTGCAAAGCGCGGCTATAAGGCACGCCATGTGGTGATCACTGGCGGTGAGCCCTGTATGTACGACTTAACCTCGGTGACATCACTGCTGCATGCGCGCGGCTTCACCACGCAAATCGAAACAAGTGGTACCTTCGAGGTGCTTTGCCATGAGGATACCTGGGTAACCGTGTCGCCCAAAGTCGATATGAAAGGCGGCATGCCGATTCTGACCAGCGCATTGCAACGAGCTAACGAAATTAAACATCCGGTGGCCATGCAAAAGCATGTGGATGAGTTAGATGCACTGTTGGCGCGTTTAGGTGACGCGCAACCGGCGCACATTTGTTTGCAACCTATTAGTCAGCAGCAACGTGCAACCGATTTGGCGATTGCGACTTGTATTGCCAGAAACTGGCGTTTATCGTTACAAACACACAAATACATCGGTATCGAGTAAAGGGAAGGATGTCGCTTATGCGCAAGTGGTTCGCAGTCTCACTGCTGTTATTAAGCATTAATGCGCAGGCCGCATTATGGTCTATTACCTATCCTCGACCTATAGACGACAAAGATTTACGTACCGAATATCCACTGGCGCTGTTAACCTTGGCGCTGGAAAAAACCGGTGTGAAGTACAGTTTGTTGCCCTCCGAGCGTATCATGCTGCAGGGGAAGGCACTTCGCCAGTTGCGTGAAAATCGCGAGGTGAATGTGGTTTGGAGCATGACTGACAGTCAGCGAGAAAAAGATCTTCTCCCAATTCGTATTCCGTTGGCCAAAGGGTTAATTGGCTGGCGGGTATTCCTCATCAACGACATGAATGAGGCGCGATTTAGCAAAGAGATGAGCAAAAATGACTTGCTCAAACTGGTCCCTATTTCAGGTGAAGAATGGCCAGATACCAAAATTTTGCAGGCAAACGGCTTTAATGTTTTTACTGTTCCGTCTTATGGCAACGCGGCTGAAGTGCTCGAAACCCACAAGGCTGACTTTTTTCCTCGCTCGGTGATGGAAGTGCTTAATGAACTGAATGCCGATACCATGCCCTCGGATATCATGTTAGAGAAAAACGTCGCCATGTATTACCCCACGGCGCTGTATTTTTTCGTCAATAAAGGTAATACAACACTGGCAAGGTTAATTGAGACAGGCCTTAAAATGGCCATTGAAGACGGCTCTTTTGATGCCCTGTTTATGTCGACGTATGAAGATGCGTTAAAGCAACTGGATTTGTCGAATCGCAACACCATTGTGCTCGACAACACCTTGTTGCCTGAACAAACCCCGCTGCAGGACTCATCGCTCTGGTACAAGGCGTCTCTCGATAACCAGGATAATCCCTGACAGCTCGGTCACTTATTCTTTAAATTGGTATATTGCAATACAAAAAAGCCCGGTCAATGACTGGGCTTTGTATTTCTATGTATGCAACTTAGTGGCTTTTGCCCGAGTGCACATCTTTCATAGAACGACCTGATGGGTCAGCGTTGTTCTTAAAGCTTGCATCCCACTCCAGTGCTTCAACGGTGCTACAAGCGATTGATTTGCCGCCCGGTACACAGCGTGCCGCGCTTTCTTGCGGGAAGTAGCCTTCAAAGATAGTGCGGTAGTAATACCCTTCTTTGGTATCAGGCGTGTTCACCGGGAAGCGGAATTCTGACGTAGCCAGTTGTTGATCAGACACTTCGGTTTCTACGAAATCACGGATAGAGTCGATCCAGGAGTAACCTACACCGTCACCGAACTGTTCTTTTTGACGCCACAGTACTTCAGGCGGCAGCGTTTTGCCATCGTCGAAGGCTTTACGCAGGATCCATTTTTCCATGCGGCCATCCACACACATTTTATCTTGTGGGTTCAGGCGCATTGCCACGTCCATGAAGTTCTTGTCGAGGAACGGTACGCGCGCTTCAACGCCCCAGGCGCTGGTGGCTTTGTTCGCACGGGCACAGTCAAACATGTGCAGGCGATCCAGTTTACGTACTGTTTCTTCGTGCAGTTCTTTGGCGTTTGGTGCTTTGTGGAAATACAGATAACCACCAAAAATTTCGTCAGAACCTTCACCAGACAGAACCATTTTGATACCCATGGCTTTGATCTTACGGGTCATCAGGTACATTGGCGTCGCGGCACGAATGGTGGTGGTATCGTAAGTTTCCAGATGATAGATAACGTCACGAATGGCATCCAAACCTTCCTGAATGGTGAAGTGGATTTCGTGGTGAACAGTACCAATCATGTCAGCTACTTGTTTCGCTGCTTTTAAGTCTGGTGCACCTTCAAGGCCAACGGCAAAGCTGTGCAGACGAGGCCACCAGGCATCAGACTTGTCTTCGTCTTCAACACGCTTAGCAACGTATTGGGCGGCAACGGCAGAAACCAGAGAGGAATCCAGACCACCAGACAGCAGTACTGCGTAAGGTACGTCAGACATCATGTGCGACTTAACGGCTTTCTCGAAAGCCACTTTCAGGTCGTCCAGGTTAGTCTCGTTGTCTTTAACGGCGTCGTAGCTCATCCAGTCGCGCTTGTAGTACTTAGTCAACTCGCCGGTTTTGCTCCACAGGTAGTGGCCCGGAGGGAATTCACTGATAGTTTTACAAATTGGCGCCAGCGCTTTCATTTCTGAGGCAACGTAGAAGTTGCCATGTTCATCGTAACCGGTGTACAGCGGAATAATACCGATGTGGTCACGGGCAATCAGGTAAGCATCCTGTGCTTCATCGTAGAGGATAAAAGCAAACATACCTTCCAGTTCATCAATGAACTCAACACCTTTTTGCTCATAAAGAGGAAGAATAACTTCACAGTCCGAACGGGTCTTGAAGTCGTAAGGTGTTGCCAGATTCTGGGCAAGCTGTTTGTGGTTATAGATCTCACCGTTAACGGCCAGGATCTTATTATTATCCTGGCTGATGAGCGGCTGAGCACCAGTGTCTACATCGACGATGGCCAACCGTTCATGGCACAGGATGGTATTGTCATTATTCCAGATACCCGACCAGTCAGGGCCGCGATGACGCAGCAACTTTGTATAATCTAGCGCTTGGGTTCTGAGTTCAGACACGTCGGTCTTGATATCAAGGATACCGAAAATACCACACATAAAACGGGTTCTCTCTTGTCACTTGTTGAAAATAGGATTGTTTTTTCTGTCGGGTCGCTTAATCGCGGCCGCGGGTGAGACTTTATTGTTTTTGAAGGGTGCAAACTCCGCGTTTGTTGAATGTGCCAGTATGAGAAAAAAAAGCAAGGATTAACTTAACGGAATCGCAAATAAAGTGACGATTTTGCCATATAGGGCGGGGGAAACAGAGGAATTATGAGGGTGAGTGCAAAAACGGGCCACCTTTATGATGACCCGTTTTCGTTTAACCTTATTGTGGTTTAAGGGCGTTGAAATTCGCTAGTGGCATTCCACTGCGGCCAACTGTCAGCATTGGCAACGTCATAACCCACTTCAAACAGCAGCTGTGTGTCCTGGGCAATGCCGGATAAATCCCATTCTTTACGAAACTCGTCACAAACCTGATGGTAGCAACCTTTAACAATGACATTCATGCGCTTTTTGTAATCGGCAGTGGCCGCATCCCAGGGTTCGCTACCGCCTTTTGCGTAAAGTGCCGGTACGCCTTTCTTCGCGAAGCTAAAGTGATCTGAGCGGTAGTAATAACCGCCAGCAGGGTGTTCTTCCTGGGTAAGGTATCGGCCCTGACGCACTGCCGCCTTTTCCAGATAGCTTTCCATTTCAGATTTGCCCATACCTACCACGCTAACGTTTTTGGTTTTACCCAATACGTTCATGGCATCCATGTTGATATTAGCCACGGTTTTATCGAGGGGGATAATTGGGTGGTCAGCATAATATTTTGAGCCCAGAAGTCCTTGCTCTTCAGCGGTGACAATGAGGAAAGTCACGGAACGCGCTGGACGTGGAGACAACGTGCTGAACGCATGTGCCATCGCAACAGCGGCTGCTGAACCGGTGGCATTGTCATGGGCACCGTTGTAAATTTGGTCGCCTTTCAGGCTTTCATCTTTACCCAGGTGATCCCAGTGGGCCGTATAAATCACATGCTCTTCGGGCTTTTCAGCGCCGGGCAGGGTAGCAATCACATTATTGCTTACCGATTTCTGGAAAGTATTTTTCACCGTTACAGACGCCGTTAAGCCTAGATCTTGATAATAAGGCCCGCTCAGTGCGGCTTTTTTCTGCTCGTCAAAATCAAGTCCCGCGTCAGCAAAGACTTTCTTTGCTGCATCCAATGTCAGCCAGCCTTCAACAGCCACACGGCTTGCGCCACCGTCTTTGGTAACCAGACCGTACTGCGGGCCGCTCCAACTGTTGGCTACCACAGACCAGCCATAAGAGGCGGGGGCAGTCTCGTGAACAATAATGGCACCCGCTGCACCCTGGCGACTGGCTTCTTCGAATTTGTAGCTCCAACGACCGTAATAGGTCATAGTGGTGCCCTGGAATTTGCCTGAATCAGGATTTTCAAAACCCGGATCATTTACCAGAATCACTACGGTTTTGCCCTTTACATCAAGACCTTCGTAGTCGTTCCAGTCGTATTCTGGTGCATTCACACCGTAACCCACAAAAACCAGCTCAGAGTCTTTCAGCTCTACCAGCGATTGTTCGCGTTTAGAGCCAGCCACCATATCTTGTTTATACGCAAAGGCATTGTCGCCAATGGTCATGGTCATGTCTGGATCAGCCGTGATTTCCATCAGATCAACAGGCTGCAAATAGCTGTTGCCATTACCAGGCTGGAAGCCGGCTTCTTTAAATTGGCCAACTAAGTAATCCAGGGTTTTCTTTTCTCCTGGGGTGGTCGGTAAACGACCTTCAAACTCGTCGGAAGAAAGGGTTTTCAGCGGGCCGACAATTTCATCGGCAGTAATGCCGGCGTAAACCTGCTCGAAGGTGGATGTGGTTTCTGCTTTCGCTTCTGTAACCGGCGGTTGATCACTGCTACAAGCCGTGAGGCCTAGTGTTGACAGGCCCACCATCGTTGGAACCATGAACGGCAAAAGAATTTTTTTCATTGTTAGTCTCTGTTTGCTCTACAATAACCTCCCAGTATAGAGAAACCCGCCAGGCTAACCAATACATCATTTATGAATTCCACCGCAGTCTCATGGTCATCTGCCATAAATCATCCCGAGCTTGTCAGCCCTATTAAGCAATTACTTTGTGAAACAGGTTTAACAGAAACCGCCGTTTTCCCTCAGCCAGATAAACTGATGGCAGTGACAAACCATTGGCATAACGGCAATTGGTCGGGGCCGGAGTTCAAGGGCCAATCGACGTTTAGTGATGATGATGGTCGTTACTACGAGGAAATTATCTTTCAGGATAACGTGTTGCCAACCCGGGAATCTAACTGGCATGACTTTTTTAATGCATTAATTTGGATGCAATTTCCGCGTACTAAAGGATTGTTGAATCGAATGCATGTGGAAGACATTGCCGCGCATGGGGTTCATCCTCGCACAGCATCACGCAATCGTATTACCCATTTTGATGAATGTGGGGTGGTGCTTGCGGTACCCGAACGTTTGCAACCTCAAGGGCGTGAACTGCTGTATGCGCTTGCTCATCATAACTGGATTGAAATTATGCTGGAGAAACGGGCAAACTGGGGCGACGTGCTATACCCATTTATTTTCGGCCACGCGAATTTAGAAATGTTACTTGAACCCTTTATCGGACTTACGGGGAAGTGGCTGGCGGTGACCGTACCTGATGATTTCAATCAGATGTCTTTTCAACAGCAATGCCACGCCGTGGACACGGCGCTGTTTCAACGGTTCACAAAGACAGATGTCTTTTCTGTTAAAGGGCACTTACACCCATTACCCTTGTTAGGTGTGCCAGGCTGGTACTCGCCGCAGAACCTAACGTTTTATCAAAATACCGATTACTTCAGGCCTCTCATAAAACAAAAAACGGTTGGGGAATTACTTCCCTGACCGCTGGGTTGATTGGTTGATATTTTTTTACTTCGCGCTTGTGTGTAATTTACGGTTACACAATGGCGAAAATCAGCCAAATGCCGTATATCACCGCCCCCGGTGCGAGAGCAACAATCCACGATTTTTTGGTAGAGAATGACGTCCACTGGCCTAGTGCGACAGCGGTAAGGTAATAACTCCAGAACATATCGAGACGAATTGACTGACCCAGGCTAAAAAAAGCGGAGGTGGGCTCAAGACCAAAAATGTAGGCAAGCGACAGCGGCGACAGGGAAATTGGGTCAATCTGATGTGAATCTGCCATTACCAGTAACACCAGCGCGATCAGGCTTGGAATAATGGAAGGCAAAGCCGTCCACCAGGTCATGCCATACCAGTCGGTAAACCCCTGAATGCTTTTTTCATCGTTGCGGGTCATGAAAGTCAGGTAACCGGCTACCAGGGCATTAATGATTAAAAAGCCCAGGAAGGAGCCAATCAGCGTGCTCCATTTTATCATTCCTAATGTGAGTTGATCTTTGTAAGCTTGTTTTTCAGCCGGACTCACATCACCTAGTTGAACATCAGCAAGGTAATTGCTGTACCAGGCAAAGTCGATAGTTTGAAAAAAAAGATAAAGCGGCAACAAGGCCAATGCCATCACGATAAAAAACGGCACCCATGACCAGTTGTCTGTGTTTGCTAATTTGGCAAATACTTTGTTAGGCCGGATAAAGGTTTCGTTTACTGCCTGAAACGGATTGCTAACCTCTGACATGTTCTTTTCCTGTCTTATTTTGTGTTTTCCATAATGGCGTAATAACGCTGATATTAGCGCTATACGGTATGAAAAAAGCGGGCAACTGTATACTGCGTATTTGTAAGGAAATATTCTGTCGCATTTTTTTCCTGTGCTTCGTAATATTTTTTTCCTAATCTTGACTGGTAGCAACGTGAGCAGTTTAGAAAGTGCTTCTGCATTGACTGCTTTTTGCAAATAACAATATGGACGCTATTTACGTCAGGAAGCTATATAAATGATAGAAATCAGTCGATTAGCTAAGAAATTTAAAATTGAAAATCCGAAAAAGCTGAGTGAGCAAGAAAAGCAAGACCCTCGCTTGTCCGGAAAGTTTTTTAAATCAGTAGAAGATGTTTCCTTGTCTTGTGCAGCGGGAGAGGTTTTAGGATTACTCGGCCCAAATGGGGCAGGAAAAACCACGACATTACGTATGCTTTCAACCGCTCTGAAGCCGGAAGCGGGCAGCATTACCATCAATGGTGTCGACGTGCTGAAGAACCCCGTTGTTGCTCGTCAAAAAATTGGTTTTCTTTCCGGTGCTACCGGATTATACGGACGGTTAACCGGTAGAGAAAATATCGCCTACTTCGGTCAACTTCATCAAATGACAAAAACACAAATCGATGACAGGATTGCTGAACTCGCCGACTTACTCGACCTGCACAGTTTTCTGGATCGTCGCTGTGAAAATTTCTCCACGGGAATGAAACAGAAAACTGCCATCGCGCGAGCAGTGGTTCACAAACCTGAAGTGGTTATTCTCGACGAGCCGACTACCGGCCTCGACATCATGGCGTCGCAAACGGTACTTAACTTTATTCGCGGCCTCAAATCCCAGGGCGTTCCTGTTATTTTCTCAACCCATCATCTTGATGAAGTGGCCGAGTTGTGTGACCGCGTTACCGTAATCAACCATGGACGTACTCAATTTAACGACGATATTGCCGCATTCAGAGCGCTAGCACCGGGCTCTCTGAACAGCGCATTTCTAGCAGCACTGGAACAAGGAGTTTGATATGTGGCTGGTATTTCTAAAGGAAATAAAAGAACTGCTAAGAGACAGGAAAACCCTATTTTTCATGATTGCATTGCCAATATTAGTGTTTCCCGCCATTTTCGGCGTCGTCACTTACGTGTCATCAAAAGCGATTCAGAAAGCGGAAAGCGAAATACTCGATTATGCCATTGTTGGTGCTGAATACGCCCCCGACCTGGTCGCGCGAATAGCTGAGTCGGAAGAATTTAATCTTGTCACAGCACCGCAAAACACCGACATCAAACAGTGGGTAAAAGAAGAAAATGCGGATTTTGTGTTGGTGATCCCGGAAAACTTCAGCAATGACGTGTTAGCTAACGGTCAAATATCGCTTACCTTATACCTCAACGACTCGGGGTTAAATTTGGTACAGCGCCGACTCAATGAAATTGTCGACGCCATTGAAGAAGAAAATCAGCAAAGCGCGTTCTCTACGTTGGGTCTGAACGAAACACAGCAAGTAGCGCTTATTGATCCTGTGTTGGTTGAGAAAGTGAATGTGGCCGATCAGCGGGAAAATTGGGGGGAAAAAATCGGTGGATTTATCCCATACCTGGTATTCATGCTGTGCTTGCAAGGCGCGATGATCCCCGCCACCGATTTAGGCGCAGGGGAAAAGGAACGTGGCACGTTGGAAACTCTGCTTATTTCTCCTATTGCCCGTCATAAATTGGTGTTAGGGAAGTTTATGGCCATCGCGCTGGCAGGGGTGACTTCTGCCATGGTTACCGTAGGCAGTATGGCAATCTGGGGCATTGTACTGAGTCAGGGTATGGCCATTGAGTTAGTGGCCGACTTCATGGGCTCAATAAGCGGTATGGATTTCCTGCTTATCTTCTTCATGCTCATCCCGGTTGTGGCTATTTTCGCGTCGGTATTGCTGAGTCTGTCTATTTACGCCCGAAGCTTCAAAGAAGCACAGGGATATATGACTCCGCTGGTGATGTTCACTATCGTACCGGTGATTATGGCAATGCTGCCTGGCGTGGAGCTAAAAGGGGGGTGGGCCTGGGTGCCACTGACCAACGTGGCGCTCGCCATTAAAGAGCTGATCAAAGGCACCATGGACTATGTGCAGCTAATTGCCATATTCGGCTCGACTGCTTTGATTGCTGGTGCCCTTATTGCCTTTAGTGTGTACTGGTTTAATCAGGAAAAAGTACTTTTTCGTTAAGCACATCATAAGTGACTGCGGCTAAGTGTTTTAAGTCGCAGTCATTCGATATTTTGCCAATCTTTTACTTCCATAAATATTGTCATTCATTTTATTGTTTAGCGCTTCAAATTTTGGAGTAACTTTATCCAAAAGTATAAGTAACCTTTAAGCCATTTCATGTAATCATTTCTTGGCAGTATTGATGGTGCCAACCCCTTTTTCTTCCTGTTGGTACAGTCTGTTTAGACTCTTTTCCGGAATGGCCATGTCGCTGAGTAAGCAAATCTACAAAGTTCTCTTTACCCCTCTCGTTCTAACTGCTGTTGGTGCGGTTATTTGTGCCTTGCTGATTTATAACAGTCAGAATCAGATGCAAAAATCGACTGATATATTTATGCAGAAGAAACAGTATCTAGAGCAGCTATACACCAATCTTGGTTACGGCGGGGGTATTCACTCTTTTAAGAACTATATTATTCGACGTGATCTTCAGTACAAACTAACAGCTGAAGAAAAGCTCAACGAGGCGCTACGTGCATCTGGGAATTACAAAGCCTTACCTAATGTAAGCCGTGTAGAGTTGGCGCAGATCACTGATATAGAGCTTGTTATCAATCAGTATCTTGAAAAGATTAGTTTATTGAACTCTGATCAACTCGCTAGCTTATCCGTTGTGGACCTTGATGCACAAGTAAAGGTGAATGATGAGCCCGCCATTTCTGCTATCGCCAGGCTCGACAACCTGCTCGATGCACAGAACAGACAAGTTGGCGAAACGCTGGAGGATTCAACCTTCAGAATAATCAGTTTTATCTTTGTTGTGCTAGCGCTTACCGTATTGCTGTCATGGGTTGTAGCACAGCGTCACGTTACTAAAATGCTGCTGTCTGTGAAAAGCGTTACCAGGCTGTCTCGTAAAATTGCAGATGGGAAAATGGATTTTTCAGTTGTTGATAATTCTGACTATGGCAACGGTGAGATGAATAAGCTCGCTGGCGACCTGTCCAAGATGGGCAAAAAGCACCGAGATTTGCTAAACGAAACTCAGCAAAAATCTGCCTTGGATAATTTGCTCCAACACATGTCGATGGCGTTTACTGGCCAAAATAGCAAGCAAGACGTTTACAACGCCATTATCAATAAGCTTGCAGAGTACATGAGTGCAGCCAGCATTTGCCTGTATATCGCTGATGGTAAATACCTGCCGCTGGTGGCTCAGTGGGGGCTGACCTCACTGGACGCCGATAAACCGGTTCCCCATAGAGACTTTTTGAAACAACTTCTGAATAACCGTGAAGTGACTACCATTGATCAAGTACCCGAAAAATTCTGGCGTTTAAAATCCATGATGGGCAGTATGGTGCCAACTAAATTGCTTTATTTGCCACTGGTTTTCGAGTCTGAGCAATTGGGCATTGTAGAGATTGCTTTATCAGACAATGGTGAGTTCACCAACAATGTTGTAGCTGACAAATATTGCCAGGTGATTAGTCAGGGTTTGTATAGTCTTCACATGCGTGAAGAAAATCAGGGCTTGTTACAAGCGAGTCAAAAGCAAACGGCTGAGCTTGAGTTGCAACAAGAAGAATTGCGGGTATCAAATGAAGAGCTCCAAAAACAGTCCAGGGAATTGGAGATAAAAACCGTCTCTTTGGATAGCTCTAACAGCGAATTAAGCCAGGCTAAAACGGATCTTGAAGCAAAAGCAGCAGAACTGATTAAAATAAACAACTACAAATCTGAATTTCTCGCAAACATGTCGCATGAATTCAGAACGCCACTCAACAGCCTGATGGTGCTCTCTTCGTTATTGCTAGAAAAGGAAACGTCACTTTCAGGTAAAAATCTGGAATATCTCAAGTCCATTCATCAATCGGGTAATGACCTCCTTATGCTGATTGAAGACATTCTCGATTTAACCAAAATTGAAGCCAGGAAAATCACCCTCAACATCGAAACCTTTTCATTGCGCGACTTTATCGATGAACTCGATGTGTCTTTTAACCCTTTGTTTAAACAAACAAAAGTCGACTGGACTATTCGCATTGAAGATTCAATACAAATTAACAAGCTGACGACTGATCGCAGTCGATTAAAGCAAATACTGCGTAACCTGATTTCAAATGCCCTTAAATTTACCAGCGAAGGCAAAGTCGAGTTGTCTCTACATCAGCGAAGTGCGGATACGATTTCTCTTTCCGTTTCTGATACCGGCGTTGGTATAGATGCATCCAAACAGCAGCGGATATTTGAAGCCTTTGAACAAGAAGATTCTTCTGTCGATCGTGCGTATGGTGGCACAGGACTGGGTCTCTCTATCTCAAAAGAGTTGGCGAGTTTGCTTGAAGGGGGCATCACGCTGGAATCTGAGAAAGGTAAGGGCAGTAAGTTTGAGCTAACTATCGCAACTGAACTCGATACGCCTGAAGCCATCAAGTTACCTGCAGCGTTAAATATGGCTGAAAAGGGGATTCAGCAAAAGGCCCAAACCTTAAGTAGTGAATTTATTAAACAAGACGATAACGCTGATGAGCTTATTGATCTGAAAAAGCAGGTCGAAGAATTGGATGCAAATAAGCTCAGTTTGTTGATTGTTGAAGACGATAAAGCGTTTGCCATGGCGGTTGGAGCTGCGGCTAAAAGACTGAATATGCAGGCCGTGTGTGTTGCCAGTGGTGAGTTGGCCATGGCGTTGTTAGAAAGTTTTACACCTGATGCCGTGCTATTGGATATCAAACTGCCTAATCTTAGCGGTATGGCCATTCTTGAGTCTTTGAAATCTAACGTTAAAACGCGCCATATTCCTGTTCATATGATATCGGGTATGGACTATCAAAATAATGCATTGCGTCTTGGGGCGATGGGGTATCTGACTAAACCCATGACGATTGATAAAGTTTCAGCCGCATTGGAACGGGTTAAACGAATTATTACTACGCCTCATCGTCGACTGCTATTGATTGAAGATAATGCCGGACAGCAGCAGGCTATTTCAGCGTTGTTGGGTTCTAAAACCACGGAAGTCATGGTGTGTGGTTACGGTGAGGATGCTATTGCGGCGCTCAAATCGTCTAATTACGATGCGATTGTGCTGGATTTAAGTTTGCCTGACACAACGGGTTTAGCATTTCTTGAAACCATAAAACAGATGGATATTTCGCTCCCCCCTGTCGTTATTTACACTGCAAAAGAGTTGGACCCCGAAGAAGAGAACACGCTATCCGGCCTGGCGGAAAGTATTATTCTAAAAGGTGCTCGCTCACCAGAAAAATTGCTAGAACAAATCAATCTTTTCCTACATCGCGATGAAGCTGAGTTATCCATAGTGCAGCGTAAAGTGTTAGAAAAAAATACCCTCGCTGACTCAGAGCTATCAGGATATAAAATCATGCTGGTGGATGATGATATGCGCAATATCTTTGCCTTAACCAGCGCGCTTGAGCAAAGGGGCGCAGATGTCGTTATTGCCAAAGATGGGGTAGAAGCAATGAATCTGCTTGCTTCTGAAAGTCATTTGGATTTGGTGTTAACCGATATCATGATGCCAAACATGAACGGCTACGAACTCATAAAAGCCATTCGGGACGGTAAAGTGAAAAAATACGCCCGGGTACCGATAGTGGCGTTAACGGCAAAAGCTGGAAAAGAAGATCATGATCAAATTATCGAATGTGGCGCCAATGATTATCTTGCAAAGCCGTTAAACCTGACCTCATTAATGTCTGTATTAAGAGTATGGCTGCCAGAACAAGGGCTCATGGTGTGAGTCAGTTTCTACTGCAGGAAAATGACCTTTTTCTGCATGGGCTAAAAACGTGCTTCAATTATGATTTTCAGCATTACGCGGACGATTACATTGCCCGCAGACTAGATAGCCTGCGCGGCCAAACTGGTGGTCGCTCATTACTTGCGCTTCTGGATGATTTGCTTAAAGGAAAAGAGTCACCGGCGTGGATAATTGATATTCTGACGGTGGGGACCACCGAGTTTTTTCGTGATCCTGAAACGTTCCAATTAATCAACGAACAGTTATTACCCTACCTTGAGACTCGCGGGCCTATAAAGATTTGGTCTGCAGGTTGCAGCAGCGGTAAAGAACTCTACAGCTTGTTGGTGCTGCTATCGGAACAGGGGTTGTTATCCCGCACCAGCGTTTATGCCTCGGATGTGAATACAGCGGCACTGGAAAAAGCGCAGCGCGGTGCTTTTTCCCAAGATGAGATCAGGCAGTTTATTCGTCATTACACCCAGGTTTCAGCGCAGAAACATGCCAGTGATTACTATTTTTTCCGTTACAACCTTGGCTTCTTTGATCAAGCGCTGTTAGAGCACGTTACTTTTATTCAGCACGACCTTGTTAAAGATGAACCTCTTGATGACATGGATCTCATACTGTGTCGTAATGTATTGATTTACCTGAACGAAAGCGCGCAAAACAACGCGTTGTCGTTGTTGGTATCGTCTCTTCACCAATCCGGTTTTCTTGTTCTAGGGCAATCCGAATCGCTGTTCAAACGAGAAAGTGAATTCGGACTTCTAGCCTTCAATAGCCCAAAGCGTATATATCAGCGAAATGCAGAGCACGTGTAGTATGTCTAATAAAATTCTTGTCGTAGACGACAATATCAGAAATCTAATGGCCATTGAGGCCCAGTTGGAAACCCTTGACCAGGCAGAGATCATCACTGCACAAAGTGCCGATGAAGCCCTTGCTTTACTCACCGAGACGAACTTTTGTCTTGCCATAATCGACATCGAAATGACCCCTGTTTCAGGCTTTGAGTTGGCGCGTTTGATCCGCGGCGTGAGGAAGTTTCGCGAGCTGCCTATTGTGTTTCTTACTGCCCACAGTCACTCAGAACAGTTTGAATTAGATAGCTATGAAGCCGGCGGCGTGGATATTCTTTTTAAACCTGTGTCTCGGCCGGTTATTCAATGCAAGGTGAAAGCTTTTTTGCAGATGCATCAGCGTAAGCAAGAGCTGGTGGCCAAACTGGAAAAAGAAGAAGCGTTGCGCCAGAAAGTGGAAGCTGCAAATAAATCCATCGCGTTGATGTTGGCGAATGTTTCTCATGAACTGCGTACGCCATTGGGAAATATTACGGGGTTTGGTGAATTGCTTACCATGTCAGAATCCTTAAGCGATGAGCATCGCTATTTAGCCGAAAAGGTGCTCAAAAACAGTCGCGAGCTGAAGAACATTATTGATGACGTGCTTGACCTTTCCCGGATGGAGGCAGGCCGTATTTCTATCGATAGAACGACGTTTTCTCTGCGGGAACTATTAAGAGAGGTAGACGAGCAAGCGTTACAAGCCGCACAGGCCAAAGGTTTGCGATTTATTTTGGCTATACAAGATCCGCTTCCCGTTAAAGTTATTTGCGACCCCTTGCGAATGAAGCAAGTACTGAACAACATGATAAGCAACGCGGTTAAGTTCACTGAATCTGGCGTCGTGACCTTATCGGTTTACTATGAAGACGAGATCCTCACCTGTAAAACCCAAGACACCGGTATCGGCATTAATGAGTTTCAACAAAAAGCGCTTTTCCAGCCTTTCAAACAAGCGAACAAAGCGATTATGGGGCGCTTTGGTGGTACTGGATTAGGGCTCGCGCTGTCAAAAGACATTTGTGAAGAATTGGGTGGCTCACTGGTACTGGAAAAGTCTTCACCGTCAGAGGGAAGCCTTTTTGCTGCAAGTTTTCATGCACCGGTAGCAGAGCAGGTGGTACCGGAAAAAAGTAAGCAGAGTAAAAGCGATCTATTGGCTGATATCAGAGGCGCCGCACTACGAGCTCTGTACGTAGACGATTTAGAAGAAAATCGTTTTGTTACTGAGGCGTTGCTCTCGCACATCGGTATCGACCTTCACACGGCCGAATCTGGCCCAGAAGGACTAAGGTTAGTCGCCGAAAACCAATATGATTTCATTTTACTGGATATCCAGATGCCAGAAATGGACGGTTATGAGGTTCATGCTAAACTGCGAGAGATGGGATACAACAAAACCATCATCGCACTAACCGCTCATGCTATGCCTGAGAACGTAGAAAAGTGTAAAGCGTTGGGGTTTGATGGCTTTTTATCGAAGCCGGTTTCGATAGATAAAATCGCAGCAGAGTTGAAGGCTTTGCTACCCTGACAACAAGTTTGCTTTTTTAAACGCAAAAAGTAAGCCCCGCAGTGCGGGGCTTTGTTTTGTCGCCGGTTTGACTTATTCACGCTTAGTCATCTCAGAAATACGTCATATTCAGTAAGATGAGCACTATGCTGCTGTAGGTTAGCGATATGGGTAGCCCAATTTTAATAAAGTGGGAGAACCGATAGTTCGCCGCGTTATACACCAGCAAGTTCGTCTGATAGCCGTAAGGCGAAATGAAACTGGCACTGGCCGCGAATGCGACAGCCAGTGCGAATGGCATCAGAGGCGCACCAATGAGGCCAGCTACACCATACGCAAACGGGAACATCAGCGCTGCCGCCGCATTGTTGGTGACAAACTCGGTAAGCAGCAAGGTAGCGACATACACTACAATCAGCGCAACAAACCAGTTGGTGTCAGACAAGTACGGCATCAGCATTTCGGTGCTCATACTTATCACGCCGACGTTTTCAAGCGCACTGGCAAGGCTTAACGCGCCAACAATCACCACGATGAGGTTGAGTGGTAGATTGCGTTTAATTTCGCCATTGCTGGTTACTTTGGCCGCGATAAGCACCGCAGCAAAGAACAGCAGTCCTATGCCGAGGCTAAGTATATCCGTTGCTGATAGGGCAACTACCATTAAGAAACCACCCATGGTGATCCATTCCTGCCAGTTTGACAGTGGTCGGGTGATCTTCTGCTCCGAGAGGATAAAGAAGTTTTTCGACAAATTCTGGCGAGTCTGGAAATCCGGACCGGTGGCTAACAGTAAAAAGTCACCCGCCTGCAATTTTATTTCACCAAGCTTGCCCGATAGCTGCTCACCATCCCGGCGAATCGCCACCACCGCAGCATCAAATAACGCACGGAAGCCGAGCGCTTTGATGGTTTGGCCGATGATTTGCGCGCGGTTAGATATAATCACTTCGGTAAGGTTTTCGCGAAGAATGCCGTCGGCTTCAGCGAACATGGTTAAGCCTTTAATGTGGCTTAAATTGTCCAGCTTCTGCACGTTACCAGAGAATATCAATTTGTCGCCTTGTTCAATAATGAAGTCTGGAGACACCGGCGTGATCAACTGACGGTCACGAACGATCTCTACCAGGAACAGCTCAGGCAGATTACGAAGGTGATTGTCTTCCACCGATTTACCAATCAGTTCAGAGCCCGCTTCTACTTCCGCTTCAACAATATAAGACCGGTAATCGGTTTTCTTGTTGGCAATATCCGGTAGCAGACTGGCTAGCACGAACATCAGCAAACCACAGCTTAAACCCGCAGTAAGGCCATAAAGGGTGAAATCCCAGAAGGCAAAACCCGGATGACCGTGTTCCTGCAGAAACGAATCTACAATCAGGTTGGTAGAAGTACCAATTAACGTGACCGTTCCACCAAGAATAGCGGCATAAGAAAGTGGGATAAGTAAGCGGGATGACGGGTGATACTGATTCTGTTTTACCGGGCCTATTAAACTTGCTACCACTGCCGTGTTGTTGAGTAAGGCAGAGGAGAAGAAGGTCAAGCCGAATAAACGCCAGTAGGAGAGGGCAAAACTTGGGGCAATAAGTTTGCGACCAATTTGCTTTATCAATGCCGTCTTATCGATAGCACTGCTCACCAGCAATAGCAGAATAAGTGTGATCAGACCTTTATTGGTAAGGTTTTGCAGTATTTCGTCAAAGGTTATTTGCTGAGTGACCAGCAAAATCAACATGGCCGCCGCAAAGATGGTCGACGGACGCGTGTTGGTAGCGACTAGCGCAAAAATGGTGCTGAAGAAAACCCCCAGCACCATGATCTGGTTGACATCCATTTAAACCGTTCCGGCTGTTACAGTTTGCTGATGTCGAGCGCGTTCCAGTGTGGGAAGTGCTTGCGTACCAACTCGTTGAATTCCAGTTCAAACGCTGAGAATTCTGGAGTTTTGTGCTGCTTGTCTTCGGCCAACTGGTCGATAATCATACCTGCACCTACCGTACCGTTTGTCAGACGATCGATAACGATAAAGGCACCGGTTGCGCGATTGCGCTCGTAGCTGTCACAGGCAACTGGCTGAGTGAATTTCAGGTCAACTACGCCAATTTCGTTCAGGTTAAGATGCGCACCCGGCTTGTGTTCCATGGTGTTAACATCAATCTGATACTCTACTTCTGATACAGAACCTGAAGTCGATTTGGTCGCAAATTTAAACAGATACTGTTTATGCGGCATCATCGGCTCTTCAGACATCCATACCAGGTGAGATTTAAACTGGCTGGACAGCAGCGGTAAATTGTCAGACTTAACAATCATGTCACCACGGGAGATATCGATTTCATCTTCCAGTGTTAACGTCACAGCCTGAGGTACGTAAGCACGCTCCTGATCGCCTTCAAACGTTACGATAGATTTAACCTTTGAAGTCTTCATGGAAGGCAGGGCAGTGATTTCATCACCGGGCGCAACCTGACCGGATACCACGGTACCGGCAAAACCACGGAAATCCAGGTTAGGACGGTTTACATACTGAACCGGGAATCGGAAGTCGTCTTTGTTGTCATCATTACCGATTTCAATGGTTTCCAGCATTTCCATTAATGGCTTGCCAGTATACCAGGGCGATTGTTCGCTGCGGTTTACCACGTTGTCACCTTCGAGAGCTGACAGCGGGATGAACTGAATATCAGGGATGTTCAGGTTTTCAGAGAACTTCAGGAAGTCCGCTTTGATGTCTTCAAATACTTTCTCGCTGAAGCCCATCAAGTCCATTTTGTTCACTGCAACGATAACGTGCTTAATGCCCAAAAGGCTGGCGAGGAACGAGTGACGGCGGGTCTGAGTTTTCACTCCTGCACGGGCGTCAACCATCAAAATAGCCAAATCACAGGTAGACGCACCGGTAACCATGTTACGGGTGTACTGTTCGTGTCCCGGGGTATCCGCAATGATGAACTTACGCTTGTCGGTAGAGAAGTAGCGGTACGCGACGTCGATAGTGATACCTTGCTCACGTTCAGACTGCAGACCGTCAACCAGCAGCGCCAGGTCAACTTTGTCACCGGTGGTGCCGCTCTTTTTACTGTCTTTAGTAATAGCCGCAAGCTGATCTTCATAAATCATTTTTGAGTCATGAAGCAAACGGCCAATCAGCGTACTTTTACCATCGTCTACACTACCGCAGGTCAGAAAGCGCAGCAGGTCTTTCTTTTCGTGTTGTTCCAGGTAGCCCAGAACGTCTTCTTTCAATAATTCGTTATCTACATTCATTGCTTATGCGCTCACTAAGAAATAAGGGTTCAACACAGATTCTTTCTGGTTATACGTCAGGTCAGGGGCATCTTCGGCTAGCGGGTTTGCACCATCCAGCACAGTGACCTTTGCACCTGCTGCGGTGGCAACCGCGTGGGCTGCGCCGGTATCCCATTCAGATGTGGGGCCTAAACGCGGATACAGGTGGGCTTCACCAGAAGCGACCAGGCACAGTTTCAATGAACTGCCCATGGCAACTAACTCCGCTTCACCGCCAAGATCTTCCAGCAGTTTCTGGATTTCAGGGCTCTGGTGAGAACGACTGCCTACCACTTTCCAGACTTCACCGTCTGCGTGTTTCTTCGCGGAAATCGGTGCAAAACCGGCTTCGTTTTCAATCCACGCGCCTTGTCCGTCAATACCGATGTAAGAACGTTTCAGGGCCGGGGCGTAAACCACACCCATGACAGGCTTACCGTTTTCGATAAGGGCGATGTTTACTGTGAATTCACCGTTCTTCTTGATGAATTCTTTAGTGCCATCCAGCGGATCAACTAGCCAGTATTTATCCCAGCCACGACGCTCATCCCAAGGAATATCCGCAGATTCTTCTGACAGGATAGGGAGGTGAGATACCGCTTCTAAGCCAGCAACGATAACGTTGTGTGCAGCCAGATCCGCTTCTGTCAGCGGGCTGGTATCTTCCTTTTCATAAATGGCGAAATCTTTCTCATAGATTTCCATGATTTTGTCACCAGCTTGTTTGCTGATGGCGAGAATTTTTTCTGCTAATGGATCAGGTAATGCCATTACACAAGTCCTTTTTCTTCAAGCATGGCGTACAAACGCTCTGCAGTTTGTTCTGCTGGCTCATCTTTGTACGTCAGGTGGATCTCCGGGTTCACCGGTGCTTCATAGGTGGAAGAGATACCGGTGAAATGTTTGATTTCACCTGCGCGGGCTTTCTTGTAAAGCCCTTTAGGATCGCGGGATTCACACACGTCCAATGGCGTATCGATAAAGACTTCCACAAACTCACCTTCTTCAAGCAGATCACGACATAAGTCGCGGTCGGCCTGGAACGGGGAGATAAATGCAGTGAGCACAATTACACCAGAATCGACAAACAATTTTGCCACTTCACTAACACGGCGAATGTTTTCAACGCGGTCTTCATCACTAAAGCCCAGGTCGCCACATAATCCGTGACGTACGTTATCGCCATCCAGCAGATACGTGTGCTTGCCCTGTTCCTGGAATTTTTGCTCCAGCAGGTTCGAAATGGTGGATTTACCGGAACCGCTGAAGCCTGTCAGCCACAGTACACGTGGCGTCTGACCAAGGCTTTCGGCACGGGTCTTTTTATTGACCTCGTACTTGTGCCATACGATATCCGTCGACATTAGAAGTACCCTTCCATCTTCTTCTTCTCCATAGAACCGGAGCTATCGTGGTCGATAACACGGCCCTGACGCTCAGAAGTCTTGGTCAGCAGCATTTCCTGAATAACTTCAGGCAGTGTCGCAGCTTCAGACTCAACAGCACCGGTCAGCGGGTAACAACCTAAGGTACGGAAACGTACTGAACGCATTTCTGGTGTTTCACCTTCTTCAAGTGGCATACGGTCGTCATCAACCATAATTAATACGCCATCGCGTTCTACAACCGGACGTGGCTTCGCCAGGTACAGTGAAGGGATATCGATGTTTTCCAGGTAGATGTACTGCCAGATGTCCAGCTCAGTCCAGTTAGACATTGGGAATACACGGATACTTTCGCCTTTGTTTACTGATGAGTTGTAGATGTTCCACAGCTCTGGACGCTGGTTTTTAGGGTCCCAGCGGTGGTTGCTGTCACGGAACGAGTAAACACGTTCTTTCGCTCGTGATTTTTCTTCGTCACGACGGGCACCACCGAATGCAGCATCGAACTTATACTTGTTCAGTGCTTGCTTTAAAGAAGCGGTTTTCATGATGTCTGTGTGCTTTGCACTACCGTGGCTGAACGGACCAACACCGGCATCAACACCTTCCTGGTTGATGTGGACCAGCAGATCGAAGCCGTGTTTCTCAGCTTGCTGGTCACGGAACTCTATCATTTCGTGGAATTTCCACGTGGTGTCAACGTGCAGCAGTGGGAAGGGGATTTTGCCTGGGGCAAAGGCCTTACGAGCCAAGTGTAAAAGAACAGAGGAATCCTTTCCGACGGAATATAACATGACCGGATTATCAAATTCGGCAGCAACTTCACGGAAAATGTGGATGCTCTCGGCTTCGAGTTGTTTCAGATGGGTAATAGACGGTATATCAAGTGTCATTTTCGAGTCCGATTGTTGGGGTTATATGCTAAACAATTATATGTATAGAACCCTAACATATTTAGATCAGAAAGTCGTAATGCCAATTTGCTATACAAAATAGCCGTTTTATTACATTGAAACGAAATCGTCATACTAAAAAGCCGCTCAGGAGAGCGGCTTTGGTCAGGATATGCTTATTGGATGGCTGTTTCTCGTTGAGAAGTGCAGTATCTTTCGGCGCACATCATGTCTGATTTAGCTGCCATGTTTCGCAGCGTTATGTCAGGTTCTAAAGCGATGCAATCTTCAATGAATACGCCGCCCCATCCTATAAGTTCATCTACTTCTTAAATTCAGTCAGCTTTGCACTAAATGCATCAAACACATCGACCACACCCTCTCTAGGCGTTCCACTCTTACTCAGAATGATGATGGTCAAACTAGATAGAATAAATCCTGGAACGATTTCGTACATCCAGCTACTCAAGCTTTCACCGCCAATAGTGAATGGCAGGTAAATCCAAAGCAGCACCGTAACCGCACCCACAATCATACCGCCTAGCGCTGCTCTGCGGGTCATATCACGTTTAAACAAGCTAAACAGGACGAGTGGGCCAAACGCAGCACCAAAGCCAGCCCAAGCATTACTTACCAGTGACAGAATCGTACTGTCTCTGTCGTAAGCCAGATAAATTGAAACCAGAGCAACAAGGATAACCGAACCTCGTCCAGCCAAAACTAACTCCTTGTCTGACGCATCACGACGCAGGAATGCTTGATAGAAGTCACTGGTTAATGAACTTGAGGTCACCAACAGTTGAGAGGAAATTGTGCTCATGATGGCGGCCAGAATCGCTGCCAATAGGAATCCGCCGATAAACGGGTGGAACAGCAATTGAGACAGGTGGATAAAAATGGTCTCGGGATCAATGGTGTTGCTGTTCGCGGTAACATAGGCCAGTCCGAACAGACCCGTCATCAGCGCACCAATGATAGACACAATCATCCAGCTCATACCGATACGACGCGCGGTTGGCACATCGCCCACCGAACGAATGGCCATAAAACGCACAATAATGTGCGGTTGACCAAAGTAACCTAGACCCCAGGCGAGTAAAGACACGATACCAATAAGCGACAGTGCCTCGCCGCTATCAGCATCGGTGAACGGGTCAAACAGTTGTGGGTTGATGGTTGAAACGGCGTCAACGGCTTGTCCAAATCCGCCCAGCTCCATGATCACTACAACGGGTACCATAACCAGTGACACGAACATGATACAGCCTTGCACGAAATCGGTAATACTTACCGCCATAAAGCCACCGAACAGGGTGTAGGCAACCACCACGCCGGTAGTAACATACAAACCGGTTTCATAACTGAGGCCAAATGAGCTTTCAAACAATTTACCGCCAGCTACAACGCCCGAGGAGGTGTACAGGGTAAAAAAGATGACAATTACCACAGAGGCAATAACCCGCAACAAGCGGCTGTTATCGGCAAAGCGGTTCTCAAAGTAATCGGGGAGTGTAACTGCGTTATTAGCAATTTCTGTGTAAATACGCAGGCGAGGAGCCACCAGTATATAGTTGGCGAATGCGCCAGCCACCAAGCCAACGGCTATCCAGCCAGAGGATATTCCAGATACATACATCGCACCGGGCAGACCCATTAGCATCCAGCCACTCATGTCTGACGCACCGGCAGATAACGCGGTAACCGCAGGGCCTAATTGACGACCGCCGAGCATGTAACCTTCAACGCTGGTATCTGTTTGTCGGTATGAGAATAACCCTATACCGAGCATGACCGCAAAATAGATGCCCAGGGAGATTATCGTACTTATTTCCATCGTATTCCTTCCTGTTTTTTTCTTTCATGCTAACAGGAAGTAGATACAGTCTCTATGGCAGTCTGGTTTATCTGTCGTGAAATTCGGGGCGCTTTTCTTTTCAATTATTTTAAAAACAATGGGTTACATGATTTGTTTAAACTCTGAATCGACGAACCTTACTTTCGATATTACCGCTAATATCGTTCAATTGTTCACTAAGTAACCCGACCTTGTCTGCATTTTCAGACACAGATCCTGCCAGGGAATTAATGGCTTCTACCTTCGCATTTAACCGTGTTGCGACTTGATTTTGCTCTACGGCGGAATTTGCAACCTGGGCATTCATGTCATTGATGGTTTTAACATTGGTAATGATCTTATCCAGCGCATCTATGGCCGCTGATGATTCATCAATGGTATCTGTGAGGGTTGCTCTGGTGGTTTCCATCATGCGACTGGAGTTATCTGAAGAAGATTGAAGCTCCTTAATGACTTCTTCGATTTCAGCCGTCGATGCCTGCGTGCGTTGAGCCAGTGCGCGAACTTCGTCGGCAACCACAGCAAAACCCCGGCCCATTTCACCCGCACGGGCAGCTTCGATGGCCGCGTTTAAGGCCAGCAGGTTGGTCTGTTCTGCAATTCCCTTAATCACCACCAAAATGGTGTTGATTTGGTCGCTTCTATTTTTTAACGCATTGATTTCCAGTGATGTTTCACCAATTTCTTTCCCAAGATGTTTGATTTCACCAATGGTTTTTTGAACAATATTATTACCGTTAATAGCCAACTCGTTACATTGATTGGTTTTTTCAGAGGTGATGCTGGCATTAGACGCCACTTCTTCTATCGCTTTAGTTAGTTCGGTGAGTGCCGCAGCAACCTGCGCCGTTTCTGTTTTTTGCGTGGTGGTTGAGGAATGGTTACTGCCGGCACTATTGTGGATGCCCGTAGCACATAGTTTTAAATCATTCGTGTGCTGAATGATTTCCGCAATAAGTGTTTGCAAATTACCAATAAACTGGTTGAACGCCTGAGCCAACTGACCAATTTCATCTTCGGTTTTAATTTTTAATCGCATGGTTAAATCGCCGTCACCTTTGGCGATGCCCCGTAATGCTTCTACAACCTGATTAACCGGCTTAATTACGTAGCGTCCAAGGACAAACCAGTTCACTATCTGCAAAGTAAGAAGAATAATGATCGCGAGAATGATAAACATCGCTTTCGTAGCGTTGAGTAAGCCCTCATTGCTGTCCAGTCTGAATGTGATGTCAAGCACGCCCACCTTTTGTTGACCATTCCAGATCACATCGATTTTTTTGTTCAGTACCTGATCGGTTGACGGGACGGGCGCGTTTGCGCTGGCCTTACCAATGGCTCTGCCGCGGTGGTCGTAAGCTTTTACCGTTTGCACATAGGGCAATTTAACGAAAGACGTCAGGATATTGCTGGTTAATTCCTGATCGTATGAAAACACCGGTTCCTGAAGCACCACTGCCAACATGGTGGTGGTATCTTCAATTTGTTCATCCCGCTGATGATTAAAATACATCGAGGTGAACATGTAGGCCACTATAAAAGCAATCACCATTACGGCGGCAGATACGCCAGCCAGTAAAATCATACTTCTTTGTTTAATCGACGTCATTTGTTGTCTGTTCCAAGATTAATGTGCAGATACATCCAACCAATACGCTTTTTTGTCGAGCGGTGTGTCGGCATGAAGGGCGGGATTATCAATTCTCAAAATGGTGCGTTGCTTCAAATTGGCCTTTGTCAGCACATCCTGAATCATAGGATTGCTAAAAAATAGGTCATCAAAGCTGCCATCTTCGATGGCGGTATTAAAACCGTTGTAAATTAGGTCGTGTAGCGATTGATTATCTTTCTTCACATAGAAGTACATCGCGAAGGGATAAATGAGCATGACGTTTTCGTCGATTACAAGATTAAGCTCAGGAAACCGATTTACTTCCACCCAAGGCTCGTGAACAGCCCGGGGAAAATAGTCGAACCTGCCGCCTTCTAGCATGGAGAACAAGTTGTTAAATTTGGTTGTAGTAACAAGGGGGATTTGCGCACTTTTCAGCACAGCACTATCTCCCCAAAAGCGACCCTGTCCGGCTTTTAGTTGTTTTAAATCGTTTAGCGTGTTGATGTTTTTGAACGTGCCTTTATCTTGTTCCCGAATGATAAATATTCGGTGCCCGAGTAGCCCTTTTAACGCCGGAATTCGCACAGCCAGCATGTTTTCATCTTTATCCTGAGATGCGCCGGCCCACATGATATCCATTTCACCGGTTTCGATGTCCGCCATCATTTGTGCTTCATTTTTTGCAACGGTATCAAATGCAAAATTGATATCTTCACCGGTTTTAGACAGGGCCAGTGTGAGGATATCGAGAAGTAGTTGCTCTTTCTCTTCTTCAATCTTTTTAAGCTTGACGGTCAATGCCTGAGCCTGTGATAACGGCAGGGCCAGTAATATAAGGAAAATGGCTAACGACTTAATTGATAAACGCATTAACTTCTCACGTAAACGATGGATCAGTAAGAATTGAACTTCTATAAGTTATAGACGCGTTTAAAGGTGAGTCAAGGTGAGTGCCGCCGCAAAGCGATTTTTGCGGCGACACGGCGGCGACATGAAGAGGAGTTTAGGCTGAGAAGGTAATACTGCGTTTTACTTTTTGCATGAGCGGGGCTAAGTCAGCACCTTTTTCACCCACAACCATAATACTGGCTTTTTGTAGCGCCCAGCTTTCACCATGGTACTGATTGTCAGCAAACGCGTCGGGGACGTTCTGGTCGCGTTTCTGCGGCATAATAAACACCGACATGGGGCCCTGATCTGTGTCGAGGATCAAATGTAGACTCTGCGTTGTATTCAAGTGACAATAATTCGCTACCCGCACATTACCAATGGATGACACCAATGTGCCGCCAAAACCGGCAAGCTTAGCGTTGATGAGATCCATGTTCACCGCAACCGCTGAATGAGATTGCTCGGTTTCTGAATAGCGCATGTGAGCAAGGGCTTCCTCACCTATATTTACATTAGCGCGGTGCATCACCACAGTGCCCGTCACACCTATTGTCAGAGCTATCGATGCAGCCAGACCGATGTACCAGGGTGTCCGACGTTTGTGTCGCTTTAGTTCCTCAGACTTTTGCTCCCAAATAAGTTTGTGGGCTAAATTGTCTGGGACCTGCACTTTTAATGCCTTCATCAGATCATCGTCAAATTGTTGTAGGCTATTTTTTAACTGTGCTTTGTCAGGATTTCTGGCAGCGATAACCGCAACCTCTTTGTCAGTCGTGTTTGGATTGGCGAAAACACGACGCCGAAATTCTAAATCATCCATTTTGACGACCTCTTTGCTGTGAAGATTCCTGCGCTAACATGTCTTTGAGTTGATTCCGGGCACGAAACAATCGCGTCATCACCGTGTTCTTGTTCAGTGATAGTTGTTCAGCAATTTCTTCCCCGGAGTAGCCAAATAAAAGTTGTAAAAGAAGTGGCTCCCTATAGTCCATGGGGAGGCGGGCAATTAGCACGCGCAGCTCATCAGATTCATCCTGCGGCGCAGCGTGGAAGGCATCATCAGACACACTTACATCATCTATATCGACTAGATCTAATTGTTTGCGTTCAAACCGCCGGGCATTTTCCCGTCGCACAATAGTGATAAGCCAGGATTTTGCTGACTTTTCATCTTTTAACGCGTCGAGAGAACGCCAGGCCCGCAGGAACGTTTCCTGGACCACGTCTTCGGCGATGGTTGGGTCACGGGTGAGCCAATAGGCATAGCGATAAATATCGCCATGAAAGGCATGCACCAGTGTTTCGTATCTTTGCTGTTTTTCTTTCATGCAAGAGTAGACCCGCAGCACCTGCGAAAACTTTCGTGTTTTTTAAATATTTTTAGCCTAGAGGGGTGAAGGTAAGAAGGCAATCAGAAATCTGATTGCCTTTGAAGGAAGCTGCTTACATTGACTGCTGTTGTTTAACCCATTTATCTATTTTTTGTTCCAATACAGACAGGGGAACCGGACCATCTTTTAGCACTTCATCGTGGAAGCCCGAGAGGGAAAATTTGTCTCCCAATGCGTTCTTGGCATTTTCTCGTAATTCCATGATTTTCAGCTTACCAATCATGTAAGCCGTTGCCTGGCCAGGCAGAGCAATATAACGTTCAATGGCTTTTACCACATCGTGCTTCGGGTTTGGTGTGTTATCTAGCAAATACTGAATCGCTTCTTCTCGCGACCATTGTTTGTCGTGGATGCCGGTGTCGACCACCAGACGACAAGCGCGCCAGAGCTCCATGGCAAGACGGCCAAAGTCGGAATAGGGATCTTCATAGAAACCCATATCCTTTGCCAGCTCTTCAGAATACAACCCCCAGCCCTCGGTGTAGGCGGTTGCACTCAGAAACTTCTGAAACTGAGGAATTCCCTCCAACTCCTGAGCAATAGCCCGCTGCATATGGTGGCCGGGAATGCCCTCATGAAAGGCCAACGCTTCTAATTGATAACTGGGCATGGCTTCCATGGTGAACAGATTAGCGTAATAAGTGCCCGGGCGGCTGCCATCCTGAGACGGGCTTTGATAGAAAGCTTTCCCAGCCGATTGTTCACGGAAAGGTTCTACCCGTTTCACCACCATTTCAGCTTTTGGCAGCAAACCGAAATAGTCTGGCAGCGCATCGCGCATCTTATCAACCGCAGATTTTGCATCTGCGAGATACTGCTCTCGCCCTTTATCGGTGTTTTCATAATAAAACTGCGGATCGGTACGCATGAACTCGAAAAATTCAGTCAGCGTGCCGTCAAAACCAACCTGTTGTTTAATGGTTTCCATGGCGTTGTGAATGCGCTCAACATTCTCCAAGCCTATTTGATGGATCTCGTCGGCGCTTAGGTCGGTAGTGGTGTACCAAGCAAGACGATTGGCATACCACTGTTCTGCATTGGGTAAGCGCCAAACGCCATCGCCTTCAGGTGATAACTGGCGCTGCTGGCTATATGCTGCAATGAGGTCTTGATAGGCAGGTTTAACCGATGTAACAAGGGCGGCTTTTGCCTCACCTAATAAGGTTTGTTTTTCAACGTCATCTATATCCAGTTTGTTCACTTTTTTCTGGAAATCGTCCCAGATCACAGATGGTGCTTCCGATGCGTCGAAAGGTGCGCCGGTGATCACGTTTTGCGCCGCTTTCACCATCTGGTCATAAGACCATTTTGGCGGAAACACGCCAGCTTCTTCCCGCACTTTCATCTGTTCAATAACTTGCGCAAAATATTCATCCACTTTATCGAGGCGGGAGATATAGGCTTTCGCATCGGATACATCTTTAACCTGGTGAATGTTCGCCAAGAAGCTCGGAACCTGGGTGTGCGCTGCCCGGAACTGTTGAACAATGTAGGTATGATGTCGGAACGCATCGTTTGCCAGTTCGCGGCTAAGACCATAACGATAGAGTTCTACACTGAGTTTTTCCTGTTCGCTCAGGGCGTCTGTATTAAAACCGTCGAGCTCTTCAAGACGGTTTCGCTTCAGTGCTGCGGTTTGGTCTTTATATTCATCGCTGATGTCATCCCACTCACCATAATTCCATTTTTTGCCCAGGTAACTTTGAAATTGTGGGGAACGTTTAAGATCTTCTTCAAATGTACGGGCAAAAAAGGCTTCCAGGCGTTCAGATTCGCTCTGATTTGCGATGGTTTCGGTAGGGGCTTCAACTCTGTTGTCAGCGGGGTTTTCCGGTGCAGGTGAACAAGCTGAAAGCGCTGCAACCAGCAGCGCCAGCGGGGTAAGTTTTAGGTTTCGATTTGTGCTCAAAAAGGTGTCTCCCATAGTCGTATTATTATGATTACGGAAGACACTGCATTTACGATGAACGGCCTTCCGGATAAAGCGGCGAAAGAGATGCTGTGGACGCGCTTTTTGGCTGCCCACGAACACTACTAATACGCTTTAACAGTGCCTTTCTATCCCATTGCTGCCTGTTTTCGCCATATTGACACGACAGCATGGCGTTAATCTGCGGCTGAAGTCCAGATTGAGCTAGCCAACTGTCTACCGACTGTGACGAGTTGAGAGTTTTCAGGTGACAGATAACCCAACGGTGCAACGCCTGCTGAATTTGCCCGGGGGTTCCCGTTTCGATAGTTTTAGAAAGTGTGTTGAACGCTTCCTTTTCACTACTATTAAAGGTGCTTGCGGACGGGCTCGTAATTTGAGGCCGTTCTGCCTGATTACGTTTGAAGTACAGAACAGTCATTACCCATCCAACAATGGTAAGTAGCCACAATGATGCAAAGACATAAATCCAGAGCATAGAAACGCCGCTTTGCGATTCACCGCTCACTATTGAAGGGGGCGTTTGTGCTGCAGGCTCTTTGGAGGCCGGTTGGGGCGTAGCCGCGGGCTGCTGTATCGCTGGAGCGGCAGGTGTTGCGCTGGCAGCAGCAGGGGCAACTTCTATGGAACGAGCAGGTAAAGTTGCGTATTCGGTATTGCCCGTTTTCACGTTAAACCAAGGCACTTTCACTTCAGGCAACACGAATTTTCCGGCCTTTGTGGGAATCATCGCCAGGGTTTCTACGCGGTTCGCAATCAGGTGATTGCCACGGTTAATTGTCGCTGTGTTGGCCTGATCAGGATACAACTTAAAGTCAGGCGGATACATTTGCGGCAGTTCAGGCAGTTGTTCTTCTACCACACCATCCGCCGTTAGCGTAATTGTGCGGGTAACCGGCTCGCCAACAGTAAACGCTTCCTGTTCCGGCCATTCTTCGTTAATCGCCACATATTCACTGGGTAACCAATAATAATCGATATCGGATGGGATAGGTTTTACGTTAATTGAGATATCCGGACCCCGGCGATTAATACGTTTGGTACGATTAAAAAAACCAAAGCGGGCGTTAGGGTCTTCTGCCAACACTTCACCACTAAAAACAGGCCCACGGATGGTAAAAGTCCCTGATGATTGAGGCACCACAGCAAAGTTTCGTTCAATGACTTGATAGCGTTTGCCATTCACAATATCAGTGTATTGTTTGTCTTCACCTAATTGCTGGATTTGTGCATTTTCAAGTTCTGGTGCTTGCAGGCTACCGCGCTCAATGTTTGAAGCCAGGTAAAGTTTCGTGGTGTACAGAATTTGTTGCTGCAAATACACATCACTCGATTTTACATTAGTGGTGAGATAATAGTCGCGGGCAGGTTCATCGCTACCAGACTGCACGGGAATGACTCGAACGGTAATCGGTTTGGTTTTTTTGCCTTCAATGTCGATGGCGGGAATCGTGAAATTTCCTTCGCCACGAGGAAATAGGGTGGTGGTCCAGGTTACGGTTTCCTGTTTATCAAAATTGATAATCCGCGTATTGGAACTTACCGATGTACGGCCGACCACGAAGTCTCCCAGCAGTGCTGAGCTATCGAATGCTTCCCGTGCCGGATCGCCTTCTGCCACTACCGTCAGTTGAATGGCTTCATCCACCATCACCGGGTTCTTGTCTATCGTTGCTTCAACGCGGGTGACGTCTGCAACTGCCGACTGCATCACCAGAAAAAGCGTTAAACCTAATCCAATCAGTTTTTTCATTTGCTACCACTCACTCCGGTTTGACGGCGGTCCCTGACGACGGCGCTGCTGCGCTTCCAATTGCATTTTACGTTTCAGCAAAAATGCCGGGTCGTCGGGAATTCGCTTCATCAAATTATCCAGTCTTTGCATTTTTTCTTTCTCTTCATCAGTCAGTTCAGCGGGTTGTGCCTGAGCTTGTTGAGCCTGCTGTTCACCTTCCTGTTCCTGCTCGTCACCAGGTTGTTCACCTTGTTGTTGCTCTTGCTCCGGTTCACCCTGTTCAGACTCGTTGGATTGCTGATCTTGCTGCTGTTGATTATCTTGTTCAGATTCATCCTGCTGACCGTTCTGCTGCTCTTGTTGCGACGAATCCTGTTGACTATTTTGTTGTTGCTGTTGGTCTTGCTGCTGATTGTCGCTTTGTTGCTGATCTTGGTTTTGCTGCTGGTCCTGACCGTCTTGATTTTGCTGATCTTGATTCTTTTCCTGATCATCCTGCTGTTGCTGATCTTGACGCTCTTGCTGTTCCTGTTGCTCTTGCTGTTTTTTCATTTCTTCCAGCAACGCCTTATTGGCTTTCGCATCGGCATGAGCTGGATCACGGGCCAGTACTTCATCGTATCGCTGAATAGCATCATCAAGCTCACTAAGTTGAGCCAGCGCATTGCCTTGATTGTAAAGTGCCTCTGTACTGTCAGATTGCGAGAATTGCTTCAGCGCTTCCTCATAATTGCCGGCATTGTATGCAGCGGAGCCTTTCCATAGCGCGGATTGGAATGTGTCTTCAGCCGTTTGATAATTCTCGGCGGAATATTCCTTTAAACCCTGCTGGTCGCGATTAAGAAACGGCTTCTCATACCATAGGGTGGCGGGAACTTCCGGTTCTGAAGCGGCTTGCTGGTCTTGGTTTACTATCGTCGGCATCGATTGTGCAAATGCAGGTTGGGGGGCTGACAAGAACATCGGCGTCAAAAGCAGTGCAATCAAAACCCCGCGACGGAAGGCGTAAGCAGCAAAGGGCAGCAATACAATCAGTAACCAGGGGCCAAGTTCCGCCCATTGGTCGCCATCCTGATTGGTTTGTTCATCGGTTTCCTCTGCATCTGCACGCAATACCTGCCGTTGGGTTAGCGCACGAATGTCAGATTCATCAGCGGTGAATTTACGATAAGTACCACCACTTGTATTGGCGATTGCCTTTAACTGTTGACCACGTAATTTAGGAATAACAATCTGGCCACGCTGGTCTTTCACCAGTTGCCCATCTAACTGACGAATCGGCGCGCCTTCTTCGGTACCGATACCTAGCACGTTCACCGTAAACGGAAGGTCATTGATGAGGTCTTGTAAGTCCTGTGTCTGTGACAGAGTAATCCCATCGGTGACCCAGTAAATGTTGCCACTTTGATAGCCCGCATTAGACAGCAATTCTGCAGCCGCCTGAATACCAGAGTAGGGATCGCTTCCCGGTACCGGCATGATTTCCGGGCTCAAGCTTGGCAACAACGCAGTAATATTGGCCGCGTCAGAAGTTAACGGGCTAATGGTGAATGCATCACCAGCATATGCCACCAGGCCCATTTCACCCTCATCAATGGTATTGATAAGGTCAATAGCTTTATATTTTGCCCGGGTTAATCTGTCGGGTGTCACATCGGTAGCACGCATAGATAACGACATGTCAATTAACACCACATTACCTTGCTGCACCTGAAAAACCGGTTGCGGCAAACGCTCCCAAGTGGGTCCAGCAAGAGCAACTACTGCCAGCAACCAGCCCCAGCCGAGCAGGCTTAATGAAGCTTGTTTTTTCGCAATAGCCTTTCCTGAAATCAGATGGTCGTAGAGATGTGGCGGAATGACACTTTGCCAACCAGACTGACTTTTGCGGTAGCGCTTAATCAGCAGTAGCATCACCAGCAGCGGGATGAGTGCAATAAACCATTCGGGCCTTAAGAAATGGAAATCTTGTAGTGGAAAATTCATGCCCCACCTCCTGAGCGCGCCTGACCACGTAAACGGTAGCCCATATTTCTCAAGCAATAAATCAGTGCGGGCAGGGCAGATAGCAACAGCCCTAACGCAAGGGGATAGAAGAATAATGCTGTGCGAGGCCGTAATTTCCTCGCTTCGCCTTTTATGGGTTCAAGTTGGTCCAACGTCTGATAAATATTTTCCAGCTCTTCGGCATTGCGCGCTCTGAAATACTGCCCACCAGTAGATTCGGCTAAATCAGTCAGCATGGCTTCATCCAGTTCCTGAGAAGGGTTTACCTGACGGCTGCCAAAAAAGCTGCGAATAAGCATTTCGTCGGCGCCTACACCGATGGTGTATAACGTCGCACCACTTTCCACTGCGAGTTCTTTTGCCTGTGCCGGGGTAATGTTACCCGCGGTGTTTTGTCCGTCTGTGAGCAGAATCACCACATTATTAGATTCGTCACGTTGCTTGAAACGTTTTACTGCCAGGCCGATGGCATCACCAATAGCCGTTTGTTCACCCACCAATCCGATGACCGATTCGTCGAGCAAGTCAGCGACAGTTTGACGGTCATACGTTAGTGGCGCTTGCAAATAAGCCGTGTCGGCAAAAAGAATTAAACCGAGGCGATCGCCAACCCGGCGTTTGATAAAGTCGTGCAACACAGATTTAATCATGGTCAACCGGTTAACCTGTCGACCATTTACTTCCATGTCGTCTATTTTCATACTGCCGGACAAATCGACGGCCAGCATAAGCTCGCGTCCTTCATCGGGAATGCTTACCGGCTCTCCTAACCACTGTGGACGTGCTGCTGCGAAAACCAGGCATAACCACGCCAGCAGGGCGATAATTAACATCCATTTGGAACGAGCCGGTTTACGGCCGCTGGCCGTTTCACCTGGAAGTAATGCGGGTACTCGCAACGATGCGCCTTCCGAGCGCGGAACCGCAGGAAGTAATAAAAACAGGAGTGGTAAAGGCAAGGCAAACCACACCCACCACCAAGCAAATTCAAACATGAGTAGCAGGCTCCCTGACTGAACGACGTAAGGAGAATGAGTAAATATTGGCGTGGCGAATCCAGTGGGATACCGCGACTTTAATTTTCGATGTCTGCTGCGAGTTGGCCGCTGATTTCTGATAGAGCAGCGTATTCATGTCAGTGAAAGGTTGCTCTGTAGCGGCTTGATGTTTTTCCGGCAACCGCTTCATGAGATAGATTGTCCACTGATCACCATACATTGATGCCACATTGGAGGCACTATCGTAGTGGCGACTGACGCGTTTTAATATCTGATTCAACGTGGCAATGGCGTCTGGCGATTCGGGATCTATTTGTTCAACCAGCAATAACGCCTGACGCTTTGCCAGGGTAAATTGACGGTAACGTTTCCAAAGCAAAATGCTGCTTACAATCAACAGTATGACCGCGATGATAATAACCCACCAACCCCAGGCCAGAGGCCAGGCGCTGACATCCGTCGGCGTGTGGATGGCTTTTAATTGATCAAGCGGGTTTGGTGCTGCAGTTTGTGGCATTACCTGCGCCCTCCTAATGCTTCCATTTGCTGATCGAGGGGGAGTCCGGCAGAAATTCGGCTGTACTTTACCAATTTGGACTTGAAGGTTTTTTCTATGTTCACGCTAACGCTGTCACGCCATTGACTGTATCGCTTGTTCAGCGATTTATCACCTAGCAACCAACTTTGATCGGTAAACCCATCCGTCACACTGACCTGTTGTGCTATTGCCACATCTGGCAGTGAGAAATCCATGGGGTCGTCAACCCGAATTGCTTGCACATCGCAGTGTCGGGCTATGTGGCTAAGCGGTTGCTCGGCACTTTGCTGTAAACTTTCGAAGTCGGAAATTAAATACACCAGACTGCCAGGCTTCGCCAAACGACGCAGTCGCATGCAGGCATCGGTAAATGCGCCGGAATTGTGGTTTGCTGCAGGACTACTTTGTACACGGATAAGCTCGTGGCACATGGATAAAACGGCGCGTTGACGAGACAGCGGTTTGCACTCCCGGTGCATGTCATCGTTGAAGATGAGCGCGCCAACTTTATCGCCACGGGCTGCGGCAGCCCAACTCAGTAAGGCTGCAATATGCGCTGCTTGTACGGATTTCAGCAACAACTGACTACCAAATTGCATACTGGCGGTTAGGTCACACAGTATGAATACAGGGCGCTCTCGTTCTTCACGATAAATTTTGGTATGCGTTTTACCGGTACGTGCTGTCACCCGCCAGTCAATGGCACGAATGTCATCGCCGGGCAGGTAATGACGTGCTTCGTCAAACTCCATACCGCGGCCTTTTTGACGACTGAGATAGCCGCCAGACATCATTGCCCTGGGCGGTGACATAGGTTTCTGATTCAGAAGACGGGTAAGTTGTTGATATCGTATTAACTCCGGGAGAGACAGATGTACCCCGTCGGTTTTTAACGATGCCAGTGCCTGTTGTGCTGCTGTCATGATCTTAAGGCACTGCTACCAAACGCAGAATGTTATCGAGTACCTGATCAACGGTAACGCCCTCGGCTTCCGCTTCGTAAGATAAAATCATACGATGACGCAATACATTGTGCGCAACGGCTTGAATATCGTCCGGGCCTACAAAGTCACGACCTGCCAACCAAGCATGGGCCCGCGCACAGCGATCAAGAGCGATGGTTGCGCGGGGGCTCACACCCATTTCAATCCAGTCGGCCATTTTCGGGTCGAATGCAGCTGGCGTTCGGGTGGCCATAATGATTTGAACCAAATACTCTTCAAGCTCTGGTGCCATGTGCAGTGACAAGGCATCATTACGTGCCTTGAAAATATCATCCTGACTGAGTGAAGGGGCCTGTACCGGCGCCTTTTTTAAATCTTCGTCGCGAGTAAGACGGAGTATCGATAATTCTGTTTCTGCACCGGGATAGTCAATCGTCACGTGCATCAGAAAACGGTCAAGTTGAGCCTCAGGCAGCGGATACGTACCTTCTTGCTCGAGCGGGTTTTGCGTAGCCATCACCAAAAATAACGGCGACAGTTTATAGGTTTTATTGCCTACGGTAATTTGTCGCTCTGCCATGGCCTCAAGCAACGCAGACTGCACTTTTGCTGGCGCCCGGTTAATTTCATCAGCCAGAACCAGGTTGTGAAAAAGGGGGCCTTGCTGAAACACGAATTCGCCGGTTTCAGGGCGGTAAATATCTGTACCAGTCAAGTCTGCGGGTAGCAGATCAGGGGTAAACTGCACTCGGTGGAAATTGCCATCGATGCCATTGGCAAGGGCATTAATCGCACGGGTTTTTGCCAAGCCGGGAGGGCCCTCAACCAGCATATGACCATCTGCCAGTAAGGCGATAAGCAAACTTTTTGTAAGCTCTGACTGTCCGATGATCTGAGTATCCAGATAGCGATGTAGCTGTTGAAACTGCTCTGCAGACATAGTGATTCAATCCACTTTTTATTTTTCAAATTTATTCACAACGGTGAAATACAAGTTACCGCCGTGGCGCTCTGTGCGACCGTGCAAACGAACGATTAAATATTTAACGGGTTAAGCTAACCTTTTACACCGATGAAATAGTACCTATACATAATAAGGGTCCATTCCTTTGCTTCAAGTCGTTATCAGAAAAATATCCTAAACCTTAATTGCGTGTTGTGATGTTGCGAAACCGTATTGGTTTCAAACTCTTGGATAAGGTAACTATTTTTCAGGACAAACAGCAGGCACGGGATATTTGCTATTTTGTTCATAGTTTGTAAAAATCAATATCTTTACAGGTCAGACCACTTAGGTCACACATATCAGGTGCTTTATGACAGTTAAACAATCAGTCACGACACGAAACGGTGACAGGATCGCGATTGTCGCGGGATTACGTACCCCTTTTGCCAAAATGGCAACCTATTTCCACGGCGTGCCTGCCGTCGACCTCGGCAAGATGGTCGTGAATGAACTGCTTATCAGAAACAACGTTGAAGCCTCATTAGTAGAGCAGGTGGTTTATGGTCAGGTTGTGCAGATGCCAGAAGCGCCGAACATCGCTCGCGAAATTGTGTTGGGTACCGGCATGAATGTGCACACCGATGCTTACAGCGTTTCCCGCGCCTGTGCTACCAGTTTTCAAAGCACGGTGAGTATTGCAGAAAGTATGATGGCCGGAAATATTGAAGTGGGAGTGGCCGGTGGTGCCGACTCAACGTCAGTGTCTCCAATTGGTGTGTCTAAGAAATTAGCGCGGGCGCTGGTGGATTTACAGAAAGCCAAAACCATGGGCCAAAAATGGGCCATTGTTAAACGCCTTGGGTTAAAAGACTTATTACCCGTGCCGCCTGCTGTAGCCGAGTACTCCACGGGTTTATCCATGGGGCAGACCGCCGAGCAGATGGCCAAATCACACGGTATTAGCCGTCAGGCACAGGATGAATTAGCGCATCGCTCTCATTCGCTGGCAGCGGAGAGTTGGAACGAAGGTAAGCTGGATAGCGAAGTGATGACGGCTTACGCTGAACCCTTCAAAGGATTTCTTGGAAAAGATAACAACGTGCGCTTTGATTCTAAGCTGGAAGGCTATGCCAAACTGCGTCCGGTGTTCGATAAAAAGTACGGTTCTGTTACTGCGGCAAACGCCACGCCACTTACCGATGGTGCTTCAGCTGTATTGATGATGACAGAGAGTAAAGCAAAAGCACTGGGCTTCACGCCTTTAGGCTACATTCGTAGTTATGCGTTTGCGGCAATTGACGTGTGGGAAGACATGCTCATGGGGCCATCTTACGCCACGCCCATGGCCTTAGACCGTGCAGGTATGACCCTAAACGACCTTACTTTGATTGAAATGCACGAAGCGTTTGCGGCACAGACGTTGGCCAACGTTAAGATGTTTGCAAGCGATAAGTTTGCACGGGAAAAACTGGGCCGTGATAAAGCCACCGGCGAAATCGATATGGACAAATTTAATGTCATGGGTAGCTCAATCGCTTACGGACACCCGTTTGCAGCCACAGGTACCCGAATGATCACGCAAATGCTGAATGAACTACAACGTCGTGGCGGCGGTAGCGGTCTGTTGACGGCTTGTGCGGCGGGCGGCTTAGGTGCAGCAATGATTGTGGAGACAGAATAATGAGTGAACAGGACATGCAAAAAAACACCGTTGCTGAGCAGACAAACGCCTTCACGTTGACAAAGCAGGATAACGGCGTTGCCATACTAACCATGGATGTACCCGGCGAATCCATGAACACATTGAAGGCGGCGTTTGGCGATGAAATCTCCGCCATGCTGGATGAAATTGATGCCGACAGCAGTATAAAAGGCGTGGTATTAACAAGTGGCAAGCCTTCATCGTTTGTTGCAGGTGCGGATATCACGATGTTAGCGGCCTGCGAAACCGAGAAAGATGCGCGTGCATTGGCAGCGGGAGGTCAGGCAGTCTTCGATAGAATCGAAAAGATGCGCGCGACCTTTGTTGCCGCCATACATGGCCCGGCATTAGGTGGTGGACTGGAACTGGCACTGGCTTGTCATTACCGCATTTGTTCTGATTCGCCAAAAACGCAGCTTGGATTGCCTGAAGTTCAGCTAGGTTTGTTACCCGGTAGTGGCGGGACACAGCGTTTACCTCGTCTTATTGGTGTACAGCAAGCCATGAAAATGATGCTAACGGGCTCAGCAGCCCGGGCTAAGCAGGCCAAGAAGTATGGCATTGTGGATGACATGGTGCCGCAAAGTGTGCTGTTGGAAGTGGCGCAGAAGTTTGCTTTAAAAGGCAAACCTAAACGTGAAGCACCGCAAAAAGGCCTGGTTAACAAAGCGCTGGAGCAGAACAGCTTTGGTCGTAACATCTTATTTAAAAAGGCCCGTGAACAAACATTTTCGAAAACCAAAGGTAATTACCCGGCACCAGGCATGATTATCGATGTTATCGAAACGGGTTTAAATGAGGGGATGAGAGCAGGGCTTCAGGCCGAGGCTGATGCGTTTGGCAAACTGGTGATGACGCCAGAGTCGTTTCAACTGCGTCAAATTTTCTTTGCTACCACCGACATGAAAAAGGAACACGGTGTAGAGGGCGTTAAGCCCGCTAAAGTCGGAAAAATTGGTGTTCTTGGTGGCGGTTTGATGGGCGGCGGTATTGCTTACGTCACTGCGACAAAAGCCAATGTGCCTGTGCGCATCAAAGATGTTCGCGAAGACGGTATCGCCAATGCCATGAAGTACAGTTATGACATTCTGAACAAAGAAGTGAAAAAACGCTTCATGCTTAACAGTGAAATGCAAAAACAACTATCTCTACTCACCGGTAGTCTGAACTATAACGGGTTTCAGGATGCAGACATGGTGATTGAGGCGGTATTCGAAGATTTATCACTGAAGCAGCAAATGGTGTCAGACGTTGAGCGTCACTGTAAGCCTGAAACCATCTTTGCATCGAATACATCGTCGATTCCGATCACCGATATCGCCGCTAAGGCCGCTCGCCCAGAAAATGTGATTGGACTTCACTATTTCTCGCCAGTGGACAAAATGCCCTTGGCTGAAGTTATTGCGCACGAGCAGACATCGGATGAAACCATATCGACTACGGTGGAATTTGCCCGTAAACAGGGGAAAACGCCTGTTGTGGTGAAAGACGGAGCCGGCTTCTATGTCAACCGTATTCTGGCGCCTTACATGAACGAAGCGGCATGTTTGCTGCTGGCAGGCGAGCCTGTGGACCATATCGACAAGTCTCTAGTGAAGTTTGGCTTTCCGGTAGGGCCGGTGAAGTTGCTGGATGAAGTGGGCATTGATGTAGGCACTAAGATCATTCCTTTCCTGGTTGAGCAGTTTGGCTCGCGATTCGAAGCGCCGGGCGCATTCGATAAAGTCCTGGCAGATGACCGCAAAGGTAAGAAGAACGGCAAAGGCTTCTATGTATACAGCGGTAAAAAGCCAGGTAAAGAAGTAGACGAGAGCATTTACTCTGTACTGGGTGTTTCACCGTCGAAAAAGCTAAGTGAAAAAGCGATTGCAGAGCGCTGCGTACTGATGATGCTGAACGAGGCGGCTCGCTGCCTTGATGAGGGCGTAATTCGCAGCGCCAGAGATGGCGATATTGGTGCCATATTTGGTATTGGTTTTCCGCCTTTCCTTGGCGGCCCCTTCAGATACATGGATAGCCTGGGTGTACAGAATGTCGTCAATAAGCTGACACAACTTAGTGAAACGGTGGATCAGAAATTTGCACCAGCAGAAACCCTGGTGAAAATGGAAAGTGATCAAAAAACGTTTTACTAATGTTTAAATAATGTAAAAAACCGGGCTTGACCCGGTTTTTTTATGCTAAAAGCTTATTTAACTGGCTTTTCTCACTGATTTGAGTAAAATTCGCTCGCTTTGTTTATTTTGTAGTCAATTAATTGACGCGACGAATCAAGAGGTTACTGTCATGGGATTATTAATTCTGGCTGTGGGTGTATTAATGCTAAGTGCAGTGGCTTTTTATGTGGCAGCGTTTGAAGCAGGTATGAATGCGAAGCGATGGGCGGTAGCCGGTTTAATACTTGGTCCCGCATTGTTTCCGCTGTTTAACATGAAGCGTTACTTATTGTGGCGTCAGATTGTTGGCTTCCGGAATCCTATCTTGCCAGCCTAATTGCTATTTCGCCCTAGAGGCCATCTATATGGCTGAGAACTCATAGTTCGTGGGCATGCTAAGCGAACTAACTACTAATTTCAGATACAAAAAAAGCCAGAAGATTCTTAATGCCAGTCAGTTAAGCTGACTGGCTTTTTTCTTTGTGGGGTATTTAGTCGGTTTTTTCCTCACCGCTCTTGGGTAATATCTGTCTGGACGTTTGTCGGGCAACCTCATCATTCTCAGAGATTCCATCAGATATTCATAGTGAACGGGCAGCTTAGTAACGGTTTCCGGAATGGTTGACAGGAAGAATACAATAATGTGTCTCATGCATAAGCCGAAGCTGAGTCGGGACGGAGATAGCTCCGGCATATCTTTGACAGCATCCAGCATCATCATTCGAATCAGGTTGTAGGCGAGTAATAGCCCCCAGAGCTCCTGTCGTACCATCTCCGGCTTCTTGCTTCGGAGTGTCAGTTTTGCCTGATGCATCGTTTGTTTCATTTCCCTGAAGCCCAGCTCTATTTCCCAGCGTTGAACATACACATCGACAACTTCGTCATAGGGAAACTGTAGCGCATTGACCATTGAACTAAGCACACGGTAAGTCTTTCCATCGACTTCATAGCTGGTCAATCTCGCTTCGAGGGTCTCAGGTAAGCCACTAAATTTTTTTCTGGCCTGGGGCGAGGTTTTCAGTGTGACAACAGCATCATGGTCGCTTAGTTGATGCTTTACTGTGTACTGTAAATCTTTACGAGCAGGCAGCATCCAGTGGGTATTCACACCTTTAGTCATCCATAGATGGAGTAATCCCAACGAGTAATATCCTCTGTCAAAGAGAGTCAGGGAGTTATCTGGCACCGAAGGAACAAGGCGCTCTGCAAGTGACATCTCGCCGACATCACGACTGTCGAATTCACTGGCTAATAGAAGATGGCTGGACGTTTCCATCAGGCTGCACATGCGTACCTGCGGATAAGGATTATCACCTTTAGCATTCCGGTCACAACCAAATGTATCAAGATTCTCATTGGTATCCTGCGCACGGAACATCACACCATCAACCGCCAGGACATTTAAACCACACCACTGTTCAAAGGCATACTCTCCAAATGCTCGCTGTGCCATTAACTTAAAGACGTGACCGACAGCTTCCTCCCCCAGTCGTTGCCGGGCTTGCACCACCGCACTGGGCGCAACAAAGCGGTTTTTACCCGGCAGCGAAACATCGAGTTTATTCGCGACATCCCAGACAGGGTCGTTACGGAAGAGGCTCATTCCCACAATCGTAAAAACGACGGAATCCAGCGGCAACCGGCGACGTCTGACGGTCGCTACACCCGATAAATCATAAGCTTGCTGGAGCAGTTCAGGGTCAACAAAAGACATGAGCTTATCAATAGTATTCAAATCTTCAGCATGACTGAATGTTTCATCGAGGTTGGAAAGTAAAGGCATAAAAAAATCCGATATCAGAAACTGATATCGGATTTTGAAGCCTTTAAAAGATCGGTCAACCGATCATGAAAATATTCTTAACTGATCGGCATTA
>NZ_MDHN01000007.1 GCF_001757105.1 Alteromonas confluentis
ATCATAGAAAGCATTAAACGGCGGGTGCGTGATGGTAGCGTGCTGCGCTTAATCAGCCAGTTCTTAACAAGTGGGGTGATGGTTGAAGGCCATTGGCAGCAGACAGACACAGGGAGTCCGCAAGGTGGGGTAATCAGCCCCTTGATAGCGAACATCTATCTGGATGCGTTTGATAAGGAGATGATGCAACGTGGCCACCGCATAGTGCGCTACGCTGATGATATTCTTATCTTGTGTCGCAGTCGTTCAGCGGCAGAGAATGCGCAACGACAAGCGACCCAAATCCTTGAAGGTAAACTGAAGCTGACCGTGAACACAGAGAAAACCCACATCACACACAGTGATGCGGGTGTCAGGTTCCTTGGTGTGGAAATCGGGACGAAATATACCCGAATCCAAGCGAAGAAACTGGCATTGTTCAAAATGAAGCTAAAGGAGATGACAAAACGCAACGGGGGAAAACCGTTGTCACATGTCATCAACAGACTGAATCCACTGCTAAGAGGGTTCAGCCAGTACTTCAGGATTGCCAATGCCAGCAGGGCATTCAAGCAAATCGCGAGTTGGCTGAGACGCAGACTGCGCAGTGTTCAACTGAAGTTATGGAAAAAGGCGAGCCGCCTGCATCGCTGGCTACGACAGCGGGGCTACAAAGGCAAGTTCGCGTCCATGAGCATGACGAGTTGGCGCAGCGCAAGAAGCCCACTGGCAAGCTACGCGATGCCAAACAGCTGGTTTAACGAACTTGGACTGGTGAATCTGGAAGACGTTAGAACGGGAAATGTGCCCAGCAATTACGCTGGATAAACTGTACAGGAGCCGTATACGAGGCCCGTACGTACGGTTCTGTGAGAGGGATGAGGCGGTGATGCCTCACCCTACTCGATGTTCTCTAATTATTCTCTTCATCGTACTGCGACGCCACCAGGATGGCGCGCGTTACACTATTAATAGATTCTAAGAAATAGAACAGTTAACGCTAGTTTCTGAAGTATTAATCCGTCTCTACAGTATTAAAATACGCTCATTACCTTTGCAGGAGAAATACATGCGTTATATCAGAAAGGCCAGTGAGCGCGGGCACGCCAATTTTGGCTGGCTCAATTCCCATCATTCGTTTTCGTTCGGTCGCTATTATGACCCTGAACATATGGGAATTTCTGTACTTCGGGTTATTAACGATGACCGCGTCGCGCCTGGAAGAGGGTTTGAAACTCATGGCCATAAAGATATGGAAATCTTGTCATATGTAATAGAAGGTCAATTGGCACACAAAGACAGTACGGGAAACAGCGATGTGATCCCGGCGGGTGATATTCAGCGCATGACGGCAGGGCGCGGTATCATGCACAGCGAGTTTAACGGTTCTGATAAAGATGAAGTCCATTTTCTACAAATATGGGTACTACCGGCCCAAAACGCGTTAACGCCAGGTTATGAGCAAAAAACGATTCAACAGAGTGGGGCGCTTACGCCAATGGTTACACCAGACGGACGAGCAGGCACTGTAAAAGTGCATCAGGATATGACCCTATCGCGCCTGCGCTTGTCAGAAAATGAATCGATTTCTATCGCGACTGAAAAACGCATGGGTTATTTGCATGTAATAAAGGGCGAGATTAGTATCGACAGCGAATCGTTTGAAGCTGGTGATGGACTTGGTGTTTACCAGGACGACACCCTGCAAATACATGCACACGACGATACCGAAGCGCTCTGGTTTGATTTGCCACAGCTTTAAAAGTGTTTGTAGTAAGACTGTCTTCACTCTCACTGAATAAATGGTATTATGAGCTTCGCAGTGTAGTGGCTGCGTTCAATACTTATAATAACGATTATTCAGTGAGCACAAACGTGATAAAGATTATCCTGGCAGATGACCATGAGTTGGTCAGAACAGGGATTCGACGCATCCTGGACGATGTCTCCGACTTTTCAGTCGTAGCGGAAGCAAAAAACGGGGAAGATGCAGTTAAATATTGCAGACAAAATGCCCCGGATATCGTTTTAATGGACGTCAATATGCCCGGCATGGGCGGATTGGAAGCCACAAAAAAAATCGTTCGCATGTCCGAAAACACGCGTGTTATTTGTTTATCCATGCATAAAGAACACCCTATTCCTTCGCAGGTTATGCAAATTGGTGCCTTTGGTTTTCTGACTAAAGATGCCGATCCCGATGAAATGATCCGTGCGATTTACAAAGTGCATTCAGGTCAAAAGTTCCTCCCGCCTGAAATTGCGCAAAGTATTGCTATAAGTAAGTTAGCGCCAGATGCTGATAACCCTTTCGATAATTTGTCCAGTCGTGAACTAAATATCGCTATGCGCCTTACAAAAGGGCAGAAGGTGCCTGAAATCGCTAACGAGCTCAGTATCAACGCCAAAACAGTCAATACTTATCGCTACCGTATGTTCGAAAAACTCGACGTAAAAACCGACGTTGAGCTGACGCACTTGGCACTCAGGCACAAACTCATCGATCCCAATATGCTTTAATTTGCTGAATGTCACAATTCGACCACAATGATTTCCTGAAAAACCTTACTAGCCAGCCTGGCGTGTACCGCATGTACAACGCCGAAGGTGAGGTGATATACGTTGGAAAGGCGAAAAACCTTAAAAATCGGGTCTCCAGTTACTTTCGAAAAAATGTCGATAATTCGAAGACCCGGTCGCTGGTAGCGAACATTGCCAGCATGGATGTAACGGTGGTGAATAGTGAAACCGAAGCATTCCTGCTAGAAAACAACTTTATTAAGAAATATAAGCCGCGATATAACGTGGTGATGCGGGATGATAAATCATACCCGTTTATATTTTTGTCTGATCACAAACACCCACGTTTATCGTTTCATCGTGGTCCGCAGAAGAAAAAGGGCGAATATTTTGGTCCTTATCCTAGCGCCTGGGCAGTGCGGGAGAGTCTGCGAACCATGCAGAAGATTTTCCCCGTTCGTCAGTGTGAAGACAGTTATTACCGCGCACGAAGTCGCCCGTGCCTGCAATATCAGATGCAACGCTGTAGCGCCCCGTGCGTGCAAGGCTATGTGAGTGATGAGGAATATCAAGAGCAGGTGCAGCTTGCCCGGCTCTTTCTGAATGGTAAAAACCAACAGGTCATTGGCACACTGGTTAATAAAATGGAAAAGGCCAGTGAGCAGTTGAATTTTGAAGCTGCAGCTCGCTATCGAGACCAAATAAACGTATTACGCAAAGTGCAAGAGCGACAATGGGTGGCGGGAACCCAGGACGAAATGGACGTATTTGGTTTTGCGGTACGTGGCAATATGGCCTGTATTCAAGTGATGTTTATCCGAGACAGCCAATTATTGGGAAGTAAATCGTATTTTCCCAAAGTGCCTGCCGCGGCAACCGAAGATGAGATCTTTGAGTCTTTCTTCCTCCAGTTTTATTTGTCTGGCAATAAGATCATTCCCAAGCAGATTGTTACCCCTCGAACGTTATCGGAAGAACACAGCATACTCGAAGTGTTGAGTGAAGAAGCCAAACGCAAGGTTAAGTTGTTCAAAGGGGCGAGGGAAGAAAAACGTCGCTACCTGAGTTTGGCGCAAACTAATGCTGAAAATGCGTTAGATGCCCAATACAGCCAGCAGAAATCAGTGCATGCTCGATACCTGGCCCTAGAAGACATACTTGATCGGGATGAACCCATTCAGCGCATGGAATGCTTTGATATTAGTCACACGTCGGGGCAGCAAACCGTGGCTTCTTGCGTGGTGTTCAATCGCGAAGGCCCGCTGAAAAGTGATTACCGTCGATACAATATCGAAGGGATCACCCCTGGCGATGATTATGCTGCCATGGCTCAGGCCCTAAAACGCCGATATAAGAACGTACAGGAAGTGAGTAAGATCCCAGACATTCTGTTTATCGACGGGGGGAAGGGACAGTTGGGACAGGCAGAGGCATTTTTTGAAGACTGGCCTGTCGATAAAAAGCCGTTACTGGTAGGGGTAGCGAAAGGAACAACGCGAAAACCGGGTCTTGAAACGCTCATTCTTGCTGGTTCCCATGAAACCTTGCCTATGGAAAGTCATTCGCCGGCCCTGCATTTGATTCAGCACATACGTGACGAATCACACCGTTTCGCCATTACTGGCCACAGGAATCGCCGTCAAAAGGTGAAAAACACCTCTAGCCTGGAAGATATTCCAGGAATAGGCGCCAAGCGTCGTCAGAGTTTGCTCAAATACATGGGCGGCTTGCAAGGGCTTAAAAAAGCCAGCAAAGATGAAATTGCCAATGTGCCTGGCATTAGCCAGGAGCTGGCTGAAACAATATACGATCACCTGCATCTTTGAGGATGTGTAAAATCGCAGGCGTGGTAACATGCCTCCATTACGTGATGTCATTATTTTTAAACGAGAAGTAATTTATGTGGACGGTACCTAATATCATCACGATTTTTCGTGTTGTGCTTATTCCAGTGTTTGTCGCGGTGTATTTTCTTGACTGGAAGTGGGCAAAAGAGGCCGGCGCATTTGTTTTCTGGCTAGCGGCCATAACCGATTGGTTCGATGGTTATCTGGCCCGTAAACTGAAACAGAGTACGCCATTTGGTGCGTTTTTAGACCCGGTGGCTGACAAACTTATCGTCGCTACGGCGCTGATCATGATTACCCATACATATGGGACGTTATGGATCACGATTCCGGCGATTGTACTGATGGTACGTGAAATCTATATTTCAGCCTTGCGCGAGTGGATGGCCCAGCGTGGTTATAGTGATACGGTAAAAGTCAGTTTTATTGGAAAAGCAAAGACCATGGCGCAGATGTTAGCACTGATAGGGCTATTATCTGGCCTTGAAACTTTCATGGGCTTTCCAATTTATTGGGTTACGTTAGGTTATATCTTGCTTTATATTGCCGCAGTGCTGTCAATTTGGTCTATGCTGGTATACACCTCAGCGGCCTGGAAGCACCTTGCTGGACGTCAGGGCTGATTACGTTTGTTTGTCTCTTGCACAATGCGGGCAAAAAAAAAGCAAACAGACAGAAAATTAGGTATTTAGGTGCATTTTGATGGTTTTTGCTGTTGACAGTTTTATCCGGGTAGGTAGAATGCACCCCACGTTTTACGGAGCACCTCAGTAAAACGCTGATGAAGCTAGAAATAGCATCATGCAGACTTAGCGGGAATAGCTCAGTTGGTAGAGCACGACCTTGCCAAGGTCGGGGTCGCGAGTTCGAATCTCGTTTCCCGCTCCAAAATGGCGGAATGGCAGAATGGCTATGCAGCGGATTGCAAATCCGTGGATCTCGGTTCGACTCCGGGTTCCGCCTCCATTATTTGTTGCTCACGCAACAGCAGGGTCCAACCTGTACCTGTCCTAGCGACAACCCAATGCCCGGGTGGTGAAATTGGTAGACACAAGGGATTTAAAATCCCTCGCTGGTAACAGCGTGCCGGTTCAAGTCCGGCCCCGGGCACCATTTATCTTATCTAAATCTAATCTTGATATTGCTGTACATATTTTGCACGCATTAAGTCATGGGAATAATCTTACTTTCAGTGTCTTACAAGCAACATCCGCTATATTTTTCGCTTTTTTGACGATAATTGGCTGTATTTTTAGGATGAATCTTCGTATAGTGTGGAAATCGTGCAGTTTCGTGTACAGCCGTTCTGAGAAGGGTCTGAATGAATCAAATATTGGTGTCGGCAGCAAATTTACAGCAGCAGTTATCTGAACAACCAATTACTATACTTCGCGCGTTGATGTCTGATCCGATTAACGGAACGGCAGATATCAGAGACTCCCAACTTCTTCCCGGCACCATTGATGTCGATATCGATGCCGAAGGGAGCGACCACAGCAGCGGACTACCACATACAAATTTATCGGCAGACGCTTTTTCGAGTTTGTTGAGCCAGTTGGGGTTAAACATTAATTCCGACATAGTCATTTATGACAACCGGGGTATATTTAGCGCGCCAAGATTGTGGTGGATGATGAAAGCGCTGGGCCATCAGAACGTGAGACTACTCAATGGCGGCTGGCCTGCCTGGGAAGCCTCCGGGTTCTCAGAATCAAAGCATGTTTCGTCCCAGCACAACACGAGTAATTATCAAGCCGTTGTGCCAGCCAAAGCCTGGTTTGCTAATGCAGAACACGTGTTAGCGGCAATGAACACTGAAACACAAATTGTTGATGCGCGCAGTGCAGCACGTTTTCATGGCAACGTCGACGAACCCAGAGCTGGCGTTCGACGTGGGCATATTCCCGGTTCATACAATCTGCCATTCCAGACCGTACTTGAGAATGGCAAATTTAAAGAGGTGTCGGCGTTAGAAGCACTGTTTGCTGAAACTCAGATTAGCCTTGATAAACCAATTATTTGTAGCTGCGGTTCAGGTGTAACCGCATGCATTATTGGTGTGGCTGCATTACTATGCGGTGCCACTGATGTTCGTGTTTACGATGGCGCCTGGTCTGAATGGGGCGCAAATTCACACTTTCCTGTGGAGGTATAAGGATGGGTAATAAGCCACGGGTTGTAGTGTTAACCGGTGCAGGTATCTCTGCTGAGTCAGGATTACGAACCTTCCGTGACAGCAATGGCCTTTGGGAAAACCATAAGGTTGAAGATGTTGCCACGCCTGAAGCTTACGCAGCGAATTCGGAACTGGTTTACAAGTTTTACAATGCACGCAGAGCACAACTTCAGGAGCCTTCCGTTGTTCCCAATGCAGCTCATGAAGCACTTGCACGGTTGGAAAAGCAAATTGGCAAAGATTTTCTGTTGGTAACCCAGAACGTTGATGACTTACATGAACGGGCGGGTAGTCAGCGCATGATCCACATGCATGGGAAATTATTGTCAGCCAGGTGTATTAGCTCTGGTGAAAGTCACCGTTGGGAAGCATCCTTTGACGAAACGACACCGTGCCCATGCTGCAAGCCCTCTGGCGTATTACGGCCCGATATCGTTTGGTTTGGCGAAATGCCGCTTAAAATGGACGACATTATCCTCGCTCTCACAAAAGCCGATTTGTTTATTTCTATTGGCACATCGGGGCAGGTTTATCCGGCAGCGGGGTTCGTTCAGGTAGCAAAAGACAGCGGTGCACGCACGGTAGAGTTAAACCTTGAACCGAGCGACGGCTTCGATATGTTCGACGAGTCCTATCATGGTCCTGCGTCTAAAGTGGTTCCGAATTTTGTTGAGAGTTTGCTTGAAGAGTTATCTCTAGCCGCCACCCTGTAGTTTATGTTTCCCTATCTAGAAGAATTTATCACTATCGCGCTGGTACACTTAGTCGCGGTAGCAAGTCCGGGTCCTGATTTTGCGATTGTTGTCCGGCATAGTGTTGCTTATGGTCGCCGTATTGCCATGGTTACTAGTGTGGGAATAGGGCTTGCCATTCTTGTTCATGTTGCCTATTCCCTAATTGGCGTAAGCGTATTATTAACCACAACACCCTGGCTGTATCGTGCCTTTACTTATTTAGCTGCAGCGTATTTGTTGTATTTGGCTATAGGCGCTCTTCGTAGCGGCCCGCCTGATAAAACGTCGCCAACGGGTGATCCTAGGAATAAAGCCTCATCGCCAGATATTTCCGCAGCAAAAGCGTTTCGAATCGGGTTTTTGACCAACGGGCTGAATCCGAAAGCGACCTTGTTTTTTCTTTCGCTCTTCACCGTCATTATTAATCCTCATACCCCCGTTATGATAAAACTGGGATATGGCATTTATTTGTCTGCTGCAACGGCTGCGTGGTTTTGTATGCTGTCATGGTTATTAAGTACCAGTCGTGTTGCCAAAATTATCGGGGAAAAGGGCTATTGGCTCGACCGTACCATGGGCGTACTGCTCGTCGGCCTGGCCATGAAACTTGTCCTGCTTTAGTAGGCAAACCGGCCTCTTGCGGTATAATCCGCCCATCAAAATATTAAGAAGTGTCTCGTGTCTGCATCAAACAAACCTCCGTTTAATACTGCTTTAAACGATCGCTATAAAATCATTAAAGAAAAAGGGCAGTTCGATTTCAAACAGATTGCCCGGGTTGCCATTGCTTTGTTAAAGGCGAATATCTGGCCGCTCATCTCTGCCAGTTCGGTGATCGTTTTTACTGTGCTCGCGTTTGCCTTACTCATTGCCAATAGTTTCCCCCTGGAAGAACTCACGGGTATGCCGGCACAGCAGCAAGGTATTCTTGATATTGCGATGATCATTATTGTTGCGCCGCTATCAGCGGGACTATCGGTAATGGGGATTAATATCGCCAGACGGCAAAAAGTCACCATGACAGATATCTTCAAATTTGTGTCCTGGGTATTGCCGTTGGCACTCGCTCAACTGCTTATTTCTGTACTGGTGCAGCTCGGTTTGGCCGTATTAATCATTCCCGGGCTTTACGTTTTTGTTGCCTCTACGTTCACGCTGCCTCTTATTGCCGATAAAAAGATGGGCGTACTTCAGGCTGTAATGGCTTCCTGCCGGGCCGTTAACCAATATTTGTTATCATTTATTGTTCTTTTTGTGATTTTTCTCGTATTGTTTCTGCTGAGTATCTTTACTTTTGGCCTGGGTTTTTTGCTGATCATGCCACTGTACTTCGTGGTAACCGGACTGCTTTATACAACCATTTTTGATACAGCAGAAGACCAACAGGCATTGACGGGTGATAGACAGGAGTCGACTTTCGATGCATAAAAGAGAAACCATGAATATTGTGTTAATTACCGTTGCCATTTTACTGGTTATCGTGATTAACGCCTGGATCATGTCATCCAGGGAGCCTGATATTCTTGATATTCCTATCACCGAGCAGGCCGACGAGCCTGTACCTGACTTTATCGATATCGAAAACGTACAGGAAAAGAAGGAAGCCTTTTTCAATTACCTTCGTCCTGAAGTAGAAAAGCAAAACGAGTACCTACTTTCATTACGTCACTACATTCAAACTCTCCAGCGTCAAATTTCATTGGGCGAAACGTTAACTGAAGATGATCAGGAACGGGTTGTCTGGTTGGTTAATGAGTATAAAGTTGATGAAGATGCTGAAATTGATGATCAATTACAGACGCTCTTGCGTCGGGTTGATATACTACCGGTGTCGCTGGTACTGGCTCAGGCAGCGAATGAATCGGCATGGGGAACCAGTCGATTTGCACGCAAAGGTTATAATTTTTTTGGTCTCTGGTGTTTTCGTAAGGGCTGTGGATTTGTCCCCGCACGCCGTACCGAAGGGGCTGATCACGAGGTCGCTAAGTTCCCTAACTTATCAAAGGCTACTTATACCTACATGCGCAATATTAATCGTCACAATGCCTATAAAGAGCTACGTACTATTCGAAGTACACTTAGATCGAATCAATTACCAGTGACAGGTGTCGCCTTAGCCGAAGGGCTGATGAATTACTCAGAGCGGGGCATAGCTTACGTAGAGGAACTACAGGCTATGATTCGTTACAACAGGGATTACATGTAGTGAAAAAGGTGTTGTCTGCAGCATTGATGCTGCTCTTTGCAGGTAGTGTTAACGCCGAAGTCATTCAGGTTGAATATAGCCGGTTTTATAGTCACGTGAAAAAGCTCGACGGCGAAGACACGCAAGCATTGCAGTTTGCATTTGGTTTTCAGCGTGTGGGTGAAGGGCGCTTATGCGAAATAAATAACGCGAAGATTGTCACTGATAAACAGACATTGCCACTTGAGGTTTCTGAGGAATATCGTTTCACGGTACCATCGGAAAAAGTGTTAAAGATGGCTGAAGCCTTTGTCGAAATCGATTTGGCTGAGGCCGCCAATTTATGTGATATGTCTGTACAGCTTGAAACAAAGACCGCATATTTGAAGACGCGCTATAGCAAAGAAGAGTTGACGTATTTGCTTGAACAATACCGTTCTTTTTTCAATGAAATGGGCAGCTTCCTATCTTTCATAATGCCAACGGTAGACGGACTAAATATCCAGTTCGCTGATGAAAATATCAGTATGCCGGTGAAAGATGCACCGAACATCAATATGGGAACACAAATGCTGTCAGCCGAATGGATTGAGAGCAGTAAAGGATTAGTACTGCCCGAGAAGCCGTTTCGAATTACGGCAAAAGCAACAAAATAAGCAGCATTAATAACGCCAAACCTTATTGTTCGGCGTTCTCAATGTTATCAAGATCTTCTGCTTCGATTTCTTTGCTTTCAATAACAAGCTGATATTTTATCTGCTCTGCAAGCCGGGCAACAGTGCGTTCGCCTTCCTGACACAACTCTTCTGCACGATGAAATTCCATCAATCCCACATCGGAAAGATAAGGTTCGATGAGAACATCGGGTGGATCGCCAGCGAGGCGTGAGCGGGTCACTCTTGCCTGTAAGATCTCTAGTGAACTGGTCATCACACCCAAAATACTTGGCGGCTGAGGCGCAGTCTCTTTCTCATCATGAGAAAACCACTGCTTTACCATGTTGGTACTTTTAGAGAAGAAATCATCATTTTTCTTCTGCATTTTCTCGTGTTCTTCAGCAGGCTTGTCGAGGCGTTGCGGTTTAAAGTCTGCGTTCAGATTAACCGCGATAACAAAATCTGCGCCCAACTGCCGACAAAGATTTACGGGTACCGGATTCACCACAGCACCATCCACCAGCCAGCGATCCTGATAAGACACCGGACTGAATAAAGCCGGGATGGCACATGACGCCTGTACGCATTTATCTAACGGCCCTTGCGAGAACATAACCTCACGACCGGAATATAAGTCTGTCGCCACACACGCGAACGGTTTTTGCATTTCTTCAAAGGTCGGGGCACAAAATTCGTCAGCGAGTTTGGTAAATACCTTTTCACCGCTGGCAATACCACCTTTTCGAATGCCAACTCCCATTAAGGCTAAAATCTGCCATTCAGTCAGCGAGCAAGCCCATTCCTTGAGTGGCTCCAGCTTACCACTGGCATAGGCCGCGCCCACATAAGCACCGATGGAGCATCCTGCAACCACATCAATTTTTACACCCAGCTTTTCCAGCGCTTGAATGATGCCAATGTGTGTCCATCCTCTGGCAGCGCCAGCACCAAGGGCGAGTCCTATTTTCATGTGTTAATCCGCCAGGTTGACAATTTGCACGTCTGAACGATTTTCTTCTGCCAGCTCGTCTTTAAATTCAGGCGCATCAAATGCGGTATCACCGTCGGCCACAGGCGCACCTGTTGTCTGAATAGCCGCGAAATCATACAGGTTTTTATCGGCCAGGTGAGACGGCGCAACGTTTTGAATTGCCCTGAACATGGATTCAATTCTGCCAGGAAAACGCTTATTCCAGTCTTGAAGCATCATCTTAATGTTTTGTCTTTGCAGGTTTTCTTGTGAACCACAGAGATTACAGGGAATGATTGGGAATGATGCCGCGTCTGAGTATTTCTGAATGTCTTTTTCACTGCAATAGGCAAGAGGACGAATAACAATATGTTCGCCATTATCGCTAACAAGCTTAGGTGGCATGGCTTTGAGTTTTCCGCCATGGAACATGTTTAAAAACAAAGTTTCCAACATGTCATCACGATGATGCCCCAATGCGATTTTGGTTGCACCTAATTCTTTGGCAGTGCGATATAGAATGCCACGGCGCAGTCGCGAACACAGAGAACAGGTCGTTTTGCCCTCAGGGATCTTATCTTTCACGATGGAGTAGGTGTCTTCTTCTACGATTTTATAATCGATGCCCAGTGATGCTAAGTATTCCGGTAAAACGTGCTCAGGAAACCCGGGTTGCTTTTGGTCAAGATTCACCGCCACGATATCAAAGTGGATCGGCGCAATTTTTCGTAAGAAAAGTAAAATGTCTAACATGGTGTAACTGTCTTTACCCCCAGACAGGCACACCATGACCTTATCTCCGTCTTCAATCATCTTGAAGTCATCAATGGCTTTACCCACGTTACGACGCAAGCGCTTCTGCAACTTATTGAAATTGTACTTCTGTTTGTTTTCGGCGCTGTGGCTCGATGTACTGGATTCGGCTGATGTTAATTGATTCATGACACTTCAGAATTGACGATGGGAAAAATAAAAGTGTCATTATACAAAACGAAGTGCGCTGCCGCCATAGAGAGTCGTGCGGCAGCGTAAATACCTTAACTGATAGGAGAGACAAATCCGTCAGGTTTAATGGCCAGGACATCACAATTTAAGCTGTCGAGTACGTGTTCAGCGGTGTTGCCAATGAACGCTGCAGACAATCCGGTGCGGCCAACCGTGCCGATAACCACCAACTCAGCATTTAACTGTTCACTAATGCGTGACACCGCTTTTTCTGGCAGACCTTCAACAACGTGACAGTTGGCAATACCAATGCCGTATTTGGCACTGTGGACTTCCATCTCTTTCAGGTGATGGTCTCTAACGGAGTTTTGATAGGATTGGGCGTTAAAGTCCGGGATTTCAATGGCAATATTCAGCGGTGTAGACGGGTAAGCATTTGCCAAATGAACCTGACCACTTAGCATATTGGCATAGTCGGTGGCGACAACGGTAATCTTGTTATTCAGTTCGGCATGCTCTTTATCTTCGGTGCCCACATTGACTGCTGCAACCACAGTGCCATTTTCCGGCCACACATGGTCTTTTACCAGCAGCACCGGGGTGGGGCACTTACGGAGTAAATTCCAATCTGTGGGGGTGAAAATGATGGTGCTGAGTTCGTGATGTTGCCGGGTTGACTTAACAACAAGATCAATATTTTGTTCTACTGCATAGCGAATAATGGCTTCGTATCTTTTGTCATTCCAGACGACAGACACTTTTACCGGGCATCCGTCATAGTGACTAAACGTATTTTCAGCCCATTGCTTGCGATCGTTAGTTACCGCTTTTCGCATTGCCTCTCGCTCAGCACGCGTGAGCATGGTGGTCATGTCGTAAGAAAAGTCATAAACAACCAGCAATGCATGGACTTCAGCACCGGTTTTTTTAGCAATTTCAATGGCTCTTGAAAGGGCGGGCTGTTCGGATTTGTCCGGTTGGACAACAGCGAGAATGCGGTTGTAAGTGATCATGACGTCCCTCCTTAGTCTATGGACAGCGATACGGCTTACATCTTTAGTATAGTAAACCGTCCAGGAGAGACGTTGTTTCAGATCAATAGACTGTGCGGATATCAGTCAACGCAGGTAGTGGGGATATCCATAGAGTGTAAACGCTTATCCATGCCCTCAAAATCCAAAATGGTGATCAGCTTGCCGTCGACTTTTATGATCCCTTCTTTCTGGAAACGGGTTAGCAATCGGCTAATGGTTTCTACCGTCAGGCCGAGATAATTACCAATTTCGTTGCGCGTCATACTCAGATTAAACTGGCGATGTGAGAAACCGCGCTCTTCAAAACGACCAGAAAGGTGAGCAATAAAGTAAATTAAACGCTCTTCGGCGGTGCGTTTATTCAATAACATCATCATTTGATGATCTTGCTTTATTTCGGCACTCATAAAGCGCATGACCTGGTTTCGCAACTTAGGAAACTGTTCTGACATCTTTTCCAGCGTGGCATAGGGAAGTTCACACACCATGGCGGTTTCCAGCGCCTGAGTATAACTTTGGTGCGTATCGTCACGTAATCCGTCGAAACCGATGATGTCACCCGGAAAGTGGAAGCTAATAATTTGCTCTTCACCTTCTCTATCGGTCACAAATGATTTAAAAGAGCCAGCACGTACAGCGTACAAGGACGTGAATTTGTCACCCGCTTCAACCAAGGTGTCATGTTTGTGAAGCGGCTTTTTTCGTTCAACGATATCGTCCAGCGATTCAATTTCAGTTTTGTTTAAAGCAACTGGAAGACATAAGTGACTAAAACTGCAGTTTTGACAGTGGATTGAGAAATCCGAACGCTTTTGCATGCTTACTTACCATTTTTACGTAACTGCTTTTAAAAACTACTGACTGCCCGCCATAAAATATAAAGCGCGTATATCAGCAGACTCAATGCGATTAGTTGCCGTACCATCGGCTGTCTGAACCCTTTAAGAACCCAGTTCGCTCCTGCCCAGGTGGCAAGTAACGCGGGAAGTGTACCTAATCCAAACCCCGCCATGATCACCGCGCCAGAAAAGGCTGTACCAGACGCTAATGCCCAGGTGAGAGTGGAATAAACCAGCCCACACGGTAACCACCCCCAAATCATACCATAAGGAATAGCGGAGAGAGGAGACCTGAAAGGTAAAAAACGTTTAGCAACTGGCTGTATAGATTTCCATAAATGGCCACCCAGCTTCTCAATACGAGCAATGCCTCTCCACCAGTTGCCAAGATAACACGCCATAGATAACAGCATGATTCCACTTAGAATGGCGAGGATCGGCCCCGATAATGGCAGGTACTTTTTGGCGATTTGTGCAACTGCACCCGTAATCGCACCAGCAAGAATATAACTGGTAATGCGACCAAAGTTGTAGGCCAGTGCATAAGGAAAACCATTGGCATTTTTGGGAATTGCACCAGAAAGCGCAATTGAAACGCCACCACACATACCAATGCAATGCACCCCTCCGGCAATACCAACCAGAAAGGCCGATAGAAAAGAAAACTCACTCATTCAGTTTCTTACGTTCTTCAGCGAGTTTTTTCTCTTCGGGCGACAGGTCATCGTCAAAGAGTATGCTGTACCCCTGACGATCGAGATCTTCGAACTGATTAGATTTCACAGCCCAAAAGAATACCCCGATAGCTATAGCCACAATGATAATGGCCAGCGGAATTAGTACATAAATTATACTCATAAGAATTACTTTAACAGTTTGGTAGAATTAGTCACCACAATAATGCTGCTGAGGCTCATGCCAATAACGGCCATCCACGGCGTTAAAATGCCACTGACTGCAAAGGGTAATACCATCAGGTTATAGCCGATGGCCCACGCCATATTCTGGCGGATTACACGTTTCACCCGGCTCGCCATGCTCAACAAATGACGCATCAACGTAAGCTTCTCATTGAGGAAAATCACATCAGCGGCGCTTCTGGCAATGTCTGTTGCATTGCCAACCGCCACCGAAACATCCGCGGCAGCCAGTACTGGCGCATCATTGATGCCATCTCCCATCATCAAAATATGCTCATTAGCTGCCTGGCGCGCATGTACAACATTGAGTTTATCTTCTGGACTGTTTCCACCTATGGCTTCATCGATGTGTAATTGCGCGGCAATGTCGTCTACGTTTTGCTGAATATCACCGCTCAACAACACTTTTTTGAAGTTCGAGAACGCGCTTAGTACGTCTTCAGCATCCGATTTTATTTGATCAGTCACTCTGAATGCGGCAAGGCATTTATCATTCGACACAAGGTATACATTAGCGATTATCGGAATTTCTAACTTATCGCAGGCTGTAAAACGTGCTGAGCCCGCTTTGTAACATTGGCCATGTATATCGCCTTCGATTCCTTTACCCGCCGTTATCGTCACATTCGTTACCGGAGCAAGATCGTCTGCGCTAAATGCGGCGGCGATAGGGTGCTCTGAACGGGATTCCAACGACGCCATCACGTGCATGATGGTGTCTTTTTGTTCGTTATCAGCAAACCAGGATTCGGTGATGGCAAAACGACCTTCTGTTAGTGTTCCGGTTTTGTCCATCACAATAGTTGTAATACTGGCGAGTTGTTCAAGGGCATCGGCCCGCTTCAGTAAAATTCCCTTTTTGTTCAGCGTCGCCATGGCGCAAGTAAGGGCTGTGGGTGTCGCTAATCCAAGCGCGCAAGGGCAGGTTGCAACCAATACGGAAATCGTGATCCAGAATGCACGCGGATCGTCCTGCCAGTACCAGTAAACGAAGGTCAGCGCTGCAATGAAAAGTACCAATGATACAAACAAGCTGGAAAATCTATCCGCTAACTGCGCGACCTTGGGTTTTGAAGCCATAGCAACACTTTGCAGGCGAATAATTTGGTTGACCAGCGCGTGTTTGAGCGTTTGTGTAACGTGTATTGTTACGCTGTTACTGAGATTATTGGTACCACCAAAAATCGTGTCGCCGACGGTTTTTCTGCTCGGGTTGAACTCACCCGTAAGCATAGATTCATCAAATTCGCTGCTGCCATCAACAATGATGCCATCGACAGGCACCGTCTCTCCGGCTTTTACCACCACGGTATCGTTAATCTTTAACGCTTTGGCGAGGCTTTGCACCAATGTGCCGTCGGCATTTAGTTTATTCGCCGTAACTGGTATGTATTGCAGCATATTGGCAGAGATTTGCGCAGCTCGATGACGGCTTCGGTGTTCAAGGAACCGGCTGAGCAAAAGCAAAAAAATGAACATACAGATGCTTTCGAAGAATACATCGCCGCCATTGGAAATGGTTGCCCAGGTGCCAGAAAAATAAGTAGCGAACACCGCAATGGTGACGGGCACATCCATATTCACGCTGCGGGCCGCGAGCGCTTTCAGTGCCCCCAGATAAAACGTACTGCCTGAATAAAATACGACGGGAGTGGTAAGCACTAACGCAATCCAGTGAAAGTAAGACACCGTTTGTGCATCCATCGCATCCAGAAGATCAAAATACAGCGCGGCGGCAAGCATCATAACCTGCATGGTCATCAGGCCAGCTAACCCCAGCTTTTTCAGGAATTGCTTATCTTCAGCTTTGTAAGTGGCTTCATGTTGGTCGGGCTGAAAAGGTAATGCCGGGTAACCAATACGTTGAAGCGATGCCATGATTTGGCTTAGCGATAAAGTATCGGGCTCCCAGGTCACTACGGCCCGCCGTTGCGCAACATTCACCGCGATTTTTTTTATACCGCTTACCTTTGATAACTGCTTTTCAATTAACCAGCCGCAGGCTGCACAGGTAATTCCTTCGAGGGTAAATTCTATTTGCTTGTGCTTACCTTCGTCGTAGACAAACTCTTCCTGGAGTGCCGGTTCGTCATAAAGTGCTAATTTATCCAGTGAACTTTCAGGCGTAGTGGCGCCTTTCGCGGCGGGCTCGGTACGAAACTGATAGTAATCTTCCAGGCCGTTATCAACAATGGCTTCGGCGACCGCTAAGCAACCCGGACAGCAAAATTGTCTGGACTCACCAAGGACAATTGCGGAGAAAAGCTGACGGTGGTCGTTCGGTTCCCCACAGTGATAGCAAGATTCAGTACTCACGGATTAAAGGCGATTTTCTGAGATTGAGGCAATAAAACGGTATTTTGAATCTTCCAGGCTTCATCGATTGGAGTAAGGCTGATTCGCCACTTTCCGTCGAGTTCGGCTTCAGTGGTTCCCCGATACACACCCGACGCATCCCGGGTTAAGAGGAGTTCGGTATCCCGTTCAGCCAGGGTAACGTGATAAAATGCAATTTTTAGCGCCGTACCATCCTGCGGTATACCTGAATGAAATTTCACTGAAACCCGGTTGTCATCTACCATTAAATCGGTGGTGATATTTAGCCTACGCGCTGCTTCGACTTTATCGAGCCTTGCATTGATGGCTTTACCCTCTTTGTAGTAATCATCGACGACCAGCGTATCTTGTGTCGACGTAGCAAAATGGATGAGAAAACCACTCATGATGACGGTGATAACCGGCACGGCGATAAGGAACCACGGCCAGAACTGTTTGTACCAGGGAGTATGCATAACACTTCACATTCAATTAATGCCCGGAATGAGCGCCAAGACTAAAGGATTAACCACGGTTGTTTTATGATTTCTATCAATATTTTTCCCATTCTCCCACAAAAAAGCCCCGCAAACACGGGGCTTTTTATTGTGCTGTCAGCGTTTAATGAGACAGGCTGTATACATAGGTTGCTACAACGTGAATTTTATCGTCACCCAAGGTTTTCTTGAATGAAGGCATCACGCCGTTACGACCATAAGTCAGGGTGTCAGTAACAGATTGCTCAGTGGAACCGTACAACCAGACATTGTCTGTCAGGTTCGGGGCACCCAGCATTTGGTTACCTTTACCGTCCATACCGTGACAAGCTGCACACACCATGAAACGTGCCTTACCAGCATCGATAAGTGCGGTCATTTCAGGCTCTTGTTCACGGCCACTTAAACTAAGCACATACGCAACCGTTTCCTTGATACCTTGTTCGCCCATGGCGTCAATCCAGGCGGGCATGATAGGGCGACGGCCAAGCATCAGTGTTTCTTTGATCTTCGCACCACTGCCACCATATAACCAGTCGTCATCGGTGAGGTTAGGGAAGCCAACGTTCGCACCACGGGCGTCGGAGCCGTGACACTGCGCACAGTTTTGTAAAAACAGACGCTGACCGATTTTCACCGCTTCCGGATCGTTGACCAGTTCTTCAACCGGTACTTTGGCATACTCTTCAAAAATTGGGTCGTAAACGTCAGCGGCTTTGTCCAGTTCACGATCGTACTCAACCAGCAACCCTTCTTCTTTGGCATCTGCGCGCGCTTGCGCCGATTCTTCTAAAGAAAGTACACCTTGGTTGGAGCTTTTCCAACCCAAGAGGCCCTGATACGCACCCAGGCCCGGGTAAAGCGCCAGATAAATAAAACCCCATACGATTGTGATGTAAAAAAGGATGGTCCACCAGCGAGGGAGTTGATTGTTAATCTCTTCAATTCCATCGAAAGCGTGGCCCATAGACTCACCTTCAGGCACGCCTGTTTTGTTGGCCAGCGCCCAACGCAACAGGAAGAAGCATCCGATGATGAGACCCAGTGTTATCACTGAAATCCATATTGTCCAAAACGTGGTCATGAGTTCAAGACTCCTGCTTATTTTTTTGCGATTCTTCTTTTTCTTCGTCAGCAAACGGTAGGTTGGCGGCTTCGTCGAATCTTTGTTTATTTCGACCGTTAAATGCCCACCAAACTACGCCAACAAAGGATACAAACACGACGACAGTAAATATGCTGCCTGCAATTCCCTGATCCATAATCAATTAAGATATGTGCCGAGGGATTGAAGGTATGCAATAAGAGCCTGCATTTCTGTTTTACCCTTAACTGCGTCTTGTGCACCAGCAATATCTTCATCGGTATAAGGCACACCGAATCCGCGGAACACTTCCATTTTCTTGGCCGTGTCTTCACCCGTCAGGGTGTTTTCCGCCAGCCAGGGGAAGCCCGGCATATTAGATTCAGGAACCACGTTACGAGGATTAAGCAGGTGAACGCGATGCCACTCATCACTGTATCGACCGCCTACGCGAGCCAGATCTGGCCCTGTGCGCTTAGAACCCCACAGGAACGGATGCTCCCACACAGATTCACCGGCTACTGAGTAATGGCCATAACGTTCGGTTTCAGCACGAAACGGACGAATCATCTGGCTGTGACAACCTACACATCCTTCACGAATGTAAATATCACGGCCTTCCAGTTGAAGCGCGGTATAAGGCTTAAGGCCCTTTACCGGCTCAAGCACTTGCTGCTGAAACATCAGCGGCATGATTTGCACCAAGGCACCGAAGCTGATTGCAATAAGAATTAGAACGGTTAACAGGCCGACGTTCTTTTCAATTAACTCATGTGGATTTTTCACAACAACGTCTCCTTATGCTGCTTGCGCTGCTGGCTCAGGTGCAATGCTGCCTTTCGGCGCACGTACTGTTTTCCAGGTGTTATAAGCCATCACCAGCATACCGGCTACCACGAACACCCCACCGATGAAACGAACCACATAGAAAGGATAGGATGCTTCAAGCGACTCAACAAAACTGTAGGTTAGCGTGCCGTCAGCGTTAACTGCACGCCACATCAGACCTTGCAGAACACCCGACATCCACATGGCCACGATGTACAGCACCACGCCGATGGTGGCTAACCAGAAGTGCACGTTAACCAGCTTGGTCGAGTACATGGCCCGTTGCCCAAACAGTACGGGGATGAGGTGGTAAATCGAACCAATCGATACCATGGCAACCCAGCCCAGTGCTCCGGAGTGTACGTGACCTATGGTCCAGTCTGTGTAGTGTGACAGGGCGTTTACGGTTTTGATTGCCATCATTGGACCTTCGAAGGTAGACATACCGTAGAACGACAGTGAAACAATGAGGAAACGCAGAACGGGGTCGGTGCGAAGTTTGTGCCATGCACCAGATAGGGTCATGATACCGTTGATCATGCCGCCCCAGGAGGGAACAAACAGGATAACTGACATCACCATACCCAAAGACTGCGTCCAATCTGGCAGTGCGGTGTAATGCAAATGGTGCGGACCCGCCCAGATATACAGTGAAATGAGTGCCCAAAAGTGAATAATGGAAAGTCGGTAAGAATAAACCGGACGACCTGCTTGTTTTGGCACGAAGTAGTACATCATACCCAGGAAGCCCGCTGTCAGGAAGAAACCTACCGCATTGTGGCCGTACCACCATTGCATCATTGCATCCACTGCACCTGCATACAGTGAGTAAGATTTGGTGAACGACACCGGAATCGCCATGCTGTTACCAATATGCAGAACTGCAACCGTTAGCATGAATGCGCCAAGGAACCAGTTAGCTACGTATATGTGCGACACTTTTCGAATAATGATGGTACCGAAAAAGTTGATGATATACGCGAGCCATACCAAGGTGATTAAAATATCAATTGGCCACTCTAATTCAGCATACTCTTTACTGGCGGTGATACCGAACGGTAAAGTAACCACTGCGGCAACGATAACCGCCTGCCAGCCCCAGAACGTAAAGGCGGCGAGCTTGTCGCTGAATAAACGCACTTGAGACGTACGCTGCACGATGTAGTAAGACGTGGCAAACAGCGCACAACCGCCGAAAGCGAAGATTACCGCGTTCGTGTGTAACGGTCTTAAGCGCGAGAAGGTTAACCAGGGTGTATCGAAGTTGAGGGCGGGTGCAAACAATTGTGCTGCAATAAAAGCTCCCAGACCCATGCCGATAATACCCCAGACAATAGTCATGATGGTAAATTGCCTGACAACTTTATAGTTGTAGTCAGGTTGTGCTTGGCTTATTTCACTCATTTGATTGATATTCCACTTCAATGGTAAATGGGTTTCCAACTGCCACTTTTAGGCTTTAATGCAAGTTGCAGGCTAAACACTGAACCTTTTATTAAGTGTGGTGTTTTTGTACAGGTCAGCTGGTAGGCGGATAATAAGATTTTTATTAACAAAAAGATACCATAAACTAGTCGTGGTTGATCTCCGTCAAAAGTATCATTGAACCACGAAAGAATAGGATGTTTTTTTCACATGATTACAACAAATAAAGCGAAGAAACTTCTGGTTCCTACACTAATAATAGCAATAGCTATTCTCGTTTATTGCACCCAGTACTTTCGCATAACGCCACCCCCATCAAAGGGTTTAGGCAATCAGTGTGAGTTTGTCAATTTGCATTGCAGTATCGTAATGAAAAACGACAATATTGAAGCGGAATTTGCTCAATTACCGGTTGTCGAAGAATCGATAACCGTTAACTTGTCGTTACCACTTTCAAAACAAGTGCAAAGTATCTGGATTGAAGGGGTAAACATGTATATGGGTAAGATTCCCGTGCTAGCCGAACAACAGGACAATGGGGATTGGTCAGGTTGGTTTATGCTGGGGAGTTGTTCAGAGCCCACTATGCGCTGGAAGATGCTCATCCATGTAGAAAATGAAGAGACACCCTATGTGATGTTTTTTGAAACAAAAATGCCCTGACATCGCAGGGCATTTTTAAATACAAAGATAAACTTCGTAAGCTGGTTACATTTGAGAATGCATATAAAGCTGAAGACCTAAACGCTTGATAAGGCCAAGCTGTTGCTCTAACCAGTGCGCGTGGTCAACTTCTGTATCGTCCAGAAGTTCGACCAAGATGTCACGGGTAACGTAATCACTTTCCTGTTCACACAGAGCAATGACTTCTTTTAGCTTTGCATCGACTTCGTACTCAACACGAAGATCACTTTCCAACATAGAAGGCACGTCGTGACCCACTTTGAAACCGGTGCGCGTAACCATGTCTGGCGTACCTTCTAAAAACAGCATACGTTCGATGAGTTTGGTTGCGTGGCCTTTTTCGTCATCAAACTCATGGTTGATGCGTTCATAAAGCTTGTTTAGGCCCCAGTCCAGATACATCTGAGAGTGAATGAAATACTGATCCATTGCCGCCAGTTCGTAAGACAACAGATCATTCAGCGCGTCATTAATTTTCGCGTTACCTTTCATTATTCGTCTCCCTCAATTTGTTTCAGCAGGTAGGTCTCGATACCCATGGCGTCAATTTGGTATTCTTGCGTTTCAATCCAGTCGAGATGCTCTTCTTCGTATTCAAGAATATCTTCAAGCAAATCACGGCTCACGTAATCCTGCTTCTCTTCACATAACTGGATTGCATCTTTAATTAACGGGATTTGCTCAAGCTGGAAGCGACTGTCGCACTTCAACATTTCTACCGTGTCTTCACCAATGTAAAGCTTGCCTAGCGCTTGTAGGTTAGGCAGCCCTTCAAGAAACAATACGCGCTCGATAATCGCATCTGCCTGTTTCATGTCTTTGATTGATTTCTTGTACAGCTTTTCATTAAGTTCGCCGAACCCCCAATTTTTATACATGCGGGCATGCAAAAAGTATTGGTTGATGGAGGTGAGCTCGCTGGTCAGCACCTCGTTGAGCTTGGCGATGACTTTTTTATCACCTTTCATAAAAACGATTCCTTATTTGAGTTGCCAGCAGTATAGGATAAATTTTGCGTGAAATCAAAAAAACCTTTAAAAATCAATCGGATGCTAATGATAACAATTCCCATGTCGTCCTTATTTCGCATTAGTTAAGCGATTACGCTTTCTTCTTTTACGTAAGCCAATGATTCTTCAGCAAAACCAAGTCCTGCTTCGGTAAAGAAGTTGAAGACTTTATCCACACCTTTGTCTAGCAGCTTATCCACCTCATCTTCATAGCGGGCAATAGCTGCAACCTTGCCCTGATAACCTGAAAATCTTAACTGACGAGTGATGTTAATGGCATCTTCGATAGACGGCAGGGCAAGCAAAACCAGTTTTACACTGCGAATATCAAGATTTTCCCATAAATCAACGTCTTCACCATCTCCGCAAATGACATTGAGGCCATCCTGTTGCAAGCGCTGAATTTTAACCCTGTCAGCGTCCATCCCCCAGACTCGGGTTTCGGCCAACTTGTGCAATGAATTAAATGCGCCGATGCCCACCCGGCCCATGCCAATAACAAGAAACTCAGCGTTAGTGATCACCGGATAAATATCTTCCCGAAGACGATTATTATTTTCAAATCGTTGGATGAAGTCTTTGATTTTCAGGTATCGGCCATGGCTATTGCGGTAAAGAATACTGGTAACAACAAACGACACCGATACGGCAAGGGCGATGATCACCAGCCAGTCTTCACTGAGCATGCCTAAGCTCACTGCCAGCGCCGCGACAATTAATCCAAACTCACTGTAGTTACCGAGCACCAATGACGTAAGGTAGCTGGTTCGGGCGCGCAGTTTAAGCCAGGTGAACAGCCCGAAAAATAGCGCCGCTTTCATGGCCAGGAAGAGACAGATGATCAATGCTGCAACCATCATTTTCATATCAGGTAATGCGGTGAGGCCAATGGATAAAAAGAAGCCGATGAGAAATAAATCTTTGAACGCCAACAGTGATTTAGATAATTCAGTGGCTTTAGGGTGTTTCGCTAAGATGATACCCACCAGCAACGCACCAAGGTCACCTTTGATGTTGACGAGATCAAACAGTTGATAACCGCCCAGCGCCAGCACAAAGCCCGTTAATGGAAGCAATTCACCGTGACCGGATTTATCGATAATACGATTTATCAACGGCATTAATGGGAATATGGCTAATAACCCAAGGGCCCAAACAGAGGGGAGTTTTCCGGTGGCCGCGACCAGAAAAACGACAGCAAACACATCTTGCATAACCAGAATACCAATGGCCAGTTTGCCGTGACGGGTTTTACTTTCGCCACTTTCTTCCAGCACTTTGATTACACACACAGTACTGCTAAAACTCAGAGCAAAGGCAATAAGCATGGCACTTTGGAAGCTTAGCTCGCCGAACATGAAAGCAGCTACAGCCGCAAGCACATAGAGTGCGAGAGAAACCACGCCAACCCATATCAGAGTATGGGCGATACTGCCAAACCAGACTTCACGTTTACTTAAATCGCGAACGTTGAGCTTTAACCCAATGGTAAAGAGCATGATAGTGATACCCAGATCAGCGATATGCTGAAGATCTTGTGTCATTTGATGCCCAAAAGCATTCAAAACAAAACCAGCAATGAGATAGCCAACAAGGGGAGGGATGCCAATCATTTTAACTGACAAACCACAGATGAATGCAAAAAGAAGAAAGGTGTATTCCATGAAAGTGCGTTGTGTGAGTTTTCGTTTAGCTTACCAATAGCATGCGGTACACAACGCAGTTTGTAAATTAAAGACCGGCTGAACCTTTGATTTAACCCGTATTTTTTCGATTTTCTACCGTTTCTTGTGCAACTGGCTTGCTGACACAGTGGTGCTGATAAAAATGCATGAAGCTGTAATACACGCGTTTGGGCGACTCAACCATGGGCAGATGCCCGAGCTCGGGGTAGATTTGGCTACTCTTTAGTGTTTTGAGGCTTCGCTGCCAGTTGTCGAGTGCAGATACATCGATAACGGCATCTTTTGCGCCCCAAACCACCAGTGTCGGGCAACATATACTTTCTAATTGCACCATCGACAGCCAACCACTTTGCAGATAATCATGGAAAATATGTCGGTAGTGTTCATTCTTATCAATATGCTGCTGGCATAAGGCATCTCTTACCATAAAGGGAATCACCGGTGGGCGTGCCATGGTCAGATTAAGCAGTTTTCGGTACGTACGTGAACCTGTAATTAGAAAAGGATTAATATCCCGTGCAAGCAAGCGCTCAAATTCACTCTGTTTCGACGCTGGCAAACCGGCTGGATTAATTAACGTACAGCTTTTAATCGTTTCTGGATAGGTACTCGCGAGATAAGCCGCGATATGTCCGCCCATGCTGCTTCCGATGACATGAGCCCGCGTTGTTCCAATCTGCCAGATAAGCGCGTTTATAATTTGTGCCTGAGATTGTACGTCGTAGCGAAAGCTCGGCGAGTAGCGCGATTCTCCGTGCCCTAATAAATCGGGCACCACAACACGAAAATCGCTATTTAACGATTTTAACAGCGGATACCAAACCGATTTGTCGGCACTCATACCGTGGATCAGAATGAGTAGAGGTTTCTCGCGATTGTAGTTGTCTTCACAGCTCAACGGGACCCCATTGATATGATAGGTCAGCTTAGTAAAGCCATGACGACGGCAAAGCCAGAATTCGCGCAAAGACAATACCACACGACCGATATCTGGGTAAGTGCGCCACACCGTTATGATTAACAATGCAAAAAGAAAAAGCAGGAGTAGAAACATATTATTCCCTGCTGCAACCGTTACCGGACAGCAAATTCAGGTGATGAATTTTAAACGTCTCATATTCTGACCGGATCATCGTTAGAATAATTCCGCTACTAAGATGATCTTTGTTATGGTCGCGCACATAGTGTTACCCATATCTACAAGGACTGGTATTTTCCATGCAAAAACCCATCATAACGGGCTTAGTCATCATCGTTTTCATTAATTTGCTCATCGGGCTCGTGTGGCACGACATGCTCTGGTTGCTGCCCGTCAGCGGCCTTTGTTTAGCAATCGGGTTATACGATGCCAAGCAAACACATCACTCTATTCTTATTAATTACCCATTTATAGGAAGAGGGCGTTGGATTGTCGAAGGTTTGCGGCCGTTCTTACAACAGTACTTACTTGAATCAGAAACCGATGGCCGGCCTATTAGCCGAATGCACCGTTCTATCGTCTATCAGCGGGCAAAAGACGATATCGACAGTTCACCTTATGGCACGCAGTTAGATACCTACGAAAATGGATACGAGTGGATTGGTCATTCACTTTCTGCAATGGGCATCAAGGAAATGAACCGTAATCCTCGCGTCGTCATTGGCTCGAAAGAATGCAAGCAACCCTATAGCGCCAGCCTACTTAATATTTCTGCCATGAGCTTTGGTGCCCTGAGTGCCAATGCAGTAGAAGCATTGAACAAAGGGGCGGCAAAAGGTGACTTCTACCACAACACCGGCGAGGGGGGTCTTACACCGTATCATTTAAATAATGGCGGTGACGTTGTGTGGCAAATCGGAACGGGCTACTTTGGTTGCCGTAACAGTGACGGCTCATTCAGCGCCGAAAAATTTGCCAAAAAAGCCTCGCATCCAAATGTGAAAATGATTGAAATAAAACTCAGTCAGGGCGCTAAACCCGGGCATGGCGGTATTCTCCCTGCCCACAAAAACACCCCGGAAATTGCCGCTGTGCGGGGTGTAGAGCCTGGCACACAAGTCGATTCGCCGCCTCGTCATTCGGCGTTTTCAACGCCAATTGAAATGATGGAATACATCAATGAGCTGCGTAAACTCTCTAACGGTAAACCTATCGGCTTCAAACTGTCGTTAGGTCGTAAAAGTGAATTTGTGGCGATTTGTAAAGCGATGATAAAAACGGGCATCAAGCCAGATTTCATTACCGTTGATGGTGGAGAAGGGGGCACAGGCGCCGCACCATTGGAATATGCAAATTCAATCGGATTTCCACTGCGTGAAGCGTTGGCATTCATTGATGATTGCCTTATCGGTTTTGATTTACGTGAAGATATTCGTCTGATTGCGTCAGGAAAAGTCATTACCGCGTTTGATATTGTCAAAAATCTGAGCCTGGGCGCTGACTTGTGTAATAGTGCCAGGGGCATGATGTTAGCGCTCGGATGTGTGCAATCATTGTCGTGTCATACCAATCGCTGCCCAACCGGCGTGGCCACGCAAGATCCATCTTTGGCAAAAGGCTTAGTTGTTGAAGATAAGTACCAACGTGTGGCCCGTTTTCATCGAAAAACTATTAAGGCCTTCATGGACATTTTGTCTTCAACAGGTCACGGTTCACCATCATCATTAAATCGTACCCATATATTCCGTCGGGTGAGCCAACTCGAAGTAAAACGCTACGACGATATTTTTCCGTTAGTGAAACGTGGCAGCTTTCTCACTGACAACATTGCTGACGCGTTTAAATTACATGTGAAAGAAGGCAGTGCCCGCAGCTTTATGCCAACGAGTCACCTTGCAAAGATAGAAGAAGACACAAAAGCGGTTTAAGCTTGATTCTCGTCAACCCGACAGCGCGCTTTTCAACTATAGTGATATAAAACCAAGTAGGAGTTTGACATGGCCGCTTATGAATCCATTCTTGTCGCAATTGATATTTATTCTGACTATGAAGCTGTGGTCCATCGGGCAATGCAGCTGGCGGGAAATAATGTAAAATTAAATCTGCTCTATGTGGTGTATCCGCAGACAAGCATTGAGCCCTACGGTTTATTTCTTGAAAGTGATTTCTCAGACGAGATTTGCCAGCAGGCAAAAGACAAGCTTGAAGGTATTGCGCATCGTCATAACATTCCTATTTCGCACACTCACGTCGTGGTTGGTGGAGCGGCCGATGAAATACACGAGGCAGCAAAAAAACTGGGCAGTGACTTAATTGTTATTGGTACCCATGGTCGCAGTGGTATGCGCTTATTGTTGGGGTCTACCGCCAATGCCGTTTTACATGGGGTTCAGGTTGATGTGCTGGCAGTGAAGGTGTAGACCCGCACTGCCAGTAAACGCAAATAAGCCTGTTAAAAAGACGCTGCTTTTTTCCCATCAGACAACTGAGCATTAACCAGTTCGGTAACAGTACTTTCCACCAGTTTCAAATGTGAATGGTGTACTTTTGCTTCTTGCATATTTTGCATCGACACCGTTTGCAGTAAAACGTCGTCACCTTCGGTAGACGCTTTTACCATCACTTCTTCCTCTGAGTCATTCACTGGAACAAGAATGTACAGCGGTTCGTTATGCGCTTCGATATAAGCAAATGCTTCATCGGTAGATTTAAAAGGTGTTTTTTTCTCAGGCTGCAGTTGCCATTTTGTTGACTGATCGATAACTTCCGCGAGCAGTTTTGCATGTTTAGCATCGATTGTTGAACTCATAAATTTGCTCCTCATTGTTTATGAGGTTCTTTACGACAACAATGATGAATTGGTTTGCTGCCAATGAGCCTGCAGGGTTATGCGTAACTTGGGTGGGCAGTTAACTCATTGAAATTAGGGAGATGCTAATAGATAGCAATCTCCCAAATGAAGTGTTAGAACTGGCCGATAACAGTGCCATTGACAGTAATTGCACCACCTTCGAGAAGGATATCGGTGACAAAATCACCGTTTTCATCTTGGGTTAGCATACCGGTTTGTACACTTTGTTGGAGAACCGGTAATAGTGCTGGCGCCGCAGTTTCGAGATCGCCGCTGAACATGGCATGCACCTTGCCGTGAGCTTTACCCGCGACAGCCATATTTTCATAGTCCTGGAACGTAAACGGCTCAAAGCTTAATTCGCCAGTCGCATTAATGGGCGCTTCGTTTAGCGTCAGCGATAAAGTGTTTAGCGTCAGGCCAGGTTCGCTCTTTCCAAGCTGATCAATAAGCTGTTTCTGAATGGCTGCATCCGTTAAATTCGCTTGTTCAAACTCTTGTATTAAATCCAACGCTTCGGCAGAAATGCCATACATCCTAATGTCAAAATTGATGTCATCCGCTTGCGACGCTAAACCCGGTTGATTAACTGAAAGACTTTGCGCACGCACGATGTAATTGAGGTCGTATTTACCTTCTTCATATTCAGTGGTGATGCTGCTTACTAACACATCCTCGAGTGATATTTCGCTACCATCCCCGGAATTTGCAGTGAAGCCCTCAAAGGTAAGGGTATTCGTACCAATCCAGGAGTTTTGCTGAATGTCGGTAAGATCTGCCGTCATCACCACATCGGATAAGCGCAGGTTTGCGCTATCAGCATTCATGCTGACTGTATCCAGCGTAAAGTCGACGCCAACCGCAGAGAAAGCAAAGTCAGTGTCTAATGTAAGATTAAGCTTGCCTAAGGTTAGGGCACTTTCTGAACTCGATGTATACGATTCACCTTTAAGCCAGCCAGTAATATTCTGGGTTAAGGGGCTAGCATTCCAGCCTGCTTCATAATTGTAGTCCAGGAATTGTTGTTTCAATGCTTCAAGCTCAGCGGAAGCCTTATAGCTAAAAGTATCGTTACAAGAAAGATAAAATGGGAATATTGTGCAGCTGTTTTGCACCGTTAATTGCATTTTCGCATCACTGCTTAACCCTGTTTCGGTGGGGTCGAATGCAAAGACGAACTCGTCTTCAACGGTGAAAAAACCATCATTTAAAATGGTGCGCGAGATCGTTGTACCCGGTGCAACGTCGGCCAACAGTCGCTGTGACTGCTCGTTAATAAACGTTTCGTAACCACTTTTGGTCATTGAGATACCGGCAAGGCTTACGCCAATTACAACGCTAGCACCAAGGACAATACCTGTTTTCATTCATTCATCCTTTACACTACAAAGCGCCTAACCCTACAGGATAAAGCGTTGAATACAAGTGCAATACCCCAGAGAAGTGCGTTTTTCAGGGTTAGTAGCAAGTTTCAGTAATGGTGGTAAAGATGGTGGTTTCCATTTCACGAACTTTCTTATAGAAAGCGTTTGGATCGTCACCCCGGCGCATGCCATCGATGGTCATTGCATACCCTGAAATTTTACCATCGAGTTTTTTATTCAACATACGCGTTTCATACCCGTCTAGTGTGAAATGAAACACATCTTTATCGGTAGAGAAGTCTGCAACAAAGGGTTGTGCGGTGATCACATCAGTGAGGCACTGTGTGGTGACCGGCTTCACATAAACGCGATCTAGTCCTGCCATGTTGTTCTCTGGCTGGCAAGCAGTAAGCAGCAAAGCGACAGCAGGTATCAGGTGTTTTTTCATGTTTTTAGCTCATTGCTGGTGGGAGGCGTATTATTCGAGTTACAGGTAACTGAGTCAATGTTATCCGCGATTCTCCCTCGTAAAAGTTATCTTGGTCGCTTTAACTGGAATTTTGCTGCTTCTATAACGCGAAAATAATCAGCAGGGCCACCGGCTCGGGTTATTGAATCGGCCTTTACCGTGTCGAACAAACCTGTTTCGGTGAGATAGGCTTCATTGATATGTACAGCAACCACTTGACCAATCACAAGCCAGGCGTCGGTTTCTTTACCGTCGAGATCGGTTAAAGGAATAAGCTGCGTTAATTTACATTCCATCGAGGCGGGACTGGCTTCAACGTGAGGCACATCGATAATATCGGATTGACGTTTTTTTAGGCCTGCCAATTCAAATTCATCAATATTGCTGTCTACCGATGCACTGGTTTTATTCATAGCAGAAGCAAGTTCATAGGTCGCGAGACTCCAGCAAAATTCCCCAGTTTCCTGAATATTACGCACGCTGTCTTTGAACCCAATACTGGCAAATCCAATCAATGGCGGCGCGTTACTAAACGCATTGAAAAAACTGTATGGCGCCAGATTAGTTGTGCCTTGTTTACTCTGCGAGGCAATCCAGCCTATAGGACGCGGGGCAATAATGGCTTTAAACGGGTCGTGGGGAAGTCCGTGACCTGCAGAAACCGAGTAAGAGTGAAAACGTGCTGTCATAACACCTCAAAATTATTGGAAAAAAGAATGAATCTGAATGGGTTGCCGAGATGAATTTCCGTTACCAAACACACTTAAGTGCCTGAACGGCCCTTTCTTTTCGCAAGCTTTGCCATCCCACCTTTTCTTACCGCGGCTTGCTGGCCATAATGTCCAGGCATCTCTGGAGAACGCCAGCCTCCCGCTAGTTGCATTTCTGGTAGTGTCGCACCATCTTCGGCAAGCGAAACTGCCGCACCAACTCGGCCACTGTGTGGTGTTATATTCTCTTTTATACCCGCCAGTTTAGCAATGCGTTTCCAGATCCGATAAATGCTTGAATACTCAAGTTTCAATGACTGCTTCAGGCTTGCTGATTCATCATAAGGAAGCAGTGCATGGCCTCTGTTAGATACGCGACGAAATACAATACCTTTATTAATTCGCCTGGGATCAGCGCTGTCCCGTTCGCATTGATGGCTGGGATCGAAATTCGCTTCCGCCATATATTCATCAAGCATATCCAGCGTACTCGGCGATACATAGCGATATTGCCCTTTACCTGCCTGATCACTTTTGGAGGTGAGAACGAGTAGGGCATTACTTCGTCTATCAATATGCTCACAACATACCCTGATAACTTCATCAGCCCGTAACAGCCCGTCAAACATGAGGTTGATTAGCGCCAGGTCGCGCAATTCTAACAAAGAATCAGGTATGACGCGCTCGTTGATAAGCTCTAATAAATCCACGGTTAGTGGCACAGCTTGATGCTGACTAAACTGGTACTTTTCATTCTCGGCCAGAGCAAGGCGAATAAAGTCTTTCAAATACACCGATTGCACAATGGGGTTCGGTAATTTTGCAATACCCAGAAATTTACTCAATGCACTTAATCTGCGTTTAATCGTTCGATATGCCAGTGGTGACTGACACAGCATTTCTACATATTCCTTCACACACTGCTCATTGTTCTCGAAAGAAGAATTGAATCCAGGCAGCGCAGCTTGCTGGCAAAAAATAGCAAACTCGTTGAAATCACTGATATAGGCCCGCTGCGTATTTTTAGGAAGCCGAGAGAAAATATCATTGAAATACTGATTTACCGCATCGCGGTAGCATTCAGTAAACTGTAGTTGCTGTGCTGCGGGAAGTTTCATTTAAGCCTCTGATTGCTTGTGTAAAGTATGTGCGTTCAAACGGGGAAGGAGGGTTATGCGTAACCACATTGAGTCTAATTGCATTATACACATACGAATAAATATGTATATGTATACAGTAATCGTGAATGACTACAAGATAACGCAGACAGAGAATGGCACTGTGGTCGTATTAGTTACGGTTTAAAACTGTGAGCATAAAAAAGCCCGGACTGACCGGGCTTCATGATTAAGTTCTTTTGGTAGGCTTAGTTTTTACAGGTGTCGTTTCCTTGGCCTGCTGTCCATTTCATACCATTTTTCAGCAATTTTATATTGTATTCAGCGTTGTACACTTCTTTTCGGTGCCCAATGGCACTGTACATCGCACGACCTTCACCTATGCAGTGTGTCCAAACAAGTGGATGGTCTTCACCCATTTCCAACTCTTTACCTGGCTCATAAGTCGCTTCATCAATAGCCATAACGATGTCGTAACCTTTCGACGACACGCTGTCTGAGAATGAATACCACTCATCATTAAGTTCCCAACGAGTAGGAATGCCTTCAGCAACGCCAGAGTCATGATGAGTAACGTCTAAATAGGCATCCTGGAACCAATTATCATCACCTGGATGACCAATAAACTGGGCACCAATCAATACATCACGATACCAGTCCCAAAAATAGACTGAGTCACCAGCTGAAGCATGAATGCCGAGGAAACCACCACCATTATTCATGTAGTCTTCAAATGCTTTGCGCTGCGACAAAGTGAGGGTATCCCCACTGACATTGTTCCAGATTACCACATCGAATACAGCGAGGTTTTCAGGCGTAAACGCACTTCCTTTAGCACTAACCGACACGCCATATCCCATTTCTGTGGCAAGTTTAGTCAGGTTTTCTGTGGCAGCAGTCACAGACTCACCATGGTCGTAACCATTGATTTTCTGATAAATCAAAACCTGAACCGGCTCATCACCTAAATCGAAGTTTACTGGTTCTGCATCGAATCGGGCACAACGAGAAATTTTGTCTTCACGCGTAACAGGCAGCGCTGCAAGTTCCTTACGCATAGCTTGCGCGTTAGCGTCGTCTTTTATCTCCATGCGGGTCAGTAGTTGATCCAGAGTAATCAGTGTACTGAAAGAGGGCATGGATTCACTTAAGATCCAAGCCGGCACTTTTTCTAATACACCAGGATAGTACTTCTCAACGATGGCTCTGGCTTTTGGACGCATCACAACATCGTAAGCTGGCATCGAGCTTGAAAATGGCACATCACGTAATGAACAATCGGTTAATTCTTCTGCGGCGAAAGCACTGCTTGTACTCACCATTGTGCCTAACGCCAGGCTGCCTGCGATGATCGTATTAAGCATATTCTTATTTATCATTTTTATTCCTTACAGCGACCACATTCGGTTAAGGGGCCTTAAAGCTCGTGATAGAGCAGGGCGACGATAAAATTTACCTTAACGCGAACAAAGATATTTGTAACCAATGTGGTTAACAAAAAGTAAATTTGGTAACACTATAATGTATTTATGTCATCGATGTCATTAGTAAGTTATCAAAATCCCCATTGACTCCAAAACTCGGCCAAACGATTAAAATATGATACTGAAAGGCTACCGGGGAGCTTAAATTCTTCAGAAGAACATAGTTGCATTAGATTTTTTTAAAGAGTAATTTAAAAAAACAAGGATGTGATTGAGAATTGTAATATCACGACGTACCTTTTCATTAACTACACGAAGGAACGTCTAATGCTATTCGCAACAAACAGAACCCCCACCAAGAAATCCAGCACTATTTCGCCCATTTCCAAAGTCGACCGCAAGATCCAATTTGATAATCAAAATACTAAGCCGGCTAACGAGATGTATTTTTGCAAAAGAAAAGGTCCTGGTGACTATACCGAAATAGGCGGGCGGAATTTTTTTAAAGCACTCAAAGAACTAGAAGACAATACACAAATTCTACTTTATATACATGGATTTAATAACAATCCGGAGCCAGACGTATTTGGTAGAGCAGAGGACTTACAGAAATTAATCAATAAAGAAAGAGGTGAGAACTTTGCTTTAGTGGTTCCATTAATGTGGCCGTGCGATGATGATAGAGCAAGTCGATTTCTCGATGATTACTGGGATGATCAGAAAGCCGCAGACTTCAGTGGTGCTGCCTTTTCGAGAATGCTGGCCAAGTTTGATGCATGGCGTATTGAAGAGGCAAAATCTGAGAACCCGTGCACCCGTCGTATCAACATACTCGCGCACTCAATGGGAAATCGCGTTTTAAGAAACGCAATTAGCTATTGGGGAAGAAATGATCATTACGGAATGGTGCCACTGTTATTCCGTAATGTATTTATGCTTGCCGCTGATGTTGTAAACCATTGCTTTGAACCAGGTAGGAGCGCTGCGTTATTGCCTTCAACAACACGAAACCTGGTTGTATATTACGCTGGCGATGATCTGGCAATGCCAGCCAGTAAGGTAGCAAATGTAAAAAACCGCACGTTATCAAGACGATTGGGCATGACGGGCGTAGAAGACATCAATAAAGTACCGAAAAATATTTATGAAGTTGATTGTGCAGATTTCAACAATAGATTCGATAGTCCTAAAGGGCATTCATACTTTTTAAATAAAGGAGATTTCACTAGCCCGGCGCTTCTCCATATGCTTTCGGCAATGGACGGAGGAAGAGTAACACCAAATGAAAAACATCACGTCATAACTTTTATTGAGAGTTAGCATTTCTTAAGTCATTGATAATTGTTCAAAATGTAGATAATCACGCATGATAACTGGAATTATCATGCGTGATGGATCTGGGTTTATATCTAGTTAAGTTGCACATCACGGATACTGGTGGAAACTGTATGTAAATACAGTTTATTTGATTTCTAGCTTTTCGTATTGTGAATGTTCTGGGCACGGCAGATATCAGAATTCTCTTGATGTAGTGCCCGTGTTCTGGTGAATGCATTAGAGCGAACGTCGTTATATTACAACGGGTTTAGCATCAGCCTTTCTATCGAATTTGGCTTCGGGTTTTATATCAGGTCTTACACCAAGATTTACATCAGAAAGTCTTATCAGCCTAGCTTTGAATATTCATACACTTATTTCATTTCGAAACTGTGAAATGCATGTCTGGCGTTTCTACATATCTGACTCTAATAAATAGATGCTCTGGTTAGAAGCTAAATCTTGATTGTCTGTCTGAACGCGCATGGCAAATTGCACTCAGAATTCCGAAAATCTATCCGCGCGCTACGTGAAATCTGAGTAATTTTGCGAGGTGTCACACAGCAGATTTTACGTAGCGCACGATGCAGTTTTGACAATTTTCGGCAACCAAAGCACCAGAAGTTGTTGATCGATGAGGAACCGGACAATCGTTAGTTACTGAAAATTCCTAGTTGGCTCTAACTGCCAAGCTCAACTTGAAAGGAAATGGCAGGATTAAGTGTAGTTGAAGTTCTGGGTGTATCGAGCGGTCGCGAATTGCGGTGCGAGGTAAATGACGTTTTGGTCATTAACGGTATTAACATCATTGCAGTACCAGCTAATCTCGCTGCGTGTGGAAAGACTAGCACCGGGTCAGAGTTTCCGATCATTTGATAATGTCGTGAGCAAGTTGCTTCAGAAGAATGTTGTCGCTGGATACAAAACTCAGGTTCACAGTCACAACAATGTAGATATCAACGGATGTGAAATCTCAACCTAAGTGGAAACAGGCACTACAACTCCACAATCCACATTAATACTTAATTGCGCATAATGTATATTATGTTAAATTAAGTATTAAAATCTCATTGGTTATCAATCCCTTGCGAAATCCTTTCTACAGCCTTGTTGTTGCACTACATCGATTATTATTTTTCCAGGCTCTTCAATGAATACCATTCATAAGTGTATTTATGCTTTCCATGTTAATTCAAAAATCACCCTGTGTAAGAATATAGCACCCTCCTTATTTTATCTCAGACAACCGTGCAGAACTTTCAGCGCACTGTTTGTTACCAACTATTGCTGTAGAAAACCATTCATGACAATTCAACAAAACACTATCGTTAACGACGAGCCACAAGCTTATTGGAGTGGCGTTTTTGCCATGACCGTTTGCGTTTTTACTCTGGTTGCCTCTGAATTTATGCCCGTAAGTTTGCTTACACCTATCGCCGATGCACTTAATGTGACTAACGGCATGGCTGGTCAAGGTATTGCCATTTCAGGCGCGTTTGCAGTAGTAACAAGCCTGTTTATTTCATCGGTTGCGTCTAACGTGAATCGTAAAACGCTGCTTTTATTTCTAACGGTGCTCATGGGTCTGTCTGGTGCGGTTGTTGGTCTAGCCAATAACTATATTGTTTACATGATTGGACGTGCCATGATTGGTATTGTTGTTGGTGGTTTCTGGTCTATGTCTGCTGCCATTGCCATGCGGCTGGTACCGGAAGATCAGGTTTCGAAAGCATTGGCGATTTTTAATAGTGGAAACGCATTGGCCATTGTTATTGCTGCGCCTCTAGGTGCCTATCTGGGCGCGCTGATTGGTTGGCGTGGCGCATTCCTTAGCCTGATACCGGTTTCGATAATCACCTTCGTATGGCAGTGGCTCAGCTTGCCCTCGATGCCGCCAGTAGTTAAAGATAATGGAACAGCTGGAATTTTTGCCGTATTCGCCTTGTTAAAAAGAAAATTGGTTGTCATCGGTATGCTTGCTGTCGGCTTGTTCTTTCTTGGACAGTTTAGTCTTTACACCTATATTCGTCCGTTTTTAGAAAATGTTACTAAGGTAGATGTAGGCACGCTGTCCCTAATTCTTATGCTAATAGGCGTGACGGGTTTTATTGGCACATCATTAATTAATTTACCATTGAAGCATGCCTTCTACCCTACCCTAATTTCTATTCCTCTCATGCTTGCGGCTATCGCGGTTAGTTTAACTGTATTGGGTCATTCTATGTGGATTGTTGTATTTCTACTTGGACTGTGGGGCTTTATCGCCACTGCTGCACCTGTTGGTTGGTGGGCGTGGATACCACAAAACTTCCCTGACGATGCCGAAGCCGGTGGTGGTTTGATGGTAGCCGTCGTGCAGCTGTGCATTGGGCTTGGCTCTACACTAGGTGGCGTGTTGTATGATTTTGAGGGTTACGTCACAACCTATATTTTTAGTGCGATAGTTCTACTGATTGCGGCATCATTTACCTGGTGGACCGCGCGGCTTTCAAGATAATGTTGTGAACAGACGACCGATATTTTTCTAAAAGAGGAAACGGCGATTCCTAGCAGATTGGGGCGTTTAGTTATCGAATCAACTAGATGCCAATCATCGTCGCCGTTTCATCTTTGCTCACAACATCATTAACTTAGAGAGTATCTTTAAAGAAGGCATCCAATTTACTCACAGCATCATCGACGTATTCTGTCTTCCAATATGTGTCTATGTGGGTGGCACCTTTTAGCAAATACAGATCTTTATCTTTTGCATTCACAGCAAGATTAAAGGCGTTCTCACTCATATAAAGTGAGTCTGCTTCACTGCCTGCGATCATTAGTAATGGCTGATTGATTAAATCGATATGATCGGTTGCATCCCAGCGCATTAACTCAAGCAGGCTTGATTTGGTGTATTTACTTTGTGAGTTTGGGTGTTTGTGGGTAAAACCATAGTATTCGAGTCCTTCCCGGTAGAGCTCAAAAGGTAACTTAGCGATTTGCTCTCTCGTAAGGCTCTGTCCACCCACGTATTCGACAGTTCCGTCTTCAACTTCATGCTTTTTAGCCTCAGAGGCATCAGCTAAACGGCTTTGGATGGTGTCGATTTGAGAGTCAATGTAGCCATTGCGACGCACTCGACCAGAATTAAACATGGATAACGTTGCAACAGACTGAAAACGTATATCCGTTTGTGCCGCGGCCAGTGAATAACCACCACCGCCACAAATTCCTAGTACACCTATTTTGCCTGCATCAACACCGTTGAAAGTACTGATAAAATCGGCCATACCGTGAATATCACTTATGCGGTTCGCGGGTATATCTACATAGCGAGGTTTACCACCGGAGCCTCCTTGATATGCTGCATCAGCGGCGATGGTAATGAAACCCTGCTTCGCTAAACGCTGTGCGTAAAGCCCTGCTACCTGTTCCTTTACACCACCATTAGGGTGCGCAACTACCACGGTTGGGTAGCGCTTTTTCACGTCATAACCCGGCGGAGTATAAATATTCGCTGCGATTTTAATCCCATGTAAATCATAAGTTACCGGGTGTATGTTGACTTCGTCTGGCAAGTTTTCCGTGATGGCGCCTTTATAAACTAGCGTAAACGGGTTTTCGTCTGCAGATGCGGAAAATGCTGTCTGAGAAAAGGCTAGTGTTGAACTGAATAATAAAACAGAGAGGTATTTGATCAGCAAAATAAGGTTCCTTATCAACGTTAAAAACCTATTATTGCTGTCATGCGCCGTCGTATTAGTGACGAAAAGCTGACAGATTTGTCAGCTTTTATCCATGGGTAATATTTTTAGCTTTCTAGAGCTTTTTTTACTCTACCGTCTTTTCAACTGCGTCGAGTCGTTCAGTCGTCGGATCAGGAAGAGAGCGGGTGTGTCCGGCTTTATTCACTTTCAGAAGCATTGATGACTTACCCGTAAAACGGGACCATTCTGGCAACGTTTCGCTATTTGGATCACCAGATTTGGCAAAGTTGACCCAATAGGCATTCAGCATACTGGCTACTTTCTTATCGGCTTCGGTAATGGGTAAGTTACCGCGACGAGCATCGAGATTATTGAATACGTACGGAATTTCTGAGGCATGTGGCGCGCCATAGCGGAGACTGCCTGTGAGTGCTTCGGGTACATAGCCAAATCGATAAACGTAGACAGGTAAATCATGCTCTGCAAAGATCCTCGCAGTAAAGCGTGCCGGTTCTGCCCACACTTTGTCAGTGTTCACATAGGTTAGCACTTCATCCAGCTCTCGATCATCTACCGGGTCGTAAGCGTTTGCTGCGTCTGTTTCGAACTCACCGAAGGTAGACCAAAGCGCTTGTTTCGAAGGCGCATTAACAAACCCCGCAGGCACTTCTGCCGTGTTAGATCCGATCATCAATGGTACTTTGTTGAACATATTTTGTTTATAGGCGGTTTCAGCTGTTTGTTGAACTAATTTACCGTCTTTAATAGGGCCGGAATAAATCGGCTTACTCGTGTCAGGATCGCTTTCTGCACCACCTGCCACGATTGCCTCAAAAGGTAATGCCATGAGTTGTGCCAGGGCTTTTTCATCCGTCCCTTTTACGCCAGCAAATTCGGCAAAGTTAATACCTATTTGTTCGGCTGACTCAGGATAATGAGGATCTACGTTGTTTTCTGATAACGGACGGGCTGTTAACACTCCGTCACGGCCGCCACCCGATTGCACTATAGCCTTATGAAACAAGCCTTCGGCATCTGAGATACTCAATAGAGAATGCACAGACACGCCACCAGCGGATTCACCAAAAATGGTCACATTCTTTTGATCGCCACCGAATGATTCAATATTCGCCTTAAGCCACCTCAGCGCTTCGATTTGATCCATATAGGCATAGCTGCCTTTGCTTTCATTAGCATGCATTTTAGTTAGCGCCGGAAAAGCGAAATGCCCAAGACGTCCAAGCCTGTAATTTATGGTAACTAAAATTACGCCCCTTTCGGCAAAGCTGGTACCCACACTTTCATCAACCGAGCCCGAACCGAAAACAAAAGCACCGCCGTGGATCCATACCATTACCGGTAATTTGGCTTTCGTTTCCGCCTTATGAGGGCGCCATATATTGAGATACAGGCAATCTTCCGACATCCCCTCTTTCCAGCTTTCAGGATCGCCAAATCTCACCTGTGGGCAAATATCTGAAAAGGCATCGGCGATGCGAGCTCCACCCGATTCCCACGATTTTACTGGGACAGTTTCCCGCCATCTAAGCTCACCTACCGGAGGTTTGGCATAGGGAAGCCCTTTAAATACATCCACATCGCCTTGTTGCACTCCTACTACTGTACCTAATGGCGTTTTTACTTTTACGTTTGTTGCTGAAAAAGCACTACCCGCGCACAAAAGTGCGAGTGATAGTGCCAGTAATGACACCGCTCTCATTTTATTTTTTCCGTTTAAATTTAGTGTGTTCTAAGCGCAATGTTGCTGTGAGTGATTTTGTCAATCAGCGGAGCTTAATCAAAACCCTGCCAGCTCACTGTTGAACCTGCTTCCGGGGTAGATATTGCTACGTGGGCCATAGGCGATTCATCAGTAGCACCGTGCCAGTGCAGGGTGTCAGGTGGAATAGTCACTACACTGCCTTCTTCCATAAGCAACTTTTCTTCACCTTTTTGCTGAACATAGCCTTTGCCGGAAATGACGATCAGTGTCTGACCATTAGGGTGAGTATGCCATGCCGTTTTCGCCCCTTTTTCAAAGCTCACGATGCCACCACGATAATGAGACGATGCAGGCGCCTTAAATATAGAGCTTACAATGGCTTTGCCAGAGAATTTATCTGCAGCACCGGTAATGGTTGATTTGCCTGAATCGACAGTAACCTTGGTAGGTTGTTCACTTGCATCGATATCAGATATTGTCGTAAGAATGTTAAACGCACGGCTGGCGGCTGCTACGTCGACGTTATTCGCCAGCACCTGTGTAAATGCCAGAAGTTGCTTTGCGCTATAGCCCACGCGCATGGAAATATTCATATGGCCGGTAAGTTGAGCATCGGTACCGGTTAAAGCTGCCAGCATGCTAATGGTGACAAGTTCACGGTCTGCTGTTGAAAGTACATCCCGATAAAAGATATCGGCAAACAGGTGCTCGACCAGAAACACATCGATGGTGGGGACAAAAGCCGCATAACCGGTTGTGCGATTAGAAATATCACGTCCCACTAAGCCATTCCGAACTTCATGACCAAAGGCGTTTCTGTCGAAGTTTTCAGGAACAGGCGTCGCGCTTTTCCCAAGTTTATCGTTGATGCCGTTGCTTTTTCTGTTATCCACAACACGATTAAATGCATTAATGCCATTCAGTGCGCGCGGAAAACCAACATAGGCGTATGCGTGAATGAATATCTCTTTTATTTCATTTACCGTGAGTCCGGCATCAAGGCCATCTGCGAGCGCTGTATTTAACGCAGCGATATCGCCAGATGCAGTATGCGCTGCAATCGGAATGATCGCCTGTTGCCGTGCACTTAATGTATCTGTGTCATCAGCGAAAACGGTAGCAGACAGAAAACCGAAAATGAGTACCGGTATTCCTGCTTTTCTGATTAGATATTTGAACATTAGAAATTCTCCCAAATTAGTGACTTGTTTAACGAATATTCAGTGATTTACTGTCTAGCCACGTAGACATGCGTTCGGCGATTTCACGGTTATTCAAATCGGAGAACGTAAAAAGGGTGTTCCCATAAATGCCCACGGACGGTAGGTGAATAACCGTGGCCTCATTCACATTGATATCGATAGGGCCTATATTCGGTGTCATTTGTCGTAAATATTGATTCAGGGACGCGCGATCTGACGGGAATTGCACATCGGGAAAATATTCAGGCCATTTTCCTACACGAAAAATGTTGAACAAGTTTTGCTCATCGGTAACTGGAACATATTCGTTTGCAACATTACTTAATTTATCAGCTTTCAACCAACCTCTCCGTTTTAGTTCATCGCACGAATTTTGCCCACCAGCTCTATTTCAAAGAAGCGTCGGTGCTCAAGAAACAACAATGTAAACAGTATGTGTATTTAACTTGTCTCCATGATGTCCTCAAGCTGACATTTTTGTCAGTTTTCAGGCAGGAATAAAATCGGCTGAAATTCGAAAAATAAGCGTAATCCAATGAATTATGAGCAAAATATAAAAAATGGATTTTCAAAGCCAGTGCAATTACAGTGTTGGTTACAAAACAGCATTAGCCGCTGATAAAACTGCCTATCGCCCCTTAAAATCATTTATGAAAATACTCATTGTAGAAGATGAACAGAAAACGCTGAGATACCTCACGAAAGCCCTGGAAGAAAACGGTTTTGTTATTGATGGTGTTGATGATGGCATCGACGGCCTTCATATGGCGTTAGAACAAGATTACGAAGCCATTATTCTTGACGTGATGTTGCCGGGCATTGATGGTTATCAGGTTTTAGAGCGGTTAAGAAAGAGAAAGCAGACGCCGGTGTTAATGCTTTCAGCCAGAGGTAATGTCGAAGAACGGGTCAAAGGGCTTCAGAAAGGCGCCGATGATTATCTGCCTAAACCATTCAGCCTGGTTGAACTAATCGCCCGAATTCAGGCATTGGTAAGGCGACGCCATAACGATACCCGTGATATCAGTGAATTGAACATTGCTGATCTGAACATTAACCTGCTGTCCCGCAAAGTATTCAGAAGTCATCACCGAATTGAACTTACAGCAAAAGAATATAGCCTGCTAAGCTTGCTTGCCCGTCACGAGGGCGAGATATTATCTAAACTGATGATTGCAGAGCAGGTTTGGGATATGAATTTTGACAGTGATGCCAATGTGGTTGAAGTCGCAGTGAAACGTTTGCGAGCCAAGATAGATACCCCGTTTGCGACTAAATTACTGCATACAGTGAGAGGCATGGGTTATGTACTTGAAGAACGAGGCAATCAAGATGTTTAAGTGGTGGAAAAGCAATCATTACTCTATCTCTGCTCGTCAGGCCGTCATTTTCGCTTCCGCAGCCATATTGATTGTCTCCATGTACGCGCTCACGCTGCGATATACCCTTCACGATGCTATCCGAACTCAAATGCATCAGGAGTTGACCTTCAGAGAAAAACTGGTGTTACCGACCATTCAGAACTATGCAGATGAAGGCCGTTGGGATGCTTTAAACGATGAACTCGAGCGGATATCCGCCATCGAAGGTCACCGTGTTCAATACTGGGTAAAGCCCGCCATACAGACGTTTAGTGAAGCGCCTGAACTGCCAGACAATGTCGTTTGGGAAAATCTGCCCATAGGATATTCAAAAGTTTCTGTGAGTGAAGAAATTTGCTCACTGTATTTATTGAATACCGAACTTACCCTGTCGTCGGGCAATAGCAGGTTAGCACTTCTGGTGGCGATTGATTCAACCCCTTACATGGGAACATTTGATTCATTCAACCAGAAGATGTTCTTCCTTACTCTATTCGGTGCATGTTTAGTCGCATTACTGGGCTATGTCATATCGCGGGCAGGCATGAAACCTGTCAATGCATTGAGCATTCAGTCAGGTAAGATAGAACCCGGTGTGAATGGCCAGCGTTTGGATACCCAGGTGCTACCTCTAGAGTTACAACCACTTGGCGCAAGTTTTAACGGTGTGCTTGAGCGCCAGGAAGTGGCCTGGCAGCAACTTGAAAGCTTTAACGCGAACGTGGCTCATGAGCTTAAAACCCCGCTTACCAATCTGATTGGGCAAACACAGTTGGCTATTTCCAAAAGAAGATGTCGGGAAGAGCTGGAAGAACTGCTTTACTCAAACCTTGAAGAATTAGACAGACTAACTCGTATTGTCAATGACATGTTGTTCTTATCCCGTTCACAGTCTGGACAAACCCCACTTCTGAAAGAGCCTGTTGACCTTGCTGTCGAAGCAAACAAAATCATCGAATATTTAGAGCCGAATTTTCACGAGAAGGCATTGCGCGTAAGTTGCACAGGGAGTGGAAAGGCACAGGTTGACAGAGGCCTGTTCCACCGTGCCCTTGGCAATCTTATTGAAAATGCAATTCAATACGCCGAGCCCGACACCACCATTTTAATACACGTAGAAGTCAATGCTGGTCAGGCATCTATTTCCGTTACCAATACCGGCGAGGCCATAGAAGACACGGTGAAAGCCAACCTGTTTGACCGCTTTTTTCGTGCAGATCCCAGCCGCAACGGTAGTTCAGCAAGGCACGGATTAGGCTTATCTATCGTAAAAGCGATAGCGACTTTACACGGGGGAAATGCTTTCGTGTCTACGAGTGAACAGCAGAACACCTTCGGCTTTTTTGTAAATTGCTGATGGCAGTAGACGTCAGTATCTGTCGCCTACTACCTCTATGTCCGCCATTGCATTCTCGATTTGTGATAAATCCGGTGCAGAAAGCGTGATATCGGCAGCCGCCATATTTTCATTTAACCGGGATAGCGAACGACAGCCCGGGATTGGCACAATGTAAGGTTTCTGCGCTAATAACCAGGCAAGCGCAATTTGAGCTGGGGTCGCGTCGTGTTGTTTACCAATGTCGATTAACAGGTCCACAACTGCCTGATTTGCATCAATTGCTTGCGCGGTGAAACGGGGATTGTTGCTGCGAAGGTCGCTTGCATCATAGGTGGTATTTTTAGTAATTGTTCCGGTTAAGAACCCCCGACCTAACGGGCTGTATGGCACAATACCAATCCCCAATTCTTCGCAAGTTGGTAAAATTTCAGCCTCTATATCACGCCACCAGATGGAATACTCGCTTTGCAAGGCAGTCACGTTCTGTACATTGTGAGCCCGACGTATTGTCTCAGCATTTGCCTCTGATAAGCCAAAGTGTTTTACCTTACCTTCTTTGATTAAATCCTGCACCGCCCCGGCAACATCCTCAATGGGCACATTGGGATCAACTCTGTGCTGGTAAAAGAGATCGATGGCTTCTACATTCAATCTTTTCAGCGAGGCTTCTGCTACTTGTCTGATTTGCTCTGGCCGGCTATCAAAGCCGTGTGAAGGTAAAGGCCCAACACCTTCCTGATGTTTAAAGCCAAACTTGGTGGCAATAACCAGGTTATCTTTGTTAACGTCAGCAAAGGCTTCTCCGAGCAAAGTTTCATTAGTAAACGGACCATATACCTCAGCAGTATCAAAAAATGTCACACCTGCATCAACAGCTTGATGCAGTAACTTTATCATTTCGCTTTTATCTGCGGGTTTGTCTGCGAAGCTCATTCGCATACAACCAAGACCCATAGCGGTTACTTCCAGGCCACTTTTACCCAAAATTCGTTTTTTCAAAGTCGATGTCTCATTGGTTGAATTGAGTGTACAGCGTATCAATAATCAATTTATTGGATAATCAGATAAACGAGCTTACGGTTAGCAATTTTTCTAATGAAACGTATTGTATTGCTTATGGTCGGCCTGAGGTTTTACCAATACATGTGGGTAACTCGCACCGGATGTGCAGCAGGCTATCGATATCAGTATCAACAACGGCACTGCAATGAAGAAATAGCTCTGGGCGACGACTTGAAAAACATGCTTTCTTTTCATTGTTAATCTCCAAAAACAAAGGACCGGCAAAAAGCCGGTCCATAAAATGTGAAAGAAAAAACAGTTGTTAATGCCGGTAAGAATCCAGCAACGCTATAGCCCTTTACACGTCAAGTTTGCAGGATGTGAGCCACTCAACCATGGCGGGGTCACGATGAGAGAAAAACGCACTGGTCGCAGTATCTAATGCCGTGATCATTGTCATGTCTTCCTCGGACAAGGCAAAATCAAATACCGCCAGGTTTTCTTTCATTCGCTCAACACTCACCGTTTTCGCCAACGCGACAATTTGACGTTGAACCAGCCAGCGGAGTATTACCTGCCCGATGGACTTATTGTATTCATCTGCTATTTGCTGAAGCACAGGGTGATGGAAAAGGTTGTTTCGCCCTTCAGCAAAGGGAGCCCAGGCCTCTACCTGAATACTTCGAGATGAAAGCCAGGGCGCAGCTTGTAGTTGCTGATTGAAGGGGTTAACTTCAATTTGATTCACGGCCGGTACGATATCATTAAATGCAATGAGGTCTGCCACTCTGTCTGGCGAAAAATTACTGACCCCTATAGCCCGCACTTTGCCATCTGAAACCAGTTTTTCCATGGCGCGCCAGGCTCCGTGTACGTCACCGAAAGGCTGATGAATTAAGTACAAATCAACGTAGTCCATCTGAAGCCGGTTTATCGAGCGCTCAAATTGTGCCAGCGCTCCGTCGTAAGATGCACCTTGTAACCAGAGTTTAGTGGTAACGAAGAGGTCTTCGCGTTTAACGCCACAGCGTTTAATCGCATTACCAACTTGCTCCTCATTGCCATAAGACGCCGCCGTATCGATGTGTCGATAACCGGTTTCGATGGCCTCGATAATCACTTTTTCACATTGGGCTGGGTCGGTAATCTGAAAAACGCCATAACCTAGAATTGGCATTTCTACACCGTTATTCAATTTAACTGTTTTCATTGAGAAAGTTCTCTCTGTTTTAATGTTCTATCTCATGCGTGTCACGCACTTTGCTGAAGGTGAGCCCAAGAATTTTCCAGTCACCATCAACCTTGCTGAATACTTCAGTTACGGTAAATTCATTCTCTACATCATTACCACGAACATGTGCAGTTAGTGTAATGCGACTCCAGACAACGCCTGTATCACCCACAACTTCTGTGGCACGGTCGTGAATTGCGGCCTTTTTGTACCAGATAGAACCGCTTTTAATGATTTCCAGCTCACGATCCGTCTTCCAGGAACCACTCATATGGACGAACTTGGCGTTGGGGTGAAAGAGTTGTTGCAGTGGGGCAATTTCTTTTGCTGCCATCCATTCCCACTTACTGTCTGATAAGGCTTCCAGTTGTTCTGCAGTGTCATCTGCAAATGCTAACTGGGTAAAGCTATATGAAACCAAAAAAATTATAAGTAATTTAATTTTCGTCATTTTCTTTCCTCTATTTATGAAAGGTTGTCGGCGTCAAACTCAAGTATCGCCTAGTTAAACGGCCATCGTTGCAGGCTGCCCTGCACTACCAGCGTTTGCCGCGTGCATAAATCCTGTTGCGGTAATGCCGACACCGGCAATAAGAAAACCCCTTCTGTCTAGCATCTTTAACCTTTTCATGTGTATGAATGTGATGAGTGGATGAACGTTGTCTTTGCGTCAATTCACTAAATACAGACTAAGAGATGTTTGGCGCTTTGCTATATCTCGATTCTGCCTGAAGATAGCCTGATCCTCTGAGCCACAGAAATTCTGTGAGATCCGTCAGCGAGACTGACGTTATACTGATTACAATGACATGAAACAGACCGGATTGATTAATGACGATGAATGCTGAGCTAACACAACAGATGGCCCTACTTGCAGAAGGCATTGCAAAGTTAACGCAGCACACCCCATTTGTGAAAACCGCTATTCCGGGACTCACGGTATTTCGGATATCGGAGACCTCCGAACCGCTCTCAGGATTATATGAACCTAGTGTGTGCCTGATTGCACAAGGAGAAAAACAGGTTCAACTAAATGAAGAAACCTTTATGTATGATACTGAGCATTATCTGTTTTCAGGTTTGCACCTGCCCGTTTTTGCTCGCGTCGTAAATGCCACAGAAGATAAACCTTATCTTGGGCTAAAACTCACGTTTGACTACCAGGAAATAACCCAATTGATGCTGGAAAATCAGATCCCAGCACCACAAACTAAACAATCAAACAGAGGTATGCAAACCGGAAAACTGACCAGTCAAATGATAAGTGCCTTCCAGAGAATGATTGACCTGAATAGCGAAGAAGAAGCGCATATTCCTACGTTAGCCCCCATGATCCGGCGTGAGATCTTTTATCGTTTGCTCGTTGCAGAGCAAGGCGAAACCCTCAGAAATCTGGCTTCCCTGGGCACCCCTTCCAATCAGATGACAAAAGCGATTACCTGGTTGAAAGCAAATTTATTTGACAACATTCGAGTAGAAACACTCGCAGATTTGGCCAATATGAGCGTATCGACGTTTCATCATCATTTCCGCAACATCACCGCCATGACGCCACTGCAGTACATGAAAGCATTACGGCTACAGGAAGCGCGAAGGATGATGCTCACCGAGCACCTGGATTCAGCCACTGCGGCATTTAATGTAGGCTATGAAAGTCCGTCTCAGTTTGGCCGGGAATATAAACGAATGTTCGGTAATTCTCCTATTAAGGATGTAGAGCAACTGCGAGAGAGATTCGCCGTGTCTTAAAATCCCACGCATTATGAATAATGCCTTAGCGCATCAACCACGGTACTGAATGCGGGGGAATGATTATTGCGATTCGGGTAGTACAGGTGGTAGCCAGGAAACGGTAAGCACCAATCCGTCAATACCTGCTCTAGTTTGCCGCTTTCAAAGTCGGCTAGAAAGATATCCTCAGGAAGAAAAGCGAGGCCAAAACCATCCAGGGCAGCTTGATGAATCAAATACGGGTTATTGAAAATAACCTGCCCCCGGGGTTTAACGGTGATTTCTCTGTCGCCGTTATCGAGTTCCCACTCGTAAACGCCGCCAGCGCTTATCATGCGCATGCCTATGCATTTATGCTTTAGCAAATCTTCTGGCGTTTCAGGACGACCAAATTTATCGAGGTACTCGGGGGTTGCAACAACGGCCATACGCCACTCAGGGCCAATTTTTACCGCAATCATGTCTTTTTCTACCGCTTCCCCTAGTCTCACTCCGGCATCAAAGCGACCAGACACAATATTGGTAAAACCGTTATCCATACTGACTTCCAGACGAATATCAGGGAATTTATCAAGCATGGGGGCGAGTTTGGGCCATATGATGGTTTTCGCTGCATGGTCGCTGCAATTAATACGCACAAGACCGGCCGGCTTGTCCCGTAGTTCAGATAAACATTCAAGTTCAGTATCAATGTCTTCAAATCGCGGGGCAATGCGATTTAAAATTCGCTCACCGGCTTCGGTAGTAGAGACATTACGTGTTGTTCTTGTGAGTAAACGAATACCCAAACGAGATTCCAACGCGCGCATACTGTGACTCAGTGCGGATTGAGACACGCCCAATTTCGCTGCAGCACGCGTAAAACTTTTCTCCCGGGCTACCGCAATGAATGCCAATATGTCGCTATAATTTTCACGCATATACATTTCCGCCTGTACTGATTGACTCTAAATATTTAAAAGCATTTAGCCTATCAGAATTTCTGATTCAATCTAATAGGTGAAAGCTTATCAATTAGTTCAGTTAATAAATAGAAGCGACTATTGGCACACATTGCTTAAAGTTATTTCAACTCCTCTAATACGATATTTTTGAAATCAATTGGCTGCCCTTCACTTTGAAAAGCAATATAGCCTTCCTGCAAACTTTTTACTTGCTCCCAAATACCAGCAGATTCGCCAGTCACTAGGCCATCGGGTTGAGCAAAAGCGACCTTATATTCCAGGACAGTTTCGCCATTAATTTTTTGAATAACTTCGCCGTTGTTAACAATCAATTCAGCGTTCACCCAAACATCTTTTGGGTAGGTTTTTGATGCAGAGTTGAGGCAATGTTCAGGATAAAGTGAATCCTGATAATAGATTTCGGTACCTGGCGAACACATATTGCCAGTTGGTCTGGATTTACCCGGCTCCTTTTCTGCCAGCAATTGAAATTCAATAGAAATTGGCCAGTTTTGTTCTTTATTGATGGTATTAGGCGGCTGGCTTAAGAACATCACGCCGCTGTTGGCAAAGGCATATGAAGGGGCTGAATCCAGAAATTCGCCTTTAAACCGATAATCAAAGGTAAGGCGGAAATTCTTTAGCGGCTTATCATAAAAAAGATGAGCAAACTGTTCGTTGAATTCATCGTATTGCTCATAGCCTACTGAAAGCATGCCGTCTTCTACACGGAACGTGTTAAGGGGATCTTCTCCCGTCTCATGATGATGAATTTTCACTACCCAACCGTCGAGATTTTCACCATTAAATATACGTTGCGCGTTGTTATTTTGTGTCGCTTCTGTACACCCTTGTAGCAATAATATTGCCAGTGATAACGCACAACAAACCGTTTTGCTTTTGCTCATCTTCGTTCCACAATCTGTAAGTGAATGCTTTGTGTACCACTTTGCGTACTGCGCTACCAGGGGTCACACGACGATTCGGAAAATATTGTACGCTAAGAGCATAACCTTATATTTCTAAGGGAAAAATTTGCTTAGATTTATTCCTTCTTACAAAGTGGAGTCTTTATCAGAGTTACCTTGCTTTTTGACCTTTGCAATAGTTGATCGACTACAGCCTAAAAGATGTTGAATCTGAGACCAACTTTTCCCCTCACTAAGTAAAAGTGCTACGTTTTCTCTCAGCTTGAGATCTGGTTTTCTTCCTTGGTATTTACCCAAGGCTTTTGCTTTCTGTATTCCCTGTGCCTGTCTTTTACGTCGAGTCTCATAATCATCCCTACCCATTGCCGCAGCGAAATCAATCATAAACTCAGTGAGCACTTTTGAAATCATAGAACTTTCGGGGTTACCACTGAGGGCTGCATGAGTCATTGGCTGGTCAAGAACAACAATATGAAGTCCCGCATCAACTAATTGATGTTTGAGCAGCTTCCATTGTTCATATGGCAATCTTGATAACCTATCAACCTTTTCGATAAGCAAAATATCATTTTGATGAGAATCATCTATTAAACGTAAGCAATGGGATGTACTCCCCCTCAACTTGAATCGAAGACCTTTTTTTGGTCAATATGGTGATGATGAGTTACCAGTTTCAAATTAGGAGAAGCCCATGGGCAAGATTACTAGGGAAGATGCGAATAAGTCTCTAATGTGAGATCATAGCAGCACAGCAAATCATAGCCACTAACCCCATGAACCAACAGTTTACCTTCGCCGATAGTGAGTTCTCCAGTAAGCGCCGTCAAACCCGTAAAGAGATTTTCTTATCCCGGATGGACAACTTGTTGCCGTGGCCCCAACTGCTGAAAGTGATTGAACCCTTTTATCCTAAAACAGGCAATGGTCGTCGTCCATATCCGCTGGAAACGATGTTTCGCATTCATTGTATGCAGCAATGGTATAGCCTTGGTGATGAAGCAATGGAAGATGCATTATATGAAATTGCTTCGATGCGTCAGTTTGCTCAACTGTCACTGGATAAAGCGATTCCAGACCGCACCACCATTATGAACTTCCGGCACTTGCTGGAAAAGCACAAGTTGACTCGCCAATTATTGAAAACGGTCAATCAATGGCTGTCGGATTGCGGTGTGATGATGACACAAGGCACGTTAGTGGATGCAACGATTATTGAAGCGCCAAGTTCCACTAAGAACAAAAAGAATGAACGCGACCCGGACATGCATCAGGCCAAGAAAGGCAATGAATGGCACTTCGGTATGAAAGCCCATATTGGCGTGGATGCAAAGAGCGGCCTGACTCATACGCTGGTGACCACCGCCGCCAATGAGCATGACCTGAATCAGTTGAAAAACCTGTTGCATGGCGACGAGGAGTTCATCTCTGGCGATGCTGGTTATCGAGGTGCAGAAAAACGCGAAGAGCTGAAAGACACTAACGTGGAATGGCTGATAGCAGAGCGTCCCGGCAAAGTTCGGGCGCTGAAGAAGCATCCCCGCAAGAATAAAACCGCCATCAACATCGAATATTTAAAAGCCAGCATTCGGGCGAAAGTAGAACACCCGTTTCGGATCATCAAATGTCAGTTTGGTTTTATAAAAGCACGCTATAAAGGGCTGATGGAAAATGACTCACAGTTAGCCATGCTATTCACCTTGGCGAACCTGTTTAAAGTAGACCAGATGTTACGAAGACAGCCAAGATCTGTCTGAAATCCGGAAATGGCCCGGAAGTAGGTCGAAATCCGGCCTAAAACGGCAGTATATTGGCCTAAACTGCAAAATTAGAGTTTAAAAATTAGGCAGCTGATGCTGCGGCTTAACTCAGCGTTAAACTGCGGGACTTATTCGCAGTTTCC
>NZ_MDHN01000008.1 GCF_001757105.1 Alteromonas confluentis
ATCATAGAAAGCATTAAACGGCGGGTGCGTGATGGTAGCGTGCTGCGCTTAATCAGCCAGTTCTTAACAAGTGGGGTGATGGTTGAAGGCCATTGGCAGCAGACAGACACAGGGAGTCCGCAAGGTGGGGTAATCAGCCCCTTGATAGCGAACATCTATCTGGATGCGTTTGATAAGGAGATGATGCAACGTGGCCACCGCATAGTGCGCTACGCTGATGATATTCTTATCTTGTGTCGCAGTCGTTCAGCGGCAGAGAATGCGCAACGACAAGCGACCCAAATCCTTGAAGGTAAACTGAAGCTGACCGTGAACACAGAGAAAACCCACATCACACACAGTGATGCGGGTGTCAGGTTCCTTGGTGTGGAAATCGGGACGAAATATACCCGAATCCAAGCGAAGAAACTGGCATTGTTCAAAATGAAGCTAAAGGAGATGACAAAACGCAACGGGGGAAAACCGTTGTCACATGTCATCAACAGACTGAATCCACTGCTAAGAGGGTTCAGCCAGTACTTCAGGATTGCCAATGCCAGCAGGGCATTCAAGCAAATCGCGAGTTGGCTGAGACGCAGACTGCGCAGTGTTCAACTGAAGTTATGGAAAAAGGCGAGCCGCCTGCATCGCTGGCTACGACAGCGGGGCTACAAAGGCAAGTTCGCGTCCATGAGCATGACGAGTTGGCGCAGCGCAAGAAGCCCACTGGCAAGCTACGCGATGCCAAACAGCTGGTTTAACGAACTTGGACTGGTGAATCTGGAAGACGTTAGAACGGGAAATGTGCCCAGCAATTACGCTGGATAAACTGTACAGGAGCCGTATACGAGGCCCGTACGTACGGTTCTGTGAGAGGGATGAGGCGGTGATGCCTCACCCTACTCGATGTTTTCAGAATCTAGAATAAATATTATTAATTGTTTTAAAAGTGTTATCAGAATGATTCTCTAAAAATTATCAATAAGAGCTTTGTCTTGGTCTACATTGATTAATAAACTATTAAGTAACATTTAATCCCTTCGGAAGAATCAAGTTATAAAGTTAGATGAAAATTATAAGTGTATGAATATATATGTTTTTAATGATATTTCATTTGGATTTAATAAACTTTTCCTAGTCGGTAAATAATCTAAAAGCAAAAAAGATTAAAAAAGTTAAAGTGCGTTTTTTCTGAGGTAGAAATGCTTTTTTGATTTTATTTTGCTCGATCTTTACATTGCTGATTGACAATTAAAAATGCCAGCGATAATTATAAATGTGTGAACCTGGACACAAAATAAAAATAATAAAAAGCAAAAGTTAATAAATAACTACAGGGAAATAATAATGAAACACAGAAAAACACTCGTGGCAGCAAGTGTTGCAAGCTTGTTGGCATTATCAAGCCAGGTTTATGCAGCAGGTGGTACATTAAAAATTCAGGTGACGAATTCAGATGGCTTACCTGTAGCAGGTGCAACCGTATCGGTTAAATCTCCTGACACACTTACATCAAGAACCGCGACGACAGACGAGAATGGTTTACTTCGCGTTGCTGCGTTAGACCCCGCACGCAACTATACAATCTCAATTGAAGAGGATGGTTACCTCACCGTCAATAAAGAGAATGTCATCGTTGTTTCGGATAAGGTTTTCGAACTCGATTATATCCTTGCCACCTCCGAGCAAGACTATGAAAAAATTGCCGTAACCGGCAGCAGGACGGCTACCTATATCGATACCACGTCATCTACGGTTGGTATGGATATTACGTTAGATCTGACCGAATCGTTACCTACCGGTCGTGATTATCAAAGCTATCTCCAACTTGCACCCGGTACCAAGCCTTCAGCTTCTGGTAACCCATCGTCTAAATCGGGTGTGAACTATTCCGATATTGGGGGAACGATAGGAAGCTCCAGCGATAACGTTTACTATCTCGACGGCATCGATACCACGGATGCGAACTCAGGTGGCTTCGGTTCGAATATCAACTCAGAAATTATTCAGGAACAGCGGGTACTCACCGGCGGTATTCCTGCAAAGTATGCGGGTGGTACCGGTCTGGTTTCTATCGTAAATACCAAGTCTGGCGGTAATGAATTCAGTGGTTCGGTGAACTATTATCTGCAGAACGACAGCCTGGTAGGTGACAACGATCACACAGAAGGTGCGCAATTCTCAACATACGATACGGCCGTTACCCTCGGTGGTCCGATTATCAAAGATGAACTGTGGTTTTTTGCCTCCTATCAAAAGAAAAATCGACAAGACGATTTGTATACCGAGGACGGTATTTTCGCTCGTTCAGTAGAAGAAGATTCTGATTTGGGCTTTTTTAAGCTCACATGGCAAGCCTCCGATCGCGATATGCTGGAAGTTTCCTGGTTTAACGATCCGCGAGAAGTCTCCGGTTCGAGCGATCCTAATGTATTAAACAACCGCGACTCTTCAAATAAATACGGCGGTGACAACTACAAAATTGAATACTCTCACTCATGGGATGATTTGATTGTTTCGTTAAAGGCATCAAAACATGAAAAAGAGAGCTCCGTTAACGCCGCGTATACTGACACCCGAAATGATATCGCTTATCTGAATTACGATGCTACCCAGGAAGAAACGGACCAGGGTGGGCTGGGAACCAACAACGAGCAGCATCGTAATCGAGAACAATACAACGCTGATCTTACTTACTATTACGACACTTCCTATGGCCTGCACACCATCGAAGCCGGTTATGGTTTAGTAAAAAATACCCTGGAGCAAGACTCGACTTATACAGGTGATGGTCAGTACACTTCAATTGGCGCAAACAGCGCTGGTGCCACGCTGGGAAGCTACACTTCAGGTATTGGGTGGCAGGGGACTATCGACCTTTCCGAAGGCGACTACGCACGCATCATCGAAAACATGGAAGGTTCAGCTGATTACAGCTATTACCAGGGACTGCTCGACTCAGACGGCACTGGCGTTATTTCTTCTGACGAGCTGGCGAGTTTGGTATTCAATAGTACGGCAGGCAACCCCACCGGCGATGTTAATGTTTATCGTATAATCATGACGCAAACAGCACCGGTAGAAATGAGAAGTGAAGGGCAAACGGCATACGTTCAAGACACGCTTACATTGGATCAGCTATCTATTACCGCCGGTATTCGTGCTGAAAAGTGGGAACACTATGGGTCTAACGATGCCAAGATTGCCACTTTCGACTGGGAAATCGCACCGCGTCTAAGCTTGTCTTATGACTTGTTCGGTGATGGCGCCAGCAAGGTATTTGGTTTTTACGGTCGTTACTACGATCCTGTTCGTACCAACATGACAAATTTTGCTGGTAACGTGACAGGGCCGGTTCGTGAAGAGCAAATCTATGCGGGCGACCGTTGGTTAACATTCCGTACCCGTGGGGGCGAGAGTGGTCAGGATGCGTTTTTCGCGCCAACCACAAAAACACCTTATACCGACGAGTACATGATTGGTTATGCTACTGCGCTTAACGAAGAGTACGCAGTCGAAGTAACCTACACTGAACGTAAAACACGTGATATCCTCGAAGACTACGACCTGGGCGTATATACACAGGATCTTGCGGGTACGTCGCTGGAACTGCCATTGTCTTACTTCGGTTACGATGAAATTCCTGAATCTAACTACGTTATTGCCACATTAGAAGGCGGTGAGCGCGATTATAAGGGTTATGAAATTTCTTTCCGACGTAATCGTATTGATAACTGGCAGGCTTATGCGTCATTGACCTACAACGATGCAGCGGGTAACACCAATTCAGACAGTAATGCTGACTTACAGGGTGACTTAATCTGGATGGACCCTCGTGCGCCGGGCATGTATGGTGATCAGCCGGGTAATATTGAGTACCTGTTCAAAGCTTATGGTACTTACTATTTCGACAATGGTATTGAAGTCGGGGCAGTGTATAACTGGAATTCAGGTTTCACCTACAGTGCCACTTCTCTTTTGTACAGCCGTCATGTCCCTTTACGTGTAGATGAAGCTTATGACTTTGGTGGTTACAGCGACCGCTGGGCGCAAGAAGGCGTCGTGGGTAGTCAGGAAAGTGACTCGTACGGTACCTTGGATGTTCGGGTGAAATACACTTATGAATTTGATTTTGCCAAAGCAGAATTCTTCCTGGATATCTTTAACGTGCTTGACGACCAAGCGGGCATTCAACAAATGGACGTTGTGGCCGGAGATTTAGGGTATGAGTTCGGTGAAGATATCGACTGGGTAGAGCCTAGACGTTTCTATCTGGGCGCTCGTCTTACCTTCTGATCGATAAAGACTTTTTATCTGACAACGTTGGAAGCCGGTTGTGAGTATTACGACCGGCTTTTTCTATGCTGTGATCAAACCTTCAACCTTCACTTCGTCAATATCATATCAATATGCGGAATACCATCTTCCAGATACATGGTGGACGTGGCTTCGAAACCATACTTTTTATAATAGGCGGCGAGATATTCCTGAGCGCCGATTTCAATGCTTAATCCCGGCCATGTTTGCTTGCATACTTCAAGGGCTTTACTGATTAGTTCGTGCCCCAGTCCATTTCCGCGATGACGGGCTACCGTTAATACACGTCCAATACTCACCGAGGGAAAGCTCAATCCTGGCGGCAACAAACGGGCGTAAGCGGCTATCTCATTGTTGGCAAAACCCACAAGATGAATTGTATCGGGATGGATATCTTTTTCATCCAGCTCCGGGTACGGGCAACTTTGTTCCACCACAAAGACATCAACCCGTTCTTTCATAATGTTAAAGAGCTGACGTGTAGATAAGTCTGAAAAATGAATGGCTTGCCAAGTAAGCATTACTTTAAACCTGTGACGAATGTTGCAGTGACTGTAACAGTCTTTAATCGGCGCGTCACCATCATCCAGGCCTGTAAATACTGGCGATTTCGCGCTGCTCTGCTAGGTTTTATTGGTAATCCTGTCTCGTAATGAACGCGTAAATTCACTGTCAATGAGGCTTTGTTGATGGCGCTAAGCGATATACCGAATGGAAAGTAAAAGATGAGTGATCAGAGTGGGTTTGAAACTGTATTCAGAGACTCCATGGACGGGCTGGCAATTCTTAAAAACGACATTTTTGTCGATTGTAATCAATCAATGCTGAATATCGTTGGCGCAACACGGCCTGAACAATTTGTTGGTCAAACGCCTGCGGAGTTCTCCCCGCCATTTCAACCCGACGGCATGCCATCTGCTGAAAAAGCAGAAATAATGATTAGTCAATGTATCGAATTAGGATGTACCCGCTTCGAGTGGGTGCATATAAAAGTTGATGGTACGGAGTTCTGGGCTGATGTGCTACTGACAAAAATGACGCTGGATGGTGAAGATGTGATTCATACCAGTTGGCGGGATATTTCCGAGAAGAAGTTGCTCGAACTCGAAACGCACAAGCAAAAGCTCACCTTCGAAACCCTGTTTAATGATTCATTAGATGGCTTGTGCCTGTTAACCAAAGAAGCCTACATCGATTGTAATCCGGCCTTTGTCGAGCTGTTTGGTTTCAAGGAGAAAAGCGAAGTCATTGGCATTACGCCCATCGATATTTCTCCTGAATACCAGCCCGATGGTCAAACATCACTGAACAAAGCGACGACAATTATCCAGACCGCTTTCTCAGAAGGGAAGATACGTTTTGAGTGGATGCATCAGAAGCTAGACGGCACTGAGTTCTGGTGTGAAATTGTGTTGTTTAAGATCACGGTTGAAGATCAGGAAGTACTCTATGCGAGTACCCGGGATATTTCAGAGAAGAAGGAACTGGAAATTGCGCTTCAACGGAGCTTCGATGAAGTAAAAACATCAAACCACGAACTGGAAGATATGCTGGAAAACCTGCAGCAGACACAGGAGAAGCTGGTTGAATCGGAAAAAATGGCAAGTTTGGGATCGCTGGTAGCCGGCGTCGCCCATGAAATTAACACCCCGGTGGGAATCGCGCTAACCGGCACAACACAACTCATGGAGGAAAGCCGGGATATCGCACAGCGGTACGAGGAAGGGGCCATCACGGAGGACGACTTCGAGGAATTCCTTTCAATGGCTAACGAGCTTTCGGAATTGGTAAAGAAGAACCTGCAGCGCACGGCACAGTTAGTGAAAAGCTTTAAGCAGGTTGCCGTAGACCAAACATCGGAAGAAGATCGGGAGATTAACTTTAAGGTGTATTGTGAAGAGGTGATTTCAAGCTTGGCTTCCGTTATCAGAAAAGGCCAAGCCGAGGTGTCGCTGGATTGCCCAGATGACATTCAAATCATGACTAACCCCGGCTTACTCGCACAAGTGTTAACTAACTTGATTGTTAACTCCATCAATCACGGGTTTAGCGAAGGTACTGGCGGCAGCATCTATCTGCAAGTTCGTGAGCACGAAGAAGGTGAAATTTCGATCTTATATAAAGATGACGGCAAAGGCATCAGCAAAGAAAATTTGCAGAAAATATTCGACCCGTTTTTTACCACTAATCGTGGAAAGGGCGGTACGGGGTTAGGGCTCAACATCACTTATAACATCATTACCAGCGCCCTCGGTGGCAGTATTAAATGTACCAGTGTTGAAGGAGAAGGGGTGGAGTTTGCCATTAAATTCCGTGCGAAGAACACAGCTTATTAGTGAAATGTTACTAAATTTCGTATATTGAGTACGATAAATGAGTGGCGATGCAAACCGTCGTATAGCATAGTATAAATTCAACATTCTCGTTGAAATTAGGAATATAAAAATTCTAATCAAAATCAAACGGAGAGGGTGACTGTTTAAACGTGCAGTTACTGAGGGAGACAGTAATGGTTCACGATACCAGCTTACCTTTTATCGCTGGCATAGGCTCTTCAGCGGGCGGTATTGAAGCACTTATTGAGCTAGTAAGCAGTATTCCGCCGGAATTAAATGTATCTTTTATCATTGCCCAACACCTGTCGCCTAACCATAAAAGCCAGATGGCAGAAATCCTGTCTAGAGAAACTCCACTCCCCGTCATTGAAATCACCGACGGCTGTTGTGTAGAAAAAGGCAAAATCTATATTGCGCCTTCAGGCAATCATATTCGATATCGCAACGGTCATATCTACCTGCAAAATGAACCCGTACAAATTTCACCAAAGCCATCGGTCAATATATTACTAGAAAGTCTTGCCGATGAAATTGGTGACCATGCCATCGGAATTATTCTCTCCGGAACGGGTAGCGACGGCACGCTCGGATTAAAGGCGGTTAAAAGTGTGGGCGGCTTCACCATTGTGCAAGACCCTGACTCGGCGAAATACGATGGCATGCCTTCATCCGCTATCTCAGCTATGCCCGTAGACAAAATTGTTTCACCGGATGCGATGGCTAACGAAGTGGCGAATTTCGTTAATAATATCAGTGATGACTTTCTTCCAACATCGAATGATGAGCGGGAAAAGTTGCTAAACACTATGTTTGAACTGATTCGCGCAGAAACCAAGATAGATTTTGGATTTTATAAACGCTCAACGCTGTTGCGACGGATTAATCGTCGAGTAATTTACACCAATACGGCAACACTTGAAGCCTATCTTGAGCTCCTCCAAGAGAATAGTGAAGAAATACATGCACTCTCAAAAGAGCTATTGATATCAGTGACTAATTTCTTCAGAGATAGCACCGCATTCAAAGACATCAAGTACTATATCAGTGAAATAGTCAGAGATAAGAAAAATGAAGATAGCATAAGAGTATGGGTGCCGGGCTGTGCTACCGGAGAAGAAGCGTATTCTATCGCTATTTTGTTCATCGACGAATTAAAGAAACAAAATAAAACCTCAGATTTAAGAGTTTTTGCTACCGATATTGATGATCAGGCGTTACAAATTGCCAGAAAAGGGTGTTACAGCGCACATGCTGTTAATGCAGTAGACAACGATATTCTGGAAAAGTACTTTCACTATAGTAGCAACACGTATACCGCTAAGAAGAAGTTGCGAGAGCGCATTACCTTTTCCAGACAAGACATTACCCGTGATCCGCCTTTTCTTCATCTTGATATGGTGACGTTTCGCAACGTCATGATTTATTTCAATGTCGATTTACAGGCCCGCGTACTGTCTATCCTAAGGTATGCACTCAATACCGGTGGGATCCTATTTTTAGGTAAATCCGAATCAATCGGACTGAAAGATGAGTTGTTCGTGCCTGTAGATCGAAAATCCCGCATATTTAGAGCCAGTTTAGCGACAGAAAAGCCCAGTTTGCCCAGAATGGGGGCACAGATAGAAAGACAGCCTGCAAAACAGGTGAATGCTGTGGATTACAATAAAGCCGCACTGATAGAAGCGGCGTTGGTGCTCGCAAGCCCGTGTATGCTCATCAACGAAAATTTTAAGGTGTTACAAAATCACGGCAACATCAAACCGTTTATTCATATTCCTGATGGTGCACCAGAATCGAACCTGACTAAGCTTATTGCTCATGCTTTTTCGGCAGAACTGGTTGCAGGCGTTGCAAAAGCAAAACGCACAGGAGATAAGGTGAAAGGTCACTCTCATGCCATTGAAACTGGCTCTGATGATCAATGGTACATGACAATCATGCCCGTTTACGGTATCGAGTCAGAACGTTTTCTGGTGCATTTCTCAAAAGGGAAAAATACCACCGATCATCAATTAAATACCCAAAGCGAAGATGTTGGAGAGTTACTTGCTGCCCGCGAGCAATTGCAAACACTGACAGAAGAAATGGCAGCGTCTGCAGAGGAAATGCAAGCGCTGAATGAAGAAGTGCAGGCCGCCAATGAAGAGTTGCAGGCAAACAACGAAGAGTTGGAAGCCACGAACGAGGAGCTGCACTCCACCAATGAAGAATTGCTTAGCGTAAATGAAGAAAACGCACGCAAGACTTCAGAGCTTTCTATGATCAATATGGAGCTGGAAAGTACCTATAACACGATTGATTTCCCAATTTTTGTTTTCGATACCGAGCTGCGACTTAAACGCAGCAACGATGTGGCGAACCGAAAATATCATCTAAATGTGGGTATTTATAAAAAATCTATCCATGACATGAATCTCCCTGATTATTTCACTGACATAGAAAAGCGTATGCGTGAAACACTCAGCGGTGGCGGGAAAATGAACTTTATCATTCAGCCTGCAATCGACGAAACGTATAACGTGTTTATTACCCCCGTGACTGGTATCGATAATAAATCGAATTGCCTCATATTAGCGCTAATTAACAATTCTGAACTTGCGAAAGCGCACAATCGGGTAGAGAAAAGTCAGGAGCAGTTACTGGCTATTATGAATAACTCGTTGTCGCTGGTGGCATTGAAAGACTCCACCGGTCGCTACGAGTTTGTTAACGCTCGCTTTGAAGAGCTGTTTGGCTTAAATAACGAAGAGGTTATTGGAAAAACCGACAAGCAGTTGTTCGATGAGGCGGTAGCTAGAGATCTGCGCGAGCGCGATTTAGAGACTATGCGAACGCTGTTGCCGCGCAAAACTGTTGACGAAGTATTTGGTCCCAAGGGGAAAGTAATATTAGAAAGCGTGCGCTTTCCGATATTCGATAGCGAAGGGACAATAAAGTCGGTGTGTACTCAGGCGAACGACATTTCCGGTGCGCGGCATGCCAATGAACAACTTAAACTTGCCGGAAAATTATTTGACCGCGCAGGTGAAGCTATTCTTATTACCGACAGCGATGCAAATATTGTTACTGCTAATCAAGCTTTTACCGATTTCCTTGGCTATTCAATCAGTGAGCTTTCTGGATTAAATCCTCGCAAGCTAGCTTCCGGACAGCACTCCGACGGGTTCTTTGAAAACATGTATTTCGCGCTGGAAACCATGGGGTATTGGCAGGGCGAAATTATCAATCGAAGGAAGTCAGGTGAAGAGCTTAGCATGTGGCTAACCATCAATGTGGTGAAAGATGCCAGTGGTAGCGTAGTGAATTACGTCGCCACTTATAGCGATATTAACGAAATAAAAAGCGTGCAGCGCAAAATAGAGTTTCTGGCAACCCACGATGAACTGACCAAATTGCCAAGTCGCAATCTGCTGATGGAACGGTTAGATCTGATGCTCAGCCATGCTCGACGTCAGGAGACGTTATGTGCCGTGTTGTTTTTCGACCTCGATGATTTTAAAAATATCAACGACAGCCTTGGCCATGATATCGGTGATGAGCTACTTCGTCAGGTGGCTAAGCGTTTGCGTAAATGCATTAGGGATACCGATATTCTTGCCCGTATGGGTGGCGATGAATTTGTTGCGGTAGTGAGTGCTGAAGAGCTAAGCGAAATAAAGGACGTGTCTGACCGCATTATCAAGACATTAAGTTCCCCCTTTGAAATTATTGAACACACACTCTTTGTCTCGGCCAGTATGGGTATTGCTATTTATCCCGCCGACGGTGACACGAATTTCGCGTTATTGAAAAATGCCGATACGGCAATGTACCGGGCCAAGGAGCTCGGCCGTAATCAGTATCAATACTTTACTGAGCAGATGCGCAGCGATGCTGAAGAAAAGATGCAAATAGAGCAGTCGTTGCGAGATGCTTTAAAAGAAAGCCTGTTTGAAGTGGTTTATCAGCCCAAAGTCGATACAAAAACAGGTAATGTGATCGGTGCTGAAGCATTATTGCGAGGCCACAATGGCGCACTTGAGCTCATATCGCCGAGCACCTTTATTGAAGTCGCTGAGAAAGGGCGGCTTATTGATGAAATAGGACTGCATGTATTGTCTAAGGTTCTCTCAGACGTACGCAGTTGGCAGGATGATGGGTTAAGTGTTCCCAACATCTCTGTTAATGTTTCTTCGAAACAGCTAAAAAATAATCGCTTTATTACTCAGGCCAAATTGCTGCTGGATGACTTCTGCGTTAAACCGGAAGTGTTTACCATCGAAGTAACTGAAACCGCCTTGATGGAGAAGGTAGAGAAAAGCATCGAAACGCTTAGTATGCTGAGTGATATGGGCATGAGTATTAGCGTAGATGATTTTGGTGTGGGTCAGTCATCACTAACTTATTTACGTAAACTGCCGATAAATGAGTTAAAGATTGATCAAAGCTTTATTCGTGGCATGGTAGAAGAACAAGATGATCGTGCCATTACCAGAACGATTATTCGAATGGGCCATGCGCTGGGTTTAAAAGTGGTTGCCGAGGGGGTGGAGACAGAAGCGCAGTTGCACATTCTGCGACAGGAAAATTGTGATGTTGTACAGGGTTATCACTTCTTCCGTCCTATGCCTGCCAAAGAGTTTCGAGAGTTGATCAAGTCCACAGGATAGTTATGGAACAATGCGAGTTAGAAAAGCTCCACCTATCAGGGCAGATTCAGCCCTTTGGGGCTTTTTTGCGCATTGACCAGTCAACAAATTTGGTTACTCATGTCAGTAAGAATATTTCCCAGTTCTGTGATGTTCCTTTCGAAGATGTACTTGGGAAGTCGATAAGAGAATTACCTTGGTTTCCCTTAGGGGCATTGTCTGATTTGCCGGATGTTCTTGGCTCTCGCTTATTAGATATCAAAAACAATAGGGCAGGGGAGCCGCTGTATTTTCGGGTAATTCGTGCGGACAACGCGATCAATGTAGAAATTGAATTACAGGAGCGGAGTGCTTCTACCTCTCGCTATTCACATCATGATGCAATCTCATATCGCTCACTTCAGGGAGATTGGACAGAGCAGGATTATTTTAATTATTTAACTACGGTCATTAATCAGTATTTACCGTTTAATCGGGTAATGCTTTATCGATTCGAGGAAAGTTGGATTGGCGAGGTTGTTTCGGAAGCCAGTAAAGATAACCGCACCTTATATCAGGGCCTAAAATTCCCCGCCTCAGACATCCCTGCTATTGCCAGAAGGCTTTATTTTCTCAATCCCTCGAGAATTATTCCTAGTACGAATTCCGAAGCCGTGGATATTGTAAGTCTGGAAGAAAGTGTACCGGATTTAACTTATTCAGATTTACGCAGTGTTTCGCCAGTGCACATAGAATATCTAAGCAATATGCAGGTGCAAGCATCGCTTTCTATCCCGGTTATTGTATCCGGAGAACTGTGGGGGCTGATTGCCTGCCATCATCCTACGTCGTTAAAGGTTGACGTAACGCAGCGAAATGAAACCGAGCGTTTAGTCGCTTCTTTCAGCAGTAGCTTTGGAGCCTTTATTGCGGGTGAACGATTGAAGTGGTTAAGAATTGCTGAAGCGGATATCAGCCGTCTTAGTCTAGCCCTTACAGAAGCATATGCAGACGACGATGCCCGTTTAGATATAGTGGCAGAGTCTATTAAAACGATGTTCAGGTGCAAAGGGGTTGCAGTATTTCAGGATGAACGCGTTGAGTTCTGTGGTTTGTCATCCTGGCGGGAATATTTGGTCTTATTGAAATATGCAGTTGATAAACATTTACTCGGGAATGTGACTGACATCACCGATATTCGTGAGTATATTGCGCAACCATCAGCGAACTTTCCTATTCGTGGCGCGCTGGTAATACGTCAGAGTTTTGAGCGTTCAGGTATCACGATTGTGATTCTGCGTCAGCCTGAAGTCATTACAAACAACTGGGCAGGCAATCCCGACAAGTCGCTGCTCAAAGAAGGTGATAACGGATTAATTAAGCCACGAAACTCATTTAAAAAGTGGTCTGAAACCTCAGGTGATGAAAGCGCTCCATGGAGTAAGCTGGATGTACTGATGGCGAAGAAAATTCGCGCAGTCATTCTCGGGCTGCGACATCCCACTCTTAGATAACAAAAAGGCCAGGCAAAAGTGCCTGGCCATTGTCTGGTTACTCGAATTATCGATTAAAAACGATAACTCACACTAAAGGTCGCATTACGCGGCAGAATGTAACGTCCATTCGGTGAAGACGGGTTACGCGGGTCACCCTCAGTGAGGCCATCTTCGTCAGTCAGGTTTTGCAGGTTCAGCTGCAGTTCCAGATTTTCAGACAAGAATACATTCAGTCCCAGGTCGATTTGTTCATAACCTTCCAGCACAACCTGATTACCGTTGTCACCAAATCGATCGCCAACCGCAAAAATGTTGGCATAGATCGTAGATTCGATGTCATCGATCATAAAGTCGTAGCTTGGAGTCAAGCGTACCTGCCAACCAGGCTGACGCTGGGCTTCATTGCCGTTATTGTCCGGGCTTTCTGTAATTTCGGTTTGCTGAATCGTGGCGTTGAGCGTAATGGAGAAGCCATTGTCGGCATAATAGGCAGCATCGAATTCTACACCGTAAGCTTCGTTGGTCATGGTTTCAACGGGCGCATTCGGGTAAGCCACAAAGGTGTCGCCTTGCACTTCGTTGAAGAAGCTGGTCAGGTAAACACTGTAGTTCTGTTCTGCTTTTTTATAGCCCAACTCATACTGTGTCACTTTCTGAATCAAGTCTTCACCTGATGAGAACGCGCCATAGTTATCGCGGAAATCATCGAAGTAAGGCATTTTAAAGCCTTCACTGGCCCGGAAAAACACGCCCTGATTTTTTTCAAACTGCCAGTTAGCGCCAGCCGTCCAGGCAATGTCGCTTTTGCTGTAGTCTACCGATTTGTTTGCCGCACCGTTTAAGCCTTCATCTACAGTGTATTGTACTTCGTGTTTTTCACTGCGTACGCCCACGTCAATGGTGAGTTCGTCGGTAAGTTTATAGTCTGCCGCGACATAGAATGCATTGGTAGAACCGTCGCCGGTGCTGGCAATATCATAGTTCCAGGCACAGCTGTCGGCGTTATCGTTACAGTCGATACCGGTTAGCAGTTCGCCGCCGTTACCCACAACGTAGTAAGATTGATTACCGATAGACCACCAGTCATCAGAAGAAAAGGAACTGGCAAAATAACCGAAGGTCAGCTCGCCTTTGCCAAAGTCTTTGCTGAAAGTGAGGTCGTTAGTCAGACCCTCAATTTCTTTTAACACTACCCAGCTACCAAACATCTGAACATCGGTATCACCGTTATATTCAGCTCCCGTTACAGCACCTGTGGCCGACGTGCCATTATCTGCTACGGTTGCCAGTTTAACCGCACCACCTTCCGGCACCATGCCGTAGGTGTTTGCATCACCTTTGGTATAGCCAAACTTATCAGACAACGACCAGCCGTTACCCAGGTCAAGTTGCAGGCTACCGCCCGATACCGAGCCGTTCCAACCTCGACCGTTACCCAGATCAACATTCATGGTTTCGCCATCGGGGCCAAATTGGATTTGCGATTGACGGTTCAGCGTGCCGAGCTGCACATAAGCGTTGTCGACACCGTCCACGTTTAGCGGACTAGGCAGATACCAGATGCCGTGATCATCAGTTACTCGGGTAAACACAGAGAACTTACCATTATCGAGCTCTTTGGTGATATTTACCGTGAATTGCTTACCGTTTTCCGTATCGAAACCCGTATCGCGAATGCCAGGAGACGAGTAAATATAACCACCGGCCATGAAATAGAGGTCTTCAGCAAGTTCACCACTGATCAGGCCATCTACACGCTTCAAGTTGTAGTCGGAACCCGTATATTTAATTAAGCCTTCAGTTTCTTCAGAGCCTTCTTTTAGTATGAAGTTTGACGTTAAGCCGGGCTGACCGTTGGAAAGCACCGAGTTAGGGCCACCGCGAAGGGCATCCATGAATGAAATTGTTTCGTCCATTCTGAACAGTGTGGAGTTTTCCAGGAAGCTCAGTGTAGGAGGAGTAAATACAGGAACACCTTGCAATTGAAGGGTAACGAATGGGGCATCACCACCACCCGGAAAGCCACGAACGAAAATGTTCGCGCCAGACTGACCGCCTGAAGATTCCGCCCACACGCCCGGAACGGCTTTGAAAATATCAGCTGTACTCTTAGGGGCAAGTCGTTTGATATCTTCTTCTGACATATTGGTGATCGCAAAGCTGGTATCTACTTTACGGGTTGGGGTTCCGCCCGGCAGTCCGGTCACAACAATACGTTCAAATTCATTGGTTTCGGTTTGTGTAGTTTCTGTGTCTTCCTGGGCAAAAGCAACGGTGCTTAGGCCGAGTGCGCCAATAATGGCCAGAGACAGTGTGGAAAGGGAGGTTTTCATGCTCAGTGTCCTGTATTTTTTCGTTATTCGTGCAGGTGAATTTCTTCATCCTGTTAACTTATCGCGGTAAAAAGTACGAAAAAATGCAATCGATTGCAAAGGTATTTTTCAAAAAATATTTAAATATTTATCATTGTGTTTACATTGGGGCGCGGTAAGTGGTTAACCGAAAACAAAAAAATCCATGCGAGCAGCTTTTCTCAACGTCATAAGCGCAGGGGATGTGGGCAAGGTAAGGAAAAAAGGCTATAGTCCGGCCATCACTTGTTAACCATGTTCTGCGTTTTGAAATCTGAGCGAAACCTTACATTGTCTGATTTAGCAAAGCTTGCTGGTGTGTCTACATCAACGGCTTCCCGGGCCCTGAATAATAATCCTGTGATTAAATTGGCCACCCGAGAGCGAATTCAGGCATTGGCCAAGGAGCACAATTTCAGTATTAACGCGGCAGCAAGCCGTTTGCGCACGCAGCGAACTAACGTAGTCGCGGTTATCCTTAATCTTATTGAGCATACCGAGCAAAGCATTAACGACCCATTCCTGCTCAAAGTGGTTGGCGATTTAAATCAGGCCCTGAACGACAAAGGCTACGAGCTACTGCTGTCGAATTCCTTTATGGCGAAAGACGATTGGTACAACTACTTTATCAACAGTCGCCGCGCCGACGGGATCATTGTGGTGGGGCAGGCAAAAAGTGAGCAAAAAGCCATTGATGCCGCTAAGGCCGGGGCGCCGCTGGTGGTATGGGGTGACTCAAATACGCAGTCAAATTATCCGATAATCGGCAGCAATAACCGCTTGGGCGGAAAGTTGGCGGCGCAGCATCTCATCGAAAATGGCCATACCCGATTGGTTTTCCTGGGCGATACCGGGCACGCTGAAATGAATGAGCGTTATCAGGGGTATCTTGATGCCCATAAGGCTGCCGGTTTAACCGCTGATCCTACTCTGGTATTTCCCATCGACCTCACAAGCCAAGCGGCTTATAACGCCGTTAATGAGACTATTCTAAAACGGGGCTTACACTTCGACGGTATTGTATCCTGTAGTGACATGGTTGCACTAGGTGCGCTTAAGGCATTGAAAGAGCGGTATATTTCTATTCCCGGTGAAGTGGCGATTGTTGGCTTTGACGATATTGCGATGGCCGAGTTGCTGCACCCCGCGTTAACCACCATTAGGCAGAACACCCGTGATGCAGCCAATAAAATGGTTGAGCAATTACTTAATCAGCTTAATGGTGAGCCCGCATTTTCAGACGTGATTGACATTGAACTCGTGGTTCGCAAATCGTCTGTTTAGTCTAAAATTTTTATCTTTCTGATATTCTTAATATTTCACATCCAATCTCGCTAGGATCGCTAAGTTTTAGAATTGCAAACGATTGCAATGATGTTTTTCACTGGCTAAACTACACTGATATTCAATTTGTTAACGAGAATTAAACAAATGCCACGTTTGCTTGTGATTGCAGCCATTGCGGCCAGCTATTTTGCCTTTGCCATATTACTCAATAGTGTAGGCACCGTGATCCTGCAGTCCATTAACACGTTCGATATTTCTAAGCCCGAGGCAGCAACGCTAGAGGGATACAAAGACTTGACCATCGCCTTTGTTTCTTTTCTGGTGGCGTCTTTTGTACCCCGTTTGGGTTATAAGGTTGCGATGCTGGCTGCACTATTACTGGTTACAGCGGCCTGTTTAATCACGCCTGTTGTTAGCGAGTTCGTTGCTATAAAAGCATTGTTCGCCTGCATTGGCGCTGGCTTTGCGCTGATAAAAGTGTCGGTGTATGCCATGGTAGGGTTGCTGTCGTCTGATACGCGCTCCCATTCCTCGTTGTTAAATACCATTGAGGGAATATTCATGGTGGGGGTGTTAAGCGGTTACTGGATCTTCAGTGCATTTGTCGATCCGCTCAATCCCGGTTCGCCAGTGTGGATGAATGTGTATTACTGGCTCGCCGCGCTGTTAGCGATTAACGTATTGCTGGTTTGTGTCGCTCCAGTGCCTTCAGCCGATGAAAAAGTGCGTGAGCAGTCTGCCATTGCGGCATTTACCGGCATGTTAAAGCTGGCGTATCAGCCACTGGTTATCATTTTCGTCGTCTCCATTTTTCTTTATGTACTCATTGAGCAGGGCATCGGAAGTTGGTTGCCGACTTTCAACAACGAAGTACTACACCTGCCTGTAGATATTTCGGTTCAAATCACCAGTTTATTCGCCCTCTCTATTGCGGTTGGACGCCTTGCCGCAGGGCAAGTGCTCAGGTTTATAAACTGGTTTCCATTTCTGCTGGGCTGCGCTGTACTCATGGGGGGCTTGATAATCATCACGCTACCAATGGCCGAAGGCCATCAGGCTACCGGCATTACTCAACTTAGCGATGCACCGCTGGCTGCTTTCATATTGCCCATGATCGGTTTACTCATGGCGCCGCTGTATCCAATCCTCAACTCGGTCATGTTGAGTGCGCTGGATTCACACAAACAAGCTGCAATGACAGGATTGATTGTTGTGTTTTCAGCCCTGGGTGGCACCACGGGCTCTGTTATTACCGGTTATCTTTTCGAGCACATGGGTGGGCAACACGCCTTTTACATGCAGCTTGTTCCTGTTGTCGGCATTATTGCCGCTATATTTTTGTTTCGTCAGGTCTCTCAAAAAGACCAGACTGCTTCAGCTGTTTAGGAGAGGGTACCTGTGGAAGTTTCTGCGTATCTCGCATCAAGTCACCAATTTTTTTCTAGTGAATTATTCCATCGGGTTCAGATGGCGGGGTTGTTTGCCGATAGTAAAACCTTTGCTGATGCCGAGCCCAAAAGCGACATCACGCTAATTCTTAATGCCTATAAAGAACAGCTACCCGCAGACAACGAAAGTCTGCTTGCGTTTGTAAACATGCATTTCGTTATTCCTACTCCTCCGCAGGAACCTGAAGTGCAATCAGAAGATTTGCAAGCGTATATTACCCGGCTTTGGCCGGCACTTACCCGTAAAGGGGTAACACAAACCGCTGGCTCACTTCTGCCCCTTCCTTGCGATTATCTGGTACCGGGAGGACGTTTCCGGGAAATTTATTATTGGGATAGTTTTTTTACTTCTCTGGGATTAATGCGTTCAGGCTATGAAGCGCAGGTGCAAAGTATGGTCGATAACTTCATTTCTTTGCAGCAGTCGGTGGGGCTTATCCCTAATGGGAGTCGGACCTATTACTCAAGCCGTTCTCAGCCGCCCGTGTTGGCTTTAATGATTTCTCTGCTTGAGAAAAACGGCGTCGAAGCAGAGCCGGAAGATCTCAATGGCTATTATTTACAAGCCCTCATCCGAGAACATCACTTCTGGATGAACGGCGCTGATGAAATTACCGGCTCCGGTGCAATACAGCGGGCAGTGAAGCTACCCGACGGAGAGTTGCTTAACCGTTATTGGGATGACAGTGCGACACCGCGCCCCGAGTCGTATCGTGAAGATGTGGAATTAGCGCAAGGGCTGTCAGAGTCAGACGCACAAGTGTTTTACCGTAACATTCGGGCGGCGTGCGAATCCGGTTGGGATTTTAGTTCGCGCTGGTTGGCTGATCCGGAATCACTGTTGAGCATTCAAACAACCGACTTAATTCCTGTTGATTTAAATTGTTTGTTGGTGATTTTAGAGCAAACTATCGCTCGGCTCAGTGCACATGTGCATGGTGAAGACGACGAACAAAAGCAGGTTTGGCAGCAGAAGGCGCAAGCCCGTATCGACGCCATCAACAAATATTGCTGGCGAGAAGACATGGGAGCCTTTGTCGATTTTAATCATAAACAGATGCAGCCATCGTCAGTTCACGCGTTGAGCACCGTGTTACCTTTATTTGCGGGCATCGCCAACAGTGAGCAGGCCGACAAAGTGGCCCAGGCACTGCAAACCCAGTTTTTGCAAAAGGGCGGATTACTGACCTCCGTGAATCAAACTACACAGCAATGGGATGCACCGAACGGCTGGGCACCTTTGCAGTGGTTTGCAGTAGAAGCACTGAAAGCGTATGGAAAAATGGAACTGGCAGAAGAGATTGCCAATCGCTGGCTCGAAACGGTGAATAATTACTATCAGTGTCATCACACTCTTATGGAGAAATACAATGTAGTTGATACCACTGCCAGCGCGAAAGGGGGAGAGTATGAAGTGCAGCATGGCTTTGGCTGGACGAATGGAGTCGTTCAGGCGTTTTTCGCATTGCAAAAAGCGACGCAGTGAGTCGCTGTTCATGCACTGAGACTCTTTAACCTTATTATTCAACTACTCCGTTGCAGTATCGGGGGGCTACGACATCCCGTTATGCTTTAACCAGCGACAGTTTTTGCTGATTGAAGCGTTCGGCTTTGTTACGCCCACCTTTCTTCGCGCGATACATCGCATTGTCAGCCCTTTCCAGCACTACGTGCCAATTCAGGTCGTCCGGCTCCATGGCGGCAATGCCCAAGCTAACGGAAAGGGGAATGGTGTCTGTGGGGGTAACAAACGGCGCTGCATGAATTGCACGACGCACTCTTTCAGCGACGACTTCAATGTCGTTGATTTGCAGACCCGAAAACATTAACACGAACTCCTCGCCGCCATGGCGAAAATGGTAGTCGTATTCCCGGGTGGCGTCTTTTGCCACGCTAGCGATATGTTTCAAAGCATGGTCGCCAATCAAATGGCCGTAGGTGTCGTTTACCTTTTTAAAATAATCGATATCGAAAGTCACAAAAGCAAACGTGGTTTTGTCGCGTTGACAGCGGGCAAACTCCCGGGTGGCAAACTCATTCAGTGCATGACGGTTATACCATCCTGAAAGGGCGTCAGTTCGTGAAAGGTTTCTAAGCGTCGTTTCACGATGCCACGCATGAATAAATATCACCCCAAGCGTAATTCCTGCATCGTATAAGGTGGTGGCCAGCAAGTTTGTTGTTTGCACAATATCATCCCCGAGATACTCCAGTTTTTCCGGGTACGACAACACCATGCCCATATGCACGAGCGTATAAACAATGAATAAGGAAAGCGCGCATCCCGCAGCCCAATATCCTTTTCCCAGTGAAGAGTTTCTAAAACGCCAAAGATGAAAAAGCGAGAGCCCATTTAAGGCCATCATCATTGGCAGAATAGTGAGGAGCCGAAAGGTAACGCTCTCACTCACGTGAGGAGCAAACTGAATCAAAAACACCATTGCACAGATAGAAGCGATGGTGAGGTAAGCATTTTCATTGCGAGTATGTCGAACAATGCCGCTGAAAATGAATCCGTGGGCGGCGATATACATCACATTAGACAGCACCGGCGATAACAACCAGGGAAGTGTGAAAAACGTCGATACAAGAATTGATAGATTACAGCTAAAGAACAGAACACCGGCAATAGCCCAATCGCACATCGCTTTGTTCGTTTTATTTGTGATGTACAGCGACACCAAGGCGGCAGCCGTCATCGCACTGAACATTACAGTGCTGATTGTCAGAGTTAACAAATCCATTTGATATCCAAAGTGATGGGAAGCGTATCGGACTCCGTGATACAGGGTTGATAATCTGATGCATAACCCGATGCAATTCAATATCAATGCGATGAATGGGTAATGATTTGTGAAAAAAAACAGGTATTGTAGATATCAACTAAAGGTATTATTAAGCGGAGCCGGAATTTATGGCCAGTCAACGCGCAGTTAACAAAAACACCCGTGCTATTTTGTTTGATCACGACGGCACCCTCATCGATTCTGAACAGGTGCATTTTGCACTCTGGCAAAGTGTGCTTCGCGACTACGGAGTAGACATATCAGAGGCGTTTTATGCAGATGTCATGGCGGGAATTCCTGTTGCACAAAATGCCGTTGATGCGGTAAAGGCATTTTCGCTGAGCGTTTCACCGGAGCAATTGGCCGCTATTAAGCATGCGCGTACCAATGCGTATCTCGCTAAACAACCCTTCCCGTTAATGCCTCACGCCGTCGACACCATCAAGCAGTGTTATCAAAGTGGTTACCAACTGGCTATTGTCACGGGTGGAAGTCGTCAATCGGTGGAGCGTACGCTGGACGCCCGGGGTATTCGGCATATGATTTCAGTTACGGTAACGGTTGAGGATGTCGAGCACAGTAAACCCGCTCCGGATTGCTACCTTAAAGCCATGAAAATGCTGGGCCGAAAACCCCAAGAATGTGTTGCCGTAGAAGATACTGAACATGGTATGCGTTCGGCGTTAGCCGCAGGAGCCGGTTGCGTGGTTATTCCTACTAGCCATTCTGCGCAGCACGATTTCTCTGGCGCAACGGCACAATATCCGTCCTTGCAAGCCTGGTGGATGATGGAACGCTAGGCAGTTTAGTCATTGGTAGCATTGAATTCGTTGGCGAATTCTTAAAAAATACGATGAGCTTTGATAATTAAAAAGGCGAATTTCTTGCGCATAATACGTGGTCTGGTCATTCTTTTTTTGCTTTGTTTGTTGGCGCTGACAAGCATCGTGGTATTGATGGTCGAAACTGAACCTAAAGTTGATGTTAAAGCGGCGGAGCAGGTTGCTGATGCCGACACCGTTCATGACTTATTAGCGCAACTGGAATCCAGTGTGACAGACCGGCACCAGGCCCACACGATTACCATAAACACGCAACAATTGGATGCTATAGTCGGGTTTCTTCAACGCGCGACAGCCGGTTTTAGAGGGAAAGTGTCAGTCACGCCAGACGCAACACGGGTGCAAGCCAGTATTGCCATACCTGTTGAATTGTTCGACGGTTATCTGAATATTGATGCTACGTTGTTGCCAGCCAATGCCTTTGTGCTGGAGCAAGTGAAGGTGGGCGATCTCTACATTCCCGGCGGCATGGCCGTAGGCCTCACTGAATGGCTTGTTAACCGTTGGACGCAAAGCAATATTGCTACGCAGGCTCGCGAGCAAATAGAAAAAGTCAGCATGAGCAATGAAGAAGTCATGGTGTCGTTGCGCCCTATGGACGGCTTTCTGCGTCAGCTGAATGAAGTGAAAAATGGTCTGTCGGTGGATCAGGACGACGAACTTCGGGATATGACGGCTTACTATCTTCAGTACATTGCCTGGCAAGATATTACTTTGGCCGACACGCCGCAACCGGCAATCGATTTTATCCGTCTGACAATGAAGCGCGCAGCACAGCGCAGTTCGCCAGAAGATGCCGCCGAACATAATAAAGCGGCTATTCTGGCGTTAGCGATTTTTATCGGCCATCACCGGGTAGCGAATTTTGTCGGTGATGTACAACCCGACGCGGAAAAAGCGTTAAAACCATTAACGCCGCCATTGCTCCGCGGCAGGAACGATCTCGCCCGACATTTTCTTATCTCGGCAGCGCTTAAAATTCTCAGTGAGCAGGGTGTCACGCTGGCCATTGGTGAATTCAAAGAGTTAATGGACCGCGCCATTGGCGGCAGTGGTTATTCGTTTGTTGATCTAAGTGCAGATATGGCTGGCGTCGAATTTGCGGAGGTTGCTACATCGCCCAAGCATGCCCAGGAAGTGCAGAATATGTTGTCTCAGATGCACGATGATAGCGTGATTATGCCGCCCATAGATGGGTTAGCAGAAGGGTTATCGAAAACCCAGTTTGAAGACAAATTTGGTGCCGTTGACAGCAACGACTATCTTGATGAGGTTGCCAAAATTAAAGCGCGTCTTGCCACTATTGCGCTCTATCAGTTAGATAACTGACAGAGCGCCAACATCGCTTCAGCCAATGTGAGGCGTTATTGCTTACCAACAGCCTGAAACTGAGCCAGGGTCGTTAACGCCAGTTCAATTTTCTTTACCAGTGGAGCGAGGCCAGCCTTAAACGTGGCTTCGTCGCTGTCTTTAATGGCTTGCCAGTCTCTGGCGATTTCTTCTATATAGGGTGAGAATCGTTTTGAGCTGGTTTCAAAACCACTTTCCTCGGTAAAAATGGCCTGAAATTTTCCTTTTTGAGACTGCTGTAATTGATCAAGAAATGCATCTGCATCAATGGCTTTACGGTGCAGAGTCTGCAAAGTGTCCTGAAGTTGGTCGTTGATCGCCTGCATGGTTCTCCGAAATTCTGCTAAAGTTGTTTAAAGTATGGTCGATAACACTGAGAGGTGGGCAATTCTGCCCACTTTTTTATCTTGCTACAAGCAACAAAGGAAACTGGTATGGATATACAAGGTGCAGGTGCCTCTGGTACATCCGGTGCGTCGCTTGAGTTGGCCTCTCTGAAGCTGGCAAAAAGCCAGCAGCAACAAGAGGGAAAAGCTTCGCTTCAGCTGTTGGAATCGGCCGCTGACGTACCAAAACCATCATCCGGGAATCCGTCGTTGGGTGCCAACGTAGATACCTACGCGTGATTTAAGGGTGTAATTGTAAGTCGACAGGCGTTTTGCCGGGCTGGCCGCCAATCTCCCTGGTGAGTTTAGGTACCAGATACCCCGGCAGGCGCTTTATCATTCCGGCCATCAGCATTTTGGCTTTTTCATCGGACACCTCGAAGTGGGCGGCGCCGAGTACTTTATCTAACTGAAATAAATAATACGGCATTACCCCTGCCTGGAACGATGCTTCCTGCAAATCAACCAGAGCATCCTCAGAATCATTCACCCCTTTAAGCAGCACCGACTGATTAAGTAACATAACGCCCGCCTTGCGCAGCAGGTTAAGGCGTTCTATTAATAATAGACTGAACTCGTTGGCATGGTTCGCATGCAGTACCACGATCACCGGTATGGGCAACTCACTTATCCAGTTCACAAACGCACTATCGAGCCGCTCCGGCATCACTACGGGTAAGCGGGTGTGAATACGCAAGCGACGCACGTGGGGAATACGCGCTATTTCATTGGCTAGCCAGCTCAAGTGGTCATCTTTGGCCATGAGTGGATCGCCGCCAGAGAAAATCACTTCGTTGATGTTCTTATCGGCAGCAATGTACTTCAGGGCTTCCGTCCACTCACGTTTGCTTACCGCGTTTTCAGCGTAGGGAAAATGACGACGGAAACAATAGCGACAGTTCACCGCACAGCCGCCACGCACAATCAGTAAAACCCGGCTTTGATATTTGTGCAGTAGCCCTTTCCCCGCCGTGTCGTGCTCTTCCAGCGGATCAGCACTGTAACCGGGGGCAGCTTCGAACTCGTCTGTCAGTGGCATCACCTGGCGCAATAAAGGGTCGTGCCAGTTTCCTTTCTCCATCAAAGAAGCAAAGTGGCGAGGAACACGCATGGGAAATAATCGTCTGGCAGTTCCGTGGTGACCAAGGTGCTCAGCATCGAGATCGAGGTAGTTCAACAGGTCTTCCGGGCGAGTAAACGCCATTGCAAGATCTTTTTGCCAGTTTGTCTCTACAGACAGCCTATTTTTAGGTATTATTTGCGCCACTTCGTATTTACACCTTATGTATTGGCAGAGAAAAATATGGCTTTTTACAGCACTAACGAATTCAAAGGCGGCCTCAAGATCATGCTTGACGGCGAACCTTGTAACATTCTTGAAAACGAATACGTAAAACCAGGAAAGGGTCAGGCATTTAACCGCGTTAAAATCCGTAAACTTATTTCCGGTAAAGTTCTTGAAAAAACGTTCCGCTCTGGTGAAACAGTAGAAGGCGCTGACGTGATGGATACGGAATTGGCCTACCTGTACACCGACGGCGAATTCTACCACTTTATGAATAACGATACATTCGAACAAATCGCGGCAGATGAAAAAGCGGTTGGCGAAAACGTTAAATGGTTAAAAGAGAATGATGTGTGCACCATCACGTTGTGGAATGGCGCGCCTATCACCGTTTCTCCGCCCAACTTCGTAGAGCTGGAAATTACCGAAACAGATCCAGGTCTGAAGGGCGATACTGCAGGTACCGGTGGTAAACCAGCAACGCTGTCTACCGGCGCTGTTGTTCGTGTTCCTCTGTTCGTACAGACAGGCGAAGTGATCCGTGTGGACACGCGCTCTGGCGAATACGTGTCACGCGCACAAAAATAAGCAATTCCTGACGGCGCTCTTGCGCCGTCTGCTTTTTTCACTTCAAGCTCCCTCTTATGCAAACACCTTCTGACGCCTGGCAGCCCACCGCCGCCTTCGATAACCTGCGCCAACGTGCGGCATTGTTACGCACCATTCGCGAATTCTTTTATCAGCGCGATGTGCTGGAAGTCGATACACCTCTGTTAAGCCACGGCACAGTTACCGATGTGCATCTTGCAGCCTTTTCCAGTGCGTTTTCTCACAGCGAAACAGGCAAACCAGAAACGCTGTATCTGCAAACCTCGCCAGAATATGCCATGAAGCGCTTGCTGTGCGCGGGCAGTGATTCTATCTATCAGATTTGCAAAGCGTTTCGCCACGAAGGGGCTGGGCGGTTTCACAATCCGGAATTTACCATGTTGGAATGGTATCGTACCGGATTCGACCATCACGCACTGATGGCGGAGATGGATGAACTGTTGCAGGCCACGTTGAATACCGATCCGGCGGAAAAGGTCAGCTATCAGGACGTGTTTATACGCCAGTTATCGGTCGACCCATTAACGGCACCGGTAGAGGTTCTGCAAAAAAAAGCCGTTGAGTGTGGCCTGGATATGAATGCCGGGCTTCCAGACGATGCCGATACACTGTTGCAACTACTCTTCAGTTTATACATCGAGCCTCTTATTGGAGCCGATTCGCCTTGTTTTGTTTATGGCTTTCCTGCATCGCAAGCTGCACTCGCGAAAGTAAATGCAGACGATCCACGCACCGCAGATCGCTTTGAGGTGTATTTCAAAGGCGTTGAGCTGGCCAATGGCTTCTATGAACTGGCTAATGCCAGTGAGCAGCGCCAGCGTTTTCTTGCCGATAATGCAAAACGTGAGGAAATCGGCTTACCTCCTTTACCCGTAGACGAATACTTCCTTTCAGCGCTGGCGTCAGGACTACCCGACTGTGCCGGTGTGGCACTCGGTATCGATCGTTTATTGATGCTTAAACTGGGTGCTTCTCATATACAAGACGTAATCACTTTTCCGGTATCTCGGGCCTAATACAATACCGTTGCTTCTTTGTTAATGGGTTTCCTACGATAGAAAATGTCATTGTTATGTTATATCATCGATAATTAACTGCTTTCATCGGTGAATGGGGATTGACCTCAGACCGCTTTCCGTTAAAAATGTTATAACATTACAAAAAATCATTAGTAGTTGACGGAACATCCCCCATGTACAAACCCTCTCTTCTTGCTGCTGCCGTATTGGCGGCATTTAGCAGTGGCACGTTCGCCACGACAATTACAGGTAAAGTGACCGACGAGTCAGGTGCGCCAATTAAAGGCGCACAAGTGTCGGTAGAAGGTTCGCGTAAAACCGTGCTAACAGATGAAAACGGTGTTTACACCATGGCCGATATTAGCGCCAAAGATGTGCACGTTCATGTGTCCTCAAGCAAATATCTCCACGGTGATAAAGATTTAGGGCCAGTGTCCGGCAATCAACAACTGAATTTCACGCTGGCACCAGCATCAGTTGAGAATATCGTGGTCACCGCCACCGCTATGCAAACATCTATACTTGAAAGCGTAACGCCGGTCTCTGTGCTCAGCGCAGAAGAGTTACGCCGCAAGCAAGAGCCCACGTTAGGTGAAACCCTGAAAACCATGCCGGGTGTGCATTCTTCTTATTTTGGTCCGGTGGCGAGCAGCCCGGTGATCCGTGGTGCTGGTGGCCCCCGCGTGAAGATTGTGCAAAATGGTTTGGATGTTGGCGATGTATCGCGCATTGGTCCTGATCATAACGTGGCAGCAAGCACCTCAAGTGCCACTCAGGTGGAAGTGTTGCGTGGTCCGGCAACGTTGCAATATGGCTCGGGTGCCATTGGTGGTGTGGTCAACGTCGTAGATAAACGTATTCCGCAAGAAATGCCTTACGGCACTGAAGGGGAAGCCGAACTGCGTTACAGCACCGTGGACAACGGCAAATTTGGCAAAGTGGATGTCACCACAGGCAAAGACAACGTGGCATTCCATTTTGATGGATTCAAGCGTAAGACCGACGACATTGATATTCCCGGCTATTCCGAAGCTGAACCTGATGAAGATGCTACCTACGGTACGCTGGGTAGCACAGACATGGATACCACAGACTTCAATGCGGGCATTAGTTACATTCAGGATGAAGGCTACATTGGTTTCTCAGTAGAAAAGCTCGATAACCTGTACGGCGTGCCGGGTCATCACCATCATCATGAGGAAGAAGAACATGAAGAAGGTGAAGAGCATGAGGAAGAAGGTCACGAAGAAGGCACTAAAATTGATGTGGATATGACTCGCTATCAATTGGCCGGCGAGTGGCATTCACCCACTGACGGTATCGACAATATTCGTTTTGCTGCCGCTTACACCGACTACAGCCACGTTGAAATTGAAGACGGCGAAATCGGTACCCAGTTTAATAATGAAGGCGTGAATGCCAAACTGACCATCGCGCACACCGGCATTGCAGGCTGGCACGGCGTGTTCGGTATGCAGCTAACAAACAGCGACTACGAAGCGATTGGGGAAGAAGCCTTTTCACCGCCAACAACAACGGATACACAGGCGCTGTTCCTGATTGAACAGAAGAAGGTTGGCGATGTGACCTTTGAGTTGGGTGGGCGCTTGGAAAACACCTCATTCGATGCCGACGATGCCACCGTAGAGCTTCATGTTGAGCACCTCGATGAAGAGGAACATGAGCATGAGGAAGAAGAACATGAAGAAGAAGCGCTAACGTTCAACTTCCCGGATTACGACTTTACCAGTGTTTCGCTGTCCGCCGGTGCGAACTGGGAATACCAGCCGGGCTATGCCGTGGCTTTAACGTTGTCTCGCAACGAACGTGCGCCTAGTCAGCAAGAATTATTCTCTGGGGGTCAGCACATTGCCACTCGCACTTACGAAGTAGGTTTGGTTTATCAATTAGATGATGAAGGTGAGTTGTCTGACACGTTGCGCGATGTGAACGAAGAAGTCAGCACCAACCTGGATTTAACGTTCCGCAAATTCAACGGGGATTGGGGTTATACCGCGTCGCTGTTTTACAACCAGGTAGACAACTACATTTACGAAAGCGGCACCGGATTACTGGCCATTTCTGAAGAACATGAAGAGGAATTGGCTGAAGAGGGGGCCGAGCACGAACATGAGGAAGAAGGCACGCCGGTGTATTACTTCCAGCAGTCTGACGCTGATCTCTACGGCTTCGAAGCGGAAGTGTTCTACAACATTTCAGACGAATGGCGCATAGAAGCCTACGGCGACTATATTCGTGCCAAGCTCGATAATGAAGATTTACCGCGTATTCCACCGTTGCGTTTAGGCTCGACCTTGCGTTATCAGGGGCAGTCGCTCGGTGGTGAAGTAGGCGTTGAATGGTATGACGAGCAAACTAAAACCGCGCCTTACGAAACGGCTACCGATGGCTACACGCTGTTAAACGCCAGTGTGGAATACGATATCGCCTCAGCTGGGGTCGATTGGGTTTTGTTTGCCCGTGCCGACAACATCACTGATGAAGAGGCCCGTGTACATACTTCATTCCTGAAAGATTTGGCACCGCTTCCGGGCCGCAACTTCTCGGTAGGCGTACGCGCTGTGTTTTAAGTCACTGGCATGTGAACCGGGTGATGTGTGTGTTCCCGTAAATCCATCCTTCGTATTTACGTGAAGGCCGGTTCACTAAACGCTATACTGGCTCCCGTTATGGTTTTCCATCGCGGGAGTTTTTTTGCAGTTTTCAGAATTAACATCGTGGATGCGGGCTACGGAGAATAAGCCCCTGGTACTCGGCTACGGTAGCCTGATGAGCAGTGACAGCCGTCGTCGTTTCTCTAATATCGAGCATCAAGGTCTGTTGGTACAGGTTGCTGGTTATGCCCGAGCCTGGATCACGCGCAGTCTGGAAGAACAACAAACGTATGTGGGTGCGTTGCCCGACGTTCAGGGCTGTTTGAATGCACAGCTTATTGCTACAGATATCGATCCCGCCCTTGCCGACCGCGAAAAAGACTATCAATTCGAGCAGGTTCCAGTAACACAGATTTCGACTCATTTGCCTACGCAATCCGCCCATGCTTTACAGAATTTTCTCGGGGAAAAGCGAGTCTATATTTGTCGTTCGTTGGCTAGCTACCCGGCAGAAGCCAATTATCCTATTCATCGCTCTTATGTCGATACGTGTATGGCTGGATGCCTGGAAGCGGGGGGCGAAGAAGCCGCCAAAACGTTTGTCGAGCAAACCGGACACTGGAATCAGCATCTGATAGATGACAGGCATGAACCACAATACCCACGTGCCGCTAAGGTCTCACCGGCACATCGTGACATCATTGACACCATTCTGGGGGCGCTGCTATGAAACTGTCTACCTCTCAATTAGATTTACGCCAACCCCGACATGGCGATGAAGCTTGGATCTATGCACTTAACCACGATCCACTGTGGTTGCGTTTTATTGGTAACCGTGGCGTGAATACCTTGCTCGATGCCACCACTTATATCGACAATGCCATGAAGCATTTCGATACCCACGGTTATGGTTTGTTCGCTATTGAAGATCGATTAACGGGTAAAGCCCTTGGCATGTGCGGGCTAATAAACCGTGGGCTGTTCTCTGCGCCTGATTTAGGTTTTGCGTTATTACCTGAAGCCAGGGGAAAAGGAATGGGTGTCGAAGCGTGCGAGGCGGTTATTGCGTTTGCCCGTGAGCAGCTCTGCGTGGACTATCTCACTGCCATGACCCATGGTGAAAACCATGATTCGCAGAAACTGCTTAGAAAGTTGGGCTTTAACAGACAAGGCGAACTGTTTATGCCGGGCATCCGTGGGCAACAGTTTTTCTGGCTGGAAATGAAAACGCCCCGCTGAATGAGCGGGGCGCGGGTTTATTTCTTTGTGTCTTAAACCGGTGGAAGCACCGTCACTTTTTTCAGAATGATAGGCTCTTTGGGCGAATTGACTTCACCAATAGCAGGCTGATAATCGAGTTCTACTTCCATCATTTTCTCAATAACTGCTTCGCCTTCAACAATCATTCCGAATACCGAGTAACCCCAGTCCCGTCCCGGGTCCAGGTTGCTGTTGTCATTCATGTTGAAAAACCATTGACGAGTAGCCGAATGCGGATTGTTCTGACGTGCCATCGATATGGTGTACATTTTGTTTTTCATACCGCTACCCGACTCATTAAAAATCGGGTCGTATTCTGGCTTTTCACCATATTCCACATCGTAGCCACCGCCTTGCACAATATAGCCGGGCACAATGCGATGAAATACCGTGTTGTTGTAGCTGCCTGCATCTACGTAACGCAGAAAATTATTTACGGTAATGGGGGCGCGGCGACGATAAAGTTCTACGATTACATCGCCTGCAGAAGTCTCCATTTTAACCCGCGGATAGTAGTTATCTGGCTGAACATGAGAACCGTCTTTTTCTTTTTTCGCTGCAACCGCAGAGGTGGTGATCAGCACTAAAGCCAGAAACAACGTACGTAACATAGTGAACTCCCTTAACGTTTAGCTGAGTTGAGAATCACGAACTTCTGGTGACTGGCAAGCTGACTCACGCCGCCGAAGATCCGCTTTAATTTTATATGGTAATCAAGATGGCGGTTGCCTACCACCACAAGATGGCCGCCACGGGCGAGACAATCTTTAGCATCGGTAAACATTTGCCAGGCAATATGATCGGTAATGGCATTTTGCTGGTGGAATGGAGGATTGCAGAATACCTTGCTATAACCGCCGTCGCCACGCTGCCTTATTGCATCCAAACAGTTCGAGGGCACAAACTCACAGCGTTCCAGCGCATCAGGAAAATTTTCCTGCACATTCAGCTTTGCCGATGCCAGCGCCATGAAAGACTCATCGACAAACGTAATGCGGGCTTCCGGGGCCAGAGAAAGTGCGTTAAGCCCAAGCACGCCGTTACCGCAGCCAAGATCAATAACACGCTCATTGTTGGTCACATTCATGTGTTCCAACATGAAACGGGCACCGATATCTAGCGATTGGCGGGAGAACACATTCGCATGGTTCGCCACAGATACATTCAAACCGTTTTGGGTACGAACAGACCAACGAGTCGGGTAGGGCGATGTTGCAGGGGCGTCGAGCTTAGCGGCATCAGGTGTGGAAAAAATTAAGCGAGACTTTTTCTTTGCTAACGACGTTTTCGTTTCGCCAATATAACGCTCGAACAGTTCCAGCACATTTTTCGTGATGGTTTTTGCTTTCGCCCCAGCAATGATGCGCGTGTCGGGTGTAATGACCTGTTGCAACATAATTAGCTGATGCTCAAGCAGTGCCAGTGCCCGGGGAATTTTCAGCACTACCGTATCGGGTTTATCTGGTAGCGCGGCCAGGCAGTCTGTAGCGGTTACCGGCGCACTTACCAAACCTTCCGCAGTAAGGCTTTCTTCGAACCCGTTTACTACCAGGTTATCTTCCAGCGAACGGTGCGAAATCCACGAGTCCGATACCCAGTGCGGGGCGTGATCGGCATACCAGCAGCCCAGTGCACCGAAATCATCATTGAATATGATACATTTGCCCAAAGATGAAGACTGGCTTTCAGCAATGTGATCAATAATCAGCTCATCCGCACTGTCCCAGGCCTGCAAGCTCACATGCTGGTGTTTGGCGGGGTGGCGGATAAGTTTAAGTGTGCGGTCGCGAAATGCGAAAACGGTGTTGTCGCTCATGGGTATGGTTAACAGGTTCCAGGTTTATGCAATTTTCATTTTTCGATGATGACAGTGAACACGCTTCGCAGCCTCAGATTATTCCGCTGCCGGGGGCCGATGTGGTTTACATGCCCCGCTGGCTGGTAGATCAAGAGGCCACTGCGTTTTATCATGCGTTGGCATCATCATTAAGCTGGTCACAGGATACCATTAAACTGTTTGGCAAGCCGGTGAAAATTCCCCGCCTGCAAGCCTGGTATGGTGATTTGACCACCCAATACACCTACTCTGGACTCACCATGGTGCCCAAGGAATGGACAACGGAATTGCAAAACCTGCGTTCGCGCTGCGAAAAAACAGCCGAGTGCCGTTTTAACAGCGTACTTGCAAACTGGTATCGACACGGACAAGACAGCATGGGCATGCATGCCGATGACGAACCTGAATTAGGCGTGCAACCGGTTATTGCTTCGTTAACACTGGGCGAAGGGCGACCCTTTATATTCCGCCACAAGCAAACGAAAGAAACCACACGGATTAATCTGGAGCATGGCTCATTGCTAATAATGCGCGGTGATACCCAACGTAATTATCTGCACGGTATCAACAAGACGACCCGCAGTATCGGTGGTAGAATCAACCTTACATTTCGCTATATTTATCCTGCTACACCGGAGTAATCATGGTTGACGTAAAAGCCTTTATTGAACAGCAATTAACAGAAGCCCTGTCGCCTGTGTACTTAGAAGTGCTGGATGAAAGTCATATGCACAATGTACCACCGGGCGCGCAAAGCCACTTTAAAGTTACTGTAGTCACCAGCGATTTTGAAAACGTGCGCCGGGTACCACGACACCAAAAAGTAAACGGCCTGCTTGCCGAAGCCTTACAAGGCCCGGTACACGCGTTAGCCATGCACACCTACACCCCAGAAGAATGGGAAGCCAGAGGCGGCAGCGTAAACGCCTCACCAAACTGCCTCGGCGGCAGCAAGCTGGGGTGAGCCTTGTTAGCTCTTCCGGCCTAAAAGCCGAAGGTGCTCTGAAACACGCCGTAAATCCATTCTTGGAGGCTCGGCAACCGCATCCCTGCGGTTGACGGTTTCCTCGCACAATCGACTCTCAGTCCGCGAGCTAACAGTGATTTGTCGCTTTCGCAGCATCCGTAATGCTGTAACAGAACACGCTGTGAACACATCCCTGTGAGCTCGACAGCCGCATCCCTGCGGCTGACGGTTCTGTTACAGCATCACTCCTGCCGCTGCTCTCAATGGCTCACGTTATCAAGTGTTTGCTTTCGTATCGCTCTGAAGCCGATTTTAGTTTTGAATTCAATGCTGCAGGTCGGTCGAGTGCTTCCATCAGTAATATCGCATCTTCTTGGCTTAACTTTAAACTCTGCTCGCGCTCTATGATTCGTTTAGCTTTTTCGATTGCCGCATTTAGAACAAATGAGTTAATACTGCTCATGCCTGCGATGGCAGCAGCCTTAGTCAGTAAATCTTGTGTATCAGCATCAACTCTGGCGGTGATGCGAAGCAACCTGGTACTCATTGTTTAGCCTTTGTGTGTCTAAGTGTCACATCAGAGTTACGCGCTTAAATTGTACGAATAGTAAGCGATGTGGCATTTGGGCTCAACTAAATAGGCCTTATTTTAAGCTGCACTGGATGTCACCAAAGAGCGAGATTCGTACATCAGATGAATCGACAACTGTAGATAATGAAGTCCTCTGCATAAGGATTAAACTTTATTTTTTTCATCAAGTTATTCGTGTAATGTTGACTACTTATCTAAACTTAAAAGAACCAAAACAAGGTCCAGATGGAATACTTATCATTATTTGGTTTACTACAAGCCTACTCAATACCGCCAACTCAAGTCAGGCTGATTAGACATGGAAATAAGGAAGTTAGTGCCTTAGATACTTTCGAACAGGATCCCAAAAAATTTACTGAATATACTGCTTGGCAGAAACCGGGCAAATACGGAAATGCGAAATATTTGGCAGTATTTTGTCCCGGCCGTGGCACTACATCTTTGTTTCTGGGTATATGGGAAGTATTCGGCGTCACTGCTAACCGGGAGCTTTCTGCAGAACATTTTGCCCAGTTAGATAAATATAATTTCCCCAAACAGTGGTCTGAAAATACAGATCGTTATGAATTACAGCTAAGCGCCAAAATGCAGGATATCCCTAAACGATTGGTTATTGATTGGGGAAAATCCACAGTTAGCTGGGTTCAGTCAAAAGATAAACCGATAGTCGAAATCAAGCCTACTAACTCCATTGGTGAATTTAGCTCATATGACAGCGTTTTATTGAGTTACGCGGACTTAATAAAACTGATAAAAGATACAGACTCTAACGTAAGTTGGGTAAATGCCCTTTCATCAGTGAATGGCGTTTACCTTATAAAAAATACCTTGGATGGAAAACTCTATGTAGGTTCGGCCTACGGTAAAGGCGGTATTTTGGGGCGCTGGAGTGCCTACGCGTCCAGTGGCCATGGTGGAAATAAATTGCTTAAGGGTTTGGATACTCACTTTTTTGAATTTTCTATTTTAGAAATTTCTCCTGCTACAATGTCGGCCGAAGACGTGATTGCCAGAGAAAACCGATGGAAATTGTGTTTAGGCACCAGAAATTTTGGGCTCAACGACAATTAGCAAAACCTTATTGTTCGCTGGCCACTCCCTAAATGTAATGGCTCATACGCGACCTGATAGTTTCGATTTTGAGTTAATTCAAATCTAAAAGCTATCAACTTATTTGCGGCAGATAGAATGAGAAGCAGATATCACAATTATCGTAAAGCTATGAAAAAAGGACATTCAGAGAATTTCTCTATATGACCTATTAGTCGGTTTATTTATTTGAGAAAAGCCTGACCGGTTAAAAAATCCACCTCCAGCGGAAACTTTATTGTTTCTTTGATATCAGGAAATTCTGCAGGACTACACAACCTTAAATTCATCTTTTGACGGCGCTTGCTTAATTTCTCCGTTATATCCATACCGCGTTGCTGTGCCGCTTCGCAAAGTAAAATAGCCATACGGCATATCACAGTATTGGAAGAGCCAATACTAATAGAGGACCGTAAATTACCTGCCCGTTTGGCATGAATGGCTAACAATTCATCTACACTATTGATAAGCGCGGGTTCATCATTAGATAAAATAGCCTTGACTGCGTCGGTACTGCCCAAAGGCACTATGTCAGACTTATGCTCTTCTTCATTCGCCAGTCGCGGTAAAAAATCTTTTACCGACAGATTTACTGAAAGTAGTGCCCCTACTAGCGTCAATACACTATGCACTTCATCTTGCGTTTTATCATAAGCCATGATGGATATGTGCTTAGCCAAGTCAAGTCGGGTATCATCACCACGCAAAACAGCATTAATGTAAAGTTGTGTTAAATTGTAAAGTTGTCCCGGCGGATGTACGTCATAAGCTTTTTGGTAATATTCATCGGCGCGCTGTGAATAAAGCAACGCGTTATTATCATTAAGCGATTTGGCGTATACGAATGCAGAAAACCAAGCATTAGCTGCTATTTGGTGACAGGTTGCCGTATGCTTTGTACTTAAATCAGGTATTTCACTATCTATTTGCGCTAATGAAAGTTCTCGCTTCAATCGGTATCGCAACTCGTCTACTGCTTTCATTGTTATTTCCTTCGGTCATTAGGATGCAAACTCGAGGGCGTTTTGTGTATACAGCCCCGTACTTTCGGTTACAAGCCTAGCTTTAATTGGTTATTGCTGGTGTCCGCTTTTGACCGATACAAGAAAAAATGAGAATGAATCTGGTAAGTTAACCGAAATCCATTCTCAACTAACTAAGCCGCAGAATTTAACCAATTCCAGAATGCTTCCGGCATTTCGGCCTCTACGGTTTCCATCGACTTGATATCAACGGTGGCGTTACAAGCCATAAGAGGTACCTCGATGACTTGCTCTTGTGCAGACCAATCCATTTCAAAATAGCGAATGTCATCATCGTAAGCGATTTTCTTTACACGACCATGGCCGTATAGCTTCATTGTTTTGCCAAAAGTTTCACGCTTCTTGAGTACGATAAGGTCGCCAGGGCAAATGGTGGTCCATCTGCCTATCTGCGATTTGTTTGTTGGATAGTCGAGTCGACAGGTTCCTTCTCTTTTCCACTCAATATCCTCACGCTGGTTGAAGTCTGCATTCGGGCAAAAGCCCATGAAAAGTATGTAGCCATCTGAAGGTGTAGACCCATTGATTGCCTCAAGAACGACTCTGGCATCTTCGTCACCTTTTGCGACAAGTGCTTCAGCATTTGTTTTGAGTCTCGCAATGTCCGATCGGCTCATATTGCCAGATTTAAGTTTATCGAGTTGCTTCTGATACTTCACAGCAATTTCATCCTTTATAACTGCTTATGGATATTTGCGAAGTAAACTAGCACGCGAAAATGATAAAGCCAATATTCGCTGCAGCTCAATAAAGAGTGTGTTTCACAGCAGAGCAGGCACTAACTCACAATGCCTACTAACCATAAACCCCTTTTCTCTGCCATTTATCGGAATTTCGCAAAACAACAGTTGTAAAATGATATCGATGTCACTAATGTAGGCAATCTATAGATTGATAACATTTAATTAACTTCTTTGCGCATGGCCGAAGTGGCACTCAAGTGCAGAGTTATTGATAAGGGAAACAAACATGACATCGTCACTTTCACGTCGACACTTTTTGAAAGCTGGGGCAGCGGTAGCCGGTTTGATGGCCGTGCCGGGCGCAATGGCGCATTCCATGACTGCAGGCTGTGGTACTACGGGTACCCGTCCGTACGGCATTCAGATGTACATGGTACGTGACATGCTGGCGAAAGACTTCAAAGGCACGGTGAAAAAGCTGGCTGCAGCGGGCTTTAAGCAACTGGAACTGTTTGGCGTTGGTGGCTCGGTTAGCGCTGAAGGTGCGCCTCTGTTTGGTTTGAGTGTCGATGACATGGCGGCAATGCTGAAAGAGTATAAGCTCAGCGTGCCATCCGTTCACATCAATTCAGATTTGGAAGATATCGACTACATCCGTGAAATGGGTGAAAAGCTGGATATCGACTACTTCATCGAACCGATGGCGGGTGAGTTTTTAAGCTTTGCTGATGGCAAAGTGACGTTGAACCAGCCCTCAACGGTTGAAGAAGTAAAAGCCATTGCGGCGCGCTTAAATAAACGCGGCCAAACCATGAAAGATCTGGGCTTTAAGTTCGCTTACCACAATCATAATTTTGAATTTGATAAAGTGGATGGCCAGGTTATTTTCGACATCATGATGGAGAACACCGATCCTGAACTGGTAAAAATCGAGTTAGATTTGGGCTGGGTTGCGGCAGCTGGACACGATCCTGTTGCGATGCTGAAGAAATACGAAGGCCGCGTGATTGGCTGCCATATGAAAGACTACAATGATTCACTGCCGCTTACTGACGATCCGCGATTTATCATTCCTGAAATGGCACGCATTGGTACACCGGGCGATGGCAAAAGCGACTTCCCGGCTATTGTGAAACTGCTTAATAAACAGAACGTGAAGTATCGTTATGTGGAAGTAGACGTAACGGAAACACCGTTTGAAGATGCGGTACGTGGCTTGTGCCATTTGAGTGCGTTGGGCTAACCCATAATTAGAATAAGGAAAGTTGCTATGAAAACACGTGTATTTACTTTGTCAGCGATTGCCGCGGTGATGTTGTCAGCCTGTGGTGAGCAGGCAGCAGAAAAGCCTGAAGCGAGTGCGCCCATGAATGACACACAGGTCACCATTGCCAATGGCACCATTGAAGGGGTGAAAGATGATGACATTCTTGTTTTCAAAGGCATTCCTTATGCTAAGCCGCCAGTAGGTGAAAATCGCTGGCGTTCACCACAACCGGTTTCAGAATGGGATGGCGTGAAAGCGACTACCGACTACGGCAACGACTGCGCGCAGAAACCGTTTCCAAGTGATGCTGCTCCATTGGGTAAAGAGCCTGCGGAAGACTGCTTATACGTGAATGTGTGGGCGCCGCAGTCAGGCGAGGGTAAACGCCCAGTTGTGGTTTGGATCCACGGTGGTGGCTACGTGAATGGCGGTGCATCGCCAGCCACTTACGATGGCAGTGAATTCGCCCGTGCGGGTGTGGTGTTTGTTAGCTTTAACTACCGTTTAGGCCGTTTTGGCTTCTTCGCACATCCTGCCTTATCTGCTGCAAAAGAAGGCCCGCTGGGCAACTATGGCTTTGAAGATCAGATCGCGGCGATGAAGTGGGTACAGGAAAACGTTGAAGCGTTCGGCGGTGATGCGAGTCAAGTGACTATTATGGGTGAATCTGCTGGGGGCGGCTCGGTGCACAACCTCATGCAAACACCTGGCGCGCGAGGCACTTTCCAGCGTGCAATCATTATGTCGGGTGGCGGCCGTTCCTTGATGGGCGAGCGTTATCTGGATAAAGGCAGCAATGGTCAGCCTTCGCTGGAGCAGATTGGTGTGAACTTCGCTGAAAAACATGGCATCGAAGGCACAGGCCCTGAGGCATTGGCTGCATTACGCGCATTACCTGAAGAGCAAGTTGTCGATGGTTTGAATTTGATGGCGCTGTTTATGCCGCAAGGTGGCGTAGTCACTTATGGTGGCCCGGTGAACGATGGTGAAATTGTGCAGGGCGCAACGCAAACGATGCTGGAAGAAGGCAAAGTGGCTAAAGTGCCAGTAATGGTAGGCACAACCAGCCAGGACATCGGCTTTGCAAATTTCCCTGACAAAGACGCTTTGTTCGCTTCTTTTGGTGAATTCGCTCAGGCTGCCCGCGACGCATACGATCCAGATGGAAGCGCCGACTTGCAAACACTGGTTGCCAGCGTGGGCCAGGACTTCACAATGCAAGAGCCTGCTCGCTTTGTCGCTCAACAGATGACACAGATGGACGAAAACGCCTATTTGTATCGCTATGACTATGTGGCAGAGAGTGTACGTGATGGAAAAGGCACTCCCCATGCGGCGGAAATTCCATTTTTCTTTAAAACGGAAGATGTGAAATATCCCGAATTTACCCAAAAAGATGCCGCTGCGGCAGACCTGGTATTTAGCTATGTGGTGAGCTTTATTGAAAATGGCGATCCGAATGTGACCAGACTGCCAGAGTGGAAGCCTTACGATGGCGAGCAACATAACATGATGCACTTCAACATGGATGCCGAAGCTGTACACGGCCAAGATCCATGGACAGAGCGACTGAATGCTGTTCAAGGTGCGACTGAAGCGTTTCAGGCATCTACGGGTACTGAATAAGTCGAATTATCATCGGTAAATAAAAAGCGCATCATTGCGAAATGATGCGCTTTTTTTGTTTGGGTTAGAACCAGTCAGTTCGTTAGTGACTGGACACAAAACTGCGTTACACCAGATGCCAGGCGCTCAGGGTACCAAAAGCGACCGCTGTAACCGGCAGAGAAAACAGTGTTGATACCGCAATAATGCTGGCTGCCAGGCGGTGATCGCCGCCCATACTGCGTACCATCACATAACTGGCTGCTGCGGTTGGCGCAATCGACAGTAATAGAACAATACCAAGGCTCATGCCGGTAAATCCAGCCGCATAGGCCAAGCCAACCATGAGTGCCGGATACAACACACACTTGCTGATTGTGCTTAAGGTAATGTTGTACCAATCGGCAGAGAACGAGCGAAATTGCAGTGATGCGCCGGTGCACAGCAGTGCCAGTGGCAGAGTGAGCTGTGCAAAGTATTCACCGGTACGGGTAACGACCTCAGGCAGGTGCCAGGAAAAATAGGAAAACGGCAGCGCAATGACAATAGAAATAATCAACGGGTTGCGGGTGATGCCTTTTACTTGCTCCATTACCGAACGCTTGCCGGGTTGATAAAAGTTCAGCACCATCACCGAAAGAATATTAAACAGAATCGTAATACAGCCCAAATAGACCGATGCCGCTGCCAGCCCATCCTGACCGTAGGTGTTGGCACAATACGCCAGACCTATAATGCCCATATTGGCGCGAAACCCGCCTTGCACCACTACGCCCCGAGACTGATAAGGGCGTACTGTCTGGCGCGCCGCGATAACCAGCAGTGCCGTCATAATGAGTGTTCCCGCCATACCAACACCTATCAAAGGCAAGTTGGCGGCATGACTAAAGTCAGCCTGACTGATAGACAGAAACAGCAGCGCCGGCAGTGCGACTTTGAAAACCAGCTTGGAGCCGGTTTCAACAAAGTTTTCGTCTACCAATTTAATACGGAAAAACAGCCAGCCCAGTAGCAATAGCAAGAGAACGGGTAGCAACGTGGAAGTAATAAATGAGAACATGCATGGCACAAAGAAAGTCGGAATAGATGTATTATATCAACTTTCGCCTATTCATTTCTGTGACTGTCGTGGCTTATCTCTGCTGATTCAGCTTAATCAATTCCCATATTCTTGTGTGATGGATGGATCTGAATGTTCGTTGTAAGGGAATAAAGGAAAAAACGCGCAGGACATTTGTTATCTCTTTTCAGCCCAAAGCAATGCACATGAACAGATATAGTGTAATGCTGCTGGCAAGCATTGTATTACTCTCGCTGCTGGCAGTATGGACCCATTACCAACCTATTCCCGCACTGGATAAAAGCACTATGCTCTATTTCCGTAGTGCCGTTGATCCCGCCAGGCCAATAGGGCCGGAATGGTTGGCAGTGCACTTTCGCGATATCACTACGTTAGGAAGTAACTGGTTTCTTTTACTGCTTACAGCGCTTGCGGCAATAACTTGTGCGGCAAAAGGACACCGGGATAAAGCCCTGTTTATTTTGATAACGGTAATCAGCGGAATAGCATTAAGTTTTGCGCTCAAGTATGGATTTCACCGACCTCGCCCCGAATTGGTGCCGCATATTACGAAAGTGTATACAAGCAGCTTTCCGTCAGGACATGCCATGAGCTCCTCATTGACCTATGCCTGTTTAATCAGCCTGGCTTTGCATTTAGTTAAGGAGCGCATTTTACAACGTTGCTTTGTGGTTACTGCCGTTATCATTGTGATGCTGGTGGGAATAAGCAGAGTATTTCTAGGCGTTCACTGGCCCACCGACATTCTGGCTGGCTGGAGCGCTGGCTTAGGCTGGTTCTGCCTCTGTCGTATGCTTATGAGCAAACTTGCTCAGGGCAAACCAGCATAAAATAAAGGCGAATCCGGGATTCAGGCTGTTACTTTTTTGGTGGCTTTGACTACTCTTTCGGCCACATCGATGAGTTTACAGTTTTGATCCATTGCGGTCTTTTGTAAACGCCGGTAAGCCTGATCTTCAGTCATGCCCCACTGTTGCATTACCAGCAATTTCGCCCTATCGATACATTTTTGATCGGTAATGGCCTGGCGCGCTTCGTCTAACTCAACGGACATCTTCTTGATATGCTGTGACTGCTCACAAAGCAAATCGTAAAAAGAACGATGGGCCGACAGGTTCTCTGCATTCGCTATAATTTCGTCGCCAAAAGGTTCTGAGCCTTTAAGTCCAGGCATTTGCGGATCAAATAGCATGGTGAGAGGTGTACCAGAAGCCGCCGGTTCCTGCTCGAGGGTTTTGATGCGTTTATGATGGTTTTTCAGCTCGGCATCTGCCCGCTCTACCAGTGCTGATGCCAGCGAAGTTAGTCGATCGGTAAGCAGTTCCTCAACACTTTGCATGGCGTCTATTCGCGATGTGGCTATGTCGTACCACACTTCGCTGAGTTGCCCGTCTATAGGGCTGCCGTCGGAAAGCTGGTCGATCATTGCTCGAAGGCGCTCAAGATCAGCTTGGGTTTGACTGGATTCAATGGTTTTCCATTGCTGATTAGCATGTTTTTCTGCGAAAGCCGAAAACACATCAAAGCTGTGCTGCTGCGCCTCTTGCAGATGATGCAGTTTGTCACACAAGCCCACGCTGAAATGGGTTTCGGCGAAGCCAATTGCACCCCATGCCCGCTCTTGCCCTGAAAATTCCTTCCCTTGAAGAAAATTAAATAAGGCCACGAGTTGGCGTGTGATATCAGGGTCGCTGGCGACGTCAGCGGCTTCGAAAATCACCGATAAAAGCCCGCTGATAAGACGACAATAGGCTTGTGTGGATTCAAGTGAGGTTAGATCCTGTACACCGATTTTTTCGCGCAACGAAGATAAGTTATCGAGCCCTTGCAGAGCCATGCTAATGCTCACCAGCAAGCGCATATTGGCTGCGCTTTCATCTCCACTCATATAAAGCGACTTAAGTAAGCTTCGTAAATTCTGTTCAACCTGATTGCTGTCCTCGATTTGTTGAAGACGTTGCTGTTCGAAGCGCTCTCCGCCAGAGGCCAGGAAAATGTTGCTGATCCCCCGTTCTCGCTGCAGTTGGTGAATAACATCTTTAACTGACGTTACGAGCTTACAGTTAGAGGCGAGTTGATTGAGCGCTTTAATCTCGGCATGTTTCGCAGCAAGCAGAAATCGCTTAGTGGCGTCACTGATTACAGCCATAGTGGTGTCCGATAAGGTGTCTGAATGACGTTGCGGTGTGGTTAAATGGTAGCAAAGCTCGTTCCAGTATTAAACAGGTTTACCTTATATGCGAATAACAAGGGCTATAACGGAACGAAAACTACTCTTGCATCTATTCACAGAGCAAGTGGACGTTTTATTTCACTATTCTGGATCTTATTGGTGCGCTGGTTGGTTTTCTGTGGTGCAGGGAAGGAAACGTAAAATAGTCTTAGTATTTATATTTTTCTCTAACTGGATGAATTTTAGTTTGTTTTTATTTATGGCCCTGAAATTGTATTGGAATATCCGACGACGCAATGTTGCGTACAACAAAATGTAATTTTGGATAATGACGTCCAATACCACATCGGAAACGGTGCATGGTTGGGCGTTTTTTTGTGCCCGCATTTTGTTGTAAGTAGCAATTTACTTAACCCTGAAACATTAATAGGTAATTAAAATGGCTTACTTACTTCCTAATGAATTTGTAACAAAGATGGTAGATGCGGGTGAATCCAAAATATACATGTCTACCCGTGATACTCTGATTCGTGCTTATATGGCAGGTGCTATTTTGGCGCTGGCGGCGGTTTTTGCCATTACTATTGCGGTTCAAACCGGTGTGTTTCTGATTGGAGCAGTACTGTTCCCGGTTGGCTTCTGTATGTTGTACCTGATGGGATTTGACTTGCTGACTGGTGTATTCATGCTTACGCCATTGGCCTGGTTGGCAAAACGCCCCGGTGTTACCTGGTCACAGATTTTCCGTAATTGGGGTCTGGTTTTCTGCGGCAACTTTGCCGGTGCACTAACCGTAGCGTTCCTGATGTCTTTTATCTTTACCATGGGCTACAACACCGACGGCGGCGCTATTGCGACTAAAGTGTCTGGCATTGGTGAAGCGCGAACCTTGGGCTATGCACAATATGGTATGGAAGGCTGGCTGACCATTTTCATTCGCGGCATGCTGTGTAACTGGATGGTATCTCTGGGCGTAGTAGGTGCCATGGTTTCTACGTCGGTAAGTGGTAAAGTACTGGCTATGTGGATGCCTATCATGCTGTTCTTCTTCATGGGCTTTGAGCACTCCGTGGTTAACATGTTCCTGTTCCCGTTTGGCCTGATCATGGGCGGTGATTTCTCTATCATGGATTACTTCCTGTGGAACGAAATCCCAACTGCGCTGGGTAACTTGGTTGGTGGTCTGGCATTTACTGGCTTAACGCTTTACACCACGCATTATCGCACTGCACCAAAACGTAAACTGGCAGCGCAATCTGCTCCAGTGTCTGCGTCTTCTGACGACGACTCAAAACCTGCTTTAGTATAAAGACAGGAGCCGGCCGAAAGGCCGGCTTTTCTATGCTTAAGTTATCGATTGGACAATTTTCGAGTGCCGGCGAAAAGCCTGAAAACCAAGACAGCTATGGATTCAGGCTTCCCGCGGGCGACTTGCTCACCTTCAAAGGGGCAGCCGTTGCACTGGCCGATGGCATCAGCACCAGTTCCGTTAGTCATATCGCCAGTCAGGTTTCAGTTAAACAATTCCTCGAAGATTACTTTTGTACCTCTGATACCTGGTCAGTTCCCAAAGCGGCAGAACAGGTTATAAAGGCCGTTAACCGCTGGCTGCTCGGGCAAACGCACAACTCACAGTTTGCTGGCGAACCAGATAAAGGTTATGTGTGCACCTTCAGCGCGCTTATTTTTAAACATGATCTCGTGCACAGTTTCCACCTGGGGGATGCCCGAATTTATCGGTTACGGGGTAGGGTGCTTGAGCAACTCACCCATGAACACCGAGAGTATGTAAACAGCCAACAGCACTATTTAGCAAATGCCCTTGGTGTGCATCACGACGTAAAAATTGATGTGAGTAGTCGTCGCACGGCGCAGGGAGATTGCTTCATTCTAATGACCGATGGCGTTTATGAACACGTTGATGATGGGGCAATCTGTCAAATTGTCCACGGTAATCGGGATGCCCCTGAACTCGCTGCTCAAATGTTGGTGGAAACCGCGTTCGGTAACGGCAGCACCGATAATCTTACGGCCCAGGTGGTTTGGGTAAATGACGTGCCGTTGCAGCAAACTTTACAGATAATTACCGGCATTGATGAATTACCTATTCCGCCTGTGTTGGAAGTGGGTAATAAAATTGACCAGTTTGATGTATTAAGAGTGCTGCATAGCAGCGCCCGTAGTCACGTTTATCTCGTGAAGGATACGATTTCAAACAAGCAGGTGGTGGTCAAAGCGCCATCTATTGAAATGGCCGGTCAGGAAGCGCATCTCGATGCATTCAGAATGGAAGAGTGGATAGCTCGCCGGGTGAAATCTCGCTATGTGGTGGGGGCGCCAGAGCAACGCTTTGCCAAAACGGCCTTCTATAGCGTAACGAATTACGTGGCGGGTAAATCACTGGCGCAATGGCTGGAAGACAACCCACAACCGGATTTAGACACCGTTCGCCTCATCATTGAGCAGGTGGCGCGCGCATTAATGGCGCTGCACCGAAAAGACGTGTTGCACAGAGATTTACGCCCTGAAAATGTCATGATAAACGAACACAGTGCCGTTACCTTGATTGATTTGGGGGCGGCGTCAGTGGCGGGCATTAACGAGTTTATCGACAGTGAAGACGTGGTGCCTGGCACCGCTATTTACGCCGCACCGGAGTATTTTCTTGGTCAGGCAGGGAGCGAGTATTCAGATCAGTTCTCTTTAGCGGTTATGACCTACTACATGCTGAGCGGGCGGTATCCTTATGGAATTGATGTGGCGAAGTGCCGTAGCGTCACCGCTCAGCGCAAATTGAAGTACGCCAGTGTCCTCGATGCCGACCGAAGCATTCCTTTCTGGCTTGATCACACGTTGAAGCGGGCGCTACAACCCAATCCGGTAAAACGTTACAACGTATTGTCGGAATTCATACACGAACTTCATCATCCTAATCCAGCATTTTTGCGCCGCGAGCGCCCGCCACTAGTAAAGCGTAATCCCGTTGCTTTTTGGCAGGGGGTAAGTGCGGTGTTGTTATGCCTGGTGCTATTTCTTCTCTTTGAGAAATTCCAATAACCTGAAAATGGAGCAACCAATGATTACTGACAGACAGCAAGTCACCGCCATGATTATGAGCGCCAAAGTGAGCAAACAAATCAAATGGTCCCAGGCCGCCGAAGTGATTGGTGAGTCAAAAGAATGGAGTACGGCAGCTTGTTTGGGGCAGATGGCCATGACGAAAATCCAGGCTGAAGCCGTAGGCGCGTTGTTCGATTTATCTGAGGAGGCCGTTGCGTGGCTTCAAATAGCACCTTACAAAGGCTCTTTGCCTACAGCCGTACCTACCGATCCATTGATTTATCGCTGGTACGAATTGGTGAATGTGTATGGCACAACGTTAAAAGAACTCATTCATGAGGAGTTTGGTGATGGCATTATGAGTGCTATCGATTTCGAAATGGATTTAACCCGCGAACCAGACCCGAAAGGGGATAGGGTGAAAGTGGTGATGTCTGGAAAATTCCTGCCTTACAAAACCTACTAAACAATCTTGTGTTCCCTCGGAGGATAACTCCAGAGGTTTAGGGGCATGTTCAGCATGCCCCATTTTTCTATTTTCTCACCACATGCAAAAACCAGCCAACAAACACTGATATCAAAATTGAGAAGAACCCTAGCAACGGTAAAATTGAAAGTACCCAACTGCGAACTTGTTCCGGTTCGGCATCTACGCCCAGTGGCAAAAACAGCAGTCCAAGTGTGGTAGCTGCAAAAATAGCAATTGAGGAGGTAAGGGTTGCACGCCACAGCGGCAATGGCATTACCCAATTGATAATAAAAGCGATAATGATAGCGACGGCGGCAAGTAAATATGCAATCACGTTAACTCCGGAAAGCCTGTCAAAAGCGCATAGTCTGCAATGCTGCGGGCAGAATTGCAATGCTGTAACAGACTAACCGGAGTGTTGAAGCGTTTATTACACTAAGTTAATTTGATAGTGTGTAATCTAAAGTAATGTCTGCGTTGAGAAGCTTGGAAATTGGACAGTTCTGCTTTGCACCATTGGCTATTTCGGCGAACTTGTCCTCGTCGATTCCGCTAACTTTTGCTTCCAGTGTCAATGCAGACTGAGATACCTTAAAGCCGTCTCCGTCTTTTTCTAAGGTAACGGCAGCATCAACTTTTAACTCGCCTTCGCTGTAACCTGCATCTGAAAGTGCAAATGAAAGTGCCATGGCGAAACAACTGCTGTGCGCACCGGCAATTAATTCCTCTGGGTTAGTACCAGATTTATCTTCGAAGCGTGTATTAAATCCGTAAGGTTGATCACTTAATGCACCACTTCCTAAACTTACGTGGCCTTTACCGTCTTTACCTAAAGGCTGATAATGCGCTGAACCTGTTTTTACAATAGCCATAATGACTCCCTTTGCGTAATGAGTGAGAAAACCGGCACAGCTGAGTATTATCGTTAATACTTCATGTTAAGTTGTAAACCGGTTTCAATGTTGTTGTCACAATCGTTTGATTAGGTGTTAAGAAGAGTCAATGCAGCGACCATGCCGGATCAAAATGATAAAATCGGCTTCGCTTCTAGCCCCTGTGGCGTATGGGAAAAAGAAACATGGGCGCGTTTTTTAGCCGGCGATGTGTCAGGTCCTTTCTTCGGAGCGACTGTAACCGTTACAGCATCGTTGTACCTTTTGCATAACATCAGTTGGTTTTCTTAAGTGACTTTTAACATTTTGTTAAAAGATTTTAATGAGGCATGGTGATAGAATCGCCGACCGATTTTTAACCACACTGTTTAAATCACACAACCTGTTGGACACCTATGTTTGATCTGATAAATAGCAAAGACAGCAACATAAAAAATGATGTGCTGTCTGGCATTACTGTTGCGCTGGCCTTGGTACCAGAAGCGGTAGCCTTCGCATTCGTAGCGGGCGTTGAACCAATGATTGGTTTGTACGCAGCTTTTATGATGGGCCTAATTACCTCTGCCATTGGCGGTCGCCCGGGAATGATTTCCGGCGCAACCGGTGCGATGGCCGTGGTCATGGTGGCGCTGGTGGCGCAACATGGCGTGCAGTACTTATTTGCAGCGGTCATTCTAGCCGGTATCTTGCAGATATTGTGCGGTATCTTCCGTCTTGGCAAATTCATCCGACTGGTGCCTTATCCGGTAATGTTGGGCTTTGTGAATGGTCTTGCCATTGTTATCTTCCTGGCCCAGTTAGGTCAGTTTAAAGTACAGAGCGTCACCGGTGGCCTGGAGTGGATGCAAGGCACCATGCTTTACATCATGTTAGGCCTTACTGCGCTCACCATGGCCATTATTTATCTGCTACCAAAGCTAACAAAAGCGGTACCCGCGTCGCTGGTCGCCATCGTTACCATCACACTTCTGGTGCATGGTCTTGACCTTGAAGCCCGCACGGTTATCGATTTTGTGCGAGACTTGTTGCCTGCCGATCAGAAAGACACGGCCACCCTGGCCGGTGAACTGCCGTCATTTGCTATTCCTATGGTGCCACTGAATTGGGATACATTGATGATTATCCTGCCTACTTCAGTGATCCTGTGTCTGGTTGGTCTGATTGAATCGTTGCTGACGCTGACATTGATTGACGAACTCACCGACACCCGTGGCCGTGGTAACAAAGAATGTATTGGTCAGGGTGTGGCGAACACCGTAAACGGTTTCTTTGGTGGCATGGGTGGTTGTGCCATGATTGGTCAGTCGATGATCAACATTAATTCTGGTGGTCGTGGCCGCTTGTCGGGCATTACTGCGGCCGTCGTGCTACTGGGCTTCATTTTGTTTGCCGCTCCCCTTATCGAAATGATTCCGCTGGCGGCGCTGGTGGGTGTGATGTTCGTGGTAGTTATCGGTACGTTTGAGTGGGCATCATTCCGCATTATTCGTGGCGTAAATAAAGAAGACGCGTTTGTCCTGTTCCTGGTTACTGCGGTGACGGTTATCTCCGACCTGGCTATTGCGGTTGTGGTAGGTGTGATTGTGTCTGCGTTGGTATTCGCCTGGAAAGCGGCCCGCTACATTGAAGCCAAAACCCATATCGATGAAGACGGTTGGAAAGTGTATACACTACGCGGCCCCGTGTTCTTCGGCTCAATTCATCATTTTAAAGAGATGTTTGATGTGGCCGGTGATCCCGAGCATGTCGTCATTGATTTTAATAACAGCCGTATCTGGGATTCCTCCGGTATTGATGCGCTGGACAGCCTGGCTGATAAATACGAACAGCAAGGCAAGAAACTGCATATTCGTCACATTAGTGAGGAATGTCGGGGATTGCTCAAGAAAGCCGATAAGTTTGTTGAAATTAACGTTAACGAAGATCCTCGTTATCGTATAGCAACAGACAAATTAGGCTGAGATTGATACCGACACTTTGCATGTTTATGGTGCAAATGCATTTCGATAGTGCGCCTTGTCTCGGGGAACCCTTTGGCTAACGCCCTAAGTTATTGAAATGTGGTGCTGAAAAAATTGGCACTGTTAGTGCAAAGTAGTAATCATACTGATACCACCGGTATCAATGTCAGGTAACGCAAGCTGCTCTATAGCGTGTTCTCCGCTTTAGCAGCAAAAACCTGATGCAGAAAAATTTTGTGCACGTTTAGTGCGAAACAGGCAAAGAAGCCCACCTTCAGTTTTCACTGAAAGTGGGCTTTTTTTATGGCTCAGAATAAGGGTTCAGAAATGACAGCATCAACGACTAGCAAGCGAATCGTCATTGTCGGTAACGGCATGGTCGGTCACCATTTCGTCGAGCAGTTGGTAAACAGCAACGCAAACTGCGAAATCACCGTACTGAGCGGTGAGAAACGTCTGGCTTATGACCGTGTTCATTTATCATCGTGGTTCAGCGGCAGTCGCGCTGAAGATCTGGCTATGACTGATGAAGCCACTTACGACAGTTGGGGCGTGAAATATTACACCGACGCCATGGTGACTGAAATTAACCGTGATAATAAGTCTGTCAGCACGGCGCAGGGCACGTTCCATTACGACATGCTGGTATTGGCTACTGGTTCTTATCCTTTTGTTCCACCAATTCCGGGCAACGACCAGGAACACTGTCTGGTATACCGTACCATTGAAGATCTCGAGGCCATTGAAGCCTCTGCTGCGGTAAGTAAAACCGGTGTGGTCGTGGGCGGTGGTCTGCTCGGACTTGAAGCGGCGAATGCATTAAAACAAGCCGGCCTCGAAACCCATGTAGTTGAATTTGCACCTCAACTTATGGCGGTTCAGCTCGACGAAGCAGGTGGTGATCTGCTGCGCAATAAAATTGAAGATCTCGGCGTGGTTGTTCACACGCAAAAGGCGACACAGGTTATCGAAGCAGGTGAAGAAGCACGTTATCGTATGGCATTTGCCGATGGCAGCGCGCTGGAAACCGACATGATTCTCTTCTCTGCCGGTATTCGCCCCAGCGATCAATTAGGTCGCCTAGCGGGTCTCGATGTTGGCGAGCGTGGCGGTATTATCATTAATAACCAGTGCCAGACTTCAGATCCAAACGTATATGCTATTGGTGAATGTGCACTGTGGGAAAGCCGCATTTATGGCTTGGTTGCTCCGGGTTACTCAATGGCGCGGACTGCCGTTTCTCATATTACTGGTGGCGATCTGGAATTCGCCGGTGCTGATATGAGTACTAAGCTGAAGCTGATGGGCGTTGACGTAGGTTCCATCGGTGATGCCCACGGCCGCACAGCGGGCAGCTTGAGCTACACCTATCACAACCAGCCAGAAGGTATTTACAAGCGCCTCATCGTTGATGGTGCACAGAAGAAAGTGATCGGTGCTGTGCTGGTGGGTGACACCAGTGACTACGATACACTGCTTCAATATAGCCTGAACGACATTGATATTCCTGAACATGCCGAGTCGTTAATCTTGCCATCTGCCGGCGAGAAGCCAGCCCTGGGAGCAGACGCACTGCCTGACACCGCCACCGTTTGTTCGTGCCACAACGTCTCTAAAGGGGATATTACTGCGGCTATCGACGGCGGCTGCTGTAGCGTAGGTGAAGTGAAATCCTGCACTAAAGCTGCAACCGGCTGTGGTGGCTGTGCGGCACTGCTGAAAAACGTGGTCGACGGCGAACTGGAGAAGCGTGGCGTAGAAGTTTCTAAAGCCATTTGTGAGCACTTCAACTATACCCGCCAAGAGCTGTATCACATGGTTAAAGTGGAAGAAATCCACAGCTTTGATGAACTGCTCGAAAAGCATGGTGAAGGTTTAGGCTGTGATATTTGTAAGCCCGCTGTAGGCTCGGTGCTGGCTTCGGTTTGGAACGACTATATTCTTACTCAGAACAACCTGCCGTTACAAGATACCAACGATACCTACCTGGGTAACATGCAGAAAGACGGTACTTACTCGATTGTACCTCGTGTTCCAGGTGGTGAAATTACACCTGAAGGACTCATTCTGATTGGCGAAATCGCCAAAGAATACGGTCTTTACACCAAAATTACCGGCGGTCAACGCATCGACTTGTTCGGCGCACGTGTAGAGCAGTTACCTGATATCTGGGAAAAACTGGTAGCGGGTGGTTTTGAAACCGGTCATGCCTACGCTAAATCTCTACGTACCGTAAAATCTTGTGTAGGTAGCACCTGGTGTCGTTACGGTGTTCAGGATTCTGTAGGGCAGGCCATCGATCTAGAAAACCGCTACAAAGGGTTACGTGCCCCGCATAAAATCAAATTTGCTGTTTCTGGCTGTACCCGTGAGTGCGCAGAGGCACAAGGTAAAGACATTGGCGTTATTGCCACCGAAAATGGTTGGAACCTCTATGTTTGCGGAAACGGTGGTATGAAACCGCGTCACGCAGACCTCTTTGCTACCGACCTCGACAGCGAAACGCTGGTGAAATACATCGACCGTGTGCTGATGTTCTATGTGAAAACCGCCGACCGTTTACAACGTACTTCTGTCTGGATGGAAAATCTGGAAGGCGGTCTGGATTACCTGAAATCAGTGGTTATCGATGATTCACTGGGCATTTGTGACGAGCTTGAAGCACAAATGCAACTGGTTGTAGACGCTTACCAGTGTGAGTGGAAAACCACCATTGAATCACCGGAGGCCCGCAAGCGTTTCCGTCAGTTTGTGAACAGCAAAGCCATCGACAGCAATATTCAGTTTGTAGACGAACGTGGTCAAATTCGCCCGGCTACTGAAGCTGAAAAAATTGCGGGTGCATCACGCATCCCGGTTGAACTGGTTTAAGGAGAACAACAATGCAGGCAACAGCAGAAATGACTCAACAATGGCACGATATCTGTGAAGAAAGCGACCTGGTTAAAAACAGCGGTGTATGCGCGCTGATTGACGAACAGCAAGTGGCTATTTTCACACTGAAAAACAAAGATGGCATCACGGTTTACGCGGTGTCAAACTGGGACCCAATCGGCAAGGCTAACGTCATGTATCGTGGAATTGTCGGTTCTCTTGGCGGCGAGCCTGTTGTCGCCTCCCCACTTTATAAAGAGCACTATTCACTGGTCACCGGACGTTGTCTGGAAAATGACGAAGTAAGCCTCAGCGCCTACGATGTGCGCATCGATGATGGTCGGGTGCTGGTTGCACTTTAAAATTCTGACAGTGTTGAGGTCGCGTTCATGAATCATACCCCTACTCACATTATCCCGGTTAAGCCGGTTCCCGTGTCGACAGAAAGTGTGCCTTCCCTTGCGCAGACAACCTGTCCATATTGCGGCGTGGGTTGTGGTGTGGATATTACCATGCAGCAGGAAGCCGGTAATACCGTACTTACGTCGTTGACAGGTACGCCGGAGCATCCGGCCAACTTTGGTCGCTTGTGTGTGAAAGGCACCAACCTGCTCGATACCAATAGTGAAAACGGTCGTTTATTGTTCCCAGCTATCAATGGAGAACGTGCAAGTTGGGATGAAGCCACCACCGCTATTGCAGAAAAAATGGTGAGTGTGATTAAAACCCACGGCCCCGATGCCGTTGCTCTTTATGTTTCTGGGCAATTACTGACAGAAGACTACTATGTAGCAAACAAGCTGATGAAAGGGTATGTCGGCAGCGCGAATATCGATACCAATTCGCGCTTGTGTATGTCTTCTGCTGTGGGTGCTTACAAGCGTGCATTCGGTGAAGATATCGTACCTTGTAATTATGACGATCTGGAGCAAACCGACTTACTCATTCTCACCGGCAGTAACGCGGCGTGGACCCATCCGGTATTGTTTCAGAGAATGGAACGAGCTAAGCGCCGTAATCCAGATATGAAGGTAGTGGTAGTCGATCCCCGGGCTACCGATTCTGCCACCCTGGCCGATTTTCATATTGCGTTAAAGCCAGGTACCGATGCTGTTCTGTTCAACGGGTTACTCACATTTATTGCCGAAAACGATGCGTTGGATAACGCGTTTATTCAGGCATCGACAAACGGTTTTACCGACGCACTGAAAGCGGCTGCTGACTATTCGGTTAGCGAAGTGGCAAAGCAGTGCGACATTCCTGAGCACGAAGTGTTAGCTTTCTACTCGCTATTCTTAAACAGCGAGCGTGCCATCACGTTTTTCTCCATGGGTATTAATCAGTCAAACAGCGGTGTGGATAAAGGCAACGCCATTATCAACTGCCACCTGGCGTCGGGAAAAATTGGTAAAGCAGGTAGTGGTCCATTCTCGATTACCGGTCAGCCTAACGCCATGGGTGGACGTGAAGTAGGTGGCCTGGCAAACATGCTGGCTGCGCACATGGATATCGAAAATGCAGAACACAGAGAACGTGTTCAGCGTTTCTGGGATGCGCCGACCATTGCTGAAAAGGGCGGCCTTAAAGCCGTTGACCTGTTCAAACGTATTAACGAAGGCAAGGTGAAGTTTGTCTGGATAATGGCAACTAACCCTGTGGTAAGTATGCCCAACCGCTCTGAGGTTGAAGCGGCCCTGAGCAAATGCGAAATGGTGGTGGTGTCTGATATCGTTCAGAAAAACGATACATTGAAATATGCCCATATTACCTTACCGGCCACCGGCTGGTCTGAAAAGAACGGGACAGTAACTAACTCAGAAAGACGTATATCACGCCAGCGAGGCTTACTCACCCCGCCGGGCGAAGCCAAGCATGACTGGCAGGCAATCAGCCTGGTGGCAGCAAAACTTGGTTTCGAAAGTGCGTTTAATTATCAACACCCAGCAGACATCTTTCGTGAACATGCGCAGTTAACGGCATTTGAAAACGACCGTGAACGGGCACTTAATTTGTCTGCCTTTAACCATATCTCTGTCGCTGAGTACGACAACTTGCGCCCAGTGCAATGGCCGGTTACAGATGCTGCCAAAACCGGCACGGCGCGCATGTTTGAAAACGGCCATTACTTTACTGCCGATGGTAAAGCCCGTTTTATTGCTATAACTCCGCGACTCCCTGAACAACAAACCTCTGCTGAATTTCCATTTGTGCTTAATACCGGCCGAAGCCGTGACCAGTGGCACACCATGACTCGAACCGGAAAAGCAGCAAAGTTACTTAAACATGCGCCTCATGCAACCCTTGCTCTGCATCCCAAAGACAGAGAAGCATTGGGTATTGAAGTGAACAGTTTAGTGGCACTGGACAGCGCCTGTAACACCGGCGAACCGGTCATTTTGCCAGTGGTTGAAGATGCGCAACTGCGTCGTAAAACCTGTTTTGCGCCCATCCATTGGTCAGCAAGCTGGGGTTCAAATATTACCCTTGGTGCACTGTTCAATGGGGCACACGATCCGTTGTCTGGCCAGCCAGAACTGAAGCACGGTGCGGTAAACCTTACGCCGGCCAATTTCGAACTGCACGGACAGATGATCATTGCCGACGACAGCAAGCTCAATATTGTCAGTGAACATTTTGACTACTGGGCAAAATCGGTACTAGACGGTGGTTCAACGCTGCGTGTGGCCAGCAATCGGGATGTACCCACAATGGCCCGTTTACTCCGTGGGGCTTTGCCTCAGGCATGGGTGCTCACCATGATGCAAAGTGCCAATGGTTTAGTGGTGTTAGCCACCCACGACAAACAGCTTCAGTTTGGCTTGTGGTTAGCTGAAGACTTTCCAGCATTACCGGACGAATGGCTGGACGACTGTTTACAAAAAGATGCGATAGACGCTGAACTGCAAGCTAGCTTGCTGCGCGGACAGCCTGACGAAGCTTTCCTTAACGGAAAGCTGGTCTGTAGCTGCTTCAGTGTGCGTGAAAAGTCCATTGAAGTCGCCATTGCCGAAGGCGCGTGTTCAGTAGAAGCGCTAGGTGAAAAACTAAAATGCGGTACCAACTGTGGCTCGTGTAAGCCCGAGCTAAAACAAATTCTGCAACGTCAGCCCGTGCTCACTGCTGCCGTAGCCCTTACCGAAGAGGTTGTTACCTATGATTAATTTAGCCATTAACAAGTTGCCGCAACTGTTTTTCCGTAAGCGTGTGTCGTTTGCTAACAAGCATGATGTGGCGCATCGAAATGATGCTCAAACAGCCCAAAGCGGTAAGCAACAAGGACAGGTTTACATTATTGGCGCAGGACCGGGCGATGCAGAACTACTTACCATTAAAGCCTGGAAGTGCTTACAGCAAGCCGACATCGTGTTGTTTGACTGGCTGGTGGATAAATCGGTCATTGCTGAAATTCCTCGCCATGTGAAAACGGAATTTGTGGGCAAGCGCGCAGGCAAGCATTCCATGCATCAGGATGACATTTGTAAGCGTGTTGTAGAACTGGCGGCGTCGGGTTTAAACGTGGTTCGCCTGAAAGGCGGTGACCCGGCTATTTTTGCTCGTACCTGCGAGGAAACGCAGGCTCTTGAGGCGGCGGGAATTCCATTTGCCATCGTACCAGGCATCACTGCTGCCTCGGGGGCATCAGCTTACACCGGTATTCCGCTAACCGAGCGTGACTGCGCGCAATCGGTTACGTTTACCACTGCCAGTTTTAAAGATCAGGACAAAATGCCAGATTGGCCGGCGCTGGCCGAAACCATGCAACGCCAAACCGTTGTGATTTACATGGGGTTGTCGCGCCTCAAGCGTATCAGTGATGAGTTAATCTCCGCCGGTATACGCGAAACGTTTCCGGTGGCAGTGATAGAAAATGCCTGCACGCCCAACCAGCAGGTAGTCACTTCCACTGTTTCTTCTATAGCTGAATCTGTTTCAGCGGCAAATCTGCAAGGTCCCGCTTTGCTGATCTTTGGCGAGGTGGTAAAGTCTCGTCAACAGGTCTCACCAGCGCTTCTCCAGCAGGTTTCTCATGTCGCAGGAATTTAGTCAGTACATTAAAATAATCGGTAAAGGTCAGAAAGGCAGTCGCAGTCTCACACAGGAAGAGGCGTTCACCGCGATGAAAATGTTGCTCGCCGGGGAAGTTACCGGCGACCAGCGCGGCGCTTTCCTAATGTTATTGCGTACCCGGGAAGAAACGCCCGACGAAGTCATTGGCTTTGTACGCGCTTGTCACGAGCTCATACCTGCAGAAATCAAAGCACTAAAACCGCAAGTAGATATAGGCTGTTACGCTGGTAAACGCCGGCAATTACCCTGGTATTTGTTGTCTGCTGCCTTGCTGGCAAAGTCTGGGAAAAAGGTCTTTTTGCACGGCGCCCACGAACCCGGCTCAGGCCGGCTTTATGCAAGCCATGTCTTACCTACGCTAGGCTTACCTGCGGTTGAATCTGCCTCGGCCGCCAAGTCTCAGCTTGATACTCAGGGTGTTACGTATCTGGATTTAGGTATTGTACTTCCGCCATTGAATACGCTTATAAAACTGCGGGAATTTTTTGGTTTGCGGTCATGCGCGAACACCCTTGCACGTTTGCTCAATCCAACGGCTGCGCCTTACTGTGTGCAAGGGGTTTACCACATGCACCTCGACCACAAACATCGACATGTGAATGAAGCCTTTCGCGATTACGCTTCACTGTGTTTCCGTGGCGATGGCGGTGATCCCGAGGTAAACAGTGAACGTCCTACGGAACTGTTCATTACACGGCTTGGTGAAACGGAAATGCCAGTACTGCCGGAAATGACAGAGAAGTGGGCAATGAAAGACCGTGAAATGGACATCGACGATATGCTGGCGTTCTGGCGGGGCGATATCGAGCACCAATATGGTGCTCAGGCAGTACATGCAACCCTGGTTGCTTACCTTATGCTGTCAGAAGCGCAAAGCCAGGATGAAGCTAAATTGCAGGCTCGCAGCATGTGGGAACAACGAGACAAAGCGGCGCTACCGTTTCAGTTCTGAACGCTATCCACCACGTTTGTTCGCTGACTTTGCCAGATAACTTTACCGAGAATTTGATTCCGGTGAACCCAGCCAATGTCTTCGCAACTGATCGACTCAGCAATATTGTCACCTGCCATATACATACCTAAACCGGGTTCTGTGCTCAGAACCCGCTTCACCATTATGCCTCTTAGCGCACAGCGAAAAACAACAAGGTCGTTAACTCTTGGGTAGCCAAAGAGTATGCGGCGCACTAACACAAACGTGCCCGCGGGCAACGTAGGTTCCATACTACAGCCGCTAACCTTGAAGAGCTTCAGCATTTATTTTAATACCGGATAGACCACTTGTTCCGCAGGCGGGTAAGGGGAAGTGACCACGTAGGTTTCAACGTCTTTGGTTGCCCAGAAATATTCTGAGAACTGATTAACCAATTGCAAAAGCTCTGCGCCTTTTTCCCGGGAGACCGTTTGCTTACACGCTGATCCTGTCATCATGATTTTGTGAACCAGTTCGTGAACATCGGGGAATTTCTCAATTTGCGGCGCTTTAAAGTAATCACCCCAAATGATACGGATTTCATGCTTCACTTTCTCGGCGTGGGTTTCTTTTTCCTGCACCAGTCGAATAAGTTGCGCTGTGTTGCCTTCATCAACCTCGTTGATCAAATCAAGCAAACGAATCACGCTCAACGCGGCTAATTGTGCGCTGACTGGATCGTATATTTTGCAAGGAATATCACAATGCGCACTGGCGCGCTCCACAGGAATTAATGCATCCATTTTTTTAAGCACGTTATGTAACATTTTACTCTCCCTGAATATGCTGATTTCGTTTTACGGCTTTGTACACGGCAAAACCGCATGCACAGGCTGCTGCAAACAATGAGGCATAGAAAAGCACGTGCAGAAATGTACTTGTCCAATGATTATGGTCGTGGCCGGCATGCGCCCATAGAACAGGGCTAAACAAACTGATTGCCAACGCAATCACGGTTTTTATGGAACGGCTACTGAACATATAAAACTCCTATTAGTGAAGGTTCGAAGTGGATGAAAGTCCGGTTTTGACAGGGCTTATGTTTTGATTTGTGTTAAACAGGGCCGGGTCATCATTGCGTTGCTGGAAAAGGTAAAGCTGTTCACAAGCAATTCTCTGTCCCCAACACAAAACTGGTGAATCCGGAAACTGGTAAGCTAATTTATGAATATGTGTTTGCAACGTCTGGTGCAGTTTGGCGGCTTCACCCTGTTGCTTCAATCGCTCGAAAAGATCGGCCAGGTTGTGGTAACTCACCAGTAATGCTCCCACAACAGGGCGAGCGCAGGGCGCAATTTCTATCATTGAATTTGCAATTGAGATGGCACTGAGATAGCGCATACGCGCCATGTTATAAGCATCAATTTCGTAGTCTCTGTTCGCCGCAATAATGACCTGTTCCCAATCGCGATAAGCGTTGCTACACGCCGTGTTCATTTCGCTCACATTACTCAGGTCACGCATGAAGCACTGCCTCTCTGATATATGAGCCGGTTTGCAGGGCCTCTCTACTTCTCATCAAAATGCCCTGTTGGTAATCCTCGAGGCCAAGTTTGAAGTAGGCATGGCTTAGCTGTCTGGCGAGGCTCTCCATCTTGTCTTTAAGCACATCATTTTCGCCGCCATCAACTTCAAGCAAGATGACGCAAATATCGAAAGCACAACCGAGGTAAGCAATGGCTTCTCTGTAGTGCGCGTCATAAAAAAGCATGCTGCCTTGATATTCATCCCTGGCTAAGTAGTGAATAGCCTGCTCAGGGTGGCTATACACCCATTCCGCGTGTTTCTGACATAAGTAGGTGATCTTCACTGAGGCATCCTTATGTTGTTGGCATTATTGATAACTGCTTCACTTGGATTAACCATAGCGCTGATATTTCACGAGTGCAAATGATAATTGTTATTATTTGCATCTTTTTGAATGGTTATACGTTGGGGGAAAGGAACAGGGGTTTTGTTTTTTCAAAAAAGTGTTAGCAACGCCAGGGCAGGGGCCTGGCGTTGCTGATGACTGCGGCTTTAAAAACGCGAATTAAACCGCAGTTCCGGTTAACTTGCGTGGGTCGAGGAGTTTCTTGAGCTCTTCCCGCGAAATGTCTGTCATCTCTTCTGCGACATCCACAACTGGGCGGCCCTCTTTATAGGCTTTCTTGGCAATTTCAGCCGCTGCGTTATAGCCGATAACCGGGTTGAGTGCGGTTACCAGAATTGGATTACGATCAAGTGATGCTTCGAGATTTTCCTGGTTCACGGTAAATCCGGCAATGGCGTTATCGGCGAGGATTTTTGCAGAGTTTGCAATAAGCGTGAGACTGTTCAGCAAATTATGCGCAATCAGTGGAAGCATGACGTTAAGTTCGAAGTTACCAGATTGACCACCAATGGTGATGGCAGTGTCGTTACCGATGACTTGAGCAGCGGCCATAGCAACGGACTCCGGAATTACCGGATTTACTTTTCCGGGCATAATTGAAGATCCTGGTTGTAATGCCGGTAGGGCGATTTCACCTAAACCTGCCAACGGACCCGAGTTCATCCACCGCAAATCATTGGCTATTTTCATAAGGCTGACGGCGGTAGACTTAAGCGCTCCCGACACCGATACCGCAGTATCTTGCGACGCGATAAGGGCGAAAAGATTAGTGCCCGGCGTAAAGTTGATGTCGGTAATTGTTGAGAGCTCCTGATTGAAGGCAGATGCAAAATCAGGGTGCGCGTTAATGCCCGTGCCAACGGCAGTACCGCCTTGCGCTAAGCTTTGAAGTGCCGGTTGTAGCGATTCCAAAGTGCTAATTTGTTGCTCAATTTGTGCATGCCATCCTGACAAGCTTTGGTCCATGCGAATAGGCATGGCGTCCATAAGGTGTGTTCTGCCAGTTTTGCAGTAGTCTTTCACGCGGTGACTTTTTTCTGCAATGGTCGCCGCCAGATGACGCAGAGAGGGTAGAACATCTTCCTGAAGTGCGATGGCAGCACTGACATGAATCGTTGTTGGGATCACATCATTACTGCTTTGGCCATAATTGACATGATCATTTGGGTGCACTTTTTCAACGGAATGTGAAGAGGCCACCGTACTGATCACTTCATTCGCATTCATGTTGGTGCTGGTGCCTGAGCCAGTTTGATAGACATCAACAGGGAAGTGGCCCATTAGATCTTCCATTTCGATGAGTTCGTCACAGGCCCGACAAATGGCATTTGCTCGCTCTGCGTCGAGTTCTCCCAAAGAGAGATTTGCCCGGCTGGCCGCTTTTTTCACCAGTATTAATGCTCTGATAAACGCTTCGGGCATACGTTGCCCACTGACCGGGAAGTTATTTACTGCGCGCTGCGTTTGTGCGGCATAAAGGGCACTTTCGGGCACTTGCAGTTCACCCATGCTGTCTTTTTCTACTCTTGTCGTTGTCATCATTATGTCCTTAACGGGTATCAATTAGTGAGAGAAAGTCTGGCCTGAAAAGCCCTGACTTGTGTGAGTTGGTATGAAGAAGTTGCAAATCGGCAAGCAAGGTAAAACGGCTTATGGATAGCGTTGGCGCATTGTTGACGCCAATGCAGAGGCAGCTTTTGGTCTCTGGAAACTTGTAGAAGAATGTCTGCACACCTGAGATAACTGAATACTCTTGTCTGGGGATGCAGCTCTGCATATTCCCGCCACAAGGTCACAAAGGTAGTGAGATGTTCAGGCTCATCAGGTTGGCTGCCTGTTTTAACTACGGTGGTTACATCAGCTATCTGATGAAAATCGAATTTGCACGGATTACCCAAGGCCATTACCTCCGATTTTGAAATGAAGGCTCAGTATACACACATAAATCTTAATGAGAATGATTTGCATTATGTTTGTGTCGCAATTAGAGTTAATTCTTAATCAGTAATTCATGGATCTAACATGACAACACTATCCTCACGTGGGCAAATGATGAGCCAGGGAATTCAGCAGCACGTAGTGTGGAGAAACAAGCGGCTTATATTCCCGTTTGTATTGCTTACGCTACTTGCACTCCCATCGACCAGAAATATTACGATGGCCGTTTTAGCCGATGCGTTTTACCAGGTTGCGGCATTCGTATATGTGTCTATGGCGCTGTATTACTTTTTGTCAGAAAGACTCAATCTGGAAAGTGCATTTTCCAGGTTACAGCAGCATTCATGGTTAGAAGTGGGCGGTGCCGCTTTACTTGGAGCACTGCCTGGATGTGGTGGCGCCATTGTCGTTGTTACGCAGTACACAAAAGGGGCGGTGAGCTTCGGTGCTGTGGTTGCTGTGCTCACTAGCACCATGGGCGATGCAGCATTCTTGCTGCTGGCACAATCGCCCGCAGATGGTCTTCTGGTAATGGCAATCAGTGTCGTAGTGGGGACATTGTCGGGGCTGGTAGTAAGGAAGTTTCATAATTACAAAGGCAAGCACGAAGACGTCATCAACGTGTCTAAGTCTCGTAGCCAGAGTAGCAAACTCACGCCATTCCACAAACGCATTGTGCGTTTAGTTACCCGGTTCTGGTTTTGGAGCATTGCGCCTGCTTTTGCTATTGCGCTTTGTATGGCACTGCAAATCGCGGCATGGATTCATTTCGGCATAGCTGATGAAACCATTAACCTGCTTGGTACGGTATTGGGCGCATCGGCTATCTTGCTGTGGTCATTTTGTAATAGCGGAACCGGTTATCAATCGGTTGCCGGAGAAGAGCCGCCAGAGCCTCCTGAAACCTGGCAGAAGAAGGCTGCGCTTGATACACAGTTTGTACTGTCGTGGGTAGTTGTGGCTTTTTTAATGTTCGAGCTTACGGTGCACTTTCTGAACATTGATCTGGTTGGATTGTTCGATTCTGCTGGAGCCATTACCGTAGGTGCTGCAATCCTTATTGGCTTCTTACCAGGATGCGGGCCACAGATTTTGGTGACAAGCTTATATTTGCAAGGGGCTGTGCCTTTTTCTGCTCAACTGGGTAATGCGATAAGCAACGACGGTGATGCGCTGTTTCCTGCTATTGCCCTGTCTCCCAAAGCGGCGTTACTCGCCACGGTTTATTCAGCGGTGCCCGCCATTATTGTTGGTTACGGCTATTACTTCCTGTTTGAATGAGTTGTGCACACCAATTGCAAATAATAATGATTATTATTTGCAATTGGTGTGATGTAGATCTATTATGCAGTTGAACCTATCTTGAAACTCGCACTTGGTTTCTGCCCCTTTCCCTGGGGCAGCTTTTTTTCTTCAAATATGGAGGTGAAAAATGGACGCTCTGTTTTTTCTGCTCTTGTCCGCTGGCACTGCAGTCACCTGTGGCACACTTCTCAGAGTATTGGGCAAATTCAGCGGAGAATAGCCAACTCGCTTCTTACAGGATTATTCGATGACCCTTGTGATGCTGCACGGTAGTGTAAGCGCTGAACGAATCAGCAATGCATCTTCATTCACCGCAAATCAGTTCAAGCAATTCCTTAAACAGAAAAAAGTTTTCTACAGTAAAAAACGTGTAAGCACATTACTCCTACATCATTATCGTTTCCTCATGTCTCTGTCATCGATATCGGTAAACGGCCGTCCCGATACAGATATATTGTCCTGGGGAAGTGGCGGCAACGGCCTGCCCGTTATGCATTGTTTGCGCGCAGATATTCAGGATCTATCTGGCTGCTGCCCTTGGGTGGGTGAATGCGGTAACCAAAAATGCTCTGAAATCGTCTGTTTGGGGAAATTGCTGGCCAGTCAAACTATCTGCGAAATCTATGAAGTTGAGCAAAGACGCTTACATAACTACATCGGCCCGGTAATGAACAAGAGCAGCCGTTTTTTCTACCTGCTGCAGCGATACTGTGACTATCAAAAGTCGCTACTTTTTTCGCGGGTCAATGCGCTAGCACTCTCTGGCAAGGATGAAGGGCGCATTGCCCACACCTGCATTTTAACCATTAAAGGCTATCAATCAGATTTGCTAGGCATGCTCTAAGCTTGCAAACCAATCTGCACTAAAAAGGTGAGGTTGCACTCATTTAGAACCTCTTTTTCCAGGCTACGCGCAAGTTTTTTCAGTAAGATTATGATTGTATGTGATTTTTTGTTTTGGCAAAGGATTTGCTTTTATCCGGCATAATAGTGAGGCCTCGGCCCACTGTATAATAATAAATTATATTGTCAGTGATATTTCACTGACCACCGGTAATGAAGCCCATAACTGTCCCTTGAGGATAGCTGTGGGTTTTTTTTTGTCTCAGGAAAACGCATATGTCAGCCGAAAAATTCAATTTGTTTTCGTTCACGGGAAAAATGAAGATACTTCATCTTTCCTGGATGGTGTTCTTTATTACCTTCCTCGTGTGGTTCAATATGGCACCGCTCAAGGAGGTCATCGTCAATGATCTGGGCATGAGTATTCAGGAGTGGAAAACACTATTGATCCTCAACGTTGCGCTCACGATCCCCGCCCGAGTGGTTATCGGTGCGTTAACTGACAAATTCGGCCCAAGAAAAGTCTATTCAGCCCTGCTGCTTATTTCTTCTGTTCCTTGCTTTGCCTTCGCCCTCGCGGAAAACTTTACCCAAATGGCACTAGCCCGTTTTGCACTTGGTTTTATTGGTGCAGGCTTTGTTATTGGTATTCGTATGGTGAGTGAATGGTTCCCACCAAAAGAGTTAGGTACTGCTGAAGGTATTTATGGCGGATGGGGTAACTTTGGTTCAGCGGCAGCGGCATTCACCTTACCCACCCTGGCATTGCTTTTTGGTGGTGAAGATGGCTGGCGATATGCCATAGGCATTACCGGTGCATTGTGTATTCTGTTTTCTGTTATTTACTACAAAAACGTTTCTGATACGCCAAAAGGTTCTACCTACTTCCGTCCGAAAAACCTGGGCGGTATGGAAGTGACCTCTAAAGGCGACTTATTCTTCCTGTTGGTGATGAAGCTGCCTATGTATTTAATATTGGCACTGCTGGCGTATAAACTGTCTCCAAGTGGTTTACCACTGCTTAGCTACACCGCATGCAATATTATCTATGCTGGATTAACCGCACTTTACCTGTTTGATGCTTACTCTACCTTTAAAGTGAACAAGCCGTTGTTTGAAAAGCCAGTGCCTGAAGCACACCGATACGAATTCAAGCAGGTGGCAGTATTGAATATTCTTTACTTTGCAACGTTTGGCTCTGAACTGGCCGTAGTATCTATGCTACCAGCATTTTTTGCTGAAACCTTTGAGTTGAGCATGGCTGTTGCTGGTTTACTGGCAGGGCTTTATGCCTTTATGAATCTGATGTCTCGTCCTGGTGGCGGCTTAATTTCAGACAAGTTTGGGCGTAAGAAAACGCTTTTGATTCTTACTGCGGGACTGGCGCTAGGCTATTTCTCACTTAGCCTGATTGATGCATCGTGGCCCATCTGGCTGGCAGTACTGGCGGTGATGGCTTGCTCGTTCTTCGTTCAGTCAGGAGAAGGTGCGGTGTTTGCGGTTGTGCCACTGATTAAACGTCGTCTTACTGGCCAAATTGCCGGTATGACAGGTGCCTACGGGAACGTAGGTGCGGTAACGTATCTAACGGTGTATGCCATGGTCGATACATCTACATTCTTCCTGGTGATCAGCGGAACCGCCGTGCTTGGTTTTGTCGCATTGTTATTTATGAAAGAGCCGAGCGGTACCATCACTGAAGTAAAAGAAGACGGCACCGTTGAACTGATTGAGGTATCCTGATTTAACAGTAAATTAAACGGAATCAGTGCGTGTCGGGTTCAGTGCTTAAAGTCGCGATGGGCGGTCATAGTACCGCCGGAATAAAAGACGAAAATCAGGACGCGTTCGCTGCCTGGCATGGCACCGACGCTGAACTGACTAACAAAGGGGTAACTGCCGTTATTGCGGATGGCGTTTCAGCCTGTTCCCGGGCAAAAGAAGCGTCGCAAATGGCGGTTACCAGCTTTATCAACGACTATCGGCAAACATCGGTCAGCTGGACAGTAAAAAAAGCCGCAGGCCAAATTCTTACCAGTCTTAATCGCTGGTGCCACAGCCAGGTAGATTATTCTGTTGGCTCGGGCAGTCAGTGTGTCACTACCTTCACGGGTCTTATCTTTAAATCTGCAACCGCATTTGTCTTTCACGCCGGTGATAGTCGGCTCTATCGGTGCGACGCAGGCAATCTTGAGCAAATCACGAAAGATCATACCCTGGGGGGCAACAAAGGCGGATCGCTCATCCGGGCATTGGGTATAGATTCGCGGTTAGAAATTGACTACCAGTCTCTTGAGTTGCGCGTTGGTGATGTGTTCCTGTTGAGTACCGACGGATTACACGGGTTTATCTCTGCGGCGGAATTTAAAGAGATATTAAGAGATGCTGATGAAAGTAATCTTGAGCAAAAAGCGGAAGCGCTAACTCGACGGGCCATCGAAAATGGCAGTGACGACAACGTGAGTTGTCTGCTGTTGAAAGTGGTGGCTATTCCCAAGCTTAACCTTGAAGAGGCCTGTAAAAAAATTTATTCCTTAGCCATTCCTCCTGCCTTAGAGGATGGCATGAAGCTAGAGGGTTATCGTGTTGTCGAAATGCTGTTTAATGGCACCCGCAGTAGCTTATATAAAGTTGTTGAAGAGGCCACGGGGCAGTTGCGTTGTTTGAAAACGCCATCGTCTTATTTTTCTGATGATCCGGTCTATCTCGATGGCTTTCTTCGAGAAGAGTGGGTGGGCAGTACCTTGAATCACACGCATATCATGAAAATCGTGCCCCGTCCGGCATCAGCAAAATTTATGTATCACATCTGTGAGTATGTGGAAGGGGCTACGTTACGACAGTGGATTATCGACAATCCACAGCCCTCATTTGATAAAGTGCGAAGACTTATCTTGCAAATGATAAAGGCGCTTCGGGCAATGCAGCGGCAACAAATGGTGCATCGGGATATTAAACCTGAAAATGTCATGCTGACAGACGCAGGCGAAATTAAACTCATTGATTTTGGCACGGTGCTGGTTGCTGCTCACAAAGAAGTCGGGCTGCAATTGCAGGAGGGTACGCCGGTGGGATCGGTGAACTACATTGCACCTGAATACCTGATCCATAATGAAGCAGACTTCCGTAGCGACCTGTTTTCCACCGCCGTAGTCTGCTACGAATTACTTACCGGGAAACTTCCCTATAGTGAAATGAACAGTGATAGTGCAATTCCAGTTAACTATCACGCCTGGGAATATGTGCCGCTGAGCCGGTATCGTTCCGACCTCCCCATTTGGCTCGACGAGTGCCTTAAAAAAGCATTACGACCCAACCCCGCCTACCGTTATGAAGCGTTTTCTGAATTTGAAAGCGACTTGCGCACCCCCGGTGTATCGTTAACTCGCCAAACAAAACAAAAACCCTTGATTGAGCGAAATCCTGTCTTGGTTTGGCAGGGAATAAGCGTGATCTTGCTGGCTTTACTCGTTCTTTCCTTGTTTCGTCATTAATTGCGCTAAAAGTCGTGAAAAGGTTACATTGTGTCGCTAAAGTGCAGTGATGAACCGTATTTGTGCATTTTCGATGCACCCTGCATGGGTGATTTGAACGTTATTTGTGCATAAATGCACTACTTTGCTCCAAAAATCGAAAGGACTATCCTCAGCTTTTTTCTAAGTTGTTGATTTTAATTGTTTTAAAAAATTGGCATCGTTGATGCTAAATAGATTTTGTCTGAGAGAGACACACAATTAATTAAATGAAATAGCAACGTAGCTGTTTCGAAAGGCAACGAAGCCCACCGCGATTCATCAGCAGATGAATCGCGGTGGGCTTTTTTTTTGGCTGTAAGGAACCCGAAAATGAATCAGTATGAGAAGTTTGATGGAGTGAAGAAAAAGCTGAAAGGTATCGTAAGTGCATTAGCGCTGGCGGTTTCAGTTTCTGGTGTGATGAGTGCTGGAGTTCAGGCAGCTGAAGAAATTGACTGGCCCGAAAAAGAAGAACTGAAATTTGGTTTTATTAAGCTTACCGACATGGCACCCCTTGCCATTGCATATGAAAAAGGCTTTTTCGAAGACGAAGGTCTGTATGTCACTTTGGAAGCACAAGCAAACTGGAAGGTATTGCTCGACCGTGTCATCGACGGTCAATTGGATGGCGCACACATGCTGGCAGGCCAACCATTGGGTGCAACCATCGGTTTTGGTACTGAAGCACACATCATCACCGCTTTCAGCATGGACTTAAACGGTAACGGTATTACTGTTTCTAATGACATCTGGAAAGAAATGGAAAAGCACATTCCGGTTGAAGATGGTCAGCCTGTGCACCCAATCAAAGCCGACTACCTGAAGCCTGTTGTCGAAAGCTACCGTGAAGCTGGTAAGCCGTTCAACATGGGTATGGTATTCCCGGTTTCTACCCACAACTACGAACTGCGCTACTGGTTAGCCGCGGGTGGTATTCACCCTGGTTATTACGCACCACATAAAGGTGACACATCAGGTCAAATCGACGCGGAAGCTTTGCTGTCTGTAACCCCTCCACCGCAAATGCCTGCAACCATGGAAGCCGGCACAATCTATGGCTACTGCGTAGGTGAGCCATGGAACCAACAAGCGGTATTCAAAGGTATCGGCGTACCTGTTATCACTGATTACGAAATCTGGAAAAACAACCCGGAAAAAGTATTTGGTGTAAGCAATGTGTGGGCTGAAAAATATCCGAACACGCACCTTCGTGTTGTAAAAGCGATGATTCGTGCAGCGATGTGGCTGGATGAAAACAACAACGCGAACCGTCCTGAAGCAGTAAAAATTCTGTCTAAACCTTCTTATGTGGGTGCAGATGAAGCCGTACTGGCGAACTCTATGACGGGTACATTCGAATACGAAAAGGGCGACAAGCGTGACGTACCTGACTTCAACGTATTCTTCCGTTACAACGCAACCTATCCGTACTACAGCGATGCCATCTGGTATTTAACGCAAATGCGTCGTTGGGGTCAGATTTCAGAATCTAAGCCTGACAGCTGGTACATGGATATGGCGAAGAAAGTATATCGCCCTGATATTTACGCGGTTGCAGCGAAAGCACTGATTGCTGAAGGTAAAGCGAAAGCGGCTGATTTCCCTGACTTCGATTCTGAATCAGGTTTCAAACCGCCACAGAGCGAATTTATCGACGGCGTAACTTACGACGGTACCAAGCCTAACGCTTACCTTGAAAGCTTTGGTATTGGTCTGAAAGGCGACACTGTGCTTTAAGCACAGACAGGAGATACGAAAATGAGTAAGTCAGCGTCTATTGTCACATTCATCGGCTCTAAGGAAAGCAGCATGGGTAAAACGTTACTTTCACACTTACAGGCATTGTTATTGCCGGTAATTGGTTTACTGCTTTTCCTGGCTGTCTGGAATGGTGTGGCTAAAACCATTGATACGTCACTCGGGCAGTTCCCCGGTCCGGCGCAAGTTTGGGAACAGACGCTGACACTCGTTAGCGAACATAGTGCTCAGCGTGAAAAAGCCGATGCGTTCTACGCCCGACAGGAAGAGCGCAATGCTGCACGGGTCGCCAAAGACCCAACTTACGAGCCAAAAATTCGTGAGTTTACCGGTGCGCCAACCTTTTTTGACCAAATCTGGACCAGCCTATACACCGTTATGATTGGTTTCTTGATTGCGTCATTAATTGCGGTACCGGTTGGTATTGTGTGCGGCCTGAGCAAATCTGCTTATACCGCTATTAATCCTCTGATTCAGCTATTTAAACCTGTTTCTCCCTTGGCCTGGCTACCACTGGTAACCATGGTGGTCAGTGCCCTTTATGTTTCAGATGATCCAATGTTCTCGAAATCCTTTGTGACTTCTGCATTTACCGTATCGCTGTGCTGTTTGTGGCCAACGCTGATTAACACCGCTGTTGGGGTATCAAACATCGACAAAGATCTGGTGAACGTGAGTCGCGTTCTGCGCCTCAAGCCCCTTACTCACTTGTCGAAAATTGTTTTGCCTGCATCCATCCCAATGATTTTTACCGGCTTACGTTTGTCGCTGGGTATTGGCTGGATGGTTTTGATTGCCGCAGAAATGTTGGCGCAGAATCCAGGTCTAGGAAAGTTTGTATGGGACGAGTTCCAGAACGGAAGCTCAGATTCATTGGCCCGAATCATGGTTGCTGTATTAACCATCGGTGCTATCGGTTTTGTACTGGACCGCATCATGCTGATGTTGCAACGCATGGTTAGCTGGGACAAAAACAGCGTATTACGCTAATTAAGAGGATATGAGCATGAACGCAAAACATCTCGAACTGACTCAGGTAGGAATCGACTTTCCTACACCTAAAGGCCCTTTTACTGCGTTACGCGACGTAAACCTGAATATCAAAAAAGGGGAGTTTATCTCGCTAATTGGTCACTCAGGTTGTGGTAAGTCGACGGTACTGAATATCGTGGCCGGCCTTCATCAGGCAACCACGGGTGGCGTTATTCTGGATAACGTAGAAGTGAAGGAACCGGGTCCGGAACGCGCCGTGGTGTTCCAAAACCATTCTTTGTTGCCATGGTTGTCGGTGTATAAAAATGTAGAGCTTGCTGTTAAGCAAACGCTGCGTGGCAAAAGTAAAGCTGAGATCAGAGAGTGGGTGATGCACAACCTGGAATTGGTGCACATGACTCACGCCATCGACAAGCTACCTTCAGAAATTTCTGGTGGTATGAAACAGCGGGTCGGTATTGCTCGAGCACTGGCGATGGAACCGAAGGTTCTGCTAATGGACGAACCCTTCGGTGCACTGGATGCATTAACCCGCGCCCACCTGCAAGACTCGTTAATGGAAATCCACGCCGATTTAGGCAATACCGTTATCATGATTACCCACGATGTTGACGAAGCCGTGCTGCTTTCTGATCGCATTGTTATGATGACCAATGGGCCTGCCGCCACAGTCGGCGAAATACTTGAGGTGAATTTGCCTCGTCCCCGAAATCGTCTGGTGCTAGCTGACAATCCGGAATACAACCACTATCGCCATGAAGTGCTGACTTTCTTGTATGAAAAACAGAAGAAAGTGGAGCCAGTGAGCGCAAGAAAATCAGGCACGGAAAAAGGCGCGTCATCAAGCAAGACTGACGCCGCTTAAAAAAACAACACTTAAATAAAAATCAATGAGATAGCTCGGCCAATTGGATCGGGCGGGCTATCTCTGACTCAAAATCAGAGGAATACACAATGAAACCAACTGCATTTTTCAAAAAAACAGTCGTCGCAGTCGCACTCTCTGGTGCACTTTTCCCTGCGATGGCCGCCGACTGGTATGACGCAATGAAGCAATCTACAGCAACCGCTGATTTTCGTGTGCGCTATGAAGGTGTGGATCAAGACAATGCATTGAAAGATGCTAGTGCACTGACGCTGCGTACGCTGGTTGGTGTGACCACCGGTAGCTACAATGGCTTCTCGGTTACCGCGCAAATGGAAGATGTGCGTATTGCGTTTGACCAAGGCGAATACTCTGTGCCACCTACAGGTTTCAAGCCAGGCGAATATTCAGTTGTTGCCGACCCTGAGACCACCGAATTACATCAAGGCTTTGTACAGTACAAAAATGAAAACCTGACTCTGAAAGCCGGTCGTCAAATCATCGCTCTCGATGGACACCGGTTTGTTGGTCACGTTGGCTGGCGTCAGGATTGGCAAACGTTTGATGCCGTTTCTGCAAAATACACCTATGGTGACCTCACAGCATTCTACGGTTATGTTACTCAGCGTAACCGCATCTTCGCTGAAGCACAGGATCTAGACAGCAAAGATCACCTGGTTAACGTGTCTTACGTTAGCCCTATCGGTAAGTTCACGGGTTATGCGTATCTGCTTGAAGTTGATAACGATACCAACAACTCATTAGATACTTACGGTATCAGCTATGCAGGCAGCACTGAACTCGATGGATTCAAACTGATTTATAACGCTGAATTTGCTACCCAAAGTAATGACTCTGGCGCGGCCAGCTACGATGCCGACTATCTGATGTTGGAAGGTGGTGCCGTAGTATCTGGCTTCACCGGAAAGGTTACCTATGAAGTATTGGGTTCAGATGACGGCATGTACGGTTTCTCAACCCCGTTAGCAACGCTACACAAATTTAACGGTTGGAGTGACCAATTCCTGGCAACACCAGCTCAAGGTCTTGAAGATTTGTCATTCACCATCACTGGCCCACTATTTGGTGGTAAAGTGTTGGCTGCCTACCATGAGTTTGATGCTGATGAAGCTACGGCAGAAATCAGTGATCTGGGTAGCGAACTTAATTTACAATATGTGACGAAGTTTGCAGAACATTTCTCACTCGGTGTTAAGTATGCGACCTACGATGCCGGCGACATTAAAGTGGATACAGATAAAGTATGGGTGTGGGTAGGCTTAAAATTCTAAACAATCAGACTACCGGGGTTATTCTCTGCGGTGGTAAGTCCTCCAGAATGGGGCGGGATAAGTCTCGTCTGAAACTGGGGGGCAGCACGTTACTCGACGTCACGCGTCAGCGTCTTTCAACCGTGACAGAAAACGTGTTCACTGCAGGCCGGGAAGATTGTGATTTTATCGATACCTACAAAGACAAAGGGCCTGCTATGGCCCTTTTCAGTTTGCTTGAACAAGCTGATGTGGAGGACGGGGCAAGGCTTCTATGCATGCCGGTAGATATGCCGCTGTGTTCTGTTGCTTGTTTACAAGCTGCCCTTGATGCCAGTCGTAACAATAACTGTAGCGTGTACGCATTAGATGCAGTGATGCCATTAGTGTTGTTGTACTCGGAAGAAGGATTTCGTCAGTTGCAGCAGCGCACAGCAGAAAACGCATCGTTATCATTACGGGGCTTACTTCACTGTTTTAACGGCGAAGCAGTTGATTTACAGCGATTCGGGAACGAACTTATGAATGTGAACGATCCCGACGACTGGGCAAAAATTAACGAACTGACGAAATAAAACGGGTAGCCGTTTACGCAGTAAGCCAGCCTTTTGACACCGCCAAATCCAACTGTTCGTTCACATAGGCCCACAATTTAGGTGCACAATGCTCAAGATGGGCATTTCTGGCCAGAATTTTACTTTTCGCTACGTTGTGGCGAACCCAACTTCCGCCTTCTGCTGCCATATTCTGGAACACCGGTAAAACCCGATCCATGGCTTTGGCAAATTTAGCATCTGCGGTTTCTGCCGCCTCAAACTCATGCCACAAAGCATGAAGATGTTTCCCTTGGGCTTCAGGCAGCAAGCCGAAAATGCGGTCTGCGGCAGCGAATTCCTTGGTTTCTTGTTCTGCATGATCTGCCACTTCTGCAAAGGCAAATAAGTCACCGGCATCAATTTCCACCAGATCGTGGATCAGTATCATCTGCGTGACGCGCTGAATGTCTATTGCCTGCTCGGCATAAGGCGCTAACACGTTAGCCATTAACGCCACATGCCAGCTGTGCTCTGCACTATTTTCCTGTCGATCACCGTCGCAAGGTAAACGTACTTGTCGCTTCACGGCTTTAAGTTGATCGAGTTCGCGGATGAAATCGGCAAAGGCCTGAATATCGCTCATTGCTACCTCCAAAAAATAAGCTCCAAATAAAAAACGCGCCATTGGGGCGCGTTTTTCAAATCATATTTGTGTTACTGCTGAGAAAGCCAAACAACCAAATCTCTAACGTCATCGAAAGTCATGCCTTGTACAAAGGTTGCCTTGTATTTACCGTTTACGATAAATGTTGGCGTACCGGTCACATCTTTACGATATTGTTCCTGAATTTTCAGGTTTTTCTTCACCATATTATCAACAGAGAAGTTAGATGTTTTCGCTAACTTGTCGAACTCTTCCGGGTCGACATCATTAACCACAAAGATGTTTTTCAAATCAGACATTCCACCTATTGAGGCACGTTGCTGATGAATGTAGTTAAAGATTGCACCGTTCAACTCATCTTCACGTTTTAGCACGCGACCAATCATCATGGCGCGGGTGGCGTCATCCTGTACTGATTCGTCCGCACCAGGCATGAAGTTCACGTGGATCTTGGTAAACTTTACGTTTTCTGGCAGGGCTTTTTTGATTTCGGCAACCACTGGCTCGAAACGGAAGCAGTGACCGCACCAGAAGGAAGCGAACTCATAAACCGTAGGCTTTGACGTTGCCGGCTGGTCTAATACTTCGTAATGGGTTCCTTCTTTCCACTTAACGTCATCTGCGCAAGCCTGCAGAGGAAGCAGCAGGGCAGTCAACAGAAATAAAGCAATTTTTTTCATCGGTTAACAATCCATAATACAAAATCAAAAAAAGAGTACCACAGTGATCCCGTGCCGACTAGCGTTCACGACAAGATGTCGTAAACGCGAGTTAACAGCAAGTTTCGGCCTAAGTCTGGATTAATAACCCAGCTTTAGCGGTGGCTCGTGAAGCGCTGCCAATTGTTCTTTAAGTGCAAGGATCTGCCCTTCCCAGTATTTATCTTCGGCAAACCAGGGAAACGCCCGCGGAAATGCCGGGTCTTCCCAGCGTTGAGACAACCAGGCCATATAATGCACCATACGCATGGCACGAAGCGGCTCAATCAGCGCAAGTTGGTTGTTGTCGAAGCTGTGGAATTCTTCGTAAGCTTCTACCAGTACATCCAACTGCAGCAATTGTTGTTGCCTGTCACCACACAGCATCATCCACAAATCCTGGATGGCTGGCCCCATACGACAATCATCTAAATCCACAAACATGGGGCCGTCTCGCCAGAGAATGTTGCCTGGGTGACAGTCGCCATGAAGGCGAATAAGGTCGGTGGCGCTGTACCGCTTTTGGGTTTCTTTAATCAATGGGTCAAGAATAGCAAAAAAGGCGGTCTCTAAATGGCGTGGCAATAGTCGGCTTGTGGTGAGGATCTTTCGAGGTTTGTCGAGAAAATTCTGCAGATTAAGTTCGGGGCGAAATTGAAAAGGCTTAGCCTGCGCGACGCGATGCATGCGGCCGATGAAGCGTCCCATCCACTCAAGCTGATCGAGGTTATCAACTTCGAACTGCCGTCCACCGGCAGACGGAAATACAGCAAAACGGAATCCGCATGCATGGTGCAGGGTTTTCCCGTCGACTTCCATCGGCGCCACCAGTGGAATATCGGCATCGGCGATTTCTTTGGCGAAACTGTGTTCTTCAAGGATTTGTTCATCGCTCCAGCGACTGGGGCGATAGAATTTAACCACCAGACGCTGACCGTCATCGGCTTTGAACTGGTAAACCCGGTTTTCATAGCTGTTTAGCGCCAGCAAGCCAGATTCTGGGAAAATCCGGCAACTTTCAAGGGCGTCTAATACGGTGTCAGGGCTTAAGCCCGCAAAGGCAAAATCGCCTTGTTCTTTATTATCTGTAGAGGAATTTTGTTGGTTCATCGACTTCCACAACATTGCCCTCAGCATCTTCGGTACGGACATGGAAATAAATGTCTGTCACCGCCTCGCTAAGGTTCTTCGGAGAGGTTTCCAGAGATAGTGGCATACTGAAGACTTCTCCGCCACCAACAGTTACTGTGGTATCGGCTAAAATATTGTAGCTAGCTAAACCTTTCACCTCGATAGTGTAGGTATGGGTGTCCTGAGATTTGTTCAGAATTTTGATGGTGTAGACGTTCTCTACATTGCCCCGGCCGTTTTCTCGGAACAGGGAGTTGCGATCACGTATCAGGTCGACTTCTAATGGTGAGCGAGTGAGAATATCTGCCATGAGCAGGCCAATCATCACTAACAGTACCACGAAATAGCCAATCAGTTTGGGCCGCACAATATTTGTATGGCCTCCTGTAAGACGCTCTTCAGACGTAAAACTAATCAGCCCTTTGGGATAGTTCATTTTCTCCATAACGCCATTGCAGGCATCTACACACGCACCGCAGTTGATACATTCATATTGCAGTCCATTGCGAATATCGATACCGGTAGGGCATACCTGCACACACAGGTTGCAGTCGATACAATCACCGAGCGCTTTGTCAGCCAATTCTTCATGCTTCAGTTTACGGGGGCGAGGTCCACGTTTCTCCCCTCGGTTGTAATCGTAAGAAACCGTAAAGGTGTCTTTATCGAACATGGCAGATTGAAAGCGGGCGTAAGGGCACATGTGGGTACACATGATTTCTCGCATCCAACCGGCATTCCCATAGGTACAACCTGCGAAGAACAGAATTGAAAATACCGCCCAGAAACTGGCATTGAAGGTAAAAAAGTCGATAAACAAGGCGCCGATCGGTGTGAAGTAACCTACAAAGGTGAGGGCGGTGAGCATGGCAACAGAAAGCCAGGCAATATGCTTGAGTGATTTGCGCCAGAACTTATCGAAATCGAGAGGGCGCTCATCCAGCTTAATGCGCTTGTTACGGGGCCCTTCAATTTTTTCTTCAAACCACACGTACATATAAACCCAAGTGGTTTGCGGGCACATAAATCCACACCACACCCGCCCGGCGAAAGTGGTGACAAAAAACAGCGCGAATGCACCGACAATAAAGATGTATGCCAGTAACGTGAGATCTTGCGGCCACAGCGTGAGACCAAAAATGGTAAAACGCTGGTTCATAATATCCAGCAGAATAGCCTGATGCCCGTCGTATTGAATCCAGGGAATGAGCGCAAAAATACCAACAAAAATAAAGCCAAATAAGCGGCGGAACGTCTCGATAGGGCCCTTAACGGCACGAACATAAATTTGGCTGCGCGCCGATGGGCGTTTTTTGTTACTGCCACCGGGCGGCTGATGCACTTTTACCGGAGAGACGTTTTTTACCTGAATTTGTTCGCTCATGAAGGCAACCTTACTGACACAGGTGTCTGTTATTTGCTGCCAGTATAGCAAGAGTAGATAAGCCAGACTTAATACAGATCAAGAAAAAAAGTGCATAACAGTCTGTTCCGGCTTATTAAAAACAATATTCAGGTATAAAACTCAAACTATTTAATTAGCTTTCAGGCGGTTATATTCTCAACAGGTTATCAGGTTAAATATAAAGCCGTGTCTCTGCTGTCTGAATGAGATTGGCTTTGCGATTACAGGGTCAGGTTAATCAGATGTGGCGTGGTTTTTTGGTGATATCAGAGATAGCAGTACTGATCTTTGTGCTCCGTTTACCAATGGTTCAGTATATTTTTAAAGATGCTCAGGCTGAAGTGAGTAGCTGGTATGAATATGTAGCCACATGGCAGGAACGCAAAGAACTGGAATCTCTGCTATCGGTAACGGCACCCATGCGGGAACAACTTCGTCCGTTCCAACAGGATTATGTCGATGACATCCTGCAAAGTCGCGATAGCATCATTTCTTTTCATCACACCTATTGCGTAACCGACGATATTAACCCCTTTATTAGTGGTGGCGAGTTGAGGCATTTTTGCGCCGCCATCGCCAGTACGGAACTGCTGTCTGCCACGTTGTAATTGCAACGATACCAAGTGGCCCCCCGCACTATATACTTTCCTACACGTATTTCCCTCGCTGAATCGCATAGCGCGTTTCTGCGTTATTTTGATCTCAGTCGTTCAGCTTAAGTTCATCTGCCTTGTTTAATAATAAACGCCCACAATGGGAACAAATCGGTGATATTCTGTTCTAATCATCATGAGGCACCCATTTGTGCATGTGTAGTCGTTCGAACGGGTGCTCTGTGGTTTGGCACTTCGCGGCAGTTGTCTATTTTCTAAAGGAGACAAAGCATGAATACTCTGACGAAAGCTGTGCTGGTTTCGTTGGCAACAAGCAGCCTGACAATATCGGCAAATGCACTGGCTGCATCTGTAGAAATTAATTGGCAGAATCCTGAAAAGTACGCAGATGTAAGGCCGACGAATGAAAGTCGGGTTAAGTTTCGTGAACGCACTTTCGAGGCCCTCGATAAGTACGTGGGTGAACTCGCTGAAAAGCTGCCTGAGAAAGAAAAATTATCAATGACCGTCACCAATCTGGATCTTGCGGGGCAGGTATGGCCAAGCAGTTTCGTATTCGGCAACGCCACAGGCAGTGACGTTCGCATCATTAAGCGTGTGGACATTCCCCGAATTTCGTTTTCTTATTCACTCACTGATGATAGTGGCAAAGTACTAAAAAGTGCTGATGTGAAGTTAAAAGACATGAGCTTTCTTGATAATCCATCCACGTTCAGACAAAACGAATATCTGGGATATGAGAAAGCGATGCTGAAAGATTGGTTTGATGAAGAAATGGCCGATGCTCTCGCACAAAACTAACGTTTAGCATACTGCTCGTTTACAAAAAAACCTGACGTCGTTCAGGTTTTTTTATGCCCGCTCCTCGATTAAATTTACATATAAATCTAACCTAATATTCCTGCAGCCCTTACCAAGCAATACCTGTAGACCAGTTGGTCAAAATAATGTCAGTTTGGGTCAAAAAGTTGTCATTTCTCTGTAGTATTTTCTTTATACTCTTCAACTGCACTTTGGGACAGTTTCTAATAACAAGCAGGAGCAACAATAATGAAAGCACCTATCGTGCTTCCTTTGGTATTGGGGATTACAGCCTCAGTCTCTGCCAGTGGCAGTGACTTGCTGATATCTCAGTACGTCGAGGGAAGTAGTAGCAATAAAGCATTGGAACTCTACAATCCAACGACAGAAAGTGTGTCTCTCAGTGGTTATACCATTTCCGTATACAATAATGGTGGCTTGTCAGCCAGTTCCATTGTTGATTTAAGTGGTTCTATCGCGCCGGGCGGTACGTTAGTTATTGCGCAATCAGGCGCGGAAGATGCGTTGAAGGCCCTGGCCGATGAGTTAACAACCCAGAGCCTGTACAATGGTGATGATGCGATTATTCTCACCGACGACGCGGGCAACATACTCGACAGTATTGGTCAGCTCGGTGTCGATCCGGGTTCATCCTGGAGCGAAGGTGGCCTGTCTACCAAAGACCAAACCCTCATCCGTAATAGCTCAGTGACCACGGGCGATACCAATCCTAACGATGCCTATGGACTCGGCGAATGGGTTGGCCTGCCTCAGAACGACTACACCGGTCTGGGCTCTCACGACTACGACGGTGGTGGTGATGGCGACGGTGGTGGCGGCGAAGATGAAGATCTCGGCGGCGTTTGTACCAATTGCCCAGATATCGATAAAGTGGCTGACGCCTCGACTTTTGATCCTGCTGTTTATTATGCTGCAGTGCAGTCCGAAATCGACGCCGGTTCTGATACCGCTATTATTCGTCAAATCCTCAGTGAAACGATCTCCGGTCAGCACGTACTGACATACAGTGAAGTGTGGACTGCCTTAACGGAAACAGACGAAGATCCCGCGAATCCTGACAACATCCTGTTGATTTACTCAGGAAACTCTATTCCAAAGTCAGAAAATGGTTCGGGTAGCGATTCATCACAGCCTGATTACTGGAACCGTGAGCATAGCTGGCCGAAAAGTCATGGCTTTAGCAGTTCAAGCGCAGAAGCTTACACTGATATTCAGCATCTTCGCCCTTCTGATATCACGGTAAACAGCTCTCGTGGCAATCTGGATTTTGATTATTCTGATGCGCCTCTGCCGGAAGCGCCTGCTAACCGTCGTGACAGCGATTCCTTTGAACCTCGCGATGCGGTGAAAGGGGATATTGCCCGTCAAATGCTGTACATGGATATCCGCTACGAAGGCGCGGGTAGTGATGTTACACCAGACTTAGCGCTGGTTAACCGCATCACCAGTTCTGGCGAACCTTCGCTGGGTAAACTGTGTACCTTGCTGGCGTGGAATGATGCTGACCCGGTTGATGTTGTTGAAACTAACCGTCAAAGTGCAATTTACGAATATCAGGGCAACCGTAACCCGTTTGTTGACCATCCTGAGTGGGTTAGCCTGTTCTATAGTGCTGATAGCTGTGATGCTGTAGAGCCAGAACCAACGCCTGATCCCGAGCCAGAGCCGGAACCAGAGCCAACTCCGGTACCAGGTGGATTCTCACCGCTTACCCTGACCGGTGTTTTTGATGGCCCGTTGAGTGGCGGTACACCAAAAGGTATCGAACTGTTCGTTAATCAGAACATCGACGACTTAAGTACCTGTGGTGTGGGCAGTGCAAATAACGGTGGTGGCACTGACGGCGAAGAATTTACCTTCCCAGCAGTCTCTGCGGTTGCAGGCCAGTTTATTTACATCGCCAGCGAATCTGCAGGTTTTGAAGCTTTCTTCGGTTTTGCACCTGACTATACCAGTGGCGCGATGTCGATTAATGGTGACGACGCCATTGAAGTATTCTGTGACGGTGAAGTTGTTGATCTTTACGGCGACATCAACACCGATGGCACAGGTGAAGCCTGGGATCACTTAGACAGCTGGGCATACCGTATTGCCGGTGGTCCATCAGCTACCTTTGATGTTGCCAACTGGGAAGTGGCCGGCACCAATGTTTTCGATGGCGAAACCAGCAATGCAACGGCAGCAGTACCGTTCCCAATTGGTACCTACGTTACTCCAGCTACAGAACTGTTCTTCTCTGAATACATTGAAGGTAGCTCTAACAACAAAGCGCTGGAAATTGTAAACCTCACATCTGCACCTGTTGATTTAAGTGCTTACGATGTTCAGATGTTCATTAATGGACGTGACTACGCAGGTCAAACTTTCACATTAAGTGGCACATTAGCGCCGGGCGATGTGTATGTATTGGCAAACAGCGGCTCAGACAGTGCCATCCTTGCGGTTGCCGATCTCACCAGTGGTTCATTAACGTTCAACGGCGACGACGCCATTGTGTTACGCAACAACGGTGAAATCGTTGATAGCTTTGGTCGTATTGGCGAAGATCCAGGTTCTTACTGGCAGGGCGATGACGTTCGCACGCAAAACCGCACACTGGTGCGTAATGCTGCCATTACCGAAGGCGATACAGAAGCCTATGACGAATTCGATCCTAGCCTTGAGTGGGATGTTTACGACCAGGATACGTTCCAGTTCCTTGGCGCTTATGGCAGCTCAGACGGCGGCGGCGGTGACGAAATCGGTGTTTGTGGCGACGAAGCAACCTTTATCAGTGAAGTGCAGGGTTCAGGTGCTGAATCACCACTGGCTGGGCAAAGCGTGGTTATCGAAGCTATCGTTACTCATGTAACACCTGCGCTGGAAGGTTTCTGGGTTCAGGAAGAAGCGGCAGATTCTGACGGCGATGACACCACGTCTGAAGGTGTATTTATTGCAAGTACTTCACTTATCGAAGTTGTTACCGAAGGTGATGTGATTCGTGTTGCAGGTAATGTGACTGAAGATTACGGTCGTACCCTTGTTGAAGCCACGTCTGACGCACTGATTTGCGGTACTGGCGCAGTCACGCCGGTAGTGATTTCATTACCGATGGAAAGTGCTGACAGCTTCGAAAAATACGAAGGCATGGTGGTAACTAGCAGTGCAAACTGGACCATCAGCAACATCTATCCTTACAGCGATTTTGGCGAAGTGTGGGTGTCTACAGAACGTCTGTTCAATCCTACGCAAATCCATTTGCCTGGTACTGAAGCATCAGCTGCGCTGGCTGCAAGTAATGCTCTGGATGTATTAATCATCGACGACAACGCCGATGGCTACGCTTCTGAGTGGATGTTACCTGAGGGTGGTTTTAATCCGGACAATACCATTCGCTCTGGTGACCTGATCACAGGCGTAACGGGTGTTATGGATTATGGTTACTCCGCTTACCGTATTCGTCCTACGGAAGTGCCTTCACTGGTTGCAGAAAACTACCGTGAAAGTTCACCCTATGTGGAAGAAGGTAACCTGAAAGTTGCTAGCTTCAACGTGCTGAACCTGTTTAATGGTGACGGTAACGGCGAAGGCTTCCCAACAGCTCGCGGTGCAGACTCACTGTCAGAATACGAGCGTCAGTTAGCGAAAATCGTTAACGCGCTGGTTGAGATCGACGCTGATGTACTGGGCCTGATGGAAATCGAAAACGATGGTTTTGGCCCGTTGAGCGCGGTTGCACAGCTTACCGAAGCCTTAAACGATGAGTTCGGTGAAGGCACTTATGCTTACGTTGATGCCGGTGGCGACCAACTGGGCACCGATGCAATTACCTCAGGTATTCTGTATCGTCCAGCTGTGGTAACACCTGTAGGCTCGCCAGCTATTCTGCTGGAAGCGAATAGTATCGTTGACGAAGAAGGTCCGTTGTTCGTGGATTACGGTAACCGTCCTTCGCTGTCTCAACTGTTCACCCACGTTGAGTCGGGTAAAACGTTTGCTGTTGACGTAAACCACCTGAAGTCAAAAGGTTCAAGCTCAAGCTGTCAGGAAGATGGCGATTTAGAGCAAGGCTACTGTAATCGTAAGCGTACCCGTGCAGCGATTGCTATTACTGCGTTCTTAGAGCAAACCTATGGCGACACGGCGACTATTCTGCTGGGCGACTACAACGCTTACGCAAAAGAAGATCCTATTCAGGTACTGGCATCGGCGGGTTATGCAGATTCTGTTGCCGAAATGAAAGGTAATGCTTCTTACAGCTACTCTTACGATGGCCTGGCAGGAACACTGGATTACATGCTGGTGAACCAAGCGGCTATGGACATGATGGTAGACGTAAACGAATGGCACATTAACAGTGATGAGCCTGAATTTTACGATTACAACGAAGAGTACAAGCCGGCTTCATTCCTGAATGAACTGGTATATCGCGCTTCTGACCACGATCCTGTGATTGGTACTTATCTGCTGGAAGCAGAAGAAGAGCCAGTAACCGGCGACTGGGATGGTGATGGCGATGTTGACCGTGATGATGTCACAGCACTGATGCGAGCTATTTTTGCCCGTCAGGAAATTGATATGTCATTCGACCTGAACAACGATGGCCGTGTAAATGCACGCGACATCGGTGCTATGCGTCGTATGTGTACCCGCAGAGGCTGTGCGACGGAAGATGCTACGCCATCAGGCCGTGGCCGCACCCTTGCTTCCGCGGTTACGACTAAAGCGGCAGCGATATCAAGTTTGTTAAATCGCAACCGTTAATCTGGTCGTAAAACCATTTTTGAAAGCGCTCGGTTAACGCCGGGCGCTTTTTTTTGTGTGTTTTACCATCAAAAAGCCCCTTCATTTTTACTTTCATTGCACATCAGTGCATGCTTAAGCGTATTGATACAAAATCGTTTTACAGGAATTAGCATGTCTCAATCAACGCCCGTTTGTGTGGTTACCGGTGGTAGTCTTGGCATTGGCTTAGCCGTGGTGGAGAAGTTCGCCAAGAATGGCTATCAGGTGGTGAATCTGGACATTTGCGATTTTGATAAGCCGGTGGAACAGGCGCAGTGGATGGAATGCGATGTCACCAGTGAAAGCGCTGTGTCTGACTGTATCACTGAAACCCTCAATCGATTCGGTCGAATAGATGCGTTGGTTAGCAATGCAGGTATGCATTTTTCCGCCACCATCGAAGATACCTCACCTGAAGATTTCGATCGGGTGTTCTCGCTGAATGTAAAGGGTGCCTATCACGCCGTGCGGGCTGTGTTACCCGCAATGAAACAAGCCAAATCCGGGGCCATCATCATCATGGCTTCTGATCAGGCGATTATCGGCAAGCGTAATTCCTTCGCCTATAATATGAGTAAAGCCGCGCTGGCTTCCATGGCGAAAACCACCGCGTTAGATTATGCCTTCTTTAACATTCGCGCGAATGCCGTGTGTCCGGGAACCATTGAAACCCCGCTGTATCACAATGCCATCGACAAATATGTGGCAGCTAGCGGTGCAGATAAAGCGCTGGTACACGCCGAGGAAGAGGCCGCGCAACCACTCGGGCGACTAGGGCAGCCAGAAGAAGTGGCGGCGTTTACGTATTTTCTTGCCAGTGATGATGCAAAGTTTATTACCGGCAGTCTGCAGTGCATCGACGGTGGCTACACGGCACAATAATGAAATTTATCGACCCGCACTTACATTTCTTCGCTCTGGACCACGGTGACTATCATTGGTTGAAGCCTGAGAATCCGCCGTTCTGGTCGGATAAAGCTGACATTGCCAAGTCTTTTGCTGAAAAAGATCTGCGCCTTTTTGGCGAGCAAGGGCTTGCCGGTTATGTACATATTGAAGCGGGATTCGATAACGTACGTCCCTGGCGGGAAATTGATTGGTTGGAGTCGAATTGCACTTCGCCCATGCGATCTGTTGCCGGGTGCGATTTACAAGCAGATGATTTTGAAGCGGTGATGCACGCGCTTATTCAGCGCCAGTCTGTGGTTGGCGTTCGTCATATACTCGATGACAGTGCTTTCGTTGTATTGCAAAGCAGTAAAGCTCGACGGGCATTGTCTATGCTGGCCGAAGCTGAACTGAGTTTTGATGCGCAGCTGTACGGCGAAGATACCGCAGGCATTTCCGCACTTATCGAAGTGTGTCATCTGATGCCAGCGCTGCGTGTAGTGGTAAACCATGGCGGCTTTCCGCCTGCTTCTGAAATCAATTACGCGAACTGGAAAACCAATATGTCGGCGCTAGCGGGTTGCCCTAATGTGGCAGTAAAAGCCTCTGGCTGGGAAATGACAAACCGTAATTGGCGCACCCAGAGCGCTGCAATCATTATTAACGATCTTATTAATCTGTTTGGCACTGACCGTGTGATGCTGGCGAGCAATTTTCCGCTAAGCAATTGGCGCTATTCGTACTCAGAATTCTGGGAGCAACTCATTCCCTGTGTGCCGGATGCTGTGCGAGGCCAGCTGTGTTACCAAAATGCCCACAACTGGTACAGATTCTAATTGATATTGCGTGCGTTTAGCCTATTGATAAACGGCTATCCGGGAAGCGAACTCTGCGCTGTCGTGGGCTTGCCAGAAGATAAGCGAGGGTAAGCGGGCCAAGCCGGCCGAGGAACATGAGCACGATAATAATGCCCTCTCCCCAGGCTGATAAATCCCCCGTTAATCCCCGTGACAAACCTACGGTGCCCAATGCCGATACTGCTTCAAAAACGATGTCGATGAAGGGCGCGGTTTCGGTAATCGTCAGGACAAAAATAGCAATCCAGGTGACACCCGCAGAGATGACGGTTAACGCCAGCGCTTTCGATACCGTTTCAGGACGAATGGTGCGCTGAAACAGCGTTGGCGCATGCTCTCTTCGCAGGAAGTTATACGTTGCCGTAAGCAGCACAACAAAAGTTACTACTTTAATGCCACTTGCCGTACTCATCGACCCACCACCAATAAACATAAGCAGAAGCATGAGGGTAACTGAGCCGTCTTCCAGTGCATTGATGTCCAGCGTATTAAATCCTGCCGTACGGGGCGTCACCGCTTGAAACCAGGAAGCCCACCATTTGCCTGCGGCATCGAGTTTACCGAGAGTTTCAGGGTTGTCGTATTCGATGAGATAGATAAGTAGCAACGCGGCCACATTAATAATGAGCGTACCCAGGAGCATGGTTTTACTGTAGGGCGTAAGCATTTGCCATTTTTTCTTTTTAACCAGGTCAATCCAGACCGAAAATCCCAATCCGCCGGTGATAAACAGTGCGGTGATGGTGATATTCACAACCGGATCATTTACGTAGGCCGACAGGCTGTCTGATGAGAGCGCAAATCCCGCATTGTTAAACGCGGAAATGGTATAGAAAAATGCTTCGTAACAGGCCTGTTTCCAGCCCATTTCAGTTTGCCAATACGCGCTTAATACAAGAATGCCGATAGCTTCAACGGCAAGGGCAAACAGAATAACGGCTTTTGCGGTACTTACCAGTGAAGATGTATCGGTTTCATTGAAAGCTTCTTTCACTGCACTCTGCTGTAAAAAGCTAATTTTGCTGCCGATGGCAACCAGGGTAACAACGGCAAACGTCATTAGTCCAAGCCCGCCAAACTGAATGAGGCCGGCTATCACCATCTGTCCGAATAGGGTAAATCCGGTTCCTGTATCGACAATGGCAAGGCCAGTTACCGTTACTGCAGAAGTTGCCGTAAACAGGCTGTGTACCCAGGAAATGGGGGCCGTGGTGGCGAAAGGCAGTTTAAGCAGAACGGTGCCGAGCAAGATAAAACCTAAGAAACTCAGCGACAGGATAAGGGGCGGCGCCGCCTGAATTTTTAGAGATCCACGGGGTTTACGCTCAAGAGGTCGGTTTCCCGGTAACCAGCGTTTCAACGGCTGAGTCTCGGTGCTATTTTTGCCAGAATTTCCCTGGGGCCGCTGAGTATGACCTGATCGTCAGTCTCAAAACCAAACGTGCTATCCGGCGAACAATGAATACTCTGCCGCCTTTTTATCATCAGACAGTGAATGTCGTTTTTGTATCCGTTTATCAGGTCGTTGAGGGTAAAGGGAGTCCGCTTTTGCGGAATTACCACTTCCACAATGTAGTGCCCGTGTCCGAGGCTCAGGTAATCATTCACCATTGGGTAGTTCAGTGCCTGAGCCACCCGCACACCCATTTCCTCTTCGGGATGAATGATTCTGGCCACATCAAGTTTCGAGAGAATGGTATGATGCGCCTGGCTGTTGGCTTTCACCCAAATATTGCTCACATTTTCATGCTTCAAATTGAGCACACACAACAAGCTGGCCTGCATATCCTCACCAATGGCGACAATTACCGCTTCGCTATCGTGAAGACTCAGTTCCGCCATTGCTCTTTCGTCGGTTGCATCGCAGATGAGGGTCTGAGTTAAGTCAGAGGCATATTGCTCTGCCAGTTTTTCGTCAATATCGATGCCGGTCACAGTGTGACCAAGGTGAATGAGTTCAAGGCTTGTAGTAATGCCAAATCTACCTAAACCAATCACTGTAAAATGCGCCAATTGATGTACTCCATTTCAGATCAGCCAAGTGGCTGTAATCGTGTGATGCAGAGTGCTACGAAAGAAGCAAGAATATGGAACATTCGCTCAGGACTTTTTCAGCGACCGTCTATAGCAGTTGCGAGCAATATTATCCTGCTCCTGAAATAGCTTCTGACTTTTTGAATAGCATCTGAGAGGCTTTTCCTACTAAAACAATCACTATTACCCCAATAAGCACAGGCGTAATCAGGAATGCCCAGCCTTGACAGGTCATCATAATGAGTAACGGATTCGCACCGGCGGGCGGATGTGTTGTTTTTGTCAGCAACATAGCACTAACACCAATTCCCGTAGCCAGTGCCAATGTCAGCGGCGTAACATCAAGGTATTGCGCGAACAGAATACCAACAGTAGCAGTAACCAGGTGGCCTAAAATTACATTTTTAGGTTGCGCTAACGGACTTTCGGGTAATCCGAAAACCAGCACGGTCGTCGCCCCGAATGGTGCCATAACCAGAGCGATATCAGTCAGAGACTGTTGCGAAAAAGCGAGTAAGGCAATTGCGGCGAATGCGCCTATACCGGCGAGAATGGCTGTATTAAATCTGTTCATTTGCATTTTCCTGTTGAGGTAGACTGATTTGTCTACTTGTAATGGTAGACAGGTCGGTTTACCATTGTCAAACGGTTCTTCAGGAAAGATGAGATGACAGCGAAAAAGCAACTTCTAACTGAAACTGCTCTGCAGCTTTTTTACGCGCGTGGTATTCACGCTATCGGTATAAACGAAATATTGGCACAGTCGGGGGTTGCTAAGAAAACTCTGTATCACCATTTTGCCAGCAAGGACGAGCTGCTGCTGGCAGCTCTTCAACTGCGTCACGAGCGTTTTATTAGCTGGCTAAATGAGAGTTTACAGCAAGCCACAACAGGTGACGCCGCAGTAGAAAAGTTATTCATGGCACTTAGCAGCTGGTTTAACAGTGAAGAGGAAAAGCTCGGTTATTTTCGAGGCTGCTTTTTTATTAACACCTCTGCCGAATTCAGTGATGCTGAGAGTGCTGTGTTCCAGCGTTGTCAATTGCATAAACAAGTGGTCAGAGAAACGATTGGACGATACCTCCAATGTGATGAACAGCGGTTAAACAAAGTATGTTTGTTGATGGAAGGCGCTATTGTCACAGCGCAAGTGTCGGGTGGCGCGGATGCGGCCTGTGCGTTGGCAGTCAAAATCTTATCGAATGATAAGGGACAAGGATAAAAAAGGCCGCAAATTGCGGCCTTGAGGTGAATCGACAATTCAGCGCTTATTTCAGCGCGGTTACTGACATATTTGGTGAACGGTAAACGACTTCATCGTTCAGTTCGATGCCAATTCCCGGTGTGTCTGGCGCTTCGATAAAACCGTTAACCGGTTGTGGATCTTGAATACACAGCTCGCGGTTCCAGGATTTGGTTGCGTAGGTGTGGTGCTCGTGGATCAGGAAGTTCGGGATAGCGGTTTCCAGATGCAGGCTGGCGGCAGTCGCAACAGGGCCACCACATACGTGGGCCTGAATGCGCACATCGTAAATGTCAGCGTAGTCACACACTTTCTTCGCTTCAGTGAAGCCACCACACAGACCAATATCTGGCTGCAATACGTCGAGAGACTGATCTTCCAGATAAGGGCGAATTCCCCAGCGATTATACAAACGCTCACCACCGGCAATTGGCGCTTTCACATTACGGGCAACCTTGTCGTGCAGTTTAGAGTTCAGGTAGTTCACTGGCTCTTCGTAATACATGCAGCCAAATTCTTCTACCAGCTCACCCAGTTGAATAGCGGTGGTGGCGCCCGGCAAACTGTGGCATTCAAAGATGATGTCACCTTCGTCGCCCATGGCATCACGAATAGCTTGCAGACGAGCGCGGAACAGCTTCATTTCAGCGCGAGAGATTATCTTCGTACGGTCGAAGTGGGTGTCACCATTGATGTCATAAACGATGGGGTCAACCTTCACAGCGGTGTAACCTTCCGCCATGGCTTTTTCAGCGGCACGACCGTATTCTTCAGGCTGGATCAATTTTGTAATGGTGGTGTCCCAGTCGAACTGCAATTGGCTGGCGTAAGAACGCAATTTGCCGTTAGTTTTGCCTCCCAGTAGTTGATATACCGGCAGGCCAAGAGCTTTACCTTTGATGTCCCACAGTGCGGTATCCACGGCACTCATGGCGGCGTAAATCACAGGACCGCCACCGAGACCCCAGAAGCTCTCACGCAACATTTTCGACCACAGGCCTTCAGTGTTAAACGGGTTCCAACCAATTAGCATGGCTTCGGCGATTTCTTTAATCATGTGCGCTGCAGCCGAATGACCCCAGTCGTAAGCCAAACCGGCTTCACCTAAACCGGTAATGCCTTCGTCAGTATAAATACGCACAAATACCGGGTTCCAAGGCGGACGCTCGGGGCACTCGATATCAAAAATTTCAACTTTGGTAATTTTCATTTTATGTCCTGAATCTGATATTGCAGTTTAAACGCAGGCGCAGCGGGGAAAGGGATTGGCATTCACAACCGTCTGCCGCAGGGATGCGGCAGTCGAGGCCCCATGGATGGGTTTACGCCGTGTTGTGAATGCCAATCCCGTCCCCGCGAAAGCTTGCGTCGGCGCTTATTCGCAGAATGTCGGGTCTAATTTATATGCGCGGCGCAGCATGGCTGGCCAGGCTTTTTGTCCGCCGGTTTCACCAGCGTGGACGATTTTGGCCTGCTCGTAAATGCCTTTTACGATAGGCTCTGGTATTTCGATGACTTCTTCACCGGCTTGCATCAACGACATCTGGATATCGCAAGCACGCTCCAAATCGTAGAAGCGCATAAATGCATCGCCCACGGTGGGGCCAACTGTCAGGCCGCCGTGATTGGGCAATAACATGTGATTCGTGTCGCCTAAATCTTCTTGTAGCTGTTTACGTTCGTTGTCGTTAACCGCTAAACCTTCATAGCTATGGTAGCTCAGTGAAGGCAGTGAAAACAGCGAGTACTGGCTCCATGGCTTGAGTCCGCCCTTAAGCGTTGCAACGCCAATGGTGGCTTTGGTATGAAGGTGAATGACGCATTTTGCGTCTTCGCGCACTTCATGAATCGCGCTGTGAATAGTAAAACCGGCTGGGTTTATCTGATAAGGCGAGCCATCGAGAATATTGCCGTCCAGGTCAACCTTTACCAGATTTGACGCCCGTACCTCGTCGAAGGTCAGGCCAAACGCGTTAACCAGATAGTGGTTGGTTCCGGGTACTTTGGCTGAAATATGGGTGTAGATTAAGTCGCCCCAACGCATGTCCGCGACCAAACGGTAACAGGCTGCGAGGTCCACCCGAGTTTGCCATTCTTCTGGCGACACCTTGTCTTTCAAACTGAAATGTTCGAGTTCAAACACGGAGTCACTCCTTTTCATTTGTATTGATTTAAAGTAGCAGAGGAAGGAAAGACCAACAATCCCGACTTCATCTAACTCATTCTTTATCGGTCTGGCTTTGGCGGAACAGCACTGAAAGGCTATCCCGCAAGGGGATAAGATGATCCCGGTTTTGCATATCCCGGATTGTCAGTTGGTAGACGTCCCGCTTCACCCAACTCAAATTGTCGTTCGCCCAGGCTGGAGCAGCGAAGGGCTGGCCGATACCTTCCAGTCCAGCATGCTGGCTGCACGCATAGATGCCCATGTTGTCCTTTGTTGTAAGTAATAACTTACCAACTTCAACATTAATACCGGTTTGTGCAAAGACTTCACGATGCAACGTGCATTGTTCCGCCTCTGTTTCAGCTGTTTGGGCCACGGGCAGTTCGAGTAAGCCACCGGCATTTTGCCAGAGTAGCGTGTCGGTATCAGCTTTTATTATGCAAGCCAGGGTGTCATGTTGCTGGGGCGTACTCTCGATGGTGCGACATGCCGGAGGCGCGGGCAGGTCAGTGCATCCGAAAAGCGGCAAAAGTAACAATATGGCTGATAAGCGAAACCTAAAAAACATACAACCAGGTAAAATAAATGTTATTCAATTAAAAATTTAAAAGAGTCTTAGGCTCTTATACAAGATCACTGACTACGTATCAGTGGCGGCAGTATAACAATAATAATCACAGGTCCGAACCGGACTTGTTTTAAAATTTCGGTCTATGGAATGAAATGTAATACAGGTTAACCACTTGAAAGCACGACGATTATCGACCGGGAAATGTTGAAGGAATCAGAGATGTCCATGAAATCTATATTGTCCCCGCTTTTGTTGGGAGTTGTCGCGCTGGGTGGCTTTCTTGTTTATGTCAGTTTACCTGAAGAAGAAAAAACATCGGCGAGTAATGGTTTTGCTACCCCGGTTCGAGCTGAATCTGTGGTATTGCAAACGTTCCCGGTTACCATTGAAGCCTTGGGCACCGCTAATGCGAATGAGTCGGTCACCATTACTGCGCAGCAAACAGACCGTGTGCGCGAGGTGAAATTTGACGATGGCGATCACGTTAAGGTGAACCAATTGCTGGTGCAGCTTAGCAACGAAGAAGAACTTGCCCGGGTCGTTGAGCTGGAAGCGAATATTGACGAAGCGCAGCGTCAGTTTGAGCGGGTCGTTAACCTGGCGAAAACCCGCGCCGCATCGCAACAAATTCTCGATGAACAACAAGCCAGAGTAAAAGCCCTGACCGCTCAGTTAGATGTAGCTAAAGCACAACTTTCCGAGCTGGAAATCCGCGCGCCTTTTTCTGGCGTGCTGGGTATTCGTAATGTCAGTGTCGGTTCGTTGGTGCAGCCTGGCGAAATTATCACTACGCTCGACGATATCAGCGTAATCAAAGTGGACTTCAGTGTTGCAGAAGGGCAACTGGCCAGCTTGTCACCGGGGCAGCGGGTTTTCGCTCGCTCGGTGGCGTATCCCGGTGAAACTTTTGAAGGTGAAATTTCAACCATCGATTCCCGTATTGATCCCGTCTCCCGGTCAGTTTTAGTGCGGGGGCTCATCAAAAACAATCCGACGCGACTCCGCCCAGGCATGTTGCTGCAAATTACATTGGAAAAGCAGGTGCTGGAAACCCTGGTGATTCCGGAAAAAGCCCTGGTACCCATTCAAGATAAGCAGTTTGTTTTCGTAATCGACGGCGACGTGGTGCACCAGCGAGAAGTGATTATTGGTGAGCGTAAACCTGGCATTGTGCAAATTGTTGACGGCCTCAGTGAGGGCGAGCGCATCGTGACCGAAGGCACTTTGCGAGTACAGCAGAATTCCAAGGTAAGAGTTCTGGACCCGCTAAACGCTGAAGGAGAATAACCATGTGGTTATCAGATACTTCCGTTAAGCGTCCGGTGTTTGCCACGGTAATCAACCTGCTGGTGGTGATCTTCGGGATTGTGGCAATCAGCATGTTGTCGTTACGGGAATACCCGGATATCGACCCGCCCATTGTTTCGATCACGACAAACTACGATGGCGCATCGGCCAATATTGTCGAAACCCGTATCACCCAATTGCTGGAAGATCGCATCAGCGGTATTGAAGGCATTAAAAATATCACCTCAAGCAGCCGAAACGGCCGTTCACAAATTACCATTGAGTTTCAGCTTACCCGCGACATTGATGCTGCCGCTAACGATGTGCGCGAAGGGGTTAGCCGGGCACTGAATAATCTGCCTGAGCAGGCCGATCCGCCAGAAGTTGCCAAAGCCAACTCCGATGAAGATGTGGTGGTGTGGTTTAACCTGCGAAGTACCAACCTCGACACCATGGAACTGACCGACTACGCCGAGCGTTTTCTGGTTGACCGTCTTTCCATTGCAGAAGGCGTGGCGCGGGTGCGTTTGGGGGGGCAGCGTACGTATGCAATGAAAGTCTTTCTCGACCGCAATGCTATGGCAGCACGTGGCATTACGGTAACTGATGTAGAAGACGTGATTCGTTCGGAAAACGTAGAGCTACCTGCCGGAGAGGTCGAGTCCAACGATCGCGATTTCGAAGTTCGGGTAGCCCGTTCATACCTGACACCCGATGACTTTGCCCAGCTCACCGTAGCGGTAGGTTCGGAAGGTTACCTGGTACGCTTAGGTGAGATAGCCCGCGTGGAACTGGCCCCGGAAGACGACGAAAGTGAGTTTCGTGGTGATGGGGTAAACATGATTGGCCTGGGGATCATTAAACAGTCTAAAGCCAACACCCTGGATGTGGTGCGTTCAGCCAAAGAACAAATCGCTAAAATAGAAGAAACTCTGCCGGATAACATCTTTATTGTGCCCAGTTACGATTCTTCCGTATTCATCGAAGAATCCATCAACGAAGTGTACAACACGCTTATCATTGCCATGCTGCTGGTGGTTTTGGTGATCTACCTTTTCCTCGGCAATGTGCGCGCCACGCTTATACCGGCAGTTACTGTCCCTGTGTCGATGATTGGGGCATTCATCGTGATGTACCTGCTCGGCTTCTCTATCAATCTCTTAACACTACTTGCCATGGTGCTGGGTATTGGCCTGGTGGTGGACGATGCCATCGTGGTGCTGGAAAACATTCACCGTCGCATCGAAATGGGAGAAACGCCATTACTAGCCGCTTATCGCGGAACCAAGGAGGTCGGCTTTGCGGTAATCGCGACCACGTTGGTGCTGATCTCGGTATTTGTACCTCTGGTGTTTCTGGAAGGGAATATCGGGCGGTTATTTACTGAGTTCGCCCTGGCTATGGCCGCTGCAGTGGCCTTTTCCAGTTTTACCGCTCTGTCGCTGTCGCCCATGATGGCCTCGAAATTACTCAAAAAACAAACCCGCAACAGTGGCTTTGGCAACTGGCTGGACAAACGCTTTCAGTCAATCGAAGGGCTCTATCATCGTAGTTTGGGAAAAACCATTCATCAGCCCTGGCTGATGGCCTTACTTTTTGTCATAACGCTAACGCTTATCTGGCAGTTGTTCGGCAAAATTCCCAGCGAGTTTACGCCCAAAGAAGACCGCGGCACATTTTACATTTTGATGAAGAGCCAGGAGGGGGCATCCTTCGAAAGTAATGCGGCTAACTTACGCAAAATCGAAGAAATTCTCATGCCCTATCGAGAGGAAGGCACTTTTGATCGACTGCTGGTAAGAGCGCCCGGCTTCGGCACCAACGCAGGTCTTGCCGTGGTGGGCGTAGTACCCTGGGATCAGCGTGATTTCACCTCTTTTGAGCTAATGAACGAAGTGACCAAAAAGCTGGATGCCATTCCCGACGTGCGAACCTTCGGTATGATGCGTAGTGGCATCGCTGGACGTGCCGGACAGCCTGTGCAATTTGTTCTTCAGGGCGATACCTACGAAAACTTAGTGAGCTGGCGGGATATTATTCTGGATAAAGCCCGTGAAAACCCTGGCTTAGTGCGCGTAGATTCTGACTACAAAGATACCTCCCCACAGTTGCAGGTGAATATCGACCGTGACAGGGCGGCCGACCTCGGCGTTTCTATTTCGGATATCGGACGTACACTGGAAGTCATGCTGGGGCAGCGACGGGTATCAACCTACCTGGACCGTGGTGAAGAGTATTACGTTATCATGGAAGGGATTGAGGAAGACTACCGTAGCCCAAACAGTATCGACAATTTGTATGTGCGTTCCCAGCGAACCGGTCAGCTCATTCCCATGGACAACCTGCTAACTGTGGATGAGCAGGCAACGTCGGCGGTGCTTAACCGCTACAACCGCATGCGCGCTATTACCATTGAAGCTAATTTGGCGGAAGGCTACACACTGGGCGAAGCCTTGGCTTATCTGGAAAACATTGTACACACCGAGTTGCCCGATGCTGCTTCTGTGGACTACAAAGGGGAATCCCAGCTTTACCATGAGCAGGGAAGTTCTTTTATCTTCGTGTTTATCCTGGCACTGGCGGTAACGTACCTTATCCTCGCTGCGCAGTTTGAAAGCTGGGTGCATCCTTTTGTGATCATGCTCACGGTGCCACTGGCGCTGGTGGGGGCTTTTATAGGTTTGTATCTAAGCGGTATGACACTGAATATTTACAGTCAGATTGGACTGGTGATGCTCATTGGTCTTGCGGCGAAAAACGGTATATTAATCGTCGAATTTGCCAATCAATTGCGGGATGCCGGCGTGGAATTTGAAGAGGCGTTACGTCGCGCCGCCGCCCAGCGATTACGCCCTATCGTGATGACTGGTTTCACCACGGTATTCAGCTCACTGCCGCTGGTTCTCGCCAGTGGCCCGGGCTCTGAAAGCCGAATGGTCATTGGTATGGTGATTTTTGCTGGGGTAATCGTATCGGCATTCATGACGTTGTACATCGTACCAACGGCATACGCCACCTTTGCTAGAAACACCGGTTCACCAGAAACCCGAGCCAAAAGACTGGCCGAAGAAGACGCCGCCATTCCCTACCGCAAAGGGGATTTGGAGTAGCTAAAGGCCAGCGGTGTACGATAAGCCGGTGATTTACGATAGGCCGGTGCTGTGGAAGCCCTGCGCATTTAAAATCTGGAACACGCCGCTGGTCAAATTTCATGAGATGCATGGGAGGCTGGCGCGAAAGCTGAGAGGACTTTGGATTCAAAACGCATTGATAGCTCCCTATTGGGCTGTTGAGGGAAATGCTTGAAGGGACAAAGCCTACTAGCGTGATGAGTCGCTTGCTCGGGCGAAAAGACCGGCGCGGGAGCCTGGAGCATTTTAAATTCGGAACCGTCTGCCGCAGGGATGCGGCAGTCGAGCCCACATGGATGTGTTTACGGCGTGTTCCGAATTTTAAATGCGCAAGGCTCCTAAAGCGCCGGTCTTTAACCAGCCCCGCAAGCTTTCAAGCGCCGGCCTTCAGCAGCCACACGTTTTCCTGGGCGTCTACTTTGCCTTTCAGATTGATTTCGTTGCCGTGTAGCAAGGTAATGCTGTAATGGTCGATGTAGTGTTGCTCCACTTCGTTGGCAATTACCGCAAAGGGAGGGCCGTCCATTTTTTGCTGATCATAATCGAAAGTGATCAACAGCTGCGGGGCAGTGCCTGTGAGGTCGCGCAGGTGTTTGGTGTAGCGTACCCGCATTTCAAACGGCAGGGCTACCAGTGCTGCACGGTCATAAACCGCATCGATATTGCCCAGCATGTCGGGGGTAATATGAAAAATATCGCCGCCGAATAACGTAAAACCCGGGCCGTCGTAGCGTGTGATGTCACCTATTTTTGTGCTGTCAGGAATAATATCCAGTTGCTGACACAATTGCGCAATGGCAATGGTGCTCAGTTCGGCTGCCACCACGTAGTAGCCCTGTTTGATCAGCCACGGAATATCCAGCGTTTTACCACACAGCGGCACAAAAATGCGGCTGCCTGGTGCCAGCGATAAACGATGAATATTTTGGGTCAGGTTAGGATTGGCTTCCTGTTCATGAAAACCGGTCTCATTGTTATGCCACTTCATTAACCAGAATTCTGGATCCATCTTCCATTCCTTATCAGTTTAGATGTTGGCAGATTAGCTTAACCAGTCCGGCAGGTAAATCACTGTTAATGTAAGAATACCTGACCATGCGACTAAAACCGCTGCTGCTTGATAGCTGATTCCTCTAACCGACGCAAGTTTGTGTGCGTTGTCGTTGGGTAAAATAAAACTCGATAACCCTGCTACAACCAGCGTAATGACAAAGCCAATGAGGTTCCACCAGAACCAGAAAAGAGTACTGTCGCTGAGCCATAAAAAGACATTGGTGCCCACACCGGCTAACAGCCCAATATTCATCGCAACCGGAGAAATTTTGCGGCTGTGTATGCCTGCAAGGAAGGTGGCTAAAACTGGACCATAAAACACCGAACCAATTTTGTTGATGGCTTCAATGACCGTAGGCGCAATATTGCCTGCGTATAGCGAAAGTACCAGTGTGATTAATCCCCACACTGTACCTGCGATGCGTGCCCGTTTCAGGTAACTTTCATCGTCGGGCTTTGCGCCAGTGACGCGGCAGATGTCTTCCGTAGTTACCGCGGCAAGGCTATTGATGGCAGAACTTAGCGAAGACATGGCCGCCGCCAGAATCGCCACCACAAGAATACCGACAATGCCCGCAGGCAAATAATTAACGATAAAGATCGGCATCATCCAGTCTGGCTCGTCAGCGGGGATCTGCGCTTGTAATTCCGGGGTAGACAGCACCACTGCGCCAATCACTAACCCCGCAGCGCAATACAGCACGGTGATGGGGAAACGCAGAAAAGCGACAGTGAGCAGCATCTTTTTTAAATCGCTGATACTGTGACTGGACAGCGAACGCTGCGCCTCGGACTGGTCGCAGCCATAGTAGGAAGCGTAAAGCACCAGTCCGCCAAAAATCATCGGCAGCAAACCAAAGTCGCTGCCATCAAGGCCCGCGGTTTCTGTGTTCGCAGCCTGCAAGCGTTCTGAAGGAATGATGTTCATGACTTGCTGCCAGCCACCGGCGGCGTCCAGACCAGCCCACAGACATAATCCTGCACCGGCAACAATTAACACCATCTGAATCGCATCGCCATAAACCACCGCTTTCATACCGCCCATGGCAGAATAAATCAGCGTAATGACCCCAATGATTAAAATGGCGTGAAGTTGGTTCAGCCCCATGGTGCCTTGCAGGATAAGGCTAATGGCATAAATCATAATGGCGGTGGCAAAGGAGCGACTTATCTGGAACACAAAACTGATAAGCAGACGAGTGGACCGGGAAAACCGCTGTTCTAGATAATCGTACACACTCACCACACCGGCATTGTGCAAGGTGGGGAGCAAGCGCCATAGCATAATGATAACGGCAAGGGGCAGGGCAAGTTCGTAACTTAACCAAATCAGTCCGCCACCTTCACGAAGCCCAACAAATGCGGGGGCTGAAATAAAACTGATAGCCGAAAGTTGGGTAGCCATCACTGAAAGCGTGAGTGTGGGCCAGGCCAGAGAACGTCCACCGAGAAAGTATTCCTGGCCGCTTTCCTGATGACGGAATCGTAACCCCAGCCAGAGCAAGCCAAGTAAATAGAGTCCTACAATGAGGTAGTCGAGCCAGGTCATCCTTTTCCCCTTTTTTATTATCTACGGATAAGTTCGCAAAATACCGTTTACTGCTCAGGCACTTCACCACCTTAGCACAGCAAGTCGCTGAATTGTGGTTGGGATTTATACCGATGGCGATGGGGAATTGTTCAACAAAGGGCAGGAAACAAAAAAGGCAGCCAAGCTGCCTTTTAAATCTAACAAGAAGAACGTGTTGATTAAGCGGTTAACTTAGCAACGGCTTCTTTCAATTCTGCATTTACTGCGTCATCGGTTACTTTACCGGCTTCTACGTCGAATACATCGTAGAAGTTAGGCACGGATACGCTGGCTTTTACGTTACCGGCAAAGAATTCTGCAGAGGCCACTGCTGCGCCAAGCACTGATTTCGCGCCACCTGGACCTGGTGATGTTGACAGGTAAACAGCGGGTTTATGCGCGTATACTTCGCGATTAGTTCGGCTCGCCCAATCGAATAAGCTCTTATAAGCCGCTGGATAATGGCCGTTGTGCTCTGCAAAAGAAATAACCAGCGCATCGGCGGAAGCGATATCTGCAAGAAATTGTTTAGCCTGTTCAGGGCTGCCCAGTTCTTCTTCGCGATCTTGAGTGTAAAGCGGCATCTCGTAATCGTTGATATCGAGTACCTTTACTTCTGCGCCGTCGATGAGACCGGCAACATAAGTCGCTAACGCTTTGTTAATAGAGGTTTTGTGAGTACTGGCACCAAAAGCTACAACTTTCATTTATTAAAATCCTTTCTGAGTTTCTGTTCACTATACAATACGGTTTTTCACGCTTTTGGGTAATTGCTAAATACCAGACAAAACGTTCGATTTTATGAAACGAACGTTTACCTCAACATGATCATCCGTAATTTGTATGAATTCCGCGTTGCCAAAGAGTGATGGATGGCGTTTTGTACGCACCGTAATTTAGTGCCAGCCTATTTCACACCCCACAGGAATGGCGAAGGCTGCCACATTTTCCCGGCGCTAAAACTGAACCCGTTCGGGCGATCGTCTGCAATCAACAGTGGGCCATCGAGGTCGACAAATTCTGCGCCCTCACACAGTAAATAAGCGGGAGCCATCGCCAGTGATGTGCCCACCATACAACCTACCATTACCGTAAATCCCAGTTCTCTGGCGCGTTGAAGTAGGTCAATGGCTTCGCTCAGGCCGCCAGTTTTGTCCAGCTTAATGTTAACGCTCTGGTAACGCTTACGTAGTGTTTCGAGATTATCTGCGGTATGACAGGATTCATCGGCACAAAGCGGTATTGGGCATTCATAGCCTTCCAGCGCCGCGTCTTCTGCAGCTGGCAATGGTTGCTCTATCAATACGACATTGCAGGCTTTCAGTTGGTCGGCAACGGCTTTAAGCACATCCACTGACCAGCCTTCATTAGCGTCTACAATTAGTTGACTGTTTGGTGTGACCTGATGAATTGCGGCAATCTTTTCCACTACCGCTTCGGGGTCAAGTTTCACCTTTATTACCGGAGCGCCAGCCAGTTTACGTGCTGACGCCTGCATGTTCTCAACCGAATCTACGCTAATGGTTTGTGCGGTCACGCACATTTCAGGCAGCGTTAACTCCGTTAGTTCTGCCACCGACTTTCCACTGATTTTGGCGCGTAAATCCCAAAATGCACAGTCCAGGGCATTACGGGCAGAGCCCGCTTTTAGTAAATCGGGTAATAATGCGTGGTCTTCCACATAACGCAGCTTTCCCTTTACCGACTCAAGTTCAGCAGTCACCGATTCAATGGATTCGCCATAGCGGCCATAAGGTACAGATTCGCCCTGACCAGTAAAGTGACCGTCGCTAACGGTCACACGAATCACTTCTGCAGCGGTTTTCTCACCGCGGGAAATACGAAACACTTCCGCCAGGGTGAAGCTCTCGTGGTAAACAGAAATGGTTAAGGCCATTAGAGCGCACCAACAATGTTGCTTACACCAAATCGCACCGGATCAGTACACGGTAGGCCCAATTTTTGGCTGATATCTTCACAGTATTGCCGCGCCTCTTCCTCACTCACACTTGACGTGTTTACGGCAATACCAACAACCTTCACATCGGGGTTGGTCAGGCTGGCAGCCTTAGTGGTCATTTCAATTACATCCTCAAGGGTGGGTTGAGGGTAGTGGGGTAATCCGCGCATATGTGAGCGGTTTAGTGCATGACAAATTACCAGTGCGTCAGGCTGGGAACCGTGCAACAAGCCCAGAGACACACCAGCAAATGCCGGGTGAGATAATGAACCCTGGCCTTCGATGATGTCCCAGTGATCATCGTCGTTATCCGGGCTTAAGGTTTCTACCGCACCGGAAATAAAGTCGGCTACCACGCAATCGATAGCGACGCCTTCACCTGCCACCAAAATACCGCTTTGTCCGGTGGCTCTGAACGTGGCTTTCTTGCCCGCCTCATTGAGTGCTCTGGTAAGCGACAAAGAGGTATACATTTTTCCTACCGAACAGTCGGTGCCCACGGTAAGTAAGCGTTTTCCACTGCGCTTGATACCTTTACCGGTTTTAAAACGGGTGGTGGGATGACGAATATCAATAAGCTGTCTATCAATACGGCTTGCGGCTTCAACTACGGCGGGAATGTTAGTGAGCTTGTCGTGCAGGCCGCTCACTACGTGCATACCTGCCTCAATTGCCTCAACAATGGTGGGAACCCAGGCTTCATCAATAAAGCCGCCGCTATTGGCAAAGCCGAGTACGAATGTGTTTGCGCCCTGAGACACCGCTTCATTGATAGTCATTGCAGGTAAGCCGGTAGATACCTCGCAGCCAGGAAGCGCGTATTCGCCAATGCAGGCATCTGGGTTCCAGTCGGCCACACTTTTGGCCATTTTGATACTCAGCGGGTCGGTCGCATCACCGATAAACAACAGGTACGGCGGGGTTAAGATCATCGTTACTCCACAAACCATTAATAGTAAGAGACCATTTAAAGGAAAGCGGGTGGGGAATACAAGCGGGAAACTGCTAGTGGAAAGTGATATGCGACAATCTTCATACAAAAAAGCCACCGAATCGGTGGCTTTTTCAAAGGATTGTACCTGAACGATTACTCGTCGAGGAAGCTGCGTAACTGCTCAGAGCGGCTTGGGTGACGCAGTTTGCGTAACGCCTTCGCTTCAATCTGACGGATACGCTCACGGGTAACGTCGAACTGTTTACCTACTTCTTCCAACGTGTGGTCGGTGTTCATATCGATACCGAAACGCATACGCAGTACTTTTGCTTCACGGGCTGTCAGACCGGCCAGGACTTCCTGGGTTGCGTCTTTCAGGCTGCCGCCGGTAGCTGAATCGAGGGGCTGAATAATGGTGCTGTCCTCGATAAAGTCACCCAGATGCGAATCTTCATCATCACCGATTGGGGTTTCCATGGAGATAGGCTCTTTCGCAATCTTAAGCACTTTACGGATTTTATCTTCCGGCATTGCCATACGTTCTGACAATTCTTCCGGTGTAGGCTCGCGACCCATTTCCTGAAGCATCTGACGAGAGATACGGTTCAGTTTGTTAATGGTTTCAATCATGTGAACCGGAATACGGATAGTCCGCGCCTGGTCAGCGATTGAACGGGTGATTGCCTGACGAATCCACCATGTCGCGTAAGTTGAGAACTTATAACCACGACGGTATTCGAACTTATCTACCGCTTTCATCAGACCGATGTTACCTTCCTGAATCAGATCCAGGAATTGAAGACCACGGTTGGTGTATTTTTTCGCGATTGAAATAACCAGACGTAAGTTCGCCTCAACCATTTCTTTCTTCGCACGACGGGCTTTCGCCTCACCAATAGACATACGACGGTTAATGTCTTTAATGTCAGCGATAACCAGACCAGTTTCCTGCTCTACGCTGTTCATCTTAGAGATTGAACGCTCGATGTCTTCTTTATGATTTTCCAGCAGACCGGTATACGCCGCACCTGAAGCCAGTGTCGCCTTTAACCAGTCGGTGGTGGTTTCGTTGCCAGCAAATGCCTTGATGAAGTCTTTCTTCGGCATCTTCGCGTTCACAACGCAGTACTTCATGACAAGACGTTCTTGAATGCGCACTTTGTCCATCATGTCGCGCATGTTTTTAACCATGCGATCGAACTGCTTCGGCACCAGACGGAATTCTTTGAAAATCTCACTCAGAACATTAATTTGTTCACGTGATTTTTTATCAGAACGACCGTTAGTTTCAATCACTTCGCGGGTTTTCAGATATTGCTCACGGAGCAGGGCGAATTTCTCGCGCGCTAATTCCGGATCAACACCGCTGTCATCGTCATCACTGTCGTCGTCATCGTCGTCGCTGTCATCATCGTCTTCGTCGTCCAACTCTTCAGCTGGAAGCTCAGAACCGATGTGCGTAGCCGTTGGCGCGAGATCCTGATCATCGTTAGGGTCAACGAAACCAGAGATAATATCGCCTAGGCGAATTTCTTCTGCTTCGTACAAGTCCCACTGTTCCAGCAAGTAAGTAATTGCTTCAGGGTACTCAGCAACAGAACACTGAACCTGGTTGATACCGTCTTCAATACGCTTAGCGATTTCAATTTCGCCTTCACGGGTAAGCAGTTCTACGGTACCCATCTCACGCATGTACATGCGAACCGGGTCAGTGGTGCGGCCGATTTCACTCTCAACGGTAGCCAGTGCCTGCGCAGCAGCTTCGGCAGCGTCTTCATCGGCAGTGGTTTCTTGCATCAGCAGTTCGTCTGAGTCTGGGGCAGATTCTGAAACCTGGATCCCCATATCGTTAATCATGCTGATGATGTCTTCGATTTGATCGGAATCGACGATATCTTGTGGCAGGTGGTCGTTAACCTCTGCAAAAGTTAAGTAACCTTGTTCTTTACCTTTTGCAATAAGGAGTTTAATCTGAGACTGCTTGCTTTGAGCCATATAACCTACACTTCTCACATTTAATTAATAAGCAAAAAAGCACGTCCAAGCACCGGAATTTTCCGTCTTGTCCATGCTTGCTGTCGTTTGTTACCGCACCTGTCAGAACATCGGCTATTGTAATTTAGGCCTGTTTTATGCATAGTAATCAAAAGCTAATACTTTGATTGTCGCATCAGGGGCAGCCCGATGTTTGATTCAATTCTGTTTGTGGCGAATTAGCCAGTATAACAGGAAAACGTTAAATTTGACCAGACGTTCAGCGCGATTTTTCGCCAGAACGAAAGCATTTATAGCTTTTGACGCTCTTTCATCAGTAAGGTCAGTTCAGTCTTCTCTTCCTGTGACAAGGGTTGCATACGCGATCGGGAGATCAATGTTTCAATCCTGCTATCGAAATGCCAATCGAGCAACTTTGCAAAACTGTCGCAATATACTGTCTCTGCATCGTCATCCTTTATCAGGTGTTCCTGCAACAGTAACTTCGCGATGACAGGAGAATGGGGATGGTCGCGGAAGTTTTCAAGGACCTGGGCGGTAGTTGACTGTGGATTATTTACACAGAACTGGTGTATATCCACAAGTACGTTAATGCCGGGCACACCACTGTGAGCTAAAACTACTGGCGCGCATTCGGGATGTCCAGCCGCCAGGGCAGGGTTATCCAGTAATAATCGAACCATGGTCCGCACCGGCGAAATCTGGGTTTTTTGCTGGGTGTAGCTGGAATGTTTAGGTTTGGCTGAAGCCTGATTCGCCTGTTGCATATCTTGTTGCAGACGAAAACGGTCGTACTCACCCACGTGTTTTGCTAACTCTTCCTGCAGCATGGCTTTCTGACTATCACCCAGAACCTGATCAATCAGCGGCTGAGCTGCTGCTTTCAATGCCACCTTACCTTCAGGTGTGCCTACTTCATGTTCTTTTAGTAGTGATTCAAAGAAGAATCGGGATAAGGGCAGGGCATCATCAAGCAAATTCATGAAGGCGTCTTTACCCACCTTGCGCACCATAGTATCCGGATCTTCACCGTCGGGCAGAAACAGAAAGGTCAGTTTTACGCCGTCTTTTAATGCAGGCAGGGCATTTTCCAGTGCGCGCCAGGCTGCGTCGCGACCGGCGCGGTCACCGTCATAACAGCACACAATATGGGATGTCGCGCGCATCAACATGCTCAGATGTTCGGGTGTGGTAGCGGTACCCAATGCGGCAGTGGCAATATTGATATCGAATTGGCTTAAGGCCACCACATCCATATAGCCTTCTACAATGATGACCTTATCCAGGTGCCGCTGGCTTTGCTTGGCCTGATAAAAGCCAAACAGTTCATGCCCTTTGTGGAAAATGCGGGTTTCCGGCGAGTTAAGGTATTTCGGGCCATCGCCTTCCAGCACCCGGCCGCCAAAGCCAATGACACGTCCACGGCGATCCCGGATCGGAAACATGATCCGATCACGGAAGAAATCATAGGTTTTGCCGCGATCATTCTGGTTTACCAGCTTCAAATCGATTAATTGCTTAACACGCTCGTGTTCTTTGCCGAAGGTTTTTAATACACCATCCCACTCCGACGGTGCATAACCAATTTCCCAGTGTTTGACTATATCACCGGACAGTCCGCGGCCTTTAAGATAATCAATGGCTTTCTGGCTGTTCGCGTGTTGGCGAAGCTGTTGCTGAAAATAGCGGGCCACGCTTTCCATCAAGGCGTAGTCGTCTTGCTGTTGCTGACGCTTTTCTTCGCTCATGACCGGGCGGCTGCTTTGCTCCCGGGGCACTTCGAGGCCATGAATTCTGGCGAGTTCTTCAATGGCTTCAACAAACTCAAGGCGGTCAAATTCCATGATGAAGGAAATTGCGTTGCCATGGGCACCACAACCAAAACAGTGATAAAACTGCTTATCCTGGCTTACCGTAAAGGACGGGGTTTTTTCGTTGTGAAAGGGGCAACAGGCTTGATAATTTCTGCCGGCTTTTTTCAGCTTCACACGACTGTCTACAATGTCGACCACATCGCTACGGGCCAACAGATCATCAATAAAATCGCGTGGAATTCTTCCGGACATCAGAAACGGTAACCTACTGTTTTAAATCAAAGAGCGTGAAAAATATAAGCAGCAAACCAGGGATGTTTGCAAAATCCTGTATCAGCAGAATGCCAGATACTTTAATCAGGGGATGTGCGCGGTGCAACCAAATAATGTTTTCGTGCCACAAATAAAACAGCGGCTGAAACATGCTGTTTCAGCCGCTGCTCAGAACGCACTGCAGGGAAATTACGCGTTCAGACGCGCTTTGATTTTTCCGCTCAGTGCGCCCATATTAGTACGGCCCTGAACCTTAGGTTTCAGTACACCCATCACTTTACCCATGTCCTGCATACCGGTTGCGCCGGTTTCAGTCATGGCTTCTTCAATAAGTGCAGCCACTTCATCGTCAGTCAGAGGCTGTGGCAAGAATGACTCAAGAACAACGATTTCAGCACGTTCGGTGCTGGCCAGATCGTCGCGGTTAGCCTGATCGTACTGTGCAGCTGCATCCAGACGTTGTTTAACCATCTTGGTCAGAATTGCCAGGATAGTTGGATCGTCGTCTACAGTGATTTGCTCATCGATCTCTTTTTGCTTGATAGCGGCAAGTGCCATACGAATAGTACCAAGCTTGAGCTTTTCCTTGGCGCGCATTGCGTCTTTTTGCGCGTTCTTTAAGTCATCAATTAAAGCCATTATTTATTCTCTGTCTGATGGGCTTGGGAAGGGGCGTTACTTTTTCAGTGGGCCTTAAGACAGCAAAGGTGCCATAAGGCACCTTTGTCAAAGCCAACACTATCTTAGTAGAGTTTTACGCGACGTGCGTTTTCGCGAGCCAGCTTTTTCATGTGGCGCTTTTTAGCAGCCGCTTTCTTACGCTTACGTTCCCAAGTAGGCTTTTCGAAGAACTCACGACGACGAACTTCAGACAATACACCTGCTTTTTCACAAGAGCGCTTAAAACGACGAAGAGCGACATCAAACGGCTCGTTTTCTCTAACTTTAACGATAGGCATTAAATTCTCACCTCAAAAATTTAGTATGTAGCCGGGCGTGGTAAAGTGTGCGCTAAATCGACACCCGGGTTAAAAATGGTGCGAAATTCTATTCTTTTCTGAGGGAGATGTAAAGCCGGTATTGTTAAAAAATTGACCAGTGATCGTTCAAAAGTGCTCGCGATCCTGCGTTTGGGCGTTTTCTCAACGGCTTATTAGGGGTAAACTTGCCGCCCTGCTTAACAGAATCGTCTTTTATACGACGGCTAAGCAACTTCATCTGCAACGAAATACGAGGAAAACTATGCGCATTCTGGGTATCGAGACATCCTGTGACGAAACCGGCATTGCTGTTTATGACGATGAACAAGGATTATTGTCCCATGAATTGTATAGCCAGGTAAAGCTGCACGCGGATTACGGCGGTGTGGTGCCTGAACTGGCTTCCCGGGATCATGTTCGCAAGATCATTCCCCTGATCCAGAAAGCACTGAAAGATGCTAACACCGAAGGCAGCGATCTCGATGGTATCGCTTTCACGCAAGGGCCGGGTTTAGTGGGCGCACTGCTGGTGGGCTCCTCCGTTGGCCGTGCATTGTCTTATGCCTGGGATATTCCCGCTGTTGGCGTGCACCACATGGAAGGTCATTTGCTCGCGCCCATGTTGGAAGCCCATGCGCCGGAATTTCCGTTTGTAGCGTTGTTAGTCTCTGGCGGTCATTCCATGTTAGTAGACGTAAAAGGCATTGGTGAATATGAAGTGCTGGGCGAGTCTATCGATGATGCCGCCGGTGAAGCGTTTGATAAAACCGCCAAACTGCTCGGGCTGGATTATCCTGGTGGTCCGCTGCTGGCGAAACTGGCAGAAAAGGGCGAGGGTGGTCATTATCAGTTTCCCCGCCCAATGACCGATCGACCCGGCCTTGATTTCAGCTTCAGTGGTCTGAAAACCTTTGCGGCTTATACCATTCGTGACGCCGACGACTCTGAACAAACCAAAGCCAACATTGCTTTTGCCTTCCAGGAAGCGGTGGTGGATACCCTGATCATTAAATGTAAGCGCGCGCTCAAGCAAACTGGTCGTAAGCGCCTGGTCATCGCCGGTGGCGTAAGCGCCAACACCTATCTGCGCGAATCGATGCAAACATTAATGACATCACTGCGCGGTGAAGTGTTCTATCCTAGTCTTGGCTTCTGTACTGACAACGGCGCCATGATTGCCTACGCCGGCATGCAGCGCCTGAAAGCCGGTCAAACTTGCGACCTGTCTGCCGCTGCCAAACCACGCTGGCCGCTGGATTCATTGATGCCGGTTTAACGACCCAGGCATTTGGGAACGGCTTTCGACCAGTTTCCCCATTGTGCGGCAAATGAAATGACGCTGTAACCTGCAAACTTTATACTGTCTTTTTTCTATAATAAAAAAGACAGTATAAAGTTATGTTGAAATTTAGAGGTCTGAAAACCAAGGGATTGTGGGCGGCACTGTGTGTCATGTTCATCACAGGTGCCGTGCAGGCAGAAGAAGCAGGCCCGAATCAAACGCCCTATGTGGTGATGATATCACTGGATGGCTTTCGACATGACTATGTGGAAAAGCATCAGGCGAAGCGCATCGGCGAAATCGCGAAAAGCGGCGTTCGTGCGGAAAAAATGATTCCGGCCTATCCGTCGAATACCTTCCCCAACCACATTTCTTTAATCACCGGTTTACTGCCTGTCAATCACGGCATTGTGAACAATGCGTTTTACGACAAATCCCGTCCGGCGGGCGACAGTTACGCCCGCTATTCCATGGGTAAAGGTTATGGCGATTCAACCTGGCTCTCAGGTATGCCGTTTTGGAATCTGGTGGAGTTTAACGGCATCAAAGCCGCGACTTATTTCTGGCCGGAATCGGATGCGCGTATCAACGGAAACCTGCCGTCCTATCACTTCCACTATTCTAAATATGCAGACTATCAGAACCGTGTGAACCAGATTGTAGAATGGCTATCACTGCCTGAAGTATCCCGCCCTCACTTTATCGCTGGCTATTTTTCGCTGACCGATACTATTGGTCATAAATACGGGCCAAATGCGCGAGAGACTTATGAAGCTGTTCAGCGTATGGATGGTCTGATAGGTCAGCTTTATGATCGCCTGCAGAAACTCTCTGTACCGGTTAATCTGGTGATAGTGTCTGACCACGGAATGGCTGAAATAAACGATGATGCCAAAATTGATGTCACAAAACTGGGCATTCCTGATGACTTCGTCGTGGAAATTCGCGGCGCGCAAACGCTGATTTACGGGAAGCCAGACACCACGAAGAAGCAGATTGATGCACTGAAATCTCAGTTAGCGAACAAAGCAGATGGCCGCTATACAGTGATGAGTGACAGTCGTCGTGATGAAGTTTCTATGCCGGTAACTAGCCGAACCGGCGATATCATGCTTGAACTGTTACCGCCGGCTTACTTTGTGGGTGCGAAGGCTCACGATGGTCATGGCGCACACGGCTTTGATAACACCCTGGACGATATGGGTGCCACATTTATTGCCGCAGGGCCTGCATTTAAGAAAGGTATGACCCTTCCTCCAATGAAAAATCTTGAGGTTTTCCCCGGGCTGGCGAAGGTGATGAAACTCGAATACGTCCCTCAAACCGATAGCGGCAGCAAAACCTTTGAGCAAGGGCTGATTAAATAAGGTGTTGCCTACCGGTACTCGTGCTCGGCGTTTACCGGTTTCATCCTCGGTTTTACCGGTGTTTGCGCTCGGCGATGCCGGTCCACACAGGCATTATCAGCAACGTGATCAGGCAAGTAATGAGTGCTGTCCAGCCGAAATGCTGATAAATAAAACTCGATAGCGTAATGCCCACCCATCCGCCAACGTAGTAAAACAAGGTATACAGCGCATTTGCACGGCCGTGTCCTGCGTCCAGTTTACGATTCAGCGCACCCACTGCCGCTGCATGAATAGTGAAGAAGCCAGCACAGAAAAGCAGTAACCCCACCAAAATTGCCAGCGTAAACGGCAACAGCAACATCAGTAATGCGCTGAGTAATACCGCCGAGCCGACCAGCAAGGTGTTGCCGCTACCGAACCGATTACTGAGTTTGCCCGTTACCGGTCCAATCATCACCCCCACAAGGTACACCAGATAAAGCAAAGTAGTGTCTTGTGTTGAAAAGCCAAACATGGGTTCGGCCAAGTGAAAGGGCAGAAAGTTAAACACCGAAGAAAAAATGCCGAATCCGCACAGTGCACAAAGATAAAGGCGCAGTAGTTTCCATTGAGCAACAAGTCGAAGGTAACTGGTTGCTGGCTTGGTGGTCTGCTGCTTATTTTGCTGATGCGCCGGTAACCCTTTCAGTGCAGCGAAAATGGCTATTGCCGTAAGCAGACTGGTGGCGACAAAGGCATATCGCCAGTGTTCTGGGGAAAATGCCCAACCGCCCAGTAATCGTCCACCCAGTCCTCCGGCTACGGTTGCTGACACATACGAACCCATCACCACATTCAGGCTCGCTGGCGGAAGTGTTTTTGACAGGTAGGCCACAATGCAGGTTGTCAGTGCAGGAATGAAAATGCCCTGAACAAAACGCGCTGAAATCAATAAACTCAAACTGTCGGTGGCAGCGCAAATAAGCCCACAAACAATAATCGCCGTGCCGCCGATTGCGATAATGGGTTTTATAGGAAAGCGATCTGAAATCAGCCCGAAGGGCAGATTAGCTAACGCAATACCCAATACCACGGCTGACACGGTGAGTGAAACCCGCACTAAATCGGTATCGAAGTCTTGTTGTAAAACCGGTAGAACAGGCTGAGTAATATAGATATTGGTGAACGCGGCGCAAACCAGCGCGAAGATAATAATCTGCAGACGATGCTGCGCTTGAACGGGCATAATTCCTTCCGGAGAAAAATTAACGATGAAGCCGGGATGAACAGGATTTCAGGAGTGATGACATTGTGACAGCCGGCACTATTATTTTAAACGGACTTTATCCCATACCTTGCTCTCTTCGCCCTTGAGCAAACGCAAGATATTGTCTTTGTGACGAATAATGATGAGAACCGACAGCATAACCACAGGAACGGTATACATGGGCTTGATAAACCAGGTAAACACCGGTGCTAAACTTACGGCAACAATGGCAGCCAAAGAGGAATAGCCAAAAATAAGCACGATGGCAAGCCAGGTGGCGATAAGCAGTCCGGCCAGTTCCAGGCCCAAAGGAAGTAACACGCCAAACGCCGTGGCGACGGCTTTGCCGCCCTTAAAACCAAAATAAAGTGGAAATATATGGCCAAGGCAAGCTGACACACCAATAAAACCTAGCGCGATGGGGTCTATACCCATCCAGTAGCTACAATAAACCGGAACCGTGCCTTTAAATATGTCCATAAACAGCACCAGTGCTGCCGGCGTGCGACCGCCAAGACGAAAAACGTTGGTTGCGCCGGGATTATTGGAGCCGGCAGTACGAGGGTCGGGAAGTCCATAGAGGCGACAAATAACAACAGCACTGGACAATGACCCTATCAGGTATGCCACGCCGATCATCAATATCGTCAAACCTGTCATTACTGCGTTGATCTCCTTGTTTCCCTGCGTGCAGACTAACAGGAATCGCAGGTAAATTGCCAGTGAGTTTAGTGAACCTCAGGCCAGTTGTGGTAAAGTGGCGGCCATTACTCAAACGCTTCAATACGAGCGCGTCGTTTTATGCAACAGATTATTCTTTCTGGTCTTAAGGTCGACACCCTTATCGGTGTGTATGACTGGGAACGTACTCAGAAAACTACCCTTATTTTTGATATTACCGTTGATGCTGATCTCACGGCAGCCATGGCCAGTGACAATGTGAGCGATACCATTGACTATGCCATGCTTGCTCAGTCCATTCAGCAGGCCGCCGCTGACCAGACCTTCGAGTTACTTGAAGCGTTAGGCGCCCATGTAATGAAACACGTGTTTATGGGGTTTCCGGTCTCGCATATTCGACTTGGAATCACAAAACCAGGGATCTTGCCAGATGCCGATACCGTTACGGTGGTATTTAATCAGGCGCGAGGCGAATGAGCCACCATATTACTATCAGTTTGGGTACCAATATTCAGCGTACCCATTATGCCCGAAGTGGCCTGGTGCACTTAAAAGCCCATTTCTCTGACATTAGTTTATCGCGGATGTTTGAAAGTGAGGCCGTGGGCTTCAATGGCTCGCCTTTCTATAATTGCGTAATAGCAGCGGCTACCGACAAACCTTTGGAAGAGGTGGTTGCTACGCTAAAAGCGATTGAGCGGGAAAACGGCCGTACTCACAGTGAAAAAAAGTTTTGTGCTCGCACTCTCGATTTAGATCTATTAACCTACGACAACGTAGTGACAACTCACCCTGTTAGACTGCCCAGGGCAGAAATTCTGCAAAATGCATTTGTGCTGCAACCCCTTGCTGAACTTCTCCCTGATCATGTGCATCCCGAAGCAGGAAAAACCTACCGGCAGTTGTGGCAGGAATACGATCAAACTTCCCAACGGCTATGGCCAATCGATTTTACATGGAGTGATTCTAAGGGATGACGCTTTTCGAAATTATCATTCTTGCCCTGATCCAGGGAATTACCGAATTTTTACCTATCAGCAGTTCCGGACATTTATTGCTACCAGCAGAACTTTTTGGCTGGGACAGTCAAGGTCTGGCCTTTGATGTTGCTGTGCATGTTGGCAGTCTGCTTGCCGTCATGTTGTATTTTCGTCATGAAATAACTCAAATGACCATCGCCTGGGTTACCCGCGGTTTTACTAAAAATCAGAATACCGACAGTAAACTGGCCTGGTATGTCATTTTGGCGACCATCCCGGCTGTAATCGTGGGCTTGCTGTTAGATGACTGGATTGAAATGAATGCGAGAACCGCGCTGGTCATCGCTGCTACTACCATCATATTCGGTTTGGCACTGTGGTATGCCGATGCGAAAGCGCAGCACACCATGGAGCTTGAAAACATTACCATGAAGCAAGCTATTATCATTGGTTTGGCACAGGTTATGGCGCTTATTCCGGGCACTTCTCGTTCAGGTATCACCATGACCGCAGGCCTGATGCTAGGGTTGAATCGCGAAAGCTGTGCGCGTTTTTCGTTTTTGCTGTCGATCCCGGTGATTTTGGGCGCGGGCACATTAAAGACCTTTGATTTGGTGCAGGCAACCACACCTGTAGATTGGAGTGCGCTACTTTACGGTGCTGCATTCTCGTTCATTAGCGCGTATCTGTGTATCTTCCTGTTCCTAAGCTGGATATCCCGCATTGGTATGTTGCCGTTTGTGATTTATCGCATGGTGTTAGGTGCGGTATTACTGTGGTTTGTATTTGGTTAATTTACCTAAGGGGAACTGATGTCAGAGACTATCTTTACCAAAATTATTAACCGGGAAATTCCCGCCGATATTATCTACGAAGATGACATCGCGCTGGCATTCAAAGATATTAATCCGCAAGCGCCGGTACATTTTTTGGTTATTCCGAAAAAGCCGATTGCAACCATTAACGACATTACTGAAGAAGATCGCGAAATTGTTGGGCACCTAAGTTACGTTGCCGCCAAAGTCGCCGCTGAGCAAGACTTTGCAGAACAAGGCTTTCGCACGGTAATGAACTGTAATGAGTTTGGTGGACAAACGGTGTATCACATCCACCTGCACGTACTGGCTGGCAAGCCGCTAGGTTGGCCACCTTACACGGATAAAGTGAAACAAGGCCTGGAATAAGCGCTTATTGTTCAGCGTGGTTAATTATCAATAAATTAGCTAAAAAAGGCAGGTAGCGGCGCTACCTGCCTTTCGTTTAATTACAGTCCCAGCACCGCTTTACCTTGTTTGAAGGTAATATCGACGGGAATGTTGGCTGCTTCCAGGCGAGCAAGGTCAGAGGCCAGAGCAGGCTTGATGATACCCTTTTCTTCTACCAGTTTAGCAACGCCTTCGTAATCGCCGTCACCTTGATAAATTAAGATAAGGCGGGATAAGGCTTCTACTGCGTTACCCATTTTTTCCATATTCACTTTATAGAAACCGTCTTCGCCTTTCTCGAAAGCACCTTGCTCCTCGAAGAAATTAAAGCGAATCATGTTAGCTTTACCATGAGCGCTAGACGCTCCAAAGCGCACAGAGCGGAATATGCCAGCCATGAAGGTAACATAATAATCTTCCAGTACACCTTCAGTAATTTCACCTTTCTCCAGCAGACTCTGCACCATATACAGCCCAAGAATGTCGGCCTTGCCCTCTTCTAGCGCCGAGGCGTGTTCTTTTAAAGCAGCACGAACAGTACTGCTACCATCCAATGTATTCTTAATACCAAGACCGTGAGCCACTTCATGGAACATCGTATTGGCAAAGAAGGCGTCAAATGTAATGTGGTCGCGTTGTTCTGGGCTTATGAGCTCATCGGCAATGGGCAGAAGGATCTGATCAAATTTGGCGCGCATGGCGTTTTTCAACTGCAGGCGTCGGGTACCTTTGGCCAGTTGTACGCGTTCATCGTTAGGCAGGTTGATGGCAATAGTTTTACTGCCTGCATTGGAATGACCCGCGTAGTAAATCACATCGTAAGCGTTAAGGTCGGCATCAGAGCCAGGCATTTCGGCTTTATATTCGGCAGGAACCGGCAAGCCTTTTTGTAATTCAGGGAGGAACTGGGCGAACTTGGCGAGGCGCTCACTCCAGGCCATATCTTTAAGCAGTACATACGATTCAAACGCGGCGCGGTAACCGAATAACTGATCTTCATAGGACTCAATGGGGCCGATAACCAGCTCAACCGGATTCGTTTTCATGTCCATCCAGGCCATATCCGACGCATAATAATCGTTACTTAACAGCGCATCGGCCCGTAATGTCAGGTAGTTGGCAAACTCTTCGTTATCTGCCAGTTCGGCCGCCTGACGTAACAGTGCAGACGCTTGCGTTAATTCAGCTTTATAGGCTTCTGAATAGGGCACGGTATACAGGCTGCCGTCTTCATTGCGCTTTACCAGTGAATATAAGCCGTCTTTGTCTGCAAAATCTTGCTGCTGAAACTCTTCTTTGGTCATATCGTGAGGGTAGAATTCCGCGCCTTCGGGCTTGCTGTCATACCCTTTTAAAAACGCCGCATCGCCATTTAAGCGATCCCAGGGACCATAATTGATGTCAGCAAACTTCGCGATGTCTGCATCGCTGTATTTTTCAAGAAATGCCGATTTTTCACCGGAAAAGGCTTGCTTCCAGAAGAGGTCGTCCATGATTTTTGATGCGTCGATCAGTAAGCCCAGCATGGTTTTCTGGTTGTCAGAAAGCGAAGACAAATCGCTGGTTAATGCTACGGGCTGATAAATCCCCAAACGCGCACGGTCTACCAGTAGCGGCGACGCTTGCGTGTCTGCGACTTCTTGTTTTGCTGCTGGTGTTGAATGGCTGGTTTCAGGGGCTTTAGAACAGGCTGAAAGGGTTAGGATGGATGCGGCAACGGCCATGGCGAGCCGGGTGCGAGTAGCGCTTATTTTCATCGTTATACATTCCATTTTTAGGTATTCATGTCGTTATAACGATTGATACACAATTAAAGGCGCATGTGCAACGGTATCCGCGACAACCCGAGCGATGACTCAGCCTGACAGCGTTTTCTTCGATACCTATTTTGCTTCCCAATCAACAACATTCGTTTGTTGCTAAAAATCAGAATATCAATTTCAGGGTAAAAGAATGGGCTAAGCCGTAAAAGCCGAGCTGAATAAAAAAAAGCCAGAAAAGTAACAAAAAATATACAATAAAGTGTTTAAAGTTCTGATAGTGTAATAAGAAAACTGTTATTCAAAACAATAAGTTATACTAAAGTATAAGGTAATGAAGTGGAAGCGCTACTAAAAAATAACAAAGAGCAGTTTCTGGAACTATTTACGACCGTCTCACACTATCGAAACAATTTATTCAGTCTGAATACTTGGTGGGATAAGGTGGCGTTAGTCGGAAAAATAAACTCACTTAATGTACCCCAGAGTTTGCTTGGCAACATGCTAGAGACCAAGTCTGAATTCGCTGTTCTGCAGGATGATTTAATCGAAAACCTGTTGGCTGAAAATACGCAACAATGTGGCGTTAAAAATCAGACCATTGCACAGACCCTCATTGATATTCCAATTCGTAATTTATTTGAGCGAACCGCTGATGTGGGGTTTCTCGCTACCGATACGGATATCATTAAGTTTCTGCATGATGCGCAATCAGGCTCGGAAAACAGCGAAAATATTGCTGTGCGATTAGAGCAATACGCAGCAAAGTATACGGTTTACGACGATATTATGTTGTTTGACTGCCAAGGTGAGCTGCGTGCGCAAATGGCGCAGGGCGAGCCCATCGCGGAAACTGACCCTGTGTTATCGGAAATCTTAACTGGCTATCATGAATACCTGGAGATTTGCCGTTATTCACCCCTACGGCCTGCGCATCCGATTTCATCGTTATTTCTTGCGCCGGTAAGAGATCCTGAAACACAAGAGATCATTGGTATTTTGTGCATGAGCTTTCGGCTGGAAGGCGAGATGCGCAGTTTGTTTAATGATCTTGATGATGACTCCGGGAACATCTTGGCTCTGCTCGATGAGAAAGGAAATACCCTGGTTTGTAGCGACGATACTGTTTTACCGCGAGGGAAAACGGTAAATGTGGCAAAGGAAAATCAGATCCTCACCATTGACAGAAAAGAATATATTGTCACTGTCGCAAAAACCCGGGGTTATCAAAATTATCAAGGGCTTGGATGGCACGGCTGTGTGTTATTACCTCTGACTCACATGGGCTCGCAGCCAACATCAAGTTATGATGCCATTGACGACGTCAATCAGTGGCAAGGCTTTTCTTCTGTATTGAGCAATATCCAATACCGGGCAAAGATTGTTACCGAAGATTTGGATTTGGTGGTGTTAAATGGGCGCATTGCCGCTGCCCGCCGCGACGCGGACGAGTTTATTCCCATTCTGGAAGAAATTCGCAAAATTGGCCGCCAGATGCAGTCCATTTTTACCGACTCGGTGAGTCAACTGATGAAAACGGCACTCACCACCCATTTCAATGGCATGACCTTCCAGGCCGCACTGGCTATCGACATCATGGACAGAAACTTGTACGAGCGGGCAAACGATTGTCGCTGGTGGGCACTTACTTCACATTTCCAGAATACACTGAGTAACAACGCCGCTACCGCTGCAGATATCTCGGTAATGGGCGACATCCTCGAATACATCAACAGTTTGTACACCGTGTACACGGGGATCTATCTGTATGACCGTAGCGGAAAAATTGTTGCCGTATCAGATAAAAGTTTATCTGACCAAATAGGCCAGGAAGCAGAAAAAAGTTCAGTATGGGAATCGGCGATACGTATGCAGAACGCACAACATTTTCGTGTATCAGCTTTTGAATCAAGCGACTATTACGACAGTAATCCTACCTACATATACAATGCCGTCATTCGCAAAAATGATGCTGCGGTTGGTGGCATTGGGTTGGTATTTGATAGCGAGCCGGAATTTTCACAAATGCTGGCAGACGTGCTTTGGGCAAATGACAGTGAACGCTTCGGTTTGTATATCGACCGTCGAGGCAAGGTTATCAGCGTAAGCGGCACAGAGCGTTGGAAGGCCGGTGAGCAAATTACGTTGCCCGCTGCTGTGACGAATGGCGCGAATGGTACAAAAGGCGCTGGTATTTACCATTTGGGCGATGAAGCTTTTCTCCTGGCTTTTGCGGTTTCAAAAGGATACCGGGAATATAAAACCTCTGATGGCTATGAGAACGATGTGATTGCAATTATCGGTGAGCCAAACGGGCGAGTGGCCGACTAGTACGTTGCAATAAAGCAGAAAAAAAGAAGGGAGCCAATCGGCTCCCTTCTTGTTGTATGGTGACATTAGAACGCGTAGTTCACACCAATGTTCGCTGCACGACCACGTGAGCGGAATGCCGATGCACCCTGATAGCTTTTATCGAAGGCATTTTCGATACGACCAAATACAGAAAAGTTTTCTGTAACATCGTAGCGGGCACTTAAATCTACCAGCGAGTAATCGTCCAGTGGTGCACTGATACCCACTGCATCAGCCACCATGCGAACGGTAGCTTCTGCCGTAACTGCCTCGTAGCGGTAAAGTACTGACAGGTTGGCCAGGTCGCGAGGACGGCGAACGCGCTGTGCGCCATTTACGTCGTCTGCATCGTTATAAGTGTAGTTACCTTTAATGGTCCAGGCGTCGTTAATGGCCCATTGACCAATAAGCTCAATACCTTCAGAGGTGGCGGTACCTAATTCCTGCAGGTAGCCCGAATAAGTCGCCATATCAAACACGATGGCATCTTCAATTTTCTGATCGAAGTAGACAACTTCGACAAAAGTGCCTGCTGAAGGTGTGAACTGAAGACCAATTTCGTAGCCTTTAGATTCTTCTTCTTTCAGCGCTACGTCAGAAGCCGGCGCGTAGCCAAAATCACGGTTATATTGCACTTCGTACAAGCTTGGTGCACGGAAGCCGGTACCGTATGCACCACGAAGTTTCAGTTCGCCCGCTTGCAGTTCCCAGATATACGCCGAGCTCAGTCGGTAACTCAGGTGTTCACCAAAATCTTCATTGTCGTCGTAGCGAACCCCTGCTGTGGTAAACAGGTTTTCTACCCATTCACTTTGCAGCTCACCGTAGTAACCCGTTTGTGTGCGGCTTTCGTTTGAAGAGGTAATCGCTTCTTCTTCCCAATCGATGCCGTAAACCACGGTATGTTGGTCATTAATGGCCGTGTCGCCAATGTACTCAACGCGTTCAACAGTACCTTTGGTAAAGTAACTGGACGCACCTTCCGTATAGTTTTCACGTTCAATTAAGGTTTTGGCGTAGGCCAACTGCTGATTACCCGATTCAAGGGCATAATTGGCACTCACGCGGAAGTTGGTTTGTTCAAACGCGCTATCACAATCGTTACTGATGCTGAAAGCTGCCGTGTAGCAGTTATCAAATTCACCTTCGCCATCGTTATGACGGGCGACGAAACCGAGCGTCAGGGCATCAGTGGCTTTCACGCTTACTTTGGCATGCACCGTCGTGTTGTCGTAACCGTCGTCATCTGCCGGGTCGGTATCGTCAATGCGTGAGTTGAAACCGTCTGTGGAGTAGTCAGATACAGAGAGGTAAGCCTCGACCGTTTCGCTACCGCCACCGACTTCGGCGCTCAGGTTTTGCGTATTATATTCACCCGCTTCCGCACGCACACTGCCGTATACACCCTGTTCCAGTCGGCCGCTTTGAATATTGATAACACCACCGGCATCGGCACCGTATACCAGACCTTGCGGACCGCGCAGAATTTCTACCCGCGATACATTGCTGCTTTGCAGTTGGCCTACTTGGGGCATTATCTGCGTGCCGGTGGGGTCAGACACATCAACACCATCAATGCGGATTAGCGTGCGATAGCCTTCCTCACCACGAATGCGAAGGGCTGATGTTGAGCCGATACCACCGCTGTCGGTGACATGCACAGAAGGTTCGATTCGCAGTACTTCTGCCAGGTTGGCATATCCGCGTAATTCGATTTCTTCTTCAGTCATAACGGATACGGACGTGGCGAGTTCTCTTACCGGTGTAATCACGCGGCTTGAAACAACAACGTGTTCAATGTCTGAACCGGGCGTGGCTTCTTCTGCAATTACAGAAGTAACGGTGCAACCTAAAGCAATGGCAATGGCCAGTTTGCTGATGTGCATGTGTGTTCCTCAATCTAATGGGTGTGTGCTTGTGACTGAAGGAAGGGGAGTGGATCGGCGAATGCGTAATGGCTTTTGACAATTTCCGCACAGGCAATTGATTTACCCGACGCTGACATTGAAAAGGAGACACGAAATATGCAATCCAATGAAGCCCTCCGCTTCATTTGTAATCAACTGTTTTTCAGGCCGGTGTCGGGCTTAGCGCCATAATGCGCTTTTACCGTTGCGGGGGCAGCGGTGGATTAATAAACAATGTTCATTCACCACACTTCCCGTTTACCTTGCCCAGATGCGCCTTAAGTGACGCATCGACAAGCACCTGAAACAGCGGGCGCAACCTTACAAATTGTTCATACTAAAGTCAACGGAAAGGCGGTGTGTATGGCTTATTCTTTCTAGCTTTAAGGCTGTGTCAGGTCACTATCTTGTGCATAGAACTGCCGTGCTTTATCAAGCTGTACGCACATCGCTTCAATTTCATCCAGCATGCGGGTCGTCATGCGATGTACCTTGTCAGCATCAGGATGAAGAATAAACCCATGATTAACCGCAGGTATTTCTGGCCACTGCTGCCAATTAATGGTTTCCGGCTGATTATCACCGTGGGTGGTGGGCTGAATAATCACTTGAGGACGTAAATCGAGCACATTCTCCAGACTCACCTGAGGGTAGCCTTCCTCGATGTCGGCATAGATGTTATCGCCGCCACACAACGCGATTTGCTGCTGCAACCAGGAATTTCCTGCAACAGTGCGTAACGGCCTTGCCCACAGTTCATAAAAAACACTTACTCCCTCGGCTTTGCTGTAGCGCGCTTTCAGTGCGTGCAAGCGGTACAGGTAATCATTGGCGATGTTCTCAGCCTGCTTTTCACGCCCCGTCAATTTGCCCAGCATACGTAACTCCGACGCCACATCCTGAAGGTTATCGGCTTGGGTATACACGACATTTATCTTGTACTTTTCCAACCGCTGCAGATCGTCTGCCGGGTTACCACTACGCCACGCCACGACGGCATCTGGCCGAAGCGCGAGAATTTGCTCGATTTGAAGGCGCGCATAATTGCCCACTCGCGGAATGGAGGATGCCTGAGCGGGAAAATCGGAATGGTCGGTAGTCGCAATGATCTGATCGCCCGCACCAATGGCAAACAGGCTTTCAACCAGGTGCGGCGCCAACACCACCAGACGACGTTGTGTTCGCGGGTCCACATCCGTTTGCGCCGCAGCCGAAAGGCTGAGCAGTAGAGCAGATATAAAAACAGCCAGTTTCATTACCAGTCGATACCTTTACGTGCCATGATCCCTGCATCGAATGCGTGTTTTTGTGAGCGCACTTCACTTACCGTATCGGCTAGATCGGTAATGGCTCTGTGACAAGCGCGGCCCGTCACCACGACACTTTGTTCCTTCGGTCGATTTGCCAGAGCATCGAGCACGTCATCAAGATCGATATACTTATACGTTACCATGTAGGTAATTTCATCCAGCAATACCACGTCGATGGTGTCATCTTTCAACCAGACTTTGGCTTGCTCCCACGCTTTAGTCGCGGCTGCAATATCGGTGTCTTTGTCTTGTGTTTCCCAGGTAAAACCGGTGCCCATAACATGAAAAGGCACACCTACCTGTTGCAGTAAATCGCGTTCACCACAAGGCCATGTTCCTTTCACAAACTGCACCACCGCAGCCTTCTGGCCATGTCCTACCGCGCGGGTAACCGTGCCGAAGCCTGAGGTTGATTTTCCTTTTCCGTTACCGGTAATGACGATCAGAATGCCTCGTTCTTCTGTAGCCTGGGCAATGCGCTCGTCTACCTTGGCCTTTTGTGCTTCCATGCGCTTTTTATGTTTCTGCTTATCGTCTTGGTTACTCATGGTATTACCTGTAAGTCTGTTTACTGTTACTTAATTGCGATGGGGCACATTCTGCCACACCTCTGTTTATCTGAATAAAGGGTCTAACTTCTGCCAGTTGAGGTGATTGTTGCACATCACCGCAAGCCGCTCTATTTCACGCTCTTGTTGCGTTTCATAATTATCGACCAGGGTAGTTTCCAGCCCCGCCCAGCGAATGATTTGCTGCAGCGCCTCGGGAGAATCAAATACACCGTGCAGGTATGTGCCAGCCACTTGGTCATCCTCGCTAATACAGCCGTCAGTCGTGCCATCACTCAAGCGGGCGAACGCATGAACGCCAGGTTTTACTGTGCTTACACCGACATGGATCTGATAGCCACTTAACGGTGCAGGTTCATCGACGCGCAACGTGAGCGTACCTGTATCACGGGTTAACTGTTTTTCCTGCTCCAGTCGGGTGTTCACTGGCAATAATCCGAGACCTGAACTGCTGCCAGGGCTGTCTTCTACACCAAGTGGATCGTCAACCTGTTCACCCAGCATCTGATAGCCACCGCAAATACCCAGCACTTTTCCGCCGTACCGGCAATGGCGCAGAATGTCGTTTTCCCAGCCGCATCGGCGAAGTAAAGCCAGATCGCTACGCACGTTTTTACTGCCGGGCAAAATGATAAGGTCGGCTGCCGGTAAAGCCTGGTTTTGAGCTACAAACTGCAAATTGACCTGAGGATGGGTGCGCAACATATCAAAATCGGTGTGATTACTGATACGACTAAAAACGGGCACCACCACATTTAGAATACGTTCTGCCGAGGCGAGATTTTGTTCGGCTTGAATGGCGTCTTCGGCGGCCAGTTGAAGGTTATGCAAATAGGGAAGCACGCCAAGCACCGGTTTGCCGGTTTCCTTCTCCAACCAATCAAGGCCAGATTGCAATAAACTGATATCGCCGCGAAAGCGGTTTATAACAAACCCTTTGATACGATTGCGTTCCGACTCCGACAGTAACGCCAGGGTGCCAACAAACTGGGCAAAAACACCGCCCTTGTCGATATCGGCGATAAGGATAACCGGGCAATCCACCGCCTCGGCAAAGCCCATGTTGGCAATATCACGGTCGCGTAAGTTAATTTCGGCCGGACTGCCTGCGCCTTCCACCACAACAGCATCGAACTGCTCGCATAATCGCTGGTGAGAACTTAAAACGGCATTCATCGCCACCGTCTTATAATCGTGATAAGGCGCTGCCTGCATATCACCAATCGCTTTACCGTGAACAATCACCTGTGCGCCGGTATCGGAACTGGGTTTCAGTAAAATGGGGTTCAGATCCACATGGGGCGCAATGCCTGCCGCCTGAGCTTGCACAGCCTGTGCCCGGCCTATTTCGCCACCTTGGGCCGTGACGGCACTATTGAGCGCCATATTTTGTGGTTTGAACGGGGCGACGCGAATATGTCTTTGTTTCAAGCAGCGGCACAGAGCAGCAACCAGCATACTTTTACCCGCATCAGAGCTGGTACCCTGAACCATGAGTGTTTTACAGCGAGTCATCTAAGCGGCCCTTGTTCTGGCGGCAAACCAATAAACTGTATAATCGGTATGGCGCTGGGGTAATCTGCAAGCGTGATTCGGGTAAGGCTTGCATGACTAACAGAAAGTTGCTGATACAGCGCCGGTGAAGTCCAGTCGAGACCAAGCACTCTGGCTATAATTTGTCGTATCACGCCACCGTGGGTAACCAAAACCGTGTGATTGCCACCGGGGCGGGCAATAATACGCTCCCAAAAGCCTACGACCCGATTGTGAAAATCGCGCAACGATTCAGCCCCCGGCAAGGTGTGGCTGGAAGGACTTTGCCAGAACGCGTCAAGCAAGGGCCATTGTTCAGTTATGTCATCAAACGGGATACCGTCGAGTTCGCCAAAGTGACACTCTGCCAGTGTTGGCGCGGTACTGAGTTTGAGATCCAGTTCGCTGGCGAGTACTTTGGCACTGTACAAGCAGCGCTGAAGGGGCGAAGAAATAATGCGTGATGCGCCGGCAAGTTGGAGGTGTTGCGACATCAATTGGTCATGACCCGCTTCACTGACTTTAATATCCGTTGAGCCATAGAGCGCAGGCTGGCCATTTACTTTTCCGTGTCGAAGTAAATCAAATACATATGCCATCATTCATTTCCTTTTAAATGCATCGGCAGGCCTGCGGCCATAAAAGTTACCTTGTCGGCGTATTGGGCGGTTTTCTGGTTCAGCCAGCCGGCCAGATCGACAAAGCGGCGGCTGACATCGCCCACAGGGATAACCCCTAATCCCACTTCGTTGGCAACCACGTACGTCACTCCCCGGCGCTGTTGCATGCAGCGTATAAGCGCATCGAATAAGGCTGAAAAGTCTTGCGCTGGCGCTTCGTATAAATGGTTATTCAGCCATAATGTCAGGCAGTCAATCAGCACAATGTCATTGTCTGGAAGGTCGCAGAGTTGCTCAGCCAGTAAAAGTGGCGCTTCCCAGGTAAGCCAGTGCGCCGGGCGGTCATGTTGATGCTTCGCGATGCGTTCTCGCATTTCGTGGTCGAAGGGGGTGGCCGTAGCGATGTAGTGTACGGGGTTGGCCGTTACTGACTCTGCCTGCATAGCCTGTTGCTGGGCATAACGGGATTTTCCTGAGCGGGCGCCGCCGATAATCAGATGCATTACGACACACCGCCTATCAACAGCATCAGGTAAATGGTCAGCTCCTGAATTTGTTGCGCTGCGCCAAGGGTATCGCCGGTAAAGCCTTGAACATGTTTTAGCATCTTGTATTTAAGGAAATGGCGCAAGAGTATGCAGGTCACCAGAATAAGCACTGCTGTGCCAAGTGGAAGTAAAAGCAACGCGAGGCCGCCAGTGATGAACAGAAATGCCATTGCGGAAACGGAATAGGGGGTGGCAAAGGGCATACTCTTGGCAATTTTACCGCTGCTGCTTTCAGTGGCGTAAGGTAAATCCTGCACGTGACTCAGTGCAAAGGCGCGGGAAAGGGGGTAAGCCACGAATAATGACAACACAAGAGATTGCTGCTCAACCAGCGATGTTAGCAACACCCACTTACCAAACAAAGCCCCCACAAGTGCACATACTCCGTAGGTGCCCAGTCGACTGTCTTTCATGATGATCAGTTTGTGATCTTTATCCTGACCGCCACCAAATGCATCAGCCGTGTCTGCCAGACCATCTTCGTGAAAGGCGCCGGTCAGCAATACGCTGGCCAACACAACCAGGAAAATTAGCACGCTAGCCGGTAACAGGGATGAAAGCAGCCAAATCCAAACACTGAGAATGCCAGCCAAGACCCAGCCCACCAACGCAAAGTATTTCCCCGCATGGTGCATGGCATCGTTACTGTAAGTTACACGATGACCCACCGGTATACGGGTAAAAAAGCTTAACGCTAACAATAGGGCATGGGCATGCTGGCGAACACCAGAGAGGACGTTTGTCATTACAAGGTCACACCAGCGCTGTCGAACGTGGCCATGTCATTGTAAAAGGCGGCTGCGGCTTTAAGTAAAGGCATGGCAAGTGCGGCACCGGTGCCTTCCCCTAAGCGAAGTCCCATATCCAGCAATGGCGTTGCTTCGAGGTGTTCCAGTACCCGGCGATGTCCTTTTTCGCCCGAACAGTGACTAAAGACCATGTAATCTCTAATTTCAGGTGCAATTTGCAAGGCCAGAAGGGCGGCACTGGTCACGATAAAGCCATCGACCAGAATCACTTTTCTGGCTTGCGCGGTGGCCAGCATGGCGCCAGCGATTTGGGCAATTTCAAAACCACCTGCTTCTTGCACGGCGAGCTCGGCGTTTATCGGGCTCTCACCAACGCTTTGCGTTACGCGGTTAATGGTTTGCTGCAGTAAAGCGTGTTTTCTGATGTATTGATGTTCTGATATTCCGGTACCCGCACCAACCAGTTCATCTAACGGTATTCCGGTAAGTAAACAGGACAACGCGGCAGCAGCGCTGGTGTTGCCAATGCCCATCTCGCCGAAACCTAAAATGTTCGCGCCTGCTTCAATGGCGGCTTTCGCCACTTCCGCACCCTGTAACAGAGAAAGTTCAGCTTCCGTTGCCGTCATTGCTGCTTGTTTGGACATGTCTTGCGTGCCAGCGGCAATGCGGCTGTTGATGAAATTATCATGACTGCCAGAAATAGGTTCGAGTACGCCGCAGTCGATAACCTGTAACGTGAGTCCAGCAGATGCACAGAAGCTATTTATCGCTGCGCCACCATTGATAAAGCTTAACACCATTTGGTGAGTCACCGCCTGGGGCGCAATGCTAATGTTGTGGGTGGCAATACCGTGATCAGCTGCGAATACCAGCATGGTGGGTTTGGTGAGGTACACCGGTCGTATATCACCTTGCCACTGACAGAGCGCCAATTGTCTGGCCAGCGGTTCTAGCAAACCCAGTGAACCAGGTGGCTTGGTTTTGTTGTCGATTTCTGCCTGAATCAAAGGCAACGCTGTTTTATCTACAGCCTCAATCGACCAGAACTGATTGTTATAGATGGACATGTTTACTTACCTCACGCCTGGCGCTGGCGCATTACAAGTAGGAAGAAAAGACTGCCGATAGCAGATGTAATAATACCGACCGGGATTTCCCGGCCAGTCAGTGCGGTGCGTGCAAACACGTCCACCCACACCATGAAAAAACCACCGAGAAGAGCACAACCGATGAATAAGGTACGGCTGGTGACACCGAGCCAACGGCGAACAATATGAGGAATCATCAGGCCAACAAATCCAATACCGCCACAGTAAGAGACGATAGCGGCGGTGAGGCCGGCGCAAATAAGCAAAGATAGCATGCGCATGTGGGCAACATTGACGCCAAGGGTGCGGGCACTGTCGTCGCCGAGAAGCAGTGCGTCAATACGCGGCCCGAAAAGATAAAGGACGGCTGTACACCCAGCAACTACGGCGAAGAGAACCCAGGCATACTGGCTTTCAACCCGGGCAAGACTGCCCATTAGCCAGAACACCACCTGGTTTGCCGCGAATGGGTCGCCGACAAACAATAAAAACTGACTCAGCGCACTTAGCATAAACGATACCGCCACGCCGGCCAGTAACATGTGCTCGATACGGCCACCAAAAGTAGAGCGCGCAAGTAACTGTACCAAGATGACCGCGAATATCGCCCCAATCAATGCCGATACGGGCAAGGCGATGTCAAAAGCCGCAGTGGGCAAGCCCCATTTGGCAGCTAAAGGACTATTTAACAACAGCGCTGCAACACTGGCGCCGAGTCCTGCACCGGCAACAACACCAAATAAGTAGGGGTCTGCCAGGCCATTGCGAGTGACATTCTGTAATGTGGCGCCGGCCACCGATAAACCCGCGCCAACCAGAAAGCCCACCATGACCCGGGGAAAGCGGATATCCCAGAAAATAGTATTGTCGATGGGGTCGGCGCAACTGCCTGATACACATTGAAAAATGGTATCGGCCGACAACGAGGCCGCGCCAAAGAATAACGACAATAAGGGCGCACTGATCGCTAATAGAAGCAACACAATCCATTTCGCTTTCATGTTAGCTATCATGTTTTACCTGCGTCGACGCTTTTTGAAATTCAGCAAAAGGCGGGTTAAATTCAATCCGCGCTGTTTGTGTTGCCGAGTGATGCACCGTGCAAGGGACTCTGAAAATGTCGCTGAGTAAGGTGGATTCCAGCACTCCAGATGAGGCCCCCGATGCGGCCACCAAGCCATCTTTCATCAGCACCAAATTATCGCAGTAGGCAGCTGCCAGATTAAGGTCGTGCAAACTCACCACCACGGTTTTGCCTTGTTGCTGGCAAAGTGAATGCAGCAAGTGCAGAATTTGATGCTGATAGTACACATCCAGATGGTTCACCGGTTCATCGAGAACCAGTAGCGGCGCACCCTGAACCAATGCCCGGGCGATCAAACAGCGCTGTTGTTCGCCACCAGACAGGGCACTGAAGTGTTGTTCGGCTTTATCTGCCAAACCGACATCATCCAGCGCTTTCAGCACTTGTGTCCGGTCGTCACGGGTGTAACGTGACAACAAATTTTTATGCGGCAACAACCCCATGGTCACAACTTGTTTCGCCGTCAGACTGAACACGGAATCGTTTATTTGGTTCACAACCGCAACATGGCGGGCAAGTTCCTGGGGGGCATAATCTGACAACGGGCGGCCTTGCCAACAGACTTCTCCGGCAGCCTGAAGTTGCCCGGTGATGATTTTCAATAAGGTGGTTTTACCCGCACCGTTCGGCCCAAGCACGCCGTGGAAAAGACCTGCACCGAAGCCCAGCGAAATATCCGTAAGGATTCGCTTTTTGTTGATTGAATAGGTGACATCTTGAAGATGCAGTGCCGCTTGGGTAGACATGATGCCCGTCATACTAAAATTATACTTAGCGGGATAACCGGCAGCCATAGCCGTATGAAAGCAGTTACTCGTTCAGCAATGCCTGAAGTGTGGAGTAAAACTGTATTCGTGTTTTCCCGCACGAAATTAAGTCACTGCATTATGGCTGGTATCTGACTTCGACCTGCTGGGTCATTACAGTTGCGGGTACAGTTTTGGAGTTACACCAAATTCCCATTTAATTTGCGCGACACTAGAGAAAACGCGCAACACCACGTATGCAAACGCGGAGTGTATCAGGGATTTCTCATATTGACGAGGGCAACGGAAGAAGAACGCACGGCAGGATGATCCAAAACAGAAATCCTGTGCTTTATGCTTAAAAACTCGCATCTGGCAATACACCTTAGACTATGATTGGTATTAGCAAAAACACCGCAGTATGCGCACATGGCAAGAAAATGCGCGATTGCGGGATGCAGAATCAGCATTCTGCTGATATATTTTTAATTATCTAGTAAAGAGTTGCCGTCTCGTTTGCTTGCAACGGATAGCCAATCATACTCATACCTCTCTGCCTGCACGCCCCACAGCGTCTGGCGCACGGAAACCAATATAAGGTAGGTATATGTCAACACAAAACGCGCTTCTGACTATTCTGGTCGAAAAGATCAACAACGATACGCTGGTTCTGCCTACGCTGCCTGCCATCGCACTTAAAGTGCGTAAAGCCGCAGATGATCCGAATGTGAACTTGAACGCCATGGGTGATGTTATTGGCAAAGACCCTTCGCTGAGCATGCGAATGATAAAAATTGCCAATAGTGCCTACCTGGGGCGCACGGTAAAAGTGACGTCTATTGGCCAAGCCGTCACCCGCATTGGTTTGCGTCAAATAAAGAATATCTCTACGGCGTTGGCAATGGAGCAGTTATTTGTTTCTAAAAACGACGTGGTAGCCAAGCATCTGAAAAATGAATGGGCTGCAACCGTTAAAGTTGTCGCTTATTCAATGGCGGCATTACAAACCTATATCAACCGTACCCGCAACCGTGAGCTGAGTTTAGATACCATGACGCTCGCAGCGCTGGTTCACGATATCGGCGTGTTGCCAATTCTTACTGAAGCCGAGCGCCATGAAGAAGTTTTCGCCAACCCAACATTTCTGAATGTGGCGATTGATAAGCTGTCTTGCCGTATTGGCGGCAGCATCATGCGAGCGTGGGAGTTTGACGACGATTTTGTGATGGTTGCAGAGCAGTGGAAAGACTTATCTGTGCTACCTGAAAAACTATCTTATGTGGATTTCGTTCGTGTAGGCGCGGCGCTGGCCGGTAAAATGGACGACCAGAAAGACGCAGTGCTTAATCTGGCAATTCAGCGTGGTGTGATTGAAGACATCAAAGAATTCACCACCGATGAGTTTAAAGAAATGGCGGTCAACGCTAAACAGATCTTCTCTTCATAACGACTCCGGGCAGGTATCTGTGCAACGCTGGCAGGTACCTGTTTTCCCGTCAACCCCGATGCTCCCGCGCAGGGGTTATGGGTAAAAAATCATGTCGATAAAGCGCGTTTTTCCGCTTAAATCACGATAACCATGTTCGCCATCGGCTGCTAATAAATACTGTTCACCGGTGGTTACAGGGTGCCACACATCTTGCTGTAAAATTTCAAGTTTCCCTTCTATTACATGAATATGTTCAAGCACGCCGGCTTGGTGTGGTGTTGATAATTGCTGGTGGTGATTTGTCAGGGTAATTTCAAACATTTCTGAACGGGTGATAGGCGAATAGGGGAAGAGCGTTTTCACCTTCATATTGCTGTCACCGGCAAACCCATCGTTTTCAGAAGGCATGCTCGTGGCGGGATCGGCTGCACCGGGTATGAGGAAGGAGGAAAATGAGCATTGCAGACCGGTGGCAATTTTCCACAGTGTGGCAATGGTAGGGCTAGACTCCTGACGCTCTATTTGTCCTAGCATGGCCTTGGAGACCCCAGTTTGCTGTGCTGTTTTGTCTAAAGACCATCCGCGCTCTTTACGACGGGCTTTGAGTGTCCGGGATATTTGTGCGTTAATTGCCTCGTTAGGATTCATCTGTGTTTTGCATCCTGATAAATATTGCATGCCACCATGCTAAGTGCATTGTGCGTTATAGCGCACGATGTTACACTCGCTCGCAATTGTGCGTTATAGCGCACAGGTCTATTGGCAAATGCTAACACCGGAGGCCCGCCTTGTCATCGAAATCTCTTCCTCAACTCAGTCATATTGCTGCGGGTTTTACCGCCGTGGTGGTGGGCTACAGTAGTGCGGTTGTATTGGTTATTGAAGCTGCCAAGGCGTCGGGTGCCACACCTTCGATGATTGTCAGCTGGTTGCTTGTACTGGGGCTAGGCATGGGCATTACCTGTATCGGCTTTTCCTGGTTGTATAAAGTACCTGTGGTGACCGCATGGTCTACACCTGGCGCGGCATTTCTGATTGGTGCGGTTGGCGGCTTTTCGCTGGCAGAAATTATTGGTGCGTTTGTCACTGCAGCCTTACTGGCATTCATTGCGGCGCGGAGTAAAGCACTCACTAGCCAGATAGAGCGCATTCCGCCTGCTGTTTCGTCCGCGATGTTGGCCGGAATTCTGTTGCCCATTTGTTTAGGCGTTTTTACCGATGCCGCCGCACACCCAATCATAGTAGTCAGTTTCATTGCACTGTATTTATTAGGTTCACTCTTTTTCCCTCGTTATCTTATGCTGGTACTGCTTGTTGTGGCTATGGCGGTGGGGTTAGGTAGCACCGGCACGAATCTGGATTTCGCATGGAATTGGCCAGAACTTGAGTGGGTAACACCGACGTTCTCGGTTTCTGCCACCATTAGCCTGGCGATACCCTTGTTTATAATTACGCTGCTATCGCAGAACCTGCCTGGCATTGCCATATTAAAAAGCTATGACTACCACCCCGACGTTAGGCAAATCCTTACAGGTGTCAGTATCGTGAATTTGATTGCGGCTCCTTTCGGTGGCTTTGCTTTTAACTTGGCGGCAATTACCGCGGCTATCTGCATGGGCGAGAACGCGGGAGACGACAGAAACAAGCGCTACAAAGCGGCGATCATGGCCGGCGTCGGGTATTTAATTTTCGGAATCATTGCGTCGCTGGTGGTGTATCTGTTCAGCCAAATGCCACCAGTGGTAGTGCACCTTCTGGCAGGGTTAGCTCTGCTTGCAACGCTGCAGGCATCATTACTTCGCAGCATGGAAAATCATGATCATCGCAAAGCGGCACTACTGACGTTGTTGTGTTCTGCCTCGGGCATCGCCGTGGCGCAGCTTGGTGCACCGGTATGGGGGCTATTCGCGGGGTTATGTGTACTTGGGTTAGATAAGCTTTACCAGAAAATGCATGGGAAAGCGTCAGCATAAACTACCTTCCAGATGCCAAAAGAAACGGGCCTGTTAGTCGTAACAGGCCCGTTTAATTTTGTCTTCCGTGCTAACGATTAACGTTAGTCGTCGTTCAGTTTCAGGGTGGTGCGCATGAAATCAAGGAACTGGCAAAGTTCAGCCGACATCAGTGCAAACTCGGCGTCTAATCGTGCTTCAACTTGATCTTTCGGTACGTCTTCGGTTTCTTCTTTCAGGCGATCAGTAAATTTCACCCGTTTGAAAGAACCGTCTTCTGAAATAGTTGCGGTTAAGACTTCCTGCCAGGCAAAGCCGACCTTTTGCACCAGCTTCCCGTTATCCAGGTGCATGGTGATTTCTTCGCTGTCCAGCGGCTGGTTTTTACAACGAATGACACTTTCTAAATCGTCGGTAGATTTCAGTTCTGCTTCTTCCAGCAGTTCAATACCGTCTGGCGCGCCGTCAGTGAGCCAGTGTGTCAACTCAGATTGTAGGCTGTGGCGGGCCAGAGGTACTACCGGCAGCGAGCCAATTGCCTTACGAACACAAGCCAACCAAGCTTCCGCTTTGCCATCGGCAGAGGCGTCGATAACGACCATTTTTTCCGGAATGGAAATAAAACCATGGGTAAAGGTGTTTCTTACAAATGCCTGTGGCAGCAGTTGAAAGATAATTTCTTGTTTCAGATCCTGTTGCTGCTTTTTGCCTACCGGTGAACCGGTTTCGGCTTCGATATGCGCAACCTTGTCTGCCAGCTCGGCATTGACCACTGAAGATGGCAGAATTTTTTCCTGTTTCTTCAGCGTTATCCAGTAACGTTCCTGTACTTTGTGGAACATCACGCCTTCTTTACCGGCTTGTGCGAACGGCGACGCAAAACCCATGGTGGCCGTGTCTTGTTTGCCACAGGGACGGAAAGCGTTATCCATCAGCATACGGCTGAGATCATCGTCGTCCAGAGAAAGCGGCTGGGTAAGCTGGTAAGCCTTAAGATTTTTGAACCACATAGAAAATATGTCCTGATCCAGATTATTGTTATAAAGGGCGGCAAGCGTACCAATGCGGGGCATCGGCTGCAACGATCATCTAAGTTAATAAAACGGATCAGTCCTGACGATCAGGGATGCGAATAACGTAGCGCAGGCCTTTGTCGGGTTCACTAAATGCCTGAATTGTGCCGTCCAGGGTTTGAGTCACAAGGTTATAAACGATGTGCGTGCCTAAACCGCTGCCGCCCTGATTGCGCCGGGTAGTGAAAAAGGCGTCGAACAGATGTTCTAACGATGCTTTATCCATGCCTTTACCGTCGTCCTGATATTCCATCACGATATCGGTATCGTCGCGGCTGATGGTCAGGGAAATGTGTCCGGCGGGTTTATTTTCAAAGCCGTGCATTAATGAATTAATCATCATGTTGGTGGTGATTTGTGCAATGACACCCGGCGCGCAGGTGATATACAAATCACCAGGACACTGAATTCTCACTTCATGCTGGGTATTTTTAAATGTGGGTTTCAGCGACTGCAGGATTTCGTGTAAATAACTGTTTAAGTTGAATGTGCGCTGCGCTTCACTGGTTTGGTCTACCGCTACCTGTTTAAAGCTTGCCACTAACTCAGACGCCCGATTCAGGTTACCCATTAGCAAACTGGCTGATTGTTCTGCTTCATCCAGAAAGGTTGCCATGGTTTTGTTCGACAAGGTTTTGTCATTGTAGGCAAGGCGCAAGGCATCGATGCGTTCACTGAGGTAACTGGCGGCAGTAACGCCAACGCCCAGCGGCGTATTTACATCGTGGGCGATACCGGCAACCAGGCCACCTAACGAAGCCATACGCTCCGATTCAACCAATTGATCCTTAATGAGGTTCAGCATTTCGTTATTTTTGGCTAATTCCGCATTACGCTTGCGCAACTCATCTTCAATGTACTGTCGGTTTTCGTTTTCTTGTCTTAATTCCCGCTGATTGGCGATGAGTTCGTCTTTCTGCTGCTCGAGGTCGAGCATGATTTGAGACAGTGACGCAGTCTTCTTCGCCACCTCCTGTTCAAGAATGAGATTTTGGTCGTCGAGTTTGCGGTTGGCCTGGGTCAGTGCTTCACGGGCGCTCGTGAGCTTGGCCTGCGACACAATGAAATCATCAATGACCTGATTAAACGAGTGCTGCAACATACGTAACTCGTTGTCATCATTATCAATAACCGTAATTTTGGCTTCTTCAGGGTGCTCAGGGTCGAAAGACGTCATCTGTCTGCTAAGTTCAGACAATGGCTCCGAAAGCATGTGTTTGAAGGCGGTCATGAACAGAAACACCAGGAACGCGGTTTTGATGATGGCATTTCCAAGAAGGAAGAAAATCCCCACTTCGATACGACTGAGAATAATGTCGAAACTGGAGTAAAGGGTGACATCGCCAACATAAGACTGACGGCCAGAAAATTCAAAGATAAGAGGGAAACTGTAACTGAAAACACCACCCGGATGGTCGCGCATTATCCCTGCCTGAACCGTTTGCCCGTCACTGGGGATGGTGCGGCCTTCGTCGGCAATGAGATCGCCATTTTCATCGCGAACCTGTACGCCCTCAACGATGGGTAGCTTAGTTAGCCCTTCAGAAATAATCCGCGCCTGTACTTTGTTCAGTTCCCAGTTGGCCCGGGTAAGGCTTTCGGCAAAGGTGTTCTTCAGCGTGCGAAGCTCGCTTTCGATGTGGTCCTTGGTGCTCAGGTACTCGGTAAAGATCTGGCCTATTGTGACGATAATCGTCAGGATGAAATAAACCGACAATACACGTGTGAGCAGCTTACGTGACAATCCTGTCTTAACCTTGGACATCCAACTCCAACCTTAATGTTTATTCCCGGTACACAGAATAGGCGGAAAAGCCTGAATTAACAAGCGACCCGGCATTACACTTAAGCATAATTCGTCGTAATATCCTTGACACATAAATGTAATCGTTTTAATAAAACTGTCACAGACCACATCAATAATAGCGGCGTTTTGTAATGAGCAGGAAAATATCAATGTCTCGAACTGTTTTGATAGTAGAAGACGAAGCGCCGATCCGCGAAATGCTTAAGTTTGTGCTTGAGCAATCTGGCTATGAAACGATTGAAGCCGAAGATTTCGACGTCGCACAGCAAAAAATCTGTGAGCCGTATCCGGATTTGATATTGCTTGACTGGATGTTGCCGGGTGGTTCTGGCGTTCAGTTAGCGAAAGGATTAAAGCAACACGAATTTACCCGTGACATTCCGGTGATCATGCTAACCGCCCGTGGAGAGGAAGAAGATAAAATCCGTGGGTTGGACGCCGGGGCCGATGACTATGTCACTAAGCCGTTTTCACCGAAAGAGCTGATAGCCCGTATTAAAGCAGTGATGCGTCGGGTAACGCCTACCTCTAACGAAGAGCCTATCGAGTTCAATGGTCTTAAGCTGGAACCGATTTCACATCGGGTAATGGCCAACAACGACCCGCTGGATATGGGACCGACCGAGTTTAAGCTTCTGCATTTCTTTATGACCCACCCCGAACGTGTCTACAGCCGTGAACTGTTGCTGGATAACGTGTGGGGCACGAACGTTTATGTTGAAGACCGTACGGTTGATGTTCACATTCGTCGTTTGCGAAAAGCGATTTCTCGTCATGGCCACGATGCGATGATTCAAACTGTTCGTGGCGCAGGCTATCGTTTCTCCACCAAACTATAATGTTTGTCGACGCGCATTGCGCGCGTCGTCTATCATTGTCACAATAGCCTTTTCCACTCAAATCAAGGCCTTCTGATTCATGTACTATCCCTTTTCATGGCTACGAAGTGCAATTCGCCTGATTGCGTATTTGCTCGTCTTCGCGCTGGTGGGGTTGTATGTCGACGACATGCTATTTGCTATTGCATTAGGGGCGGTGGGCCTGTTGATTGTCAATTACTGGCAGCTGTTCAAGCTGAATCGCTGGCTCTGGCACAGTCGTAAAATGTCGCCACCTACCGTAAGTGGCGTGTGGGAACATATTTACGAAGGCATTTATTACCTGCAGCGGCGAAACCGCAACAAACGCAAAGAATTAGGTGAGTTGGTAAAACGTTTCCGGGAAGGCTCAGAAGCGCTCCCCGATGCCGCCGTTGTGGTGGACTCCAAAGCCAGTATAATTTGGTGTAACCGGCTGGCCCGACTGGAGCTGGGTTTAAAATGGCCCGGTGATGCAGGCACCCGTATCGACAATCTTATCCGTCATCCAGATTTCATCAGCTACTTTCATGAAGGCGATTTTAGTCATCCCATTGAAGTACCTGCGCCTACCAACCCCAACAAAACCTTTGAATACCGGATCATGCCCTATGGCGAAGAGCACTTGCTGCTTATTGCCCGAGACGTAACCCGGGTATCTCAGTTGGAAGAAATGCGGAAAGACTTCGTGGCGAATGTGTCTCACGAGCTACGTACGCCGCTTACCGTGTTATCGGGCTATCTGGAAATCCTGCCAGAAGATGAAGATAACCCGATGGTGCAGAAGGCGATGAAAGAGATGTCTGCGCAGGCCCAGCGAATGCAGAGTTTGATTGAAGATCTGTTGGTGTTATCGCGCATTGAGGCCAGCTCAGAGCGGATTTACGAAAATAAAGTAAATATGCCCGCCATGTTAGCGCAGCTCGAAAAAGAAGCTGCCACACTGAATGTCGACAAAGGGCATAAGATTACTTTCCATATTGATCCCGCGCTCTGGGTATTTGGGGTGGAAACAGAACTGCGCAGTGCCTGTTCGAATCTGGTATTCAACGCTGTGCACTATACGCCACCTGGCGGCGAAATAAACGTTCATTGGCGGCGTGAAGGCCACGATGCCTTATTTGCCGTTATTGATAACGGTGACGGCATTGAACAGAACCATCTGGCGCGGCTCACTGAACGCTTTTACCGGGTGGACAAAGCCCGTTCAAGAAAAACCGGCGGTTCCGGTCTGGGCTTGTCTATTGTGAAACACGTGCTCAGCCATCATAATTCTCAGCTGGATATTACCAGTACCGTAGGAGAGGGCAGTCAGTTTTCGTTCCTGCTGGATGAAGAGTTGATTACGGAGAAGTCATGAGCCGTTGGTGTCAGGTGTTAGTCAGTGCTTTGCTGTGTATGAGTACTTTTCAGGTTTGTGCAGAGGAATCTGTGCCTGAATACACCCGAAGCCCCGGCGTTGCCGGTAAAATAACCTCAGTTGGCTCAGATACCCTGGCAAACCTGATGGCCATGTGGTCGCAGGAATTCATGGAGATGTATCCTCAGGTCAAATTTCAGATCCAGGCTTCAGGCTCCTCTACGGCACCACCCGCACTTACCGAAGGCACTGCAACCATCGGCCCCATGAGTCGTGAATTGAAACCCTCTGAAATCCGCGATTTTGTTCGCGAGCATGGTTATCCGCCCACGGTGGTCAGGGTTGCCATGGATGCCATCGCGATTTTCGTCGAACGGAAGAATCCCATTGAAGGGCTTACGCTGGAGCAAGTCGACGGTATTTTCTCAACCACCCGATTCTGCGGTGCACGGGAAGCCATTACCGACTGGTCACAGCTTTTATCAAATCAGAACGCCACCGTGTCGCCAATACGTATTTTTGGTCGGAACTCGGTTTCCGGTACCTATGGGTTGTTTAAAGTGATGGCGCTTTGCGACGGAGATTTTCGCGCCACGGTGAACGAGCAGCCCGGCTCTGCTTCGGTGGTGTTGTCTGTTGCGTCGAGCAACGATGGTATCGGATACGCCGCCTACGGTTACAAAACCGCTGGCGTTAAAGCCCTGGCTATCGGAGACTCTGCGCAGTCACTGGTACCGTTAACCACGCAAACTGTGCGCAATGAAACCTATCCCTATGCCCGTTTTCTGTATCTGGTCGTGAATAAAGCACCGGGTAAACCATTGCCTACCCTGGAAAGAGAGTTTTTACGCTATGTCCTTTCCCAGCAGGGGCAAGATCAAGTGAGCAAGGACGGCTATTTTCCGGTTCGCGAAGATTTATTGCTTCGCCAACGCCGATATTTAGAAGATACCGCCGTTAAACTGTAGTCTCAGACTGTCATTAAAGCTTCATACTTTAGTTTAATTCGGTGCCTGCCAAACAGGGCTATTTCCCAGTATTCACGGGTTGTCCAGCCGCGTTTTGCATCTCCATAATTAGAGTATATTCAGAAATCTTGTTATTTTTCATGCACTAATTATTTAAACGTGCTGATCCACGCCATTTAGATACTAAAAGTTCATTTTTTCCTGTGAAAGTTTTGTTACAACGCCAGAGTGTAACAAATGTGTCATTTACCTTCGGTAAAGTTCCTGCGTTTTCTAAATCCATAATCATATTCGCACTTGGAGATACGAATGGAACTTAAGCACTTATTTCAAGCTTCCGCGATTGCAACGGCACTCGTGTTAGCTGGCTGTGGCGGCGATATCAACATTTCAGAAGGGAACATCGATAACAGCGTAGAAAATAACTACGGTAACGGTGGTAGTGATTCAGGTTCTGGCGATTCTGGTGATACAGATACCGCGCCTGGTGAAGTAAGTTCAGGCCTGAGCTCTCAGGTTTCTACCGCGTTCGGTAGCGATGTAACGGTTCGTGTTCTATCTGGTCGCTTAACTGCGGATATGGCTGACGACAGCGGTAACATCACGCTGACTAACGACACCGTATGGGCACTGGACGGTGCAGTATTCTTTGGTAACGACAACGCAGACAGCGTGAACCTGGTTATCGAAGAAGGTACAACAATTTTCGGTCGCAGCGGTAACGACTACATGGTAGTAAGCCGTGGTTCAACTATCGAAGCAAACGGTACTGCAGCAGCACCTATCATTCTGACTTCTATCGAAGACGTGGTTGGCGGTGACGCACAGCCTGGTCAGTGGGGTGGTCTGGTAATGCTGGGTAACGCTTCTTCTAACCAGTGTCCTGATACCGGCGCATGTTCTCTGCAAATCGAAGGCGCTGAAGAAGGTGCGGTATTCGGTGGTACAGACGACACTGAAAGCTCTGGTTCTATCAGCTACATGGTAATCAAATACTCAGGTTTCGAAATTGCACCAGATAACGAGCTGCAAGGTCTGACTATGGGTGGCGTAGGTTCTGGTACCTCTATCGACCACATTCAGGTACACGCGTCTTCTGACGACGGTATCGAATTCTTCGGCGGTAGCCCGCAACTGAAATATGTACTGGTTACTGGTGCACAAGATGACTCTTTAGACTGGGATAACGGTTTTACTGGTAAAATCCAGTACGCTTTCCTTGAGCATGCGACAGACGACACTGATGCAAACCGTGGTATCGAAGCTGATAACGACGGTTCAGATCCGGCAAATGAGCCACAGTCTAACCCAATGATTTCTAACCTGACCATCATCGGTAACAACTTCGACGGCGACGACGATTCTGAAGGTGTTTACCTGCGTGAAGGTACCGGTGCACAGATTTACAACATGGTTGTGACGGGTCCTGCAGGCATGGGCGAGTGTTTTGAAGTTGAAAACGTGACTGAGTCTCAGGCTAACCTGGCCGACGGCACTATCACTATTCAAAACTCTGTTATGGCTTGCCGTAACGGTGAAAACTTTAAGAACGATGACGGCGCCGTTGATCTGGAAGACTGGTTCTTAAACACCATGACTGGCAACACCGTTTCTGAAGCGATTGCACTGAATGCAGACGGTTCACCAACGTCTGGTAGCCCACTGTTAGGTGCAGGTGCTGACGCATCGCAAATCGACGGTTTCTTTGATGCGACTGACTACATCGGTGCACTGGATGGCGTAACTGACTGGCGTGATGGCTGGGCATTCGGTTTCGGCGGCGGTGAAGTTACTGGCGTTGTTGAATCGGTTGACGGTTGTCCTGCAAGCACTACTGAAATTGATTCTGTAGACGGCACCACCACTACCTGTCAGTTAACTGGCCGCATCACTTCTGATGTAACCCTGACTGAAGGCAACATGTATGCCCTGTCTGGCGCAGTATTCATCGGTGGCGACAACACTGACAGCGCAACACTGACTATTGAAGAAGGTGTCACTCTGTACGGTGCAAGCGGTAACGATTACCTGGTAATCAGCCGTGGTTCACAAATTGATGCGCAAGGTACTGCTGCTAACCCAATCACCTTTACTTCACAAGCTGACGTAGCGTCTGATGCCGGTGAGCCGGGTCAATGGGGTGGTCTGGTAATGCTGGGTAACGCGCCATCTAACCAGTGTCCTGAAACCGGTGCATGTTCACTGCAAATCGAAGGTGCAGAAGAAGGTGCGGTATTCGGCGGAACCGATACTGCTGATAACTCAGGTACTATCCGCTACGTTCGCATCATGCACTCAGGTTTCGAGATTGCACCTGATAACGAACTGCAAGGTCTGACTATGGGTGGCGTAGGTTCTGGTACTGATATCAGCTACGTACAAATCCACAAGTCTTCAGACGATGGTGTTGAATTCTTTGGCGGTAACGTTGACATGAAGTACGTAGTACTGACTGACAACCAAGATGACAGCATCGATTGGGATAACGGCTTCCAGGGTCGTATGCAGTATGTACTGGTTCGCCAGGCAACTGACGATTCAGATGCGAACCGCGGTATCGAAGCCGACAACGACGGTTCTGACCCGGCTAACCAGCCACAGTCTAACCCGACTCTGTCTAACGTAACCATCATTGGTAACAACTTCGACGGCGACGACGATTCAGAAGGTGTTTACCTGCGCGAAGGTACCGGCGCTCAGCTGTCTAACTTCATCGTAACTGGCCCTGCTGGCATGGGTGAGTGTTTCGAAATCGAAAACGTTGTTGAGTCTCAGGCTAACCTGACTGACGGCACCACCACTTTCACAAACTCTGTGATTGCTTGTGAAAACGACGAGAACTTCAAGTTCGACGCGGGTGCGACTGACCTGGAAAACTGGTTCCTGAACACCATGACTGGCAACGCAGTAGTCGCTACTCAAGCAGAAGTCGTTAGCGGCATCTACAGCATCACTGATGCGGTAACGCCTAAAGACTGGACGGGTGATACTTTCTTCGACAACGTGGACTTTGTTGGTGCCGTGTCTGAAGACGACGACTGGACTGCTGGCTGGACCGTTGGTCTGGAGTAATCACTCCTAATCCCTCCATCAAGGCAGGCACGTTGCAGCAAAAGTAGCGTGCTTGCTTTTTAAGTATTAAAAGCAACGTTTTTAAACGTTGATGTGTAAGAACGCTTTTCCACGAGGTTTACAATGAAAAAGCCTGCAATCAGATTTCCTGTCAAGCCATTGAGTCTGGCGATACTGGCAACATTCGCAGCGGCTACCGTGCCTGCAGTTGCTCAGGAAGCTGACGATGAGGAAGTCATCGAAGAAGTGGTTGCCACTGGTACCCGTCTGAAAGGTACGGCAACAGCAGTAATGGAAGAACGGAAAAACCAGGCATTCGTTGCTGACATCATGGGTGCGGAACAAATCTCTCGTACCGGTGACTCCGATGCGGCTTCTGCCCTGCGTCGTGTAACGGGTTTGACACTGGTTGACGGTAAATTCATTTATGTACGTGGCTTGGGTGAACGTTATTCATCTACCCAGCTGAACGGCCTGGCTGTGCCTAGTCCAGACCCAACCCGTAACGTTATTCCGCTGGATTTATTCCCATCTACGATTATCGAAAGCTTGTCGGTACAAAAAGCCTACTCGCCTTCTATGCCTGCGTCTTTCGGTGGTGGTAACGTTGATATTCGTCTGAAAACCATTCCTTCAGATTACGTATTCAGTGTTCAGGGCCAGTTAGGTTCAAACACCAATAACTTTGACGACGCTTACCAGTACAATGGTGGCGGTGATGACTGGTTTGGTGAAGATGACGGCACCCGTGCGGCGCCAGCAGCCATTGTTGATCAGTGGGAGAGCAAACAGTTCCTCGATGGCATTAGCCAGGAAGAGTCTGTTGCCTTGTTCAAAGGTTTGAACCGTGACTACGATCCACGTTTGGAAAGCGTAGACCCGGATTACAAAGCCAACCTGTCGATTGGTAACAGCTTTGATTATGACGACGACTGGCGTTTTGGTTTCCTGCTTGCCAGTGGTTACGACCGTTCTACCGATGTAAGCGAAGAGTATGTGGGCGAACAGCCACTGCGTAACGGTGAAGAAATCCGTATGATTCGCTTTTATGACGAAGTAAACACCACTGAGAAATCGGTGAAGTGGTCGACCCTGTTTAACGTAGGTGTCGATTACAATCGTCAGCATCGTGTGGACTATAGCTTTATCGTGTTGAGCGATACCCGCGACCAGATCCGCGACATGATTGGTAACACTGCCAACATCACGTTATCTGATAACCAGCGTGTTCGTAAGTACGAAGTGCAATACGAAGAACGGAAAATGTTCACCAACCAGTTACGTGGTACACACACGTTCCCTGAGTTAGGTTTCCTTGGTTTTGACTGGAAATATTCTGAAGGCCGTTCTTCCCGTGATGCCCCAGGTAACATGGAAGCCCGCTTCCTGCTGGAAGACGATAATTTAGATGGCATTTACGATCGCGAAACAGAAAGCAGCCTGAGTAACTCTACAACGGCTGGCCGCTATTCATTCCAAACGTTGCATGACCGCGTAGAAAACTTCGCCTACAACGTAAACTACCCGTTGATGATTGATAACTGGGAAATGGAATTTAAAGCAGGTGGTAACTTCCTGAGCAAGACACGTGTTGCAGACAACCGTCGTCTGGACATCAGTACCCGTGCGTTTACCGATACGTCTATTCTGGAAGGCTACAACTTTAACGACATCCTTACCGATGAAGTTCTGGATAGCGCTAGCTACAGCACACAAAACCTGCTGCGTGATACCACAGTTGCTGGTGACGACTATGCTGCTGGTCAGAAAGTGGATGCTTACTACTTTGAAGCCGACCTGTTCTGGAACAACCTGTGGCGTTTCAGTGGTGGTGTGCGTTACGAAGACTTCCGCCAGGCGGTTGTCCCGTTCGATCCACGTACCAACCAGTTCGACTTAACTGACGAAGCAGACCGTTCACAGCTGGCTTTCCAGGAAGACGCGTTCTATCCGTCGCTGGCGGTAACATACTTCCTGCAGGAAGACATGCAGCTGCGTTTCAGCTACGGTAAAACGGTAGTGCGTCCAGACCTGCGTGAAGTCTCGTCTTCAACGTATATCGACCCGCTCACCGAAAACCCGGTAGGCGGTACACCAGGACTGCGTACCACGTCTATCAATAACTTTGATATTCGCTGGGAATGGTACCGTGAAGCCGGTAACAACCTGTCACTGGGCCTGTTCTACAAAGACATGGATTCACCCATTGAATCGGTTCAGTCGCCTGCACAGGATGGTCCGCCGCTTATTCGTATCGCTAATGCCGAAACCGGTAAGATGTACGGTATGGAAGTGGAGTTCCTGCAAGGTCTTGAAGTGATTGGCGACGGTATCTGGGACAACCTGTTTGTGTCCGGTAACCTCACCTTAAGTGACTCAGAGATTGAGCTGGACCCGGCTAACATTGAAGAGCAAACCGGTGTTTCGACCTCGATCACTAACCCGACACGGGCGATGACCGGTCACTCGAAATGGGTAGTGAATACGCAATTCGGTTATGACTCAGATAACGGTGAACACTCTGCATCTTTAGTCTATAACGTGTTTGGTCCGCGTATCCTGATCCCGGGCATCGATGGCTTCGATGACAGCTTCGAACAACCGTTCCATTCTCTCGATGTGGTGTACAAGTGGTACCCGGATTTTAATACCACTGTCACATTGAAAGTTCAGAATATGCTTGATCAGGAAAAGAAAATTGAGTTTGAAGACACCTTACTGCGGTCTGAAACCCGCGGCACGTCATTTAGTTTAGCGTATCGCTACGACTTCTAATCAACTCATCAAGAGCCGCATCAGCGGCTCTTTTTTTATCACGTCATTGTTCAATTGTGACAATAGAAATATGACAGTCATGTAATAAAACTGTCATAGAAAGTTCCTATCCTACGCCCAGAAATTTAAGCTCGGCGAAAGCCGTATCCTTTAACTGTAAGGTTTGAATGTATGAAGCTTTTCAACTCTTTGCTACTGGCGAGCGCCATGACGGCCACCTTCGCCATGGCACAAGACGATAGCGTCTTGAAACCCGCTGTAGATGAAGCCGCTAAGATCAACGAAAGTGCCGCTAAGTCTCAGGACAAAATCAACAACATCGCTGATCAAATCGATAGCAAACTTCAAGCGTTCAAAACGCTGAACAAAGAAATTGAAGGGCTGAACGTTTATAACAATCAGCTGAGCAAGCAGATCGCCAACCAGGAACAGGAAATGGCGGATCTGAACGCATCTATCGACGAAGTTTCGGTTATCGAGCGTCAAATCACGCCACTGATGATTCGCATGATTGACGGTCTTGAGCAGTTCGTTGCTCTGGACGTGCCTTTCCTGGAAGAAGAGCGTGCTAAGCGTATTGCTGACTTAAAAGACATGATGGACCGCGCAGACGTTTCTGCTTCTGAGAAATTCCGTCGTGTAATGGAAGCCTATCAGGTAGAGATGGATTACGGCCGTACTATGGAAGCGTACAGCGGTATTCATTCAATCGACGGCACTGAGCGCGATGTAGAGTTCCTTCGCCTTGGCCGTACCGCACTGATTTATCAAACCCGTGACGCCAGCAAGCAAGGCGTATGGAATAAACAAACCCGTCAGTGGGAAGAACTGGACAGCAGCTACCGCACACAGATCACCAAAGGTCTGCGTATGGCGAAGAAACAGCTGGCACCAGATTTGTTAATGCTGCCTGTTGCAATCACGGACTAAGAGGTACTGACCATGTTAAAGCAGATTAAATTCGTCGCAGCTGGTCTTGCCGCTGCCACATTAAGCTTCGGTGCAATGGCGGAAAACGAACGCGCACTGGACTTAGACGCACTGTTAAAGCAACTGGAAGAAGGCCAGTTTGCACAGTCTCAACAAAACAAACAGCGCGAGCAGGATTTCGTTGCACAGCGTGCACAGCAGGATCAAATCCTGGCTGATACCCGCAAGCAACGCGATAACGCGCTGAAAACGTCTGAAAACCTGGAAACCCAGTTCGAAGAAAACGAATTCAAACTGGCTGACCTGAATCAGGCGCTGGATACCCGTTTAGGTTCATTAAAAGAACTGTTCGGTGTGCTGCAACAAGTTGCTGGCGACACTAAGAGCAAGTTCCAGAACTCTGTGGTTTCTGCACAAATCCCTGGCCGTGCCGAGTTCCTCGACAATATGGCGCAGGCAATGGGCAAGAGCTCTAAGCTGGCTTCTATCGAAGAAATCGAGCGCGTATGGTTCGAAATGCAGCGTGAGATGACTGAATCTGGCAAAGTCACCAAGTTCGAAACCTCTGTGGTTGAAGCGGGTGGCGAGAAAGTCAATAAAGAAATCGTTCGCGTAGGTCCGTTCGCTCTGGTTGCTGACGGTAAATACCTCGACTTCAACGGTATTACTGGCACCGTAGCTGAACTGGTTCGTCAACCTGCTGACCGTTACGGCGACTCTGCACAGGCACTGCAAAACTCAAACGGTGAACTGGTTGAGTTTGGTATCGACCCAACTGGCGGTTCTATTCTTGGCCTGCTGGTTCAGGCACCTGACCTGAAAGAACGTGTAGAGCAGGGCGGTGAAGTTGGTTACATTATCCTTATCGTAGGTGCGATTGGTCTGCTGCTGGCGCTTGAGCGTCTGATTAGCCTGACACTCATCAACGGTAAAGTGCAGAAGCAGCTGAAACGCAAAGAAATCAAAACAGATAACCCGCTGGGCCGCGTACTGAAAGTACGTGAAGACCACCCTGATGCAGACGTTGAGGCGCTGGAACTGCACCTGACAGAAGCGATTCTGGGCGAAGTACCGAAGCTGGGCCGTAACCTGACAATCATCAAGATTATCTCTGTTGTTGCACCGCTGATGGGTCTTCTGGGTACAGTAACCGGTATGATCAACACCTTCCAGGCAATTACCCTGTTTGGTACTGGCGACCCGAAACTGATGGCCGGTGGTATTTCTACCGCGTTGGTAACCACGGTACTGGGTCTGGTAGTGGCCATACCTATGACACTGCTGTACGCCATGCTGAATACCCGTAGCAAGAACATCGTTTACGTACTGCAGGAACAGGCGTCAGGTGTAATCGCTGAGCGCGCAGAGCGAGGCTAAGCCGATGATCGCATTCCTCGAAGCAATACGCGATTTTACAGAGACTGGGGGCCAGGTTCTGCTGGTCATCGGTCTGCTGATATTCATCATGTGGTTGCTGATCCTCGAGCGTGCGATGTACCTGCTGATTTGGCACAAAAACTACAAGAATCAAGCGGTAGCTGACTGGAAAGCCCGTCAGGACCGCTCCTCCTGGTTCGCTGAGCAAGTCCGTGCAAAAACGGTTTCAGCGTTAACCATTCAGTTACGGGGCAGTATCCCGATTATTCAGTCGCTGGTAGCACTTTGTCCGCTACTGGGTCTGATGGGAACCGTAACCGGTATGATTGAAGTTTTTGACGTAATGGCCATTTCCGGCTCGGGTAACGCCCGCTCTATGGCATCAGGTGTCTCCAAAGCTACTATCCCCACAATGGCGGGCATGGTAGGCGCACTGTCAGGCGTATTCGCCTCGACCTGGTTGAACCGTATGGTGAAAACCGAGCGCATGAAACTGGAAGATGCACTAATTATTGACCGCAAAGGCTAAGGCCTTAGGCCAGGAACAAAATTATGAAGCAGCATTTTCAAAATCTGATTGACGAAGAAGAAGCCACCATTGATATGACGCCCATGCTGGACGTTGTTTTCATCATGCTTATCTTCTTCATTGTAACCGCGTCTTTCGTAAAAGAAGCCGGTATCGATGTTAACCGTCCTGAAGCGGCGACTGCGGTAAAACAGGATCGCGCCAATATTCTTATCGCGATTTCTGATACCGGTGAAATCTGGATCAACAAGCGTCGTGTTGATGTGCGTGCCGTACAGGCCAACATCGAGCGTCTGCATGCCGAGAACCCGCAGGGTACGGTAGTGATCCAGGCAGATCAGAAAGCCACTACGGATACCCTGATCAAGGTGATGGATGCCTCCCGTGCGGCAGGCGTTTACGAAGTTTCAATCGCAGCACAAGAGCCTTAAGCCATGCCACGATTTATCATCGCATTTGTCATTTCGCTGGCGATCACGCTCGGCCTGTTCTTCCTGATGCAATCACTCATCAAGATGGGCGGCAGTGCGCTGACAGAGCCACCAAAAGGCAGTGTGCTTGACTTTGTGCGGGTGAAGAAAGAGGAAACGGTTGAACAAAAAGACCGTAAACCTCGGAAGCCACCACCGCCAAAAGAGCCACCGCCGCAAATGAGTTCACCACAAATGGACTCACCGTCTCCAGACGCCAATGGTACTTCAATGGACTTTGGCGGTGATATGGCGGCTGACGTTGCCCTTGATGGCGGTCTGGCGCTGGAATCCGGTGACGGTGAATACCTGCCAATCGTTAAGGTTGCGCCTGTGTATCCACGCCGGGCACTGCAACGTGGTATCGAAGGTTTTGTTATCGTGGAATTTATGGTAACCAAACAAGGTACAGTGCGCGATCCGATTGTGGTTGAAGCCAATCCATCCGGCATTTTTGAACAGGCTGCTATGGACGCCGCTATGAAGTTCAAATATAAGCCGCGGGTAGTTAACGGTGAAGCCACGGAAGTATCTGGCGTGCAAAACCGTATTACCTTCCAGATTGACGGGTAAGTATTATGAGTAAGCATTTATCCAAACGATTTGCGTGTGTACTGTCGCTGGCCATGATGGCGGTGACAGTGGTACCGGCTGCATTGATAAGCGGCGAGGCACAAGCACAGGAAACCAAAGCCAGCGACAAGAAAACCCGTCGGGTACCTACGTTGCGTGGCAAGGTGTACGAGCAGCTTGCGCGTGCACAGGCAGCAGGTGACGCCGGTAATATCGACGAAGCTATTGCTATCCTTGATGAAGTTAAGGATAAAGATAGTTCAATGAACAGCTACGAACAGGCCATGATGTATAACTTCTATGGCTTTATTTACTACAACAACGAAGATTACGACAAAGCGTTGGAAAACTTCGCCCAGGTAGTAGAGCAACAACCCATCCCGGAGAAATTCGAGATGACCACGCTGTTCAGTTTGTCACAGCTGAATCTGATGCAGGGTAATTACCAGGCCAGTATCGATTATCTTGAGCGCTGGGAAGCGCTGAACGATGGTCCGGTGCCGGTAAAAAATCTGGTACTGAAAGCCCAGGCTTATTATCAGGCTAAGGAATACGCCAAAGCGGAACCGTTTATCGTGCAAGCGATAAAAGACCACGAAGCGGAAGGCATGATCCCTGATGAGAACTGGTTAATCCTGCAGCGCGCGATTTATTACGAGCTCAAGCAACCTGAGAAAGTAAAGAACGTGCTAATCAAACTGGTAAAACTGTTTGATGAGCCAAAATACTGGATTCAGCTTGCCGGTATGTACGGTGAACTGGGCGAAGAGCGCAAGCAACTCGCGATCATGGAATCTGCCTACCAAATGGGTTACGTGGAATCGGCTGCCGATGTCTTTAACCTGGCGCAACTGTATTACTATCACAAGGTACCTTACAAAGGCGCACTGCTGATGGAACAGGCCATGAAAGACGGCACGCTGGAGAGAAACCTGCGTAATATGCGTTTCCTGGGCCAAAGCTGGACGTTAGCAAAAGAACAGGGTAAAGCCATTCCAGTAATGCAGTCGGCGGCAGAAATGTCGGAAGACGGTGAGCTGGATGCGCAGCTAGCGCAAATTCTGCTTAACGCAGAGCGCTGGGACGACGCCATTGTTTCTGCTGACCACGCCATCGAAAAGGGTCAACTGCGTAATCCGGGTCTGGTTTATCTGATTAAAGGCATGGCGCTGTACAACAAAAAGCAGTATGCCGCAGCCTTAAATCAACTGGCTGAAGCCGAGAAGCATCAGCGCAGCAAAGCCATGGCGCAACAGTGGAAACGCTTTGTTGAGTCTGAAAAGACCCAACAGGAAGCCATCTCCGCTGAGCTTTCTATCTAGATTCAAAAATACGTTACGAGGCCGGTTTTACACCGGCCTTTTTTATTACTTTCATTTACAGTGTCATATTCACCGTCTATCCTCACTAGCCTAACGACAACGCTTTACTGTTAACGCATGAGCTAACGTTTCTTGAAATTCATTCCTATGTATAGCTTTGGTAGCCATAGTTTTTCTCAAAGTCATGTATAGTTTTGTAAAGCGTATTATTTATGCCTGATACAATAATAAAACCAGGCCCGCTGAAAGTGGCGTATAAAGCTTTCAGCGACATAAAAAGGGGCATGCCTATGTCTGACAACAGTATCATTAACGAGAACAGTTATAATCTGACACCGATGCTATATGACATCCGTGGCTTTTTTATTCTCACCTTTGCCTATCGCAACACGCTATCCTCACAGGTTAAATTTTTCGCCGAAAATCTCAAAGGCAAGCATTTGGAATGTGCCATTGGCACCGGTACCTTCACGCAAATTTGCATGAAGCACGCCCGCAAAAAATTAAAAGGTCAGGAATTCTCGCTGGTCGGGGTGGATTACTCCAAAGCACTCATGGGTGGAGCGAAGAAAAAGCTCAAGGGGGCGGAACTGGCCATTGAAGATCTTCGCAATATGACCTACGAAGATGAAACCTTCGATACCGCTAACCTGCCTAATGGCTATCACACCATTGGTGGCATAGATGAAGCCATGCACGAAATCGTGCGGGTACTTAAAACTGGCGGAACCCTGTACATGAATGTGCTGTTGTATCCCGGCGAGGGCTTCATGAACAGCCTAAGCGCAAAAGTGAATGATTACGGGCAAAGCATCGGTATTTTGAATCGCCCGTATACTCGGGAAGAAGTGCTGGAAAGCCTGCCGAAATTTGGCTTGCGTCTCGATGATGAAAAGACCATTCAGAACTGCATTTTTCTGAAGACCACTAAAATATAAAATCAGTCATCCACAAACCGCATTGTTAGGGCAGACGAGTCGTGTTGTTCAGATACCTCGTCCGCTTTATGCTTTATCGCCAGTATTTGGCTACGAATATTTAAAAACGTGCTCACCATGTCAGGGTCGAAGTGCGAACCGGCCTGAGACTGAATATAATCAAACGCATCCTCTTCGCTCCAGGCTTTCTTATAAGGCCGCACCATGGTGAGTGCATCGAAAACATCGGCAATGGCCACAATTCTGCCAGACTCTGGAATGGCGTCGCCTTTCAAACCTGAAGGGTAGCCCGAGCCATCCCACTTCTCATGATGTGTCAGCGCCACTTCGGCGGCGAGTTTGAATAATACCGCATCACTGTTATTGAGGATCTCATAGCCAATGCGGGCGTGGGTTCGCATTACCACCATCTCTTCTTCGGTAAGACGGCGAGGTGCTTTTAAAATAGCATCGGGAATACCTATTTTACCGGTATCGTGCATAGGGGCTGCAAACTCCAGCAGCTTGGCCCGTTCGGCAGACCAGCCAATGGCTTGCGCCAGTTCACGTGCATACGCTGCCATTCGCCAGATATGCAGGCCGGTATCATTGTCGTTGTAGTGGCCTGCTGCTGCTAACATGCTAATGGCACTTAGTTGGCTTTGTGCCAGCTCCCGGGTACGCATTTCCACTTCCCGTTCGGTCTGTCGCTGCTGGTGTGCCAGGGCGATATGGGTTTTAACCCGGGCCAGTACCAAGGCGGGTACGATGGGTTTGGCAATATAATCCACGGCGCCCACTTCAAAACCCCGCTCTTCGTCTTCACCTTGTCCGAGTGCGGTGACGAAAATTACCGGAATCCCCGCCGTTTTAGGATTGGCTTTGAGCTGCCTGCACACTTCCAGACCATCGAGATCTGGCATCATGATATCTAGCAGGATGAGATCCGGTGTGGCTTTGGCCACAATTTTCAGTGCAATTTCACCGGACGGTGCCACTTTCACCTGATAGTGCTGGATCAGAATGTCTTTGAGGATATCAATGTTTGCTGGTTCATCATCCACTACCAGCACGCTAAATTCTTTCACTGTAAGCTCGTCATTTCTGGTTGCGTCATCAGCGGCCGTAGAAGGTCGCCCGCTGCTTCAAAATCATACTGAGATACTTTCTGTATGGCCTGCTTGAGTACCCAGCGATGCGCTGACTGTTGATAATTATTGTACAATTGCTGCAACGCGTCACCTGCATTAGCGTCGTAATCTTCCAGCAGATGAATAATTTTGCCTAGCTCTGCTGAAATAGGTTGCTCGGGGGCCGTGGTCGTTGTCTCCGGCGACATGACGGTTAAGCTGGCCACCGCTTTTTTCACGGTTGTGTCTAACTCCCGGGCGAGCTCTGCTGCCCCGGTGAGTTTGTCCTGACTGTCTGTGAGCTCACTGAATTTTCTAAACTGTGTCAGTAGTCGGCTGGCACCAATATTACTGGCATGCTGCTTAAGCGTATCGAGTTCTGCATGGGGTAAATCATCATGAAAGGCGCTGACGAGTGCAGACACGTGACTGCCGTAGTGCTGATAAGTTTGGCAGAACGCCAGCAGTGCCAAATCAAAATCATCATGTTTCGATGGTAAGGTGAAATCTTCCGGGAGTACCGACGGGTAACTAACGAAATCATCAAGCGCAGTCAGTAGCTCATCATAGTTAATGGGTTTCGATAACAGGGCGCACATACCGGAATCATGCACTAAGTCTGTGATCAGGGCGGGATCTTCGGTAGACATACAGATAATGGGCACAGTAAGCCCGCTCCCCAGGATCAGGCTGTCTGCGACTTCCCAACCGGGTAAATCAGGCAGTTTATTGCTGATAATAAGGGCGTCGAAATGTTCCTGCTTACACAACGAAATACAGTCTGCTCCTTGTTTTACTGAGTGGGGCTTGATGCCGGAGGCAGAAAGCTGTTGAGTGAGTACGGTTTGGCTAATATCGTCATCATCAACAATAAGGATGCGCTTGCCAGACAACCGGTGCTCAATCATGGCGGTTTCTTCCAATGAACGGTATCCCGCCTGATTCATCCCTGAACCCGTGTGTTCGCTGAGAAAATTGTGCAGCGAACTCTGGGTGAAGGGTAACTGCATCACCACAGCCTGATGCAGTCCGTGGGCCGCAAGCAGTTGTCGCATGTCTTGCTGATTACCCGATGTCAGAATACGCAATCGGGAATAATCGAGGCTACGTTGTTTAAACGCCTCAGATAACGCTGCCATGCTTTGCGCAGAAATGTTGTCTGCAAGAATTAACAAATGGGTGGTTTGTTCCGGCAGCGAGTCGGCCTGATGGGTATGACAAAAGGCATGAGGTACTGCCAGGGTTGCCAAAGTGCCGTTCAGATAATCCACTGCGGCAACGAGTTTGTCATCTAAACAACAGATGGTAAGAAACTGGTGGGCGCCCAGCGATGGTAATGGGGCAATATTCGCATTACCTGCGCGTAGCAGCTCCAGCTTGATCACAAATGTGCTGCCTTTATCGGTTTCGCTGTCTACCGCGATACTGCCGTGCATCAGTTCAACCAGGTGACGGGTTATACTCATACCAAGACCCGTACCGCCGTATTTACGGGATATCGACGCGTCGGCCTGGGTAAATGGGTCGAACAGATGTTGTAACTGTTCTTCGCTTAAACCAATGCCCGTATCACTGACGCGCAGTTCAGTGAAGATACGGTTGCCGGGCAAGGTTTCCAGTTTTACCGACACCACAATTTCACCATGGTGGGTAAATTTCACCGCATTGCTTACCAGGTTGTTGAAGATTTGCATGAGTCGACTTTCGTCGCCAAGCAGCGGTACAGACATATCACCATGCATATCGAACAGTAAGAGTAATCCTTTACTGTGGGCTCTGTCCTGAAACATGACCGCCACTTTTTCTAACAGGTCATTAAAACAAAATGGCTGTATGTCTAAATCCGTTTTACCCGCTTCAATTTTGGAATAATCGAGTATGTCAGAAATGATACTGAGCAGGGTGTTGGCGCTGTGCGTGGCTTTTTCAAGATAGTCTCGCTGCAGCACCGTTAACGGCGTTTTCAGCACCAGGTGGGTAAGGCCAATAATGGCATTCAAGGGCGTTCTTATCTCGTGACTCATGTTCGCCAGAAACTCACCTTTGGCGTTGTTCGCCCGTTCAGCCTGGGCATAGGCATCCCGCATGGCTTCTTCAATATTTTTACGTTCACTGATATTGCGAAACACGCCCACGTAACCCCTTGGCGTATCGTATTCGTCAACCAAAGGCACCGCGGTAACCGATACCGGGAATATGCGTCCATCTTTATGGGTAAAATAGGTTTCTTCAGAGAAGTAAATCTCGCCGTTTTTGATGGTTTTAAGTAAAGGACTTTGCTGCACAGGAATAAACGCCCGCTGTGGAGACTGAAACTGAATGGTGTCGTGAAAACGACGGGTTTGTAGCTCTTCCAGAGTCCAGCCTAGTAACCTCGATGCTTCTGGATTCAGAAAGCGCGTATGACCGATGAGATCTACCGAGAAAATACCCTCACCAATAGAATCCGTTATGCTCTGATAAAACCGCTGACTGTCTGACAGGCGCGTTTCCAGCAGTTTCTGGTGGGTAATGTCGGTCATGATCACCACATATCGAACTGGCTTATCTGTGGTATCGCACACTGGCACTACCGTGGATGACACCCAAAATACGTCACCGTTTTTAGTATGGTTATGTATTTCGCCGTGCCACACTTTGCCACTTCCGGCGGTGTCCCAAATGGACTTGTAGGTTTCTTCGCGGTGATAGCCACTGCGAAGCAGGTCAAGCCGGTTGCCGATCAGCTCTCCTTCACTGAACCCTGATATTTCACACAACTTGCTGTTGGCGTAAAGAATTTCCCGGTTGCTATCGACCACGGCAATGATGGCATGTTGATCGATGGCTTGCCGTTGGATCTCAACTTCACGTAAGGCTTCGTGACGCTCACGGCTCAATTGCGTCATAAGCTCTGCAAGACCACTAAGGTCGCCGCTGTCTTCGCTAAGGGGCGGCTTATCGAGATCCCGGAGCAAGGTGTTGGCCGTATGTTGTAAGGCGCTCAACGCTTGTTGTTGGGTGACGGCGTCCTGCCGCGCTTGTTCTAATGCTTCGGTAAGTTCTTGCGAGCTCAGGCGGATACTGCGGTCGCGGATTTCCACATCCCGTTGCTGTTGTTGATAACTTCCATCAACCCGTTTTACAAAGGGGATCATGCCGTTAAGCAAGGTGAGAATAGCGGGAGGTAAGGTGTTGTCTTTTGCGTAACCGGCTAGCTCATCCAGCCAGAGTTGCGCTTCCTCAACGGTACCAAAGCCCATGGTTTTCTTTAGTTGCCTGAACAGTAACCTATGCATCGGCAGTCACTCCAAATAACGTGACTATCATGGTTTGATTGTGCAGTTTGCACGAGGTGTTAGGACTGAGCGGCGCAAATTCGCCGTTCGAGTAAAATCCGCATAGCGGCAACTGGTTTGCGAATGCACTGCTGAAGGCTTCCACTTCCTCTTCTACCTGATCGCCCATGACAACCTTTCTGGCCACACAGCTAACAATCAGCGCAAAGCCGGGTATCACCTCATCACCCAATTGCTTTTTAAACAGTGCAGCGGCATCTTCGGCGTCGCTGATTAAATCGTTCGCTGAGGCGTGGCTCAAGCGTAAGTATGCGTCTTGCATTATTTTACCGCCCAGTACCAGGCTTCCTTCTGTCTCGTCGATACTGTATAGCGCTCGCAGCAATCCAGAGGTTTCGTCGTAGGAGTTCATCATCTCCAGCGGAAACAGCAGACCGGACACGGGTAACTGGCTCGCGTAATCGCCAAGGTATGTCTTGTAGATATCCAAGGCCGGTTTGCCGTCAAGTTCATAAAGAATATTGTTATCGCTGCGGGTAACCTGGCGAATAGGGCCGAAAGGTTGCCATCCCCGGATAATGGCTTGCTGAACGCGCAGCGTCGGCCCGTAAAAGCCCACAGCCACCACTTTGTCATCACTAATGCCGTGAGGCGTGAGCACGAAAGTTCGGGTGTAGCGGGCGTAATCGCCGGCCATTCCTCCGCACACCAATACTTCATCACCCAGCACTTCATGGATGCCGTTAAACAGTCCGGTAGGCAGGAATTCTGTTCCCCGTGTGAGCAACATGACGGCGCGAAGGTTATCGCCATTTAACGCGGACCCTACTCGTTGCCCGCAGTCGTGGTAATGATTGTTGTCTACGCTATCTATAAAAACCCGTGTTATTCCGGCCCCCTGAAGATCTATGACGGTAATGACAGCGGTACCCTCAAGGGCATCGGCACCGGCAATCTCACCACTGGCGCTACAGCCCACCACGGGAACGTGATGCTGTGAAAGTGCATTTAAGAAAGTCGAGTGTGAGAAAAAGGTCGGGCTGGCAAAAACAAGAATGATGTCGGCAGGCTGCGCGAGCAAGCTTTCGATGACATCGATATCGGTATCGACACTATGAATAATCCGTTGAGTCACTTCCATGAAATAGCACCAGACTAAATGCGTTCGGGGTTACGCTTAAATTTAGTGTCAGAATCCGCTTTATGCCATTAATTTTATTAAATATACGGCTATATTCTATCAGTTTGCGAACAGGTTAGCGGTGAACGCTGGGACGGAAGATCCGCAAAAAGAGGGCACCGCCGCAGGCGCCGGCAATGATCTGCAAAGCCAGGCCTAAAACAGAGCGGGTTCCAGCAATAAGATGAAACTGCAGAAGATGCTCCATGAGCAGTAACATAACTAACATGGCAACACCGGTTGCCACAGGAACGAGGACTCGGCGAGCAGAAAACCTGGCGGTCATAAAGCCCGTTACCGAAAGAGAAACAAACAAAGCCGCAGCAATCAAGCTTCCGTAAATGGGCAGCAAGCCGACAATATCATGCAGCGTTGACGATGCTAACGTTGATAAATCGATGCTCACGCCCAGCTCTGCCAACGACAGCAGTACCATCTGAGTGTGAGATACACTGGCGAGAATGTAGGTTACCAGCCAGGCAGGAATGAATGCCCGGGTAAATGAGGTTGCGGTAGCTAAAGGCATGCGTTGATTCGTTGTGTGTTTCACGTCATAGTGCTGCTTTTCTGGTCGGCATCTTTTCACGACAGCGCGTAGATCTCAAGAAGGAGTTGAATACACATCATGACATTCCGGGCATTTCACCGTTTATTATTGCTTTTGGGGGTACTGGTTTCGTTTGCATCGACGGCACAATCTAACACCTATCAAGCAAAGAAAATGTCAGTGTGGTCACTTAATCAGCCGTGGGCGCTAACGCAACTACCCGACAACAATTGGTTAGTGACAGAACGTGATGGCCAGGTAGTGATAACGGGGGGCGTAGAAAGCCTTGTTCGCATACCGTTGGCGCTGCCAGACCTGTATGTTGCCGGGCAGGGCGGATTACTGGATTTGGCGCTGTTTGCTGATTTTGCCGTATCCGGAAAAGTAATGCTGACTTTCTCCCAAGGCACCGAAGAGGCTAATCATCTGGCGGTGGCTACCGCCGTGTTTAACGGCGAAAGCTTTTCCGACATTTCCGTTATTCTTACCGTTTCACCAGACAAAGACACGCCGGTTCACTATGGCGGTAGATTGGCATTATTGCCAGATGGCACCTGGCTGGTAACAACGGGTGACGGTTTTGATTACCGTGAAGAGGCGCAGCGGCTGAACAGTATGCTGGGTAAAACCCTGCGTTTTAACGCCGACGGTTCAGCACCTGAAGACAACCCGTTTGCTGAGCAGGCACCTTATGTCTTTACCTACGGGCACCGGAACCCGCAAGGTCTGGTTGTAGATGCCGCAAGTGGCGCTATTTATGAACACGAGCATGGCCCTGACGGTGGTGACGAAATCAATCTTCTGACACCGGGCAATAACTATGGGTGGCCGGTGGCGACTTTCGGCACGGATTACTCCGGAGCACAAATATCGCCATTCACCCGTTATGCAAATATGCAGTCGCCCCAAGTAAACTGGACGCCGTCTGTTGCCCCTTCTGCAATGGCGATTTATCGTGGCCAAATGTTCCCGGAACTTAACGGACAATTGCTGGTAACAACCTTAAAAGCACAACAATTGTTGGCGGTAGATCTTTCAGCTACGCCTGTTCAGCAAACCGCCCCGTTTGCTACCATAAATCAACGTTTGCGCGATGTGGCGATAGGTCAAGACGGGGCAATTTATGTGCTCACAGATGGCAAGGAAGCGAATATTTTGCGTATTGCGCCGCGTTAGCAAAATACACCTTGATTGCCCAACCCGAGATCGTCCGCGGTTGCCTTTCCGGCACTGGCGAAGTGGAAGTTTACCCTATTGATCATTCCAACATTGAATGTTGCCTGACATGCCGTATAAACTAGCAGGCCGGACACCTCAGGGGCCCGGTTTTTTATGCGTATTTTTCTACCCCACGTTTTCACAAGGAAGACAGAATGAAACCATTAATGGTTCTGCGAAATCTGATGCTGGTGTCTTGTCTGGCGCTGGCTGCTTGTCAGAGTGCTGCCGACGAGCCCGTTACCTTCGAACAGGCAACCATTGTTGCTGGTGGTAAAAGCCTAAGCGTTGAATATGCCAAAACGTTTGAGCAACGGGCGCAGGGATTAATGTTCCGCAAATCACTGTGTGATGATTGTGGTATGTTGTTCCGCTTTAACCCGGCACGTATGGCCAGCATGTGGATGAAAAATACGTTTGTACCTCTGGATGTAGCATTTATCGACGGGAACGGCGTAATTACCGATATAAAACCGCTGGAGCCACATGACTTAACGTCTGTGGGATCGTCAAAAGCGGTAGAATTTGCGCTGGAAATGAATCAAGGGTGGTTTGCTGCGAATAACATCAGCGTAGGCGACCAAATCAAAATCAATTACTAAACCAACCAGTCGTTGGTTAAAGCTCGGAGAAAATCGTGTCGAATTCTCTTAATATCGCCAAGTTTGGCGGTACCAGTGTAGCCACTTATCTGGCTATGAAAAATTGTGCTCGCATTGTGGCGGGTAATCAGGCAACCCGTATTGTTGTTGTAAGTGCGCAGGCCGGTGTGACTAATCACCTGGTAAGTATTGCGCATACGCCGCTAACCAGCGAGCAAATTAAGGACACTTGTCAGGCGATCATAGATATTGAAATGGCCGTGCTGAACGAAATTAAAGATAAGGCCAGCGTAGCTGACAAACTGGAAGATTTGTTCGAAGAGTTACGTGGTCTGGCAAATCATGAAGAAATTCTTCATCGTGACGACCTCAAAGACCAACTGCAGTCTATGGGCGAACGCATGTCGTCGCTGCTGTTCAGTGCAGTATTGGCAGAAGAAGGTGTAGACACCTTAAACTTCGACGTACGTAAAGTGCTGCGTACCGACAGCGAGTTTGGTGAAGCTGCACCACAGGTAGATGCCATTGGCGAGCTTTCAGAACAATTGTTACGCCCTGAAATTAGTAACGCCATCGTGGTTACCCAAGGTTTCGTGGGTGCCAATGAAGAAGGAAAAACCACGACGTTAGGTCGCGGTGGTTCTGACTTCACGGCGGCACTGCTGGCAGAAGCTTTGAATGCCGATAGCTGCGAGATCTGGACTGACGTTACGGGTGTTTACACCACAGACCCGCGCATTGTACCTGCTGCTTATCCGTTACCGGAGCTGAGCTTCGAAGAAGCCGCGGAAATGGCCACGTTCGGTGCCAAAGTACTGCACCCGGCCACCATGGAACCAGCACTGCGTAAAGACATTAAAGTGTTTGTAGGCTCCAGCAAAGAGCCAGAAAAAGGCGGTACCTGGATCATGCGCGACTGCGACAATGAGCCACCACACCGCGCGATTACCCGCCGTAAAGAGCAGGTTATGGTAACCGTGAAAACACCGAAGATGATGTACGCACAAGGCTTCCTGCAACAAGTATTTGGTATTATTGCCAAGCACAAGCTCAGTGTTGATTTGGTCACCACGTCTGAAATTTCAGTATCGTTCACACTGGATAATCCGGCGAACTCTGTGGCACAGCGTTTGAACAAAGAAACCATTGCCGAGCTGGAAACCATCTGTGATGTGAAAGTGGAGAAAGGCTTCGATCTCATCACGGTTGTGGGTAACAACATGCAAACCGCAAAAGGGGTGGCAAGCCGTATTCTTGGTGCGGTGGACGACTTCAACCTGCGCATGATTTGTTTCGGTGCAAACCCGCACAATCTGTCCTTCCTGGTAAGCGAAGAAGACAGTTCTGCCATTGTGCAGCATCTGCATAAAGAGCTGTTCGAGTAAGAACAATTAACGGGTAGCCTTGGCTACCCGTTTTTATTTCCTATGTCAGATTCCCTCTCCATTCGTTCTTACAGCAAACAAAAAGTGGGTCACACCCACGACTTTCATCAGTTGGTGCTACCGCTGCGTGGTGTCATAAACATTGATCTGGCGGGGTTCAGCGGTAAAGTGGCGCCGGGAGAATGTGTGGTGATCCAGGCCGGTGAGTTACATCATTTCACGTCAGAAACTGAAGCGCGTTTTGTGGTGGCAGACATGTTTTCGCTGCCGGAAAATCTTTGTGCAGCGTCATGGCTGGTATTTACCATCAGTCAGCCGCTTAATCGCTATTTACAGTTTATCGAGACCCAACTTGAATATCAGGTAGACTCGTCATTAGAAAAGCTCACCTTCGATACCTTCACCAGTTTATTGGCGGCACAGCGAGTAGCGCAAACCCGTGATCGGCGGATCAGTGCTGTGGTCAGTTTTATCGATGACAATATTGGCAGTGAGTTGGATATTGGCACGCTGGCTCGCATCGCCTGTTTAAGCGCAACCCAGTTTAAGAAGCTATTCAGAGAACAAATGGGCGTTTCCGCCGGACATCATGTAACCGCCATGCGCATGGAAAAAGCCAGGGCACTGCTGATCCACACAGATTTGCCCGTTCAACGGGTAGCAGAAACGGTAGGCTACCACGACTTATCTGCATTCAGCCGCCGCTTCTCAGCCCATTTCGGATTACCGCCTTCGAAGCTGTTTAGCTGAAAGTACTTTTAGAATTGTTGCAAATAAGTGCGTCTTTTTAACCTTAGAAAGCGTCTTATTAGCAAAGATGTTGATTCGCGATAGCGATACTATGTTAACTCTTTAAAGGGATTCAGGAATTATCGTGACTAATCAGCATAATCATGCGCTTGGACTTTTCGCCATTATCATCGCCAGTTTTATGTGGGGCACAACAGGCACGGCGGCCAGCTTTGCACCCGACGTGAGCCCGTTAGCCATAGGCGCAATCGCCACCGGCGGAGGCGGTTTGCTCATGTGCCTAAAAGCTTTGCCTCAATTGCTGAAGCAACGACACATACTTCTCCAATATAGCAAAATTGTTCTACTGGGGAGCCTGAGTGTTGCCATTTATCCGCTGGCATTTTATTCCTCCATGCATTTGGCCGGTGTGGCAATTGGCACCGTGGTTTCTATTGCCAGTGCGCCCTGTTTTGCGGTTTTACTTGAGTGGGTACTAAACCGTAAACCCATAACGGCAAAATGGATTGTCAGCTTTATTCTGGGGGCAACAGGTATTCTGCTGCTGGCAATGGGTAAACCTGAAAGTGCCGAGCTTGCTGCAACCGCTGAGCAGCGAGAGTGGGGCATTGTTTTAGGACTTATCGCGGGCCTCACATACGCCGCCTATTCCTGGGCGGGCAGAGCCCTTATTACCCGCGGCGCGTCATCTGGGGTATCCATGGCAAGTCAATTTGGTGTGTCAGCCTGTTTATTGCTGCCTTCGCTGTTATTTACCGGTGACAACGTATTCGCGTCTGCTAACAATGTTTCGGTAGCTTTGTATATGGCAATACTACCTATCTTCGTCGGCTATCTGCTATTTGGTTTTGGGCTGAAATCGGTTGATGCCAGCACAGCAACACTGATTACACTGCTCGAACCTGTGGTTGCCACTATTCTTGCCGTACTTGTTCTCAATGAACGCTTTTCGCTATTGGGTTGGGGCGGAATTGTGTTAATTGCGGCCTGCATTGCCGTACAAATAGTCAATCGGCCACCGGCTTTATTCCGTCGCCGATACGCTTTCAGGAATGTTCGCTGAATAAGATAAGTCACTCAGCATGTAGCAGTCCCGCCCCGATGATTTTGCTTTATACAGTGCGTCATCGGCTCGCTTTAGCAAGAAATCGGGGTGCAAAGGTTCGCCACTGCGTTGACAGGCAACGCCAATCGACAAGGTGAGAATTTGCTTCGAATCGTCTCTGCCTTTATGGGGAATAGCAAGGCGACGAATTTCGCCCAGTAACGTTTCTGCTACTTTACTGGCTGCAAGGATAGAGGCTTCTTGTAAGACAATCAGAAACTCTTCTCCGCCGTACCGCACCACAAGATCAGAGTTTGCCCGGGTATTGTTGCGCAGTACCGTCGCCACATTCACCAGTACCTTATCGCCTTCTGCATGGCCGTAAACGTCGTTATATCGCTTGAAAAAGTCCACATCGGCAATAAGCACTGCCATTGGTAATTTACCAGACCGCAGTGGAAGGGGGAGGTTGTCAAAGTATTTGTCTAAATGACGCCGATTCGACAAGCCGGTGAGAGGATCGGTATTACTCATTTTTTCCAGCTGTTTATTGTGCATCAATACTTCGGTGCGCTGATGATCGATGAGGGCGAACATCTCATTGAGTTTACGACCCAACCGGAATGCTTCATTGCGACCGGTATACACTTCCTGACAAGAGAAGTCGCGATTACGCATGGCATAACTCACACTGTCGTGAATATGAGAGATGGGCCTGATCAGCTGGTGGTTAATCCAAATATAAAACAGCGCGATCACAGAAAGCGTGATCACCAATCCCACCAATAAGCTGGGGTCGAATAAGGAGTCGCTGTATTGCCGTTGTCTTGGCTCTATGGATAACGCGAACAGCGGAACATTCTGTTTACTGTTTACCGACATATAGAGCCGGCCAAAAAAGGGTTGGGTGTGGGTTACGGTAGGCTGGCCGTATCGCATGGCAACCGCATCGGCGCTGGTGGGCATCTGTAAAATGGTATGAAACGCGATGTCGTTGCTAATGCCAAGAGTGAGGGCGTCGACAAACGATTGGTTGATGTACCGCCAGATAAGTAGCGTGCCTGCTGATTGCCCTTCGTTCTCAGACTGCAGCACATCGTGATACACCACTACGGCAGGCTTGTCGTCGATTTGCGTGAATACGCTGTTCTCGCTGGCCGGGAAAGTCACCAGATCCCGGCCTAGTAATTTTGTCAGTGTGTCTAGCTCTTCAGGCACTATTACGTCGCCATTTTCATTGTAGCTACGACCACTTATGATGTTGCCATCGGTGTTGTACAGATACCAACCGTTCACCCCTATGCGCCGGTAAGACTCGTAGATAACAAAATTGGTGCTAAACCACTCAGCATCGTTATTCGAGGCCGCGTCGTACATGGCATCCCATACGGCGCTGTCATAAACCAGCTTGTGTAGCGACTCGAGCTCCTGATTTACTTGCGATGCAACGCGTTCAAGATCCTGCTTGTCACCATCTTCCGCCATGGCTTCAAAAGTGGGGAGGATCCAATAATATCTGATCAGCGTTTGCGCAGTAAGAATGGCCAGACATGCCAGGATTATCCCCAGCATGAGCTGCATTCTCAAAGTATTGGATTTATGATTCAAAGCAAACGTAATCTCGTCAGGCGCATGCTTTGAGTATAATAAAGGTTTGTAGAATTGCCCGAGAATTGAGCAGGGAATGCGAGCGCCACCCCGTTAAAGGTGGCGCCGGATAGACATTTTTAAACTTTAAACTGACGGATAGATTGTTGCAGTTCTTCTGCCAAACGAGCCACTTCTGAACTCGACTGAGACGTCTGTTGTGCGCCAGCAGTGGTTTCTTCAGCAATACCTACGATACTTTCAAGCTTCTCACTGATTTCTGCTGAAACCGTGTTTTGCTCGCGGGCAGATTGTTCAATTTGCGTACTTACATCGTAAGCTTTGCGGACTGCGTCAGAGATAACATCCAGTGCTCTGGTGGCGTTATCCGTTTGCTCAACACAGATTGCCGTTTGTTCTTTACCCTGATTCATTACTGCCACCGCTTTTTCAGCACCGGCTTGCAGCACTTCGATCATGGCGTTAATTTCTTGGGTCGATTGCTGCGTACGTGATGCCAGTGTGCGCACCTCGTCTGCAACTACCGCAAAGCCTCGACCTTGCTCACCGGCACGCGCTGCTTCAATGGCTGCGTTCAATGCCAGCAAGTTTGTTTGATCGGCAACGCCGCGAATAACATCGAGAATACCACCAATGCTGGCGCTGTCTTGATGCAGTTTATTAATCACTTCGGCGGCTTGCTCAACATCCCGGGCCAGTACTTCAATAGTGCGTTTGTTCTCAAGAGAAATTGAACGTACATTTTCCGCTTCACTGTCTGCATGACGAATTTCGTTAAGCGTGTCTTCGGCGCTCTGACTTACCACAATAGAGGTGCTATGCATTTCGGTTGTTGCGGTTGCAACCTGAGCAATCTGCGACTTCTGATCTTGTATAGAGTGCGTTGTTTGGGTGGTAACAGTCGATGTTTGTTCAGAGGCTGCGGCGAGCTGTTCAGCACGAGTATTAATGCCAGTGATTAGGCTTTTAAGATTGCCAATCAGCTTGTTACAGTTTTTCGCCAGTTGACCGAATTCGTCTTCAGCAGAGTCATCCAAACGGCGGGTAAGGTCGCCAGAAGAGGCTACATTCAGTAATTCGTTAACGCGATTCAGCGGGCGAGTGATAGCAATGACGGTCCAGTAACCGATGACCAGTGCTGCAGCCAGTGATGCCAGCGCCACCACAATCACGATGGTGTTGCCTGAGGTCACTTTAAACGATACCTGCTCGTCAATTTCTGCGGCTTTCTTATCTGCTTGTGTAAGCAGGTTTTCGAGGGCGCTAATGCCTTCCTGACTATTTGCATCGGAGCGAGACAGGGCTTGTTCAGCCGCATCGCGGTATTCTAAACGTGAACGTTGCAATGCCAACGCACCGTCAGAACCGGTAATGGCGTCAATGGCATCGTCAACCAGCGTCGAAATCTCATCCAGTGTACCCGTGGTATCTGCACCTGCTGCGGTACCTTGGATTTCGTTCATCATTTCACGCACACTGGTAACAATAAGCTCTACTTCATTACCGATAACGTCGGCGCGAACGAGAGTTTGGGTTTTTGCATATTCGTTAGCAACGGTAATGAGTTCAAGCAGGCGGCTTTCTAACTCACTACCGATTTCAGCTGATTTTTGTAGCGCAGCACTACGTGCTACTTCATCGGATTCGGAGAAATCCAGTAGATAGGTAGAAGCGTCGTCGGCATTGTCTTCTAAGTCACCAATCTTATCGCTTATGGCATTACGCATTTCCATAAACTGTCGATGGCTGGTGTACATTGCTTCTACATTTTGAATGTATTGCTCATAAGCGCCGTTTACCTGCTTAAGGCTGGCAAGCATGGCAGAGTCATCCGCCAGTACGGTTTCCAGCTTTTTCAATTCTGTACTGAAATTGGCTTTACTGTTCGTGAAGTTATCGTACTTGCTTTCAAGGCCATCCACGCTTTCTTCAATGTAAGCCTCGAAGGTAACGCGGCCCATATTCAGGAAGCTGGCTTTTAATGCATTACTGCTGGTAAGGGTGGGAACCGCTACCTTATTCACTTCATCAACCGCCGATCCCACTGAATTGAGGTTAATGAAAGAAGATGCACTGATTATGACTAATAGCAGGCTTATTGTGGCGAAGCCGCCGATAATGCGCTTGGCTACCGTGATTTTCATATGAACTCCTGAAACACAGTTTTATTTATAGTTTTAAGTAATCAGTTGTGTTCATGGTGACTGATACCTGAGGTGCTATGCGCTAATAGCTATAGCGCATTATTCTTATCGGCCGAACATTCCGCTTGTTTAGTCGAAATACCGATTAGTAAGTTTAATTGTAAACAAAAATTAGACTAAAGACCTATAGGAATCAGTTTTTTACGTTGTTTGTTTTGATACTGAGGTATTTACGGTGTCACATTGATAAGTGTGTTCGACGGAATTCTCATCGCAGTCAGGCTGTTGCCCCAAACGTAACCGGTATCCAGTGCAACAAATTGATTGTTCCCCGTTACGCCCTCGAGCGCAGCCCAGTGGCCGAATACAATGCGCTCACTGGCAGCGAGTGATGCATTCTCAACTTCAAACCAGGGAGTCACCGACGAAGGAGCATCTTCAGGGTGACTTTTGCAGGCAAATTCGAGGTGGGATTGCTTTTGCAAAAAACGCATACGCGTACAGGCATTAATGATAAAGCGCAGTCGCGGCGTGCCTTTCAACGCTTCTTTCCATTCGGTGGGAGAATTGCCATACATCTCTTCTAACAATGCACGCCACTTATCACCTTTTAATACGGTACTGACTTCGTTGCTCAATGAAAGTAAGGTTTTCGGTGACCACATGGGGTAAAGGCCGGCATGTACAATTGTGGTGGTTTCATCGAGGGCTAGCGCCAAGGGAAACTGGCGATACCAATCGATGATATCTTTTAGTTTTTTACTGTCTAGAAGAGGCCCGAGACGGTCACTTTTTTTCGCAGACTTTATGCCCTGAGACACTGCCAGAAAGTGCAGGTCGTGATTGCCAAGCACAGTGTTGAATCTGTCGCCTAAGTCCATCAGATACTTGATTGTCGCGTAGGAGTCTTCGCCGCGAGCAATTAAGTCGCCTACTGCAATTAATCTATCGCGCTTTTCGTCGAAGTGGGCTTTTTCAAGCAACGCCATCAGGCCGCCATAGCAACCTTGAATATCACCCACAATCAACGTTTGCGAGTCTGACATGCTGGCATCCTTATCCGTTGGAAGCGGTGCCAAAGTTTGACACCGTTTTTAGTTGATCGCGTTTGGTACGCTTAGACTGAAAATATTGATCGGCACGCGAAAGCGTTCACCGTCTTCATTTTCCATTTCGTAGTGGCCCTGCATGCTGCCCACGGGAGTATCAATAAGTGCACCGCTGGTGTACTGATATTCACTGGCTGGGTCGATAAGCGGTTGTTTACCCACAACGCCTTCACCCTGCACTTCGGTATTTTTACCATTGCCATCGGTGATTAACCAGTAGCGACTGAGCAATTGTACCCGCTCATCACTCTGGTTGCGGATAGTGATGTGGTAGGCAAATGCATATTTATCCGGCCCATTTGCCGGATGATCAGGGATGTGTTTCGCAGAAACTGAAACCAGAATACCGGGAGAAGCCGACATCTCAGCTCTCTCCGTCCCGGTCTGCTACCAAGTTTGCCACTGCCGCAAAATCAGCCAGTGACAAGGTTTCAGCGCGGGCAGTTGGCGATAAACTCAGTGATTCCAGTTCAGCTTCAGTCACCCAGTCACCCAAACTATTACGAATAGTTTTGCGGCGTTGGTTGAATGCTGCTGCACACACCTTTTCCAGCAAGGTAACGGATTTCACCGCGACTGGTGGCGTGGCATGTGGCACTAAACGTACCACGGCTGAATCAACCTTCGGGGGCGGCTTAAATGCACCAGGCGGCACATGCAGCACGGGAATCACCGCACAGTAATACTGCGCCATTACCGATAAACGCCCATAGCTTTTAGAGCCTGGTCCAGCGGCAAGTCGGTTCACTACTTCTTTTTGCAACATAAAGTGCATGTCTTGCACTTTGCCACTAAAGCTAAAGAGGTGGAACATCAAGGGGGTAGAGATGTTGTAAGGCAGGTTGCCGAATACCCGTAATTTGCCTTCAGGGTTCGGCATCGCCGGTAACAAATCGGCAAAATTGAGTTTCAGGGCATCCTGCTCAACAATGGTCAGTTTACTGCCGTGAAAAGGATGATGACGCAGACGTTCTGCCAGGTCGCGGTCGAGTTCAACCACGGTAAGGCGTGAAACCTCTTCACACACCGGATCAGTTAACGCACCAAGGCCGGGGCCGATTTCTACCAGGTTCTCACCATCAACGGGATTAATTGCACTAACGATATTGCCAATAACATAGTCGTCATGCAGGAAGTTCTGGCCAAAACGCTTACGCGCGGTGTGGCCTAAATGTGTTTTACTCATTGCTGCCTGTTCGCTAATTCAATAGCTTTATGCATTGCTTTTGTGAAACTGCCCGCATCTGCTTTTCCGGTACCCGCGAGGTCGCAAGCAGTACCATGATCGACAGAAGTACGGATGAATGGCAGGCCAAGGGTGATATTCACCGAGGCGCCAAATCCTTTAAACTTAAGTACCGGCAGTCCCTGATCGTGGTACATCGCTAACACGACGTCGGCGTCGTCGAGATATTTAGGCTGAAAAATAGTGTCTGCGGGAAGCGGACCTACCAAATCTAAACCTTCCTCACGCAAGTCATCTAAAGCCGGGATAATCGTGATCAGTTCTTCTGATCCCAAATGCCCGCCTTCACCCGCATGAGGATTTAGCCCACATACGTAAATGCGCGGTTTAGTAATGCCAAACTTCAGTTTCAAATCGGTGTTAATGATATGAATGACTTTGTGCAGGCGCTCTTTCGTTATCGCCTTAGACACATATTCAAGTGGAATATGTGTGGTGGCTAGCGCTACATTAAGGCCTTCAGTCGATAACAGCATCACCACATCAATGGTGTTTGACTGGTAAGCGAAGTATTCGGTATGTCCGCTGAAAGACACACCGGCTTTGTTAATAATGCCTTTGTGAACGGGGCCTGTTACTACCGCATCAAACCCTTGCTCCATATTGGCGTGACACGCCTGACGCAGGGTTTCCACTACATAGTGCCCATTATCGCTGTCTAGCTCGCCGGGTACCACATTCACTGCAGTATCGATTTGCTGCAAGTACAGCGAACCGGGCGCCTGAATTGCGTTGTTCTCGGCGTCGAAAGGAATCAGCTTCAGTGGCAGACCCAGAAGGTCTGCCCGGGCTTTCAGCATGGTGCCGTCGCAAAATACCACAAGCTGCGCATCCCATTGCTGCTGTGCTAGCTGAATGATGAGGTCAGGACCAATGCCCGCTGGCTCACCTGGCGTTACTGCTATTCTTATTGGCGTCATCGTTTATCTCGCCGTTATATTATTCAACAACTTCAATGTAAGCAGTATCGCGCATTTCACGCAACCAGGCTTCAGACTCTTCTTTAAACTTACGATTGAACAGAAGTTGATAAGCTTTATCTTCTTTACGTTTGTCTGTGGCATCGTCAATACGGCGATCGATAAGCTGCATTAAGTGCCAACCGAATTGTGAACGAACAGGTTCACTGTACTCGCCAGGCTCAAGGCCAGCAAGGGCTTCACGGAAAGCCGGTACATAGTTGTTCGGATCAGACCAGCCAAGCTCACCGCCTTTTAACGCTGAACCCGGATCTTCAGAGTGTTCTTTAGCCAGTTCTGCGAAGTCTGCGTCGCCGTCGATAACTTGCTGGCGGAATTTCTCAAGCATTTCTTTGGCTTTCTCATCACTTAAAATAATAGAAGGTTTAATGAGAATGTGACGGGCATTCACTTCTTCGATGGTGATTTTCTCGATACCACGGGTATCTTTAATTTTCAGAATGTGAAAACCCGCACCACTACGAATAGGACCAATCAATTCGCCTTTCTCTTTACCCTGAACCGCTTCAGCAAAAAGGGTAGGCATAGAGTTAACGTTCATCCAACCCATATCACCCCCTTCCAGTGCGTTTGAACCAGACGATGAGGTGATGGCGATTTTGGTGAAGTCAGAACCGTTATTCAGTAGTTCAATAACTTTATCTGCACGGCTACGGGCGCTAGCAACGTCTTCATCTGTGGGGCTTGATGGCAGGCCAATCAGAATGTGGCCTAAGTTATATTCGGCTTGTTCTGCGCCTTGTTGGTCCATCAGTTTAACCAGGTTACTGATTTCCTGAGGCGTCACGTATACACGACGGCGAACGTTGGCACGGGTGACTTCACCAACAATCAGTTCTTCACGAACGTCTTCGCGGTAATCGTCGTAAGCGATGCCTTGTTGCTCTAATTCATTGCGCAGGTCATCGATGGTTGCGCCCTGTTGCTGGGCGATGTTTGTAATGGTTTGCTCCAGTTGCGGGTCGCTAACCTGAACACCCATACGCTCGGCCATTTGCATCTGTAAGCTTTTGGTGATCAAACGCTCGATGGCCTGGGTACGAAGCACGCGGTCGGAAGGCAGGGCCTGGCCCTGTGCTTCAGCGTTGCGCTTTACTTCATTGACCAGAGATTCGATTTCACTTTCCAATACCACGCCTTGATCGACGATGACGGCCACTTTATCTAATGAAACAGATTGAGCCAAACTCATAAATGAGCACAGGGCACTGATACAAATCGCGCGAATAATGAACTTCATAATTACTCTTTTTATCGGTTTATTCTTTGCTAACAGCAGACATATCTGTCAACTGGCGCATTAATTTAAACTATATGGCTGTCGGTAGCCAAATAATCCGTTCGACAACATGTTATTGCTGGTACCACTGGAACCCATTCCTTTGAAAATGAAATTCAGCGATATGCCGGAGTCAAATTCATCAATTGACTGTGCACCATCTACAGCGTAACGGTTACTCAGCTGACGTTGGGCAACAATTTGAATAGCCCAACAACAGGATTCATATTGAAAGCCAACGTAGTTTTCCACACTGCGGTTGCGATCAAGATCACGGTAAGTCCGACCAACCAATTGCCATCTGTCAGACAACGGCCAGGCAGCAGACAGTCCCACTTGGTCAATTCTTTCGCTTGAGAGTTCCCTGACATAGCGGTGGGTTAACTGAATTAATTTGTTGCTGCTCTCGCGATACTCAAACGTTGTGCTGGCACGTTCGACTTTATCGGTTTCCGTCGCGATTTGAAAATCGGTGTGGAAGAACCAGTCGTCAGTCATTCGCCAGTCAAACTCGGCAGCCAGCGCTGAACGGTTGCCTTCACGAATAGCAGAGGTTACCCGGTTGTCATCGAGATAGAATATCTGACCCACACTGAGAACAAATTGTTCCCGGTTGGTTTCATCCAGTAAGCGACTGGTTAATGCAACGGTGACTTCGTTGTTATCGCTAATTCTGTCGAGACCGGTGAAATCCTGTCCGCGGAACAGGCCTTCCACGTCGGTTAACCACAATGTGGTATCGTAAAAACCAATGCCGCTTTGATCTTCATAACTGGTGTAAAGATACTGCACGCGAGGTTCTAGCGTCATCGTGTGATTATCGCCAAACCAGCTGTCTTCGTTTTCAAAATACAGCGCGCCGTACAGCTTACCTTGGGTTAGGGTGCGGTTTACTGTTTCTTCCAGATCAGTATTTTCGACGTGATCTTGCTCGTAGTAGGTGTTTAGTACACTGGCTTCTGCTGAGAACTCACCCCATTGGCGTTGAAACGGTACTCGAATGGTAGGCGCCGTGTGAAAACGCATGGCGGTGGGCGCAGTGGCTGACTTACTGTCGAACCAGGCCAACTCAGAGTTCAGTTCTAATTCCAGGTACTTTGCCAGTGGCAACTCATAATTCAGTTTGGCTTCGGGTAACGCCCGGTAGGTGGTTGGGTAGTCACCGATAATTTCGAAATCACGCACATGAACAGAGAACAGCAGTTCATCGGAGAAGTAATTAATACTGCCGGTGCGGAACAGGTGCGTATCTGCCCGGTTGTAGAAGTCACTGCCTAAATCCACAATGTAGTTGTCGTCGCTGATACCATTAACGTTAACCGACGCCATCCAGTTATCTGCGAAGAATCCTTCATGAGAAATGCGATAGAAATAGCGATCAGGGTTGCCGGCCATATCGTTGTCTTGCGGCAGATATTCCAGATTCAACTGGCTGTAGCTGTCTGCTGACATATGACGAAATTCTGTTTTCAGCTGCACACCGCGCTTCGACATTACCCGAGGCGATAATGTGAGGTCGTAGTTCGGTGCCATGTTCCAGTAGAACGGTTGCTCGTAATCTACCCCAGTGTTGCTGGAGTTAGAGATTTTCGGGAACAGGAAACCGGTTTGACGCTGGTTACTGATGGGGAAAGCGAAATACGGCATGTAAAATACCGGCACATTGCCTAAATAAAACCGGGTGTGCTTGGCTTCGCCCCATGGTCTGCCACGACGAATATTAATTTCAGACGCTCTGATCATCCATTCTTCACCGCCTTCCGGGCAGGTGGTGAAGCTCACGTCTTTTAACACCAGACCGTCTTGCGCGTTTAATGCAATGGTGCTGGCATCGCCACGACCGGTAGAGTTATTCAGGTGGTAAATGGTGTTCGACATGGTCAGGCTTTCATCGGTGGAATCCACATCGACACTGTCTGAAGCTACATGTACCTGACTGTCTTCATATACCACATCGCCCTTGGCGAATAATTGTTGGCCGTTGTTATTGATCTGCGCCTGGTCTGCACGAATGGTGGCAGAGTCGGAAATAATATCCACGTTGCCAGAAAACAGCGCCACTTCTCGCTCTATAATTTCTGTTCGATTGGCTTCCACTTTTACCTGGCCGGCAGGCATGAGCTTGCTGCTGGAAAACGTGACAGCAGGTACCGGACAAAAAGCGGGCTGCTCTTGGCTATCCTGAGAGGATGACTGCGATTGCTGCGCCAGCGCAGAGGAGCTGCTGATTGCCGCTAGCAGAAAAGAGGCACAGGTTTTTTTCATGTGTTGATGGAGGGCCTGTTTCTTATTTCACAACGGATTGTGAGGGTGTCCTGAAATTCGGCAAAGTCCGTAATCGGGCATAGTGCCATAAAGTGACCAATTCTAAGCACTTCTGTGCGCTGAGCCAACCGCCAGAAGCAAAAAAGATGAAAGTTTCTGCGAGTTTGCCCGTATATCTTCTTTGACTGGTTTAATAATGGCAATTCGACGCCATATATCATGGCTCATCAAGGTAATAATGCACCCAGAGTATCTACTTGTCTTAGCGCGGCCTTTTCTGCGCGGGGACAGATGCGGCTATTAACTTACCAGCCAATCTTATACAGTGTTCTGGTACTTTGCGGGATTAATTCAGGAGAACGGTAGTATGTCATTTTGGGGAAAAATCCTCGGTTTTGTGTTCGGGTTTATGTTCCTGAAAATTCCCGGCGCAATCATTGGCCTTATTGTGGGGCACTTTTTTGATAAAGCCTACAGCCAGGATTTTAATCAACTGGGCGGGTTCGGCCGTTTCTTCACCGACCAGTCTGGGGTAAAACAACAAGCGGTATTTTTCCACGCGCTGTTTTCGTCTTTAGGTCATCTGGCTAAATCAGACGGTCACGTAACCGAGCGCGAGATTAAAATTGCCACGCTGCTCATGGATGACATGAAGCTTGCGGGTGATGCTCGCCGGGAAGCGCAGCAAGCATTCCGGGAAGGGAAGTCCTCCTCTTTTCCTTTGGCGGACACCTTAAAAGGGCTGGTTGAATCCTGCCATGGTCGCCGCGACATATTACAGGTGTTCCTGGAAATTCTTATTCAGGCCGCCTTTGCCGACGGCACGCTTTCTACACCCGAATACAAAGTGCTGGAGAAAGTCGCGTCGATTCTGAATTTCAAACGCCAGGAACTCGACTTCCTGATTTCTGCTTACGAGGCCGAAATTCGTTTCCGTCAACGTGGCGGACAGGGCGGAGCCGGTGGTCAGCAAGGCGGCCACCGTGCACAACCTTACTCCGATACTCAAAGCCTGGAAGACGCCTACAAAATTATTGGTGTGAGCGAGTCAGACGACGAGAAAACCATCAAGCGGGCGTATCGTAAGCGTATGGCGGAACACCATCCTGACAAACTGGCGTCCAAAGGATTGCCGCAACAAGCGTTAGACATTGCTAAAGCGAAAACCCAGGATATCCAGGCCGCTTACGAACTGATTAAAGATAAGCGCGGGTTCTAAGGTATGGCCAAGGCGGTACTGAGTGACGTAAACCTGCGGCTCATCGATGAATTCATCGAAATGCTCTGGTTGGAAAAAGGACTCAGCGAACATACTCAACAGAGCTATCGGACCGATCTCACTAAACTGGCACTGTACTGTCAGTCAGAAGAAAAAACCGATGATATTAGCCTGTTGATGATGGAGTCGGTGCAGTCGTATTTGTTGCACCGCCGCGATATGGGATTATCTGCTCGCAGCACCCAGCGTGCCATGTCAGCCATGCGGGCTTTTTATATTTATCTTATTGGTAAACACGTGCGCACCGACAATCCGGTCACGCAGATCCCCAACCCTAAATTACCGAAAAAATTGCCAGCGTCGTTAAGCGAACAACAGGTTGACGACCTGCTTAATGCGCCCAATCCAGCCGAGCCGGTAGAGTGCCGCGATAAGTGCATGTTGGAAGTGTTGTATGCCACTGGCTTGCGGGTGTCTGAACTGATTGGTCTGCGTCTTGATCAGGTAAGTTTGCAGCAGGGCGTGGTGCGGGTAACCGGTAAAGGCAACAAAGAAAGATTGGTGCCGTTAGGTGAAGATGCCATTGACTGGATTGAAACCTACATGAAAACGGCCCGACCGGAACTGCTGAAACATCAAACCGATGTGCTTTTTGTTAGTTTGCGTGGCGTGCAGATGACCCGCCAGACATTCTGGCACCGGATAAAATACTATGCCCAGGTGGCTGGTATCGATCAGCATTTGTCACCACACACATTGCGCCATGCGTTCGCGACCCATTTGCTAAACCATGGCGCCGATTTACGCGTGGTACAAATGTTATTAGGCCATAGCGATTTATCCACCACCCAAATTTATACCCATGTGGCAACCGAACGGTTACAGAATTTAATTCATACCCATCATCCTCGGGGGTAATGCGGTGAACGTCGTGGGTATTCTTTCAGATGCCTTTCCGGCGTTTAACTTTATGCTAATATTGCGCTAACTAAGCATAATAATCAGTTTCAGATGGGCCAGCTAGCCTGTTCAGCAAGGAGTTTTCATGAGATTTAGCCATCACGCAGTGATGCTCGCCCTTGGTATTGTATTATCAAGTGGTTGCTCGGCAGATGCCGAAACCAAGCAAGCCAGCGAAACAAAAACCGCCACACCAGTAAATGAAACAGCAGAACAGGCCGTTTACGACACAGTAACGGGCGTGGTGGGTGTGGAACCCGATGCGATTGCCAATTCACAAATCGACGGTTTGTTGCAGGTAACTGCCGCTAATCAGGTGTTTTACGTTACTGAGAAAGGTGACTACATCATGTTTGGTCACCTGTTCGATGTGAATGCCGGCATGAAGGACGTAACGGAAGTAGCGCTGGGTCAAGTGCGTCTGGACGTGATTGCGCCATTCGCTGATCAAGGCATCGAATTTAAAGCGGAAAACGAAAAGCACGTAATGACCGTGTTTACCGATTATTCCTGCGGTTATTGCCAGAAACTGCATCGTGAAGTCGAGGAGCTTAACGATGCCGGTATCACCGTGCGTTACCTGGCATGGCCTCGTCAGGGGCTGAACACGCCAAATTACGACAATATGGTAGCCATCTGGTGCTCGGACGATCCGCAACAAGCGTTGAACCGCGCAAAATCGATTTCGAATCCTACGTTCCCTAAAGCCGATTGTGATAACACAGTGGCAGAGCAGTTTGTTGCCGGACGCCAGTTAGGTATTCGTGGTACGCCAGCGATTATTTTTGATGACGGTACCATGTTACCGGGCTATAAACCTGCCGCAGAGCTTATTGCTCAGTTTGCCCGTTCAGAGTAAGTCATGTCGTTACCCATCGTCAGACGCCAGCTTTGCTCGGCGTCGCGTTTAAGTGCTGAGTTACACCCTGTGCTCGACAGGGTGTATCGCGGTCGGGCGGTTGAAACGGTTGATGAACTCGACAACGCCCTAAAACAACTTTCCCACTTTAATCTGCTAAAAGGCATCGATGATGCCACGCACTGCCTGATCAATGCCATTCGCCAACAAAAGCGGGTTACCATTATTGGCGACTTCGACGCCGATGGCGCCACCTCTACGGCCGTGTGCATGCTGGCGCTAAAACAGCTTGGCCTGCAGTCGGTGAATTATCTGGTACCGAACCGCTTTGATTTTGGCTACGGCCTCAGTGAGCAAATTGTGGAAGTGGCTTACCAGCAGGGCACAGATATTCTGCTTACGGTAGATAACGGCATTGCTTGCTTAGCTGGGGTGACAAAGGCGAAGTCTTTAGGGCTTGAAGTGATAGTGACCGATCACCATCTACCCGGAAATACACTGCCTGATGCAGACGCCATTGTGAATCCGAACCAGCCTGGATGTCACTTCCCATCGAAGAACCTGGCCGGGGTAGGCGTCGCGTTTTACCTTATGCTGTCTTTGCGATCTGAAATGCAAAAAGCCGGTATGTTTAATGACATACCCGCGCCGAATCTGGCCAACTTGCTGGATATCGTGGCGGTGGGCACGGTGGCCGATGTGGTGGCGCTGGATAAAAACAACCGCGTGTTGGTGTATCAAGGCTTACAGCGTATTCGCAGTGGGCATTGTCGACCGGGCATAAAAGCCCTGTTCGAAGTGGCCAACCGCAATAAACCGTTGGGTTACCTCACTTCCACAGATTTAGGCTTTGTGATTGGCCCCCGTTTAAATGCGGCAGGGCGGCTGGATGACATGGCACTGGGTATAGAGTGTTTGTTATGCGACGACGCAATTCAGGCCCGTCATATGGCGGCAGAGCTAGATAGACTCAACCTGCAGCGCCGCGCCATCGAAACAGAAATGAAAGAAGAGGCGGAAGCCGCGCTGGAATCAATTTCGTTAGGCGACGCCTTGCCGCCAGCGTTGGTGCTGTATCAGCCTCATTTTCATCAGGGCGTGATCGGTATCGTAGCGGGCCGACTTAAAGAAAAGCATCATCGACCTGTGATTGTGTTTGCCAAGCAAGATGAAACCACGCTGAAAGGTTCTGCTCGTTCCATTCCTGGTCTGCATATTCGCGATATTCTTGATGAAGTGAATACCGGCTGGCCCGGCGTAATCGATAAATTTGGTGGTCACGCCATGGCGGCAGGACTGAGCTTACCCGCCGACGCCTTGCCTGCGTTCGAAAAAGCGCTGCAAACGGTGGTGTTACGGCACCTTGAGAATATCGACTGCGAAAAACAAATTTTGTCTGATGGCGAACTGGCCGCTGATGAAATGGATCTCACCCTTGCGCATGCATTGCGTCAGGCCGGGCCATTTGGTCAGGGGTTCGATGCGCCTAAGTTCGACGGTGTGCTGGATATTGTTGATCAGCGCATGGTGGGCGAGAACAAGAACCACCTCAAAGTGGTATTCCGCAAAGACAATGGCGAGGAAATCGACGGCATCGCTTTTGGCGTAGATACCAATGTGTGGCCGAACGCCGGTATTCTGCGTGCCGAAGTGGTGTATCAGTTAGACATCAATACGTTCCGCGGGCGCGAATCTGTGCAGCTATTGGTTGAGGAGATCGCGCCCCGTGACTGACGGCAAGGCCCTTACCGACAAACATCGCGACCTCACCCACAGCGAAAATCTGCGGGTGATCTCCCATGTTCAGCGGGAAGAGGGTGACTGGGTAAGACACACTTTAATGATTGAAGGCGTAGACGTGCCGTTTATTTTCCGTCGTAAGCAGCAGTATCAGTCGTTAAAAGGGGCGCGGGTAAACCTCACCTATTACCGGCAGAGTGAAGAGGTCGCCGGTATTGAATTTGAAACCATGAAAGTGGTGCGGATTAAGCGGAGCTAACCGGTATGTCGCAGTCGGAATGGCTGGATGCTTACGTGCTTCACCGTCGTCCTTATCGGGAAACCTCTTATATCGTGGACTTTTTTACCTTTCAACAAGGTAAAGTAAGCGCCGTGGCGAAAGGCGTGCGTAGCAGCAAAAACGACCGCAAAAGCCTGCTCCAACCCTTTCGCAAAGTGCGTGTTCAGCTTTCAGGCAAAACCGATTTAAAAAATCTACGTACCATCGAAGGCGACGGCCCTGTGCCCATGCTTTCCGGAAACAGCCTGTTTTGCGCCATGTACCTCAATGAAATTCTTAACCGCGTGATGCCCGCCGGCCTCGCCAGTGATACCGTGTATTTGCAATATCAGCATGCGCTCAATGCCATTGATGAACAGCCCGATATTGAAAAAATCCTCCGCGAATTTGAGTTTGCCTTACTTGAGGAAATGGGCATGCTGGCGGACTGGTTTTCAGACGGAATCAGCGGCGAGCCAGTGGAAGAGAGTGGCTGGTATTTATACTCGCCGGAACAAGGCTTTGTTACCTGTCATCAACGTGATCACAAATACCGTTTACCGGGTGCGGCGCTACTGGCATTGGGCAACGGGGAGTGGAACGAAGTGTCGCGCCGGGCAGCAAAACTTATCAATCGTCAGGCGCTTCATGTCTTGCTTGGCGGCAAACCGCTAAAAAGCCGGGAATTGTTTCGCAGTTAAACCCCATTGTGAAATGATTTTCAGCAACCACTTAGCGAGTTTTTTGCTACAATCCTCGCACTTCCTGGCTATCACGCTATTTCAGTTCAGAGGCACAATAATTCATGAAAGACATCCTGTTAGGCGTCAATATCGATCATATCGCTACGCTTCGTAACGCCCGTGGCACCAGCTACCCCGATCCGGTGCATGCAGCCGACATCGCTGAGCGTGCCGGTGCCGATGGTATTACCGTGCACTTGCGTGAAGACCGTCGTCACATTAAAGACAGGGACGTGGAAATTCTTGCCCGCACTATTAATACCCGCCTGAATCTTGAAATGGCCGTGACCGATGAGATGCTGGAGATTGCGCTTAAAACGCAACCCGCGTTTTGCTGTTTGGTTCCTGAAAAGCGTGAGGAACTCACCACTGAAGGCGGCTTAGACGTGGCTGGCAATTTTGATGCGGTGAAACATGCCTGCGATGTACTCGGCAACGCCGGCATAGAGGTGTCACTGTTCATCGATGCCGACGAAAAGCAAATTGATGCCGCGGTAGAATGTGGTGCGCCGTACATCGAAATTCACACCGGCCAATATGCCGAAGCCAAAAGCGAACGGGAACAGGAAGTGGAACTCGACAGGCTTCGAAAAGGCATAAGCTACGCCGCGAAGAAGGGCCTGAAAGTCAATGCGGGTCACGGCTTGCACTATCACAATGTGAAGCCCATTGCGGCAATTCCTGAACTGATTGAGCTGAATATTGGGCACGCCATTATTGCTCGCGCCGCGTTTGATGGCCTGGCAAACGCCGTTGCCGATATGCGTGCACTCATGATTGAAGCCCGCGCCGGGAGTGCTAAGTAAGTCATGGCCATTGTGGGAATGGGCACCGATATCGTTGAGATAGCCCGTATTGAAGAAGCGTTATCCCGATCATCGCGGTTAGCGCCTCGCGTGCTTACGCCAACGGAAATGACGCTGTTTGAAAGCAGCAGTGAGCCGGTGCGCTATCTTGCCAAGCGGTTTGCAGCAAAAGAAGCGGCCGTCAAAGCGTTAGGTACGGGGATCGGCCGTGGTATTGGCTGGCATCATATTGAAGTGTCTAACGATGAACTTGGGGCTCCTAAACTCGCTTTTTCAGATGCCTTCGCACAGCGCTGCGAGGCACTTGGCGTGACTCACAGCCACATTTCCATTTCTGACGAACAGCATTACGCCACCGCTACCGTGATCCTTGAATGCCTGCAACCCGCGGGCAAAGAGGTGTAAGCATGGTCAGTATTTATAAACCGGCTAAAAAACCGAAGAAGCAGCCCAGCGCAAAAACTGTGACCATTGAGTCTATGGACATGAATGGACAGGGCTTTTGCGGGCAGGACTCTTCTAAACAGGGAAGTCCGGTACTCTTTGTTGATGGCGCGCTTCCCGGCGAAACCGTAGAAGTGGCAATAACCCAAAGCCAGAAGCGCTTTAGCCGTGGTCGCGTGCGCAAGGTGCTGCAAGCCAGCGCTGAACGTCGCGCTCCGTTCTGTCCACTCATCAACACCTGTGGCGGCTGCCAGCTTCAACATGTCGATGCTGATGCGGCACTTAATATGCGACAGCAAGCCATGGACAGTTATTGGCAGAAGCAGCTTAACGTGGCCGATATTCCCTGGCAGCCTGCGATTACCGGCGAACGCCGTGGCTATCGACGCAAAGCGCGTCTGGCCGTAGACGCCCGCAACGACGATAAATTTATCATGGGGTTTCGTCAGGAACAGGGCAAAAACATCGTTAATGTAGACCATTGCCCGGTACTCAGAGACGATTTGTCTGCGCTGATAACCCCGCTAAAAAGTGTATTCGCAGGACTACCTGGTCGTCGTCACATTGGTCACGTCACCCTCACTGGTGGCGATAATGTGAACGCGGTATCGGTGCGTATGGTCAAACCGGCTAACTCTGCCTTTAAAAATGCGCTGACTGCGTTTGCCGAACAGAACCAGATTAATGTCAGTATTGATGGCCCTGATCAACACCAACGCTTGTATGAGGTGGCACCCTTAGTCTGTCACACTGAAGATGATCTGGTGCTGACACCGTCTGATGACGATTTCATTCAGGTTAACGGTGATGTGAACCGTAAAATGGTGGCGCAGGCCATGCAGTGGTTGAACCCGCAGGCGGGAGAACGCATTGCCGATTGGTTCAGCGGACTGGGCAATTTTTCTCTTTCGCTGGCAACGCGCGGCGCGCAGGTACAGGCCGTGGAAGGCGTGGCCGAAATGGTGCAACGGGCGAGAGAAAATGCGTCAAAGCAGGGCGTGAACAATATAGATTGGCTGCATCTGGATCTGTCTGACGAAAAAGCCGTACAAACTGCGTTGGCAGCCGGATTCGACAAAGTGCTTATCGATCCTTCACGTGAGGGGGCTTACGCCGTTTGCGAAGCGTTAAGCCAATCTGGCATCAAATCAATTTTGTATGTTTCTTGCAATCCGAGTACGCTGACAAGAGATGTGCAGTGCCTTCTGTCTGCCGGATACGCCATCGAGCAAGTGGGACTCATTGAAATGTTCCCGTATACACGGCATCTGGAAGTCATGATGTTACTAACGGATAACCAATAAGAAGTTAAAGCGAGTTGATGTGTTATGGTATCAACACGGAAAGTACACGAGCCGGACAGACCGTCCTTTGAAGCCTGGCTGGACAGCCTGTCGCTAGGTGACACAACCAAAGAAAAGCTGAAAGCAGTTTCGCACATGCCTGATCGCCTGCTGGTGGGTCAGGAAATGGTGGAAATTCTCCATCAATTGAATATGGACGACGCAACCTTGCAGGCTGCGCTGGTGTATCCTTATTGCGAAATGCATCACCTCTCCGACGCCGACGTGTTAAGCGAATTCGGCGAAGAGATCAGCGACCTCATTAACGGTGTTCGCCGAATGGACGCCATTAAAACGCTGCACAGTCGCCGTCGCAGCGAATCTTCTCTTTCGATGCCCGACGAACAGCATATCGATAGCATTCGTCGTATGTTGCTGGCCATGGTGGAAGATGTTCGCGCTGTGGTCATCAAGATGGCCGAGCGGATCTGCGCCCTGCAACAAGTGAAAAAGGCCGACGAAGAAACCCGGGTGCTGGTAGCCAAAGAATGCGCCACCATTTATGCACCGCTGGCGAACCGTTTAGGGATTGGTCAGTTGAAATGGGAACTGGAAGATCTCGCTTTTCGCTATTTGCATCCAAAAACTTATAAAGATATTGCGAGTCAGCTAGACGGCAAACGCAAAGAGCGCGCCAGCTACATCGAAAATATCGTGACCGATTTACAGGATCTGGTCGACCGGGAGCATATTAAAGCCGAGGTTTACGGCCGTCCTAAGCACATCTACAGCATCTGGAAGAAGATGCAGAAGAAGCATCTTACCTTTGAGCAGCTTTTCGATATCCGCGCCGTGCGCATTATCGCTGAGCGACTTCAAGACTGCTATGCCGCGCTGGGTACGGTGCATGCCAACTACAAGCATATACCGAAAGAATTCGACGATTACATCGCCACGCCGAAACCCAATGGTTATCAGTCTATCCACACGGTCATTGTGGGGCCCGCCGGAAAGCCGGTAGAAATTCAAATTCGCACCCAACAAATGCACCAGGATGCAGAGTTAGGTGTGGCGGCGCACTGGAAGTATAAAGAAGGCTCCACCGGTAAAGCGTCGGGGTACGACGAGCGTATTAACTGGTTACGCCGCATTTTGGCGTGGCAGGAAGAAGTGGCGGAAAGCGGCGATTTAGTGGAAGAACTGCGCAGCCAAGTCTTCGACGATCGCGTTTATGTATTCACGCCAAAAGGCGATGTGGTGGACTTACCTCAAGGTGCCACGCCGCTGGACTTCGCGTACTACATTCACAGTAACGTAGGGCACCGTTGTATTGGTGCGAAAGTAAATGGCCGCATCGTGCCGTTTACGTATCAATTGCAAAGTGGCGACCAGGTAGAGATCCACACCGGTAAAGAGCCGAACCCGAGTCGCGACTGGATGCATCCAGGCCTGGGTTATGTGCATTCTTCCCGTGCTCGAGCCACCATTCATTCGTTCTTCAAAAAGCAGGATAAAGAGAAGAATCTCCAGGCCGGTAAAGAGATGCTGGAGCGCGAACTTGCCCGTGCGCATCTGCCGGTGAAAGTGCCCGTTGAGGCCTGTGAGAAGTACAACCTGAATCACATTGATGATCTCTTTGCCGCTATCGGTGTGGGCGACATTCGTGTGATGACGGTAGTGAATCACGTTCAAAGTCTGCTTGAACCGCCTGCACCAGTGCAGGAGGAAGAAATCAGTCCGAAGGTGAAAACCCGTCGTAACGCCGGTGCCAAGGGCAAGCAAGATACCATTGTGATTGAAGGTGTTGGTCACCTCATGAGTCAGTTGGCGAATTGTTGTAAGCCGGTACCTGGCGAGCGCATTATGGGTTACATCACCATTGGTCGAGGCGTGAGTGTTCACAAAGAAAACTGTGATCAGTTGCAGCATTTGCTTGAGCAGCACCCTGAGCGACAAATTGAAGTGAACTGGTCGTCCGATCTTAATGTAGGTTTTGAAACCGATATTGATATCTTCTGTAGCGACAGAACCGGTTTGCTGCGTGATATTACTACGGTATTGGCCAACGAAAGCGTGGCGTTGTTAGGCGTGAACAGCTTAAGTGACAAGTCCCGTCAGACTGCACTCATTACGATATCTGTGGAAGTCTCTGACAATCAGGTGCTGGCCAAGGTAATTGCCCGTTTGCAACAGCTAAAAGGTGTGGTGGATGTCAAACGAAAAGCCCGTTAGTCCTTCGACGTCGTTCTTTTCTGCGCTGGACAGCGAGCCGACATCCCCGCTTGGGTATGCCTGTTCGCTGCAACAAGCATGCGCCAGCGTTGGCTTCGACTGGACCGAAATGCCACCGGTGCTGGATAAAGTCAGAGAGGAAATTGACGAAATTCAGCAAGAACTGGATTGCGAGCCGGTGAATCCGGCTCGTTTGCATGATGAAATCGGCGATGCATTTTTTGCTTTGGTAAATTTAGCCCGCCATGCGGGCATTTCGCCCGATGACGCCGTGGCAGCCGCCAGCAATAAATTTCGCCAACGTTTTGAATTGGTCGCGGCTTTGGCTGAGGCCGGAAAAGGCAGCATTGGCGATTACTCCCTGGAAGAACTGGATGCATTCTGGGGCCAGGCTAAAGTTTCGCTACAGACAAACCCTCAATCTCGCTGATCAACGCTTCAGGGTGCGAAATCCAGTTCGCGTGCTTTAGCTGATACGATAATACGTTAGACGCTAACCGGTGCACGCGCCGGTTTTTATCCCGCGCCATTGCCCAGCCTTGCTTGTGATAAGGGTAGCGATTAAATATTTCGACTAATTCACCGCTTACAAGCAAACGCTTAAGTCCTTCCTGTAATCGCTCCTGCAATTCCGGCTTGTTCGGATTTACAAAAAAGTACTCATAGCTGGGGTAAACCAGCAAATGATTTTGCTCAATGGTCAGTTTAGGGTTCTCGTGGTAGGAGAGGTCGCGGAATACCTCCACAACGTTACGGGGGAAGTAGTCAACAATGTCCTCTTCCAACAAGCGATACATCGACGAAAACCACGAACTCCAGGATATGCTCTGCACAGCAAATTCGTTGTACTTAAGAATTTGGGTATCTGGCCAGAATGTCCCTTGTACCGACGACATGGTTTTAAGCCTTGCCAGGCTAAGCTGAGCGGGGAAATCTTTTTGGCGGTTATCATGAATAACAAATACCCGGTGTCCGCCAAGACCTTGCAATAAAGGGAAGCGAACTGGCAGCAATTGCGACTCAAGTTCATCGGTGGTGACGCACCACATAATGTCGCTTTCACCGGCTCTTAGCGTTTGTATTTCACGGTTTTGCGGCAAGGGAACAGGGAAGGGGATGAGTGTGACGGCACCGTAATCGTTTTCCGTCACCCGAATGGCCGCATGCAACACTTCAATGTGGTAGCGCCCGTATTCCGGATCTGAAAAGGCCTGGGTATAAAGGTACTCTTCGGTCAACGCAGATTGCCCTGTAAAAAACAGCAACATGGTGAGATACATTCTGACTGAAAGGCTCATTTTACGTTTCATCGCATTTATTCTTCGTATTCTTTGCATAATAACGTTTGCGCAACATCCCCAACTAAATGTAGAACACAAATTAGCTAAATCCAATATTTCTGAAAAAATCTTATTAATTTACCTGCAGGGGTTCGCTTTTTGCCCAAAACCTGTATAATTCGCGCCCTGCCCAGTTACGCCCACCTTTGGGAAGGTGGAAGAATCAATGGGCTCGAAGGGGTCCGGTCATTGATTTTAATTAGATTTCCGGGGGTTCCGGTAATCTGTAACGAAGAATTTTTCGGGTGATTTTAGAAATGAAAACTTTTGTTGCTAAGCCAGAAACGGTACAACGTGACTGGTACGTGGTAGATGCCACTGACAAAACTCTTGGTCGTCTTGCGACTGAAATTGCACGCCGTCTGCGTGGTAAACATAAAGCTGAGTACACTCCTCACGTTGATACTGGCGATTACATCGTTGTTATCAATGCAGAGAAAGTGACTGTAACCGGTAATAAAGCGAAGGGCAAAATGTACTACGCGCACACTGGTTACCCTGGTGGTCTGAAAGAGACAAACTTTGAAAAACTGATTGCTCACAAGCCAGAAATGGTTATTGAGAAAGCAGTTAAAGGAATGTTACCAAAAGGCCCTCTGGGTCGTGAAATGTTCCGTAAAATGAAAGTTTACGCTGGTGCAGAACACAAGCACGCAGCTCAGCAACCACAAGTTTTGGACATCTAAGGAGCATTTGACATGGCAGATACTCAATACTACGGCACAGGCCGCCGCAAAAGTTCTACTGCTCGTGTGTTCCTGCGTCCAGGTACAGGCAGCATCGTAGTTAACAAACGTGCTCTTGACACATACTTCGGTCGTGAGACTGAGTGTATGGTTGTTCGTCAACCACTTGAGCTGGTAGAAATGACTGAAAAGTTTGACGTATACATCACTGTTAAAGGTGGTGGTTCAAACGGTCAAGCTGGTGCAATCCGTCACGGTCTGACTCGTGCTCTGATGGAGTATGATGAAGCACTGCGTCCTGCACTGCGTAAAGCTGGCTTCGTTACTCGTGACGCTCGTCGCGTTGAACGTAAGAAAGTTGGTCTGCATAAAGCACGTAAAAAGCCACAGTTCTCCAAGCGTTAATTCGTTTATTACTGTTGCAAAAAACCCGGTCATGTACCGGGTTTTTTTATCCTCAACATCCCCGCATTAAATTCCCTTCAAAAAACAATCTTATCCCGGCAGTAGTCTATACTGAAACTCGAATCGCAAGATGAGAATAGCCACACAATGCGTGTTGAAATTAAAAGGGAACTCTGCGTGTATTTTGTACAGCGGCATGTTAGCTTAACATTGTGTTAAAAACTGACCGTCGGCAAAAATTCAGCAAAAGACCGTTTTTTTCTCAGGACTTTGATTGAGCGCAGGTTATCGTTTTTTAATCAAAGATAAAACCTTGTAAGAATAAGGGCTTTTCACTTATCATCTTCGGTCGAAATTATAATAATGCATCGTGAAACTCGACGCTAACCCGCGTCAGCAGATGAAATCAAGACAGGCCGTCAGGTATTGTTCGTAATTATATTGTAAAAATAATGCGACAAGCCTGAGAGAATCCGAATCTGGAGAATTGTGGATGAGTAACGTATCAGTAGATGCAAAAGACTCTGCACTCAACGCACCTCAGCAAGACAATACACGTCGCCGTTTTTTAACGGTCGCTACGTCGGTTGTTGGCGCAGTGGGCGTTGCGGGTGCGGCAGTGCCTTTTGTTACTTCCTGGAATCCGAGTGCGAAAGCCAAGGCGGCTGGTGCTGATATTGAAGTCGATATCAGTGCTATCGAACCGGGTCAGCTAATCCGGGTGATGTGGCGTAGCAAACCAGTCTGGATTGTGCGTCGAACACCAGAAGTATTGGAAGAGCTGGCGACACACGAAGATCAACTTCGTGATCCCAATTCAGAAGCAGAACAACAACCTGCTTTTGCCCAGAACCGCTATCGTTCTATGAAAGACGAATATCTGATTTTGGTGGGTATCTGTACTCACCTGGGTTGTTCTCCGCAATATCAGAAAGACGGTGCATTTGAAGAAGCAGTTGAAGGCGTACCTAACGGTTTCTTTTGCCCGTGTCACGGTTCCAAGTTCGATATGGCCGGCCGCGTGTTTCAGGGGGTGCCTGCACCACTGAACCTGGTAGTGCCACCTTACCAGTATGTTAACGACACCACCGTTATCATTGGTTCCGAAGCGGAGGCCGTATAATCATGAATGCATTTCTGAATTGGATAGAGCAAAGAATCCCGATGATGCGGGTGGCGAATATGCACGCCATTCAGTATCCGGCTCCGCGAAACATGAACTTCTGGTATGTGTTCGGTTTCCTCGCCACCATTGTATTGGTGAATCAGATTGTTACCGGTATTTGGCTAACCATGAACTTCAACCCAACCTCGGAAGGCGCGTTCTTCTCTGTTGAATACATCATGCGTGAAGTCGATTTCGGTTGGATTATTCGCTACATGCACAGTACCGGCGCATCGGCGTTCTTTATTGTGGTGTATGCACACATGTTCCGCGGCATGATTTATGGTTCTTACCAGAAGCCCCGTGAATTACTGTGGGTGTTCGGTATGTTTATCTACCTGGCGCTAATGGCTGAAGCCTTTATGGGCTACGTGCTGCCTTGGGGCCAAATGTCATACTGGGGTGCACAGGTTATTGTATCCTTGTTCGGTGCCATTCCGGTTATCGGCCCTGATTTGGTAATTTGGATTCAGGGTGACTACGTTATCTCAGGGGCAACCCTTAATCGCTTCTTTGCCTTGCACGTTATCGCACTGCCGCTTGTCATTGTTATTCTGGTATTCCTTCATATTATTGCGCTGCACGAAGTGGGTTCTAACAACCCAGATGGCGTGGCCATTAAGCATAAAAAAGGCTCATTGCCAGAAAGTGAAAAAACCAAATATCAAATTCACGAATACTACACCAGCAAGTACGACATTGCTGACGACGTAGTGCCATTCTTCCCGCACATCGTGCTGAAAGACCTTGTGGCCTTCTCGGTATTCTTGTTTGTGTTCTGTTACATCATGTTCTTCGCCCCGGAAATGGGCGGTAAGTTCCTGGAGCATCCAAACTTTGAGATTGCGAATCCGCTGAAAACCCCGGAACACATCTTCCCGGTTTGGTACTTCACGCCTTTCTACGCCATCTTGAAAGCGGTGCCTAATAAACTGATGGGTGTACTGGCCATGTTCGGTGCTATCGCCGTACTGTTCGCGCTACCTTGGGTAGACCGTGGTCGGGTGAAATCATGGCGTTATCGTTGCGGTTTGCACAAAGTCAATCTGCTGGTATTTGCTGTTGTGTTTGTATTCCTGGGTTACCTGGGCGGCACACCACAGGAAAACTGGAAGATCATCGCGTCTCAGGTTGCGACTGTGCTGTATTTTGGTTTCTTCGTCGCACTGTTCTTATACAGTAAAAACGAAAACACTAAACCTGTACCTGCGAGGATCCCGAAATGAGAAAAATAATGTTGTTACTGGCATTCCTCGTACCGGGAATGGCGATGGCTGCCGGTGGAAATGTACATCTTGATAAAGCGCCTGTCGATCTTACCGACAAAGCTTCGATGCAGCGCGGTGCCAAAATTTTCATGAACTACTGTTTGGGCTGTCACTCGATGCAGTATCAGCGCTATCAGCGAACGTTCACGGATTTAGGCATTCCTGACGAAATCGGCCAGGAAAACCTACAGTTCACTGGCGAGAAGGTAACCGACTACATTACCCGCTCTATGCCAGAAGAATCAGCAGCCACCTGGTTTGGTGCGGCGCCACCAGATTTAACCCTGGTAAACCGTGTTCGTGGTTCCGATTGGATTTACACCTATTTGCGTAGCTTCTACGTGGATGAGTCCCGTCCTTTCGGTGTAAACAATCTGGTGTTTAAAGACGTGGGCATGCCCCATGTGCTGCAACCGTTGCAAGGTACACCGCGCCTGGCGCATGAAGAAGTCATGATCGATGGCGAGCAAAAAGAGCAGTATGCGGGTATTAAAACCGATGGCGACGGGGCATTAACGCCAGAAGAGTACGATCAGGCAATCGCCGATTTGGTTAACTTCCTCGCTTACAGCGGCGAACCCTTCCGTTTGCAGTCTGAAAGCATTGGAAAATGGGTACTGGCCTTCATTGTGGTGTTATTCATCTTTGTTTATCTACTGAAGAAAGAATACTGGAAGGAAGTGCACTAATTCGAGTTAATTTGTGTATAATACGCGAGGGGGCATTCCGCCCCCTTTTTTAGCATTTGTTTTTGGTCGGTTTTTGTCCAAAAACGGTAATATCTCTCGACGGAGGAAAATGAATGGCCGTAGCCGCGAATAAGCGTTCAATTATGACGTTGTTCTCAGATACCATCGACATATACAGCCACCAGGTGCGTATTGTGTTGGCGGAAAAAGGTGTAGGTGTTGAAATTAGCTACACTGATCCGACTAACCTGCCTGAAGATTTGATCGATCTGAACCCCTACGGTACGGTACCAACCCTCGTCGATAGAGAGTTAGTTCTATACAAATCTCACATCATCATGGAATACCTGGACGAGCGTTTCCCGCATCCGCCGTTAATGCCGGTTTATCCAGTATCCCGTGGTCAAAGCCGTCTAATGATGCACCGTATCGAGCAAGACTGGTATTCACTGGCAGGTCGTATCTTCCGTAACGAAGGCGACGTAGAAGATGCGCGCAACGAATTGCGTGAAGCATTGCTGTCTTTGGGTCCTATCTTTGCTGAAATGCCATTCTTCATGAGCGAAGAGTTCAGCCTGGTAGATTGCTACCTGGCGCCGCTGTTATGGCGTTTACCAGCGCTGGGTATCACCCTGACTGGCAACGGTAGCAAAGACGTAAATGCTTACATGAACCGCATTTTCTCACGCAGTTCATTCAAAGCATCACTGACCGATCAGGAACGTGAAATTCACAATCCATTATGAGTAAAATGACATCCAATCAGCCGTACCTGTTACGTGCTTTTTACGAATGGATTGTTGATAACGACCTTACGCCCTACATTGTTGTTGATGCAACACTTCAGGGCGTAGAGGTACCTCAGGAATTCGTCAAAGACGGTCAGATCGTACTGAACGTATCACCTTCCGCCTGCGTGAATTTCACGATGGATCTCGATGCATTGTCGTTTCAGGCTCGCTTCGGCGGCCAGCCTCGTCAGATTTATCTGCCTTGCTATGCCGTACTGGCTGTTTATGCCAGAGAAAACGGTGCAGGTACCGTATTTGCGGTAGAGGAAGACATGCAATTGCCGGAAACTAGCGGTAAAGACGAAACTGACACGCTGACAGCACCGTCTGCCGATGTGTCTGACGGTGATTCAGAAAATGCACCGGTACCGCCTAAGAAAGGCAAACCCAATCTGAAAGTAATTAAATGAAAAATCCGGCTTCTGCCGGATTTTTTATTTCTGCGTCGTGATCAGAACACCGCCATATTGTGATGGTTCTGTGAGAATACGGCGATAATTCTGCCCCATCATGCAATCTCACCTTTGAAGAAAACGGAAAGTATTGCAATGAAAGCCCCCTCACTACAAAACACCCTACTCGTTACTGGTTTGTTTACCGCCTCTTTTGCACAAGCTGCAGAACTAGAGATAACCGTTGAAAACCTTACCCGTGGCATTGCCTTTACGCCCATTTTAATTGCCGCACACGATATGGAGAGTCATTTATTCGTTACGGGAGAAATGGCAAGTACCGAACTTCAGGCTATGGCGGAAGGCGGCGATATTTCTGGTTTAGAAATGGTAGCAACCTCGGTAGCGGCTGATATGGCTACTAATCCGGCAGGCGGACTGCTAATGCCAGCCATGTCCACTACCACCATGTTATCGACAGAACAAATGAATACCCAGCTAAGCTTGGTGGCGATGTTGCTGCCCACAAACGATGGTTTTGTGGGATTGGATAGCTGGACCATTCCGGAAACACCGGGTACTTATAGTGTTTACCTGAATGCGTACGACGCTGGAACAGAAGCGAATGATGAGGTTCGTGGGAGTGGGACACCTGGTGAAGCGGGTATGCCGGTTCCACCGCCTCTTGAAAACGTGATTGGCATGAACGGAACCGGTGTTGCCGCCAGCATTACCAATGACAAGGTTCACATCCATCCTGGCAATATTGGTGATGCAGAAATAGACGGTGGCAGTAGCGACATTCAGAACACGGTGCATCGTTGGTTAAACCCTGTGGCAAAAGTGACCGTTGTGGTTTCTGAATAGGAGGGGAAAGCATGACTATTCGATTATTGAGAATGAGTGTCGCGACGGCATTATTGATCATGCTGGCTGCATGTTCTGATGATAACGATGACAGTGTCACTGAGGTGCCAGAAGAACCGGAGATGCGCACTTTTGAGGTGAGCGTGTTCAACCTCTCGGCCAATCAGCCCTTGTCTCCCATCGCGGTAATTGCCAGCGATGGCGGTATGTTATGGCACACCGGCGAAGCCGCTTCTGACGGCCTTGAAGCACTGGCAGAAGGCGGTGACAACAGTGTGCTTATCGGTGCTGATTCCACGCTGGGGTCAACAAGTGGTGATGCGCCGCTAGGTGCGGGTGAAAGCGAGATGCTAACGCTTTCTCTTGAAGCCGGTAGCGAGACAAGCATTAGCGTCGCGAGCATGCTGGTAAACACAAACGATGCGTTTTCTGGGATCACCGGTGTCGATCTTACCACCTGGGCGGTAGGAGAAACGAAGACGTATTTACCTGCAGTTTATGATGCCGGCACCGAGGAGAACACCGAAATGGCAGGGACAATTCCGGGCCCTGCTGATGGTGGCGAAGGCGTCAGCGAAGGGCGGGAAGCACTCGACGCGGTAACGATGCACAGTGGCGTGGTTACCGCTGATGATGGCCTGCCCGACTCTGTGCTGGACAGTTCTCATCGATTTGCGAACCCGGTTATGAAAATAATCATCAGTCGGGTGGAATAAACTGCATTTCCCTCCGGTCTGTCTAATTACTTAAAATAAATTTAAGCAATTAGGTAACAGGCCGGAGGGAAGATGATTCTGTTATATCAGCATGATCAGGCGAAATTGCGACATATTCGGCGCAATATACAGCAGATTGGACAGCAATGTCAGAGCTTCGACTCAGTGGAAACTTTGTCGGCGGCGTGTTTACTTCACCAAATCGCGATTATCGATTTAGAAATACCGGGGCAATGCTGCTTTGATGTTTGCCAGCAGTTACGTAGCCAGAACCCGAAAATGTCTTTGATTGCTGTCACTACTGCAACCAGTGAAACCGACCATATTTTGGCTCTGGAACTAGGTGCCGATGATGTTATTACGCTACCGTGTCACGACAGGGCTTTTCAGGCCCGGGTGAAAGTACAATTACGTCGAACCACACCGATACTTTATTCCTCTAAACCTGTTTCTCCCGTTGTCGATTATCCTTACTCTCACCAAAACAATGACGTACTGCAATGTGGCCTGTTGCAACTGAATATAAAAAGTCACGCTACTTTTATAGGCGGTGAGCCGTTGGCACTAACAGCCACGGAGTTCGCTTTGTTAAACCACTTTATGACACATCCAAATCAGGTATTTACCCGCAATCAGTTACTTAATGCCGTGTGGGGGCATCAATTGGAGTGCTATGAACATACCGTGGTTTCTCACATTAATCGGCTTAGAGCGAAGTTGTCTTGTGATAAACAGGTGGCGGCCATGCTTGAAACGGTGAGGGGCGTGGGTTACCGGCTAACATCGCCGGTAACCGAAGCGGCGCAACAGCGCAGCCGATTTGCGGTGGCTGCTAGCGCTTAAGTAAGCAGCAGGGTTGCGGTGCCAAGGAAAGCGAAAATACCCACCACATCGGTGATAGTGGTTAAAATTACGCTACCGGCGAGGGCTGGGTCGATTTTTAGACGCTTCATGATCATGGGTAAGGTAGCACCGGAAAGGGCTGCTGCTATCAGGTTTACCATCATCGCGAAGGCGATAACCACACCCAGCATGAGATCTTGTTTCCATAAACCAATGACAGTGGCAATTAAAGCGGCCCATATCACACCGTTCAACAAACCAATGGCCAGCTCTTTACTTACCAGCCAGCGGGCGTTGCTGCCATTAACATGACCCAGTGCCATACCGCGAATAACCAGCGTCAGGGTTTGGTTACCGGCGACACCACCCATGCTGGGTACAATGGTGTTCAATATTGCCAGCACAGCCATTTCACTGAGAGTATCTTCGAACAAATCGCTTACCGCCGCGGCCATCAACGCGGTAACCAGGTTTACCGCCAGCCACACAGAACGACGTTGGGTACTTTGCCAAACGGGAGCGAAGGTATCTTCTTCGTCATCTAGACCGGCCATACTCATCATGGAGTGTTCCGCGTCTTCCCGAATAATATCGACCACGTCATCAATGGTGATTCGGCCTACCAGGCGCTGTTTATCGTCGATTACCGGAGCAGACAGCCAGTTGTAGCGCTCAAATAGGCTAGCGACTTCATCGTCGGGCATGTTTACCGGAATGGCTTCAGGGTCGTCGTCCATGACTTCGGACACGGTATCGTCAGGGTCGGCAGTAAGTAATCGGGCAACCGGCACCAAACCTACCAGGTTATCGGTACGGTTCACCACATAAAAGGTATCGGTGTTTTCAGGCAAGTCGCCTTTCAAGCGCAAGTAGCGCAATACCACATCCACGGTTACATCAGGACGCAAGGTAATGGTGTCGGTATTCATGATGAAACCGGCGGTTTCTTCTCCGTAGGACATGGCTTGTTCAGCCCGCACTCTGTCTTGCGCGTCCATGGATTCAAGAATACCTTGCAGTACCTCTTCCGGCAGGGAGCTTAGGGTTTCTGCCAGATCATCGGTGTCCATCTCTTCAAGCGCATCAACCACTTTTTCCGGCACCATCTTGCTGATAATGCCGTTACGAACGTCTTCAGACAGTTCTTCTAAAATGTCGCCGTGGAAATCACCGTCGATGAGCTCCCACAATTCATCACGGGTTTTAGTTGGGCTGGATTCAAGGATTAACGCCACATCACTGGCTGGCAGCTCGTGAAGCATCTTGCGCACCGACACGAAACGGCCATCGGTCAACGCTGCATTAAGCGCCCTTAACTGGCTTTGTGGTGATTTGCTTTCGAGTGCTTCTGCCACGGAAATCCTTTGAGAAACAAACAGGGAGATTGGCGCTTAGCATACCGCAGCCCGCTTATGCTGTCATCGTATCAGAGTATGATAAAACCATATAAATAAAGAATAAACGGCCAGTTGGATGTTATTTAAACAGCGTGTAGCTATGTATCGAAATCTCTATTGTTGTTGTGAATGGGCGGTCTCGTCTCTGCGCATGTTTTCAAATAGTGAGGGCTTTTGCTCACCGATTGCCACTTCAGAAGCTACAGCAGCAAGCCCAGGCCGCTCATTGAGGTAATTCTGCAGAACCTCATTGAACTGGCTGACAAACTCGGGTGACACGCTGTACTTGCTAAACATGAAATGCACATTTTGCTTTTGAATAATCTCGTTACCTAGCGTCAAAGCAATATCATTTGAGTCGGCGGTAAACTGTAGTACTGCCGTGTCATCCAGAATCAAATCTACACGTTCACGCTTAAGAAAAGCCAGTCTTCGCTTTACACTTTCCAGGTGGATAAGCTGCTTGGGAAAGCGCGAAGCGATTTTCTCTTCAAACTCACTGCCATACCAGCCGCTGGTATTAAGTGCCAGCGTGTGGCCTTCGCTTAACAGTTGAAACAGTGTTTTGCCCGCAAACTCGCTTGCGCGCTCGGGAAGGTAGGCGAAGCCGATAAACTCGGCGCGATACGGTATCGAGAACAGGTTATTGCGTTGTCTGTCTTCGTTACGCGCGGCGCCGACTACGATATCAATGCCGCCCCGGGCAATTTGTTCACCAACCCGTCTTTCAGGGAGCGGATAGCTTTGTAAGTCGTAGTGCATGTGGGCGAGTATCTGTTTTAACAGTTCGTAATCCTCGCCGGTAAGCACATCATTGTGGTGGTAAATATAAGGCGGCCAATGTGCCGCACTGATCCCCAGAGTAGGGGCATTATCTTCAGCGGCATTTATTTGGGGAGTACAAACTAACATGGACAGCATGCTGAGCAGCAGCTGGGTAACACTTCTAACAGACACGTTCAATTCCATTTGTTGTGAGTGCGCGATCACTCGTCTTCGTTAAACCTACCGGCAATTAGCGCTTCTACAGCATCCATTGCTGCTTCTGCGTCAGGCCCTTCAGACACCACGACTACCTGTTCACCCTGGTGGCTTTCCATCATCATTAATCCTAACACGCTGTTGGCATTGGCCTGTTTATCACCTTTGTGCAAGGTGACTTCAGCATCAAACTGATTGGCTAACTGAACCAGTTGCGTTGCCGCGCGGGCATGCAAACCGAGTTTGTTTACAATGGTCAGTGATTTCTCTACACGCATTACTTACTTTGCTCACGGTGCCTGATTTGTACATCAGGGTGGTTTTCACGGAAGTTTTTTGCCAGCGATTCTGCTACGTAAACAGAACGATGCTGACCACCGGTACAGCCGATTGCAACGGTAACATAACTGCGATTATTGCGCTCGAGGTGAGGCAACCAGGTAGTGATTAGGTTCTGGATTTGCCAGATAAACTTCGTCACGATGGGCTGAGAACTTAAGAATACCTGCACCGGCGCATCAAGGCCAGTAAGATGTTTCAGGTCAGGCTCCCAGTGCGGGTTGGGAAGGAAGCGAGCATCAAACACATAATCAGCATCTTTTGGAATACCGTGTTTGAAGCCAAACGATTCGAACACCAGCACCAGTCGGGAGCTTTTCTTTCCAAGAATACGTTCGCGGATGAGTTCGGCGAGTTGGTGAATACTGAGTGAGTCGGTATCAATATTGAGGTCGGCACGCTCAGCGATAGGGGCCAGCAGCTCTTTTTCTGTTTGAATGGCATCCGACAACGATTTATTCAAACGTGCCAAGGGGTGCAAACGACGGGTTTCGCTGAAGCGTTTCAGCAGCATGTCGTCGCCCGCATCGATATATACGATGGTAACGGTCCAGGATTCTGGCAAGTAATCGAGAATTTCTACCAGTTCGGCAGGATCTTTAGGCAGGTTTCGAACATCAATGCTCACTGCAACCTGCTCGTACTCGTCGGCGACGGTATGGGTGAGTGCAGGAAGTAAATTAACCGGGATGTTGTCTACACAATAGTAACCGAGGTCTTCCAGCGCCCGTAATGCGACGGATTTCCCTGAACCGGAACGACCACTGATGATAATGAGCTTCACGTTTTTCTCCTGAAATACCGTGTTAACGCAGGCGTTTACAATAACTTACTGTAATGCGCGAATAATATCATCACTTGTATCAGCTTTTCGGATACTTTTTATTGTCTCTTTATCGCTAAGCTTGCCAGCAACCATGGCGAGCGTTTGCAGGTGACCGTCAGTTTGTTCCTGAGGTACCAGAAGGGTGAAGAAAATATCGACGGGTTTATTGTCTATGGCATCGAAATTAATGGCTGGTGTAGTGGTAACTACAATGGCAATCACTTTTTCGAGCCCGGCAAGGCGACCATGAGGAAGCGCGATACCATTACCAATACCTGTGCTGCCCATGCGTTCACGTGCCATCAAAGCACTTAACACCGTGGCTTCATCGATATCTGCGTTGTTTTTAGCGGCAATCCCACTGATGATTTCGAGGATGCGCTTTTTACTATTGCACTGGACCGCACATTCAGTGCGATCCAGGCTAACTATGGCTTGTATATCCATGAATTCAATTAATGCTTTTTAAGCTTTTCCTTGTGTTTCAGAACCTGCCGGTCGAGCTTATCTACCATGCTGTCGATAGCTGCGTACATGTCCTGATTTTCGGAAGAGGCGAACACCTCTGCGCCACTGAGGAAAACCGTTGCTTCTGCTTTCTGATTAAGTTTTTCGACATTCAAAATTACGTGCACATTCGATATGTGGTCGAAGTGACGTTCTAGTTTACTGAATTTCGTATCGACATAGGTACGCAAAGAATCTGTGATCTCAACATGATGACCAGTAAGGTTTATTTGCATATTTCGTCTTCCTTATTTTGAGCAGCCCATTAAATGAGGCTTTTGCGTTGGTTAGACGGCGGGATCGATAGGGACTCCCGGTACTTTGCTATTGTTCGCCGGGCAACCATGATGCCTTGATCGGCCAACAACGAAGCAATCTTGCTGTCGCTCAGCGGCTTGCTTGGCTTTTCAGCCGCAACCAGCTTTTTAATCAGTGCGCGAATCGCTGTGGATGAACACTCACCACCGGATTCTGTGGCCACGTGGCTTGAGAAGAAGTACTTCAACTCAAAAATGCCTCGGGGCGTATGCATGTACTTCTGGGTGGTAACCCGAGAAATGGTCGACTCATGCATATCTACCATTTCTGCGACATCGTTCAGCACCATTGGTTTCATCATTTCAGGGCCATGCTCAAAAAAGCCCATTTGTTGCTGAACAATGCAGTTCGCTACTTTAAGCAGGGTGTCGTTACGGCTTTCAAGACTCTTGATAAACCATTTCGCTTCCTGCATATGAGAGCGAATAAATTGTGAATCGCTGCTGTTGCGGGCCTTGCGGCTCATCGCGGCGTATTGTTGATTCACACTCAACTTTGGCAGGCTGTCTGGGTTGAGTTCTACCACCCAACGGCCATTTTTCTTCGCCACAGAAACGTCTGGAATAACGTATTCCGGTTCTTTGGTGATGAGCGCGCTACCCGGACGCGGATTCAGCGTTTGCAGAAGACGCATGGCTTCACGAAGCTGGTCTTCTTTCAGGCGCGTTTTCCGCATCAGCGTACGATAATCTTTGCTGCCAAGTAAATCGGCGTGTTCTCGTAACAGTAATCTGGCTTCTTCCAACCAAGGGGTATCGGGGGCGTATTGCGTTAATTGCACCAGTAAACACTCTTGCGGTGTACGCGAGCCAGAACCGATTGGGTCGAACAACTGGATGCGCTTGAGTACGCATTCCACTTCATCTTCTTCTACCGGTTCTTCCATGTCTTCACTGTTCACGCTTTGCAGAATGTCTTCCACGGTAACAGTGAGGTAACCCGATTCATCAATCGAGTCGATGATGGCCAGTGCGATAGCGCGGTCGATTTCTGAGAACGGCGTTAGGCGCATCTGCCATAGCAGATGGTCTTGAATATTTTCGGTGGTTTCACCCTGGAAGATTTGCTCGTCATCACCGCCGCCAGGGCCAGGGCCGGGGGCAGGCGCAGAAGACGCAGAAATGTATTCGTCCCAGGTGCTGTCGAGAGGGAGTTCATCGGGCAGGTCATTTTTTTCCAGCGCTTCGCCGGTGTCCATGCTTTCCGAAGCTGACGCAGATTCAGGCATGCTGTCATCGTTATCGAGATTATTCTTCTCAACAACATCGTTGTCTGAACTGTCGTCCACTTCCAGCAGCGGATTAGAATCCAGTGCTTCCTGAATTTCCTGTTGTAAATCCAGCGTCGACAACTGCAATAGTTTGATCGCCTGCTGAAGTTGCGGCGTCATTGTCAGTTGTTGACTAAATTTTAGCTGTAAAGATGGTTTCATCTACGTCTTATATTAACTCTGCAAAAAGTATCTGGCTAAAACGGCGATTTATTGTTCTTAAATTGCGGTTTGTTGTGCCGGATAACTTAACTATAGCCTGAATTGCTCTCCTAGGTATACATCTCGAACTTTTTGATTACTTAATACCTGTTCTGCGGTGCCCTGAGCAATCAGTTCTCCATGACTGACGATATAGGCTTCTTCACAAACATCAAGGGTTTCCCTTACGTTGTGATCGGTAATCAGGATGCCTATACCTCTGTCTCTTAAATGTTGAATGATCTTCTTTATATCATTAACCGAAATTGGATCAACTCCGGCAAAGGGTTCATCAAGCAAAATAAATTGCGGGTTAGCTGCTAAGGCTCTGGCAATCTCAACCCGGCGGCGTTCACCACCCGACAAACTCATACCTGTACTATTACGTATATGGTTAATATTAAATTCATCAAGTAGCGCGTCGGCTTCTTCTTCACGCTGATGGCTTTTTAAATCCTTTCGGGTTTGCAAAATAGCCATGATATTTTCATGTACCGTGAGCTTTCTGAATATCGATGCTTCCTGCGGCAAATAGCCAATGCCGCGACGTGCGCGCTCGTGCATCGGCTCGTGAGTCAGCTCATTGTCGTCGATATTAATTTTGCCTTTATCCAGCGGCACCAACCCTACGATCATATAAAAAGTGGTGGTTTTTCCCGCACCATTGGGGCCCAACAAACCCACAATTTGGCCGGTAGATACAGAAAGGCTTACATCGCGCACAACCTGACGAGATTTGTACGACTTAGCCAAATGGCTCGCGGTTAAGGTGGCCATTACTGATTGTCACCTTCGTTGTCATCGCTTTTCTTTTCGTCTTCAGACAACCCTTTTACGGTTTCTGGCTGAAATACCGTGGTAACACGACCACTGCTTGAGCTGTCACCGCCGGTGGCAAGAAGCTGCTCTTTGCCCATGTCGTAACGAATGCTATCGCCCTGAACCATGCTGCTATCTTGCTGAATTTGTGCCTGACCTTGCAGGGATATGAGCTTACTGGCAACTTCGTAACGAATTTCATTAGCGCTGGCTTTTACTTGTGCACCATCGTCCATGGTTTGTGAATAGCTGGCTGGTTCACCATAAGCCACAAACACTTCTTTGCCGTCACCATCGCTGGCAATAACCTGAACTTCATCGGCGGTGATCACCAACGAACCCTGGGTGATCTTCACGTCTTCTTTAAAGGTAGATGTTTTCTTCTTGCCGTCAATGAACTGCGACTTCGCATCAACTTTAATTGGCTTGTCGAAATCTGTGTTGTCGGCCAAGGCTACTGTGGGCATTACAGCAACAGAGAGCGTTGTAATCAGGCTAGCTGCCAGGGGAATAAATCGTTTGAACATGATCTATCAACTCATATTGTTGGGTACGCAGGTTTGCATTAAAACCATTGCTTTTGATGATGGTCTGAACACCGCGGATATCAACAGGTTGATCGGATGTCATCGTTTTATCATCCAGATTAACCTTAATGAAATCAGTTGTAATGGTCTGAACGAACTCGTCAGGATTCAGACTCTTAATCAGCACATTATCTTCTAACTGAATGAGATCGTCATTATATAATGTGCCTTTATCTGCGGTTACCTGCCAGGGAGCTTCATTTTCCGCAGCATAGACAGTGTATTTGGGTTGACTGAATAACACAAAGCCAAGCTGATCGTAATGTTCCATTGAAGCCGCGTACACTTCGTGATTCACCTTACCTTCATCGTTGTACAAGGTGGTGGTGAGGTTTTTGGCCTTGTAAGCCGGGCGTAACGCGCTATCACTCATCGATTGAGCGGGTTTTTCATCTTCGGCCATCCACACTGGCATGTACATCAACAATGCCATCACAAACAGTGCGGAAATACTGAGGCCTAATCGATTCATACACTGGCACCGTGAATAATATCCAGCGTACCCACCGCTTGCATGATCACATCACACACTTCACGCACAGCGCCGTATCCACCAGGCTTCGTGGTGATCCAATTAGCTTCACGGGTAACCGCGGGGTGGGCATCTTTAACGGCAATTTTGGTTTCAGCGTGCTTGTACATGCCTAAATCTGGCATGTCGTCGCCAATGGCCGCGACTTGTTCGGGGCTCAGACCAAGCTTCTGGCATAAATCTGCCATGGCATCGGCTTTGTTTTCCTGGCCTTGAATGATGTGTTTAACGTTCAGCGCTGTCATGCGGTTTTTCACAATGGCCGAGTCGCGACCGGTAATCACCGCCACTTCAATGCCGCTGTTTATTAGCGCTTTAATGCCATAACCGTCGCGGGTGTGAAAGGCTTTCAGCTCTTCTCCATCGTTGCCGAGGTAAATACGGCCGTCAGAAAATACGCCGTCTATGTCGCAAACCAACAGTTTGAGATTCTTTAGCTTTTCAAATCGCTCTTCACTGATAACGCCGTAAAAGGTGACTTCATGTCCCATTAGAGCACTCCTGCTTTCAATAGCATATGCATGTTGAATGCGCCGACAGGTTGCCTGTTCTCATCGACAACCATAAGCGCGTTAATTTTGAACTCTTCCATCAGGTTCAATGCTTCCACTGCCAGCGTTTCGGCGCGGGTTGTTTTGCCGCCGCGCGTCATCACCTGGGCTACCGGCGTAGAATGAATGTCGGTTTTCGCATCCAGAATACGGCGCAGATCGCCGTCGGTAAAAATACCCGCGAGCTTGTTGTCTTTGTCAGTGATACCTGTCATGCCCAGCCCTTTGGAAGAGATTTCCAGCAGCGCTTCAGAAATGGTGGCAGACGATGACACCAAGGGCAGTTCATTACCCGTCATCATAATATCACGGACTTTTAATAACAGTTTACGGCCAAGGCTACCGCCCGGGTGCGACAACGCGAAATCGTCTGACGTAAATCCTTTGGCATCCAGTAACGCAATGGCGAGTGCATCGCCCATCACTAATGTGGCGGTGGTACTGGATGTTGGCGCTAAGCCTAATGAACAAGCTTCTTTTTCCACGCTGATGTCTAATACCACATCGGCATGTTGCCCCAGAGAACTGTGGGCGCTGTTTGTCATAGCAATAACAGGTACGTTCAAGCGCTTCACCACGGGCAACAAGTTAACCAGTTCGCCGGTTTCGCCTGAATTGGAAATAGCCAAAAGCACGTCAGACTCACTAAGCATACCCAGGTCACCGTGATTCGCTTCACCAGGGTGCATAAAGAACGCCGGTGTACCGGTGCTGGCTAGGGTGGCTGCAATTTTGCGGCCTACATGACCGGACTTACCCATGCCACTTACCACCACTTTTCCTGTGCAGCTTGCGAGCATTGCGCAAGCGGCTTCAAATGTGGCATCCAAACGCTCGGTGAGGGCCGAAATTGCCTGAATCTCAATATCGATAACCCGTTTAGCCGAGGCAATATAGCTAGAATTATTCATTTATCCGTTTTCGCTTGTTCGTAAATACTTACCCGAATAGCCAGTACTGATAACCAAGAAAGCATAAAACAAAAATAGCACCTTCAAGGCGACCAAGCTGTCGCTTACCGATGAAATTGAAGCTTAAGAAAAACAACAGCACGGTAAGGCCAAACATCACCCACATATCCCGGTTGTACACGTTCTCATCTAACGGGCCTGGCGCAATTAACCCTGGCATACCAAGCACCGCCAGCAGGTTAAAGATATTCGAGCCAATCACGTTACCTAACGCTAAATCACTTTCCCCTTTCAATACGCCGGCAATACTGGCGGCGAGTTCGGGTAAGCTGGTACCGAGGGCAATAATTGTCAGACCAATAACCAGGTCAGAAATTCCAAAGAAGTGGGCGATATCTACAGCCGCTTCTACCATGAAATGTGCGCTTAACGGCAACAAAACAAGCCCCACGCCTACCCAAAGTACTGCCGAGCCGGTATTTACACCTTCGGGAATTTCGCTGTCGGTGTCTTTCACCAACGGATCTTCTTTATCTACCTGCAGTGAAATCCATGCCATTGCGGCGAGTACGAACACGAACAGACCGAACAGAATCATACCTTCAAAATGCGCTAACTTACCGTTATTCAGGAAGAACATGGCCAGAACGGTAACGCCGAGCAATACCGGAAATTCGCGTTTGAGGGTAGAGGAAGACACCACTAAGGGTTTTACCAGGGCTGTAATACCCAGTACCAAAGCTACGTTGGTAATATTTGAACCCAGCGCATTCCCCACCGCGGTATTCATGTTACCGTTCGAGGAAGCAATGGCCGAGACCACAATTTCAGGTGCAGATGAACCCATAGCAACGATGGTCAGACCGATCATCATGGGTGAAATGCCTATATTTTTCGCCAGTGCAGAGGCGCCGTACACAAAGCGGTCAGCACTCCAGCTAAGTACAGCAAGTCCCAGCAGGAAAATGCAGATAGAAAGTATCACAAGTTACCATTCGTCTTTTGTTTTTTCGGATTGTCGCAAAAAGCGCGGCATTTGCCTATGCTTTCGATAGAATACGCACGTTTTGCATAATTCGATGTTTAAAATCTCTTCGAAATGGAAAAAGCGAAAGCCCGGTCAGGTTATTGAGGGATGAAGCCCTTAATCGCGGCGTTCGTTGATGTATTCAATCTGCGATATTTCTATTGTTGACCTGAATCAGCATTATCAGTGTGATGAATCCCCGATTTGGTAAAAAAATGTCAGCATAGCGCATTATTTGCTGTGTGCTTGTATGCTGCGTGATTACAACATTACGTTTATGACATCCGACTTGTTTTCGCGCTGTTTGGCGCGACATTTGCTGAATCTTAGATTATTTGCATGTTAAGCCGGGCAGTAGCCCAAACTTACATACGAATAATCGAAAAATGCGAACACAACTTGTAACTTTTTCGTCTTTTGTTGGAATTAGTAAAAAACGTACAATGACCTCATAGTGGTAAAAGCCGCAATATCTGGCTCAGTAACGAATCTGAAAGGAAGGCAAGTCTTCAATATATGGGAAATTTAGTAGAAATAGACAACATAACATTCCGTCGCGGTGAACGCGTTATCTATGACGGTGTGTCGATTGTTGTCCCCAAGGGCAAGATTACCGCGGTAATGGGGCCTAGCGGAATAGGTAAAACAACGCTGTTAAAACTGATCGGTGGTCAGTTAGCGCCTGAAAAGGGTGATATCCGTTTCGACGGCGACAGCATTGTTTCAATGAGCCGCAGTGAGCTCTATAAAACCCGTCGCCGAATGAGCATGTTATTTCAAAGCGGCGCGTTATTTACCGACATGACAGTGCACGATAACGTGGCTTTTCCGCTGCGAGAACATACTAAGCTAGATGAAGATATTATCAGCACTATTGTCGCGCTTAAGCTACAGGCTGTGGGCTTACGTGGCGCTGCGCAAATGAAGCCGAGTGAATTATCTGGTGGTATGGCCCGTCGTGCGGCGTTGGCCAGGTCTATTTCCCTCGACCCCGATCTCATTATGTATGACGAACCGTTCGCCGGTCAGGACCCAATCTCCATGGGCGTGCTGGTAAAGCTTATCCGCGAACTTAACGATGCACTGGACCTTACTAGTATCGTGGTTACTCACGATGTGACTGAAGTACTCACCATCGCCGATTACATCTACATTCTTGCCGATAAACGCATTATCGGGCAGGGCACAGCAGACGAAATTAAAAACAGTGATTCTGCGCTGGTTCAGCAATTTTTGAAAGGCGAAGCCGACGGCCCGGTGCCGTTTCATTATCCTGCCGCCGATCTCAACGAAAGCCTGTTTGGAGGTAAAGCATGAACTTCTTCCAACAGGTAGGGGCGAATACACTGGCCCGCTTAACTTCTATCGGCCGCGCCGCACTTATGCTATTCGGTGCCATATTCGCGATGCCGTCGCTGAAAAATATCCCGCTCACAATTCGACAGGTCTACGTGGTGGGTGTGCAGTCGCTGCTTATTATTGTGGTGTCGGGGTTGTTTATCGGCATGGTAATGGCATTGCAGGGCTACACCATTTTGGTTGGCTATGGCGCAGAAGGCAGCTTGGGACCCATGGTGGCGTTGTCGCTGCTTCGTGAACTAGGCCCAGTGGTTACCGCGCTATTGTTTGCCGGCCGTGCTGGTTCTGCGTTAACCGCGGAAATTGGCTTAATGAAGGCCACAGAGCAGTTATCCAGCCTTGAAATGATGGCCGTTGACCCACTTCGTCGTGTGGTCGCGCCGCGATTCTGGGCCGGTTTGTTTTCTATGCCGGCACTTGCCATGATCTTCAGTGCTGTAGGTATTCTTGGCGGTCACTTAGTGGGTGTTGACTGGCTAGGCGTAGACAGCGGCAGTTATTGGTCGCTCATGCAATCCACCGTAGAACTTCAGAAAGATGTCATAAACGGGGTACTGAAAAGCCTCGTGTTTGCCTTAGTTGTGACCTGGATTGCCATTTTTAAAGGATATGATTCGGTTCCGACATCAGAAGGCATCAGTAAAGCCACGACGGAAACCGTTGTATTTTCATCATTAGCAGTATTAGGGCTGGACTTCGTGCTCACCGCCCTGATGTTCGGAATAGAGTAAGTAGAGAGTAAACATGAATAAACATAAAACGGAATTGATGGTTGGGGTGTTCGTAGTATTAACAGTCGCGGCTGTTTTGCTACTGGCGCTGAAGGTTGCCAACCAAACCATGACCAGTTCAGGTGACACCTACCAACTCTATGCGAAGTTCGACAATATCGGCGGTTTAAAAGAGCGTTCCGCCGTAAAAGTGGGCGGTGTGACCATTGGTCGCGTAACCGATATTCATCTTGATAAAGAAGACTATACCCCTGTAGTGACATTGAGTATTTCTACAGATTATGAAGGGTTTCCTGAAACCAGCTCGGTTTCTATTCTGACATCTGGCTTACTAGGCGAGCAGTACGTCGGTTTTCAGCCAGGATTTTCTTTCGACGGTATTGAAGAACTGAAAGACGGTGACTATCTACAAGACACCAAGTCGGCGTTAGTGCTGGAAGACCTGATTGGACAATTCCTGTTCAATCGCGGTGGTAGCGACAGCAAGAACGACGAGTAATTGAAACATTTTTTATGTGTCGCGGTCTTTATTAATGCGGCACTCAGGATATTTAGTTTAGGAGAAAGACAGTTGAAAAAGTTCTTTTTAATTGCCGGAGTATTAATTGCCAGCCTGTTTAACGCAGCGCAGGCGCAAGAAATAAACGAACAAAACCCGTACGAAATGGTGAAAGATGTCGGTAATCGCACCTTCGACCGTATCAAAAACAGCCAGGATGAAATTAAGAAAGATCCTGAAGTATTACGCACCATCATGAAAGATGAGTTGCTTCCTCACATCGATTATCAATTCGCAGCATTTAAAGTACTGGGTCGTTACTTTACCTCACTGCCTAAAGATAAAATGCAGGAATACGTACAAGTGTTCAGACAATATCTGATCACCACTTATGCGGTAGCCATGGGGTATTACGACAATCAAACCGTTACCTTTGAGCCGGAAGCCGATTTCTCGGGTAAAAAAGCAGTAACCGTGCGCGCCATCGTGCAAGACACGGGTCGTCCAGATATCAAAGTGGCTTTCCAGGTGCGTAAAGATTCAAAAACCAATGAATGGAAAGCTTACGACATGTCTGCGGAAGGCATTAGCCTGCTAGACAGTAAGCGTAGTGAGTTCGAGCCTATCTTACGTCAGGAAGGTATCGACGCCATCTTAAAACTGATGCGCGAGAAAATTGAACAACCCTTGGGCGAACAGGTACAGGAAGCTCAACAAAAGGAAGATGCGTGAATCTATTTCAGCTAGGTGAAAATGGTATTGTGCATATTCACGGTAACCTCGACCGTGATACACTCGCTAAAAATTGGTGGGACATGTTAAGTGCCACTGAAAAGTCCTCTTTGGTAAAGGAAGGGCGATGCGTTCTTGATTTAGGGGACGTAGAGCGAATCGACAGTGCCGGGCTTGCCTGGTTGATTAACGCAGTGCGCGATGGTAAGGCAAGCAACGTGAATGTTGTGCTTGCCAACGCGCCGGAAAAACTGCTTAAGCTGGCTAAAATCAGCGATGTCGACACCCTTTTGCCGGTAGAGTAATTTTCCCGTATCCGACGGCATGGTCGTCTTCTAAGTTAGCGAATTATTGGCGAAATTATGGAATTAGCAGAAATCGAAGCGTTATTAAAAGAGAAACTGAACCTTGCAGAAGTGCACGTGAAAGGTGAAGGGTCTCACTTTACGATTATTGCTGTAAGCGATAGCTTTAGTGAAATGAGTCGGGTTAAACGTCAGCAAGCCGTTTATGGCCCACTGCAAGACAAAATCGCCGACGGCTCAATGCACGCCATTTCAATTAAAACCTTTTCCGAAGCAGACTGGCAGCGTGAGCGTCAGTTCCATTTACCCCAGTAAGGTTTTCTTCTCCTGTGGATAAACTCATAATTAAAAAAAGCCCGCCTCTGAATGGTGAGGTGCGCATAAGCGGTGCGAAAAACGCGGCATTACCGCTGCTAATGACGCCACTGCTGACTGACGACTTATGTCGTTTCACCAATGTGCCTGCATTGCGTGACATTAATACTACTACTGCACTGCTTAAAGAACTGGGTGCTGAAGTTGCGCGCCCAGGTGCTAATGAAGTTACCATTAATGCTTCAACATTAAATAGCGTCACCGCGTCGTACGACCTGGTAAAAACCATGCGTGCTTCTATCCTGGTTTTAGGCCCGCTGCTGGCTAAGCAAGGTAAAGCCAACGTGTCGTTACCGGGTGGCTGTGCCATTGGTGCGCGACCGGTGAATCTTCACCTTTCCGGCTTAGAGCTGATGGGCGCGAAGATTGAAGTAGATGAAGGTTATATTCGCGCTGAAGTGGACGGCCGCTTGAAAGGCGCGCGCATTTTCATGGACATGGTAAGCGTTGGCGCAACAGAAAACCTGATGATGGCGGCAGCGCTGGCAGACGGTACTACCGAGCTTGAGAACGCTGCACGCGAACCTGAAATTGTCGACCTGGCAAACTGTTTGAATCAGATGGGGGCAAAGGTAAGTGGTGCGGGTACCGACCATATCACCATTGAAGGTGTTGAAACCTTGAATGGCTGTGATTACCGCGTGCTGCCTGACCGCATTGAAACCGGTACGTTCCTGGTAGCCGCTGCGGTATCCGGCGGTAAAGTAAAATGCTTAGACGCCGCGCCAGAAACCTTAGAAGCCGTGTTAAATAAACTCCGTCAGGCCGGTGCAACTATTACTACCGGTGATGATTGGATTGAGCTGGACATGGAAGGTCGCAAGCCGAAAGCGGTTCAGGTAAAAACCGCGCCGCATCCTGCTTTTCCCACCGACATGCAAGCCCAGTTCATGACATTAAACTGTGTGGCAGAAGGCACGGGCGTGATCACGGAAACGATTTTCGAGAATCGCTTTATGCACGTACCAGAGCTGCAACGCATGGGCGCAGAAATCTCTTTGGAAGCTAACAGTGCGTTGTCCAAAGGCAGTTCGCGACTGAAAGGTGCGCCGGTAATGGCCACTGACCTTCGCGCTTCAGCCAGCCTGGTGATTGCCGGTTTGGTGGCAGAAGGCGAAACCCATGTTAGCCGTATTTATCACCTTGACCGGGGTTATGAATGCATTGAAGAAAAGCTGAATGGCTTGGGTGCAAACATCGTTCGCGTGAAAGATTAATTGCCGTAAGCGCAAACCAGATTCACACCCTAACGTGTGAGCGCTAAGAAATGTGAGAAATGGCGCTATTCCTAAACAGGAATAGCGCCATTTTTTTATTCAAACGCCAGCTAACCTGACGAATTTGCTAATCTGGTCTATCTTGTATTTGAAGGTTTGAAACTGCGGGGCAGAACGCCAGAGGGCACCATGTACACACCACAAAAGTGCAGTACGCAAAATTCATTAAATTTTAATGAATTACTGGCTCGGCCTGTCAATTATTTACCAATTATGGTACATATACCAAAGTCTGAGTTGTGGTTTTCTTTCAGGGAACCTTCAGCAAAGATGAAAGGAAATAAAAATAAAAGATCCAAAGGCACTGGTATAACGGTAAAAGAGGTAGACAATACTACCCGAACACACCTCGTACACAGTGGCCTGACGAATCCATTTCAATTTGTTTGTATCGACACAATACAAGATATGTGGTTCAGGGAAGTGTCAAAAATAATGGATAGAATTGATTTTATTGGGGTTCGCGCGTGAGTATTTCTTTTTCGCTTAGTCAGCAACTTCGGCGTGTGGTGAGCACAGATCCGAAAGATGCCATACCTGCTGTACTGTTCAGTCTTATGGTGGCAACGATTGTTTTTATCGGAGAGCCGCCTTATGCACTGGCCAAAGAGTCCAAACCGGACAATACGGCACAGGCAGGCATACATTGCAAAGATGGTAGCCAATGTGAATACATAAAAAACCGGAGTTAACTCCGGTTTTTTTTATGTCTGCTAATTTGTCATCGTTACGAAATGCGCGCTTAAGGTGCCGCTCCTAACTCAGCCACTTCCGCTGACAGCATAATGTTCTCGCCATCGCGGCTAATATTCAGTTCTAGTGTGGTTCCCGGCACAGTTTCGGCAATCATATCCAGGGTTTTCGATGCGCTTTTTAATTGAATGCCATCGATAGCCAACAGCACATCGTTTTTACGTAAACCCGCTCTTTCAGCCGGTGAGTCTGTGGCCACTGCCGTTACGGTAATGCCCGGCGCACCTCGATTTTCTTGCCCCACAAAGCCCAACTGACCACGAATCACTTTACCGTTCTGGATAATATCGGCCATGACCCGTTTTGCCAGTTCATAAGGCACAGCGAAGTTGATGCCGTCTACGTTGCGCACGCCATTACGGGAATCGCGTACCTGGAAGTTAGCATTGGTAATACCTACTAGCGTACCGTTGCTGTCGACCAACGCGCCACCAGAGTTACCCTGGTTCAGTACTGCATCAGTTTGAATAAAATCGACATAGTTCGATAAGCCATTTCGTCCTGCACGACTCACAATACCGTTGGTAATGGTCTGGCCTAAATCGAAGGGGTTACCAATGGCCATCACCACATCGCCCACATGCAGATTTGATTCATCGGTTTGTGGTATTACGTGTAGGTTGTCGGCATCGACTTTCAGCACCGCCAAGTCGGTTAGGGCGTCGGTACCTACGATTTGTGCTTCCAGCACACGGCCATCCTGAACCGCAACAAAAATACTGTCGGCATCAGCCACCACGTGATTACAGGTAAGCAGGTAACCGCTTTCGGTCATGATTACACCGGAACCCAGGCTGGCACGTTCGCGGGCGCGATTACGGAATAACCCGGTGTCGTTTTCGATGCTTACACTATAAATGTTTACTACCGCAGGCGCAGAGCGGCTAATGGCTGAATAATGGGATTCACGGGGAGGCAAGCCATTATTGGCAGAGAACAGGTATTCGCTGAATCCTGCACCGTTGCGTAATGCGGGCATGAATAAAAGCATCAGTGCCGCTACAACGATACCGAGAACAATAGATTTAATAACGAATACGATGAATTGCTTACCTGCCACGCCGGTCTATTCCATGTTGCCTCAGGAACGTCCTGCGAGGCGAATTTTGAAGAATGTTAAGGATATCATTTTAACCCTTTAATACCAATGCGGCGGAGAATTTAACAAAAAAAGGCCGGAAAAATTTCCGGCCTTTAGAAGTTACTGTGTTGCTGGCTAGCGAATGCTGCTTAGCGAATCTTCTTAGCGAATAATGACCGCCAGCGACGCTTTGCCTCGTTTAATATCGAGTACCAGCACGTCGTCACCGGAATCGTCGAGCTTATCGCGGAACTCAACTACCTTGGTTACGCGCTGACGGTTAACACCAACGATCACGTCGTTGGGTTGCAGACCAATGCGGGCAGCGGGTGTGTTAGGGGTAATTTCTTCCACTTTCACGCCATCGTTACCGCTTTCGTCTTTACCGTTCACCAATGTCGCACCTTCAAGTGCTGGGTGAATGGTGGCTGCGGTTACTTTGCTGTCGGCAGCATCGTCGAGCACAACGTCTACGGTTTTCTCTTTACCGTCGCGAATAATGGTTAATTCCACTTCAGCACCGGCGCCCATGCTGGCAATTTTCGCTGCCATTTCACGGAAGCTGTGCAGGGCACGACCATTCACTTCGGTAATGATATCACGGGCTTTCAAGCCGCCTTTCTCAGCAGCAGAATCTGGCGTGACTTCTCGTACGAAGGCACCACGGTTAGCGCTAACGCCTAACGCTTTAGCGATACCGGCGTCTACGTCGCTACCGGTAATACCCAGCAGGCCACGGCGTACTTCACCAAATTCAGCAATCTGATCAACCAGATTTTTCATCATGTTGCTAGGAATAGCAAAGCCAATGCCCACGTTCCCGCCGTTAGGGCCAAAGATAGCTGTGTTAATACCAACCAGTTCACCACGCAGGTTTACCAATGCGCCACCTGAGTTACCACGGTTAATCGCTGCGTCGGTTTGAATGTAATCTTCATAACCACCAATATTCAGACCAGAGCGGCCCATGGCAGAAACAATACCGGAGGTGACGGTTTGCGACAGGCCAAAGGGGTTACCAATAGCTACCACATAGTCGCCTACACGCATGGAGTCGGAATCTGATACCGGCAGAGCGGCTAGGTCGTCTGCTTCAATTTTCAGCAGTGCAATATCGCTTTGCTCGTCAGAACCCAGCTTCTTCGCTTTAAATTCGCGACCATCGCTAAGTTTAACGGTAATTTCGTCGGCGTTGTCGACCACGTGGTTATTGGTAACCACATAGCCTTTGTCCGCATCAATGATGACACCGGAACCTAAGCCGCGGAAGGGACGTTCCTGCACTTGTTCCTGTGGACCGCCGAAGAAATAGCGGAACATTTCAGGCACACGCTGGGTAGCAGTTTGTGTGCCTTCAACAGAAATGCTCACCACCGCTGGCATTGCTTCTTCAAGCATGGGTGCCAGCGAAGGCATTTCCTGTTTTTTATCATCGCCGAAGAAAGGTAACGCAGCACTCGCGCTAGCAGACATACCCATAGTACTGGCGACAACACTAGAGACAACCAACATCTGGCGTAGAGATTTCTTCATATTCGCTTACACTCCTCATGTTTCATGCGATTATGTTTACTTTCACTGACAGACTCAGACGAACGGGTAAAAGTTCCGAATTCTACTCTTTTTCTGCGGTAGAACGACCGGATGAACCGACAAACAGGCCGGAACCCACATTCGCAAAATCCCGTGGCTGAGTTTCGGCAACCGTTACGGGTTTCGTCTTTTCTCTGCCTTGAATGTTATTACGTAAATACGACGTAGCCTGTTCACCGTAAAAAGGCACACTCGGCGCGTCTTCATTATCACCCTGGTTCAGCAAGGTTTCATAATCTGCCACTTGCTGCTTCAGTGCCTGGCACTGCTTCTCAATTGAATCAATAGCCTGACGGGTTTGATGAATATGGTGAACAGCCTGTTGCGACATCAATTCCTTGAGGTTCTGCTCTGCCTGCTTCGATGAGTTTGAGGCACCATCCCGGGAACTCATAAAACGGGCTACGAAAAAGCCGATGATCAAACCAACAATCAACAAAGCAACGGGAATTAAAACGTCCATTCATTTCTCCAAAACGCTGCGCCGGGTAAAAGTGGCGACGCAGTAATACATATACTCAATGAGACTATAGCAATTTCTGAATGTGAATGCCCTCAGGTATTTACTCAAAGCTTTTTAATTTTCTGTAACCCAGACATAACGCTGATTTTTTCAGCTTTTTGTGGGTTATCCGCGATGTAAAACCTTATCTGACTTTCAGCATTGCTATATAATCGTGACTCATTTGAAGTAATACGGTGCTCGGCTGGTAGTCGACCAGTTTCACCTCGCATAAGACACAGCGCTGCGATTCTACCTGTATTTATTCGGAATTTAAGATCGGAATCTGATTTTTCAAGGAGGTCGGTGCAGCGGACCTTCAATTTATCTTGTATCGGGAGTAGTTTCGGCGATGACGCCCTGGGAAAAATATCAGCAAGACCTGCAGTTGCCCACGTTTAAACACGATCCTGCACAGGAAAATGCGGTTAAAGCATTGCAGCGTTTATACGACGACCTTACCGCACAGAAAGCGCAAAGTGGCGGTTTAGGTGCCAGCCTGAAAAAGCTGTTTGGCAAGCCCGCAGCGAAAGAGCCAGTAAAAGGCATTTATTTCTATGGCGGAGTAGGGCGGGGTAAAACCTATCTGGTAGACACGTTTTTTGATTGTTTGCCGTTTGACAAAAAATCCCGGGTGCATTTCCACCGATTCATGCACCGCGTGCACGCCGAACTTAAAACACTAGATAACCACTCCGACCCACTGAAAATCGTGGCAGATCGTTTGGCCGATGAAGCGAGGGTCATTTGTTTTGATGAGTTCTTTGTATCTGATATTACCGACGCGATGATATTAGGTACGCTGATGGAAGAGCTATTCGCCCGCGGTATCACGTTGGTAGCCACATCGAACATTGTGCCAGACGAACTGTACAAAAACGGTTTGCAGCGTGCCCGATTCTTACCGGCCATTGCGTTAATCAATAAATACACTGAAGTGATTAACGTAGATAGCGGCATTGATTATCGCTTACGTACCCTTGAGCAAGCAGAAATTTTTCATTCGCCGTTAGATGAAGACGGCGACAAACACCTGCACATGTATTTCGACCAGTTGGCTCCCGAAAATCGTAAAAGCGGCGAAGACATTGAAATCAATAACCGCAAAATTCCCACGCGCAAAAGTGCCGAAGGTGTACTTTCTATTGAATTTGCAGCCTTATGCGAAGGCCCCCGCAGCCAAAGTGACTACATTGAGCTGAGCCGCTGCTATCATTCTATTCTGTTGGCAAACGTGAAGCAGATGGGTGAAAAGAACGACGACACCGCGCGACGCTTTATTGCCATGGTGGATGAATTCTACGAGCGTCATGTAAAACTCATCATGACAGCCGAAGTACCGCTAGAAGAATTGTACACCGATGGACGTTTAAGTTTTGAATTTCGCCGCTGTCTGAGCCGCCTAAAAGAAATGCAGTCGAGAGAATACCTGGCGCGAGAACACTTGCCGTGAGTTGGTGGGGTGAGCGCTGCTGACGGGTAAGCTTATCGCAAATGAAACCGTCTGCCGCAGGGAAGCGGCAGCCGAGGCCCCATGGATGGGTTTACGCCGTGTTTCATTTGCGATAAGCGTCCCGGCAAAAAAGCGCTCGCAACCTCGTAAGCCGAGAAGTCACGCAAAACTGTTAACTCACCGGTAAAGTCGGTAAACTGCACAGCAATTTTTAAACTGTGCCTGTATTTTTTCCGCGGGCATCGTCAAGTAAAAGTAAGATACAGAGACCTAAGATGGGCAGAGCATTTGAAGTAAGAAAGAACGCCATGGCCAAAACGGCTGGCGCTAAAACTAAGGTTTATTCTAAATACGGTAAAGAAATTTACGTGTGCGCGAAGAACGGTGGTCCGGATCCGGATACCAACTTGTCGCTGAAGCGTCTGATGGAAAAAGCCAAGAAAGATCAGGTTCCAAGCCACGTAATTGAAAAAGCCATCGACAAAGCCGCTGGCGGCGCTGGTGAAGATTTCGTACCAGCACGTTACGAAGGTTTCGGCCCGGGTAACTGTATGGTTATTGTTGACTGTTTGACCGACAATAATAACCGTACCATTACCGACGTACGTAACTGCTTCACCAAAACTAACGCGAAAATTGGTGGACCTGGTGCCGTAGCGCACATGTTCGACCATCAGGCCATTTTCCAGTTTGCCGGTGACGACGAAGACACCGTGCTGGAAGCTTTAATGGAAGCCGATGTAGACGTAACAGAAGTGGAATGTGAAGACGGTAAAGTTACTGTTTACGCACCGCACACAGAATTCTACAGCGTAAAAACCGCACTCACTGAAGCTTTCCCAGACATTACCCTGGATGCAGAAGAAATCAGCTTCATTCCACAAACCGAAGTGGAAATCAGTGAAGAAGACATGCCTATGTTTGAAAAATTCATGGACATGCTGAACGATTGTGACGACGTGCAAGACGTTTATCACAACGCGATTACGCCAAACTAAGCGTTATTCTCCTGTGCAGACTTGCTGAATTATCGGCAAGTCTGTCTTTTCCCGCTGTTTTTTGTTCTCTTGCGTGGTGTTTTTCATTACCATGCTACTTTCTCTTACCATTTCTTAAGGTTTTCAGGTGCCCTGGAGCAGTCTTGCCTGTTTGCTGGCGTTCGTCAGTGTTTTCGGGCTGTATCTACAATGGAAGACCCGCCGCAAAAGTCCGCTAAAGAATCTGCTTTTCTGGACCGCTTTTGTGGTGAGCGTGTATTGCTGGGTGTTACTTGCCGGCGCTGAATTTGGCATTGTGTATGGTTTTGCCGTAGGAGGGCTGCTGGCGATAACCGTGGCTGTGGCTACCGCCAACTACAAAGATATTCGCGCAGATAAACAAAAGCTGCTTAAAAACCTTTCCGTGGGCCGACATGTCTGGCTCAGAAACCTCGCTTACGCGTTACTCTCCGTGCCGCTTGCTGGCTACGCCGCAACAGCATCAACCACCTGGGTGAGTGCGTTATTCCTCGGGAATCCCACCAACCACATCGTTTTTGTGTACCTTGCGGTGCCAGTCGTGTGGGGTGCACTTGCCTTTGTTGCCTGCAGCTATCGCAATATCTTTCGTGGGGCAGCATTGCTTGGCCTGTTCGCTGTTATTCCTACCGTGGGGCTGATCTGGTTATGAGTTTATTACCATCTAAAACCACCTCGCAAAAAGCCCTGCTGAGTCATAGTTGTCTAGGATTAGCCGCCGGTGCGCTGATGTACCTCATTTGCTTATCCGGTGCCTTAGTGGTGCTTAACCCGTTTATTGAACGCTGGGAGCAACCCGCGGCTGAAGAATACAGCAGCATCGACATTGAAAAGCTGCAACACGCCTATGAAAGTGCGCTGTCGAACGAGCAAGCCCCTGCAAATCATTTATTTATCATGCTGCCCACAGAGCAAAGCCCACGGGCTAAAATTTCCTCGGGCAACGGCAGCTTTTATGTGAATCAGGACGGCAGCCTGGGGGAACAGGTTTCACACGGCTTCATGGACATCATTACCAATCTTCACGTGTATCTGCACTTGCCTTACAACTGGGGCATGATTGTGGTGAGTGTGTTTGGTGTGGCACTGTGCGCCCTTGTCATATCCGGCTTCTTTGCCCACCGCCGGCTAATAAAAGATGCGTTTTCATTTCGGGTTAACGGCAGTAAAAGCAAACAGCAAACCGATATCCACAATCGGTTAAGCGTATGGCTTTCTCCTTTTCACCTTATGTTTGGTGTTACCGGCGCGTATTTTGGATTGGCCGGATTACTCGCAACCTTTTATGCTGCCGTTTACTTTAATGGCGATGAAGGCGTTGTTAAAGATGCCGTTTACGCAGCCGAACCTGAACTGGCCCAGCCAATAGCGCCTGCGAATTTAACGGCAGCTATAGCTGAGCTTGCTCAAGTAGCACCAAATGCAAAGCCTTTTTATATCGCACTGGAAAAGTTCGGCACACCCAGTCAGTACATGCTGATTGGCGCTACACTGCCAGAACGATTGATTTACGCTGAACAATACCGCTTCGATAATCAGGGCAATTACTTAAGCAATGTGGGCTTCAGCGACGGTGAGCCTGGGCGTCAGGCGGTGTTCTCTGTGTTCCGGTTGCACTTCGGGCATTTCGGGCCGCTTGTGGTTCAGCTGTTCTATGTATTCTTAGGTATAGCGCTGTGTGTTATTTCGGTAACTGGCGTGAATATGTGGTTGGCGAAGCGCAGTGGCAGTGATTACATCAACCATCTATGGACTGGCGTTGTGTGGGGAACGCCATTGGTGATTATCACCTGCGCACTTATCGACCTCATCACTGGGTTCTCATCAATCTGGCTGTTCTGGGGCGGGCTGGTGTTTACCTTATTTATCAGCTGGCGCTTTAAAGATCACCCACGCAGCAAATGGCTGTTTCTGGTATTAAGCTTTATTCTGGCCTTAGCGCTGGTGGTAACGCACGCCGCGCTGTTCGGAGCCAACGCCTGGCGCGGAGGCGCACTTATCGTCAATATAAGCTGGATTTTCTCTGCCGTGTGCTTCGCCTGCTTAGCCTTACTGGTAATAAAAGCCAGTCATCGCCGTTAATTGTCGCATCCGATAACGTTCGCTGCTAGAATGCGCGCCGGAGCTGGCCTGGCAATCGCTGCTTTCGCAAGAAAGGGGAGGAAAGTCCGGGCTCCACAGGGCAGGGTGCCAGATAACGTCTGGGCGGCGCGAGCCGACGACCAGTGCAGCAGAGAGTAAACCGCCTAAGCGCTTTTAGCGCCGGTAAGGGTGAAAGGGTGCGGTAAGAGCGCACCGCGCAACTGGTAACAGTTTGTGGCACGGTAAACTCCACCCGGAGCAAGACCAAATAGGCCTTCTATACGTGCGGCCCGCACGGAAGGCGGGTAGGTTGCTTGAGCCTGTGAGTAATTGCAGGCCTAGAGGAATGATTGCCCACGACAGAACCCGGCTTATGGCCAGCTCCCACTATTTTATTCTGTTTGCAGAATCTCCACTTTCTTATCTCTTTGATTTCCCGAAATAACTCTTCCTGCTAATAATAAAGTATTAGTTAAGATAATAAATCTTTGTAGAGAACTAATACAATTCAGGGTTTAATACGTACAGAAATCGGTTAAAAAAATTGCACGTTATGCCCTGCATACAATATGCTGGTGTACCGGCAACACTCACAACAAGTATTTACCCATAAGGAGATCTAATGGGACACGCTAAGTTAAGTATTCTTGCGACCGCAGTGGTAATAGGATTAACCGGCTGTGGTGGCGGCTCAAGCTCATCGGTTGAAGGCAACGTTCCTCCTGCGAACACTGCGCCGGTAGCAAACGCAGGTTCAGCTCAAACGGTAGCGCTGGGTGAAGAAGTTACCGTTTCAGGTTCTGCCAGTTCAGATGCCGACGGCGACGCGCTTACCTATGCATGGGAAATTACCTCTGCGCCAACGAACAGTTCAGCGGCACTAAGCAGTGCTACAACAGAATCCGTTACCTTTACCCCGGATGTTGTGGGTGATTACACCCTTGAACTCGTGGTAAACGATGGCACTACATCAAGCACTGCAACAGAAGTAGTGATTTCTGCTGAGTTTGTTAACACTGCGCCAACGGCTGAAGCCGGTGTGGATCAAGAAGCACCGCTTTCAGAACTGGTTACCCTTGATGGTTCTGACAGTGACGACGTAGACGGCGATGAAATTACTTATTCATGGTCACTAACTACCACTCCAGACGGTAGCTCTGCAGCACTGACTGATGCTGACTCAGTAATGCCAACGTTCACACCAGATGTAGCCGGTGAATACGTGGTTACGTTGGTAGTTAACGACGGCACTGACGACAGTGAAGCTGATACCGTAACCATCACGGGTGTAGTAGGTAATACCGCGCCAGTTGCAGACGCAGGTACCGACCAAAGCGTGCTGATTGGCGACACTGTTCAGTTAGTCAATAACAGTACTGATGCCGATGATGACACCCTCACCAGCCAGTGGACACTTACTGTGCCTTCAGGCAGTACTGCTGTACTGAGTGATGACACCGCAGCTGCACCTACCTTTGTTGCAGATGTTGAAGGTGATTACACCGCTTCACTGGTAGTGAATGACGGCACCGTAGACAGCGCCGCCGATACGGTAAGCATCGACGCTATCACGCCAGAGCTGCTGTTCTTCCGTAAGAGTGGTTCTACAGATAACTACTTCCCACTGGCGCTAACCAGTACTGTGGGCGGTAATATTGAAGTGGTTATCAGTGAAGACCCAACGCCAGAGTCGTACGCTATTCGTACTTATCGACTGCAGGCTATTGGCGAAGACTACACTATTGTAGATGTAACTGCGTACGATCAAATGGATGTAGTAGTGCCATTCTTCGATGGCCTTGAAGACGGTCAGGTGATTGAAGCGGGTACAGAAGTTACGTTCTCGTTAAGCTCACCGTTAACGAACGGCGAAGTGACTACACCAACTTACACGTTCACGGTTGAAGAAACCGGCGAAACCTTTACAGCATCGTTCTCGTTCAGAACTACTGTAGAGTAAATGCCGAGCGCTCTTAAAAGAGGGCGCTTAGCTGTGTGAAGATATTAAAATTGAAAGCGTGCTTTTCGAAGCACGCTTTTTTTATGTTTAAAACGGTGCTTAGTCAGATTCTCTGTTAAGCGAAGGAATCTCGCTGAACAAAAAGCAGAATTACCAGTGAAGACGCTTAAATTAGACGTGTTTAGTGGAATCTGGATTTCTGAAATTGATAATAAAACCAAGCGACAACACAGTAATAAACAATACGGGTAAAAAGAAAATACCCGTGTTGGTATCGAAAGATGACTGAATTAAAAACGTTAATATCGCTACTCGTATCCCTATTAATACACCGTCTGATTCATTATTCCTGTTACGGAAAGTCGCCAGCAATAACAATCCCAAAGGCAAAGCCAACAACGTGAAGCCGATGATGCCCGTACTCGCTAAAGTTTCCAGGTAATCGTTGTGCGCCCGCTTCGACATCTTAGAGATCCCTAGTTCCATTGGCTTGTACACGTGCTGGATAAAAGGATAGGTGCCAGGGCCTGAACCGGTTAATGGATGATCGCTAATCACTCCCATCGCTGTCTGCCGTAAATAAGTGCGACCGTTATCCTCGAGCTGCTGGTTGGCAAATCGGTCGTAAACGGATGACTGAGAGAAAGCAAAACCCATAACAACAAAAAGGGCTAAAACAGAGACAAGCAATTTAGCGGTAAGAAAACGCTTCACGTATGCCCGATTTCTGTAAATAAACAACAGAAATGTAATTCCCGCCCCGCCTACTAACGAAACTATGGCACCGCGACTACTCGTATTAATGAGCGTTACCGCTAAAAGCAGTAACTGTATGGTTAGCAACGTTGAGTATTTACGATTACCTCTACTGACAATATTTTGCGCTAACAAACCCGCAGCCAACGCCATACAGAGGGCGAGATACATAGCATACTGATTCTTATAGCTAAAAGTGCCGCGAATACCATCTTTCCAGGCTAAATCCCACGGTGGAATACTGCCGACAACTTCGTATGCGCCATCACTTGCAAAATTGATAAGAGAATAAATAGCCGTGATAGTGCAGCCTGCGACAATGGCATTAGCAATAATGTAAAGCGCACGTCGAGATCTCACCAGTAACCAAATAGTCCAGAAAAGAACCGGAATTGTGAGGAATTTAAACCATTCAATCAGCGAGGCCTGGCGATAAACCGACAAGTAATAGTCTGATGCCTTCCCGAGGTTATACCAATACAGGGTTTTCGGTGAAATTAACTCCAGAATAGAAGCAGGCAGCTTTAACAGATAAAGTGCACACCATACTAGCCACACTAGAAAAGCGAGGGAAATCCATTTAACCTGTCGGGCTTTTCCTATTTTTACAGTTGCGATATTCACACCAAAAAGCAACAAAGTACACCCAGCAAACAGCAGCTGCTCCCACGCTAAATCAAGACCATGCAGCCAAGGGAACACGATAAAAAGCACGGAAAAACAGAATATTAGTGGTGTATGCAGGCGATTAAGCGTCATTCGGCTATATCCGCATTTTGTAGCAGCGACTTCATTACTTCAGATGTCTTTCGGTTCGGCGATAACGACATAAAAGGGGCGACATTGCCTGAAGATGCCATTGCATCTAGTAGCACCTGTCGGGTTGGCGCCTGGCGTAAACCACTTTGGATCATGGGCAAGCTCATCGATTGAATATCCTCTGGAAGCACGTTCCAGTGATGAATTATGTAAGGGCCAACATAGCGTTGCGTTTCTTCTTCGTGAAGCCCTAGTGGAAGTCGCGCTCTTAATGTATTGAAAGTGGATGAGGGGGGAACACCATTCACTTCAGCTCTGAGCACTTCGAGAGGTAAAGCCAAGTAACCCGTTGGTTGTATTTGATAGATTTTTGTCAATGCACCAAAATCTTGCTCTGCACCATTTTGGTTATTATTCGACGCACCATTGGATAACGCATTCAGGTTGTATTTCAACCTGTTTATGGTTTCATCAAGTTGCTTTTTATAGGCATCAAGGACGTACTCCGACGTATTCATGTTCGCATCACCAGAAACACGTGAAAAGTGATTCGGGAGCGGTGCTAGCTCACTTTTATTGGCCTCTATTTCAAAGTTTGTGACATCGATACCATATATATTTAGTGAAGACTGCACACAAAACAAGCCAAAGCATACAGCCAATATAGAAATAAGTATCTGAAAAACCTTATTTACTTCGATTCTCATTTGCCCGCCATTGTCAGTATTTCTGTAACAGTGTTGTGAGATGGTATGTCATCGCATCATCATGCATAAAAGTTAATGCTCAAAACCGAAAGCGAAACGTGTATCCTCTTTTTTGTCACAATAATTTACACGTTAACTTTGATTACGATCTAGTCAAAAATAATTTTGATTTGATACAAGGTTAGCTAAGTTATTGTTTTTATATGGTAATAGCTTGTGGGGTTACAGGCGCTAATTTTGCGCGATTTCGATATGCAAGCATCCCGAGCAAATAATGTAATAAGCAATTTTTAATGCTGTGATCTTAATGTAAATGGTCTGACCATGAAGTGTAAAAGTGTCAGTTTTTTTTACAAAAAGAAAGATAAAGCAGGAATATGCTTCTAGTAAAAATTAATGATGTATATTTTCGATTAATCAAATTCTTATGGTAAAATTCCCGAAAAGTTCACTTGTCAGTGAATTTTCTCGATTTTCTGTAAGAAAGTTACAACGGAATGTACAAGGGTCAATCGGTAATTTAAAGTTGGTATTGAAATTGCGTTAGTGCTTTTGAGATGAAGCGGTGCACTAACAAGACTTCAAAAGTAACCCACTTTCAATTATCAATCATTAACTATTCAAGGATGGTAAGTCATGGGAAACGGTTTCGTTAGAAACAATATCAATCAATTCGCTGTTGTATATCGTTTTGTTGATTTCTTAATTATTCAGTTAACGCTGCTTGCCGCTTGTAGTGTTTTCGGTGTTGCCATCGATGTGCATTATCATCTACTCGGTCTGATCGGCAGCACAACTTATCTTCTTTCTGCCGAACTTTTCTGGATTTATCGTTCCTGGCGTGCGGGTACTTCAAAAGAGTTGCTCTTTTATACCGTAGTAAGTTGGGTAGTCAGTGCGGTGATCGTTCTAATCTATCTCTTCTTGACTAAAACCTCAGAAGACTACTCCCGTATAGCAGTTGTTAGCTGGTTGTTTGTTGCGCCATTATTTTTGTGTGCATGGCGCATGGCAATGCGAGCTTTTCTCTATCAAGTTCGTGCCAAAGGTTATAACAGTCGATCAGTAGCAATCATTGGTATGAATGAAAATGCCGTCGCTCTCGCCAACGAGTTGAAACGTAATCCGCAAACGGGTTTTCTTTTACGTGGAGTTTATGACGATAGAGAATTAAATCGGTTAGCAATTCCTGACGGTATGACTGTAGAAGGTAATATCAATGATGCTGTTGAGGCTGTGCAGAACGGTGAATTTGATCAAGTATTCATTACTCTGCCTATGACGGCGAATAAACGCATTGAACAAGTATTACATCGGTTAGGCGACACTAACGCAGAGGTACATTTCGTTCCTAATTTCTTTATGTACAACATGGTTCACTCTCGTTTATGTAATGTGGGTAATCTGCAAACCATCAGCGTTTTCGATACGCCAATGCGTGGTGCGACAACTGCTATTAAACGTGCGGAAGATATATTTTTGGCATTGTGCATCTTAACGGTAATAGCTATTCCTATGCTTATAATTGCGGCGGCTGTGAAATTGACATCCAAGGGCCCAATAATCTTTAAGCAGAATCGCTATGGTGTTGATGGTAAAAAAATCAAGGTGTGGAAATTTCGTTCGATGACAGTGACCGAAGATGGTGATAAAGTAACCCAGGCCACCAAGGGAGATGCAAGAATAACTAAAGTTGGTGCGTTTTTACGACGGACCTCTCTCGACGAGCTCCCGCAATTTATCAATGTATTGCAAGGCTCTATGTCTGTGGTGGGGCCTAGACCTCACGCTGTCGCACATAATGAAATTTATCGTAAAACAGTCAAGTATTACATGTTGCGGCATAGAATTAAGCCAGGCATAACGGGTTGGGCTCAAGTCAACGGATGGCGTGGCGAGACAGATACAGTAGAAAAGATGCAAATGCGAGTGCAGTATGATTTGGAATATATCCGAAACTGGTCACTCTGGCTCGATTTTAAAATAGTCCTGTTTACCTTTGTTAAAGGATTTGTAGGCAAAAACGTTTATTAAAAATAATTAGACTGGGGTAGTGATGAAGAAGTTAATATTAGCAACCGGAATGCTTTTATTGTCTGCATTTTCTGCGAATGCCGCATTGATAGCGCATTCAGTTGAAGCAGACATTACAGAAACAAATCAACGGTTTTCATTTGATTTTACGGATCTTAGTCAATTTGAAGATGGTAAAGATGCTTATCTTACCTTTATTTTTAAGGGTGATTATGGTCGTTTAAATGCAAAGTCGGCAACGCTGAGTATTGAATATGTTCATGGTTCAGCTAGGGTTGGCACCAGCGGTGAACAACTTAACATGATCGACGGTTTTGAGTATATCGATTACTTTGACACTGCAAGTTTGGGACTTACAGGTAGTGAAAATATTGTTGCTTCCTATAAGCTGTCTGCTGATGTCATGGCGCGTCTAAAATCCAGGGACTTTCTTCGGGCTAAAGTTGCTAATGCTTATAAAGTAGTTGGGTCAGACATTACTCCATTATCAGAGGATGAGCGTGAGTTTGTCAGGGTTGTTATGTCTTCTGAGCCAACAGCTAGTGTAGCGTTGAGTGAAAGCTCATCACTGTTTATATTAGCTTTAGGGCTTTGTGCTTTTGCGAGCAGGAATGTCTGGCGTAAAAAGTAAAATCGGAGCCCCCGGTATAGGGGGCTTTTGTTTCTTGCAAATGGACTGCAGTGGTGCCTGCCAAGCACTGGATGGATGAGTGCGCTGAATATCCTTGGCAGCGCTGGTACCCATCCCTTCTCTTCCTATTCCCCTTTTTTCAGATTTTAATACGAGCACGACAATCAGAATATGTCTAAAGTTTCTATAGTTCTACATGACCTCAGGGGCGGTGGCGCCGAAAAAATGATGGTTCGACTTGCGAACCAACTTTATAACGATGGGATAGACATAGAGCTTGTCTTATTGACGGAAGGGGGGGTGAATTTTAAATATGTTGCAGAGGGTTTATCTGTTGTTGAACTCAAGGCTCCACGTACCTTAGGGGCATTCAAGCCATTACGACATTATTTAAAAGCCCGACAGCCTGATGCCATACTTTCGGTTTTAACCCACGTTAACGTTATCACAGCATTAACCTGTCTTTCTCTGGGCATGACCGGAATTCTATCGACCAGCGAACGCAATACATTCTCTCTGGATCGAAAATTAAATAACGATCCAACAGTAAAACTGGCTTATTGGCTGGCCCCCTATATCTACCGCTGGCTGCCAAAGCCGGTTATTGCGGTATCTAATGGCGTTGCTGACGATCTTGTAGCCTGTTCTTGTGTGCGAAGAAAAGACGTTACTTCTGCCTCTAACCCTGTAATAACAGTTGAAACCCGAAATGCGGCAATGGCATTACCGAGCCATCCTTGGTTACTGAATAAAGAGGGTAAAAAGGTCATTGTTTCTGTGGGCCGTTTATCCCACCAGAAAGGTTATGATATGTTATTGCCTGCCTTAAAGCAGGCCGCTGATAATAGCGATGTCAGGCTTGTTATTTTTGGCGAAGGTGAACTGCGCGACGATTTAGCCAATCAAGCAAAGCTTCTGAATATAGCCGACAGAGTGGATATGCCGGGCTATACCGAAAACCCTATCGCGGAAGTGCAGGCTGCCGATCTGTTTGTTTTGTCTTCGCGTTTCGAGGGTAGCCCGAACGGTCTGGTGGAAGCAATGTCAGTAGGTACACCTGTAGTTGCTTTTGACTGCCCACACGGTCCCAGAGAAATTCTTGACGGCGGCAAAGTAGCGCCACTGGTGGAATACAAGAATATTAATGCTCTGGCCAGTGCGATAGAGTCAGAGTTAAACAGCAGCGTTGATAAAGCGACAAAAAGGCAGCAAATCATACAGAGTGTATCCCGATTTAGTTCCGAAAACTCAGCCGCTGAATATCTGAAACTGATTTTGCCAGGGAAGCAATAATGAAACTGACATACGGTAGCCTGTTAAAAATTGTGTTACTGACTTCAATTGCATATTACTGTGGCTTTTTATTTTTCGCGCTTAGATTAGTGGAATCGGGGAGTTTATCTCACGGGACGGAGTTGATGGAGTCGAATGCATCCGGAAGTTCAATAAAGCAAGTCATAGGTCTAATATTATTCGGCATCTCAGGGGTACTAGTTGTCCGACTAGGCAAGTACCGTCTTTTTTTTATATTAAAAGAGAATCTTGCATGGATGCTTTTGATTGGGTACTTGGCATTTTCCATAAGTTGGTCTGTAGAACCAACTATCTCTATGCGACGAATAATAGGACTGTTGACAGTTATATTCACATGCTTAGCGCTTTGTTTGTATTTCCAGCCTTCCACGTTACTAATTTTAATTGCAGACGCTATCGTATTAGCTGCATGTATCGGTCTGGTCCTATTTGTGGTCAATCCGACTATGGCGACTGCATATTTCTCAGACCGTGGGCTCTCCTTTGTCGGCATGTTTTTCGATAAGAATGCTGGTGCGCGAGCATATGCCTATGCATTTATAATACTGGTCTCTCTGAACCAAAGAGTGACAAAAGTATACCTTTGCAAGCTAGCTATTTTAGGTGGCTGCCTGATTTTTGCTAAATCAGCATCTGCCGCTATTTTATTGCTTGGAGGGCTCGGTATTGTTTTTTTATTAAAGAATATGCAGAGCAGCGAGCCAAAAAAAAATCTAAAGCATTCTGTAATATTCTGCTTGATACTGGGCACTGGTGCACTTCTGGCCAGCTGGCTTTATCCCTATGTGCTTGAGCTTTTTGGTCGAGATGCCAATCTGACCAACCGCACCATTATCTGGGAGCTCCTCAGTATAGAAATCGCTGAAAAGCCTGTTTATGGTTATGGATTTGGTGCATTCTGGGCTAGTACGGCTGTTAATGATTTCGTTGAGCGATGGGGATTTATAGGCAACGCGCACAGCGGGTATTATGAAATGTTGCTTAACGGCGGATTTATCGGCCTTTGTTTATTGTGTTTTTTAATGCTGGTGGTTTTAGTTCAGGCGTTTTCACTTTATAACAAGGGAAACTCTGTGGGAACGGCTATTGTGGTAATAGCGTTGCTGCAGTATCTGGCAAATTATGTGGGTTATGTTTTTCTTAACTACAATAACTTTGACATGTTTCTGTTTTGCCTCTTAGCCTTCTCTCCCATAGCAATTAAGCTTTACGGTGAAGAAGAGACGGCGGAAGATAATAATTATAAAAGCACTCCTCATTTGAACCCGGTGAGCTAGTTCGCTTTATGAGCGCTAATCTCATCCATAATAGAACTTTTTGATTAGTTAGAATGCTATGTGTGCATAGTAAAAAATAAGAAGGCCCCTCTATGATATCCCATGAGCACAAGTGTGTGTTTGTTCACATCCCCAAGTGCGCCGGTACGAGTATTGAACACGTGCTAGGACATTTCGACGACTTTGAAGGGCGACAGGGCCAAGACCACCGTTCGGTGAGAATGATGGATCCTAAACCGCCTTATTCAAAAATATTGTTTGACCCGGATAATGCGAAAGACTTCATACGCGGTGTGCGACATGGCTTTAGACAGCATAAAAACCCTAAAAATGCATTAACACTGACATCAAAGCAATATAATGACTATTTCTTTTTTACATTCGTGAGAAACCCGTGGGAGCGTTGCTTTTCCTGGTACAAGAATGTTATTAGAGATGAAATCCACCAGAAAAACTATAGGGTGCCGGCGACGATTAGCTTTGACGATTTTATGAAGGAGTATGCAGGTACTGGCTATTTAAGGCCGCAAACATACTGGTTGAAAAATTATAACGGTAATTTGAATGATATTGACTATGTAGGGAAGTTCGAAAGTTTAACTGAAGATTTTGTGGTCATAGCTCAAAAGCTTGGTATAAAGAGTACAGCGTTGCCGCATAAAATCAAAGGAAGCACTTCTAAAACGATAGAGATGTCTGCAAGCGTAACGCGTTTCATATCACAATATTACGAAGAAGAAATCGAACTGTTCGGATACAAGAACAGTCCGTACATGAAGAGCCTGTAACAGATTCTGTGTAACTGCCATTTAGTTAATATGCTTTTCGAGGCGTTCCTCGAACTCGATAATAAAACGACTCATAGCCTGACGCCAGTTCTGAATGGGCATTGTCCATTTTTTGCTGGCATCTTTAATCGCTAAGTAAATCATCTTCTTAGCTGAATCATCACTTGGGAAGATTTTCCGCTTTTTAATAGCCTTTCTGATAACGCTGTTGAGCGACTCAATGGCGTTGGTGGTGTAAATCGCTTTGCGGATATCCTCAGGGTAACTGAACAGCGTATTAAGGTTTTGCCAGTGATTGCGCCATGATTTAGCAATTTGTGGGTACTGGCCGTCCCAGATTTCACTGAAGCGTTCCAGTTCAAGCAAGGCTTCGTCTTCAGTGGCTGAGCGGTACACCCGCTTTAAATCTGCTGTTACAGCCTTGTAGTCTTTCCACGATACATACTTTAGTGAGTTGCGCACTATATGCACGATACACAGCTGGATGTGGGTCTGAGGGAAAACGGTGTTAATAGCATCAGGGAAGCCTTTCAGACCATCCACGCAGGCGATAAGAATATCTTCGACGCCACGCTGCTGAAGCTCCGTCAACACGTTTAACCAGAACTTAGCGCCTTCATTCTCGGCAATCCACATGCCCATCAGTTCCTTGTGACCTTCAGTGTTGATACCCAGAGCCAGAAAGATGGACTTGTTGATGACCCGCTTATCTTGGCGAATCTTCACGACGATGCAGTCCAGGTAAACAATCGGGTAAACGGCATCTAGAGGACGTGACTGCCATTCAATCACCTGCTCAATAACTGCATTGGTGACACGAGAAACGAGCGTGGGCGATATCTCAGCGCCATACCACTCCTCAAAGGCATTGACGATGTCACGGGTGCTCATGCCCTGTGAGTACAGCCAGAGGATTTTCTCGTCCATGGAAGTGAAACGGGTTTGGTGCTTTTTGACAAGTTTGGGTTCAAAGGAGCCTTCACGGTCGCGAGGCGTATCGAGTTTAAACTCGCCATCTTCGGTTTTGACCCGTTTACTGCTTTTGCCGTTGCGGGTATTGGTCGACGTGGACTGTTGATGTTTTCCGTAGCCAAGATGCTCATCCATCTCTGCGTTTAGTGCCGCTTCAACGGTGATCTTCTTCAACATCTGACTAAATTCGTTCAAGTCCTCAGGTGTTTTAATCCCTTTGGCCGCTTCCATTGCGAAAGCTTCAAGCTCTTTCTTGTTCATTTGCATCTGCCTATCCTTAACTCTCAATAGAGTATGTTGAGATAGGCAGTTACACAAAATTAGTTACAGTCTC
>NZ_MDHN01000009.1 GCF_001757105.1 Alteromonas confluentis
ATCATAGAAAGCATTAAACGGCGGGTGCGTGATGGTAGCGTGCTGCGCTTAATCAGCCAGTTCTTAACAAGTGGGGTGATGGTTGAAGGCCATTGGCAGCAGACAGACACAGGGAGTCCGCAAGGTGGGGTAATCAGCCCCTTGATAGCGAACATCTATCTGGATGCGTTTGATAAGGAGATGATGCAACGTGGCCACCGCATAGTGCGCTACGCTGATGATATTCTTATCTTGTGTCGCAGTCGTTCAGCGGCAGAGAATGCGCAACGACAAGCGACCCAAATCCTTGAAGGTAAACTGAAGCTGACCGTGAACACAGAGAAAACCCACATCACACACAGTGATGCGGGTGTCAGGTTCCTTGGTGTGGAAATCGGGACGAAATATACCCGAATCCAAGCGAAGAAACTGGCATTGTTCAAAATGAAGCTAAAGGAGATGACAAAACGCAACGGGGGAAAACCGTTGTCACATGTCATCAACAGACTGAATCCACTGCTAAGAGGGTTCAGCCAGTACTTCAGGATTGCCAATGCCAGCAGGGCATTCAAGCAAATCGCGAGTTGGCTGAGACGCAGACTGCGCAGTGTTCAACTGAAGTTATGGAAAAAGGCGAGCCGCCTGCATCGCTGGCTACGACAGCGGGGCTACAAAGGCAAGTTCGCGTCCATGAGCATGACGAGTTGGCGCAGCGCAAGAAGCCCACTGGCAAGCTACGCGATGCCAAACAGCTGGTTTAACGAACTTGGACTGGTGAATCTGGAAGACGTTAGAACGGGAAATGTGCCCAGCAATTACGCTGGATAAACTGTACAGGAGCCGTATACGAGGCCCGTACGTACGGTTCTGTGAGAGGGATGAGGCGGTGATGCCTCACCCTACTCGATGCATTGAGGATTTCACAACGAATACGCAATCACATAATCGCCGGGCTTACCGCTGGCCGATGTGCCACCGGCAGAAATAAGCACAAACTGTTTGCCGGTTTGTTTTGAGGTGTAAGTCATTGGCGTTGTTTCAGCACCCACAGGCAACCTGCCTTTCCAAAGTTCTTTCCCGGTTAATGCGTCTATTGCTCGCAGATAGAAATCCTGCGTCCCGGCCATAAATATCACACCAGTTTCTGTAGAAATGGGGCCTCCACGTGTTGGCATGCCTATTGGGATAGGTAAGTGTGTAACTATGCCCAGGGGACCAGTGTCTTCAACTGTACCTAATGGAACTTGCCAGACAATGTCTTTTGTCGTCATATCGATAGCTGTCAGGGTACCAAAGGGTGGTTGCTGGCAGGGGATTCCCAGGGCGGAAATAAACTGACCTTGTTTAATACCCCAGGGAGTGCCCAGTTGCTGACCGCTTACCCCTTCACTACCAATGCCTGCGTACATTTCCTCAAACGCTTTGCGGGGAATTAGTTGAGAAGTAACGCCTACACGAATGTCGTTGACGATTAACAGGTTCTGGTTCTCAACAACAGAAACCGACCCCCAGTTCATGCCGCCAAACCAGCCTGGTAGGTGTAAGGTTGGTACCTCACTGGGTGGCGTATAATCACCCTCGTAGCGAAGCTTTTTAAACTGGATACGACATGAAAGTTGATCTAGCAAGGTTAATCCCCACATATCGCTTTCTTCTAGTTTACCGTTGCCAATAAGCGGCATGCCAACTGAGTAGGGCTGGGTAGGCGAAGTCCAGTCGTCATCCACTGAACCTGTGGGCACTTTTTTCTCCACAACCTCAGTGACGGGCTCACCAGTCTCACGGTTGAGTACAAAAATCTGCCCCATTTTGGTTGTCTGAATTAACGCAGGTATCGTTCCGCCTGCGCCGTCCGGAATATCAAAAAGTGCAGGTTGTGAGGGAACATCGAAATCCCAGATATCATGATGTACAGTTTGATAGCGCCAGCGCTCTTTTCCTGTTGTCAGCTCCAGCGCCACGATGGAAGAGGAATATGCTTCATCCTGCGGTGTTCTGTGACCGCCCCAGAAATCAGGTGTGGCGTTACCTGTTGGCAGATATACGAGTCCCAGCTTTTCATCATAGGAAGGGGTCGACCACACATTGGGGGTTCCTCTGGTATAGCTTGTGTTTGTGACGTCAGAGAGTGCAAGCGCCGGGTTGCCCACATCCCAAACCCAAATCAGCTTGCCATTATTGACATCAAATGCTCTGACAACACCTGATGGTTCGCCGGTTTCGTGGTTATCCCACACCAGACCACCAACGATAATCAAATCGCCTGCTATCGTTGGTGCTGCTGTAGGAAAGTAAAAACCTGGTTTTACTTCACCCATTCCTGCTTTCAGCGAGACAATACCGTCATTTCCAAAATCGTTGCAGTATTCTCCCGTCTTTGCATCCACAGCAATAAGTCTCGCATCCACTGTAGTCGTAATAATGCGCTGGTGACATTGAAGTGGGGCATGGTCTTGTGCTTGCCCGTTGTAGGTAGCCGTCGACGTAGTTTGATGATATCCCACGCCACGACAGCGAGGCCGGTTGTTTCCCTGAGAATGTGTTTCAACTTTCCAGACTTCCTCGCCAGAATCGCCGTCCAGGGCAAACAGGGTATTTGACTGCGTGCAGCCATAAACAAGCCCGTCGACATAGAGAGGAGTGACAACAAAACCTTCTCCGGCGGCAGGATTGGGCACTTCTCCGGTCTGATAGGACCACGCTTGTTTCAGGTTGTGCACATTTTCCGGGGTGATCTGATTAGACGTGGAGAATCGGGTTCCTGCGGGCGTATTCCCCCAATGTGACCAGTTGTGTGAATTTGCTATTCCGGGATTGTTTTCAGCATGTTTCGTCTCACTCATAGCAAAGTCATTGCGAATAACACCATGTTTTTGAAACATAGCGATGAAAGTGAGTAAGCAACCAGCCAGAATAGTGATCGCTGCCAGCCTGTTTACAGGCATGTGGAATAACGTTGTTGCTGTTTTGCTAAGCGGGAGAAGCAATACCAAGGCTGCTAGCAACGCCAGTACGTACAGCCGTGAAAAGAGTGGCCAGAATGCGAAACCGCTATCTGCGATCGCCCAGATTACGGTTAAGAAAACGGTCGCGATAAATACCCAAACGCCTGACCGCTTGTTCTTCAGCAGTAATATTCCCGAGACTGACAACAGCACGCCAGCAAAGGCGAAATAAAGGCTCCCGCCCAGCGCTATCAGATAAGCGCCTCCTGCCAGCAAGGCGACACCCAGTGCAATAATGATGATCGAGAGTAATTTTGTATAGAGGGTGTTTAATGTGGTTTTCTTTTGAATTGACATCATATTTCTCCGCGAACTATTCGACCAAACGCTCAATCAGTTTTTGCTGATACGTCGCTAACTCCGAATTCCTGGCTGCCTGAAATGTCAGAGGTGTTAGGTAAGTCATACCAGCATGAGCAGCTGACGCTTTCATAGGTGCGAAAACATCTTTCAATTCAATACCAATCCGACCGTTCTCACCATAAGTTGCGCTGCCTCCTCCGGCAGTGGTGACTAACAACATTTCTTTTCCTTGCCATAATCCCGGACCTACACTTCCCCAAACATCATTCAGGTATGCTTTCAACATAGGTGAAATATTGAACCAGTGGGTTGGGAATACGAAAACAACCCGGTCATGACTACGCATAAGCGAACGTTCGACGTCTGCGTCGATCGAGCGAGTATCAAATCCGTAGATACTTTCCAGATTTCTGACAGTTACGTTCCGAACTTTCTCTGCAGCTGTTTGCAGGCCCAGAGTCAGCACAGAGCGTTCAGGATAGGGGTGTGAAACAATTACCAGCGTTTTCACTTGCGCTTCTTGTGCATCGGTGGCGAAAGCGCTGGTACTTGTAATACAAACGCTGAGAACCGCCAGAATGTGTAACCAACGGATGAAATAGTTGCGTAGCATGAATGGCTCCCGCTCAATAAGATTCAGATAAGCTGATTGCGTGTTAGCGCATGATCAGCCCGCCATCCACAGAAATAGACTGACCGGTTACATAACTTGATGCATCGCTGCTTAACCATAAAACCACATCGGCTATCTCGCTGGCATCTCCATGTCTTTTCATGGGGATTTGAGAAATCATTCCTTCCAATGCTTCTCTCTGCCCGGACTCAGCCATTTGTTCAGCCATAGGTGTCCAGATCAATCCCGGACAAACAGCATTCACTCTTATATTTCTGTCTGCATATTCCAGCGCTGCGCTTTTTGTCAGCCCGAGCACACCATGCTTAGCTGCATGGTAGGTACCTCGTTCAGCGCCACCTACCAGCCCTCCTAAAGATGAGCAGTTAACAATGACCCCTTCACCTTGTTCGCGCATCTGGCGTAATTCATATTTCATGCAGGACCACATACCGCGTAAATTCACGCCATTTACTCTGTCGAAGTCCTCAACCGTGGCATCGGCGGTTTCAGCCAGTTGGTTTTGTACGCCCGCGTTATTGAATGCAATGTCTATCTTCCCGAAGGTTTTGATAACGTCAGACACCATTCTTTCGACTTCTTCGGGAGCGGCTACGTCACACTGAATGGCAAGTGCTTTGTCAGAAGAGCTACTCAACTCACGCGCTGCCAACTCTGCCCTGGATAAATCGCAGTCGACAATTGCTACCTTTGCTCCGGCTTTGAAAAATGCCTGAACCGTTGCCAGGCCTATTCCTGATGCACCGCCAGTAACGAGTGCAACTTTGTCCTGAAAGTTAAATTGCATAGAGATTCCTTATCGTTGTGAAATTTATTTTTGCTTGTTGTCAGAGTCGCAATGGGCGAACAGAACTTAAAGCAAGAAAAAGCATTTGATTGGTGAATCATAGAAAATGCTGGAGTTATTGAGTAGGAGGATAATCTTTATGCTGGTATAGATATTTTTCACTAATCTGGTTTGATAATATTCATCGCTAAAACTGGCTTGATATAGGATTGGTTTGTGTCTCAGGACTTACACAACGATTTATACGACTTCATCGCTGTTCTGCGAGCGGGTTCTTTAACGAAGGCTGCTGCAGAATTGCGGGTTTCTCAACCGACACTTAGTGCAAAAATAAAGCGTTTGGAAGACAAGTTGGGAGCCAGTTTGTTTATCCGAAAAAGTCGGGGGGTGGAACCGACAGAAAAAGGTTCATGGCTTTTTGAGCAACTCAGCGGTGAGTACGATGCCATTGAAACTGCGATGAGAAAACTCACCGACATGCAAGAGGAAGTGAGTGGTGTCGTAAGGATTTCAGCCATTGATTATGCGATAAGAACAATAATATGGCCTAAGTTGAAGGACGTTGTTAAGCATTACCCAAAGCTTCAGATTGAAATTAGTAATGAATACGAAAGTGTCGATATTGTATCCCGCAATTTTGACGCTGGCGTTCGTTTTGGCGAAGAGGTTGCGTTGGATATGATATCTGTTCGTATTGGTCCGGATATGCAAAATGTCGTGGTGGGTTCGAAGGAATATTTTGAAAATAAAAAAATTCCCTTATCGCCTTACGACCTTGCAGATCATCAATGCGTCAATCTTCGAACGTCAACTTATGGCGGGCTATATGAATGGGAGTTTGAAAAGGAAGGGAAGAGTATTCAAATTGCGGTCAATGGCAGCATTATTTTTAATAATGCCTATGACGTTTTTGAAGCGGTTAAAGCCGGATATGGTCTTGCTTTTCTTCCGGAGGACATGGTTCAGCCAATGATTGAGACTGGTGAGTTAATATCTGTTCTCAAAGACTGGTGTCCCTTGTGGCCAGGGCTGCACTTGTATTATCCGAACAGGCGAAATCCCTCCAGAGCCATGAATTTGGTTGTAGATACGCTGCGCTACAGCAAGGAACCCTCGTAACATGAAAAAAATATCCTTTACCGCAGTACGGTATTTTTTGGTGGTCGCAGAAGAAAGGAGTTTTAAACGTGCAGCGGCACAACTTGGGATTTCTTCTTCGGCTCTTAGTCACTCAATACAGAGCCTGGAAGATGATTTGGGTATCCGGTTACTGACAAGAACAACCCGGAGCGTATCGGTGACACAAGCCGGGTTACTTTTAAGAGATAATGTGGGCAGTCATATCGAGAATATTGACGCGATTCTAAAGAAATTTCCTCATGACTGAACTGCTTTCCTAAGGATGATTTTGGTATCAAATGGAATTGGAACTGGCTAAAAGTTTATCCAACGTAATTGGATAATCTCTCACCCTTATCCCTGTGGCATTGTAAATTGCGTTGGCAATAGCCGGGGCGACGCCGGTTAATCCAAGTTCTCCTACACCTTTGGCTTTAAGCGGACCGGCATATTCATCCACATCGTCGATAAAGATGACTTTTTGCTCGGGAATATCGGCATGTACCGGAATTTCATAGCCTGCCAGATCGTGGTTTACAAAGAAGCCGAGACGTTCATCAACCACTAATTCTTCCATGAGTGCTGCACCCAGCCCCATAACCATCCCGCCCAGCACCTGGTTTTCTGCTGCTTTGGGATTAATAATTCTGCCCGCGTCACACACGGCCAGCATGCGTTTCACTCTCACTTCAAAGGACAGTTCATTTACTGCGACTTCTACAAAATGGGCGCCGAAGGTTTGATGTTCAAACTGCTTTCGGCTTTCCGCGTATTCCATTTTTGCTTCCGCGCTGATCTCTCCTTCAAGGGCGAGTGACTGCAAAGCGATAGACTTACCGTTCACGACTATCTGCCCGTTGGAAAAGGAGAGATCGTTGAGTGACACGCCCATTTCATCAGCGAGCTTTTCCTGTAGCGCTACGCATGCGGCATAGACACCCGCAGTTGACGATGCCGCTCCCCACTGACCGCCGCTTCCCGGTGATTCAGGGAACGCAGAGTCTCCCAGTTGTACATCTATGTCTGCCGTTGTGAGTCCGAACATGTCTGCAGCAGTCTGAGCAAGGATGGTGTAGGTGCCTGTGCCAATGTCGGTCATGTCGGTTTTAACATTCAGACGCCCGTCTGATTGCAGTGTTACCCGTGCTGCAGACGGCATCACAGGCGCACCGCGAATGGCTGATGATACGCCCATTCCTTTCAACCATCGCCCCGTTTTCTGGGACCGGGGTTGTGCTGAACGATGTTCCCACCCGAATGTTTCAGCGCCCCGTTTTAGACATCGCGCCAGATTGCGTTTGGAAAAGGGCTTATCCGGATGTTCTGGTGAAAACTGTGTATCATTGATAATTCGCAGTTCAACAGGGTCAATACCGAGCTTTTCTGCAAGCTCATCCATGGCTATTTCTAATGCCATCTGCCCTGGGGCTTCTCCCGGCGCTCGCATTGCGCTGCCTTCGGGAAGATTGAGTTCAGCGAGTTTTAATTCAGTTAGCCGGTTATCGGCATGATAAAGATATCGGGTGGATAGCACTGCGGCTTCCGGGCGACCGCCCGGAATATTCCCCGATACACTTTTGTGACCAATCGCGATTAATTTACCGTCGGGATTTGCGCCTAACTGAACCCTTTGAATGGTTGCCGGGCGGTGTGCGGTATTATTCGCTACAAGAGGACGCTGGAGAGTCACCTTCACTGCCAGACCGGTTTTTTGTGCGGCAAGTGCGGCTAGTACGGTATCTGACATCACCGTGCCTTTTACGCCAAAACTTCCCCCAATGAATGGTGCCCGCATTCTTATTTTTTCTTTCGGTACACCCAGTGCAAGAGCCAAATCACGCACGCCCCAATTTAATTGCTGCACGCCTGTCCAGCAATGCAATAAGTCGTTCTCCCAGTATGCCAACGTCGCATGGGGTTCCATCATGGCGTGCGACTGATCAGGGGTAGTATAAGTCTCGTCCACCTTAAAGGCAGCGCGGTGAAACGCGCTTTCAAAGTCACCCAGTGACGTCACTGGTTCGGGCCTGAAAGCACCACTTTTCGACAAGGGAGCGCTGGCTGCCAGTGATTCAAGACTATATTGACCATTTTCTCGTTTATAATGCACAACTAAAGCGGCAGCCGCTGCTCTGGCTTGTTCGAAGGTAGTTGCCACCACGATGGCAACGGCCTGATGATAATGTTGAATTTGCGGTCCGCCCAGGGCCTTCGCTGAGAGAAAAGCCCCGGTGCCGACTTCAGGCACGTTCTGATAGGTGATAATGTCGATTACCCCTTCGGCACTCCGCGCTTTTCGGTCATCTATGCCGGAAATTTTTCCGAACGCTATCTGAGCACCCACGATATACCCGTAAGCTAGTTTCTGGTTAAGTTGCTGTTCGTAGGCATAAGTAGCGCTTCCGGATACTTTCAGCGGGCCATCAATTCTGCGCTGTGGCTTTCCGACCACCCGTTGCTGGTCAAAAACATTTTCACTTGCTTTATCGAAGATCATGCCATCGCCTCTTTGTGCTCGTTTATCAGTGTTGTTAAAATTTGCTTCGCAAGCGGAATTTTGAATTGATTCTCGTGGGTTGATGAGGCCCCTGAAAATGCAATACGCACATATTCATCAATATCAGTAGTAAGCAGTTGCTCTGCAGACTCCACCCGCCAGGGTTTAGGCGCTACACCGCCTAAAGCCACCCTCGCTGAACCATCGGGCAGGAAAACCATAGCAGCGGACACCAGAGCAAATGCATACGAGGCCCGATCGCGGACTTTCTCGTAGAAGTGGCTACCACCAATGGGGCGGGGCAGAATGATCCGCGTGATTAGTTCATCGCGCCTGATAACCGTTTCGATATGAGGCTGGGTAGTCGCGCCATGATAAAAGTCGCGAATTGGAATTATTCTGGTGCCTGTCAGGCTGCACAACTCGATCTCAGCATCAAGCACACGAAGCGCCACTGCCATGTCACTTGGGAAGGAAGCAATACAGGCATCGCTGACATCGATCACTGCTAACAGACGACTGAATCCGCCTTTCGCCGAACATCCGCTGCCAGGCAGTCGTTTATTACAGGCCTGAGCTGTGTCGTAAAAATACGGGCAGCGGGTACGTTGTAGCAGGTTTCCGCCTGTCGTTGCCTTGTTTCGTAACTGTCCGGATGCACCGGCCAGTAATGCACGGGACAACACTGGATAGCCCCGTCGTATATTCATATCGGCAGCCAGGGCACTGTTCGTGACTGACGTACCGATGGCGATACGCCCGTCTTCACGCTTCTCTATCTTATCGAGACCTGTTTTTGATATATCTACCAGTAGAGGAGGCGCCTCTATCTCAAGCTTCATCAGATCAAGCAGGTTTGTTCCGCCCGCTATAAACTTCGCATTTTTGTTCTCTGCTACAAGCGATAAGGCGTGTTGCGGTGATTCTGCTGTGATGAAATTAAACGGTCTCACGGTCACGCTCCGCATAATCTTCGATGGCATTGCAAATGTTCTGATAAGCGCCGCAACGACAAAGGTTGCCACTCATTCTTTCTTTAATTTCGTCACGGTTTAGCGTAACCGGAATAATTAGATCCGGCGTAACATGGCTGGGCATGCCTTTCCTGGCTTCCGAGAGCATCCCAATAGCTGAACAGAGTTGTCCGGAAGTGCAGTACCCACACTGATAACTGTCATGCTCTACAAAGCCATCCTGCAGTGCGTGCAGATTGTCGGGCGTTCCCAGACCCTCAACTGTTCTAATTTCATCGCTGTCGTGCATCACGGCCAACGATAAGCACGCATTGATGCGGGTGCCATTTACCAGCACGGTGCACGCACCGCACTGGCCGTGGTCGCACCCCTTTTTTGTGCCAGTGAGCGCTAATTTTTCCCGTAACAAATCCAGCAAGGTCGTTCGTGTATCAATTCCTAACGTGTGTTTTCGGCTATTGATTGTCAGTGTTACCTGTTGCGTAAATGCTTTTTCACGAACATCGGGTAATGATGATTTCGCCAATGCCGTTGAAGGAAACTGAGTGCTGACGCCTGCTGCAATTCCTGCCGTAGACGTTGATTTGACAAAGTCCCGCCTGGACGGGTTCGCTGGTTGGTCTGAACGCATCGGTTTCTCCTCTGGATATTAAAAACCTTGGTCTTTGTGATCTAATACATTTGATAGTTAATCCAGCCGTCTGCGAATTGGCAATACTCTGACCCGAACGCCCGTAGTTCTGATAGGCAATACCGTAATAGTGGTAACTGGCACGTAAAAACACCTTTTAGTATTTTTTATAATGCAGTAAAAATGGTAGGAAATACCGTAATTAGGGTGGCGTTAAACTGGATTCCGGGTGCTAAAGTGATTACAGGTCCAAAGTTCAAAAAGGCTGTTTTCATGTTTGCTAAGTCACCATTAACTAAAACCATCTTTACCATAACCGCCCTGATAGCCAGTTCTGCACAGGCAACTTCAGACACTACCCAGGCTTTTCAAAATGTGATTTATAGCGAAGCTGGGCAGGCGAAGCCTGAAGCTACGCTGCCGCTTAGCAGTGAGGCTTTTGGTGATTCCGATACCACCACTTTTTACTGGCTGGGACTCGCGGGATTTCTGATAAATTCCCATGGCACAACATTTATGATCGATCCGTTATTGGAAGGCTTTGACATGGAGGTCATGATTGATTTTCCCATCCGTACTGAAGATGTTCCGGCACTCGACGCCATTCTGGTTACCCATGCTGACAACGACCATTTCAGTATTCCAACCCTATCAAAGCTAAACAATCCCAGCACGGTGATACACTCCACCCAATATGTTGGTAGCCTGATGCAACAGCACGAATTCAATGGTGCAGGGCACGATATCGGCGATAGTTTTAAGATCAATCGCAATGTGGATGTCAAAGTCATGCCTGCCGATCATGCCTGGCAAAATGCCTATCCGGATGCGGCAGACAGAGTGTTCAAAGATGAAGACAGCGCAGGGTTCTGGATCCAAACAGAGGAAGGGACGATTTGGGCAACCGGCGACTCACGACTGATGCCGGAACAACTTACGTATGCTCCTGCGCCGGACATTATCCTTTTCGACTTTTCCGACAGCGAGTGGCATTTTACCTTTGAAGGCGCTGTGAAGCTGGCAAACGCTTATCCAGAAGCAATATTACTCCTGCATCATTGGGGCTCGGTAAATGCCCCTGATTTCAGCCCGTTTAATGGCGACCCCAATGCTTTGCTGACCAGGGTTACCAATCCTGAACGCATTAAAGTGCTGGCTCCGGGAGAGCCGTTTGTCTGGCCAGGCAAGAAGTAATGGTATGACTAAGCCAAACACTATCGAGCAGCTTAACTCTATCCGCCAGTTTAACGAAGAACGGGGGCAGGCAACGTATCACGAGCATGTTTCAGTTCTGAATCAGGCTTACTCTACGCCGTTCATACCTCATGAATACTTGAGCGGTTTGTATCTGATCTTTCTGAAAGAAAGTGAATGTGAGGGCATTCAGTATGGCAGAGGTCGCTACGATTTTTGCAGAGATTCTCTTTTATTCATTGCGCCTGGTCAGGTGTTCTCTCAGCATCAGACCGAACTCTACCGCCCTAAAGGTTGGGTAATCGCCATTCATCCTGATTTTGTCGCCGGGCAGGCATTACATTTAGATAAGAACAGGCTTTTCCATTATGAAAGTAATGCGGCAGTGCCTGTGACCGCTGAAGTCAGAGAACAATTAATTCGGCTCTTCAGTATGCTGCAGACTGAGGTCTCAACAGCACCGGAAGGGGAGTATTCAAATCCCCGATTAACCCAGGACGTTATTGCCAATTACATCCGCCTGATCCTGTCTCAGTGTAATCGCGCTGCCTCCCGTCTTGAAGACAGTGTTAATAAGCCACCGACTGAATTATTAGTCAGGTTCGAAAACGAACTTCAACAGTATGTCGAGCAGGGTAAAACGGAATCTGTCGGACTTCCTACGGTGAAATATTTCGCCAGTAGACTGCATCTGTCACCGAACTATTTTGGTGATGCCATCAAGTCTGAAACCGGGATATCTGCGAAGGCGTTTATTGAAAAGTGGTTAACCAGCATTGCTAAGCAGAAAATGGCCAACCCCTCCCTGAGCATAGCTCAGGTGGCGTATCAGTTGGGTTTCAGTCATCCCCAGCACTTTACCCGCTTCTTTAAACGCAACGTGGGCATGTCGCCAACGCAATACCGGTAACAATCGGGCAGGCATTAAATATGAAAAGACTGAGTTTTATAGTAACACTGATGCTCTTAACCGGGTGTCACTCAACCAACCAAGCGACAATGACGATGAGAACAACAGAACAAACCGATCCTGAATTTATGGCGATTCAAAATAATTTTGTTGAGAATGAGTTGAACGCGCTGGAAGTGCTCACACCGTTGCAAAAGCACATTAGCCTGATAACGGCTCTCGCTGTTCAGCAGTCGTTCCCTCAACTTAAGAGGCAAGTGCGTCTGGCAATTGATGATGGCATTGCGCCGCTCACGATTCGCGAATCGCTTTATGTGGCCGCCCCTTTTACCGGATTCCCTCGAATAGAGAATGCCCTCGTTGCAGTTAACGAAGTATTCAATGAAAAGGGAATTGTACTGCCTCTGCCGTCACAGGCGCAGAGTAGCAATGAGAGCCGGTACCAGGCTGGTCTGGCCATACAATTGCCCATTTACGGCAACGAAATCAAAAATGCGTTTGCAGATTTACCTGCACCCTACAATCAGAAGCTGCCTGCTTATCTTACCGAACTTTTATTTGGTGACTTCTATTCAAGAAGTGCCATCGACAACCAGACTCGTGAACTCGTTGCGCTCATCACATTAGCCACTCTGGGTGCTGAAAAGCAGCTTGCCTCCCACGCAAGAGGCAATTTGATTGTTGGCAACACTAAGCCAGAGATGATTGGTGCGCTGGTTCATTGCCTGCCTGTACTGGGGTTCCCAGCCGTTTTCAATGCGATTAATGAGGTCAGGAATATCGATATTGATTAAACCTGCCGCACAAGTGCGGCAACCAGAATACCGCATTCACCAAACGCTTCCGGGGTGCTAATGAAATTGCCAAAAAAAACACCAATCCAGGTACCGACAATCCAGAAAGACCACAGCGCCAGACCACCTCCTAAGAGCAAGCCTAATCCGGGCTTATCATTATTAAGTGCCCGCATTGACAGGGCCCAGTTTGCATCTGAAGCGACAACCATGGTGGCGTATCTTTTGGCCGGCGGTAATTGCTTTAGCCACGGATACAGCGTTGCGCCCATCAAAAGATATCTGGCGTTGATAGCAAAAACGGTGAGTACCAGAGGAATAAGAGAAACCTGTTCACCCCAGAGATCAAGCGCTGCGAACTGAGAAGCACCTGCAAAAACCAGCGTACTCATAATAACCGTATCGGTTTCGCTCAGACAGCTCTGCAATGCAGCCAAACCAAATGCTGCCCCAAACACGGCGACGAAAAGGGATATGGGAACGAGATGTTTAAAGCCGTCCAAAATGAGTGGTTGAAATGCTTTGTGGCCGTGGCAGTGTTAACCCGTTGTAGTGTACCTGAACAACTGGAAATTTTAGGCAGTGATCATCATTTCGGACCACTCGATCCCATGGAGGTGGCGGTGATACGCAGCCGCCATTCCAGTCAATCCGAGGCGGTGGATGGTTTGCACGATTTGTTGGTTAAAACGCTTGGACAGGGATCGGCATATGCCTAAGGCCTTATTGCTCATTCCCATTAGCCTCGGCGGGTTTCCGTTTCAACATTCCCGTTATTTTAATCGGCTGATAAAAAACAAAAAACTACAAATGAAGGGTGTTGCTATAGTTTCAACGGCAACGTATTTTGGTTTCAAATTAGCCACATATTGAATAGACCATGAAACTCAATGAATTTGGACAACCGGTTGGTGAAGCGTTACCAGAATGGCAGCCAGTTGAACCGCCTACAATATCGTGTATTGAAGGAAAATACTGCCGATTAGAGCGACTCGACGCTCATCGTCACGCAGAGAGCCTTTACCAAGCTTTTCAGCAAAGTGAAGATGAGCGGAATTGGACCTATTTACCTTACGGCCCTTTTACTTCATTGCAGGACTACCGCGATTTCCTGGTAGGAATGGCGAATAAAAGCGATCCATACCAGTTTGCCGTTATCGACAGTGCGACTGGAAATGCTGTGGGCACGGTTGCTCTGATGAGAATTGATGTTACAAACGGGGTGATTGAAGTGGGTCATCTGGTTTATTCACCCTTGATGCAACGCACAGCAATGTCGACAGAAGTAATGTCGCTATTACTTGAATATGTGTTTTTCACCCTAGGTTACCGAAGGTTGGAATGGAAATGTGATTCACTTAATGCGCCATCCAGAGCGGCGGCAGTGCGGTTTGGCTTTACCTTTGAAGGTATTTTTCGGCAAATGCTGGTAACACAAGGGCGAAACCGCGACACCGCGTGGTACGCCTTATTGGATAGTGAGTACTCAAGACTGCGTGTGGGCTATCAGGCCTGGCTTGCGCCTGATAATTTTGATGCCGCAGGAATGCAGATGCAGAGGCTGACTGATTTCTTTGATGTCGATTAAGGCGGCCCGATTTATTCAGCGTTACAAAAGCGGTATTCAACCTACCTTAAACATCAACGTAAACCGCGCCCCGCCATCTTCGGCATTCTCTGCCGTCACGGTGCCATTGTGTAGTTGCGCGATGGCTTTTACGATGGCAAGACCTAGACCGTGTCCATTGCGGTTCGGCGGGAATTTCGCGAAAGGTTCGAACAGGTTACCCAGTTTATCGTCGGGGATGCCGGGCCCATGGTCCCGCACGCTCACGGAGCAGTCTGCTTTAACTTTAAGCTCAACGGTTTGTCCGGCTGATGAAAATGACACGGCGTTATCGACCAGATTCGCGATAGCGACTTCCATCAGACCTTCATCCCCAGGGATGATGACAGCGGATTGTTCAATCTCGAAACTGAGCTTAACGCCTGCTGTTTCTGCAAGCAGGTGACGTTCTCTGACAACGCGCTGGCAGCACTGCACTAAATCGATATCGTGCTCATGATTCTTCGGGCCACCAATACGCATTAGGCGAAGGAGTTGATTTACCAGGTGTGACAGGCGTCTTACGTCATCAATCAGCTTTTCTTTAAGATTACCTTCATCCATCATTTCCAGCCGGGTTCGCAATACTGTGAGCGGCGTGCGCATTTCATGGGCGGCGGTAGAAAGGAAAAAATTGTGCTGCTTCTGGGTCTCATCAATACGCGACAACATTTCATTTACCGCCTGAACAAGGGGCAATACTTCGTTGGGCAACCCCTTTTCAGGAAGCTTCTGATGCAGGTTTTTGGGATTGAACGAGTAGGCGACTTTGGCCACTTTATTCATTAGCCGCCAGTTAAACAGCAGGATGATGGCGGTGATAATGAAAACCCCGGCAGCAGCAAGGATCAGGTTTGCGCCTACATCTACCACCATGCGCTTATAGAATGCCCACAATGAACTCTCAGGCGGCGCATCAGCAACCGTAACGCCGGAAAACTCCAGATAGAATGCATAATCGTTGCAGTTGCTGTACTGAATGTAGCCGTGATCACCGTTATCTGAAGTGGCATCAAAATACGATGAACACAGTTTGGTTTTGTTTACGTCGCGACTGATTTCATCAATATCATCGAAACGGAAGGCTGAATAGTACTGCGGAATTCTACCATTACTGAAGATTTCACCGTCAACCATAAAGAAGTAGCTAAAATCCGGGTTGTTGCGTTGAAAGTTGTTGAGGGATTCAGACAGCTGAAATTGCTGGCTGGTGATTTTGCCCTCATGACGGGCATCCATAAAATCGCGGATCTCCCGGCGCACCTTTTCATTGGTAAAATAAATAGGGTCGGGTTCGGTGAGATCAAGGTCGGAAATGGGTAAGTAGGCAATGTAGTAAATAGTGGCTGAAATAAACACCAGCGAGAGGATTAACATCTGCCCAATCATCGAGCGATGTATTTGCCTGAAAAAACCAAATGTGAGGATCCGTTTCATTGTATCAGTCCTTATCAGAAGCGAAGCCTCACCGTAGAGGTCAACGTGATTAAGAGTGTAACACGCAGGTTAAGCTCTGGTATCGGGCCGGGGCAGGCGAACCAGAATATCTTTGATAATTGCATCAGCGCTTATGCCTGAAGCCTGGGCTTTAAAATTACACGCAATTCGGTGGCGTAAAACCGGAAGCACCACGCTTTCCACATCATCACAACTCACCGCAAACCGGTTGGCAAGCAGTGCTTTTACTTTGGCTGCCAGCATCAGGCTTTGAATACCACGGGGCGACGCACCCAAAGAAACAAATTCATTTACCATGTCTGTGGCATATTCGCTGCCAGGTTGTGAAGCCATGACAAGCCGGATGGCGTAGGTTTTAGCGGCAGACGGCACTGGGATGTCGCGCACTGTCTGACGGAGGTCACGCAACGTTTCAGCTGAGGTCTTTGGCTGAATTTCAATTTTGGCGTTGCTGGTGGTCCGGTCGATAATGGTGTGATAATCCGACTCGGAAGGATATCCCACAATCAGTTTGAACAGGAAACGATCGAGTTGTGCTTCCGGCAGCGGGTAGGTGCCTTCCTGATCAACCGGGTTCTGCGTTGCCATTACACAAAACGGGTCCGGCATTTTGATGGTTCTGTGACCGGCAGTGAGCTGCTTTTCCTGCATCACTTCCAGCAGGGCCGACTGGGTTTTCGGTGTGGCGCGGTTTATTTCATCGGCCAGCACCAGGTTAGAAACAATCGGGCCTTCCTGAAAAGTCAGTGTGTGCTTACCACTACCATCGTCCATTAGCACTGAACTACCCACAATGTCGGCAGGCATCATATCCGGGGTGAACTGGATACGGTTGAACTGCAGATTCACCACCTGACTTAATGTACTTACCAGCATGGTTTTACCCAGGCCGGGTACACCTTCAATCAGCACATGGCCGCCCACCATCAATGCGGTCAGCACGCCATCAACCACGTCTTGCTGACCCACAATCATTTTGTTTATTTCATTGCGAATGGTTTCGAAGGTTTCAGAAAACTGACGCACGCGCTGTGTAGCAGCATCAATAGAGTGTAATGTCATAATTATCTGGCTATGCCTTTATGAGGCTGTAGCCCAATCCTCGTGTGGTTTGGATTTTTATCTCGTCAGTGTGTTCAGACAGGTTCTTTCTCAGTCTGCTTACCTGAGATTCCAGAGAGTTTGAAGAGACAAACTTGTCGTAGCCATATACTTTGGACTCAAGGGATTCCCGTGATACCAGGCTGCCTGGTCTTTGCATTAAAGCTTCAAGTACCAGCGCTTCGGTGCGGCGTAAATTCAGCACTTCGCCATTTACGCTAAAACCCCGGCTTTCAACATCGTAACTGAGTGGGCCAAAGGTTTTGACATCGCGTTTAATTTTTATTGGTTGTTTCAATGCATTGCGAATGCGGGCAAGTAATTCTCTGGGTTCGAATGGCTTGGGGATGTAATCGTGTGCGCCGGATTCCAGGCCGCGAACACGGTCATCCACATCGCCAAGGGCAGTGAGTAATATTACCCGCTGAGGTTTATTCTGCTCTTCAAAATAGCGCAGCATAGTCATGCCTTCGCCATCAGGAAGCAGCCTGTCCAGCAATACCAGGTCGAAGGTATTCTCACATACGGCCGTTCTGGCAATAGAAAGGGTAGGGGCGAGGTCTACCACAAAGCCGTTTTTTTCCAGATACGCCACCAGCGTTTCCGCAATGTTTTCGTCGTCTTCAATCAGCAGTAATCGCATGGGATACCTCACCCGAAAATACAAAAAGCGCCCCATGGCGGGGCGCCGCTTTACTGTTAGAACTCGTACTGCAGTTCCAGTGACAGTGTACGACCAGCAACATTGTAACGTGCGGAGTCATACGGTAACTGTCCTACCACCACCAGTGGCGGCTCTTTATCGAACAGGTTACGACCGGCGAAATTCACCCGTAGTTCTGGTGTCACCTGATAACTGGCGGTGAGATCAATGGTGGTCATTGAGCTTACCGTTTTCACATAATCAGGGTTAACAATGTTACCAGCTGTCAGAAGCCCTTCGTTGTCGTTGATATAACCTGGTGTGTAGTATGCCCACAACGTCGCGTTTAAATCTCCATAGCTGTATCGCAGAGACGCATTGATTTTATACTCATCAATACCGCCCAGCGTACCCAACTGAGACACCGGTTCGCTGTTGAAGAAGGCTTTGGATTCCGATTTCAGGTTATCCAGGTAAGTAATACTCGGGCTGAAATTACCAAAATCAGTGCGGATGAAATAGCCGATATCATACATCACAGACGCATATTCAGAGCCTGTCAGGTTGAATGTCATGTTGCGAACTTCAGTAATCCTGCCGTTTTCATCACGAGGATAGAATTCTTCGAACGTGTAAACCTCACTGGCAGGCATCAGTCTTATCAGGTCGGCCGTGTTCGCATACTCATTGTCGATGGTGGTGTTATTGTAGGTGATGTCTACGGTCAGGCCACCAAGTACGCCTTTCGGGTACCAGGACAACGTGTAAGCACTTTGCTTCGAGGTTTGCGGTTCAAGGTCCGGATTGGGTGCGGTGGTACGAAGCGCATAATATCCGTAGTAAGAATCGCCATAGTCAAAGTCACAGCTTTCCGTTGTGCGGCAGTTGAATATCGGGTCATCAGAGATATAAGCCGTATATTGCTGTGTACCCAAAGAACTGAATAAGGTGGTGTAAGGCGGCGCCTTAAAGCCTTCTGTCCACTTGGCACGCAGGGTAATTTCGTCGGTAGGTTGCCAGTTAAAACCGTAGGACGGCGTGGTTCTGCCAAAGGTATTTTTACCGTAAATCAGTTCTCCGCCCATGTCTGGCAGAATGTTGTCGACCGTACCAATAGCTCCTTCGGTATTGTACTCATCACGACGGGCTGCAATGCTCAGGGTCAATGCTTTAGCAAAAGGCACATTGGAGTCTTTTCCGAAAACCGGGATAGACGTTTCGACAAAATAGCCTTCCCGCGTACGGTGCATTGATTCACCGGTAATGTAAGCAATTTCGTTACTGCCAACGCCATCGTCGTTGTATTCAGCACCAATCGCATAATTAATTTCACCGGCAGGCAGTTCGAACACCGAGCCGGTTAAACGTAATTCAAAGTTTTCCAGCTTCGACGTTCTTTCTTCTGTTACATCCTGATAGAAGAAGTCACTGATTGAGCCGCCAGTGCCATCCGCTGAGGATTTCCACGGGTTGAATGCAACGGTAGGATCTGAACTGGTGAGTGCTAAACATTGACGATCGAAAAGATCCTGTCTGAAGGCAAGCTCATCACCTGAGTAACGGCCCTGACTCAGGAAGAAGTTGTAACAGGCAACGCCGTTAGGGCTGGTAGGGTCACTGTTAAACGAAACTTCAGATCCAGACTTAAAGCTGCTTCCGGTGGTCTTCGAGCGGGATGTGGTATAGATGAAATCGACCTTCGTATCATCGGATATTTCGTAGGTCAGCCCTAAATTCAGGTTCCAGGAATCGTTTCTGTTTTGTGTATAGCCCAGCGGTAACTCGCCGGTCGCAATTTCATCTTCAGGATGATAATAAGCAGTAACGCCTGGTGACCAGCTACTTAATGCATACGCAGGGAACGGATTATAAGCTTGTCCTGGTGCAAGGGTTACTGATAACCCGCTCCATTGAATGTCATTCTGAGAGGATTCGCTTCGGGTAAACATACCGTTACCCGTGAAAACCAGGTGCTCGGTAAGACGCTGTTCAAAACTGACGGTGGCACTTTGGGTTTCTGACTCTGGGCCGCCAACGCGGGGCACAAAATCGCGCATGGCTTCACGACCCACCAAAATCATATCGTCCATGGTGGGTTGGCCGGTAAAGCCCGGTGCGACGGTATAAGCTTGTGTAAGCGTATCGTACATACCGGTTTCAGGGTTGTACGTAGAAACAGAATTATCGATAAGAGCAGGTTGACCGCCCGCAGTGAACGAACGACGATCATAACTTGGATCATCATTGAAATAAGGCGCGTAGTTGTTCGTCACATAGCCTGTTTTCGCGTTGATGATGGGGGCGCGTTTTGAATAGTCCAGCGTTAACGACACATTACCGGATGTCCATGCCTGGCCGGTGTATAAACTGATGCGTGAGTTATCTGCGCCGTTGTTTGAGTCTTCATGCTGCACACTCACTGTTGAGCCTGAATAGCCGCTTTTCAGAACAAAGTTGATTACGCCACCCATGGCGTCGGCACCATAAACGGCAGAAGCACCGTCGGTCGTAATTTCCACCCGCTCAATGGCACTTAATGGAATACCGTTCAGGTTAACAAAGCCATCCTCGATACCCGCCGCGCCAGCGACCCGACGACCGTTAATGAGGATAAGCGTGCGGCCTGCGCCCATGCCGCCCAGGTTCGCGGCAGAAACACCCAGCGCACCAATGGTTGACATACTGCGCGAGCTGCTGCCTACACCAAGGGGACCATTGGGATTCAGGTTAGCCATACCACCGATGGTAGCGAGGTTTTGTGGCAAGGTGCGGATTAGCTCTTCAACACTGGTTACGCCGCGACGTTTTATTTCATCTGCGGTAATAATTTCAGGTTTGTTGACGATATTCCCGTTTTGCAGACGAGAACCGGTAACTAAAATTCGTTCTTCAATAACCGGCGAATCGGCCTGAACAGACGAATCCTGCGTCTGAACTTCTGTATCTTGTGTGGCGTCGACAGCGACCTCTGATTCCTGAATATTCGCTGCAAGAGAGGATGTGTGTATTCCCAGTACCGCAATCGCAACCAGCGACAGCGGAAATTTATTGTTATTCACTTGTTGTTTCTCCGAATTGAGTAAATTGCCCATTCGAGTTTGGCGGCTAGCTTATATGTCATTTTTATTACTAAGCTCGAACGCCTTTTTTATAGCGAATAAACCTTGCACCAACCTTGCAGCGTGCATTTTTTATACATGGATAGTTAACCGATATTTAAAGGTTATATTAGCAGAATGAAATGAACGTGAAAATTACGCAAGACGTGGCGTACGGGCGGTATAAAACTGGTGAATACTGCGTGTCATCATGTACAATTTAACTTCTGATATGTGCAAAATTAAGCCAGACAAAGAGGCTGATAGTCATGATCCATCCCCGTTTCGCTCCCATTGTATTTGCCTTGTTCATGGCATTTTTTATGTCTGGCATTATGTCCCTGGTGGTGACCATCATTAACATTGGATTTGTTGACGACCTTCTCACCCGTTGGCTAACGTCCTGGCCCATGACTTTTGCCATTGCCTTTCCCATCATCATGATGGTTTCACCCGTGGTGAAGCGCATTGTGGGTAAGCTCGTGATGCAGGAAGCGGTGGTCAGGCAGCGGTAAGCCAAATTTCTTTTAACGGCAACGGCAGGGAACCTGTTTGTCGATACTAACTAAAGTCACGCCCGGTAGTCCTTACTGGCGGTTATCTGCCTTCTACTTTTTCAACTGTGCGGTGCTCGGCACTATGCTGCCGTACTGGATGTTGTTCATGCAGTCGCTGGACTATTCAGCATGGCAAATCGGCCAGCTCACGTCGCTTCAAATGGTTACCGCTATCGTCGCACCTTATGTATGGGGGGAAATCTGCGATCGGGCGTCCTCTAGGATTCGGGTTATTCAGCTGGGTAACCTGTTCGCCGTGGTTAGCTTTGCAGGAGCGTTCTTCTGTTTCAACAGTTACTGGGCGCTGGTGGCAGTTTTGTGCATGAGCGCTTTTTGCTGGCAAGGACTAAATGCCCAGTTTGAACTTATCACCCTTAGTCATCTGGCAAATAAGCCAGAAAGATATGGGCGGATCAGGTTATGGGGCTCCGGCGGATTTCTTACTGCGGTGTGGGCAGTGGGTCAAATCGTGGAACAGTATTCCGTGGACTACCTGCCGTATATCGTGCTGGGTTTGCTGTGCGTTTTGTGGCTGGTCACGCTGGTAAATCAGGGGCCGCCGACACTGCCCGTTTCATCGAGGCTACAGGGAAATACAGAAAGTTTGTGGAAACAGTCCGCGCTGTGGGGGCTGCTATTTATCTTCTTCTTAGTGAATTTCAGTCACGGCAGCTATTACGGCTTTTACAGTTTATTGCTGAAAGAGCAGGGGATTAGTGCCGCCGTCACCGGTAACTTATGGACTGTGGGTGTAGCGTCAGAAATTGCGGTGTTTGCGCTGATGCCCTGGCTGATGCGTCATTTTTCGCTGCGTACACTGTTGCTTCTCAGTCTGGCGCTCACCACTGTGCGCTGGTTGGGCATGGCGTCCCAGAGCGGAAGCGTGGTGGAACTGACCTTATTGCAGCTTCTGCACGGTATCAGTTTCAGCGCAGTACACACCATCGCGGTGCTGCTTTTTAAGCAGGTTGCATCAACACGAGACCAGGGAAAAGCGCAGGCGTTATACAGCGCGGTATGCATTGGCGCGGGGCAAGCAAGCGGCGTGGCACTAGGCGGTTACCTTTGGGCATATTCTTCCAGTGTGGCGTTTTACTTCAGTGCCCTGGCTGCCCTCGCATCACTGGTTGTGGTTTTTATCCTGATGCGACGGGTCGGCAATATTCAGTACCGGACGACCTGAACACTGCGGCATAAGCAGCACTTGCTGGTCTATGCGTGCCTGGCTACTGCTGGAATCTTTGGTCGATATGTGAAGGTCACCTAAAGCCAAACAGCGGAACTTGTTGCTAACTCATTTTTATCCCAAAATGAGCTTATATGGAATATTGACCACAATAGTCTGCATCCTTAAAACCAATACTGAACTTTATCCCGTGTAAAATAAATCCTACCCCGCTGCCTATTCATCGGAAGAGAAATATGAACCTGTACCTTGGATGTATGTTTGAGTGTTCACTCTTCCATGTATGATATCCAAGGGCTAACTCTCTATTTTATATTACTTTACGTCTCTTCCAATGGGACATCATGAAAATTGATTTTGTACGCGAATTGTCGTACATTTTAAGGTGTGGTATGGGTTTTAAGGATGCTAAGCGGCAAGTCATCGAGTGTTTAGAAAAAGGGCTCGTTTCTCATGAAGTGAGAGATGACATTGACGTTAAAAATCTATTGGCAATCGGGAGAGTGACACTTGAAGCAGGATTGGTATATCAAGTGGTACTTTGTAGAGCCGAACAGCGTATTCATTAGTGTTCATCATTGAGGAAAATTATGAAAATTTTCAAAGTAGGCGAGTCGCAAAAGGCGGCATGTAATAAATGCCAATCATTTGAAAATGCGACATTTCAGTTAAGAGATGTGCCTTTCAGTGATGGTCGTGGAATTGTGAAAAATGTACTGGTGGGTGTGTGTGACAAATGTGACAGCGTTACTGTTCTGCCACATCAATCAACTCCGGCCGTCAAACGTCAGTATGAGGCCAGGCGCAAGCCGGTTGAAGGGCGCTTGCCTGCGCACCTGATTGACATTCTCAACCTGGCAACGCTCGAAATCGGTGCATCTACAGACTTTGTTCCCAGTATGATGAAGTACTACATCCATAAATTGTCGGAAGATGAAAAGGCAGCAAAAAAAATCGCGCAGTACCTTAAAAGCGAGCTGGCATCTGGTAGGTCAGAAAAACGCTTGTCGTTAAAAGGACGTCAAATTTTCGATGACATTGAGCACCTTAAAGCGCTGACGCATATTGAAAATACAACCGATTTGCTAAAGAGCATAATCCTGAAAATAAATGAAGATGTGCTGGTTAAGAGAAGATCTAAACCAATCGAGAATCTGAGAAATATAATGGCGGCCGTTGCGTAGTAAGTTAATTGTAAAGTAGGCCCGACAAGGGTCAGAACTATAGGGTTTTATAAACTACTTCGGCACTGGCCCGGTACTTTTACGCACTACCAACTGATGGGGCAGAATATTCACTTCTTGCTGCGGCGGTTTGCCATCAATCAAATCCAGTAGAATAGTGGCTATGGTTTTGCCTATCTGTTCCATAGGTTGGGCAATGGTAGTGAGGGGTGGGGCACAATATTCGCCCAGCGCGATACCGTCTACACTGATCACTGACACATCGTCAGGTATCCGATATTCCAGTTCTCTTAACGCGTGCAATGCGCCAATGGCCGCCAGGTCGCCGAAGCAGAAAATGGCTGTGGGCCGATGGCGTTGTTGCATCAGTCGTTGTGCACCGGTTACGCCTGATTGACTGGAAAAGTCGCCATGAAACACCAGTTTTTCTTCTACTTTCACACCCGCCTTAACCATTGCATCTCGAAAGCCTTTCTCACGAAGCTGGCTACTGTTAATTGTATCCGGGCCGGCAATCACGCCAATCCTTGTATGGCCTAACTTAAGTAAATGCTCAGTAGCTTCAACACCAATTTGGTAGTTATCGACGCCGACTTTGGGAATACCGCTCAGCTCTGTGAACTCGGATGCATTCACCAGCGGTGGAAGTTGTTCGTCCAACGGTTTGGACGGGTCAACATCAAAAGGAATACGACTCGAATTTGTGATAATACCGTCAACTTGTCGGGTTCTCACCATGCCAGCAAAAGTGCGTTCTAAAGCCGGGTCGTCCTGAGTATCGTTAAGCACCACCGAATAGCCCCGCTGATTTGCTACATTCTCGATACTTCTGATCACTGGGGAAAAGTAAGGGTTGGTAATATCAGGCAACATGATAGCGATATTGCGGGATTTACCCTGACGTAGACCGGCAGCCAGCTTGTTTGGCGTATAGCCCATTTCAGCAACCACTTTGAGTACCTTTTCACGGGTTTTGGCACTCACTCGATCTGGCGTATTTAACGCCCGTGAAACGGTTGCCTTGCACACGCCAGCCTTTGTGGCGATGTCGCTCATGGCCATTTCTTTATTGGTATTCGCCGTTGTTGTTTTTTTATAGTCCATTCTCTGGATGTCCCGGAAATACGTTTATTTTTAAGCAAATAACTTCCATCGCTCAGGTCGATATCCATATGTGGAGCCTGAATGAGGGTGGTTAAGTCTGGCATCGATTGCAAAGTAAAGCAATTTAGTTTGGAAATCGATTTCCATTTTGACGTTTTGATTGTCTGTTAACTAAATTTTGCAACTGTTTTATATGGACTTTTTTTGTTTCCAGTTCACAGGTTCTACGTCTGGGTAGAAGGCAGAATTACACCAAACACAAATCAATCGTTTGAGATTTAATGTTAAAAAATAATCTCATTGTACTCTGGGCACGTATCAGTATTTTAACATTGTGTCTCAGCTTAATTTCAATTAATTCATGGCTCTAGACTTTGTTGTTGTTATTTTTCTTGAGAATAGATGTTAATTTTTTGTGTTTGACTTTAGACTTTAGGCTAATGTAAATTCGATATCAGATCGCTGGAGCAGGGCGCAAATGATCCTGAATCCAGCTTTTTATTGCCTGGGTAATGAAATCGGTTTCCAAAAATAAAGAAGGGCGTTACAGCCTATTTACCAGATTTTTTGGCGACAGGTTGCGTGTGGAGTATCGCAGGAGCGCACTGGGCCACTTTTATGGAGAGACACATATGAACACCGCACCACATTGGATTAAACGCAGTGCCCTTGCCGTTGTCATTGCTTCAGCCGGCGTAACCAGTTTTCCGACGCTGGCACAAATTGAAGGTGCTACCCTGCGCGGAAAAGTGGTGAGTACCGTGGACAGTGCCGTAGACAGCGCCGCCGGTAAAAAGGTCATGGCTCGCGATACAGAACGGGGCTATGTGAATGAAACCACCACGCGCGAAGATGGCTCTTATGTGTTTGTTGGTCTGCGACCCGGCACTTATCAGGTCATTGTCGACGGTGATGTGGAAGAAATCACACTAAGAGTCGGCCAGTCTGCGCGACTGAATTTCGATGTGGCAGCCAGCGACGACAATGTTGAAGTGATCACCGTATCCGGTACTCGGATTGAGGCGTTCTCGGGGGGAGAAATTGGCACTAACATCACCCCCGAAATGATGATGCGCCTGCCTCAAAACAACCGTAATTTTCTGGCCTTCGCTGACTTGGCACCAGGCGTTCAGGTGAATACTGGTGCCGACGGCAGCGTGAGCTTACGCGGCGGTGCTCAGCATCAGCGAAGTGTGAATGTGTTTCTCGATGGTGTGAGCCAGAAAGATTATGTACTTCAGGGGGGTGTTACCGGCCAGGATTCCAGCCGTGGTAATCCGTTTCCGCAAAGTGCTATTGGCGAATACAAAGTGATTACCCAAAACTATAAAGCCGAGTACGATCAGGTGGGGAGTACAGCGATCACTGCCGTGACCCGTTCCGGTACCAATGAATTTGAAGGCGACTTTTTTGTCGACTACACCGATGAAGGCTTCCGCGAAGCCGAGCCTAATGAAACGGAAGGCAAAACCCGCTCATTGATTCGCCACGCTGGTGCAACATTCGCTGGCCCGATCATTAAAGATCAACTGCATTTCCTCGCTTCCTATGAGAAGAAAACCATCGCACAGCCACAAGATGTGATTGGTGGTTCCGGCATCGACTTTGTCACCTTACCTTCTGAATACGCATCCAGTATTGGTCGTTTCGCGTCTGATTTCGAAGAAGATCTGTTTTTTGGCAAAATCGACTGGATGATTAACGCCGACCAGACCATAGAAGCGTCGGTGAAACTGCGTGATGAAAGTGATGTATCCGGCTTTGGTGGCGCTAATGCTTATGAATATGGTGTGGATCGTGAAGTGAAAGACCACCGTTACCATGTGAAATACACCTACACAGCGGATGCCTGGCAGAATGAATTCCGTGTGACCTATGAAGATGCAGCGTGGAATCCGCGCGCGTTCACCGATGAAATCGGTATGCGACTGGAAACCGCAGAAAATCAGTCGATCATTAATGTTGGCGGTGGCCAGGACTACCAGGAAAAGGGCCAGAAAGGCTGGGGGATTCAGAACGATTTCACCTGGCTGGATCTTGAATGGAACGGTTACCATGTAATCAAAGCCGGTATCAAATACAAAGACATAGAACTTCGTACCATCCAGCAGCAGCCAATAAATCCGCAGTATTACTACAACGTTGAATTCAATGGCCAGGGCGAATTTGATGTGGTTCAGCCTTATCGTGTTCAGTGGGGGATCCCCGCGAGCGGTTCCGTAGGCGGTGCCGTTGAAGCGAAAAACCGACAATTGGGTTTGTATATTCAGGATGACTGGGAAGTCACCGATCGCCTGACAATGAATATTGGTATTCGCTGGGATTACGAAGAAACGCCCAGCTACAAAAATTATCAAACCCCCGACGAACTGGTCGAGGCGCTGCGTGGCTGGGAAAATATCGAGAACGCAAATTACAATATCGACGACTACATCAGCACCGGCGTTGAGCGGGAGTACTTCACCGGTGCCTGGCAGCCTCGCCTGGGCTTTAGTTACGTGATGGATGAAGACAGAAATCACATGCTGTTTGGTGGCTATGGCCGTTCCTACGACCGCAACCAGTTTGACTTCATGCAGTTGGAAATGAGCACAGGTTCATTCACCACCGCGGAATACTTCTTCCAGGGCGATGCCGCCAATCCTTGTGACGACTCTTCCACAAATTGTGTACCGTGGGATGCATCGTACCTCACGCAAAGCGGTCTGGATTCGTTGATTGCCAGCACCGAAATCCGCGGAACCCGTTACATGCTGCCAAACGATCTTAAAATGCCGTATTCCGATCAGATGAGTTTCGGTGTGCGCAGCGTTTTTGGTGACTGGAATACCGAAGTCAGCTTAGCTCGGGTAGTGAGTAAAAATGGCTTCAACTGGCTGCTGGGCAACCGCTTGCCAAATGGTGAATTCTTTCAGGAAGGCACTAACTGGGGATCGCCGTGGGGTTACGGTATTCCGGGCTGGGGGAGTTTGATCATCGCTACTAACGATGGTGAAACCCGTGCCAATAACCTGTACTTCAAACTGAACCGTTCTCATAAAGATGGCTGGGGCGTGAACCTTGCGTACACCTTTACCGATGCAGAAGAGAACCGGGTCTACAGCGAAGTCTATGCCTTTGATTATGAAAGTGTTGGTGACTACGGCTGGAATAAATCGGTAGGCGTGCCGGACCATCGCGTGGTGATTACCGGTTCCTACGACCTGCCATGGAACATAGCGCTCACCGCCAAGTACACCTGGTCGTCAGAGCGTATCTTCCAATACACCCTGTGTGACGACAATAACCAGTGTACCTTCGAGCGGGCCGAACCGTCGAAGAGCGGCTATTCCCGCTTCGATCTGGCGCTGAATAAGGATTTTCCAACCGATTATCTCGTTGCGAACTCTGTTGCCTGGATACGTTTCGATGTGCAAAACCTGTTCAACGAAGACAACTATGGCAACTTCTATCTTAACCCAGACCTGGAAACCTTCGGCCAGCCTAACTCCAACTCGGCCTCCAACGGCGGTATGCGTCAGTTGAAACTCTCTGCCGGCTGGCGCTTCTAAACCTTATCAATAAGCTCCTCTGAAGAGGACGATTTGCGGGGCAGGCTTTCTGCCCCGTACTTTTACCTGACGACACAACTTAAATACAACGAATTAAATCAGAGACTAGACAATGCGTTTATCACATCTTCTTCGCGGTATTTCCGCCGCTGCAATTCTGACAATGCACCCTCCGGCGATGGCGGCTGACTGGACCCTGGAAGGGTACGACAGCCACGTGGAGCTGAACTGGGATGACCTCTATGAGGAAGGCACTCATTACCGGATTGATGTGTCATCGGACGGCGGTCAGAAATGGCAGACCCGAAAGGAAACCAACGGCAGTTTTGCGCTGGATTTTGTCCGTGATATGGGGGCAAACCTGCAATTGAAATACCGCCTGATGGCAGTGGAAGACGATAAAGCCACTGAAATTGCCAGTGGCACTGCCAGCACCCGGGACTTCACCGATGACGAATTGCTGAATATGGTGCAGAAATACACCTTCCGCTATTTCTGGGAATATGCTGAACCCTCCAGTGGCATGGCTCGGGAACGCATTCCGTTTATGGATGAAGACGGTGATATTGTGACCACAGGCGGCACGGGCTTTGGTATTGCCGCCATCATCACCGCTGCAGAGCGTGGCTGGATAACCCGGGAAACGGCTGTCGCCCGGTTGAATAAAATGACTGACCATCTGGAACAATTTGAACGTTTTAAAGGTATGTGGGCGCATTGGTATACCGCTGACGATCTGAACGCCTTTAACTTTAGTAAGTTCGATGACGGCGGCGATATTGTGGAGTCTGCGTTTATGATGCAGGGGCTGCTCACTGCACGCCAGTATTTCGATAGCGATAACAAAGAAGAAAAGCGCCTGCGCCAGCGCATTACGGTACTGTGGGAAGACATGGATTGGCAGTGGTACACCCAGGGCCGAGATATTCTGTACTGGCACTGGTCGAAAAACTACGGCTGGAAAATGAATCACCCGATCAAAGGGTACAACGAAGCATTGATCGTTTACGTGCTGGCAGCGTCATCACCCACCAATCCAATTTCTGCAAAGCCCTACCATGACGGTTGGGCAAGCTGGGAAAATGAGACATTCCGCAACTACTCTGAGTACTACGGCATCACATTACCACTGGGTAATAAAGTCAACATGGGCGGTCCGCTGTTCTTTGCCCACTACAGTTTCATGGGGCTTGATCCAAGAGGCCTGCGAGATCGCTACGCCAATTACTGGGAACAGAACCGTCGCCACACGCTTATTAACCGGGCTTACAGCATCGATAACCCATTTGGCTGGGAAGGTTACGGCGAGGACTTCTGGGGTTTGACCGCCGGTGATATGGTGCCGGTTGGATACACCGCCCATGCCCCGGGTGCGGAGCGGGACCACGGTACTATTGCGCCAACGGCAGCATTGTCGTCGATGCCCTATACCCCTGAGGAATCGATGAAGGTGCTGAAAAACCTTTACCGCAACCACGGTAAGCATCTGTTCGGACGGATGGGCTTTTTCGACGGCATTAACCTGAGTGTCTCGGGCGATCCGGAAACTCAGGTACGCAACACCTATCTTGCTATCGATCAGGGGCCCATCGTGGGCATGATTGAAAACTATCGGTCCGCACTGCTGTGGAACACCTTCATGAAAGATAAAGACGTGCAGCGCGGGCTGAAAAAGCTCGGTTTCTCGGTTGACCGCAATGTGCGTACCCGCCTCAACGCAAAAAGTGATCAGGAGCCTTCTTCATGACCTTTTCTAAAACCTCTCTGGCCATTCGCAGATAATGGCCTCGCGTATTTGTGGTGGTTCCGTTATGCTCCTGCCATGCATTTTTAAAGGAACCATCATGAAGTTTTCTCCCGTTGCGCTTTTGCTGACGTCAGCCTTTCTGTTCAGTCACTCTGCCTCTTGTGAAACCAGCCCTGTTGAGCCGTCAGTGCTGTCCTCTGGCCTCAAAACCCTTTCCGCTGATGACATGGAAGGACGCAGAACAGGCACAGAAGGCGCTGAAAAAGCTCGTGAGTACATTCTGGATAGGATTCATGCGACAGCCTTTAAAGGCAATGTTGATGTGGAAGTGCTGCCATTTGACGTTCAACCTCGAAAAGAAGGTGAAGGAAAAGTGATTCAGGGCATTAATATTCTGGTGCATCTCGAAGGCACCGGGGAGTCAGATAAGAGTCTTATTGTTACTGCCCACTACGACCACGTTGGCATTAACAAGGGGGAGATTTACAACGGCGCCGACGACAATGCGTCGGGTGTGGTAGCAGCACTAGCGGTAATGGAAACTTTTGCGGCAAAACCGCCACAGCACGATTTGTGGATCATTTTCCCTGATGCCGAGGAAATGGGCTTGCAGGGTAGCCGCCATATAGCCGCTTCGCTGGCAGTGCATAAAATCGTTAACCCTGCGCTGGCAATCAACTTCGACATGCTGGCGCAGAACACAAAAGACGAATTATATGTTTCTGGCACCTATCATAATCCGGCACTGAGGCCACTGGTTGAGCAACTGGCAAAGCGCGCGAGTATTCACTTGCTGATGGGGCATGACAAACCGGAAGACGGCGATCAGGACTGGACAATGCAGTCTGATCACGGTGCGTTCTTCAAACAAGGTATTCCGTTTCTGTATTTTGGCGTGGAAGACCACCCACACTATCACAAACCCAGTGATACCTATGAAAATATCCCGCTGGATTTCTTCTACCGTTCGGTTGCGACGGTGGTCGATGCGGTGACTTTCTTTGAACAAAATCTGGATGCGATTTGAATCTGAGTGATCAGATAAGCCAGTGCACCCTGTGCGCTGGCGATTTCGACCATGCACCGAATCCGGTGTTTCAGTTTAGCGAACATGCCCGCATTCTGATCATCGGGCAGGCGCCGGGGATCAAGGCGCACGAAAGCAATATACCCTGGAACGATGCCTCCGGCGACAAACTGCGTAGCTGGTTGGGCGTAGACAGAGAAAAGTTTTATTCCGGCCTGTTCGCTCACATGCCCATGGCATTCTGCTTCCCTGGCTACAAAAATGGGGCGGATGCGCCGCCACCTAAAATCTGTGCCGAAACCTGGCATGCCAGCGTGATTAAACAGTTAAATCCAGCCTTAACCATTCATATTGGCCGCTATTCCCAGCAGTATTACCTGCCACAATTTAAAACCCTGACCGAAGCCGTCGAAGCGACAACACAATCCCCAGGCAACCGCTACGTTTTGCCTCATCCGTCAGGGCGAAACAACCGCTGGCTGGTGCGTAATCCATGGTTTGAAGCCCGCAGTCTGCCTGTACTGCGGAAATCGCTCAGTGTGCTGCTGAGTTGAAAGCACTATTGAACTGTTGTCGGTTTTTCGATCGCCGATAATGCTGCCTTTTCTGCCTTTTTATAAAAGCTACGCAAATAGCAATATCGCCATAGTTTCTCAAACGGTCCCTGACCGAACTTATTCATAACCACATTCGCCAGCAGCATTTGGATAGCAGTGAATACCACCACGATAAAAAGTAAATCGGTTCGTGTCATGGTTTCTTCAAACCCAGGGTTAACTTGGGGCATTATCGCTCGGAACAATATCGCCATGCAGATGGATTGCAACAGATATAAAGAGAACGCCATACGACCACAATTGCGTAAGGTACTGAACAGCCAGTTTTCCTTTTGCTGGCATTTTACCAGCAGGTGCGCGTACACCAATGCCACAAATATCGCGGAAATCGATGACAACATCACCGCGAATTCTTCCATGTATATCGATTGCAATATCAGCGGTTGCATGGCGAGCAGCGTGCTTACAATTCCAGCGATAATAATTTTTCTGAATAGTTGCGGGCTAAAACCATTGATGAAAAATCCGCTTCGGAACAGGTATACGCCCAGCAACATCAGGCCAAGCGTCTGCCATATCATCACAATGCAAGCGAATACCAGAAACGCCAGCGCCACACCGCCTTGCGCCAACATTTGAATGATGTATCCGCTACGCCACACTGACAACTGTTCCTGGTAGTTGTCTGAGCCGCGTATCATCAAATCGTCCGGTGAGGAGAAAACAAGCATGGCGGCGAACATAACCAGGATGACGACGCCCCCAATAAGTAAGAAATTACGTGCCTTTGTCATTAATGCTGCATTGTCATTCATCAGGTACTTTCTTGCGATCATGCCGCAAATCGCGTAGTACATCAGAATGTCACCCCCGAAAATAAACAGCGCGTGCAATGCGCCGAACAGGAGCAACCAGTTAAGTCGGGTTTTAATAAAAAGCGATGGGTTATACTTATTCTTCTCGCAGTGCCCGTACTGAATGGCTAATCCCGCTCCAAACAAAATACTGAACAACGTTCGAAACCGTCCGTCGGCAAAAATAAGCTGCAGAAAACTCACTATCTGGTCGGTTAACAAGGGGGGCGCAAAATGGGCATAGCCCACTAGCATATTCACATGATACGGAATGTTCATGATGAGAATGCCAAGAATCGCGACACCGCGTATGGCGTCCAGAGAATGTAGTCGCATAGTCAATCCTTTTAGAGATGCCTTTTTCCTTTTCACAACCTCTATAGAATAACCTGAATCCGCTCAAACTTTGCACCATGAGACTGCAAAGCAGCCAATAGCACTGAACTAAAATGGACCAAATGGTCTGATTTTTGTATTTATTTTAATTTAACTTTATGAATTTTAAGACTTTAAATTCATGGCGCGATTAATGCTCGCTTGTTTTATGAACGACGATGAAAAACAAAGAAGAACACCGTCAGGGATGGCTGCTATATCGGTGGTCACGAAACATCAAGTGAGAGCGAAAATGGATATAGGCGTTTTTATTCCAATCGGGAACAATGGCTGGCTGATTTCAAAAACTTCTCCTCAGTACAAGCCGACATTTGATTTAAACAAAGAAATCGTGATGAAGGCTGAAGAGTACGATCTGGATTTCGCCCTGTCGATGATCAAGCTTCGTGGCTTCGGCGGCGATACCGAGTTCTGGGACTACAATCTTGAATCGTTCACCCTGATGGCCGGCCTTGCTGCCGTTACCAGCAAAATTCAGCTGTATGCCACCGCGGCAACCCTGGTGATGCCGCCGGCCATCATGGCGCGCATGGCCACAACCATAGACTCCATTTCCAACGGTCGCTTCGGTGTGAACCTTGTCACCGGCTGGCAGCGTCCGGAATATTCCCAGATGGGCATGTGGCCCGGCGATCAGTTCTTCGGTAACCGCTACGAATATCTCGAAGAGTACATCACCGTGGTGAAAGAACTGTGGGAAACCGGTCAGAGTGATTTCAAAGGCGAGCATTTCCAGATGGACGACTGTCGCATGCTGCCTAAACCGTCCCGCAAAATTCCTATTATCTGCGCTGGCCAGAGTGCGTCTGGTATGGCGTTCTCTGCGAAACACGCCGACTACAACTTCTGTTTTGGCAAAGGGGTGAATACACCTACTGCATTTTCACCGACCTCTGAACGTTTAATTGAAGCTGCTGCGAAAGCCGAGAGAAAGGTCGATTCCGCAGTACTGATCATGGTGATTGCCGACGAAACCGATGAAAAGGCCATGGCAAAATGGGAGTTATACAAAGAAGGTAAAGATCAGTCTGCGCTGGATTGGATGGCAGAGCAGGGCGCCGCAGACAAAACGTCCGGCAAAGATACCAACGTCCGCGATATGACCAACCCCACTTCGGCGGTAAACTTGAATATGGGGACGCTGGTGGGTTCGTATGCCTCTGTGGCCGCCATGCTGGATGAAATTGATACCGTGCCCGGCTGCGGTGGTGTACTGCTGACCTTCGATGATTTCCTTAAAGGCATGGATGATTTCGGCACCAAAATTCAGCCACTGATGAAATCCCGTCAGCATCTGTACGACAAGACAGGAGCCGCGTAATGGCAGAGCAGTCTTACTATGAAGTGGCCGGTTATTTTCAGTCTGAGCGGGCAGGGCAGCCTTCGCAAAAAGTACTGCCCGCGAAACCCGAGCCTATCACTTTTAATCCTGCAGAAACCGCAGTCATTGTGGTGGATTTGCAGAATGCCTATGCCAGCAAAAACGGTTATCTGGATAAAGCGGGTTTTGATGTGTCTACCACGGCCCCGGTTATTGCTAAAACCATCAAAGTGCTGGAAGTGGCTCGTGCTAACGGCATGCCCGTGGTGTTTTTCCAAAATGGCTGGGACCCTGACTATCACGAGGCTGGTGGGCCGGGCTCACCGAACTGGTACAAATCCAACGCCCTTAAAACCATGCGTAAGCAGCCTGAACTGATGGGCACCATGCTAGCCAAAGGCACCTGGGACTATGACTTAGTCGATGAACTTAAACCGCAGCCCGGCGACATGGTGATCCCGAAAACCCGCTACAGCGGCTTCTTCAATACTAACCTCGACAGCATGCTGCGCAGCCGCGGCATTCGTAATCTTGTCTTTACTGGTATCGCCACCAATGTGTGTGTGGAATCGACCTTGCGTGACGGCTTCTTTCTGGAGTATTTCGGCATAGTGCTGGAAGACGCGACCTATCAGGCTGGGCCACGCAGTGCCCACGATGCCGCATTGTTTAACATTGAAACCTTTTTCGGCTGGGTCTCCAGCGTGGATGAATTCTGTACCCTGATGGCCTCTAAATAAGGAAATAATCATGAGCAAGAAAGCAATTATTCCCGCAGGCACCGGCGTGCCTATCGCTCCATTTGTACCCGGCACCATGGCGGACAATATCGTGTATGTCTCTGGCACGCTACCGTTCGATAAAGACAACAATGTGGTGCATGTAGGGGATGCTGAAGCACAAACTCGTCACGTACTGGAAACAGTTAAAAGCGTGATTGAGGAAGCCGGAGGCACCATGGATGATGTGACCTTCAACACCATTCTGCTCACCGACTGGGCCAATTACGGCGCGATCAATAAGGTGTACGCTGAGTATTTCCCAGGGGAGAAACCGGCTCGCTACTGTATTCAGGTGGGACTGGTGAAACCCGAAGCGTTAGTTGAAATTGCCAGTATCGCCCATGTCGGATAAGCCTGTGTTGTACTATGAAATTCACGAGCCTGTCGGAGCCAATGAAGCTGGAAATGAAGACGCGCCCACGCTGGTATTAAGTTCAGGACTGGGCGGGTCGGCTAACTTCTGGAAACCGCAACTTGAGGCGCTGACCAAAAACTTCCGGGTGATCACCTACGATCACCTCGGCACAGGCCGAAGTCCGGCGGCATTGCCAAAAGGTTACTCGATTGCCGACATGGCAGATGAGTTGTTGGCACTGCTTGATAGTCTGGACGTTACCGAGTGCCATCTTATTGGACACGCGCTGGGCGGATTAGTCGGGCTGGAACTGGCACTCAAGCGTCCGTCCATGCTCACAAGCCTCATCCCCATCAACGCCTGGAGCTGTCCGAACATCCATTCAGCTCGTTGTTTTAATATCCGTAAAGCGTTATTGGCAGCAGGCGACAAAGCCGCTTTTCTGCAGATGCAGACGCTTATTTTGTATCCCCCAGACTGGATTGTGGAACACGCTGAAGCATTGCAGGCCGAAGAGGCGCACCTGCTTGCGCATTTTCCTGATGAGGCCAACTTGCTAACGCGTATTGAGGCGTTAACCACATTCAATATTGATGATCGTCTGTCCGGCATCGAAACCGATACGTTTATTATCGCCGACCGTGATGATTTGCTGGTACCGTGGAAACGCTCACAAATCCTCGCCGCCAGACTGCCCTGTGCGGCTCTATCGGTGCTGGATTATGGCGGCCATGCATGTACTGTTACTGTACCCAATATCGTGAATGATCTCATTCTCACTCACCTTTCAGGATATGTGTCAGAGGAGACATCCTGACGATAGTAGGCTAGATGCGGTAAGCTGCCACTTAGTTATGTCATCAAAATCATTGGGGCCCTGAAGGAATGGAAAAACAACGCGGTTTGCCTACACACGATGCCGACCTGTGGAATGCGGATTTAGCGCCGACGGCAGCCGCAGATCGCACTTGGACCTGGGCGCATTATGCGTCGCTCTGGGTTGCCATGGTGGTGTGTGTGCCCAGTTACATGATGGCCGCCGGTTTGGTTTCAGAAGGGATGAACTGGTGGCAGGCCGTCGCGACTGTTTTACTGGGTAATGCCATTGTGCTGGTGCCCATGCTGTTGATTGGTCACGCAGGGGCGAAGTACGGTGTGCCGTTTCCGGTGCTATTACGCTCGTCTTTCGGCACGCGAGGGGCCCGCATTCCTGCCGTGGCACGAGGGCTTGTGGCCTGCGGCTGGTTTGGTATTCAGACCTGGGTAGGCGGCTCCGCCATTTACGTTATCTTGAACGCCGTCACTGATGATGCGCTGGTCACCAATCCATTACCGTTCCTTGGCATCGATGTGGCACAAACCATCTGTTTTCTTTTGTTCTGGGCGCTGCATCTGGTGTTTATTAAATTCGGTACCGATTCCATCCGCTGGCTGGAAACGTATGCCGCCCCGTTTCTGATTACTATGGGATTAGCTTTGTTGATTTGGGCGTACATCAAAGCCGGTGGCTTCGGCGAGATGCTGTCAGCACCGTCGCAATTTGTGGAAGGCGGGGCAAAGGAGGGCCAGTTTATGTCCACCTTCATTCCCGGTCTCACCGCCATGGTGGGCTTCTGGGCGACCATGGCGCTGAACATTCCTGACTTCACCCGTTTTGCCCGCAGCCAACGGGATCAAATTATCGGACAAGCCGTTGGTCTGCCGTTACCCATGGCGTTGTTTGCGTTCATCGGTGTAGCAGTGACATCTGCAACGGTAACCATTTACGGTGAGGCTATATGGGACCCGGTGGTACTGGCAGGCAGAATGGGCGGTATGGGCGTGGTCATTTCACTGGCGGCATTGGCTCTCGCCACGTTAACCACTAATCTGGCGGCGAACATTGTTGCGCCGGCTTATGGTTTCTCCAACCTGAACCCACAAAAAATCAGCTTTAAGATGGGCGGTTACATCACTGCCGGTATCGGCATTGCCATCTTTCCGTGGAAGCTACTGGAAACCGCCGGTGGCTATTTGTTTACCTGGCTGGTGGGCTATTCTGCGCTGCTCGGTCCCATCGCTGGTATTCTGATTGCCGACTATTTTATTCTGCGCAAATGCCAGTTAAACACCGCTGCCCTATTTGTGCACGACGGTGAATATGGTGAAAACAATGGCTGGAACAGGGCAGGCTTGATTGCACTGGTGGTCGGCATTCTACCGAACCTGCCGGGATTCTTGCATGCAGCTGGTGTGGTTGAGAGTGTGCCTGGGATTTTCGATAGCCTTTATGCGTACGCCTGGTTCGTGGGTGTTGCCGTCGCTGGTAGCCTCTATTTGCTGTTGGCGAAAAGACCGGCCTGAATAAATGCCGGTCTTCCATTTTCGGTGTTTGGCGTTACAGACTGCGTGGGATCAACGCAGCAGCAGCCACCAAAGTCATTACAATGACCAACCATCGATAGTGCGCCTCACTGATTTTCTTCACTAGCCAAATCCCCGTATACACACCAGCGATAATGAGAGGCAGGGCAATTAAATCCAGTTGCAGGGTTTCCCAGTTAATGGTTTCCCATACAAAAACGTGAAACGGCACTTTGAATAAGTTAATCACCAGAAAGAACCATGCCGCGGTGCCAATAAACACATTCTTCGGCAGACGCATACTCAACAGATACACGGCCATTACTGAACCAGCCAGATTACCTACCATGGTGGTAAAGCCGCCCATCACACCCGTAACGATTGCAAAAGCGTGATTATCGGGCACCGCCGATTTGCGTTTCTCCAGCCACAGCATCAGGCCCACACTCAGAAAGATAATCACCGCCATGATTTGTACGAACAGTGCATCGTCGATGGATTCTCCCAGCCAGGTACCCAGTATCACGCCGACAATCGCAGGAGGAAACAGTTTCATCAGAAAGCGCCAGTTTGCGTGACGATGGTAGTGATAGACTGCAAAAATATCGGCGGCAATTAACATGGGTAACATAATGCCCGACGAGCCTTTTCCTCCGAACAGCAGCGCCAGCAATGGCACTGACAGCAGGGTGGTTCCGTGAATACCGGCCTTGGCAAGGCCAACCATAAAGCCGATTGCCAGTACGATACTGACATCCGCGACAGAAAGGGTGTCTAAAAGCAAAAGGTTTCCTTAACAGCGTGTGAGAACAGAGGAATATTGTCTGTCGTTGCATAATATGTTCAGGTTTAAGCGTAAAAAACAACCCGATACAAACAACAATGTTAATTATAAAGCACTTAGAACAGGGAAAACATCAATGAAATCCGCACTTTCTTTTTGTGGCGCCCTCGGACTGCTAAGTCTGACGGTAACGCAGGCAATGGCGGCGCCGGGCTATTTCCGCGAGCCGGCCATTCACGACAATCAACTGGTATTCAATGCCGAAGGTGATCTCTGGTCAGTCACACTGAACGATAAACAAAAAGGTGACTACGCCGCTACCCGCTTGACCACGCAACTTGCTGATGAAACCCAGCCAGTGATCTCACCTGATGGTAAACAACTGGCTTTTGTTGCTAATTATGAAGGCGCGCCGGAAGTCTACATCAAACCTATTCGCGGCGGCCTGGCAGAGCGTGTCACATTCGAAAATTCGGGCATGAAGCTGCATCAGTGGACTGCTGACGGAAAAATTCTGTACAGCACTAACAGCCGGGTGGGCCCGACCAACAGCTATGTGCTGAAACTGCTTGATGTGAAAAGCGGTAAGACCACCACTTTGCCGCTGGCTGACGCCGTAGAAGGTGTGATTGATGATAAAGGCGAGTGGCTCTACTTCGTTCGCTTCGGTCTGCAACTTTCCGGCGACAATGCCAATTATTATCAGGGCGGCGCGAAAGGGCGTTTATGGCGCTGGAAACTGAGCTCTACCCAAGAAGCGGAGCTTCTAACGGCAGAGCACGAAGGGTCTATCCGCACACCAATGCTAAATGAGAACCGACTGTTTTTTATCAGCAATCAGGACGGCATCGACAACCTGTGGTCAATGACGCTGAATGGCAAGAGTGCGCGAAAAGAAACGCAATATGATGAGTGGACCGTGCGCGGCGCTGCAATGGGGAATGGCAAAGCGGTGTATCAGAATGGTGCTGATCTGGTAGTGCGTGATCTGAAAGCGGGCAGCAATAAAACCCTGCCGATTCAGCTTGTTTCCGATTTTCCTTACTTGCGTGAACATTGGGACAACAGCCCACTGGAACTGCTGAAAAACGTGTCCTTAGCCAACACGGGTGATGCGGTAGTGATCACCGCACGTGGACGTATTGCGGTTGCCACCACCGATGGCTCCCGATTGGTTGAAATTGCCACCCCGGAAGATTCTCGCAGCCGTCAGGCGCTACTGAGCAAAGACCGCAAATGGGTATATGCCCTCAACGATGCCGGCGGTGAACTGGAGATCTGGCGTTTCGCTGCCGATGGCTCCGCGCAGGCTGAACAGCTTACTCAAGACGCATCAACCTATCGCTGGCAGTTGTCTTTGTCGCCTGATGGCAAATGGCTCGCCTTTGACGACAAAGCGGGTGCAGTTTGGCTGATGAATCTCGAAGATAAGTCGCAGGTGAAAGTGTTCGACGACAGCGATGGTTTGTTCGCTAAGTCTGACATCGTATGGTCTGGCGACAGCAATATGCTGGCGGTTACCCGCACGAAAACCGGTAATGAACGCAACAGTGTTTTCCTGTACTCCCTGAAAGAAAATAAAGGGCAGGATGTCACATCGGATAAATACCAGTCTTATTCGCCCGCTTTTAGCGCAGATGGCAACTGGCTCTATTTTCTGTCGGAACGCAACTTTGTGGCTACACCATCAAACCCGTGGGGTGACCGCGCCATGGGTACCGAGTTTGATAAGCGCACGCAGATCTTCGCCCTTAATCTAACCAATGACGCGGATTTTAGTTTTTCGGCTCCAACGGAACTCACGCGAGTAGAACAAGAAGCTGATAGCAAAGACGACGAAAACACCGAGCAGGACGAGGATGGGAAAGAAGCCATCGATTCAGGCAGAATACAATGGGATGGCCTGAATGCGCGGCTCTGGCAGGTTCCAGTGGCACCAGGCAATTATTTTGGACTGAGTGCGAACAAGTCTCTGCTGTTTGTTGGTGACCGAAGTGGGCGAAACGCCACCCTCAAAGCGTTGGAATTGAAACACGACGCTAAGTTGAAGACGGTTACCTCCGGTATTGCAGGATACGAACTGTCGGCAGATGGCAAAGCTATGTTTGTGTTCAAAAGAGGTAATGGCAACAAGAACATGTACATTGTTCCGGCAAAAAGCAGCTTTCCGAAAGATCTCTCCGACGCGCAGGTAAAAGCGGGTGACTGGCAGATGCGGATTAACCCGCAAAAAGAGTGGGCGCAACTGTTTCACGACGCCTGGCTGATGCACCGTGAATCGTTGTTCGACCCTACTATGCGCGGCGTCGACTGGGAACAGGTTGAAGATAAGTATGCCCCGCTATTAAAACGCGTTACTCATCGTGATGAACTCAATGACGTATTTGCGCAAATGATGGGTGAAATGAATACCTTGCACAGTCAGGTGCGGGGCGGCGATATTCCAACCGACAAGGAACAGCCGAAAGCAGCCATGCTGGGTGGCGTGTTTGACGACACGGAACAGGGCGTGAAAATCACCCATATCTATCGCTACGATACTGAAGTACCCTCGGATGCGCCGCCGCTGGCACAAGCCGGAGTCGATGCACAGGAAGGTGACATCATCGAGTCTGTAAATGGCCGCGACGTAAAAACAGAGGCACAGCTGGTGAGTGCACTGCTGAATAAAGCCGGTAAACAGGTGCTGCTTGGACTGGTGCGAAACGGTGGGAAACTGAAAACCGTTGTTACGCCGACAACCACAGGTAAGGATTTCGGCTTACGTTATCAGGATTGGGTTCTGGCTAACGGCGAGAAGGTGAGTGAAGCCAATGAAGATATTGGCTATTTGCATCTGTACGCTATGGGCGGTGGTGATGTGGCTAACTTTGCCCGTGAGTTTTATGCCCAGTATCGCAAAGACGGACTCATTATTGACGTTCGCCGTAATCGCGGCGGTAACGTCGACAGCATGATTCTGGAGAAGTTGCTGCGCCGTGTGTGGATGTTCTGGCAATATCCTGATGGCAGTACCGGCACGAATATGCAGCAAACTTTCCGTGGTCATCTGGTAGTGCTAGCCGACCAGTTTACCTACTCCGACGGTGAAACCTTTACCGCAGGTGTGCGCGCCATGCGCATTGCGCCGGTGATCGGCAAAACCACGGCGGGTGCCGGTGTGTGGCTAACTGGCCGAAATTCGGTGGCAGATAGCGGTATGGCCCGTGTTGCTGAATTCCCGGTATTCGCTGCTGATGGCCGCTGGATCACAGAAGGTCGAGGCATCAGCCCAGACATTGAAGTGGATAATTTGCCCTATGCCACATTCAACGGTGAAGATGCTCAACTTGAAGCGGCGATTAAGTATCTGGAAGAGCAAATTAAGCTGAACCCCATTAACCCGCTGAAAGGCGAAGCCTTCCCGGATGCGAGAACGCCAGCAAAGGATGTGAATAAATAGATTGGCACCTCAAGCAAAAACTAACAACCAAAGCCCGTAGATATTTCTTCGGGCTTTTGTCAGCCTTTTTTGATTAAACAGAATACCATCGGCAAATGATATTAATTTATACTTTTGTCTAATATGGTGCAGCTGATTTGGTGTACATCACTTTAATAGTGCGCGAGCCTGAGTGAGTAGTTGAGTTTCGCCAATTACGTCGTACGTTTTTTGCTCTTTGAGAAATTAATTATGTGATTCATCGGAATATAAGGAAAATTTATCCTAAGAATAGAGTGAATTTCGGTAGTTGGTGCAGTGATTGATTGCTTATGACTGTCACTGCCCAGGGAGTGTGCAGTGAATTTTAAATTTAAAGCATTCATCCAGACTCCATATGAGAACACTCTACTATGACTAATCAGAAAACGTCTCAACGTTTTATCTATTCTTCTCTCGCCAGCATTATTGGCTCACTTTTTTTAAATACCCATGTTCATGCGCAACAAAACCAGGAAGATGAAACAGCCCAGAACGAAGAAAAAATCGTGGTTGTTGGACGCAGGGTTTCACAGACTGATATCGCCATTGGTCAGGATGCCGCAACCAATACCGTAGCGGTAACCCGCGAAGAGCTACTCTCTGCGCCTTCCGGTATCTCTGGCCTTAAAATGCTGGAAAGCCTGCCAGGCTTCAACGTGCAGACTGATGGCGCACTGGGTTTATACGAATTCGGTAACTCGGTGCAGGTGCGTGCGTTTGACCTCAGCCAGATGGGCTTTGTGCTCGACGGTATTCCAATGGGCCGTTCTGATGCCTTCGGCGGAAGCCCGATTTTCCGCTATGTCGATAACGAAAACCTGGGCGCAGTTATCGCGTCACCGGGTGCCGGTGATGTGTCTAAGCCCACCTATGCTTCCCTTGGTCCTATTGCGACTTACGAAACGGTGAAGCCGTCTGAAGAAATGGGCGGCATGGCAGCAATCTCACTTGGCGACTACAACCTGCAGCGCACGTTTGTGAAGCTTGAAACAGGCGACATCAATGGTTTCAGGGCCTACGTCAGTCGCTCAAAAACCGATAGCGATTTATGGCGTGGACCCGGCAGCATCGACCGCGAGCACATTGAAGCCAAAGCGCTCTATGAGTTTGGTGATAGTTATGTACAGGCCACTTACGTTGCCAATGACTTTTTTGACTATGATTCTCCGTCAGCTGCTCCAGAGGCGTTCGATGACAACTATTACCTGAGCTACTCGCCGTCTATTCCTGAAGGGTGTATCAATCCGCAATCTGGCGTGTATGACTATAACGGTGATGGGGTAGCAGATGACGCAGATTTTACACCGGTATTCACCGGCAGCTGTACCAACTACTACGAAGATCGCATTAATATCCGTGATGACAAGCTTTATTCTTTGAGTTTTGGCACCTACCTCTCAGAAGATGTGCAATTTAAAGCCACCGCCTATTACGAAGATAAGGTTGGTACAGGGGTTTCTCCAGACAGCTATAGCAACTCACTGGCTATATATGAACGTCAGGCCGCCGCAGGTCTGGACGTGGTGCATCCTCGCGGTGTGCAGTATGGTTTATCTGGAATGGACGGTGAACGTAAGGGTGTTGTCGCCGGATTTGACTGGTTTGCCGGTGACCACCATTTTGCTTTTGGTGGCTGGGTTGAAGAAGATACCTACCATCGTATTCAGCAGCGCACCAATAAAGTAGGTGGCAGCTCTGACGGTGAGGCGCTGCTCGATGAAATTGCTTATTACCGCCGTGACTATGTTGCAGTACGCGATACCACGCAGCTTTATCTGAAAGATGACTGGACGCTGATGGATGGCGATTTGATTGTTACCCTCGGTGCAAAAGCGCTGCAGGTAGATTACAGCCTCGATGGCTATCGTGACTATGCCGATTATGAGGTAGACAGCGAACCTGGTTACGGCCCGCAGAGTGTTGGTCACGACTATGAGAAAAACTTCATGCCTATGGTGGGGGCGGTTTACAGCCTGAACAGCACCGATCAGGTGTTTACTTCCTATGCTAAAAACGCGGCACTGCCTAACGGTACGGATGATATTTTCAGCACTGCAGTCAGTTTTGATGCACCGGCACCGGCCATGGAAGAAGCGACTAATTATGAAATTGGTATCCGTACTAACCGTGAAAATTACAACGGTTCGATTGCCCTGTTTTACACCGAGTTTGATAACCGCCTGATTGCCAGCAGTGTGATCAACCCAGCCACTGAACAGCCAGAGAGCTACTACATCAATGCCGGTGCTTCCGATGCCTACGGTATTGAAATCAGTGGTGTTTATCAGCCAGAAATGTTTGACCGGCAGTTGTACTTCAATGGGAACCTGTCTTACAAAAGAGCTACTCTCAAAGACGGATTCGACGGCAACCCCGGTGGCGCAATGTTACCTGACAGCCCGGAATGGCTGGCAACTGCCGGTGTCACCTACGAACCGACAGAATGGTTGGTGGCTAATTTTTCGGCAAAATATACCGACAAACGATACCTTGATTTTAACGAAACCTATTCGCTGGACAGCTACATAGTGGCTCAGGCCTATGTGGATATTGGTGGCCCCAATGATTTCGGTTTACCTGAAAATGTCCGCCTGCGATTTAACCTCGATAATGTATTCGATAAACAGGTGGTGTCATTTGGCTATGTGGGTTCCAACTACGGAAGACCGCTTAGCCCACGCACATTTCAGGCAACGCTAACGGTGGATTTCTAATGATAAAACACGCTAAACATACACTATGTGCCCTTGCTGTGGCTGCAGTGTGCAGTCCGGCACTGGCTGACAAAAGCAGTGATGCGATACACGAATCGCTGGTGGTAATGGATACTCACCTGGATACGCCTGCGCTGCTGGTGCAGCCAGGTTTTGACATCATGGAAAGTCATACTTTTGATGATGACTTTTCTCAGGTCGATGTGCCCCGTATGAACAGTGGCGGTCTGGACGGTGGCTTCTGGGCGATATATTCATCGCAGGGGCCTGTTACCGAAGCGGGCTTCCGGGAGTCGAGAGACACAGCGTTGCTGCGAGCCATGGCTATTCATGAGATGGTTGCGGCACATCCGGAGACATTCGCGCTGGCCACGGAACCTGAAGATGCCGAAGACATTGCGAAGCAGGGCAAAAAGATTGTGTACATCAGCATGGAAAACGCCTATCCGCTGGGCGAAGATTTAAGCCTGCTGGAGACGTTCTATAAAATGGGCGTGCGCATGGTCGGGCCGGTGCATTTTAAGAATAACCAGTTTGGTGACAGTTCCACCGATCCCAATGGCCAGCAGTATGGTGGTCTGTCCGATCTCGGCAAGGAACTGATTAAGAAAGCCAATCAACTGGGGATGATTCTGGATGCTTCCCACGCTCATGATGATGTACTCAAAGACATGATTGCGCTGTCGAAAACGCCGGTCATACTGTCTCACTCGGGTACCAAAGCGGTGTATGACCATCCTCGTAACGTCGATGACCCTCTGCTTAAAAAGCTGGTTGCCAGTGGCGGCGTGATCCATGTAAATGCCTACAGTTCCTACCTGAAGGAATTACCCAACGATCCGGAGCGGGGGAAAGCTTATGGTGAGCTGTTCAAACAGATGGGCAACATGGCGGAGATGACAGCAGAAGAGATTGCCGCGCTGAAGGCGAAACGCAAGCAAATCGATATGGAACATCCGGCCGTGCGCGCCACCTTTGAGGATTACATGGAACACTTCCTTCATATCCTGAAAGTGGCTGGTCCACAGCACACCGGCGTGGGGGCAGACTGGGATGGCGGTGGCGGCGTCGACAATATGATGGATGTTGCTGCGCTCCCCAAAATTACCGGGCGATTACTGGCGGAAGGATATTCAGAAAAAGATTTGGCTGATATCTGGGGTAATAATGCATTGCGCTTACTGCAACAGGCTAAAGACTATGCTGAATCTCTGAAAAAGCCTCAATAGTGATGTAATTGATAATTTGATTAACGGGCATCGTCATGGTGTCCGTTTTGTATTATTTTTCCTTTTTACCTGAATCGTAAACCCTGCAAATCGAATACTCAGACAATTCAGCTTCAAATACTCAGGGTTTATCTCTCTGGTAGAATAAACCGCCTCCTCGTACTTCTTTCTAAGCGGTGTCTGCGCTAAACTGCAAACCAGCAACGACCATGTCTTCGTCGGTTCACTCTGGCAGCCTGGTGAATACGGCTGTCGCCGCCTCCAGCACATTGCTTAAACTGGAGCTCCGAATCTGACCCATACTGTCTTTTCGACAATCGTGTCGTCTGCTGTTTCCGAAACAATGAGTGTTTAATTAGTGAGGGTTGAGATGTCTATTGAAGTGTTGCCTCTGGATGCCGATAAACGCGGCGAATGTCCCCAGGAGTTTAGTTTTGGCGCAGTATTTTCTGATCACATGTTTCGCCAGGTCTTCGACAAAGGTGTGGGTTGGCATGATGCGCAAATCGTCCCTTATCAGGCACTTCAATTAGACCCTTCAGCCGCGGTTCTACACTACAGCCAGGAAATCTTTGAGGGATTAAAAGCGTATCGTCGCGAAGACGGTAAGATTAACCTGTTCCGTCCGGAAGCCAACTGCCGTCGTTTCAACCGCTCAGCGGCACGTATGGTTATGCCTGAGGTGGAAGAAAGCTTACACCTGGAAGCACTGAAAAAGCTGGTTAAGCTCGATGCAGCCTGGGTGCCTTCTAAAGACGGTTCGTCGCTGTATATTCGTCCGGCGATGATTGCAACCAGCAGCAAGCTGGGTCTGGGCGCAAGCTCACAATATACCCACTTCATTATCACTGGCCCATCTGGTGCGTACTTCGCTGGCGGCTTTAATCCTATTGCGGTTTATATTACCGATGAATACCGTCGCGCAGTGGCTGGTGGTGTCGGTGAAGCGAAAACCGGTGGTAACTATGCGGCCAGCCTGATGGCTTCTGAAAAAGTGGCTGAACTGGGTTACTCGCAAGTGTTGTGGCTGGATTCAATTCATGGTCAGTACATCGAAGAAGTGGGTGCGATGAACATTTGTTTCGTTTACGAAGGCAAAAAGATTGTTACCCCTGCGCTTAGTGGCAGTATTTTACCAGGCATTACCCGTGACTCTATTCTGAAACTGGCGCCTACTCTTGGCTACGAAGTCAGTGAAGAACGCATGGATGTGAATCAGGTTGTGGCTGATATCGAATCAGGCAAAATCACTGAAGTGTTTGGCTGTGGCACCGCGGCAGTTATCTCTCCAGTAGGTAAACTGTGCTTTATGCAAAAAGATTACGTAGTAAATAACAACGAATCAGGCCCTGTTTCCAAGCATCTATACGACCAGTTAACCGGTATTCAGTACGGTAAAATTGAAGACCCGTTCGGCTGGATCACTACCATCGATTAAACGATGGTTATGCATTAACAATGGCGCCTGATGGGCGCCATTTTTGTTTTCGCTGAACAAGCGCAATGAAAAACGCGTCGGAACATTGTACGCTGACAAAATTGAAAAAAGAGGATGTTTTATGAGAACCGGATTATGTGTTGCTGCGGCGAGCTTGCTGCTGCTTTCGGGTTGTTCCGACAATGAGGTGGGTGATGTGTCGTTGGGCTTATTTACCACCAAAGACATTAAAATTGACTCGCTGACCGACCCGGGTATTCCCGGCGTGACTTGTCATGTGGCGAGCATCGAAGCGAACTTGAGTCTGGCTGATCCATCGGATAGTTCAATTTCTTGCCGTCAAACCGGCGACATTACGCCCGCCATGCTGGCAGAGATTGATAAATCGGACTCTGGTGAAGTGATATTCCGTAAGTCGAAAAGTGTGCTGTTTAAGAATATGAAAATCCGCCGGATCCTCGATAGGAAAAGTCAGACATTGATGTACCTCGCGTATTCCACCAAGGAAACATCGGGAAGCTTCAAGCACAGTTTGTCGACAGTGCCACTGTGGGGCACCAGTGCTTATCAAACGCAGCCGATGCAGGATTAATCTGCGTCTGACTAACGGCATGATAATTGGGGCGTTTTGCCGTTAAGATACAGGCGAAGCCTGCTATTATGGCGCCCCGATTTATTCTTCCAATTTCTTCAGGCAATTACATGTATCAGAATTTTCAGGCCGAGCTAGACTGGGCAACCCTTCATATGACCCGTACTCGCGACGCGTTGGCGGCACTTCCCGACCTTAGCGGCGTTCGCCTTGCCTGTAACATGCACCTTGATCTGAAAATGGCGCCGCTGGTGGCGGGTCTATTGGATAGAGGCTGCGAAATATTTCTCACAACCTGTAACCCGACAACTGTGCAAGATGACGTTGTTGCTTATTTGGTGGAAAAAGGTGCAGCGGCTCACGCCTGGCGCGATATGAGCGACGCCGACTGGTCTGAATCTTTCAATAAGGCGCTGGCATGGCAGCCAACGCACCTGTGTGAAATGGGCGCAGATTTAACTACCCGTCTGCACGAGAACGATGCATCAACCACGGTAAAAGCAGGCCTTGAAGCCACCGGTTCCGGTATCACGCGGTTAGGTGGTGTAGCCCCCCGTTACCCGATTTTTAACTGGGACGATTTGCCAGTAAAAGAAGGCCTGCATAATCGCCACATGGTGGGATTAAGTGCCTGGCAGACCTTCTTCCAGACTACCCACCTCACGCTGCATGAAAAGACTGTTGTGGTTATCGGTTATGGGCTGGTGGGTCAAGGCGTAGCAGCATCGGCCAAAGCGTTTGGTGCGCAGGTGCAGGTAGCCGAACTCGATCCAGCCCGTGCTCTGCAGGCGAAGTACGATGGCTGGCCGGTGGTGAGTCTCGATGATGCCGCGAAAGAGGCGGATGTAATTGCCACCGCCACCGGCGCGGCTGGGGTAGTAAGCGCGCGCCATCTGGATAGGCTTAAAGATGGCGCTTTTGTTCTGAACGTTGGGCACGTGGCCAAAGAAATCGATGTGGCTTACCTGAAAGCCAATAGTACTGAATCTCTTCCTATGCCTTATGTGAATGCTTACAACCGTAACGGTAAAACGGTATTTCTGCTTGCCGATGGTTCTATGTTTAACCTGACTGCCGGATATGGCGACAGCATCAACGCATTCGATGTGACACTGGCCGTGATGGCGGCAGGTATTGGATTTATCGTCAGAGAGGGAGAGCAGTCAGAGAACGGTTTGTATCTGCTGCCTGAGACGGCATGGAAGAAAGTGCTGTGATAACGTGCCACTGTTTTATGCACAGTCGGAGCTGGAGTTCGGTCACAACTAAGAATTGATATTTGGTGAAAATATAAAGATTTTAATTTACTGATTAAAAAGGTTTTTTATTTTTTCTCACACAAATTTAGTTTTTTCTGTCACATATTCACCGGTTGGCGTTTCTCTTCTATGTACTTTCACTCAAAGGAAATCATAATGAAACGTCTCTATCCACCTCACCGCTTTGCAGCTGCTCTTTCATTCACCATGGGGGCTTGGCTGCTGACATCCTCAGTTGCTGCAAGCCCAGACACTGAGTCTCATACTAACGTTATTCATGTCGATGAGTATGGGGTTGGTACGCCTGTAATCCTCATTCCCGGCCTCATGTCAGACGGTACTGTCTGGCAATCAACCGTGGATGAATTGCAAAAAGACCACAAGGTATACGTTATCAATGTAGCTGGTTTTGGCCGTACGCCTGTAGCGCCGGATACCACTCTGGAAAATGTTGAACATGCCGTGGCTGATTACTTGGTGTCACATCAGATAGACAATCCCGTTGTCATCGGTCACAGCATGGGCGGCTTTCTGGCTATGGCGCTGGCGGTAAACCCTGACGTGGAAATCAGTAAAGCAATTTCTGTTGATGGGCTGCCGTATATCGGGGCCATCTTTACTGGCAGTAATGATGTGAGTGTTGAAATGCTGGCACCACAAGCATCGCAGATTCGCGGTATGTACGCGGCAATGAGCAGAGAGCAGTTTGAAGGGCAAACCCGAATGGGTCTGTCGCGACAGAGTGCTTCTGAAGCCGGGCATCAGAAGGTGATAGAGTTCGCCAGTACGTCCGATCCGGCCACTGTTGGGCAAATCATGTATGATTTAATGAGTCGTGATTTACGAGAAGCTCTGCGTGAAACCGATACCCCCATCGTTTTGCTGGGCGCATCAGGTGGCTTTCAGGATGCACAGAGAAAACAGTCTGTCGAAAAAATGTATGAACAGCAACTTGCGAGTGTGCCCAGTGCTACGGTAAAAATGAACACTCAGTCCCTTCATTTTATCATGTACGACGATCCGGCATGGCTGAAAGAACAGATTAACCACTTTATCAAGGAATGATCATGAGTGTGCAAATCGCCGAACAAGACGTACTACTGGCCATGAAAGGTGACAACAACGCCTTCACGCGTCTTATCCAGGCCACTCGAAATACCATCAGCAGCATCGCCCTGGCGATTGTGAAAGATCTCGATGCCAGTGAGGAAGTGGCACAGCAGGTGTATATTCAGTGCTGGCAGAAACTGAACACGCTGAAAAGCCCGTCCAGCTTTCTGCCTTGGTTAAGACAGTCTACACGCTATGCCGCGTTCAATTATCTTCGGGATAACCGGGTTACCGACAGAGTTGGAGGCGACGAGGCTGACTTACTTTTTTCCCAATTTTGTCAGGATGACGGCGATTCTGAAACGGTGTTAAGTCGAAGCCAACAGGCGCAAATTCTTGCAAGGGTAGTTGACGACTTGCCGGAAGAAACCCGAGAAATTGTCCTGTTGTATTATCGGGAGGAGCAGTCGAGCGCACAGGTGGCAACATTGTTGTCAATTTCGGATGCATCGGTTCGCCAACAACTAAGTCGGGCACGCCAAACGCTAAAAGGAAAACTGCTGGATAAATCCGGTGCACTTATTTTATCGACAGCGCCCACACTGACTATCAGTTCAGTACTTGTCGCTAGTGCGGGCATCAGTTCGCCCGCTCAGGCAGCCACTGTTTCAAGTGCAAGTTCGTCAACAGCCATGAAGGGCGGTTTGATAGGAGCACTCCAGTGGATATTCAGTGGCGCCATGTTGGCTACATTTGCCGGTTTAATCGCGGTTTACCTGAGTGCAGAAATTCCTTTGCGTCGCATGCGAAACGAAGGTCGAAAAGTAGCGCTGAGAAAAGAGCGTAAGCGCACCATGATAGGCATCGTTATCACCGGCGTTTTGCTGACCGCTGCCTATGAATTCACTTCGGGGTGGGTATTCCCTATTGTGGCCTACGAACTCATGATGGTTGTGATTTTCGTACAAACCCGCAAAACGCAAATCATTATCGCTGCCGATGAAAATACGAGAGGCAAAAAAGCGTTGTCGGTTTTCGGTTCCTGCTCCGGTACTTTCTGGCTTCTTACAGGAATAACTCTGGGTAATCTTGGGATGATCGCGGGACTGTATACAAGTGGGAGGGCGCTCTGGTAAAGTGCCTGACCCAAATTAATATTCATAGGTAACTCCTCAGCTATAAGCATCGTATTGCTCGTTTTCTAGCGTTATGGGGTGTTTATATTTGTTTTTATATCGCTTTTTTCTTATTGAAAGAGAGTAATGTGAACGCTATGATGAGATTAATTTTTATACAATTATTCAGTTATAACGTTTAGTGGTTACTGCAGTTCGACTTCGATAGGATGTGACGTTATTAAAGCAAGGATGCTTTATGACACCGCTTAAGCGAAACCTCTCCCGCCTTATATTTATCATATTAGTTCTGCTTGTAGGCAGTGTCATTTTCGGTGTTATCTATTTTCTGAAAATGGAGAGGAATGAAGATGTTCTCAATACACTATATTTTCGGGAATTGCAGCAGATAGAAGGGACTATTGCTCGAACCCTACAAAAGGTAGAGAAAACTTCTGATTACTCGTTGCCCAATAAGTTTAATATTGAAAACGTCGAGCTAAAAGATGTTGAAAAAAAAAGTACGTCGGCAATTCGCTCTCTTAGTACGTCTGCAAATGAGCTTCGCGACTTACAAGTCTTAGATGTATCTGTTGAGGTAGGTTTTGAAGACAAATACAAAAACAGATATGAAATAGAGAAAACTAACTCTCAATTTGCTTTTTTTATACCGAGCTATGATAAAGCCATATTTGAACAATCGGTATATTACGGTGCAAACACTAAACTTAAACTTACCCTCCAAAGCAGTATTCAGTATGTACTGAGTCAACGGCTTAATCGATTTCAAACTGTCGCGCTTGTAGAAGATAGCGGTGAAGTCAAAAGCGTGGTGAATAACGCAACGAAGTTAGTTAATGACCCTGAGTTATTTTTTAAGGATATAGGTAATCTTGTACCAGAACTCTATGCTAATGGCAGCGAAAAAAATATAGACGAAGCTGTTTCGGATCGGGTGCGCCTCTCCGGTACGCGATACAACGACGTTCAATTCGATGACACAACCTATCGCATTTATCTTCATCCATTAACCAGCAAAGGTAAAAGCGTTGAAGGTAAATATTACTATTTAGTTGGGGCAGTTAAAAAGAAACTAATCACCTCCCAGAAACTGAAATTGCCGCCAGATATGTTGATGTGGCTGATTTTAGCGTTATTGTTCCTTATTGCGATTATCCCACTACTCAAGCTTAGATTTATCAGTGAAACTTATTCAATTCAGCCAGGAGATAAAAGTCAAATCGTCCTAGGACTTATCGTGGCTGTAGGCATTGTTACCATTGGACTCTCCCAACAGTTGTTTCAGGACTATCTGATCGAGGTGAAAGAGAAGCAGTTAAAGACTATCTATCGTGATATGCGTCAAGATGTCACTAAAGAGGTAAAGCAAGTTCTGGGTATAACACGAAGATTAGCTATTGCGAGGGAACAACCCACAGAAGAGCATCCATTGCTCGGCCCTTTAACTTACAAGAAAAATAATCTTAAATCCTGGGGTGAATTTTTAAGGGATAAATATAATTATATTCCTGAGCAATATTTACTAATACCCGCACTCAACATTGTAAATGCGTATGGTTTTTTAGGAACATGTTTTAATCACAATAAAATCATTGATAGAACTAAAAAAGAAAAAATTAAGCCGGATATAAAGCTTGAAAATACAGTATACACAAGCTTTCTTAGCACGCAGTTACTCGGAAATTCAGTGGAAGGCCGCAAAAACTGCTCGTTCCTGGAAGCCTTATCCTCTCTTGGTGCTGATGGGAAAGTGGTTAAAGATAAATTAACGCCATTTTTATACCTCTCTGAAAAGCTGGTGAACACGAGCTTATTGGACCTTTCTGACAGAGAGTACTTTAAAGCGGCTATGCGCGAAGAGTATTGGAGCATGAAGCTTGATGGAATAGATATGCAGAACGTATTTATGGAGCGGATTTTCAATATTGAGGATGGGCGTCGGAATCTAATGTTCACAATCCCACCAATAAAACGTTCTCATGAAGAAATAGAGAGTGGTCAAGACGAAGTAAAAATGCATTTTGCAGGTACAAGATTATCATCACTTGTTGATCGCATTTTACCAAAGCATTTTGGATTTGCAGTTATCGACGAACAAGGTGATGTTATTTTTCACAGTGATGATTCGCTAAGTCTCGTGGAGAATTTCTTTATTGAAACTAGCCAAAATGCATTATTGAGAGCGGCAACGACATCTATTTCAAATCAGAGTGTTCCCGTTAATCTGGAATATAAGGGAGTACCTCATAAGGCGGTTGTAGGGTCTCTACTAGAGCCCTCAGCGTCGAACAATGCACCTTGGCATCTTGTTGTTTTTTTCGATCCGACGGAACTACAAACTATTAATATGGTGATGGTCTTTACAACGGTCTTTATTTTTTTACTGACTATTATTCCTGGCTTTATAATTTTCCGATATCTGACTATTCAACGATTCTGGCAGGATTTGTGTTATTACAACCGCCACAAACAAATGTGTTACTTGGGCGGCACGATCCTAACATTTGCGACAGGTCTTTTTATTATTTCGCTAATGGGTATAGTGGTCAGCCTGGTAGGCAGGCTACTTCTCTGGTCCGTGATGTCAGCGGTACTGGCTTCACTGGTCATCTACTGCTGGCAACTACGTTACAATATGTATTATTGGTGGCGACAGCCACTTATCGCTTTCACAGGCCTTTGCATTCCGGTTTTGCTCGCAGTATTTATTTCCTGGAGAGAGTTCTACACAATTATTCCTGAAAACCAAATTAGTGCACTTATAGGAATTGTTCTCCTTATTTCAGCATGCAGTATATTACTGAAAAGAAGTCAGTGTAAATTATGGGAAAGCCCTCTGATTAATTTCTTATGTGCTAAATTGCTGCTTTCCCTTTGTTTATTGGCTTTGACTATTATCTTTTTATTCAGAAGCTGGCAATTTGGCATAGTAATATGTTTAGGGCTCGTTTTGTGGTGGGTCATTAGTAGAAAAAATAAAAATGCCAGCCGACCCGAATCAACATTTTCAAGAGAGAAAACACGATTTTCGACAAGCTACGTCTGGTTTTTAGCTAGTCTTTTTTATTTTGCTGGTAGTGTGCCGGCATCAATAATTACCTTTAGCGCTCATGATTACTTACTATCAAGGCAAGCTCAGTTTGAAGAGCAAGCGCTAAAAAGTGAAATTAGTAAGAAAGACGAAGTGTTTGCTAGTTATATTCGTTTTCTGACCGGCGATGCCTGTGAAACCCAAACCATGACAGGCCGGATTGCTTATTCCAAGGAGAAATCATTATGTGATATCAGCTTAGGAAATACATTCAAATCGTTGGCTAATAAGTTCTATGCCTTGGGAAGTGTTGCGGAAAGTAGGAAAAGACCTGATTGGGTACAAATTCAAAATGAAGCAACGAATTACAAGGGAAACTCCACAGACAGATTGTTCAATTATTTGTTTGGAGCAATGTTGGGTGAGACTGAATTCATCAGTCAACTAACTTTAGCGGCAAAAAAAGATTTGATGAAAACTGATCAACCGTTTATTTCACAACTTCGTTACCGAGCTGATTTATTTCTTATTGAACCGTTGACAACATCTGGCGGTGTTATGATCGTTACACTTATGTTCCTGGGCGTGCCTTTTGGACTTTACCTGACTGTCAGACAGCTCATAGTGCGCCGATTAATGGGCGAGCATATACTAGATCAATACCGGCTTGGTGATCTGGATAGGGGGGAGTTTTCTTATCCTTCAGAATTCCCTCAGCTGAATTTTCATAAACTGAAAATTGACGGGCACTCACAGCTGATTCTGAACGCTACCAGGTTGAAGGGAGAAATGGAACTGTTAAGAAATTCTGAAAAAAACAACTCTTATGTACTTTTCGAAAGAAAAGTTTTCCGAATTGTCGATTGTTTGGATAAGTTTTACTCTACTGATGAGCATGCCAATGTATTTTATTTTAGTGAGAGGATAAAAAAATGTGTAGGTAAATCTGTTGGCAAACATATGGTTGTAGCAGTTTCAGCACTAGAGCAACTGAGTTTAAACCCGGAAGCTAAAAAAGATGCACTGGATTTACTGTTTGAGTTACACCTGAATAAACAAGTTTTGTTAGTCATCGTGTCTGAGACAGCCCCCCTCTATCGGATGCTAAATCCAAATGCCTACCAATACGGGTCAGTAGCGGAAGTTAATATAGATGAAAAGACTGAATGGGCGACGCTATTTTCCGAATTTGACAAGTATTACGCCTGGTCTCCAGTACATAAATCCCTGCCATTAAACCCTTTCGACGTTAATGAGCTTTTAAGCTATGAATGTGCAGCTTGGCCCGAAATTACCTCGGTTCTGCCCCAGTTTGACAGTGAGAGGTTAAGGGAGCCAGAACAAATAATAGAATTTATGTTAGTACATGCAGGCCCCCTCTATCGACGCAAATGGGAAGAATGCACCATTAAGGAGAAAATCATTCTTTGGCGTATGGCCCACGGGGCAACGATTAATCCTCAAAGTGCAGTTACTATCGAACGTTTGGTTCGGCGCTGTTACTTATACAGAGACAAGGGATGGCATCTTATCAATGAAAGCTTCAGGCAGTTTGTACTGACTGCAGAACCCGAATCTGTGATGAAAAGCTGGATGGACAACACCAGCACTGGAGTCTGGAGCATCATACGGATCCCCATTTTTGCCATATTGCTGGTGTTGATGGCCGCCTTTATTTATTCCAGCGGTAGCTCTTTGGATTCTCTATTGGGAATTGCTACCGCGGCGCTTGGTCTAATTCCGTTGATGATAAAAAACCTGAGTTTATTAAAAGGTGGCGGCTCAGATATAGAATAGAGCTAATGAACTTGGCGTTGCTAATAAAAACAGGCCGAAATAACGGCCTGTTCGAAGTGTTCCGCGCTAGCTGGCGATATTCACATTAATTTGAAGCTCCAGCGGTAACTTAGCCAAACGTTTTTGAATGGTTTCACGGGTTTTTTCGATGTCTTTCACTCTGATAACATCACTGTCGTCGGGATATATATCTACATCAACCCATAATTCGCGACCAACTTTTGCTACACCCGCCAATTCAATTTCCTGATCTGAATCTTTACCCGCTTCCAGTACACTTTGATCGATCCGTTCACGAATCTCCTCACTCGGCGCCATCAGAAAGATTTCGCGCAATGCCGATGTCAGCATGTTCAGCGGCACCTTTATAAAGTACAGGGAAATAAGTAGCATCATCACCGGGTCGGCATAGACCGCATAGGCTGCCAATGAACTCTGCGTCATCAACCAAGCCACCACAAAGCCCGCGGTCACCGCCACACTTAACATGGTGTCCATTTGCCACTGATCGGCTTCGGCATCCAGTAAGCCTGAATGCTGACGTTTACTTTGTGCAGCAATTAATGCCCATACAGCAATACAGCCGAGCACGTTTACTACGCCAAACGCTGTGGCGACTGAGGCATCTACTTCACGACCGCCGGTGAGTAATGCTTCTACCGCGGCGTAAAGCGAGTAACCCACTACGAGCAAGATAACAGCGCCTTTTATCGCAATTACGGCAGGTTCAAATATTGCGCGGCCAAAGGTGAAACGATCGCACGATGGCGCGGCGATGAAGCGGGCTGCAGCTAGCGACAATAAAGTTAACACCAGACTCACCAGAGAATAGGCACCATCGAACACAATAACCAGTGAATCTACAAGCAAACCAATCACCAGTCCGGCAACAGCGAAGAGCAGTGCAGAAAGGGCTGAGAGGGTCAGAGTGCGCTTTTCATTGCGGCTTGTTTGGATACACATAAATTAAACACCTGTTGAAAACTGCGCTTATTTTCGTCCAATCGGGCTTTTTTACAACGGCATTCTCGTGTGTTAATCGGCCGGATAAATCTGTATTGATATATTTGTCAACATAATCAAACAGATACGATTAAAGTGTGGTGTCAATAAAATTGACGCTTAGCGGGGTGTTTATACTCAGAAGTCAAACAGATAGTCGCTTAGCTTATCTGCCAGCCACGCCATTGCAGGGTTGTCCGCACTTCCGGTTAAACTTACCATGCAATAATCCTCTTGCGTTAAGCCGTAGGTATGACGGATTACGGCCAGGCGCTCTTCCCTGAGATGGTGGCGAATTAATGGTTCGGGTAACACCCCCCAGGCACTTTCTGTCAAAATAGTATTGAGCATAAATTCGAAGCTGGAAAAACCAATATGGCGGCGAGAGAAGGGTTCCAGACTCGAGTTATTCTGTTCATTCAAATAGACCATGGCAGCTTGCATGGATTTCCGCAGATCTTCGTCGGTGACCCGCTTTATTTTAGTCAGCGGGTGCGATGCACTACAAACCGACATCATGCGAATTTTGCCCAGCGGCTTATAGGTAATTCGAGCATCATCAAAACGTTCGTAATCTACACCAAAGGCATAATCGACTTGCTGGGTTGCGACCAGGTTGGCGAGATCGCCGCATGAGGCCAAAATAAGATTAAAGGACGTATTGGGAAACAGGTTGTTTAGCTGATGGATAAATCCTTGCCATACCGAGTCGGGGAGGGAGTCGTCTGGCGCAATCCATACCTCGGCTGCAAATTCCTCGGTTACCTGCGCGCACGTACCGCGAATGCGGGTGGCGGTAATAAGCATACTCTCACAGTCTTTATAGATGGCTTTGCCAACTTCTGACAGCGCAATTTGATTGCCGGTACGCACGAATAACTCTACACCAAGCTCACTTTCCAGCACTTTAATCGCCATGCTAAGTTTGCTGCGATTGCATTCCAGTTGACGTGCTGCTTCAGACACCGAACCGGTGTCGGCGATGGCACAAAAGGCTTCTATCTGCGATAGATTCATATTGATCTCGGTTGAACAGGTCTACTTATCATAATCGATCTTGCAGTGAAAACGTGCAGCATCTGCTGAGGATTTCAATAAATTGCGATGTTAAGGTTTTGATTTCAGGACAAAGGTCAGTCTACACTGGTTGGCGCTCTGAATGACCCGTACCTCGATTTGATGATGCAAAGGAACATGCCCCGCTTATGAATAAACATCGAATTAAAAGACCTTCGATGAAAAACATCTCGCTTTCTACATTAATGATGTCTTTCTCGATGGCGTTCGCCAGTTTGGCGCCATATGCACAAGCCACGGAAAATATCACTACCCATCAGCTCGATAAAGGCGTGTCGTTTCAGGCGGTCACCTGGCAAAACGATACTGTGGTTGCCAGCGGCAGTGGCGGCGGTATTTACTTATCAGACGATAACGGTTTGCAATGGCGAAAAATTAATGGGCCTGTACGCTCTGATTTTCTGCAATTCAGAGACAACCAGTATCTGGAAAACGGCCAACTTATCGTGATGAGCGCCGGAGAAGGGAATAAATCAGGTATATATATCAGTGGCGATAAGGGAGAGCGTTGGCAGCAAGTATCGCAAGGGGAAGCGTCTTCTACATTTTATGACTGCTTTACAATGACAGATGAAAGCAACGGCTGGCTCTACGGAGATTCCGATGAGAAGGGGCTGTTTGTACTTTCCACAAAGGATGGCGGTAAGCACTGGCAACGTCAGAGTTTGGACATCAAGGCGCAAACTTCTGAAGGGGGATTTGCCTCGAGTGGAACCTGCCTGAGTCGCTACAACGACAGCGGTATTATCATTGGTACCGGTAACGGCGAAACGTCGCGGCTACTCATTGAGGAAAACGGGGAATGGCGAAGTCTTGAAACCCCCATACCCGGTGGAGAGGCTGGCGGCGTTTTTTCAGTTCAAGTTGAAGGAAAGGCGATTTTTGTAGCTGGTGGCAGCCTGAAGGCCGCAGGCAAACAGGCGGAAGCCTGGCTTTATCACTTGGGAAGCGGTAAATGGGTTGCCTTGCCGCCACTCCCGCTCAGGGGAGCGGTTTACGGCTCGGCGCTGTTACCTACCTCGGAAGGCATTGAATATTGGGTGAGTAATCCAGATGGCGTGGCGGTGCTAAAGCCAGATGCCAGTGAATGGCAGGTGATCAGTAAAAGCAATATCTGGAGCATTGCCTGCCAGCAAAGTAAGAGCTGTATAGGGGCCGGAAAAGAAGGGCTGATTGAAGTTTACTAGCCTATGCCTTTTCTGCTGGATGCTGGATAATCACTTCGACTCGATAAACTTCACCCAGTGGGGCAGGGCACCTAAATTAGACAGGATAATTTTAAAACTCATCAAAATGGGTACAGCTATCAACACGCCTACGATGCCCCACAACCAGCCGGTAATCGATAGCCATAAGATGATAATCACCGGGTTAAGTCGCAAGCTGCGGCCTAGCACCGTGGGCGTGGCAAGTTGTGACTCGAAAATGTTAATACCGAGAAATACAAAAGCGGGTAGCAAAGCAGCAGACACCAGACCAAACTGCACCAAGCCTGCAACCAAAAGAATACTGCAACTTATCAGACCGCCCAGATAAGGCACAAAATTCAACAGCGCGACCAACGCACCCCACAATATTGCATCCTGTACACCCAAAAAGGTAAATGCGATAGCGGTGGCAACACCAAGCAAGCCATTAATCATGCTTATCGTAATGATGTACGCAGAAAGTTCCCGCTGGATATGGTTAACCAACACCAGTGCCCGGCGCTTATTGGTCACAATAGGAAAATCGCGAATGAATACGTTGAACAGGTTAGGGCCGAACACCAATAAAAAGAAGATCAGGATCAGGCAGCCAAATATCTGAGCTAACAGCAAAGGCGCACTGCTTAATATGGTCAGACCTAATTCAATACCGCTTTGTTTAAGCCTGTCCGTCATTGTGTTGCCATCATTGGGCTTGGGTTCTGGTTCCTCCTCATCATCAAACCAGCTAAAAAATGAGGTGTTTTCTTTCGCTGGTTCAGGCGCTGTGAGTTCTGCGCCTTGTTTTAAGCTGTCACTGATTTCTTCGATTTCCTGTGTGACTTCTGCCGCTATTTTGGGCAAAGACTGCATCCACCGTTGTGCGGGCTCGGCTAATTCCAGCCCCAGTAATGTGAATGGCGTTACTAATAAGAGCATAAGTGCGGCTGCAGATAGTGAAGGAGGAATAAAGAACCTGCGCGCAATTCTAACAAGCGGGCTTAACAGCAGCGCTACCAGTGCAGAGAAAAATAGCGGAATTAACAGTGATTTTGCCAGGTATAAAGTATAGATAATTGCCAAGCCAACGAGTGTCTTGAGCAGGCGGATATGGCGACTTTCCTTAACTCCAGGCTGCAAAATACTGTCTTGCTGGTTATTTGTTCCGTTTTCTCTGTAGTCCATTTGCCAGCCTTTTCATGAAACCGAGTGCTCTACTAGGCACACTGCGCATTTTAATTAGTGTTGGTACGTGAAGTGTTGTGTTCGGTTCACTGTGGGTGAAGCACAAAATTAATGTTCCTCAGACTAATTAATTGCTATTTGCTTTTATAAATTTTTCTCTCTCCCCGTCAATTAGTTTTCTCAGATATACCGTTACGCTCTTTACATAACATGGCATAGGTGCGTCATGCGCACCAAATCAGCGCGATGCGCAACACATTTATTGTGCAATGACTGCTTTGAATAAGTGCAGTCATGCGATTGATTTGTGCACAACGCCTAATAACTGCGGCTCCTGTTTTCATAAATTTTACATATCGACGAATTATCGCGATTTTTTGCTGTTTAAACTCAGTGAAGTTAAAGCTGGTACTGACAGTGCAATTAAAGCCCGACCTTGAGTAATTTGATCATCACGAGGAGTATTTTCGATGACCAATCATAGTATGAGCCGCCGGGCGCTATTAGGCTGGATCGGAAAGACGGCGGGAGCCGGGGCCATGTATCAGGCCATGACATCCCTCGGCTTCGCAGCCGAGTCTTCACACCCGGGTTCATTAAATTTAGATGGCGTTAAAAAAGGCGCGACTGTACTGGTTCTGGGCGCGGGTGTCGCTGGAATGACGTCAGCTTATGAATTAAGAAAAGCGGGTTATAAAGTAAAAATTCTCGAATTTAACTCACGTGCTGGTGGACGTTGCTGGACATTACGGGGAGGCGATAGCTATACCGAACTGGGTGGGGCAACACAGCAATGTCAATTTGCCGAAGGCAACTACATAAACCCAGGTCCATGGCGTGTACCGTATCACCATCATCACGTGATGTCTTACATTAATGAATTCAACATTGCCATCGAACCTTTCATTCAGGTGAACTACAACGCGCTGGTGCATTCCACCAAGGCCTTTGGCGGTAAGCCGCAACGTTACCGCACGGTTCAAGCTGATTATCAAGGCTATGCTGCTGAGCTTTTGGCAAAGACCATCAATCAGAATGCACTGGACGATTCTTTGAGTCTTGAAGATCGTGAAAAGCTGTTCGAATCACTGCGTCACTGGGGGGCGCTGAATGAGAAAGGGAAGTATCAAAAGTCTCATGAAACCAGCCTCAGACGCGGATTTGCCATTCCACCGGGCGGTGGTTTGTCAGGCAAGGGCGAACCAAGCGACCTTATAGATCAAAGTGCCTTGCTACAGTCTGACCTGTGGAAATTCATCGTAAACGGGCAAGACATTGAATTTCAAAGCAGCATCTTCCAACCCGTTGGTGGCATGGACAATATTGCGAAAGCCTTTGAGAAACGCGTTGGCGACTTGATTGAATACAACGCCCGCGTTACCAAGATTGATCAAAACGATACGGGCGTGACAGTCGATTATGAACACCACGGCGTGGCTAAAACAGCGAAAGCCGATTGGTGTGTATGCACGATTCCACTTTCCATACTTTCACAAATCCCAGTGAAAGCGAGCAGCGCAATGCAGACTGCTATCCGCTCGGTGCCCTATGCATCTTCGGTGAAAGTGGGCCTCGAGTTTAATCGTCGTTTCTGGGAACAGGACGAAGCCATTTTCGGCGGCGTGTCTTATACCGATTTACCCATCACCAATATCAGTTACCCAAGCGCGAAGTATTACGATAAAGGTAAGGGCGTACTGCTAGGCGCCTATGTTTGGGGGCCGAATGCCTTTGAATTCACCTCATTAGCACCGGAAGAACGGGTTAAGAAAGCAGTGGAATACGGTAAGCAAATTCACCCTCAATACACTGAAGAGTTTAACAACGGTATTGCTGTTGGCTGGCACCGTGTGCCATGGACTCAAGGCTGTTTTGGCGCCTGGACAGAAGAGAAGCGCGAGCAGCACTACGATAACTTGTGTCAGGTTGATGGTCGACTGGTGTTGGCCGGTGAGCATGCTTCACATCTTCCTGCCTGGCAGGAAGGGGCGATTTCCTCCGCCCACGATGCCATTAAGCGATTACACAAAAAAGCGGTAGCAACCGCTGCGTAAAATAAAAGGGAACACATAATGAAATCTTCAATAAAAGCATTAGTGGTAACTGGCCTGTTTTCGCTCAGCACAGCTGCGATGGCAACCGATGACGCAGGTTTCTCACTGGGGAATAAGTTTGAAGAAGCGTCTGGTGACGAGCTCTATCATGCAATTTGCCAGGGGTGCCATATGTCTGAAGCGCAGGGAGCGCAAGGTGCAGGCCGCTATCCTGCATTGGCTAATAATCCAAAACTGAGCGCCGGTGCTTACGTTACCTTTATGGTGAGCAATGGAATGGGCGGCATGCCCGCACTAAAACAATATCTGTCTGATGAGCAAATTGCTGAGGTGGTGAATTACACACGTACCCATTTCGGCAATAACTTTACCGATAAAGTTAGCGCAGACGACGTAAAAATAATTGCCAAACGTTAATATCAGGAAACACATAAAATGAAAAAACTATTTATTGCCCCTCTGTTACTTACTGCAGCACTTGCAAACACTGGCTGTAGCGAAGCGGAAGCGACGGCTGAACCGAAAGAAACTGTTATCCGTCATGGCTTGATTGGCTCTGACTTCCCTATTTTGCGCGCCTCTGAAGTACCAGCGACTAGCACGATTGTTTTCTTAAGTGGTTCAGTGCCTGGTGTAAGTTTCCCTGATGCGCCTGCGGGCACCCGTGAAGCTTACGGTGATACCGAAGCGCAAACCTTAAGCGTGATGAAACGCATCGATGAAAATCTGAAAAGCCTTGGCCTGACCATGGGCGATGTGATTAAGATGCAAGCGTTCCTGGTTGGCGATCCGGAAATGGATGGAAAAATGGATTTCGCTGGTTTTATGCGCGGTTACACGCAGTTCTTTGGCACAGACGAGCAGCCTAACCTGCCTTCACGTTCTGCGCTGCAGGTAGCAGGGTTAGCTAACCCTAACTACCTGGTAGAAATTGAAGTGACAGCCGTTCGTCCAGAATAATCATATATAAACGAAAAAAGCTCGCTTTACATTGAAGCGAGCTTTTTTCGTTACTCATCAAGCCAGCTACGCGCTTCCTGAATAATCCCTTTTTGTAGTAATAAGAATTTCGATTTCAGAGTCTTGAACTTACCTGTTCATAAACACCTTCTCATTAAACAAACCTGCCTGTAAACCGTACCAGGCAATACAGCTTGTTAAACGCTGTGCATTATTGTTGGTATAAATGTTTTATTTTTCTCAAGCGTAAACATTCTGTTTACATATGCTTGACGTTATCTTAGTATACTTTCGTCTAAGGTTTAACGTTTAACCTTGGGTTTGCAAGACCAGTGTAGCGGAGTTCACGCCTTAATAATGGCGGTAACACCAGCTTTGCGCATAGCTTATTCTGCTGATACTTATATATATTTTGGTGGAATAACGTCACAACTCAAACAGGAATACCGTTTTCGTAACAATAAAAATAAGAGAAAACAGGGCTGTGAGGGTAAACGTTTAACTTTGAGTCGTAGTTAAGCACCGTGACGTTTGGTTATGGAAAATTTGCAATTTATTCAACGGCCAAATCAAGGATACGGGGCGCGCGGATGCCCTGAAAGGAGACAAGCATGATTGAGAGCAGAAATACCGGTTTCACGAAAAAGATTTTTCTTAAAAGTTCACTATGTTTAGCAATCGTTTCGTCGCTCAATACATCAATAGCGATGGCACAAAGTACAGATGCGACAGCCGAAAACACCGAAGTCATTGAAGTACGTGGTTTCAGAAACTCACTTAAAGAATCCATGCTCAACAAGAAGGCGTCGGATGTCGTATCTGATGGTATTTCTGCGGAAGATCTGGGTAAGTTCCCTGATCAGAACGTTGCTGAATCCCTTCAGCGTATCACCGGTGTAGCCATTGACCGAAGTGGTGGTGAAGGTCAGTTCATTACTGTTCGGGGTTTTGGGCCTCAATTTAATACTGTTTTGGTTAACGGCAGACAAATCGCGACTGAGAATCAGGGGCGTGAGTTTAGCTTCGACACCTTACCGGCAGAGCTCATCAGTGGCGCTAATGTTTATAAAAGCCCTATCTCGTCTCTTCAAGCCGGCGGTATCGGCTCTACCGTAAATGTAACAACAGCAAATCCGTTTGATTTTGAAGGGTTCGCAGGCGCTGCGAGTGCCAAGGGCATGTATGAGGAAATCTCAGAAGAGATCACGCCGCAAATTTCAGGCCTGATCACCAATCGGTTTATGGATGATAAATTAGGCGTACTTGTCGCGGGTTCCCTGCAAAAACGGAAGGCGCAAACTAACATCCTTCAAGTACGTGATTGGCGCTCGAATGTCAGCCTGACTAACCGCTCAGAGGTAGACGACCCACAATACGCCGACAATGACCAGTTCAATGGCGTATATGTGCCGCAGAACTTTGATCAGATCGTCGATCTTGGTGACCGTCAGCGCACCAGTGGAAACGTGGTGGTTCAGTATGCCCCACAAGACAACATGATGCTAAAAGTTGATGCGTTGTATTCCAAATTTGAAGTGGGCTCCCGCAGGAATACGGTAGGACATTGGCTGTCAGACAGTAACCTGGATAACGTTGTGGTTAACGAGAATGGCTCGGTAACATCTCTCGACAGTACACTGGTAAACGGTGTAGGTGGCGCGACCGACTTCATTCAAAGCAGCGACGCCCGTGATGTAGAGATTCAGGCCTACGGTATCAATTACGAATGGCTGGTAAACGACTACTTTACGGCTAACTTCGATGTATCTACATCAACGGCGAAGAACAACAGCGGTGGTAATAACTATTTCACCGTGGTGGGCTACAACAACGCTTACAGTCTCGATTTTTCTGGTGAAACACCAACCATCAATATCGAAGGTGGCTCTGATGCGTTAACCGATATTCCGGCAGGCCGTATGCACGTAACCAACCGCGAAGGTTACGACATCAAAGATACCATCAACGAATATCGTGCAGATTTTACCTGGTTGCCTGATTCAAACAACGCATTCTCCAAAATGGAGTTTGGGGCGTACTATCAGGATCGTAGCAAAGACAACAACAGCCTGACGTCTAGTTTATGTAATGTGTACTGCGGCTATCAGACAGATATTCCTGATGAGCTTCTGTATATTTACACGCCCCAGAACTACTTCTCAAATGCCAGCCAACAATGGATTGCTTACGATCCGGAAGCCTACTTTGATTACGCAATCTCTGACGATGCGATTCAGCAGGTTGCTGATAATACCGGACAAACCTTTGATGAAGTTCGTGCAATCGTAGACGCTGAAGGTTTGAATAGTCCTTCACTCGCGGGCAGTTCATTCTCTGTAAAAGAAGAAGTGCTGAGCCTGTATGCGCAAATGTATTTTAGTCTGCTGATCTCTGACATGCCGGTGGATATTAACTTCGGCTTACGCTACAGCGAGACGGATACCACTACCACCGGTTATGGTCGCGAACTGTTGGACGTGGTCCCTGTGCCAAACGATCCTTCAGACTACAGCGATGTTTATGCTACGAGTGAAGGGGTACCGATTGCTGAATCAAACAGCTACTCCAACTTACTGCCAAACATCAACGCGAAGATGGATCTTACCGATGACTTAATGTTGCGTGTTGGCTTCTCTGAAACTCTGACTCGTCCAACCATGAGCGATTTGGTGCCGGTGTTCAATGTGTCTGTTACCCGTCCGAATAACCTACAGGCCGACTCTGGTAACGCCGACCTGAAACCTTTCCTGTCGACTAACTTCGATTTGTCACTGGAATGGTACTACGCCGACACCAGTTACCTGTCTGTGGCCGCGTTCAAAAAAGAAGTTGAAGACTTCATCGTGGCATCGTTTGAAACCCGCACGCTGAACCTGGCAAGTGGTCCTTATGACTTCACTGTTCGTTTGCCTGATAACGGCGAAACGGCTGATGTGAATGGTCTGGAAATCGCGTGGTTGCACACTTTCGAAAGCGGCTTCGGTATTCAGGCTAACGCCACTATCGTAAACAGTGACGCTTCACTCGACAGTGAAGACAACACGCAGGTTTTTGCTCTGGAAGGGTTGGGTGATTCGCAGAATATCATTCTGTTTTATGAGCAAGGCCCGCTGCAAGCACGTGTTGCCTACAACAATCGTGAAGGCTTCATGCAGGATCTGGTGAGTCCTCTTGGCGGAACCGAGCCTCGTTTCACTGAAACCTACGGCCAGTTCGATGTAAGTGCCAGCTACGACATCAATGAGAACCTCACTGTTTTCGTTGAAGGTATCAACGTGACAGGTGAAGAGTTACGTCGTCATGGTCGTTACAGTGAACAGTTTATTCAGATGATCGATAACGGCGCACGCTATACCCTCGGTGTTCGCACCAGTTTCTAAGCATTCTGACTAAAAAGGCAGGCGCAGCAGTGCGCTTGCCTTTGTCATTTTCCCATTCTGTAACTCTGACAGGATAGTTATGTTTAAAAGATTCCTTATACTCTGTACGGTGCTAACGCCTTCGACTGCAGCCCTTGCTCAGGCGGGGAGCAGCGAATTGCCTGACTGGCAAAACCCACAAGTTTTACAAAAGAACCGCCTTGAACCCCGCGCTCATTTTTTCGCATTCACTGAAGATCCGGGCGCGTTTAATACTACGCCCTGGGACAGTAGCGATTACTTGTCGTTGAATGGCACCTGGGAGTTTAAGTTGGCGGAAAATCCTGATGCTGCCCCTGATGATTTTATGCAGCCGGATTATGCTGAAAAAGGCTGGGGAGAAATTCCTGTACCCGGTAACTGGGAATTAAACGGCTATGGTTACCCCAACTATGTTAATATTCGTCTGGATTACGGCCCCGAAACTCCTTCCGGTGAGATTCCGTCAGAGAATAACTCCACGGGGTTGTATCGTAAGCATGTGTCCGTGCCGGAAGACTGGGCCGGTGATCGTGTTGTTGCATATTTCGGTGCGGTGAAATCGTCATTTTCTGTCTGGGTGAACGGCAAGTACGTGGGGTATTCCCAGGATTCAAAAACCGCCGCTGAATTCGATATTACTGACAAACTCAAAAGCGGTGATAACCTGATTGCACTAAAGGTACATCAGTGGTCAGACGGCACCTATCTTGAGCTTCAGGATATGTGGCGATTGTCGGGCATTGAGCGGGACGTATACCTTTATCGCACACCTGCTGAACAACATATTCGCGATATTGAAGTGGTTGCCACACTGGATGACAGCTACAAACAGGGCATTTTATCTCTAAAGACGGACGTACAAACCGGCTCTGGCGACGTAATGGATAGCTGCAATGTCAGTTACCAGCTGTTTGGCAAAAATGAAAAGCTGGTCTGGCAGGGGCAAGGGGAAGGTGCCGATTGTGCCGCTTCAGCGACCCTTCCTGGCATTGATACATGGACGGCAGAAACGCCAAATCTTTACAGCCTGCAGGTCGCCGCAGGGGAAGGTGATACCGCACAATATGCCTGGCAGCGGATTGGCTTCCGTCGAAGTGAGCTGAAAAACGGAAACGTGCTTATCAATGGTAAGCCGGTTTTGATCAAGGGTGTAAACCGCCATGAGCATGATCCGCGTACAGGCCATGTGATCTCCCGTGAATCCATGCGCCGTGATATTTTGCTGATGAAACAACACAACATCAATGCAGCGAGAAATTCTCACTATCCAAACAATCCTGCCTGGTATGAACTGGCTAATGAGCTGGGCTTATACCTGGTAGATGAAGCAAACCAAGAAGCCCACGCGTTTGGTGCCACAGACAGCAACTACGATCCAGAAAAGCACATTGTAAATAACCCATTGTGGAAAGACGCCTTTCTCGATCGCGTTCGCAACATGTACGAGGCGAGTAAAAATCATCCCGCGGTGGTGATCCTGTCTATCGGCAACGAAACCGGCGACGGTCCGAATACCGAGCAGTTATATCACTGGCTGAAAACCCGCACTGACCGACCGGTCATGTCTGATCAGGCACGCACCAAGTCACACACCGACATGTTCGCCAAAATGTATGCGTCCATTCCGTTGATGGAAAACTATGCGCTCTCTGATCCCACTCGCCCAATGATTTTGTGCGAGTACGAACACGCCATGGGCAACTCAGTGGGTGAACTTTATGACTATTGGCAACTGATCCGTAAATATCCGGCGCTGCAGGGTGGCTTCATCTGGGACTGGGTTGATCAGACCATAGAGACTAAGGACAAGGACGGTAACACTTTCCTTGGTTATGGCGGTGACTTTGAGCCAGAAGGCGTGTATCACGACGAGAATTTCAGTGCGAATGGCGTGATGAACGCATATCGCGAGCCGCATCCTCATGCAGAAGAAGTGAAGTATGTGTATCAGGATGTGGAAGTGTCTTTTGCCGGTAATGGCGAACGTCAGATCCAGGTATTTAACCGCCGGTATTTCACCTCTCTGAACGACCTGACATTGAACTGGGCGCTGGAAGAAAACGGTAACGTTGTAGCACAGGGCGATATTCAAAATCTCGATATCGAACCACAGCAGTCCGGCACGTTTACCCTTCCTTCTTTCAGCAATAAAACGCAGGAGGGCAAACGTTACTACCTGACAGTCCGGTTCTATCCGAAACAGAAAACTGAGTTGTATGCCGCCGATGTCGCTATCGCGACAGAACAGCTCCCGCTGGCAATCAATGCTATGGCAGCGGCACCGTCTCTTGGTGAAGGTAAGACGCCTACCGTGAATGCGGCAGATGATGCCATTACTGTGAAAGCCGGCAAGCAAACGTATACGTTTGATAAGCAAAGTGGCTGGTTAAGTCAATGGACTGCAGACGGTGACAAGCAGCTTGCATCACCCATGGTGCCCTGGTTCTGGCGTGCGCCTACAGATAACGATTTTGGAGAGAAATATCCTGAGAAGGCGAAGGTATACCAGAAGCTGTACGCGTCTGCCAAACTCACGTCGATCTCCAGTTCGACGGAAGGCAACCGGGTTGTTATCAATACGGAGCATGCATTACCGACATTGGAAAGTCGCTACTTTACCCGCTATGCCATTGCCGGAGACGGTACCTTAGAAGTGAGTGTGAATTTCTACGCGGCCGCACATAAGAAATTCCCTGAATTACCGCGCATCGGGTATCGTGTGGAACTGTTGCCAAACTACGATACCGTCAGCTGGTTTGGTAGAGGTCCGCATGAAAACTACCGTGACCGCCATCACTCCGCCATGTTCGGGCGCTATACCCGATCTGTCGAGCAACTGGGTCACGATTATGCCCGTCCTCAGGAAAACGGTCATAGAGCGTTCGTGTACGAGGCTGATTTCAGCGGTAAAGGCGCAGAAACGTTCCGGGTTTCCGGAGAGCCTACGATTGGCTTCAACCTGTCAAAAGATGATCTGTTCAATTACGATCAGTTTAAAAAGCAGGGACTGCACAGCTATCAAATTCCGCAAACCGAGAATACTTTCCTGTACATTGATTATCGTCAGCGCGGCGTAGGCGGCACCAATTCCTGGGGCGAGTCACCGCTGTATCGCTACACGCTGCCGTGGCGGGATTATCAGTACAGTTTTGTGTTAAAACCAGTGGTGGAGTAATCTGCCAGCAGAAAACGGGTAGGGAAAATCGCAGAGCTATCTCGTACCCGTTGTATATGCTGAGTCGATTGCGATGTCAGAGTTTGGAAAGCTGAGCAGGCCCGCTCAGGTCGACTGAATCCGCTAGTGTAGCGCGAATATCTGGCCTAACAGGCTAGCAAGCCGTATCATAGCAGCCTTATTCATTACCCAGAGTTCATCATGACAGATAAACATGCAGATTCAGCCGATTTTATGGCACAGGTTAAGGAAACGCAGGAAGTATGGGCGTTGCAGGACAAGAGCAGCGAAGGCTGGGTAATTGTCGACTCAGTAAACTACGAAAACACTGACGTGATGCCGCTGTGGTCAAACGCTGAACTGGCCCGTGAACACTGCACGGACGAATGGCAGGACTACGTACCTAAGGCCATTTCGGTTTCAGACTGGCTGGAGTTCTGGATGGAAGATCTGGCAGAAGACAATGTAGTTATCGGTGTGGAATGGCGCGATGGTGGCGAGTACCTGGAAGTGGAACTTGCCGAGTTCAGTCAGATGGTGGCTGAGATAGAAAAGTTATAAACGATGTATTAAACGCAGCTTCGGCTGCGTTTTTTCATTTTAGTCGTTCAGTGGGTCATGAAGTTCAGCTTGCGCTCAAACGCGCAGATGGCCAGAAGCGCATCTAGAAAAGGGACATTTATGCGAACTATCAGCGTTTTATTGTCGATATTTTTGAGCCTGCAGACTTGGGCTGTTGAATCCCACTCGGCGGAAATGAATAATATTGCGGATATGAAAAAGCGCAGCGAGATCATCGATGAGATCCTGGCTCAGCGCTTTGAGCAGATTTTGCCGGGCATAATGCGACGCTCGGGCATCGACATGTGGGTGATCATGTCGAGGGAATATAACGAAGATCCCGTGCTTAAAACCATGTTGCCATCTACCTGGATGTCTGCTCGCAGGCACACAATGTTGGTTATCTATGATGCAGGGCAGGGTAAGCCGCTCGAAATGCTGGCTGTAGCTCGATATGCCGTAGGGAACGAGTTTAAAAAAGCTTGGGATAAAGAAAAGCAGCCTGATCAGTGGGCCGCGTTATCAGACATTATTGAAAAGCGTCAGCCAAAGAAAATAGGCATTAATACTTCCAACGCATTTGCGCTGGCAGATGGCATGTCGTCTACCGAAAAACAAAAGCTGACCCAGGCTTTGTCACCAGAGTATCGTTCACGCCTGGTGTCGGCGGAGAAACTGGCCATTGGCTGGCTGGAAACCCGCAGTGCCCTTGAAATGCAAATTTACCCGCAGTTGGCGGCTATTGGTCATCAACTCATTGCAACGGCGTTTTCAAACGAAGTCGTATCTCCGGGAAAAACCACCTCTGACGACCTTGTGTGGTGGTTTCGCGATCAAAGTACTAAACTGGGTGTGAGTAATTGGTTCCATCCTTCAGTGTCTATTCAGCGGGCTGACAATGCCGAGTTTGACCAGATTAAAACCTTTAGTGAAGATGGTAGTGAGTCTGTGATTCAGCCTGGCGACCTGCTCCATGTGGATTTCGGTATTACTTATCTACGCCTCAATACCGATCAGCAGCAACATGCCTATGTGCTGAAGCCTGGTGAAACAAAAGCCCCAGAGAGACTACAAAAAGCCCTCGCCAATGCTAATCGTTTGCAAACGCTGCTTATCAACAACTTTAAGCTGGGTCACTCAGGCAATGAAATTCTGAAACGCACCCGGCAGCAGGCAATCAGTGAGGGCATCAAACCTTCGGTATATACACATCCTCTTGGCTTTCATGGGCATGCAGCGGGCCCAACGATAGGAATGTGGGATGCGCAAGAAGGTTTGCCGGTAGTGGGAGATTATCCGCTATATCCCAACACGGCATTTTCGATTGAGTTAAATGCAGCTACCTTCGTACCTGAGTGGAATAAAGAAATTAGAATAATGCTGGAAGAAGACGCCTTTTTCGACGGTGATAAAGTTGAATATATCGACGGCAGACAAACCGATTTTCATTTAATTCGTTCGGAATAAAATAAGATTAGCTTTCTACGTGGAGCACTGCAGGCACTAAGGGCATGCAGTGCCGCGCCCTTTGCGATTCCCGAAAACAACATTCAAAGCTTGGAACTTTCAAACCAGCCGTTAGTGATAGCCAATCGAGCTCTTAAAATCTTCATCTAATTCTTTGGCGAATTCCTTTGCGTGCATGGCGACCAACTCTAACTGCAACTCCTCCTGAGAGTCAGGAATATAATGGGGTACATGGGTTGGCTCGCCGTTAACGTCAACGGCCATAAATGTAATGAAGCAGCGGTTAGTTATCGTTGCAATGCCATCCTGTGGGTTGCATGACGAAACCGTGACGTAGATATGCATGCTTGAGTTGCCCGTATGCACAATGCTGGCTTTTACAGTTACCACCTGACCCACTAAAATCGGGTTAATAAACCGTATGCCGTTAGCAGAAACTGTTACGCAGTATTGACTACTCCATTGGGCAGCGCACGCGTAGCCAGCTTGATCAATCCATTTCATCACCATTCCTCCGTGAACTTTCCCTCCAAAATTCACATCGGTTGGTTCAGCAAGAAACCGAAAGGTCAATTGAGAAGATGGCATAACACACCTCAAGTAATCGCAACTTACTATGTATCTATAGTACAAATAATCACCGTGCGTGTGGTTTTGCTGATAATTTAAACTAATTGATGAGGTGAGTTGAGGTAGTGCTAGGCTAGGTTTTTGCTTTCTTGTGCTAGTTGGATTTTACGTTTATTCTTCTTCGGCGTACTCGCAAAATAAGTAAACTAATGCCGTGATTAAAAAATAAAATCAAAGGCTTACAACAGGGATTAGCATGTTTAAGAAAATTGGAATTATTGTTTTTGTATTATTGTCTTTTAACCTCGCAGGCTGCGCGGGGTTGGGAAATATGAAAGAGGTGGCGTTTCAGAACAAGCCGGAAGAAGATAAAGCAACGGTAAATTTTGTTCGTCGTTCGGTCTTCATGGGCGATGGCGCGAAAAGTGAAGTGTGGGACGGTGAAAGCTTTGTCGGTACCTTAGGTGCTGGTGAGTTACTTCAATATCAAGTCGAGCCTGGCGAGCACCTTTTCATGGTGGAGCTACAGAATATGTGGGCAGTCGCTCAGGGAAATATTGAAGCGGGCAAAACCTATTATCTCAAATTGAATCTGACAGGCTGGAGTATTATTCTGGGGGCTGCTGATGCATTGGATGACAGAATTGCTGAGTGGAAGACCATGACCACTATTGCAAAAGACGAGTCGAAGCCTAAGCCTGTACCCGAAAAATACATTGTCGAGGCAAGAAAGGTGATTAAACGGGTTGAAGATGGTAACGCGAATGTTACCCGTATAACCGAAGAGCACGCACTATAATAAGTGTGTGCCTAAGCGCGTTTAGCCTGTCGCAAGGCTGGCTGAACGTGCTTCAACAAGCCTCCCACCACTCATTGCAACATTCAAATTTCTTTGCATGTGGCAGATAATAGCTCCCGAACCCATCGATGGGCCTCGCTGTCATGAGAGCGTTCATGCCAAGCCACTATTTTTGTAAATCCGGGCACTTCAAATGGCAATTTTACGGTTGTGAGATCGTGCATATTTTTCATGATTCTTTTGGGTACCACGGCACAGAGATCGCTGTTTTTTAAAATACTGGCCAAAGAAAGGAAGCTAGGTACCGACAGCACTACGCGGCGCTGCCTTCCCAGTGAACGAAGAACAGTATCTGTAGTGCCTTCAAATGCGCCACCTACGTAAGACACAATGGCATGCTCTACATTGCAAAACTGATCGAGGGTTAAACTCTTATTTTCCAGTAGAGGGTGTTCATTTCTGAGCACGCAGACATATGTTTCGTTAAATAATGTTCTGGAGTGCAGTTCATCGGGGGCTGCTTCCGGGGTTGTAAGCGCAAAATCAATGGTTCCGCGTTCCATCTGTTCGAAAAGCTCGTGCTCGTTGATCCAGCGAACCGCGACTTTCATTTTCGGTGCTTGTTGACGTAAAGCCTGTAAAAAAGGCTCAACAATAGCGTTTAAGGAATAGTCTGTAGCCGCAATGGAGAGGGTTAGTTCAGCCTCGTGAGGGATGAAAACGGTGGGCTCTAAAACAGCATCCAGCTCCCTTAGTAACTTTTTTATTGGCCCTGAAAGCGCTTGAGCGCGAATAGTAGGAACGATGCCATGTTGACTACGTATGAATAACTGGTCGTTCAGGCTGTGCCTTAACCGTGTCAGCATACCACTTACCGCCGGTTGGCTAACAGATAGCTTCTCTGCAGCTCTTGATACGTTTTTTTCATCCATCAAAGTATCGAAAACCCGCAGCAGGTTCAGATCAAGATTCTTAATATTGGCCATAGTCAGTGCGTAGTTTAGAAAAAGTTATGCTAAATATAGTGCAAAAAGGCCAGTCTCAATAATGTCGAGAGCGGCCCGTTATTTAGGTAGTTTATTTAGCTTTACGAGCGGCTTCAACAAGTCCATCCAGCCATTCCTGGTGACCATTAATCATTGGATTCGGCTTTGTTGTCGCTAACGCTTTAGCAGGTATACCGTTTTGGGTTTCCTGAGTCAAAATGCGTACACGATTTCCAGAGAGATCTTCTATCAACCACGCGTGGTGCACATCTAAACGGCTGTCACCTTCACCCGACCAGCCATGCCAGGCAAGACGTGCAGACTGCCCCTTGACTGGAGCAACATGCTCCAAGCACTCCGATTCAACCGGAAAACCAAAAGTCTCAAAATAAAAGCGTACGTTCCTTTCCAACATAGGGCCCTTCTCGTCATAAAAACGAGGATTAGCTGAATTCTCATAATATGTTGGCCATAGCGAAGGAGTGTTAAGCAATGGCCAGATATCAGCGGCTGAAAGGCCTTCAACAATGACTTCGTTTGAACAGTAGTTGTCAGTAAATCCGGGGACATAGCCATCTGGCCAGATAATATCGCTCATTATGAATACCTTTTTGTATTGTTAAACAGGTTGTTTCTCAGTGAGTGATATCATCCTGGTAAGCCAGTTATAGCGCCAATCGTAAAATGCTATGAAATCTATAATGAATTCTTATATCAGAGGGCGAAAGAATGTACCTGAAGGCGGGGATTTTGAAAGGAAAGTGTCTATTTTAATTGCTACCAATAGATAGCCTGGAATTCAAAACAGACACTGTGCACGTGAGGCAGGCCATCAACGCTGACATTTGCCCAATATTAGGCACGTTTCCACGGGGTCGACACTGCTTGTTTGGAACATCAGCAATCTATAATTTGTTTTGCTGAATTTGCTTATGCGCATAGTCCACGGCTCGCGCGGTTAATGCCATGTAGGTGATACTTGGGTTTTGTGTACCTGAACTGGTCATGCAAGCACCGTCGGTTACAAATACATTTGAAACATCATGCATTTGATTCCATTTGTTTAACACGCTGGTCTTTGGGTCCCGTCCCATTCGCGCAGTACCCATTTCATGAATACATGCGCCCGGAGCAGTTAAACTATTGTAACTCGTAATATCCACACACCCGGCGGCTTCCAGCATTTCAATCGCGCATTTTACCCCATGCTCACGCAATTTCATTTCGTTATCACGTAATCTGGCATCAAAGGTAACCATGGGCAAACCATGTTTATCACGCTGGTTAAAGTTCAGATACATGCGGTTCTCATGATAAGGCAACATTTCGCCAAAACAGGTCATGCCAATACGATACGGTCCGGGTTTAAAGACTTCAGCTTTTAATTCTTCGCCAACTAAACCGTGCGGATTATTCTGCACGCGCATAGCGCCACCCTGATAACCAAAACCACGAATATATTCTTTCTGTTTGCTTTGCTCATCAATATTAGTAAATCGAGGAATATAAAAACCTGTAGGCTTGCGCCCTTGGTAATAATCATCTTCATGACCCGGTAGTATGCCGGATGCACCCATACCATAGTGATGATCCATTAAGTTGTGACCCAGCTCTCCACTTGAATTTCCCAGACCATTAGGGAAAGTTTCCGAACGACTATTAAGCAAAATAGCGGTTGTGGCTACCGTACTGGCATTGCAGAAAATGACGCGTGCATTGAACACAATAACTTCACCACTTTCAGCATCTTTAACTTTTACCCCACTGGCTTTTTTCGTTTTGGCATCATATACAACTTCCATAACGATACTGTTCGCCCGCACGGTTAGATTGCCGGTTTCGGCGGCGACAGGCAGCGTAGATGATAAACTACTGAAATAGCCACCGAAAGGGCATCCACGCCAACAACGGTTGCGGCTTTGGCATTGTCCTCTGGGGCCTTTATGCACTTCAGGGTTGTATTCGGTCAGATGAGCGACGCGGCCTGGCGTCACAACTCTATCGGGATAGCGTTTTGCTACCGCTTCACGCATCTTTTGCTCAACACAATTAAGTTGGAAAGGTTTTAAAAATACACCATCTGGTATTTGTTTAAGACCTTCAGCCTGACCGGCTACGCCAACAAATGTCTCTACATAGTCATACCAGGGAGCGATATCGGCATAACGGATTGGCCAGTCTACGGCCACACCGTCATTAAGGTTGGCGCTAAAATCAATATCACTCCAGCGATAACATTGTCGCCCCCACATAATGGAACGACCGCCAACATGGTAACCTCTTATCCAGTCAAAACGTTGATCTTCGTTATAGGGATTTTCGTCGTCTTTGTTGATCCAATGCTTATTGTCTTCATTAACCCACCAATTCAGCCTGTCCTGTTTTTGGTAATGTTGTTGTTTTTCTTCGAGAGAGACTTTATTGAGATTAGGTAAATCCCAGGTATCCATATGAGCTGTAGGATACTGTCCATGTTGAACCATGCGCCCGCGTTCAAGTACCAGTGTCTTGTAACCTTTATTGCATAATTCCATGGCTGCAAATCCACCACTGATGCCAGAACCAATGACAATCGCATCAAAGTTTTTATTATTTTTCATTTTCATATTGCCCATGCCTTACCGCCTAATGTGGCTAACGACACACACGGCTTGTATTCACCAGGAACTGGCAAATAGTTTAAATAGTGTTCCGCAATCTGTTCCGAGAGCAGGTAATAAGCCACTGTTTGCTGCTTGATATCTGTATATGCCCAGAAAGTATCACCTTGCTTCTCACCTAGCTCTAACTGACGTAAAACATTACCTCTCTGGTCTGGTTTTAGTCGTGAGAAGTTATTTGATTCAAGGAATTGGCGCAGAGCTTTGTATTGCACATTAAACTTTTGTTGATACTCAGGTTCGAAAACAACGGCAAACATGTGATCCATCATCGTGTTAGCCCCGACATCTGACGCCGACGGGCTATCAGTTTCAGGTAGGATCGTATCCATTATTTGTGTTAGCAGCTGAAAATCATCAGCGGAAAAGAACGTCGGGTTGGGGGAGGCAGAAGCGTTATCTGAAAGTCTACTTAAATCAGAGAGCATCGTTGCTGTTACTGGAGCACATAATGCTGTGCCTGTGAGCATTGCTGCATATTTTAGAATTTGTCTTCTATCCATAGCGGTTACCTTGTCGATCTGCTGTTTCAATAAACAGTTCTGTTACAAAATCATAACAAAGCTACCACAATTTTTTCAGACTGGAACGCTTAACGATAAATCGTAATAAGGTTACGGAAAATAGAAACATTTTGTCTTCGGAACGATGAATCTAGGATAGAGCGTTAACGGCTTTTAATTAATAAAAATCCGGTTCGCTCCTGAATATTTGGATTGAATAGCACTAAAACTTGCGTGTGAATATGAGAATGGTACCAGTGGGCGGGCTTGATTGGACCGACACTCGGCCGCCACGCCCTAGGCAACGGATTCTAAAAAGCCCCTTTGCAAGTGCTTTGCGCGAAGTAATGATTACCTTTATTTCCTTACATCACTCTTGAAGCGTTCAGCGTTTTCACGTTCCTGAGCTTCAATGTCGCCCTTACCAAAAAAAGCCCAGAATGGCTTTGGAATTTCAAGCGCACGTTGTGTAGCGGGCCTCTCGTCAATCCTATCGAACCAAGCTTGTAAGTAAGGCAAACCGTCAACGCTGACATTCGCCCAATAATAGGCACGTGCCCACGTGTAGGTAGCCATATCGGCGATGGTGTACTCGTTGTTTACCAGGAATTCTTTCTCTTTCAGATGTGTATTTAAGACCTCCAACAGTCGGCGGCTTTCGTCAACGTAACGTTTAATAGCGAATGGATCTTCATTGCCGTTTTTAGCCGCAATACGTTGGAAATACATAGCCTGGCCCATCATGGGTCCAACACCACCCATTTGGAACATCAGCCACTGTAGTGTTCTTGATTTCTCATTCGGATCGGATGGAAGAAATTTCCCGTACTTTTCTGCCAGGTACCAGAGAATCGCCCCTGATTCGAAAACAACAAAGTCGTTGTTGGAGCGATCTACAATGGTAGGGATGCGGCCATTTGGATTGAGCTTCACGTAGTCCGGCGCTTTTTGCTCGTTCTTTGAAAAATCGATATGTGTTAAATCGTATTCAACACCCGCTTCTTCAAGAAAAACAACTGGTTTCCAGCCATTCATGGTAGAGGCTGTGTATAGATGAATATCTTTTTGTGAATTCATAGTTGTATTTCCCTTCGCAGATCAGTAAATACCATTGCAAACCTCTCCTATTTTTCTTCAACAATGATGGCGATAGCCGTCTGTTTACCCAGATTTGTCACTCTGTGGGTCCAGGCCTCATGCCACATAACATGGCCGTCAGGAACGTCAGCAACAACCGACTCGCCGCCGAGCGTTTCAATTTTTAGCTTACTGCCTTTTTCAAAATAGACTGTTTCGTTGTTGTGACTGTGAAATGCATCGCTCTCACCAGGCTTTAACACCATTTTCAAAACCAGAGCACGGTCGTTTTCAAGCAGCATTTCATACATTTTCGGTGAAGCAATGTGTCCTGGCTCATGCAGCTCGTGAGCGTAAGTGTTGGCAGACGCTGCCAATAATAAGCAAAGTCCGGATTTCCAAACGTGACGTAAAAAAGACATAAAAACTCCTCAGGCGCTTTTCAAAGAAGCGGCTTTAGAACTGGTTAAAAGTGTTTGTTGATGTGGGCTTCGAAGCGTTTAAAGTCGTTCTCGACGTCTGCGTTTTTCATCACGTCGAAGCTGGCAAAGGTTTCCATTGGTGTCATGCCAAAAAACTTGAAGTTCATATGCATCGGGAACATTAAATCGTCAACAGATTTGCCGTCGAAAAACTCTTCAATGTCATTGAATGACTCTTCCGGTGCATTGAAGGTCAAGGACATCATGTACTTCACTTCAGAAAGCGTGCCGCCAGTACCGTAGTTTTTCTTAGGTGCTTCTGCTACTCGTCCGTCGCCTGCACACATAGCGCCGCCCATACCTGCGGTATAAACTTCGTCCATGTATTTTTTAAATGACCATGGCACACCCATCCAGTTAATAGGCGATTGAAGAATGACAAAATCTGCCCACTGATGATGTGCTAGCTGCTCATCCACATCGTATTCTTCTGCCATCGTCACTACGCGTGTTTGATAGCCTTTGTCTTCAAGCAGGGTGATAGCTTTATCAACAAGGGTGGCATTCAGCTTTCCTTCTGAGAATGGGTAATACTGGTGGGCATTAATAATTAAAACATTGCCTGAACTTGTGGTGGTCATTGTAAAAACTCCTGATATCGCTGGTATACGGGCTAAAGAAAGCAAGTGCGTTTTCTCACTTAACTAGATGTGGTATATTTTAGTAACCTTTAAACTGTAATCAATTAGTATACTTTTAGTAACCTTATTTAAATGAGTGGGGAGTTCGTGAAAAGCTCAATAAAAACAGACAGTAAAGGGCGTAAAAAAGTTTTCAACGCTTGCATGGAACCCTGCGCTATCGAAAAGGGCATGCGATTAATAGGCGGAAAATGGAAAGGTTCGATTATTTATCACCTGAAAGATGAACCTGTCAGATTTAACGATCTTGCACGTATGCTCGGTGGCGCAAGTAAAAAGATGGTTGATCAACGCCTCAAAGAGCTCGAAGACGAAGGCATGGTGTTACGGAAGGTGATAAGCGACAGGCCTGTTGCTGTTACGTATGAGCTGACCGAGTTTGGGCGAACAGCTTTGCACATCTTGGATGAACTCCGAGTGTGGTCTGAAACCTATGATGTGCAGATAAACACTAAATAGTTCGGATTGGCTAGCCTTCCTTGCCTTAACTGGATCATCAATAATGGAATCAAAAATATTATCAAATTTAAGCTTCATGAGTTACACCTCATTCAAACCTAGGCAGTGATTTTTTTGTGTTACTCTCGGCCAAAAGCGGACATACGTAAAGCCAAGGAAAGTTCATTGTAACTCAACAAAAATAATTACGATCTGCTACCTACACTTCAGTCGGCAAACCAGAATCAAGATATGCTTTTCGAATCTAATATTAACTTGGCTTTACTATTTTGAGCTTGAATAATTTCCGGAAGATTGATTTCAATCCAATCGGCAAGAGATACCACTTTTTCACCAATTGCATTACCTAGCGGCGTCAGAGAGTACTCAACGTGAGGCGGCACCACTGAATACGCAATTCTATCGACAAAGCCATCGCTCTCAAGAGACTGAAGAGTTTGAGCCAACATTTTTTCACTGATTCCATTTATCTTTCTACGCAACTCGCTGAAACGATGCTTGCCGCCACGTAAAGCAATTAAACACAGCACTCCCCATCGACTAGTAACATGATTCATTACCAACCTGGAAGGACATTGCTCAGCAAAGACATTACCGCGCTGAAACGACGCGGATAGGGTGTCTCTGACTTTTTCATCACTCAATAAATTGTCAGTCATGCATACTTACCTTTTTGTGCGTACTTACTAAAAGTTAGTTGTGCGATTATTATGCACGTCTTCAGCCTAGGAAGAAACTGCTTACCTTGGGCTTTACACTACAAGTGACGTACCTAAACTCATTTATGAGGAAATCACCAATGAAAAAATATAACCGCTTTATGTCCTCAGCACTGCTGGTGATGTCGGTGATAGCTATGGGCGCTCCAGCGATTTCAGCTGACGCGAAAGAGCTTAAAGTCTCCAATCAAAGCTGTGAACGCAATTGCCTGCTGGATCAAGCAAAACAATTTAACGAAAGCATTCTTGCAAAAACAACAAAGAAACTTCCTTTGGCTGTCGACGTACAAATCCGTGAAAACACCAAAGCCATAGCACTAACAGATAGTAAATGGATGAATATAAGACGAATTCTTTCTGTGGGCACATTTACTGATCCTATTAAAGGTAATGTTATTGAACACGTTGCAGCTGAAACATTGGATGGAAAATCAGTTTATGTAGGAACTCGTTTAAAAATTGTTAATGGGAAAATAACGGAAGTAGAAATTAATTTTGATGATTCACCGAAAGTGAAACTCAAAAATATTGTCCCCTACGATCCGCTTTTTAATACGCTTGTAGCACCAGAAGATAGATCTACGCGTGAACAGTTAGAGCAAATTATTACGAGATATTTTCAAGGGCTGACTGACCATAAGCCGGTTGAAGCTGATTATGATCCTCGTTGTGATCGTTTCCACAGTGGCGAAAGAGTTACCCATAATGCGCGGAACGGTATAGAAGAGAGCGGTGAAGTGGGATGCTACGAAAGCAATTTAGGACAAAAACCTTGGGGGCCTGCATCAGAAATTCGTATTGCGTTAATCGATGCCGATCGTGGAATCGTAATTGCGTATTCGATTCTTCACTACTCAAATACCACCAAGAAAATGCAAATCAATGAAGTGTTTAAAATTATCGGTGGGAAAATTCGTATGATCGACAATATAGGATTAATGCAGGATGAAATCTTAACGTCAGGATTTACAAATTAATTAATGTTGAATGTTTAAGACTCAATGCCGTTACCACGGCATTGAGTCTATTTGCCTAAGGATGCAAAGAGCGGCCTGACTCATACGCTGGTGACCACCGCCGCCAATGAGCATGACCTGAATCAGTTGAAAAACCTGTTGCATGGCGACGAGGAGTTCATCTCTGGCGATGCTGGTTATCGAGGTGCAGAAAAACGCGAAGAGCTGAAAGACACTAACGTGGAATGGCTGATAGCAGAGCGTCCCGGCAAAGTTCGGGCGCTGAAGAAGCATCCCCGCAAGAATAAAACCGCCATCAACATCGAATATTTAAAAGCCAGCATTCGGGCGAAAGTAGAACACCCGTTTCGGATCATCAAATGTCAGTTTGGTTTTATAAAAGCACGCTATAAAGGGCTGATGGAAAATGACTCACAGTTAGCCATGCTATTCACCTTGGCGAACCTGTTTAAAGTAGACCAGATGTTACGAAGACAGCCAAGATCTGTCTGAAATCCGGAAATGGCCCGGAAGTAGGTCGAAATCCGGCCTAAAACGGCAGTATATTGGCCTAAACTGCAAAATTAGAGTTTAAAAATTAGGCAGCTGATGCTGCGGCTTAACTCAGCGTTAAACTGCGGGACTTATTCGCAGTTTCC
>NZ_MDHN01000010.1 GCF_001757105.1 Alteromonas confluentis
ATACCCAATTAACATTTCTGTGATTACAGCAATTAATATTCCGATGCCTGCAAAGCCCCGAAAATACTCAAATAAGCCGAGAAATGCCATTGCAAACATGGATATAGATATACTTAAGGATATTGCTTGTCGCGCCTCAGAATGTTCCGCATTTCGACTAAACCAAGTTAAAATGGACATGCCAAAAAATAAAACGGATAGCCGTTTCCCAATGAAATATGCACTATCGGATCCCTCAACGCCAAAAATGTAAAATAACAAGTCAGGGAAGACTAGAAAGTTGGCAAACAATATGAATGCGACAACTGATGTGATGGAACTGAGTGTTTTAAAACTCATTATGCTTAATCCAAAATGCCTAACACCCGCATAAAGGGCGATAACACATGGGCTAAAATTAGGAACGAAGTGACGCAGCCCATGTGTTAGCGTCCCAGCGAGCTTGCGAGCGATTTAATGCGTTTGTTATGTACGTTCTAATTCAAACTTGCAGGTGTATTGCAAACCTATTGGCGATTCACTTTTGTCCAGCTTGGAAAGTTCTTTGAAACGCCACTTGGTGAGAGCTTTTTCACAAGCGCGAAGAAAGTTAGAGTTTGAGCACTGCAGCGGTTCTACGTTTGCTGGCGCAGAACCAAATTTTTCTTGATCGATTAAATCAAATGATACTTTACAACTACCTTCAATTCCGTTTTGGAACTCGTAGTCAGGGTACATAGCCGTAATCATGATAATTGGTTTGATATTATTTCTGTTCTCAACTGCCGAATTGATGACCGTATTATCATTGCTGGTAGGAGCGGTTGACTGGCAACCAAGCAATCCCAAAATTGGCAGAGCTAAAACTACAAATTTATTCATCTTCATCCTTAAAGTACATAACACCCGCATAAAGGGCGATAACACATGGGCTAAAATAGGAACGAAGTGACGCTGCCCATGCGTTAGCGTCCCAGCGAGCCTGCGAGCGTTTTAATGCGATTGTTAGATACCGCAGAGACCAACGTTCGCAGCTTTGCTGCCACCGCTGGTTTGAAAATGCTGCAAACTCAAAACATAAACTGACTTTAAAACAACCTAATACGAAAAGCCAAATGTGAAAAAGTGGCCAAAGAAAAGGCGATTTCCAAACAACCACCATTGATATGCTGTTACTTTTGCAAATGCGCTGAACAATACAACGCTTCTAAAGCCTGATACCAAAAGAGCGATGATGTTCGTGCCGAAACAACATGGCGATGTTCTGTAAAGCGGTGATTTCTGGTTGCTGGCTTTACGATTCTGGAGACAACTTCGTTGACTTGCCGCTAGCGAAACCGCTGCCGCCAAACTCTCAATGAGCCCCAGAAGAAACAACCTTGCGCATCTAGGCGCACAAAGAAACAAAGAGAGAAATGAAAGAACTAAATAGAATCTAACACCCGCATAAAGGGCGATAACACATGGGCTAAAATTAGGAACGAAGTGACGCAGCCCATGTGTTAGCGTCCCAGCGAGCTTGCGAACGATTTAATGCGTTTGTTATAAGGCTCCCAGCTTACAACGTTTTAGCTGCCAGTTTTGCGATTTTTCGTTACCTGAAAATTTAGGGATTTCAAAACCATAAGATTCCCATCCTAAATTACCCAATGAATTAAGTATATTTATAGGGTCGAGAGATTTGACTGAAAAATAATCCTTCAAAGATTTGTCAGTTGAGTCACTACTAAGTAGCTTGTTATTAGACCACACTGTTAATCCAGCTGGACTCCTCCACACAGTAACACTGTCGAATTTCTCATCTTCTGGTTTTTTACCATTCGATGTAACTGTGGTTAGTAAACTTCCATATTCCCACCTTTTACAGTCAGCTATGCAGGTTATGCTGAATGTCAAAAAAAGAGTGACTAATAAAATTTTCACCATTACTTTCGAGCCTTATAACACCCACATAAGGGGCAGTAACACGTGGGCTAAAATCCGAGCGAAGCGACAGAGCCCACGTGTTACTGTCCCAGCGAGCTTGCGAGCGATTTAATGCGTTTGTTAGGTGCCTTTAGCACCGTTAACCTCTTGAGTTACTTTACTATTTAACTCAATAAAGTCCTGAACCAATTTGTCACAGTCGACTTTTTCCGCACCGCATCGAACCTGTGTATCGATAAAAATTTGACCGTTTTCTTCAACTACAACTCGCCTCACGACAGAGGGGTAAGCGGAGTGGTTAACGGGAGCAAAAGACCACAAAGCTTTTTCGGCGTTGTCACTAACAATCGTCCAACCGCCCTTCCCACTAATATCGACATTAGGCTTATTACGAAGTGCTTCTAAAGCTAATTCAACGCTTTCGTAACCGAACACTTTTCCATTCTTACCTTTGTAACCAAGAGCTTCATCGGCTAAACAGAAACCAGATATCAATAAAGGAACTATTACGAAAAGAATACGATGCATAAATCCTCCTTGTGCACCTAACAACTTACTAAATCCCAAACTGTCCGTTTTCCCGGTCCCTGTTTGGGATATTTTATGATTATAAAGAATTCCAGATTAAGCCAAAACATCCCTTAAATCCACCTGTTACCATATTGTCGTTTTTTGTCGGTTTGTCTAAAAACGACAAAACGGGAATTATTCCGCCTTAGCGAATTTTCCAAGGCAATCTTTGTCTTTTCCTTTCTCTCTAATGCTTGGTTGGTTAAACATTTATTCACCTTCCTCGTCGGCAGGCATCAGGCCGGGATTGAGTTTCTTTTGTGGCTGTACGCCGAGTTCGCGGAAATATTCTACTTGCCGCACCAGGTTTCCGCGCCCTTCTGTAAGCTTGTTCATGGCAGCGTCGTAGGATTTTTGCGTGTTTTCCACGTGCTTACCTACTTTTTCTAAGTCACCAATAAAGCCCACGAACTTGTCGTACAGCTTGCCTGCATGCTCGGCAATATGCTGTGCATTTTGGTGCTGGTATTCGTATTGCCAGATGTTGTTGATAGTACGAAGAGCCACCAGCAAGTTAGTTGGGCTTACGAGCAAAATATTGTTGTCTAATGCTAGGGAAACCAGCGAGGGATCTTCCTGCACTGCCAAGAGAAAAGCGGGCTCGACGGGAATGAACATGAGTACGTAATCCAGCGTTCGCAGTGACTTGATGTCCTGGTAGCGTTTGCCACCGAGCCCCTTGATATGTGCCTTTAGCGAGTTAACGTGTTCGGAAAGAAATCTTGCGCGTAGCGCATCGTCATCACAGTTAAAGAATTGTTCGTAGGCACGCAGGCTAACTTTGGAATCGATAATAACATCTTTCTCATTTGGCAGATGTACCACCACATCAGGCTGCTGCAATCTGCCGTTGATGTCCTTTGCTGATACCTGGGTTTCAAATTCATGGCCTTCACGCAAGCCGGATTCTTTCAGAATACGCTCCAGCACCACTTCGCCCCAGTTACCTTGTTGCTTGTTGTCGCCTTTCAGTGCTTTGGTGAGGGCGGCGGCTTCTTCGGTAATACGTTTGTTCAGCTCTTTCAGCGACAGAATTTCGGTTTTAAGTGATGCCCGCTCCTGCCCTTCACGACTATGCTGCTCGCCCATCTGCTTTCGGAAGGTATCAATTTGTAACTTTAGAGGTTCGAGCAGTGCATTCATACCGGTGTTATTCATTTGCGTGAAGCGTTCGCTTTTCTGCTCGAAAATACGGTTAGCGAGATTCTCGAACTGCGCCTGAAGACGCTTTTCAGCGGCTTCCATTAGCGCCAGTTTCTCAGTGCTGGCTTTATTGGCTTCATCGAATTGGGCTTGTTGTGACTGAAGGCGTGCAGAGAGATCTGCATTTATCCGCTGCTCTTCCCGGCACTGCTGTTTAAATTCCTTTAGTTCTTCCTGCATCGGCACAATCATGGAGGCGCGATGACTGAGTTCACCAAGCTGTGTCTGGTTATTAAATAAACGCTCGCGATATTCGGCCAACTCCTCATCTAAGGCATCGGTCCGCTGCTTGTATTCTGCAATCAGGTTATTCAGTGAGGATATCTGGCTTTCATAATGTTGGCGTTGCTGTCGATTACGTAAACTGGCGAATAACAACGTAATAGCAATTGCCACAACGAAGGCAGCAAGTACAGGCAGGGAAGAAAAAGGAGTTAACGCGTCCATAGTGATTCTCTTTATTATTGAACCACTATTGTGCCACCCACAAACAAAAACGGGTACCTAAAGGTACCCGTTTACAGCAAAAATACTGTTTATTTAGCCAGTTCTTTGTCTAGCTCTTCAATTTTTGCTTTCCAGATAGCCGGTCCGGTCTTGTGCGCGTTGGCACCGGTGCTATCTACTGCCACCGTTACAGGCATATCTTCTACTTCAAATTCGTAGATGGCTTCCATACCTAAATCTTCGAAAGCCACAACCCGGGCTTTCTTGATCGCTTTTGATACCAGATATGCTGCACCACCAACCGCCATCAGATACACTGATTTATGCTTAGCAATAGACTCAACCGTCGCAGGGCCACGCTCTGCTTTACCAATCATGCCCGCGATACCGGTTTTTTCCAGCATCATGTCGGTGAATTTATCCATACGGGTAGCCGTTGTCGGGCCAGCAGGACCAACCACCTCGTCACCCACTGCATCAACAGGGCCTACGTAGTAGATGAACTTACCGTTCAGATCCACACCTTCAGGCAGGCCTTCACCGTTATCCAGCATGGTCTGAATGCGTTTGTGTGCCGCATCACGGCCAGTCAACATCTTACCGGACAGCAGCACGGTTTCGCCTACTTTCCATTCCTGGATATCTTCTTTGGTTACTTCGTCCATGTTCACACGGCGGGTATTTTCGCTGACTTCCCAGGTTACTTCCGGCCATTCTTCCAGCTTAGGCGCTTTCAGGTCTGCAGGACCGCTACCGTCAAGGTAGAAGTGAGCGTGACGGGTTGCCGCACAGTTAGGGATCATCGCAACAGGCTTAGATGCCGCGTGAGTCGGCAGAGACATCACTTTAACGTCAACAACGGTGGTCAGACCGCCCAGACCCTGTGCACCAATGCCCAGTTTGTTTACCGCGTTGTAAATGTCTACACGCAGTTTCTCTTCGGTGGTCTCAGGACCGCGTTCAATCAGCTCCTGAATATCAACCGGATCCATCAGACTTTCTTTTGCCAGTACCGCGGCTTTTTCAGCTGTACCGCCGATACCTATTCCCAGCATGCCCGGCGGACACCAGCCAGCACCCATGGTTGGCAGGGTTTTCACTACCCATTCAACGATGTCGTCAGACGGGTTCAGCATAACCATTTTAGATTTGTTCTCAGAACCGCCACCCTTGGCCGCGATCATCACTTCAATCTTATCACCGGCAACCATATCAAGGTGAACAACCGCTGGCGTGTTGTCTTTGGTGTTCTTGCGGCTACCTGCTGGGTCAGCAACGATGGAAGCACGCAGCGGGTTATCTGGGTTCAGATACGCGCGACGCGTACCTTCATCAACCATTTGCTGAACGGTCATGTCGGTTTTGTCCCAGCTCACGCCCATACCCACTTTTACGAAGCAAGTAACAATACCGGTGTCCTGACACAGCGGTCGCTTGCCTTCAGCAGACATGCGAGAGTTAATCAGAATTTGCGCCATGGCGTCTTTGGCTGCCTGGCTCTCTTCTTTAAGGTATGCCTGCTCTACCGCTTTTACGTAATCCAGTGGATGATAATAAGAGATGAACTGAAGCGCATCTTCAATGCTGTCAATGAAGTCTTGTTGACGGATAACGGTCATGGCGTCCTCTTTTCTAAGTACCTTGTAGGTGTTCTTGGTGGTGTTAAGGAATCGAAAGAGCGTATACTAGCGCATCTTGGCAAACCGCACCACGTTTCAGGCCTGCGACTTTGGTGTCGCTTATGCGTTTTGTTTATATAATAGTGTTACAGAGCAATTGTTTATATCTTCATGAGTCACAATTTGTACAAACCGTCTTCCAACACACTGTTTATCAGTGAAATCGACACAACCGAGCCATTTACACAACTTTTCGAACGGGTACAGCACCTTCCCTATGCCATGCTGTTCGATACCTCGGGCGGTAATACCGCGTTTGGTCGTTACAATATTATGTTGTGGGCCCCCTCTGTGGTTGTTGAAAGTCGTCACGGTAAAACCCGGGTTACTATTAGTAACACTGGGCAATGTACTGAATCATCAGAGGCGCCATTAAAGGTACTCGATAATTTGCAGCGTGCTGCGCTTTCCGCTATTTCAATCGACACCAACGTACCCACGACAGACATACAAGCATTACCGTTTCTCATCGGAAGTGCCGGCTTAGCAGGTTATGATTTAGGCCGGTATTACGAAGTGCTGCCTGAAAACGCTTGCGATGAATACGTTTGTCCTGATCTTGCTGTCGGTTTGTTCGAGCAATCTGTGATAGAAGACACGGCAACCGGTAAACGCTATTTTTGTCGACTCTGTAACATAGAAGCACCTGATTTTCCTGTTGTAGATGCGCTAGATGATGAAGCCGAGTCATTTCGTCTTACCAGTAACTGGCAATCAAACCTTACTCAACAACAGTATGTCAGTGCGCTACATCAAATTCATGAGTACTTGCTCGCCGGCGATTGTTATCAAGTCAATATGGCGCAACGTTTCAAGGCCAGTTACATTGGTAACGAATGGCAGGCGTATCAGACACTCAGTGCAGCAAACAAAGCCCCTTTTTCTGCCTTTTTCCGCTTACCAGAATCCACCGTTATCAGTATCTCACCGGAACGATTTTTATCAGTTCGCGAGGGAAAAGTGGAAACGAAACCCATTAAGGGAACACGCCCGCGCTTCACAGATGCTAAACAAGATAAAGCCAGTGCTGACGCATTGTTAGCTGCCGAGAAAGACCGCGCAGAAAACTTGATGATCGTGGACTTACTGCGAAACGACTTATCTAAACACTGCAAACCTGGCACCGTTGAAGTGCCTGCACTCTTCGCCCTTGAAAGTTACGAAGCCGTGCACCATATGGTTAGTACCGTGACGGGTGAATTAAATGACGATGCCAGCCCACTGGATTTATTAGCTGGCGCTTTTCCAGGCGGTTCTATAACCGGCGCACCGAAAATACGTGCAATGGAAATTATCGATGAATTAGAGCCCCATCGTCGAAATGTGTATTGTGGCAGTATTTTTTATCTCGGCTTCCGGCAGGATATGGACTCCAGCATTCTTATCCGAACGTTGTTGGCCGAACAGGGAAATCTATACTGCTGGGCCGGTGGCGGCATTGTGGTCGATTCACAGCCAGACGAAGAATATCAGGAAACCCTGGACAAAGTGTCGCGCATCTTACCCACGCTCAAACAATTTATGCGCTAAACGAACCGGAGACAGCCCTTGAATCGCAATGAATTTCTGCAACGTTATCACCATCTCAGACTGGTGGATTACGAAGCTGATTTTCCTCTACGCAAAGCGGGACGTGCAGCTGCCGTGCTTATCCCTTTGGTAGAGCGCGATAACGGCTTAATGGTGCTACTAACCGAAAGAGCACTACACTTGCGCCATCACCCTGGGCAAATTAGTTTCCCCGGTGGCGGTGCCGAAGCACAAGATAACTCCCTTATCGAAACGGCCTTAAGAGAAGCGCACGAAGAAGTGGGCGTGCTTCCATCTGAAGTAGAAGTGATTGGTGCGCTTCCGGAATACCGCACTATCAGCGGCTATGCCATGACCCCGGTAGTGGGGTTTGTGTCACCGCAGCATGCCATTACCATCGACCCCAATGAGGTGGCATCTACTTTTGAAGTACCGTTAGCATTTCTTATGAATCGCCAGAATCATCTGGTACACATGGCGCAGCGTTTCCCCAGGCAGTATCCGGTGTATTTTATTCCTTGGGAAAACCGCATGATTTGGGGCGCAACTGCGGCAATTCTTCGTAATCTTTCCAGTCATCTATTAAACGACTAAGCGGGTTTGTCTGGCCCGTCTGCTATCAACATTTATTTACATCCTATTAGCTTTTCTTATTCAACCATAAAATTTTCTGTATTGTAGTTAATCGATATCCCATGCATCATCGTTAACCATAATTAAAATAATGTGAGTTACGACAGTTTATGATCAGTGTATTTGATATGTTCAGCGTGGGTATTGGCCCCTCCAGTTCCCATACCGTTGGCCCAATGCGTGCCGGTGCGGAATTCGCCGCTGAGCTTAGTGCTGACCAATCGATTTCTTCAATAACCGCGGTTACCGTAGAGTTGTATGGTTCTTTAGGTCAAACAGGTAAAGGCCACGGTACAGGCAAAGCCGTTATTCTCGGTTTACTGGGTGAAATGCCTGAATCTGTTGATGTCGATACCATCGACAGCCGCCTGGCTGACATAGAGAAAACACAATTTTTATTACTAAACGGTGAGCAGCGCGTTCGTTTTCCAAATAAAAACGCCATTGTTTTTCATCGCCGAAAAACACTGCCCAAGCACGCCAATGCACTGACATTTTTTGCCTACGATAGCACCGATAACCTGGTTAAATCCCAAACCTATTACAGCATAGGCGGCGGATTCATTATCAAAGATGAAGATTTTGATGCTGCAAAAACGCTGGCAATGACCACGCAAGCCACAGTGCCCTACCCGTTTAAAACAGCGGCGCAACTTTGCGAGCAGTGCAACACAAATGGGTTGCGGATCAGTTCTTTGATGCTGAAAAACGAAAATGTGCTTCGCCCTGCTAAAGAAGTTAAAAGTAAACTGTTTGATATCTGGCTTACCATGAAAGCCTGTATTGAACGTGGTATCGACAACGAAGGTATCCTTCCTGGCGGTCTTAAAGTGGTGAGGCGAGCACCGGGTTTGTACCGCCGATTACAATCGGAGCGCTCTGCCGATCCCATGCAAACTATGGATTGGGTTAACCTCTTTGCCCTCGCCGTTAACGAAGAAAATGCTGCCGGTGGTCGTGTGGTTACCGCGCCCACAAACGGTGCCGCGGGAATTATTCCTGCCGTCATGGCCTATTTCGACAAGTTTATCCGCCCCATGGATGAAGAAACGGCCGCACGTTTTCTGCTAACGGCTGGTGCCATTGGTATTCTGTATAAAGAGAACGCGTCGATTTCTGGTGCAGAGGTAGGCTGTCAGGGTGAAGTGGGCGTGGCCTGTTCTATGGCAGCGGGCGCATTGGCCGAAATTATGGGTGCCACGGTGTCTGCAGTAGAAAATGCTGCGGAAATCGGCATGGAACATAACTTAGGGCTTACCTGCGATCCGGTGGGTGGCCTGGTACAAGTGCCGTGTATTGAACGCAATGCCATGGGCGCGATCAAGGCCATCAACGCCAGTCGCTTGGCAATGCGCGGTTCAGGCGATCATAAGGTGTCACTGGATAAAGTAATTAAAACCATGCGCGACACCGGCAATGACATGAAAACCAAATACAAAGAAACCGCCAGAGGCGGTCTCGCAGTCAACATTATCGAATGTTGATGATGTAAGGTGTGCGAATTTGCCGGTTAATTATTTAACCGGCAACGTGATCCCACGGAACATTTTTTCCACTTCATCATTGTTCTTCAGCATCATCGCTTTTTCCACCTTGTCTTTGGTCAGATGCGGTGCGAATCGCTCGATGAAGTCATACATGTAAGTACGCAAAAACGAGCCTTTGCGGAAACCAATTTTGGTGGTGCTGTAATCGAACAAGTGCGACGCGTCGATTTTCACCAGATCGCTATCAAGTTCTTCACTTACCGCCATAGAAGCAATCACGCCAATGCCTACTCCTAAACGCACATACGTCTTGATGACATCGGCGTCGGTGGCAGTAAACACAATTTTTGGTGTCAGGCCGGCGCGTTCAAAAGCTTGATCCAGTTCAGACCTACCCGTAAAGCCAAACACGTACGTCACCAGCGGATACTTTGCAATATCTGAAATATCAATAGAACCTTTCTTAGACAGCGGGTGATCTTTATTCACAATCACACTTCGGTTCCAGTGATAGCAAGGCAGCATCACCAGGTCGTTATACAAATGCAATGCTTCGGTGGCAATGGCAAAGTCGGCTTCGCCTTTGGCAGCCAAATCAGAAATTTGAGACGGAGTACCCTGATGCATGTGCAAAGATACTTTCGGATATTTGTGCATAAAGCCTTTAATCACATCGGGCAACGCATAGCGTGCCTGAGTATGGGTAGTCGCAATATTCAGCTTGCCTTGATCTGGCAAGGTATGCTCTCGAGCAACCGACTTAATGCTTTCAACTTTGGCGAGAATTTCCCGGGCAATATTGATTACATCGTTACCTGCATCGGTAACGTGAGTAAGGTGTTTGCCGCTACGACCAAAGATTTGTACGCCCAATTCATCTTCTAGCATACGAACTTGCTTGGAGATACCGGGTTGAGAGGTGTACAGACTTTCTGCTGTTGCGGATACATTCAGATTGTTGTTTTGAACTTCAACGATATATCTGAGCTGCTGTAATTTCATTGCGCGAGTCCTTCACCGACTTGAACAAAATAATCTATTTTGATCTACCGTTATAACTAAAACTGCAGACGAAAGCTATAGGCTATTCGGTTATAACGAGATTAAATGCGCCTGATTAAGATGATTTACACTACAACAAACCTTTTTAATTCAGTTCTGTAGACAGTGACCGATAACCTATTTGTAAGCTATACTCACACTCAGTTCAGACCAATACATTCAATCGATGTGGGTTTGATTAGCAAATAAATTATCAGGACATAACAGCATGTCGTCATCACAGCCATCTCAAACCATTGATTTTTCCTCGGTGCTTGCTGCCGCTGTGCACGACATGAAGAACTCACTCTGCTTGCTAATACAGTCGATAGAGTCGCTGTCTGAGCTGGTTCCACCCGGTAATGGTGAAGTGGCAACACAGGTGGCCAGTGTGCACTACGAGGCAACACGGCTGAATACGAACCTGGTGCAGATCCTGTCGTTATACCGTGCAGAACTCGACAAACTGCCTGTCACGATTGATGAGTGTTTCATTAGCGATTTATTCGATGACGTAATGTCTTCCGTGCGCATTTACATGGAACAGAAGAACCTGCTGGTGACCATTAACGTGCAAGAAGATATAAGTTGGTATCTCGACAGAGAATTGATTTTTATGTTGATTAACGATGTACTTATCAACGCAATGCGTTATGGCACCTCTCAAATACAACTCACTGCAACTATAGTGGACAACAAGCTCATTATTACCGTTGAAGATGATGGTGAAGGCTATCCCCAGTCAATGTTAGAGAGGAGTACGCAGGATTTAGCCGGTTTCGATGTGAGTCAGGGGCGAACTGGCCTGGGGCTTTATTTCGCCAGACTCATTGCCAATGCCCATTGTAAACAAACAACCCATGGTGAGATTTCTCTCAGTAACGGTGGTAACCTTGGCGGCAGTGTCTTTGAAGTCACACTGCCGTAACGATGAATCGGACAGGTCAGTACAGAATCGGCGAAATGAATGTAATCGTCGAACCTTTAGAAATGGATAATCAATCATGTTTACAATAATAATCCTCATCGTTGTGCTACTCATTGCGGCCTTTGTGATTAATGCTTTTCAACAGCATCGCGCGCGTCAAGAGCAAGAGAAACGCAACGAATTATCGAAATACCGTAATCTCATTGATGAAACAGAGAACGTTATCTCAGCATGCGCATCCATGCCGGTTTCGCCGCGCCTTATTCAAATTTTGAATGACCGGGTACTCACAGGCTTGAAAGGGATGGCTGAGCTGGGTGCGGCAAATTCAGATATAAAGAAAAGAATTTCAGAAGCCGAACAGCAAAAAAATGGCACAATGTCGTTAGATAACAGCCCCACTAACGAGTTTGTTCTGCCCGATAACGATAAGTTAATCATCCAATATATTCAGGCCGTTAAGAAACTTCGCATTTTGCTTCGCTCAGAGCTGTCTAAAGGGCGTCTCAATAACAAGACCTTTGCTGAAGAAGATAAAATCCTCGAACGACTCCAGTTAAAAGTGAATGTCGAAACATTGGTTAAACGGGGCAGAACAGCCATGCAGTCAGGCATGCTTGGTTCTGCCAGACAATATTTTGAAAAAGCCATAAAAGCATTAGAAGCACAATCGCAACCCGACGAATACATGGCTTCACGATTAGCATCGCTCAAAGAATGGCTCAGTAGCATTCAGGACGATCTAAAAAACGCGAATGCAGAAGATCGCGCCCGTCGTAAAGAAGAAGAGCGGGATGAACTTGATGAGTTATTTGCACCGAAGAAGAAGTGGTAATTTAAGCTCACCCCGTAACTGAAATGAAAAAAGGATTTTTTTCATCCTTTGTGCGTTTGTCATTAACCTCTATGCATCGAACCCGAGCATATTACTCGCTTTATTCACGAGCATAAATTGAAATAAACAAGCTTAACAAGCAAGTTGACTTGCTATTGATATGCGCGCTCACATAATCGCCAAAATTCTTCCGCCGCCACCGACAACCCCGTTCGTTGACTTCGAACCATGCCCACAGACTTCTTCAGCGGATTGTCTTTGATGGCCCGGCACTTCAATCCACGGTTTTCCATTTGCGACTGGCAAATAGCCGGCACCACAGAAATTCCCATACCTTGCGCAATGAACTGACCCACCGAGCCCAACTGTCCCGTTTCGGCGATAATGTTAAGCTGTCCGATATCCTGTGCAACGTGCTCTGTCCAGCGCCGTACCGCTGAGCCCCGATTCATGGCAATGAAGGGATAACGTAACAACTCATGCCACGATATCATGTATTCAGACGCCAGCGTATGGCCCGGATACATCACGGCCACAAATTCATCGGTAAATAACGGGGTGAAAATCAAGCCATCGTGCACTTCCGGCTCGAATGTAAAACCAATTTCCGCATTTCCCTGAAGAACATTTTCAATCGTTGCCTCCATGACAACGTCCAACACCCGAAGTCGAATGTTACTAAACTGCCGATGGTAATCATTCAGTAACGCCGGCAATTTACTCTCTGCAAAGGAAGGCATGGCAGCGATGGTGAGCTTACCTTGCTGCATAGCGAACAAATTCTGCATGTCGTGGTAAGTTTCGTCCCATTCATTTACCAGTCGTCTTGCTGTGGGTAGCAAAGTATGCCCTTCTGGCGTTAGCGTGACACGACGGGTACTGCGGCTAAACAGTTTGCCTCCCAACTGTTCTTCCATTTTCTTGATAGCCGAAGACAGTGCGGGTTGTGTGAGGTGTAATTTTTCAGCGGCTTCGGCGAAGGTGGCAGATTCCGCAACCCTAATGAAGGCCAACATGTTTCGGTAAGAGATACTCATATTGATAAAATTAATTTATTAATATTGATATAAAATCAATTTTACAAAATTTTATCCTTCGCGGATACTCTATTTGTTTATTTACTCATCAACAGGAGATTCATATGTCAGGTTTCGATAAGGTCGTAACCAGTTATGAAGCAGCACTGGAAGGTCTGTCAGACAACATGACCGTTGTAGCAGGCGGCTTTGGTTTATGTGGTATCCCAGAAGGTTTGATCGCTCAAATTAAAAAAGTAGGCGTTACCGGGCTAACCATTGTGTCGAATAACTGTGGCGTTGACGGCTTCGGTCTTGGCATCCTGCTTGAAGACCGTCAGGTGAAAAAAATGATTTCGTCTTACGTTGGTGAGAATGCCCTGTTCGAAAAGCAATTACTGGATGGCGAGCTTGAAGTAGAACTGACGCCTCAAGGTACATTGGCTGAAAAACTCCGTGCTGGCGGTGCCGGTATTCCTGCTTTCTACACGGCTACCGGATACGGTACACCCGTTGGTGAAGGCAAAGAAGTAAAAGAATTTAATGGCCGCCCTTATATTCTCGAAGAGTCCATCGTGGGCGACTTTGCTATTGTTAAAGCCTGGAAGGCCGACCGTTACGGCAACTGCGTTTACCGTCATACGGCGCAGAACTTCAACCCCATGGCCGCCACGGCCGGTAAGATCACCGTGGTTGAGGTGGAGGAGATTGTTGAGCCGGGTGAACTTGAACCTTCCCAAATTCACACGCCAGGTATTTTTGTAAACCGTGTCATTAAAGGCACGTTCGAAAAACGTATTGAACGTCGCGTCACTGCGAAGAAGGAGGCGTAATCATGGCATTAACCAGAGATCAAATCGCAATGCGCGTAGCGCAAGAATTCCAGGACGGCAGTTACGTAAACCTGGGCATTGGTATTCCTACCCTGGCAGCCAACTATGTACCTGAAGGTATTGAAGTAATGCTGCAGTCGGAAAATGGACTTTTAGGCATGGGCCGCTATCCAGATGAAGATGAAGTGGATGCCGACATGATCAACGCAGGTAAAGAAACCGTGACGGCTATCACCGGCGCTTCCATTTTTAGTTCGGCAGACAGTTTTGCCATGATCCGGGGTGGTCATGTGGATTTCACCGTGCTGGGCGCTTTTGAAGTAGATGTGAACGGCAATATCGCCAGTTGGATGATCCCAGGCAAACTTATTAAAGGCATGGGTGGCGCCATGGATTTAGTAGCCGGTGCCAAGAACATCATCGTTACCATGACGCACGCTGACAAACATGGCAACTCCAAACTGCTCGGAGAATGTACCTTACCCCTGACTGGGGTAAACTGTATTACCCGTATCATTACCGACTTAGCCGTACTGGAAGTGGCTGATGGCGCCTTTCATTTAACTGAAAGAGCACCGGGCGTTTCGGTTGATGAAATTCGTGAGAAAACGGCAGGTAAACTGATTGCCGCCGATGATGTACCGGAAATGCAATTCTGATAATGGGCTCAATCGCCTGTACCCTACCCGAGGCGCTGCTTTAAGCGCCTCTTTCTTGCCGCCACTCTCTCTGATGCCTTTATCTGGTGCTGTCTTTCATGGATAATACCGCCATTGCTATTTATGAGGTATTCACTTGAGCTTGTTAATTGCCGATCTCCCGGTTCATCACAAAATTGTCAAACGTCTTCAGGAAAAGGGCCTTGAAACCTTAACGGACGTACAGGAACAAACCATCCTGCCTGCACTGCAGGGCAAAGACATCATGGCATCGTCTAAAACCGGCTCCGGCAAAACCTTCGCTTTCCTGGTACCTCTGGTTCACAGATTGATGACCACCAAAGCGCTGAGTAAGAAAGATCCTCGTGCGCTTATTCTTGCCCCAACCCGGGAATTGGCTAAGCAGGTGTTCTCTGAGCTCCGCAGTCTGGCTAACGGTGTAGGTATTCAAAGCGCCCTTATCGTTGGCGGCGAAAATTATAACGATCAAACCAAAGTGTTACGCCGTAATCCTCACGTCATCGTAGGCACGGCCGGTCGTATTGCCGATCATCTGGAAGACAAATCTTTCTTCATTAATGGTTTAGAACTGCTTATCTTTGATGAAGCCGATCGTATGATGGACTTAGGATTTGCCGAACAACTCAACCTGATCAACCGATTTGCCGACCACCGCAAGCGGCAAACCATGTTATTTTCAGCTACCCTGGATAACATCGCCCTCACCCACCTCACCCGTGAGCTATTAAAAGCGCCGGTACGTGTTGCTGTGGGTGAATCAACAGCTGCGCACCAGGACATAGAGCAGAGCCTGTATTTCGCCGATGACGTTGAACACAAAGATACCATGCTGCTTGCAGTATTAGAGGCGCAAGCATACAACCAGGCTGTTGTGTTTACGGCGACGCGAGAAGATACCGACCGAATCGCTGCAATTTTGAACGAACAACATCTGGAAGCTATTGCCTTGCGTGGCGATTTGCCGCAAAACCAGCGCGCAGCCATCATGAGCAACTTCAGTCGTGGTCAGCACAGTGTATTGGTCACCACCGATCTGGCATCGAGAGGCTTGGATTTACGTAAAGTGGGCCTGGTCGTCAATTTTGATTTGCCCAAACAGTCCGACGAATATATTCACCGCATAGGTCGCACCGGCCGTGCTGGCGATAAAGGTGTCGCCATTTCATTTGTAGGACCTCGCGACTGGACTAGCTACCTCAACATTCAAAGCCATGTAAGCTACGACGTCACCTGTGCTGCTCACCCTGAATTGCCTGCAAAATTCACAGGCAAAAAAGTACGTACGCCGAAAGCTGCCAATGCCGATAGACAGCAAAACGGCAAAGCACAGCAGAGTGACGGAAATAAACCCGTTGTGAAAAGGCGGGTTAACACCATGAAAGGCGACGAAGCCGGTCATATTCCGGTGAAAAGAAAGAAGCGTACCGATGTGGTAGACGACGAAGAAGAATAAAAAAACGGGCTCATCAGAGCCCGTTTTTAATGGTAAGTATTTTTCGCTAAGCGGGAATTAATATTCCCACCAGCCTTCCTGCCACCAGGCAAGAAATTCTTCGAAGTCGATATAGCCGTCATCATTGTCATCAATAATTTTAAAGCCTTCTTCTACGTGGCTCATTTTCGTTTTTGGTGACAATACGGTCAGCAATTCAATAAATTCAGGCAGGTCGATTTGACCGTTACCGTCTTTATCAAAAAAGCTGAAGTCACTTTTGATTTCGGCGATTTTTTCTTCTGAAAGTTGAGTGCTCACTTAATGTCCTGATTATTTACGACTTATAAATAAAGTGTACAACCCAACTTCCCTACTGTCTACTTAGACTGACTCTGTTTTGCTGCAAGTGCACGTTGACGCTGCGCATCGGCCTTTTCCTGGCGGCGTTTTTCCATTGCAACGCGGGCATCAGAACCAACATGTTCCTCGCTACGCGCTTTTGCCAGTTGAACCTGCTTCTCACGCTCGCGGAAACGGGCAATCTGATCTTCGCTGTGGGTGCCAAAACAGTGCGGGCAGCTCACGCCAGCTTCATATTTATCAGACTGCTTATCGTCCTCTGTGATGGGTAAACGACAGGCATAGCAAGCGTCATACTGACTTTTCTCTAAATCATGATTTACCGCTACACGGTTATCAAATACAAAACAGTCGCCTTCCCACAACGATTCTTCTTTCGGCACATCTTCTAAATACTGCAAGATGCCACCTTCAAGGTGATACACCTCGTCGAACCCCTGTTCCTTTAAGTAAGCCGTCGACTTTTCGCAGCGAATACCGCCGGTACAGAACATGGCCACTTTCTTGTGCTTGTCCTTGTCCATGTTGTCTTTCACATAGTCAGGAAACTCGCGGAACGTTTTGGTTTTCGGATCGACCGCGTGTTTAAAAGTGCCAATCTCAATTTCATAATCGTTACGGGTATCAATCACCAACACGTCTGGGTCGCTAATGAGTGCATTCCAGTCTTTTGGCTTCACGTAAGAACCGACAGTATGACGCGGATCAATACCTTCCACGCCCATGGTCACGATTTCCTTCTTCAGTTTCACCTTGGTGCGGTAAAAAGGCTGTTCTTCGTGTAAGGATTCTTTGTAGGAAATAGGATTGATTCGTGCATCACTGTTAAGGTAAGCCAGCAGGCCATCGATCCCTTCGCGGGTACCGGACACCGTGCCGTTAATGCCTTCATGGGCAAGCAGTAATGTACCTTTGATACCAAGCGCTTCCATCTCATCGACGAGGGGCTGGCGCATAGATTCAAAGTTTTCAAGCGCAACGAATTTGTACATCGCGCAAACGATATATTGAGACATAAGATTGTTCACCTTTGCTGATTGGAACGTAAGACCAGTGCAAATTGCGGCGCGAAATATACCAGAACAGTCCCTTTATGCCAAATGCGCAGCAGACCCCCTCTCGGTATCGTTGATGTAAATCAAGCCGAAAGTAAATCGTTGGATTTTTCTATTACGTCTAATAAACCCGTTTCATCCGCGCTTTTTTGATTTGACGTCGACACACTTAAACGTAACTGCGTTGCTAAACTGCAATTAACTTTTACCTCAGGTGGTATTGATTGCGCATTGTCGCGATAACTGAGCGGGTCCGGGTGCATCGATTGCCATAAAGAAAATGCGGCAACAGCGCCACTGTTTGCCAGCAACGACGTTACGCCTGAGGTTTGATATTCCACTGTGCCAGCCTGCAACGCAGGACGGCGGTAGTGATTTAAACGCGCAGGAAAATCGTCATCAGGTACCGTAGGCTCCTCAGCACCTATTATCCTGAGCGGTTCCGAGCCTGGTTGACAATGTATAGAAAGGTATAAGGAGAACAACGCGCCATTTTGTGTAGCGCGGCCGAGTTCACCAGACCATTCACGATCTGGTAATGTAATTTCCGCCAGAGGATGACGGTGTAATGTCGGGCTTTGTTCGTTCATGATGAGGTTATCGGCATAGAAACAGATAAATAAAGTCTTTTGCGTACAAATTTGCATACTTGAACTTTCGTCTAAGTGGTACGATCATTATGTCGACGAATAGAAAAGGGCGACTATCGATGAATTATGCGGACAAACGCGTGTTGATTATTGAAGACCAGCGCCCTTTTCTGCTGGTCCTTCGCGGCCTCATGCATTCAATGGGCGCCACCGAAGTGGTCACCAAATCATCCGCAGAACAAGCGCTATCATTATGTAAAAAGCGCAAGTTCGATATCGTCATTTGCGATCTTCATCTCGGATCTGACAAGAAGAACGGTTTCGAATTCATAGAAGAATTAAAAATGCGTCGCTTAGCTAAGCCAGACTGTATCGTGATGTTGATCAGTGCCGACAGCACACGACCCTACGTACTAGGCTCTTTGGAACGCACACCAGACGACTATCTAATAAAGCCTTTTTCTCAAAACCAGTTAAGCACACGTCTTGAACGCTGCTGGCATAAACGCCAAGTCCTTCTGCCCATTTATCAAGCCCTCGATAACGCCGATCTCACAGAAGCACAAAAAGAGGCAGAAAAGCTGCTGAAAACAAATAAAAGCTATCGCGGCTCAATAGCACGGCTTCTGGTAGAAATTTATTGGCGGGAGAAGCGCTTTGAACAGGCGCTAAGTGTACTTAGCGATTTTGATGAAGACAGGCCAGTGCCCTGGCTACAAACGGCGTTGGCGCGAAATTGGCTTAAACTGGGCCAAATCGATAAGGCACGAAAAACGGCATGTGCTGTTGTTCAGCAAAGTAAATTTAATGCCGAGGCATACGATGTTATTGCTGAGTGCCAATTACACAATAATGAACCTGAAGCAGCGGCTGAAACCATCAAGCAGGCGATCAAAATCAGTCCATATTCAACCGACCGTCATCATATTGCCAGCGAAATTGCCCGCGAAAATGCAGATTACGTAATGATTAGTGAGTGTGCCCTGGCCATTTGGAAGTTGTCCCGCAAAGTTACAAGAAACAATGCCAACGTGTGGTGTAATTACATTGGCAGTATTCTTGAAGTGGCTGAGCATGCTGACGATAAACGTACACGCAATAAATATCAGCACGAGGCTAGCCTTGCCGTGCAACGGGGTAAAAGTGATGATTATCTGTCTCGATACAACGACGATTTCGACTTCACCATTTATGAGGCACTCTTCAATGCCAGACTTCATAGCCTCGACGGTAAATTGATTGAAGCAAAACGAGTGTTGTCTGGCGGACAGCAAGCCATTGAAGAAAAGTACGATCACTATCCCCAAAGCTACATTCCTGACAGCATAAAAGTGCTTTACGCCGTGGGTGAATATGACGAAGCGGAAGCATTGGCCGCACTGGCAAGTGATGACCAGATGAACCGGTTTACCGACAGTACACTCAAGTCGGAACAGACTAAAGCCCTGGAAAAAAGACAGTTATACGCTCGACATAACAAAGAAGGCATCGATCATTACCAAGCCGGTGATTACACTGCCGCCCGCCGCTCTTTCACAAGTGCATTGCAATTTGCGCCAGTGAATACCGGCGTCGCATTGAATTTGCTGCAGTGTGTGGTGAAGTTAATGCATGCGCAAACAAAACAAGAACCTGGCTTACAAAATGAATCCCGCCGTTTGTTAACCATGCTGGAGGGCCAATCCCTGAAGCAGCAGTACGCACAAAAACTGTCTGATTTAAAAGAAGAGCTATCCGGCCTTACCAGCAAGGCGGCTTGATAAAACCGTTTTTTGCTTCTTCCGCCCTAAAGCAGCCAGCATTGAACCACACACCACTAAAAACCCACCTGTATACGCAATACTATCGAGATCAGGCTGATGGAAAACCTCCGGCGCAATGTTCTCGGCTATCGTCATACTGATGAACGTAAACAATGGCTGAACCGCCAGCACCGCACTGACTTTCGAGGCATACCACACGCGCATGGCTTCGGTAAACGCCCCGTAGGCGACCAATGTATTAAGACAACAAAATACCAGGGCGGCAAATTGAATAGTGTCAATCGCCATAATCTCGCCAGGTGTACTCACCGGCAATAACAATACACTACCTAACAGATACATGATCAACGTTAACTGACGGGCGGACAACGACTTTAACAGCGGCTTTTGTGCTAATGCATAACACGCCCAGGCGATGGCTGAGCCCGCGATGATGACAATACCCCATACACTTTCTGTTTCCGACGCAAAGATTTGTGGCAGTCGCTGATTAAAAAACAAGCCGAGTCCGCAAACCAGCAGCACCGCACCGCAGAACTGCACTTTGGTAAACGACTCTTTGTAAATAAGAATGCCGCCAAGCATCAACACAAATGGCGCAATTTGCATTAATACCTGGGCGCTGGATGCACTGAGAAATCGTAGCCCCATTACATTGGTTACGTAGTTAGTCACCAACATGATGGTGGCGCCGATGGCCAACCACCACGCCTTTTTTGACAACATGTTTAACGTTGGAATATTGTTATTCAGTTGCAGTAAAGCAAGTACTACCACGCCCGCCGTGATAAAGCGGAAAAATGTAATGGTGGGGCTGTCCATCACGGTTAAACACAGCGTAAGCGCTACGGGTAACACACCCCAAAGAAAAGCCGTTAACAGTGAGAGTAAAAAACCATAAACAGGCCGGTACGCGGTATCCAACAATTAATCATCCAATAAATCCTCAAGGTCGCTAATCATATCGTCGATTTGAGCTACAAGCTTGCGTTTTTGCTTAGCAGTAAGGGTTTGAGAGATTTCGGCCGCCAATTTGGCATGCTGGGTTCGATTGTTATTCCAGACATCAAGAAACTCGGGGCTGCGATACTGTTCAGGATTCATCATTAATGCTGTTAAATCATTCACGAAATCAGGGTTATTTTCACGATTAGCAAACAGTGCCCGTGCACGCTGCTGCAAATCACGGCGATAATTTAGCCATAACCGGCTTGAACGCTTAAACGTTGGCGCGAATCTGTCTATGATGGCTTTTTGTTCGTCAGTAAGGGCGCCGATGCGAGACGACATATCCTCTCGGAGGTCTTCTATACGTTGGTTCGCCTGTTCTTCTGGTGATTTCTCGTCGATTTCATTAATCGACGATTCAGATTCTTTATTGTCTTTTTCCAGGGCAGCAAACAGGCGAATAACCTGCTCGTCAGATAGTTTTTGCGCCATGTTTGCCAGCTCGGGGGTAATTTCTGCCCGTAACCGCTGCCAATGCGCCGTGGCTTTTTCATAGTGTGACAGCAAACGTGATTCGGTAAGCGAGTTTTCATTAAGATCGTCGCGAACCGCATTAAGATGCGCAATATAACGTGGCATTTCCTCGCTGCGATGCCAGTCTATCCATTGTTCCAATCGCTTATCAAAGATGGCTTCCTGTTGATCGTTTAATTCAACGTAGTCATCCATGTACCAGTAAATCAGCCAATCCAGATTGTTATAAGCGAGTTTGCTACTGCAACCGCTCATGAACAACATCAACAACACTAGCCAGCATTTTTTCATTGAATATCCGCGTTCAGTAAATGATTTGAAAGTAGCACTAAGACGATTACACTCACAGTACAAGGTTTTATGCCGCGGTTAAACCGTCATTAATGCTTAGTAACATTTTGAATTTTAGATAAGAGCTAAACCTTTCATGATGGTTCAACAGGTGGAAAAATTTTAAGCTGACCGACATCAATAGTCATCGCCGGTGATGCTGTCATAATGGCATGACTTAACTGTAAGGAATTTCCATGAGTAAGAAAGTGGCTATTCTCACCTCTGGTGGTGACGCTCCCGGAATGAACGCCTGTATCCGCGCCATCGTTTTAGTCTGTGAACGTTCTGGTTTTGATGTGTTGGGTTATCTTCATGGATACAATGGCTTACTAAAACAGCAATACCGCGAACTCGATGCTCGCCAAATGCACAACCTTACGCAACGGGGTGGCACGATATTGCACAGTGCCCGCTGCCTCGAATTTAAAACCGACGAATCGGCCCGATTAGCCGCTGCCAATTTAGATGAACTCGGAGTAACAACCTTATTTGTGATTGGCGGTGACGGCTCATTTCGCGGTGCACAGCATCTGGGCAATTTTTGGGACGGGCAAATCATTGGTCTGCCGGGCACCATCGATAACGATATTGTAGGCACAGATGCCACCATTGGGTATTTCACCGCCATCGAAACGGCGGTGCAATCCGTGGATAAAGTCAGAGATACAGCAGATGCCTTTGAACGGGTTTTCCTTGTCGAAGTCATGGGGCGTCATGCGGGCTTTCTGGGATTAAACGGTGCCCTTGCGTCCGCATCAGACTATGTCATCCTGCCTGAGCTTTTTGAGAATGAAGAAAAAACACTGAAAGATATTCTTACCCAGCTCAATGAACGTCGAGACCAACGAGGCAATGTAAGCTACATCATCATTTTAGCTGAAAACCTCTGGCCTGGCGGTATTGCCGACCTTGTTAGCAAACTTGAGCAGCGAACAGAAACGGAAGTGCGACCGGTGATCTTAGGTCATGTCCAACGAGGCGGTTCGCCGGTATCTCAAGACCGTCTGTTAGCCATGAAACTGGGCGCACACGCCGCTACACTCATTGGCAAACCAATAACCGGCATCATGGTTGGCGAGCAAAATGGACAAGCAGTGGAAGTGCCCTTACCGCTTACATGGGAACACAGCAAACCACTAGACGATCTATCGGTGAACACCATGACATTATTGATGAATAACCGTTACGCGTAACGGTAAACAGGACATTTTTCCTAGACAAGATAAACAAAAACGGAGCTAAATAGCTCCGTTTTCCAAGCAGTTACATTTTCATTGCCGCTTTCACTTTATCTCGATGACTACGGCTAACTTTCAACTCTGTATCATTTTGCAAGATAAGGTGGTATTCACCACTAATGTGACTCACCAGCTTTTTAACAAAGCGAATATTAGCGATGGCTGAACGGTGAACACGAACAAACCATTGTGGATTCAGTTCCTGCTCGAGTTCTTTCATGGTTTTACGCATAATGTGCATACCATCGAGAGCATGGACACACATGTAATCGCCGGCAGCATCAATCCACTGAATATCTTGTACCGCAACACGGGTAACTTCCGACCCATCCTTAATAGCTAGTACATCAGGGTATGGATTGGTTTCAATTTCTTCGCCGCTTGCCAGTTTGCGCAAGATTTCTTCGCAATCATCACCGGTGAGTTCCGCAACCAGATTCACCAATTTACGGGACTGCTCATCCTGATGCTGCGTAGAATAATACTCACGTACTTTTTTCAATGCATCGGACAAACGCGCATCGTCTGCGGGTTTTAGCAAGTAGTCTACTGCGTGGATATCAAAGGCTTTAATTGCATAGCTATCGTAAGCCGTAACAAACACGATCATAGGAATTGGCTGATTCAATTCCCGCAGCTTATGAATTACTTGAAAGCCATTAAGTCCCGGCATCTGAATATCCAGAAATACCAGATCGGGACGATTTTTTGAAATAACACTAACCGCATCAAGACCGTTCTGACACTCTGCAACCACTTCAACATCAGTGTGTCGTTCTAAACGCGTGCGTAATCCTTTCCTTGCCAGTGGCTCGTCGTCTACCACGACGGTTTTAATTTTACGATCACTCATATTCTACATCTTATACTTCGTAAGGGATCCGCAGTCTCACGCGTATGCCTGACGGCTGATTATGTTCAACCGAAAAAGCAAAATTGCGCTGATAAAGAGACTGTAAACGTTCCTTAATGTTGACTAACCCTACCCCGTTCTCACGATGTAGTTGACCATTTTTGATTTCTGCACCAGGGCCGTTATCGGCCACGTCGAGTAATAAATCATTACCAAAGGTACGTGCAGAAATAGAAATTCGACCACCATTTTCCATTCTGGAAATGGCGTGTTTAATTGCGTTTTCAATTAACGGCTGGAGGATCATGCTGGGAACCAGCGCGGAATCACATTCGTCATCAATATCCCACACAACGTCCAATCTATCATCAAACCGGACTTTTTCAATTTCTAAATACAATCTAAGCACTTTGATTTCTTCGCCCAGCGATACCCGTTTGATAGGATCGTTGTCTAAGGAGTAGCGAAGAAAATCACTTAAACGGGATACCATAGCTTCTGCAATGTCATTTTCTTTAAGCAAGATCAGTGTGGAAATTGCGTTTAAGGTGTTGAAAAGAAAATGTGGGTTAAGCTGATAGCGCAGCATTTTGATGTGCGCCTGATGTGCCATAGTACTGGCCTTCAGCGCATTCTGCTTTTCTTTTTGCAGCATCTGGAAGTTTTTGATACCGAAATACGTGCCGGTCCAGCAACCCACCATAATAAGTGAATTAATGGTGTTGGTAAAATAAAGGTACCAGGTATCAGGACGATAGCCGTGTTTATAAATTTCCCAGTAATTGACATTTTTTACCACGGCCCACACAAGCGCGACCACATAGCAGGACAACACCACAACAATCACCATTTTCATTGGTGACTGGGTGCGCGCCCAGCGGAAAATATAACGAAGAGGAACGGTAAGAAGCCAGCCAGCATAGGCATTCAGTAAAATAATGAACACCCAAATAGGACGCACATCATGAAGGAACGAGCCGATATAATAAATTAGTGCAAACCCTGCCCAGCCTACACTGTGCAAAGTCCAGAACAAGCGCTCGTTGCTTTCGAAAAGTTGTTGCCAGCGACTCACTTTATTACCGATAAATCAAATAGTAATTTTATTATACGCAGTTTGCTGATGAACGTGACTGACTTGGTCGTGCCTCGGGGGCTTCTGGTCGCAGTGATGAATAGCATTTAAACGAAGTAATTGCCCCAGCTAAGCGTTTCAATTACCAGTTAATATTCATTCTTTTAAACCAATGGGTCCACCACCATGCAGGCCCAACAAGCAGAAATCGCACGTCATCAAGAAACGAGGGTTTCTTTCCTTCTATTTTGTGACCGACAAATTGCAGAATCCACATAACCACAAATAACAGCAAACTAAATTGCCATACCGAAATACCCAGTGAATCAATTAGGTTGATAATGCCAAAACTGACAATGGTAAGAAATGTCATGGCTGCACCTATCGGCCCCGACAACATGAAGTAGTAGTAAAGTGCCGGCAACACCAGAATGTGTGCCCAGGTTAAATCGGTTTCAGCGAGAAAAGCCGGTAACGGAATGCTCCACAACAATCCCAGCGTGACAAGATAAATAGACGGCACCGCAATCGCGTGAATGAGCACATTGGTGTGATTGCGATGGCTTTCTTCGTATTTCGTGAGTAGTGTTTCAATGTGACGCATTAATGCTCCTTACCAGGCATAAGAAGCAGACCCCACCTTAATGTGCTTCACAATGCGAGTATGTATCTGTCTATCAATATTTCCACAGCGGCTAATTCACCGGTGAATTGAATACCGTAGTAAAAGTAGCCTTTTACTTCAGCGACGTTTTTCACTTTGCTCTCTATCCTAATCGTATCGCCATCTAATTTACAGCCCAATGTTATCATTTTGTTAGCATCGAATTTTAGATCTGGGTCATCCGATTTGATGGCCAATTTGCATCCGGTTTTAGACACATCAATGATGAGCCCTCTAACGCGCTCTTTTTCTTCACTATCAGTGTAGACGCTAACTGGAATTCCGGGCTGAGCGCGTTGATCACTACGCAAACCCAGCTTCTGAATTCTATCGGGAAATGTCGTAATGAGCATAGAAACCGGTTTACTAAAGGCCTTCATCAACGACACTTTAAATGCAATCACCTCACCGTAGCCGCCTTCAATGATAAAGCGAACCACCACTTCACTGCCTGCGGCTAAATGCCCACGTACATTCGCCCACTTGTGGGTATTGGGAATTTGGAAGAAAAAGGCTTTGCCAATATCCATGCCGATATAGTGAGTTTTCAGACGCTGAACCGATACGGGCGTATCAACCTGCACGTCTACTACCGTACCCGGTTGCAGATTGCGTAAAGCCGCGATGTCTTCTTTGTTCAGACCAAGCGCATCCTGTTTACTCATTAATCCGTTAACTCCTTTGTGATCGCCATGATTTTATAACAGGTTTCCTTGCTGACAAAGTGTGTTGTCTAGGGCATCATTAATTACCGCTTTATTTATCGGGTGTTTCAATGACATCACTTCGTTACGACATTTCTGTTCTTTCACGTTCACAGCATACGTTCTCCGTCACAATGACAATTCCGGCTACAGACCATGATGTGTTGGTGCTCGCTCTCCCAGCCTGGATCCCGGGAAGCTATATGGTGCGTGATTTTGCCCGAAATATCATCACGCTCAATGCAACCAACGCGTCAGGCGAGTCACTCGCTGTGGAAAAAACAGATAAACAAACCTGGTCGCTGGTCACCAACAAACAAGCAGCCAGTGTCATTTATACTGTTTATGCTTTCGACCTATCGGTACGCGCAGCCTATCTCAATGACGAATACGGATTTGTGAATGGTACCAGTGTGTTTCTGGAAGTGCCGGCGTTATCCAACGCGACGTGTGAAGTGACCGTATCGTTGCCAGAAGCCCTCGATCACTGGCACGTAGAAACCAGTATGCCGCTAACCGATCAAAATGGCGCGCATTATTTGTGTGAAAATTATGCCGAACTTATCGATCACCCCCTCTTTATGGGTGAATGTGTGCTCGACAGCGTTAACGTAGACGGCGCGGAATTTGTATTCCTGTTCAGTGGCAATACGCCTATTAATACCAAACGCATTTGCGAAGACATGGTACCGGTATGTCAGCATCACCTTTCTTTGTTCGGAAAACCATACCCTGTCGATCGCTACATCTTTATGACGCTGCTCAGTGACGCAGGTTTCGGCGGCCTGGAGCATCGCAGTTCAACCGCCCTGCTTTATCCCCGTTTTGATTTACCACTGGAACGTGAAGGTGGCGCTAAAACAGATCAATACGTCACCTTCCTCAGCCTGTGTTGCCATGAATTGTTTCATACGTGGCATGTAAAGCGATTACGCCCTGCCGTTTTTCTCACACCGGATCTCAGCCAGGAAGTGTACACGCCTCAACTATGGATTTATGAGGGCTTTACCAGTTTTTACGATGACGTCACGTTGGCGCGAACTGGGTTGATATCGCCGGAAAAATATTTGGAGATTGTGGGTCAGAACCTTACCCGCCTACAAGTAACAAAAGGCCGCTTTAAGCAATCTGTGGCGGAATCCAGTTTTGATGCATGGACAAAGTTCTACAAACAAGACGCCAGTGCACCCAACAATATTGTCAGCTATTACACCAAAGGCGGCATTATCGCATTTGGGCTGGATTTATTGTTGCGTAGAGCGTCGGCTGGCAAGTTTTCGCTAGATAATCTGATGCAAGCACTGTGGCGAGATTACGGGGCCGACGAAAAAGGCACACCAGACGACGTCATAGAGAAAGTGTGTCAGTCTGAATTCAACATTGATGTGTCTGACTATCTGCAGAAAGTGGTTTATGGCTACGAAGATGTACCACTTAATGATTGGCTGGCAGATATCGGCTTGTGCCTGCACACGCGGCCTAAAAACTCAGCCGCCGATCGCGGTGGCGTTCCACCCTCGCCGGCGTATCAAAAACACCCGCTGGGCGCTGCCATTAAATCTGCCGATTTGGGTGTGACAGTACAGGTAGTATTTGAAGGCGGTGCCGCTGATCTCGCCGGTCTACAGGTGAATGATAAGATCATCGCCCTTGAAGGCTACGTGGTTGGTGATGTACTGCTGCAACGTCTGCTTAATCAAACAGATAAAACAGAACTCGCAATCACTGTTATCCGTGATGGTCGGTTGCTTACTCTGAAATTGCCGGTTATCGAAGAACGCCAGGAAGCTTGTTACTTCACCATCGAGGATAAAGAAAAACTGGCGGAATGGCTCACTAGCTAAGGTGCCTTTAGCAGAATGAATGTGCCTTAAACACAAAACGACGGTTGCAACCGTCGTTTTTGTTTATCACTTCAATCGCTAAGATCAATGTCGCGCGGGTACCAGCAAGGCCGGATCAAGGCGCATCTTACCAAGATTCAGGCGCCAGTCTAAATGGGGCCCAGTAGCACGGCCTGTGGCACCAATTTTACCAATAGGATCGCCCTGCTTTAAAACATCGCCCACTTTCACATCAGACGCATCGAGGTGCAAAAATGTGGAATACACACCCATCCCGTGATCAAGAATGACGGTGTTGCCGCTGTAATACAAATCATCCGATAACGTAATAACGCCTGCAGCCGGTGCAACCACCAGTGTGCCCGTCGGCGCGCCCACATCAACGCCATAATGTGGTGTTTTTGGTACACCATTTAATACACGCTGACTGCCGTAAACACCGGTGATAGGGCCTTCTGCTGGCCAGACGAACCCGGTGAACAATGCATCAAGCTCAGAAACGCCTGCTCTTGCTTTACCCACATTGGCACTATCGCGATTGATTCTGTCGATGGTTTCTTGTGGCGGCGTGACCATGGAAGGTTTAAGGCCGTCTATGCGCTGAATATTGTAATCACGCTTTTTAAGCGTGATGTCACGATTGCCGGATGACCCATCTGGCAGTGTCCAGCTAAGACGATGATTCAGTTTGGCATCACGGGCAAAGCCGAATACAAACTTGCCCTGGTCATTTTGCTTCAGTGTTTCCCCATCGAGCATAATTTTGCTTCCAACGGGTAATTGACCACGAAATAAACTGCCCTGGGTAAACTTTCCGTTCAATACAAGCCCAGAGTCGTTGGCCTCGGCATGCACCATAGAAGATACACTTAGCAAAAATGTACAGGCCACAACGGCCTGGGCGATGCTTTTCATCAGTCGCACACCAGTGCGCCTTTGCCCACGCCTTCATAAGCAAGAATTTTGACCGCAGCCCCTTGCTTGCGCTGCTTTTCTTGATCATAAATAAACTGTGCCAAACACTCTACGGTAGAATCTGTGGTGACCACTTCACAGTCAGCATCGGGCAACAAAATTTCGAAATAGCCTTGTGATGATTCATAGGCAAAACAGCTGTAAGACTGATCACCTGGCACATCGCCACTGGCCTGACGTTTATCGAAGGCCAGACGGTCTTCTTCCGAAGCAATATAAATGTCTTCCCAGCGAGAAGCCCAGTATTCCTGGCTCTCCAGGCTATTTTGGCCATCGACAAACACATCAATTTTAGAGCGGTGACCATGGGCAATACGCTGACAATTGCCGTCATGCTTTTTTAGCCCGTGGGTGTAATGATAAAACGGCGTTGTGATCACTTCTGTACGCAGGATGAGTTCCAAATTGTCCACATTCTCAGGCAAATGTGTGGCAAGGACTTCCCGCAAATATAAGCCAACGGACTCCATGGTGACGCTTTCACCATAAATGAACGCATAGGCTTCCGCCGGGCAATACAGTTGCAACACCCGGCCATCCTCACAGGTAAAACGCGCATCAACTTGTTCGTCGTCGTTACGAATAATTGCAACATCATTGTAATCGGCAGGTACCAGCAATTTATGGTCGACGTAGTCATCAATCAGGCGCTTAAGATTCTTTTTAACCTTACCGAAATCCTGAATCATACTCTCATCGTTCAGATCGCCAGATAACACCACGTCGACAATCCAGCTTTCACCTACCATGCCGCGCTTAGGGCACAGGTAAGAGAAATCCATAACGGTGAGGTCGTTAACAAATAATTGCATGTAAAACCTTACTACCGGAAATAATCAGCCGGCATTATACGATAAATAACCAAAAGAAACTGTTTCTCATCTTGAAGCCTGGCGAATCATCGCAGCAAGCGAACAGAAACAAAGAATGTGCGATTTTACCACCCACACTGCCAGCCAAGCCAGTGCCGGCGGTAAAATTAGTTAATTTTTTGACTGTCTGGTCAACTGATCTTTCAAATTAGGAGGAATGCCCTTAATGGTAAGGGTATCCGATACGGGGTCGTAAATGACCCGTTCACCTAGAAGCTTTCGCTCAAAGCTTAACGAAACACCGCCGCCTTGGCCGGTGTATTTTGCTAACTGGCGTAACGCAGCAGGATCGGGCTGAATAGACGCTTCCAAGGGTGCATCTAGCGTTTGCGTGAAGGCCTCGAAACTGTGCTCACTGTCGCTTTCGGGTGATAAACGTCCAGACAACTCTGTGATAGACAGGCTTTCTCCCGCATCAATTTTTTCTTTAAAGTAAGATTTTACTTCTTCGCGATGCTGCTCTTGTTCATTACGATCCAGGTTTTCGCTGGCCAGATAAGCGTCAACGGACGAGATAAGCTGTTTATTCTGTTGCTTAATATCCACCAGCTCTTCACAGCCAATGAAATCCATAAAGAAATCTGACACCTTACGACCCATCAACCCTTTAATAAAGCTCACGTAGCGCTTTTGCTCCGGCTGAATTTCAAGCTGTGTAAGATCAATACGTACCGCGAGCTGCATTTTGGCTAAATCAAGGTGCTCGCGGGCATTTAATTCCAACGCCTGGTTAATCTCCACGTGGGAACGGGTGTTTAACAACGTGATCATTAAGTATTGGGTTGCCAGGAATTCATACTGACAAAAAATCAGAAAACCGGTTTGCACACTGCCCGTGTCAGTAAGGGCTTTGATAAGTTTGTCACCCGACGACACCGTAAACTGATGAAAGATGTCTTCTAAATTATCCACCCGTTCTTTTTGCGCATGCATGAAGTCAGCAAGAGAGGCTTTAAACGGCACGCTACCCTCTGCGGTTTCCGCTGAATCGGTAAAGTGGCCAACCCCTTTACCCGGCTTGCTGTTAAAACTGTGGTTTATCTGATGGGCCAATGATTCAATTTCCGGCGTTACTGCAAGGCATTTGTCACGGGGAATAATTGAGAGCTTGCCTTCATCGGTAACGACCAAACGATGAACGACAAAATGGTGAATCAGTGCACTCATAGGCTAAAAGAAGTCCTGTTTGTTAAGAATTTACAGCGTATTTGCGGGATTTACGAATGAATGATTGTTATCACCCGAGCAACGATTATAATCATTTGAAATTAAATTCCATTCTTTTTTGAAAAAGAAAACAGTAAAAGAGGCGTCGCAATGCCCCAACAAAGCCGTTACTCCGATTCGGATTTTGAAGCGCTAATGAATAAAGTTATCCTCACCCTTGAGGAAAATCAGGCAAACAGAGATCTTCAGCTCATGGTGCTGGGAAATGTTATCACCCATATTTTGAATACGCAGGTATCGCCAGCGAGTCGAAAAGCAATGGCAGAACAATTTGCTTCCGTACTGGTAAAAAGTGTCAAGGAATAGGTTGCAACCATGATTTTAGCGGAATCTCCGCGCCGTCAACGCGTTACCCGTCTGGTCAATTGGGGCCACTGGTTCGCTCTGGCAAACATCGCCATCGCAATGATCATTGCTTCGGTGTTTATCTTTTCATCGCCGGCACCGGGTACGTTGCTCGGCGCACTGTATTTAGTGTGCAACTGGTTCGGTCATATTGGCTTTATGACCTTCTCCGGTTTTGTCATATTTGTACTGCCGCTGTGTTACCTGGCCACCAATCCCAGGATCATCAAACTCGCCGCTTCCGCCATCGCTGCTGTAGGGCTCGCCCTCATGGCCTTCGATGCACTGCTGTTTAATCGCACGGGCTTTCATTTAAGTTTCAGTTCCGCCGACTTATTACGCAGCGAAGCCAATACACAAGTCACTGAATTCGGACTGCAACAATGGATGTACCTCTTGCTGTTGTTTGTAGTGTGGTTGGGTTTCCAACTCATTCTTGCCAATGCTATCTGGAAGCGGGTCGAACGTTTGCAACAGCATAAAATTGGCACCAAAGTCATGGTGTTTTTCTTAGGCTGCTTTGTGGCGAGCCATGCTATTCACGTGTGGGCCGATGCCGAGTTGTACCAGCCTATCGTAAAGCAGGACAACATGTTCCCGTTGTCGTACCCGGCCACCGCAAAAACCACCATGTCACGTTATGGGTTACTCGACCTGGATCGTTACCGTGAACGACAACAATTACAGTTTGATCCGGAAATCCACCAAGTGGCTTATCCCACCGAGCCGGTGTACTGCAATATTGAATCAACGCGTACATTTGCACTGGTTGTACAAACTGACGATGCTCCACTGCCCGACTTACCGCAGTTTGATCTCCGTGAAATGGATAACTATTTCACCACCGCATCGTCACTCGATGGCCTGATTCACACCACCTTGTTCGGTGTACCTGAAATCTATCAGGGTACGTTAAAAGACAAGCGTCCCGTACTACTCGCATTGCCTGTCGGTTTGGGCATGCCAGTGTCTATTCATGTTGATGAGACATTGCCAACAGAAGCGCTCAATGGTTACCGCCAGCCGGTGAGTAATAATCACGACGGACTGCATATTGCCTTTTTACCTGCAGCAAAAATTGCAGAAATGCTGAATAACGAGGTGTTTGCGAACAGCGATGTGATTATCGCAACGGGTTTCGATACCGACGGTGGCACCAGCCGCGGGAAGCTATACACCACCTTGAATGTAAAAGGTAAGTTGGCGAGCACCGAAGATTTAGCGCCTACGATCATGAATGCACTTGGTTGTCATGCGCCGGTTCAGTTCTACTCTTCGGGCCAGAACTTGCTTGCGCCGCAACGCAACTGGCTGGTGAGTACCTCTGGAGAGAAAGTCATTGTGGTCCATAACGACCAAATGATTGAAGTGTTAAGCAATGGTAGTTTTGAAATCTCTGATGTCGATACCCGTGCACGCAGTAACGACCCATTAAATGTGGATTTATTAAGCAGGGCAATTAAGCATCTGATCCACTTTTCGAAATAGCCGGCGATATCATTAACCATTAAAAACGCAGGATAAACATCCTGCGTTTTTTGCTTTTAGCCTTATTACTTTTTTATTGTCGCGCTCAGCGCTAAACCGTTTCAGATTTTGCCCACAAACTGACGACAAAATCGGCTTCTATCTGTTTCAAATCGCGAACCAAACTCTCTCGTTTTTCTTCGCTTAATCGCCAGGTAAACGGCGTCATCATAAGCAGAGCGCTAATTTGTTCAGCCGAGCTAAAATTGATATCAAACGACAAAGGTTCTCGTGACTGCAGCACAAAGCCAGCTCTGTGATCAACCGGTTGCTCATGTTTTCGTGGTGTTTGGTAAGCCACCGATTTGAGTGCATACAGATGCTCGGGCCCAGGTGCAACATGCAAGAGTAGTCCACCCGGCTTTAATACCCGGTGGAGTTCTTCATCATCACCAGGTGCAAATACCTGAAGCACCACGTCCACCGCGTTATTTTCTACCGGTAAATCAAAACTACTGGCAACCACGAATTGCGCCTGCTTGTATTGGCGCGCGGCAAAGTCGACGGCACTTTTTGCAATATCACTACCAGCCGCAGAAACTGACACCCCATGATTTTGTAACGCGCACTGCACTTCGTTCAAATAGCTGCCTTCACCACAGCCGGCATCGTACAGGCTTAATTCGCCTGTTTTTGTTTTCAGCGCCGATATCAGTCGCGTTGCCATTTTGTCCATCAACGGTTGATAGCCGCCCGTTTGATGAAACATCTGTCGAGCTGAAAGCATATCTTTGCTGTCGCCAGGTTGTTTACTGCCCTTTTTATGTACTGGAAGTAAATTGACATAACCCCGCTTGGATACGTCAAAACGGTGGTTATTCTCGCAGTACCAAACGGTATCGGTAGTAAGGGAAGACTGGCATAACGGGCATCGCCACATGGATTGGTTCTCTTAGCGGTAAAATCCGGGGCAATGTAGCAAAAATAACGGCAAGAAGTAAGCGCTGCCTGGCAAACGCGCAAAGTAGAAAGTTGGGCAGAAATTAACCCATTACTGCCCTGTCACTGGTGACCGTAAGCATTAACTGTTTCGGCTATAGAAATTAAAAATACTGGAAAAGTCCTGAGTTGCGGTATCGTTACGCTGGTGCAACCGATAAAGTTGCTGCGCCGCAGCGCCCATGGGTGTGGCTGAACCGCTTGCAGCGCTGGTATCCATTGCTAAGCTCAAGTCTTTGTTCATCAGTTGCACCATGAATCCTCCCTGATACCCGTTCGACGAGGGCACATTGTCCATCACGCCCGGGCAAGGGTTGTATTTCTGTAGAGTCCAGTTACACCCCGAGCTCTGCAACATGATGTCTGACATCACTTTTGGATCAAGGCCGTTGTCAATGGCGAGTTGCAATGCTTCCGACGTACCTGCCATGAGCACCGCAAGCAGCATATTGTTGCAAATTTTGGCAATTTGACCAGCCCCCATCGGGCCGGCATGAAACAGATTGGCACCCATGGCAGATAAAATAGCTTTGGCTTGTTCTACGGCGTTTGTTTCTCCGCCCATAATGAAGGTTAGCGTACCCGCCGTGGCACCGGCTACACCACCAGACACAGGCGCGTCAATAAACGCGTGACCGGCTTTTTCCGCTCCATCACCGACCTGCTTTGCCGTTTGCGCATCAATGGTACTGCAATCGATAATCAACGTGCTTTTGTTAAGATGAGAAAATATACCATCGTCATTAAAATACAGCGCTTTTACGTGGGATGCGGCTGGCAGCATAGATATCACTACATCGGCGTCGGTTACTGCATCTGCGACGTTATCGGCACCGTTGGCCCCCTGCATTGTTAGCTTTTCTACTGCCGCAGGTACCAGGTCATACACCGTTACTTCATGACCTGCTTTTAGCAGGTTTGCCGCCATTGGCGACCCCATGTTTCCTAATCCAAAAAACGCAATATGCATTATGATTCTCCTAAATGTACGAGCGGGTGCGCTTCTTCCCACGGTGGCGCGAAGAAGCCGGCGACAACATCGTCTGGAATGGCGTCGATGTGATTAAAACGCCAGGCAGGATTACCGTCTTTATCAATAAGCAGCGCCCTTATCCCCTCTTTGAGTTCGCCAAATTCAGCGCACCGACACGCCATGATCAGTTCCATACGGAAACAGTCTGACAACGACAACTGTGCACCTTTACTAAATTGCGAGAAGAACAGCGCTGCAGTAAGACTAGAACCGGCTGACAATGACTGTTGCGCACGGCGCAGCCAGGGATCTTCGCCCGCATCAATAGCGAGAAGACCGGCTTTAACGACACTGGCAGTACTCGCCGCACAAATTCGCTCAATCTCTGCCAGCCAAGGTGCAACACGGTCGTTTAGCGCAATACCATCATCGGGCGCTATGGTCGCAGAATGGTCTTGTAGCAAACGAGAAAGCGCACTGCCTGGCGACGCCGTCGATGACCAATCAGTATCTTGCCATTGTGAAATTAGCGCATTCAATCCGCCGCTGTTACAGAGAAAATCGGCCATTCCGTAATTCACCGATTCAGCACCGTTCAACTGCGCCGCCGTCATGCCCAAAAACAATCCGAGTTTATGGTGCAGTCGCGGCAGAAAAAAACTGGCTCCTACATCAGGAAAGAGGCCAATGGAGATTTCCGGCATGGCCAATTTACTGGTTTCGGTGACCACACGATGACTTGCACCTTGTAACAGGCCCATACCACCGCCCATAACAATTCCTGAACCCCATACCACCACCGGTTTGCTAAAAGTGTGGATGGTATGATCGAGTTCGTACTCCACGGTGAAAAATGATTTGATAAATGGAGGCACCGTATCGGGTTGCTCTGCCATTGCGTGATACATCGAAACGATGTCGCCACCCGCACAAAACGCTTTATCACCCACACTGTCAATCAGCACAAACACCATGTCATCGGCTTGTTCCCATTGCTTCAACACAGCGAGCATTGTGGTTGCCATGTCTACGTCCAGCGCATTCAGTGCTTTTGGTTTATTCAGCGTCAGTTGTCCGAATCGCTGTCCGCAGCGGGTACGATGTTCTGTCGCAATCACCTTTTGTTGTTCGTTCACAAGCATATCCTTGTCGGCATTAGGTATCAGATGTGGGCTATCAAGCATCACCAGCCTAGTCTATTTGGCTGGGTTATAACACAGAACCCATGTCCGCGATGAGTCGGCGACCGATGATCACGCGCATAATCTCATTCGTACCTTCCAAAATTTGGTGCACACGTACGTCGCGTACATGTCGCTCTAGCGGATATTCTTTTATGTAGCCGTATCCACCATGTATTTGCAGTGCCTCGTTACACACCATAAAGCCTGCATCAGTAGCGAATCGTTTTGCCATGGCGCAATAGGTGGTTTTATCAGCATCATTGTTATCCAATTTAAACGCAGCCAGGCGAACCAACTGGCGAGCCGCAACCAATTCTGTGGCCATGTCGGCCAATTTGAACTGAAGCGCCTGAAAGGCTGCCAGTGGTTTGCCAAACTGCTCCCTATCGTTAAGGTACTGCCTTGCGGTTTCCAGCGCCTGTTGGGCTGTGCCAACGGAGCAAGTTGCGATGTTCACTCTGCCGCCATCCAGCCCCTGCATTGCCATACTGAAACCTTCACCTTCATTGCCTAATAAAGCCGATGCAGGCACATGCACATTCTCAAAGGTAATCATGCGCGTTGGCTGCGCGTTCCAACCCATTTTTTCTTCTGGCTTACCGTAACTCACGCCCTCTGCATTAGCAGGAACCACAAAAGCCGAAATACCTTTTGGTCCTTCGCCGCCCGTTCGCGCCATAACGACCAGAACATCTGTACTACCCGCGCCAGAAATGAAAACCTTGGAGCCGTTAATCACATAACCATCTTGTGAATTAACCGCCTTGGTTTTTAGCGATGCGGCGTCTGAACCTGCCCCGGGCTCAGTAAGGCAATAAGAAGCAAGCTTTTCTCCGCTAACCAATGCATCACACCAGTCGCTTTTCGCTTCCTCGGTGCCCCAGGTGGCAATCATCCAGGTCGCCATATTGTGAATCGTTAGCATGGCTGTGGTGGTGGTACAGCCCATCGCTAACTGTTCGAAGATTAACGATGAGTCCAGTCGCGACAGCCCCAGGCCGCCAGCGTCTTCCGGTGTGTATAAGCCACAAAAGCCGAGTTCACCCGCCTTGCGTAGGGCTTCTACAGGAAAAATATGTTCTCTATCCCAGCGAGCTGCATTCGGAGCAAATTCCTGAGCAGCGAATTGGCTGGCCGCATCCATGAAGGCGATTTGGTCATCGTTTAAAGAAAAGTCCATTGATGCCTCCTTTTACATTGAAATGGTGAGATTAAGTGGACCAGGAATATCATCGTCTAACCAACGACTCGTAACCGTTTTAGTTTCTGTGTAAAAGCGCACGGCTTGCTTTCCGTAAGCGTGTAAATCGCCGTAAAACGAGTTTTTCCAGCCGGTAAATGAAAAGAACGGGAGTGGCACCGGAATGGGTACATTGATGCCTACTTGCCCCACGGTGACTTCATGCTGATACTTACGTGCAGCCGCACCACTGTTAGTAAATATAGAAGTGCCGTTACCGAAGGGGTTCGCGTTCACCAGCGAAAGCGCTTCGTCCAGAGAGTCAACGGTCATACACGAAAGCACCGGCCCGAAAATTTCTTCCTGGTAAATAGCCATGTCTGGCGTAACCTCTGAAAACACCGTGGCACCAACCCAATTGCCATTTTCGTAACCTGGTACGGTAAAATCAGAGCCGTCCAGCAAACAGTTTGCGCCCTGCTTTTTACCTTGTTCAATTAACGACAGTACACGTTGCTTCGCCGCCGGTGAAATTAACGGGCCAAAGCCGGCTTCGCTGTCGTTCCATAAACCTGGTTTCACCTTGGCAATACGTTCAACCAATTCGGGGATCCACGATTTCGCCTTGCCAACAAATACCGCTGCTGAAATAGCCATACAACGCTGCCCTGCTGCACCAACAGATGCCCCGACGAGATTATTCAATACATGCTCTTTGTTCGCATCAGGCATCACGACGGTGTGGTTTTTTGCACCGGCGAAACATTGGGCGCGCTTCAAATTTGCCGTAGCGGTTTTGTAAATGGCTTGACCTACAGGCACAGATCCCACAAACGAAACGGCTTTGATATGATCATCATTAAGTAAACGGTCGACTTGCGCCTTACCACCATGCACAACGTTAAGTACGCCTGGCGGTGCTCCCGCCTCCAGAAACAGTTCAGCAAGACGGTTGGGAGTCAGCGGGTCCTGTTCTGAAGGCTTGAGCACAAACGTGTTGCCACATGCAATGGCGAGAGGGAACATCCAAAGCGGTATCATTGCCGGAAAATTAAACGGCGTGATGCCAACACACACACCTAAAGGTTGTATGTAGCTGGCAGTGTCAATATTGCGGGCAACGTTTTCTACGGTTTCGCCCATCATCATAGACGGCACATTCATGGCTTGTTCAACCACTTCAATACCACGCCACACATCGCCTTTGGCATCGTCGAATGTTTTGCCTGTTTCGCTGGCCAAAAGTGTGGCCAGTTCATCATGATATTGTTTGAGTAATGCCTGATAACGCATCATCAATCGAGCACGCTCGGTGACAGGCACGTCGCGCCAAGTCTCAAACGCCCTCACCGCACTATCAATGGCTGCGGTCATGTCATCTTCAGAAGCACACTGAATATTGGCGATGGTTTCGTTATTGGCAGGATTAGTCACAGCAATCGTCTGCTCCCCCTTCCCTGACACCCATTCCCCGTTAATCAACATCGGCACGTTTTGCATATCGCTCTCTTTTCATGTTGCTTGCTATTGGCTTATGCAACACCTTAAACAATTCTGAAGGTTTACGTAAACGTTAACGTAAAACAATTAAAAGCATATTGTAAATTTTTTGTGACAACGATTGATGCGTTCAGCACGTTCTGGTGAAACACTTTTAATAGAGCGCTCTCAGGGTGACGAATTTCACCTACGCTGTTATGCTTAAGGTACGTGCCATTCTCGCTGTTATATCAGGAAGCTGCTCGCCATCATGCCCTATCGTCTGGCAATTATTGAAGATAACGCCACTGCCCGCTCGGCGATCCGCAGTCACTTGCTGCCCATGGGCGAGTTTGAAATTAGTAGTTTCAGTAACGGTTCCGAGTTAAAAGCGGCCCTTCGCCGACAAAATTTTGAAATAATTCTGATGGATTTTCACCTCGGACAAGGCAGAAATGGCGTGGAATGGGTGCAACAGTTACGACAGAGCCAGTTTATTCGTCCGAGTACAGGCATCATATTTATTACCGCCGACCGGCTCCCGCAAACTGTAGGTCAGATCATTGATACACAGCCGGATTTATTTGTCATAAAGCCTTACAACATTGCCACATTGACCCGCGGTTTAAAGCACTATTTGAGCTACAGAAGCTTTGTTAAACAGGCCCTCGACGCGCTGGATAACAATGATGCAGAAAATGCACTTCGCATTATCAACCAACTAGACAGCGAGCAAACCCCTGGCAGACTTAAAAATGATGTGGTGAAGTTACACGCCCGTATTTTGTTTCAGCTTGGTAAACTGTTAGAAGCCAAAAAGCTGTATGAAACCGTGCTAGCCCATTCAGACAAAGTGTTATGGGCACAATGGGGAAAAATTAAGTGCGAATATCTGGCGGGCAACTGGTCGCATTGCAGAAATGAGCTTTCTGACTTAATGACTAATTCACTGGCACGCGATAAAGCTTTCGAATGGCTCGCGTGCCTTTGCTTTGAACAGGAAGCCTGGTCACAAGCTGAATTCTATTTAGATCATATAAAAATTAGCGAGTTAAGTGTTCCCGCTACGCGTCTTAAATCGTTGACCTACCAGAAACAGGATAAGGTCATTGAAGGCATAGAGTTGTTGCAAAAAAAGCGTGATTACAATCGCAGTACCCGCGAACGCTTCAATGAATTCACTGTGGAGCTGGCTGAGTTTTACCTTTCCATTGCTGAACAACAACCGAAAACAAATCGTGACGAAAGTCTTAGCCAGGCCCGCCGCCTGATTGGCATAGCAAGTCGGGCACAAGTGGATCAACAGCAAATTCAGAAGAAAGATTACCTGCTCGCGTTCGCGGCATCTCTCGAAGACGATCACGATAAAGTGACTCAGATATTATCGCTGGAACATATGGATCTGCTGTCGCGCACCGATCCTGCCACCTTAACCATCGCAGCAAAAACCCACAATGCCATTGGAAACAGTGAAAAAGCCCGTGAATTACTGGCGATGGCACATGAGCGAAATCACCTTGTAGGCAATCTGGCCTCGCAAACGTTAAACGAACAGGTACTGACCAATGCAGAGCTTGATATGGGTATGGCCGAAGAGCGTTCACTTGAACTCAACAATACGGGAATGCGACTTTTTATTGGCAGAGACTACATCAGAGCCATGTACTACTTTTATCAGGCTTATCAGATGCAGCCCAGCACGGCAGCATTTGGCTTGAACCTGGTACAGTGCATGCTGGAGTCTCGCCATGCCAATTACCGCTCGTACACCGTACCGGCTTTGCTAAGTAAACTCGATGTTGGGGCGCTCAATAACAGCAACCGTAAACGTCTGCATCAACTAAGAACCCAAGCACAAGCTGAAGCGAGCTTTTTCTATGCTGAGCAAACACCAGACAATGAAAACGCCCAAGACTCTGCGTCTTGAGCGTAATTTTTGAGTGCGAGAGACTGCAAGACTAAGACGTTGACAGTCGGGTCAGTAAGCTCGATGTATCCCAGCGGCCGCCCCCTGCTTTTTGTACATCGGCATAATACTGATCAACCAGTGCGGTAAGCGCAAGCGTAGAACCATTGCGCCGGGCTTCATCAAGGGCAATCGACAAGTCTTTTCGCATCCAATCAACGGCAAAACCGTAGTCGTATTTCCCCTCCAGCATGGTTTGCGCGCGATTTTCCATCTGCCATGACTGTGCCGCACCTTTAGAAATAACATCGATAACGGCACCACAATCTAACCCTGCCTGTTGACCAAAATGCAATGCTTCCGACAAGCCCTGAACAATACCGGCAATACAAATCTGGTTCATCATTTTGGCTAACTGGCCACTGCCCGCATCACCGAGTAACTGGCTATGGCGCGCATAGGCATCCATCACTGGCTGCACGCGATCAAACACCGCTTGATCTCCTCCCACCATAATAGTGAGCTGACCATTCTCAGCGCCTGCCTGGCCACCGGAAACCGGTGCATCTAGAAACCCAAGTGATTTTTCTTTGCAGCGCTGGCTAAGCGTTCTGGCCACATCAGCAGAGGCTGTGGTGTGATCAACCAGCACCGCGCCAGCCGCCATGTTATCTATGGCTGTTCCTGCCACCGCGAGTACGTCGTTGTCATTGCCCACACACATAAACACGATGTCTGCGCCAGATACCGCTGCAGCAATGTCTTCAGCGAAATTGCCGCCATATTGCTGTTGCCAGCTTTTCGCTTTGCTGGTTGTACGGTTATAAACCGTAACGTCGAAGGCCGCATTTTGCAGGTGACCCGCCATGGGATAGCCCATAACCCCAAGGCCAAGAAAAGTAACTTTTTTCACAGACATTGTATTCTCTTCGTTATACGTGATAATGAGATATTCAGCTAACTTGCTGATTTCATTTAAACGGTTTTGTCATCATCAGGATAATAACAAAACTACGAGTAAAAGCAGCCTATGCGCGCTGCAAACCAACTGAGAGACGATAACATGCCTTCGGTTTACGATTTCACCGTGACATTAAATAATGGCGAGAGACTGCCCTTAGCATCATTAAAAGGGAAAGTACTCGTCATATTTAACACCGCCAGTCGCTGCGGCTTTACCCCCCAATATGAAGGGCTTGAAAAGTTGTGGCAACAATATAAAGATAAAGATGTTGTGCTGATTGGCTTTCCCTGCAATCAATTCGGTAGCCAGGAGCCGGGCACCGACGCCGATATCGCGCAGTTCTGCGATCTTAACTACAATGTCACGTTTCCCATGTCGGTGAAGGTCGATGTCAATGGCAACAATGCCGCGCAGTTGTTTAACTACTTAAAAGATGAAGCCCGGGGCGTACTCGGTACTAAGGGCATAAAATGGAACTTTACCAAGTTTGTTGTCGATAAAAACGGTGTAGTACGCCACCGGTTTGCGCCAACAACGAAACCAGAAGAATTGGAGAAGTCTCTGCTCTCTCTGATTTAAGCCTGATAAGGAAATATTATGGCGGGTAAAAGCTCGGCTATTAAAATCGGTGTGTTTAGCAGTAACCCTTACGACGAAACATCGTTGTCTGCCCTGGCAGACGACAGGATGAGTATTCAGTATTTTTCCGCCCACCTTAACGACGCCACAGTGGCGCTATGTAACGGGCTCGATGCGGTTTGTGTATTCGTTAACGATGATGTGAGTGCCACGGTGTTAGCACAACTCAGTGCGATGGGCGTTAAACATGTTGCCCTGCGATGCGCGGGTTTTAATAATGTGGATCTCGATAAAGCTCAAGCACTGGGTATCGCCGTATCCCACGTTCCCGCCTATGCACCGGAAGCCGTCGCTGAGCATGCGGTAGCGCTCATGCTTACCCTCAACCGCCGTATGCACAAAGCCTACAACCGGGTAAAAGACGGTAATTTTAATCTCAACGGTTTACTCGGTTTTAATATGGCGGGTAAAACCGTAGGTATTGTAGGCACTGGGCATATTGGCAAGGCAACGGCAAAAATCTTACTGGGTTTCGGCTGTCAGGTATTGTGTTTCGACCCTTACCCCGATCGCCATCTGCAAGATGCTGGCGTACAGTATGTCGCCCTCGATAAACTGCTTGCAGAGTCACACATTATCAGTTTGCATTGCCCGTTAAACGAGCACAGCTACCACCTGATTAACCAAGACAGTATTGGTAAAATGCGCGATGGTGTCATGCTTATTAACACATCAAGAGGCGGCTTGGTGGATACCCAGGCGCTTATAGATGGGCTAAAAATGCACAAAATTGGCTACCTTGGCCTCGATGTGTACGAAATGGAATCTGAACTGTTTTTCAAAGATCATTCCTGCGAAATTATCCAGGATGATGTATTTGAGCGATTATCCACCTTTCATAATGTGCTCATTACCGGGCATCAAGGCTTTTTTACCCAGGAAGCGTTAAGTCAAATTGCCCAAACCACATTATCTAATGTGAAAAAATGTGCAGACAAGAATATGGATACCACCACGTTTTTAGTGAAACCCTGATCGCCCTTTATGCATTGCGCGGCAAAAAACAAGCACCACCGGTCTACTTAGGCCGGTTTCTCCAGCATCAGGTGAATGTATTTTCCTAGCCAACAATAAGGCGCTTGATTCATATACTGCTTTTCCAATGCCACCAGGGCCTCAAATTCAGCATCGGTGAGTTGCCGTTCTCGCATGTAATCATGAAAACAACGTATGCCAGTGACAGCGTTCACAGTGAACCCAAGTGATTCTGCATGAGAGATCACTTCTGCCGGCACCAGCGGATTGTTCGGGTTTAAACGCACCTGATTTTTTACTTTCATCCCACGATTGATGTAGTCAAAATTACCGTAGATCGCGTTGCCAAACAGCGCCGCATCACGGTTAAAAAACGTTAAACTCAGTGCACTGCCAGGTTTCATTTTTTTATAGATAAGGCTTAAAGCCTCGAGGGGTTCGGCTAACCATTCCAGCACGGCATGACAAACGATGAGATCTTGCTGGTCGATCTGTGTTTCGGTCTGAATGCTGCCTTGACGGATGGTCACATGGGGGAGTTCCGCCAAATATTCTCTTGCGAGTACCAATACATCTTCCGATGCATCCACTAATGTCACTTGGTGACCAGCATCGGCAAGCACTTTTGTCATAATGCCGGTACCACCACCTAAATCCATAACGTTAAGTGGCCGCGACGATTGCAGGTATTGTGTGAGCGTTTCTACCAACAGTAGATGACGCAAACGCCCTTTGGTGGTGCCATAGATATTGGTGGCGAACTTTTTTGCAATACCATCAAAGTATTGGTCGGTAGATTTCATGAATGCATCTGCAGTAAGTTGAACGACTCGTAGCTACATACTCGTTAATAACGTTGCTAAGAAGAGATTAGGCAGGATTATCAATGTCGATAAATTCGACATTCACTTCCAGCTCTGAAGCGAGCCACTCTCCCACGGCTTTTACCCCGTAACGCTCTGTGGCATGGTGGCCTGCAGCATAAAAATGGATGCCGAGTTCCCGGGCCGCATGTACCGTTTGTTCCGACACTTCACCGGTAACAAATGCATCTACACCAGCGGCAATGGCTTGCTCGATATAGCCCTGTCCGCCACCGGTGCACCACGCAACAGTATTGATGTCTTTCGGAGGATGCCCTTCCTGCAACACGTTTCGGCCCAACGCCGATTCAAGTTGCTGGCGAAATACCTCACCAGACATGGCATGGGTGGTGCGTCCGGTAAAAATGATGCCGTTAGGTTTTACACCAGATAAAGGCGCTAAATCTGTTAGCCCCATGATGTCACCCAGTTGTGCGTTATTGCCGTATTGTGGGTGAACATCGATGGGCAAGTGATAAGCCAGAAGGTTAATATCGTTCTTAATCAATGTACGAATACGCTTCCCCTTCATGCCGGTAAGCGCAGGATCTTCGCCTTTCCAGAAGTACCCGTGATGTACCAGAATAGCATCGGCGTTCAACCTCACTGCTTCGTCAATTAACGCCTGTGAGGCCGTAACGCCCGTAATTATCTTATTGATGTCATGGCTACCTTCAACCTGTAAGCCATTGGGGCAAAAATCGTTAATGTCTGCGGGGCGCAATAATTCATCTAAAAACGCTGTGAGTTGGTGTCTGGTGACGGCCATAATGCCCTCCTGATAATGGCGATAAGACTTAGGCAGAATGCCCGGCAATGCCTTGGGAAACAAAAGGCACGAGATGCAGAATGACGGCTTGAATATCGACATCCTGATTAAAATCGGCTTCTGCGATTTCAGTCAGGGCCTGACTGGAAGCCATGGAAAACACAAAACTGCCGATAGCGAAATGCAGTCGCCAGAATAATTCGTGATCGTCGACCTCTGGCAAACTGGCATGCAGTGCCGCCATCAATCCGGCCACAGACTTACCATAATCGTGCATGATAAACCGCCGCAAATGCCCCTGAGTTTCGTTGTAGCCACGACCAAGAAGTTGTACAAACAGTGCTGTGCCTTTGGGTCGTACGTTAGAAAGGGTCATCATTGGTGGCACTAGCGACATAAGCAAGCTTTGTACGCCACCAACGCCAGTTTCCACTTTATGCTTAGCAAGTACCGTATCAATTTGCGGCATCAACACGTCAAAGTAGCGTTTCAGCACGGCCTGGATGAGGTTTTTCTTGCTACCAAAATGGTAATTCACTGAAGCCAGGTTCACATCAGCACGAGTAGTAATTGCGCGCATGGAGGTTTGTGTGAAGCCTTGTTCAGCGAACAAGGCTTCAGCGGCATTGAGTATTCTGACTTTGGTATCTTTCGCCATGGCGCTACAGCACTACTGAAACCACTGTCTGGATTTAGACATTACACGCATAATGCTACGCTCTACCGCTGTTGAAACAGCAAAGCCCAGCTTCTCTGCCATGGTTTTCTTCTGTGCATATTTTACCGCAAAAATTTCGCGGGCCGGATGATGAGAAAGAATATAATCATCAGAAGTCATAATGTCGTCAACCAAGCCAAGCTCTTGTGCTTCCGCCCCTAACCAAACTTCACCGGTGGCGACTTTTTCAATATCCAGCACGTCGCGCTGAGATTTCACCCACGCTTTGAACTGCGTATGAATGTTTTCTAAATCGTGTTGAAATTTCTCCCGGCCTTCGTCAGTATTCTCACCGAATACGGTCAGTGTCCGCTTGTAATCGCCGGCAGTGTGTTGCTCAAACTCAATATCATGCTTCTTGAGCAGTTTATTTACGTTTGGAATTTGAGCCAGTACACCAATAGAACCAATGTAGGCAAAGCGAGCAGATAACAACGTATCGGCAACACACGCCATCATGTAACCACCACTCGCGGCGACTTTATCGACAGAAATGGTGAGTTTGATACCGGCTTCTTTAATCCGCTGCAGTTGTGATGCGGCCAGACCGTATCCGTGAACCACACCGCCACCACTTTCCAAACGCACAAGAATTTCATCCTGCTTTTCTGCGACGCACAACACCGCGGTAATTTCTTCACGCAAACGCTCAACTTCATGGGCGTCCATAGAACCTTCAAAATCAATAACGAACAGGCGGGATTTTTTCTCACCCTCTTCACTTTTCTTACTATCTGATTTATCTGCTTTGTCTTTTTTCTTCTGTTCCTTGGCCAGCTTCTTCTGTGCGGCCTTATCAAGCAATACAGAGCGCGCATAATGTTTAATGTCATTTAGCTGCTCAGTCAGCGATATAATTTCAAGCTGGCCTTTGCCTGGCTTTTGGCGACTGGCGCTGCCCACTATGGCAATCAATACAATCACAATGGCCACTACCAAGGTGACAGCCTTTGCCAGAAATAGTCCGTATTCGTACAAAAACTCCAACATCTTCTCCTGATTTTTCTTCTACTACGGCCCTCACAGGGCGAACAGCATATTAATACCGTTTAAACAGCGGGATAGTTTAACAAACAAAGCCATGACTGACGACACTCTGATTTCATGTTGGTGCTAACGGTTTTGTGTTATATCGATAACTGGCGGAGAATAACCTCATGCTTTTTTAACTGGTTTTCACACGCCGTTTACAAGCCAGGTTATCCTTTGTGCACTAATAAATAAGTCGTAGTGAAACACCTGTGAAAAAGGGTCGTTTATCTCACAGCACCTTGTTTAACAACCTCACACTTCGTAGCATCTTTATTGTCTTAAATGCAGGTAAGCGCAATTCCTTTGTTATTTTTTAACCAAATACGTCAAACACTTATATCAAAAAGGTTCCCAGCCTTCTTGATGGTGTTTTTCTGTGCGCTGCTGATAGAGACAAAACAGTGTTATCTTACCACCGCTGTTCAGTTTCATTCTGACGCGTCCATTTTTACACTGTCGTTTAAAGTAGAAGACGTAGAAGACGAGCAATTTGATCCGTCTCCCCCCATTGCTCAGCAAATCCCGACCCCGCATTATCATCTGGTATCGTTATTTGAAGTTCCTCAATACGCGGTTTTTACGTCTTCTTTCCGTTTTGTCCAACCTCCCACTCGCGCGCCACCGGTTTTCTGATCAGTTCAGCATTCGCTGACTAACATCCACTGTTCTTTTTTATTCATGTACTCCGGAGCGCATTAATTTCGCTCTGGCGTTTATCTGCGACCACACTGCCAGTTGTTTATTCTTCACTGGCTGGTGAGTCTGTTGTCGCGCTTATTTTTTGTTCGCCTGGCTTATCAGTCCGGCGGCAGGCATCCATTTACAAAAATTATTTATGAACAAAAAAACAATCGTTGCACTGAGTGTCGTTTCCATCCTCCTTTCAGGTTGTGGGCAGGAAGAAGAAACCTTCCATGAACCCTCGCTGGCACTGGCGGTCACCCATCCCATTAAACAAGACAATACCATTGTAAAAGAGTACGTGAGTCAAATCCGTGCCATCCAACACATTGAAGTACGCGCAATGGAAAAAGGCTACCTGCAACAAACGTTTGTTGACGAAGGACAGACCGTTGAACAGGGTCAGCCGATGTTTAAAATTACACCCACTATTTACGAAGCCGAACTTCACAAGGCACAAGCTGAAGCCAACGCGGCACGGGTCGAATGGGAAAATACGCAATCGCTGGAATCACAAGACATTGTATCGTCTACGGAATTGGCCGTAGAGAAGGCAAAGTACGACAAAGCCTTGGCAGAAGTTGAACTGGCGCAAACCCATTTGGACTTCACCGATATCCGGGCCCCGTTTACAGGCAAAATGGACCACCTCGAAGCCCGAACCGGCAGCTTGCTCGACGAAGGCGAGTTACTGACAACCCTGTCTGATTTAAGTGAAATGTGGGTGTATTTTAACGTGCCCGAGTCTCAGTATTTAGATTATGTCCAACACGGTAGAGACATTACTGAAACCCCAGTCCATTTAAAGCTAGCGAATGGTTCGGTGTATTCACAAACCGGACGTATCGATACCGTTGAAGCGGATTTCGACAACCATACTGGTACCATCGAAATGCGGGCCTCTTTTGCCAACCCGAATAGCTTATTACGTCACGGTCAAACCGGAAATATTTTGATGGATGTGGCCTACCCTGACAGCATCATCATTCCGCAAAAAGCGACGTTTGAAATTCTCGACCAAACCTATGTTTACGTTGTTGATAAGGATGATGTTATTCATTCTCGTCACATTCAGGTTGCTGCAGAATTACCCAACATTTTTATTGTTTCCTCGGGTCTTGATGAGAATGATACGGTGCTCATTGATGGTTTACGCCGTGTGGCGAATGGCGACCATATCAATCCTGATCCTGTTCCGGCAGCGCAAGCCTTCGCCGAACTTCATTTAGACGCGGAATAAGGGCACAGGTTTATGTTTGGAGTTTTTATAAAACGACCGGTAATGGCAATTATGCTTTCTGTCATGATTGTGTTTTTAGGCGTATTGTCGATTTTCTCTTTGCCGACATCGCAATACCCCGATATTGCGCCGCCTCGGGTACTGATCTCGCTGGCTTACCCGGGTTCGAATGCTGATGTGCTGGTTAAGTCCTCGTTGGTCACCATTGAGCGCTCGATCAATGGTGTGCCTGGCATGAAATACATCGTGTCTGACGCCACCAGCGCCGGTGAAGCGACAATCCAGGTCATTTTCGATCTGGATGTCGACCCCAATCAGGCGCTGATGAACGTGAAAAACCGGCTCGATCAAATCATGAACCGGTTACCGCAACTTGTGCAGCTTGAAGGCGTTGTGGTTAACCGCGTGCAACCTAGCATGCTCATGTATATCAATGTCTACAGTACCGACAAAGATGCGGATGAGAAGTTTTTGTATAACTATTCGAATATCAATGTCATTCCTGAAGTGCAACGTGTCAAAGGCATTGCCAGTGCAAAAATACTAGGTAGCCGCCAGTATGCAATGCGTGTTTGGCTTAAGCCCGACAGAATGCGTGCCTATAACATCTCCGTCGATGAAATAATGGAAGCTATGGATGAGCAAAGCTTAATTGGTCGTCCTGGTCGTTTAGGCAGAAGTTCGGGCATTGATGCACAGTCGAAAGAATATGTTTTGGTGTACGAAGGGCGTTACAACAAACCCGAAGAATATAAAAATATCATTATTCGTGCCGACTCAGACGGTAAATTGCTGAAACTCGGCGATGTCGCCGACGTAGAATTGGGCAGTGAATTTTTTGATATTTATTCCAACAAAGATGGCTATCCTTCGGCGGCCATTGTACTTAAGCAAAACTACGGCAGCAGTGCGAACGAAGTCATCGACAACGTAAAAGAAAAGATGGCGGAGTTGGAAAAATCGTTCCCCGCTGGTATGCACTATGAAATCAACTATGACGTTTCTAAATTCCTTGATGCATCCATAGAACAGGTTCTGCACACCCTGGGAGAAGCGTTTGTTCTGGTTTCCCTGGTGGTATTTATTTTCCTGGGTGACTGGCGCTCAACCTTAATTCCCATCATCGCCGTGCCCGTGTCGCTCATCGGCACCTTCTTTTGTATGCAGGCATTCGACGTAAATATTAACTTAATCACGCTATTTGCCTTGGTACTTGCCATCGGCATTGTGGTCGACAACGCCATTGTTGTGGTGGAAGCGGTGCACGCCAAAATGGAAGACGATGCCACCATGAATGCTTACGTGGCAACGAAGCAAGTATTGGGTGAAATGGGAGGCGCCATTATCGCCATTACCTTGGTCATGGTTGCCGTTTTTGTACCGCTGATATTTATGGCCGGCCCTGTGGGTGTGTTTTACCGCCAGTTCTCCATTACCATGGCGTCGTCGATTGTTATTTCATGTATCGTTGCCCTGTCACTCACTCCGGTGCTGTGTGCAATGCTGCTGAAAAACCATCATGGTCATCCGAAAAAGCGCACGCCTGTCAGCATGTTCATCGATGCATTTAACCGTGTATTTGAAAAAGTAACAGGTCGCTATACCCGTATTATCACCGCCATCGTTAATCGTCGGGTTGTAACAGGTATTGTGCTGATTGCGTTTATTGCCGGTACGGGATGGGTAAACCAAATCCTGCCATCTGGCTTTATTCCCGGTGAAGATCAGGGCCAGATTTACGCGATAATTCAAACCCCACCCGGCTCTACACTGGAAGCAACTAATAAAGTGGCGCGAGAACTTCAAAGCATGGCGCTGGAAATTGAAGGTGTATCGTCGGTTTCTTCCCTCGCTGGTTACGAAATCCTCACCGAAGGACGTGGTTCCAATGCTGGTACCTGTTTGATCAACTTAAAGGATTGGGCGGATCGTGAACAAACGGTGCCTGAAATCATCGAAGCATTAGAAGAAAAAGCCCATCACCTTGGTGCAACCATAGAATACTTCGAGCCGCCAGTGGTACCCGGCTATGGTGCATCATCCGGCTTGTCGTTCCGATTATTGGATAAAACCAATACCACCGACTACCAGGAATTTGATCAAATCAACAAAGACTTCATGGCTGAACTTGCAAAACGCAAAGAGCTTAAAGGCTTGTTTACCTTCTACGCAGCCGATTACCCGCAGTACAAAATCGAAATTGATAATCAGGCCGCCATGCAAAAAGGCGTTTCCATTAAAACCGCCATGGAAAACCTGGACATTCTAATCGGTAGTACCTACGAGCAGGGTTTCACCCGCTTCAACAACTTCTTCAAAGTATACACCCAGGCGGCGCCCGAGTATCGCCGTTACCCGAGTGATCTGCTGGATTATTATGTACGCAACGAAGAAGGTGAAATGGTGCCCTATTCCGCCTTTATGAAACTGATTAAAACCCAGGGCCCCAATGAAATTACCCGATACAACTTGTATACGTCGTCTGCTATTCGGGCAGAACCGGCAAAAGGTTATACCTCGGCAGATGCCATTCAGGCAGTGCGAGAAGTTGCCGCGGCCACACTCCCTCACGGCTACGATATCGGTTGGGAAGGACTGTCATACGATGAAGCACAGCGCGGGAATGAAGCGGTACTCATCTTTGTGGTTGTTCTGTTGTTCGTTTATATCGTGCTTGCGGCGCAGTATGAAAGTTTACTGTTACCTTTTGCAGTGATCCTGTCTCTGCCCACGGGGATTTTTGGTTCAATGATGCTGCTCAAAGCAGTGGGGTTAAGTAACGACGTCTATGCGCAGTTGGGTCTCGTCATGCTAGTTGGCTTGTTGGGTAAAAACGCCGTTCTGATTGTGGAATACGCGGTACAGAAAAAAGAACAGGGCTTGTCCATCAATCAAGCCGCGATTGAGGCGGCTACGGCCCGGTTCCGTCCTATTCTGATGACATCCTTTGCCTTTGTTGCCGGACTCATCCCGCTGGTTATCGCCACCGGGGCCGGTGCGGTAGGAAATCGTACCATCGGTTCATCTGCTCTTGGCGGTATGGTTTTCGGCACCGTATTTGGTGTGCTTATCATTCCGGGCTTGTATTACCTTTTCGCCAAAATGGGTGAAGGTAAAACACTGATTAAAAACGAAGACCACATGCCACTGACCGAAACCTACGACTATAACCACGAGGAGGCTAAACATGATTAATTCATTCTCAATGCGTAATACCCTTAAGCCACTTGCGTTAGCAGTCACAGCCGCCTTGGTGCTGCAAGGCTGCGCCATACCAGATATTCAAACACGAGACGCCCAGGTGGCACTGCCCTCGAATTATCAATCTTCGTTATCGAGCGAGCACGTGAAGATAGATTGGAATGAATGGTTCGAAGATCCTCACCTCATCGAGCTCATCGACACCGCGCTGGCAAATAACCAGGAAGTGGCCATGATGTTGCAGCGCATCAACATGGCGGCGAACGAAGTTTACGCCAGAGAGGGGGAATATTTGCCCAGCGTGTCGGCGGGAGCGGAAGCTGAAACCGGTAAAGTGGGCGAATATACCCGCGACGGTGCCGTGGAAGAGCAATTGCATATTCGCGAAGACAAAGACTTCCCCGACCCTCTGGCTAACCTTCGCCTGGGACTCAATGCATCGTGGGAGTTAGATGTGTGGCATAAACTGCGTGATGCGTCCAAGGTGGCATCACTTGAATACCTTGCCAGCATTGAAAGTCGTCAGTTCTTCATTACTGAAATGGTGGCTGAGGTAGCAAAAACCTATTATGAATTGCTTGCTCTGGATAACCACCTGAGTAATTTAGATGCCACCATAGCGCTGCAAAAAAATGTGTTAAATACCATTCAAAAGCTTAAGCAATTCGGGCGTTCATCTTCCCTGCCCGTTGCGCGCTTTAACGCGGAGGTAAACAAAAATTTAAGCGAACGCTATATCGTGCAGCAAGAAATTGTTGAAACCGAAAATAAACTGAATCTGCTGCTAGGACGCGCACCGCAGCACATCGAACGCGATGCGGATCAGTTAATGTCGGCCAAACTGCATAAACCTGCTGCCGGGGTGCCGTCGGAATTATTAAGTAACCGTAGCGATATCCGGGAAGCCGAACTGGAATTAGCCGCTGCGAAACTGAATATCAGTGTCGCAAAAGCCAATTTCTATCCCTCGTTTGCCCTGCATGCGGGCGTAGGTTTGGAAGCGTTCGATGCGAAATACCTTTTTAACACCCCAGAATCGGTAGCATATTCCTTGTCTGGCGATATTTTCGCGCCGCTTATCAACCGGCGTGCCATTGAAGCGCAATATAAAGATGCCAGTGCAGCGCAAATTCAGGCTGCATACGAATATGAGTACACCATTGTACGCGCCGTGTCTGAAGTGTCTTCGGGGCTGTCGAAACTGGACAACCTCAACAACAGCTTTGCATTGAAAAGCAGACAGATAGAAGCACTAGATCAGTCTGTGGATGTGGCTAATAAGCTCTTCGCATCGGCGCGAGGTGAATATCTTGAAGTTCTGCTTGCCCAACGGGAGTCGTTGGAAGCTAAAAATGCGCTCATCGATACTCGTAAAGATCAGTTAACGGCGCTGGTTGAGCTTTACCAGTCATTAGGTGGGGGATGGAAAGAAGCGATATCTGAAAAAGCCAATTCTGCTGGAATTGACAAAAGTACCGGTTAGCTGCCCTGTTAACCCGTTAAGTTAACGGTGTTCTTGAAGACCAGAAAAAAGCCGGCTCATTAATGAGCCGGCTTTATTTTTGTGAATAACTAATTGACTAGTTTGCCACCACCGATGTATCCGTGATTGGGATAACTGTCGCATCGCTAGACAAGAATCCCGCTACTTCTCGCTGCATCTCAGTTGTCGCTGCGGCACTGGCTTCAGGACTCAAGCTTGATGCATGCGCACCTTGATTGAATAACACCAGTCCACTTACCGGATCGCCCGTCGCCGTTACACTGATTTGCTCCAGGCCAGCGATAGCAGCAAAAGGAGCCTGACCCGCCAGAGGCAGCGAAGTCGTTACCGGAATCACCTGATCAGGTAAGTTTTCACCACCATCACCGACCACGGTCATCATGTGCACTGGTGTGGTTGCCGTCATGGTTTGCGCATAGTTGTTCGGATCACCCGCATCCAGCACGGTTTGTGCAGCAAAAGCAAACTGCGACAGCACGGCTTGTACTTCCGCGGCCTGGGCCTCTGTCACATTCTCTTCAAACACGGCGACGGCGGCTACGAGTTGCTCCTGCGTCACATCGACTGTGCCATAAAGTTGTACCAGCAAGCCCTGGAAGTCTTCAGACGCTTCGGACAGAAGCAGCCCTTTGATCAGCGGACCAAAACGTGGCGAGTCAATTAAAAATTGCGCAACACCACCACCCGGTGATTCCAGAGAAGCAGCTTGCACTGCATACATGCTGTCGAGTGCCGCTAAATCACCACCCATGGTTGAATTGGTTACCGCTGCAAAGTCAGCGCCTGTCATTGCGCCTAACGATACACCCATGAAGTACACACGACTAAGATCAAACTGTGCCGCACTCATGGTGGTCATATCATTAACCGCATTTAAGCCTAATCGCAGACCCAGTAAGTCAGACACACTCTGACGCACATTGTCACGGGCCGTTGGCAGCGACAGCAGGTTCATATAATGGGTTGCACTTACCGTGGTTGCATTGATTTCATCCGTACCGTCACCGTTTAAATCAAAACCACGACTGCCGTGCAGGGGGTGATCAATGGCAACGGTGGCAATACCAGCCAGTGACAACGCACCCGTAATCGCCAACATATCTTCTTTCTTACTGGTAATGCCGTGCATCAGAATGGCTACCGGCCAACCCGCTTCAGGTTGACTGATTGGGAAGCCTAAGCCAGCTGCCACAGTGGGTTCTGGTACGGTTACCTGCACATCTAACGCTTGAACAACATTTGTCTGTGGCACAGGGTTAAACTTCGTGATGTTCCGGGCCGAATCCAGCATTTCGCCATTTACACGAAGGTCGGCTAATCCGATTTGTTCGCACAAGGTATAATTGGGCCCCGGTGTCGCGGCCGCTAACGCTTCATCCGGTGCGCCAGCAAGCACGATGCCGCTATCACAGGCTGCTTGCCAGAATCCCGTGGTGGGTGCTAATGGATCTTCCGCAGAAGGCAACGCCAGGTAATAAGGTAATGAAACACTGCCCTGATAATGAGATGCAGCACAGAATGGCCCCGCCTGGGCCAAAATGCCTGTCGAGACACCCACGGCGAAATCATTGAGTGCTCCCCATGTACCCGCCATCGCACCAGACGAGGTGCCAAGTAAGCCAGAACAGGTTTGTAGACTGTCAAACCCGCCCGCCGCCAGTGTGGCTTCAATGGTAGGGATAAAAGCAGCGAACGCTTCAGGTAACGCCGCAATACCCTGTTGAACCGCACCCGCTAACGTTGCATCGTCAACCAGGTTTAGCGCTTCCATTGCATTGGTCGCGCCCTCGGGATCAGTAATCGTGATTACCGGTAATGCTTGCGCTGCGGTAGGGTCTCCCGCTGCTGCACGGCCAGCAAATTCCGCCACCATGACACGCTTCACCGAGTTCAAGGCAATGTCTGTACTTTGGGTGGTAAAGGCCGAAACATAGCTGATATCTTCACGGGCGTAGCCCATATCAATGATGGGATCGACCAAGGAATTAACCAATGTTTGTAACTGTAACTGCGCCGATGAACTCAGTGGCAGTGTATTAATATCCTGTCTCACTAACTCCCAGGATGTTGAACCCATCACACCATTACCACTGCTGTCTTTTAAGTCGGTTGTCATAACCAGCATGTAACCATGTGCAGGTTTCAGAGGTTGCAGCGGTACCACAGAAATCGTGTCGCTATCGACCAGTGACAAAACATAGTCCACACCATACTGAAGCTGATCACCCACTTTACAACCCGACGATGGAATGGCCAGGCTGGCACAATCAGGATCGCTTTGATCCAAACCTAACGTCGCTTCAAACAACATTATTCCATCAGCCAATGTCGAAGCATCGAGAGAAACCCCACTCGGCGTCGTCACCTCAATAACAAACGGATGTTGTGTTGACCAGCCATCCAACACATTCAAGGCGTTTTGTGGATCGGAAAAATCAGAAGGGTCTGCAACAGGAATATTGAGCGTGTAATCAAAAAAACCGTCATCACCGGGCAGCATGAGTAAATCGTTTGGAATGTTGAGATCGCCCGCTGCCGGGTCAAAAACAATGCGAGAAAAAGGCGTCTGGACCGGCGTATCAGCCTGAATGTCCTCGAGTGTGTCTGAGCCACCACAACCCGTTAGACCCAGTGCCAGGGCCACACTGGTACTAATAAAGAGTTTTCTCATTTTTTCTCCCTTAATAGGCTTTGTTGTTATTGTGCTTCATGGATAAAGTCATGCACGAGTCACTGCTTGATAGAATTATATCGTTGTAAAACAACCAATGTTCAAACAAGTATGACCAGTTGAGTATGGCTTAATATTATGAGCATTACCCAAATTTTGCAAAGGTTTGTTAAAAATTAGTAAATTAAATTTAATAACCTGAATTCTTCAGGGAAATTTCATGACTAATGGTTTACAAGTGCATGACGCTGAGTATTATCAGGTCACTCAAGGCGCTGCGCCCTCAGTAGTGTCGAATTCAAGGTTAGAATCTATGCCCACTAAATACCAGGCAGCTGAAGAATTACTCGAAAATAAAATTATCCTGATCACTGGCGCAGGAGATGGTATTGGCGCTGAAGCAGCCAGAACTTTCGCCCGTTTTGGTGCCACCTGCATTTTATTAGGTAAAACGGTATCCAAGCTGGAAAAAGTCTATGATGACATCGTTGAGGCCGGAGGCCAGCAGCCAGCCATCATTCCGCTGGATTTAAAAGGGGCGACAGCGAAAAACTACCAAGATATGGCGCAAACCATCATTGATCAGTTTGGAAAGCTTGATGGAGTTTTACACAATGCCTCTATGCTTGGTCACTTAAGTGCTTTCTCAGACATTCCAGAAACGGAGTGGATGGATGTGATGCAGATAAACGTAAACAGTGCGGCACTGATGACGCAAGCGTTGATCCCTGCGCTTAGAAAAGCGCAGCATGCTTCAGTGGTATTTACCAGTTCGGGTGTGGGCAAAAAAGGCCGTGCATTTTGGGGCACGTACGCCGTATCTAAGTTCGCGACAGAAGGTATGATGCAGGTATTGGCTTCAGAGTTTGAAAACAGGGGGTTACGTTTTAACTGTATCAACCCTGGTGCCACCCGCACCAAAATGCGCGCCAGTGCCTATCCTGCGGAAGATCCAATGACGCTGAAAACCCCTGCCGACCTGATGCCGGTTTATCTTTACCTGATGGGTGATGACAGTTTGAACGTGAATGGTCAGTCAATTGACTGTCAGCCGAAGTAACGAGAACAGAAACAGTACGTTATTAACATGAATCGGGGAGCTTAACGCTCCCCGTTTTATTGGGTGATTCAGATGACAGATTTATCACAGTTCTGGTGTAGTTTCATCATCGCCTCGGCAAACGCTTCGCCTAGATGAACATAACCTTCTGATGTATAGTGCCAGCCGTCTGCTACATGCTTTTCATTATCGAGCGTGGTGACAAACGCAGCACATACGTCATTATCAACAAAAGACTTCTGCGCTTTCTGAACAATCCTGTGATAATCCATGCGCTTGCCGTCAGTTTCATCCATACCAGAGTCCGTGATTTTGCCAATGACTACCGGCAAATCATCATCCCGCAATGCAGCGCGGATCAGTGTCATCAACTGTTTTAGGTTTGCTTCATAAGCTTCTGCCACTTCTTTACTTTCCGCTGCATCAGACTCTCCCTGCATCCACACGATGCCAGCAGGCACTAGCGTATCCAGCTCACCATCTAAATCGATATCAGTCGGCTCAAAAGCATGCCGTAAGGCGGTCAGAAAATGATCGTATTGATTAACCCCAGTTTTCTCTTTGTAAAAAGGAAACCAGCTGCCGTGACCCACACCCTCGGCAATGCCAGAACCACCTTTAGCATACTTGATAATGGCTACAGGTTGATTGCCGTTTACAGAATAGAGTTGATGGCCAAATGAGACTTCTGGACCAAACGTATCACTGTAGAGACTTACCCGGCCATTGGATTTAAATCCGGTGCCCGTACCTGGCTGCAACGGCGCCCACACGCCTTTTCCGCCGCTGGTATCATCATCTGACACTGCATTGCCAGTGAATAAAAACACATGCTCTGCAGGCTTGCTATGTAATGGCTCAAGATCTTTGCTCTTGCCATAGCCCTCCATGTTTGATTGACCGCCTAAAAAGTACACCGGAAAGGTTGCTGATACCGCTGAAAAAGATAAAAGTGTGGTGATGGCCAGAATTCCGCGTTTCATGATGTTCCCTGTTATCAACGTTTTTTACCAGATTACGCAACCCTGCAGCCGGCATCAATCAGAAATACGCATAAAAAACCGCAGCGATGCTGCGGTTTAAAATCAGAAACTAATGGTCAGTTTATGATCAGTAATTAATCAGCAATTTTCGCCCAGGAGTCACGTAAACCCACTGTTTGATTAAATACTTTTACGCTGTCGCTACTGTCTTTGTCTAAACAGAAGTAACCGGTGCGCTCAAACTGCCAGCCACCAGCGGCAGGATTCTCGCTCAAACCTGGTTCTACAAAGCCAGACTTAACCACTAACGATTCTGGATTAATGGCGTCGACAAAGTTCTCTTCAGCAGCAGGATTAGGCACATTAAACAAACGGTCATACAAACGGAATTCCGCTTTATCTGCCGCTTTGGCATCAACCCAGTGAATAACGCCTTTCACTTTTCGGCCATCGGCCGGATCTTTACCCAAGGTTTCGGCATCGTATGTACAGAAAATGGTAGTGATGTTTCCTTCCGCGTCTTTTTCAACACGCTCAGCTTTCACTACATAGGCATTACGTAATCGCACTTCTTTGCCAAGTACCAAACGCTTGAATTTCTTGTTCGCTTCCTCGCGGAAATCTTCCGCTTCGATCCACACTTCACCACTAAACGGAATAGTACGGTTACCCATACTTTCGTCATTCGGATGATTCGGCGCTTTGAGCTGTTCACTTTCACCGGCAGGATAGTTCTCAATCACCAGCTTAACCGGCTCCAATACCGCCATTGCACGTGGTGCGTTCACGTTTAAATCATCGCGGATACAGGCTTCAAGCATGCCCATTTCCACCATGTTATCCATTTTGGTTACACCAATGCGTTTACAGAACTCGCGCACCGATGCCGGCGTGTAGCCACGACGACGTAAACCAGCGATAGTGGGCATACGCGGGTCGTCCCAACCATTGACATGATTTTCTTCGACCAATTGAATAAGACGACGTTTGCTCAACACCGTATATTCAAGATTCAAACGTGAAAATTCGTACTGTTTAGGCGTACATTCTATGGAGATGTTTTCAATGACCCAATCGTAAAGACGACGGTTATCCTGGAACTCCAGAGTACACAGTGAATGTGTGATCCCTTCGATGGCATCTGAAATACAGTGCGTAAAGTCATACATTGGGTACACGCACCATTTATCACCCGTTTGATGGTGATGGGCAAACTTCACACGGTAGATGACCGGATCGCGCATGCACATGAACGGTGATGTCATGTCAATTTTTGCGCGCAACGAGCACTGACCTTCGGCGTATTCACCCGCCGTCATTTTTTCAAATTCGGCGCGGTTTGTTGCTGCGTCGGTGTCGCGATATGGGCTATTTTTGCCTGGCTCGGTTAATGTACCGCGCAATTCCCGCATGGTTTCCTGAGAAGAGAAATCAACATACGCTAAACCTTTATCGATGAGTTCGAGGGCGTAGCCGTGCAGACGCTCGAAATAATCTGATGAATAGCAAGCCTCACCATTCCAGTCAAAGCCCAACCAATGAACGTCTTCTTTAATAGAATTAACGTATTCAATATCTTCTTTTGCCGGATTCGTATCGTCGAAACGCAGGTTGCATGACCCTTGATAGTCGCGCGCGATACCAAAATTCAAGCAAATGGACTTCGCATGACCTATGTGCAGAAAGCCGTTAGGCTCCGGTGGAAAGCGTGTTTTGATAGAATCATGTACACCCGCCGCAAGATCTTTATCAATGATCTGCCGGATAAAGTTGCTCGGATGATGTTCCGTTTCCGCCATTCGCCGTTTCCCCTTTATTGAAAAGTGTTTTTGCAAGTTATGTAATTGAGTATAACCCGTTGCCAGACAGGGCTCTATGATTAATTAAACTTGTCGTAAACAAGCGGCTAAAATACCATCGAATACAGGATAAGGGGCGATTAACTCAAGCGATTCCTTACAACATCTGTGGTAGAATGCGACTTTCGTCACTTTACGTTTTCCAGGCATGAAAGAAAAAGCCACGTCTTTTGATATTGCACATATGGCCGGTGTTTCGCAATCAACCGTGTCCAGAGCGCTGAGTAATAGCCCGCTGGTAAATAAAGAAACCCGCGAGCGCGTTCAGCGTATCGCCAAGCAACTCAATTACAAAGTGGATAAAAACGCCAGCAACTTGCGAAAGCAGAAAAGCAATACCATTGCTTTATTGTTGTTTGAAGATCCCACCACCGACGATTCTTTGATCAACCCCTTTTTTCTAAATATGTTAGGTAGTATTACCCGCGCCAGTGCGGCAGCGGGTTATGACTTATTGGTGTCGTTCCAGAATCTGGATGACGACTGGCACGCCGAATTTGAAGATTCCAAAAAAGCGGATGGCATCATTCTACTCGGATACGGCGACTACACGGCATATCGCGATAAACTGGCCCAGCTCGAAGAGCAAGGCACGCACTTTGTCCGATGGGGAGCCAAAGACAACGACCATCCCGGTATCAGCATCGGCTGTGATAATTATCAAGGCGGTTACGATCTCACCCGACACCTTATTCAACTAGGTAAAAAGACCTGCGCGTTTATCGGTGACGCTGGCGGCCACGCCCCCGAATTTTTAGCCCGCTATCAAGGATATCGCCAGGCATTGGTCGACCACGGAATTGCTGTAGATACATTTCTACGACTCGACGCCAACTCCACCGACGAAGCAGGCTATAACGCTACGCAGACCTTGTTAAACACAAGCAGTCCGCTGCCCGAAGCCATTGTGTGCGCCTCTGATCTCATCGCCACCGGCGTGTTACAAGCCTTGAAAGAAAACGGCTATCGGGTACCGGAAGATGTGGTGGTAACCGGGTATGACAATATTTCAATTTCCGCCTTTACCACGCCAGCACTGACCACCGTGCAACAAGATACCCGGCTTGCTGGCGAGTTATTGGTATCCAGTTTACTTAAAGCCATCAATAAACAAGCCGTTGAAGATTACCTGATGCCTGGTGAACTCATTATTCGCGAATCCTGCGGCGCTTCGCAGCATCAAGCGTAATCTAGTCACGAGTCCCAAAACAAAAAGCAGTCAATGCTGACTGCTTTTTTCTTTGCATTGGTCATGAAGACTTATTTACTGATTGTTCATTTGATCAAGCAAAGCGTCTAATAAAACCGGATTAGACACTTCACCGTTGCGTACCCAAACCTGTACCCCGTGAGCTGCTACAGTTGATGTAAGCGGATTGCCATCAACCGTAACCGATTGGTTACTTATTTGCTCTGTCCATTCGCCTTGTTGCATCACGCTTGTAATCGCAAAGTTTGCCGGGGCATCGCCCTTGTTGAGCAACACCAAGGCCGTTTGCGCTGCATCTTCATCTTGTACCACGCGATAAAATGCCGCTCGGTCGCCTTCCAGCTCAAGCATGTACTGCAACCCTCGCTGCAAAGCAGGCGTTTTCTGTCGTACGTGAGCGATGGGCACCAACGCTTTATAAATGTCATGGTCAGGTGCGCTATCTACCTTGTCCTGACCATAATAATTACGGTTACCACTGTGCTCAGCGGTACCGCGCATGAAGCCGGTTTCAGAGCCCATATATACCACCGGAATGCCGCGGGACGTAAACAACCAGTTATGCGCATCGATGAACCCATGGTCGGTTGCATTCATTCTTGGCATATCGTGGTTATCGTAAAACGTGGTGAGATCGTAGGGGTTATGATACGGCCCATGGGTGAGATAAAGCGCGTCGCCTAACGCCTCAAAGCCCTTTGCTTCCGTTCCGAAAACCGACACCATCGCTTTTTGCATAGGGAAATCCAGCACACTGATATTGCCGTTCTTAGGCAACGTATGCTGAGCAATAAAGTTCGCATCATATTGGAAACTTTCACCAAACATATAGAAGCCCGGATGTTGCTCACGAATGCGATCTGACATCACCCGCCAGAAGCTGTGCGGTACGTGTCGTATAGTATCAATTCTAAACGCGTCTGCGCCCTGCTCTATCCAGTATAAATAAGAATTAATCAGATAATCCTGCACGTCCGCATTCGACTCATCCAGGTTCGACAGCTCCACTAAATCAGGAAAAGGATGAAAGAAAGCCTGCAGCGGATTGGAGGGGTCGAGTTCTGTAGGATGAAGGTTGCCATGGTCAGCCACCAGCTTGCCGCTAGCATCATAGATTTCACCAAAGCCAGGTTGATCCACCGGCATAGTAAAGCTGGGCGAACCGTGATTTGCCACAATGTCGAATACTGTTTTGAGTCCGGCATCATGCATGGCACTGGTGTAGTCTTTCACACTGAGGGAATCGCTGACCAAGTGCTCATCCGCTTTGTAAAAATTCGTCGCCCAATAACCGTGATAACCGGTTTTCCCACCGTCTTTAAACTGACCGCCATAGGTGATTTGTTCACTACCGGTAAAAGCCTGGTTCGGGTTATCAACGACCGGGGTTAACCACACCGCAGTGAATCCCATTGCTTTAATGAAATCGATATTGTCGACCACACCTTGTAAGTCTCCTCCCATGTAGCCCACGTTAGCGTATTGACCGTCCGGTCCATCGAGTCGCAGTTCCCAGGTAGGATGCTCGCCACCCTGGGTTTCATAATTGTTTGTTGGGTCACCGTCGACAAAACGGTCAGTCATAATGAAGTAAATAGCCTCTGCGCTAAACGGCTCATTGGTTCCCTGTAAAACTGGGGGATTTGTTATAGCCTGCGCTGCCGCAGATTCTGTGGATGTGCTTTTACACGCTGATAAACCCGCTGCAGTGGCCAGCAGCATACATTGGGTAAGTTTTGATAGTTTCATCATAGTTCCTTGTCTACCGCCTGCTGACTATTGAGTTCGTTCTCGCGAACAAACAAAACAGCAATCGCGCCGCAGATCATCGATACACCAGCGACCAGAATGATATTGATCGCGGTGTTGTCAAACAGGCTGCTTAAAATCCAACCGGCAGTGAGTCCGGCCACAATTTGCGGAATGGCAACGGTAAAATTGAAGATCCCCATATACACACCGGTTTTTTCTGCAGGTAATGAGCCTGCGAGCATGGCATAAGGCATGGCAAGGATTGCTGCCCAGGCGATACCCACACCAATCATCGGTATCACTAAATTGACAGCCCCTTGGGGCACCGTGACTTCGGTGATAAGCAAATTAACGTGTACGGCTTCCAGATCCTGGAAAAAGAGAAAACTGATGTAACCAATGCCACCTAACAACAGTGAACCGGCATAAATGGTTTTACGGCCAAAACCATCGGCTAAGCGAGCCAGAAATACTGAGAACACGGCCGCAAATACACTGTAGGCCGCAAACAATATCCCCACCCAATCACCGGCAGCCCCTTTTGCAGCAACAACAAACTCGGGCATGCTACCTACCGACGCAATATAGGCAGGATCGAACCATTGTTTGTCTATATTCCATATGTGCTGGGTGATGGCGGGCATGGTATAGACCCACATGATATAAAGCGCAAACCAGGAAAAAAACTGCACCACCGCCAACTGCTTCATGGTGTCAGGCATGGTTTTTACCAGTGTCCAGAATGGGGTTTTCTCTGCCTGCGTTGCATCGTCAACATTCAGCCCTTTGTAACGGGCATAATCTTCTGGTGCGTACTCTTTGGTTCGAATAACAGTCCAAATCACCGTTCCCAATAAGACAGTGGCGCCAATATAAAATGCCCACACCACAGAAGGTGCCACCTCACCTAACGCAGCCGTATTATCCAAGCCAACCACGTTGGTTAGAATGAAAGGCAATAAGGAACCGATAACGGCACCAATATTAATCAGTAGCGCTTGTACAGAGTAACCGGCATTACGCTGTGACGCGGGTACCATGTCGGAAACCAGTGAGCGGAAGGGTTGAAAACAAACGTTAAAAGAAGCGTCCATAAGCGCCAACATCATTGCGCCAAACAGCATCGGAGCCATTAACGTAACGAAGAGTGGCGCATTTGGCATTAGCAACATGCCAATAGCCGCGGCGATGGCGCCGGCGAGAATAAAGGGGCGTCTACGACCTAACCGGTTCCAGGTTCGGTCTGATGCAGAGCCAACAATAGGTTGAATGATCAGCCCCATAATAGGCGCCACCAACCAAAATAATGCCAGTGAGTGTAAGTCTGCCCCGAGATCAGAAAGAATGCGACTGACATTGGCATTTTGCAGGGCAAACCCAAACTGCACACCGAGGAAGCCAAAACTGACATTCCATATTTGCCAGAAAGGTAAGGTAGGTTGTGTTTTATTCATTTTATTCTCTAATTATAATTATTTGCTGATCAGCCACACGGTTGCCTGGTTCGCAGGCACCTCAAGCGTGCTGTCTAGCGCCTTGGTGGCAAAGCCTTTCGCGTCGACACGCTGAATTTGTGAGAATGTCGACAGGCGCTCATCAAAACGATATATATCGAGGGCTTTCTCGTCGCCCTTGTTAAGCACGACCATGAGTTGTTGCTGGGTTTCTGCGTCGTGACGAAAATACACGTAAGTACCGTCGAACGGAACGAAATGCGTCATTTCCCCGCTAAATAATGTTGGATAAGATTGACGCAATTGCAACAAATTACGAATAAACTGTTGTGCATTTGTCTGTTCGGGGGTTAATCCCTGCCCCGTAAATCCGTTGCTGCTATCGCCCTTCCAGCCACCCGGAAAATTGCTACGAATGATCCCGTGGTCTTCCGTACCCGGATTTTGCATTAACAGTTCTGTACCATAGAAAATCTGCGGTATCCCTCGGGTAGTCAGAATGGTTGTCATGGCCATTTTCCACTTATCAATATCATGGCCAAGTTGGGTGTAAATACGACTCATATCATGATTATCGGCAAATATGACCAATTTAGACGGATCACCATAAATAAAGTCGCCTGCCAGCACTTCAAAGAGCTTTTTCAACCCAGTTCCCCAGCCCTCATCTTCATTAAGCGCGGTAACCAAAGCGGCTTGAAGCGGAAAATCCATCACCCCTGGCAACCAGGATTTATAACCGTCTTTACGCAAGGTGCCGTGCTGCCAATAGGAGGTAATAACAGGATTAACAGACCATTCCTCACCGACGATATTTAATTGGGGATATTCGGTCATTAATCGATGGGTCCAGGCCGACAAAAAGGCCTTGTCTGAATAGGAATACGTGTCTACACGGATGCCGCTTAATCCCGCATATTCAACCCACCAAACGGCATTTTGAATGAGGTACGTGGCAAGCTTAGGATTGCTCTGGTTTAAATCTGGCATCGAGGGCACAAACCAGCCATCGTTAAAGGCGGCTTTATCGAATTGGGTTCCATGAATGTCGTGCATGGTTTCGCGAATATGCGTGGTCGCGGAAAATTCCCCATCGTGATGTATCCAGTTTTCATCCGGTGCAGTGTTCATCCACGGATGATTGCCCCCAATATGGTTAAGCACCATATCCATGATGAGACCAATACCCTGCTCTTTGGCCGCAACACTTAATTTTTTGTAGTCAGCATTACTGCCATACCGGGGATCAATGTTGTAGTAGTCTGTAATCGCATAGCCATGATAGGAGTAGCTGTCCATGGCATTTTCAAGCAAAGGCATTGACCAAATTTGGGTAAATCCCATTTTGCTCAGGTAATCAAGGTGATTAATTATTCCTTGAATGTCGCCGCCATGACGCCCGCCTTTATTTTCTCTGTCGAGTGCATCTTTATAACCATCAACATCATCATTTTGGGTGTCGCCATTTGAAAATCGATCTGGCGTTAATAAATAAATTGTATCTTTACTATCGAACCCTTGTCGGTTGGCAGAACCCGTTTGCCGCGCATGCAACGCATAATCCAGCGTGATCGTGTCACCGGATTTCTTTTCGATAGTGAGTGACACCTTACCCGGTTTAGCATCGTCACTGATTTCCAAGTCGACAAATAAGGTATTGTCATTGGAAGAAGGGACGATGCCTTTAACAACAACCCCCGGAAAATTTGTTGTAACAGTACCGTCTCCCACTCCCTCTTCTTCAATCAGCAACTGCAAATGACTTTCTTGCATGCCAACCCACCACATGGGAGGCGAAATCGTGGCAGCCTGCGATGCTGACAAAAAGAAGGCACTGGTTAAAATGCTTGAGGTTAAGCGGCTGATTTTCATACTTGGGGTTCCTGACTACAGCTTTTGTTTTTACATGCTGTTAACGATACGTTAATTGCTAGGAGATACTACCTTGTACTGCCAAAGCGCACCAAACCCCTGCATACGTATTCAAAGAAATTAGACAGATGCGTCTTTCGTGACTATATAAATATTTGAGAAGCGTTTGAATCTCTTGGGTTTTTTACACAAATGCAACATTACAACCCCCTTACACAAAACACCTCAATTCTGAATCAATTAAGCCATAAATGGAAAAAATACCCACAATGCATATACATCATGGAATTATAAAAACTTAATCAATTAAGAAAAAACAAAAAACTTCTTGCGAATTATAAAAACAACGCCTATTGTTAATGCAATGTTGCAGCAATGCACATCATGTAAAAGCACAAAAGGGCACTACAAAATGAAGAAAACACAATTTTTTAAACCCGCTGTCCTGACGCTGGCTGTCAGCTCAGCGCTCTACTCTGGCGTAATCAGCGCACAACAAACAGAAAATGCTGATGCTAAAGACGTGGAAGTCATTGCTGTTAAAGGTATTCGAGGCTCGCTGATGCGGGCTCAGGCCGTTAAGATGGATAACTCATCCATTGTTGAAGCAATTTCTGCTGAAGATATCGGTAAACTGCCAGACTCCTCTATCGCTGAATCACTGGCACGATTGCCTGGTATGGCCGGTGAACGCGTAGGTGGTCGTACTTCCGGTGTTTCAGTTCGTGGTTTTAAAGAAGACTTCACCGGTACTTCATTGAATGGTCGTGAACTTATCGGTATCGGTGACAACCGTGGTGTGGAATACGATTTGTATCCATCAGAAATCATGACTGGTGCAACCATTTATAAAACCGCCGATGCCTCCCTGTTAGTTCAGGGTATTGGTGGTACGGTAGACCTGCAAACCGTGCGCCCTCTTGCAGCCCAGGAGACGCTTACTCTCACTGGCGTTTATGAAATGGGTGGCAACGACTCTGATAACCCGGAGTTCGACAACACCGGTAAGCGCTACGCCTTGTCTTTCGTTGAAAAATTCGCCGACGACACCATGGGTATCGCGGTTGCTGTGGCAACGACAGAATCACCGCGTAACGAAAGAAAATACGGTGTTTGGGGCTACGGTGAAAACGAAAATACCGGTGCCATCGTTCCTTCAGGTCTTGATACGCAAGCAATTAGCCGCGTTCTGGAACGCGACACCTTCTCGGGTATTTTCCAATGGCGTCCTACTGACGATTTAGACATTGTGGTAGATGCGCTTAGCATTGATTATTCAGACTCAGGTGTGATTCGTGGATTTATCGAACCGTTCGAGCTGGATGAAGCGGCGCAAAATGGTTCAGGCGTAAATACAACCGGTGTGCAACGTGCCGCCAATCCTGTTTTACGTACCGACCCTGCGCAGAAAGACGGTGAACTGACTACCTTTGGTCTTAACGTTAACTATCACCTGAATGATGAATGGTCAGTTACATTAGACGTTGCAGATAGCAGCTCCGAGAAACGCGATTTGCGCGGTGAGTCTTATGCCGGTATTGCCAGAAGTGGCTCTGACATTGGCGATGGTGCTTCTCGTACACGTAACTTCGAGATGAGCTCAGACGGAATTTTCTTTACCGGTTCAACAGGACTTGGTGCTTTTTCCGACCCGAGTCTGTTACAACTTACCGGCCCGCAAACCTGGGGTGGCGGTATGGCAGCCCTTGCTGATGAATTTACGGCATTGGGTGGCAGTTTCGAAAACGCGCAAGACGGCTTCCTGAACTACGCGGATTTCGAAGAAGAATTAACCACGGTACGTCTTGAAACTGAAGGTCTGGTTGAATGGGGTATCGTCAATAAAGTTAATGTAGGGGTGGCATACAGCGATCGCTACAAAATGAAAGACAACCGCGGTTTCTTTGCTACAGCCTCTAGCTTCCCTGATTCGGAAGCCATTCCAAGTGAATATTTATACGACGGCTTAGCCGACCTCACATGGGCAGGTCTTGGTCAGGTTGTAGCTTATAACGGTTTCGCCCCTTACAACGATGGCGAATATACGCTGAACGATGCAGGCTTACTGGAACCAGATCGTCTGGGTGACACGTTTAAAATCTATGAAGAAGTGACAAGCCTTTTTGCCAAGTTTGACTTTGAGACCGAAGTCGGTGGTTTCCCTGTAATGGGTAACTTCGGTGCGCAATATGTGCAAACCGATCAACGCTCTACCGGGTACATCGGTATTGTTGGCGAGAACTTCAAAGTATGTGACGCTGACAACAACAACGTTATCGACGCCGATTGTATTCAGGATATTTCTGACGACTACTCACACTTCCTGCCAAGTCTGAATGTGACGGTTGAAGTGGGCGACAACCAGTTCTTACGCTTTGCAGCAACGAAAACCATCAGTCGTGCGCGTATTGACCAGATGAAAGCTTCAGGCTTTGTGAAGTACGATCAAAACCTTAACCTGGTCGCGATCCCTAACAACCAGGCTGCAGTAGACCAGTACGGTACACCATGGTCTAAATTCCAGGGTAATCCGCGATTACGTCCGCTGGAAGCGAACAACTTTGATATTTCGTTCGAGAACTACTTCGAAGACGAAGGTTATATTGCTGTAGCCATGTTCTACAAAGACCTGGTTAACTGGACACGTGACGGTAACCTGACTATCGACTTCACCAACGATGAAACAAACGGTGGCGCGAATTATTACATTCCAAGCTTCCACAACAAGGAAGTGATCGCCGAAGAAGGCTTGGTGGGTCCTGATGGTACTTTCTACGCTCAGGGTACAATTTTAACGCCCCCTGACACAGGTACATTCTCGTTCTTCGAAGATGGCCTGACAGGAAGCGTGAAAGGGGCTGAAGTAACAGCGCAAGTTCCACTGCGCATGGTCACTGACGTATTAGATGGTTTTGGTGTGGCTGCCTCTTACACCTACATCGATGCTGAGTTAAACGACGGTACCGCCATTCCGGGACAGTCTGACAGAACCATGTCTCTCACCGCTTATTATGAAAAGAACGGCTTTGAAGTACGTGTTGCTGCAACAGACCGTGGTGAGTTCCTGACTTATCAACGTGGGGGCTCAAACAAAATTGAAGCCGCTACCCGTGACGGTATCACTCAGGTCGATGCACAAATCAGCTACGACTTCGAAGACAGTGGTATTCAGTATCTGGAAGGCTTACGCGTTTCTTTACAAGGTACCAACCTGACCGATGAAAAAGAAGAAACCCGCGACAGCAACGGTATCGTAACCCTGCGTCGTGAATTTGGTCCTTCATACATGCTGAACTTCAACTATTCTTTCTACTAAGTCGTTAACCATTGGCACCGGTTTTAACCGGTGCCTGGTTCATCGTCGGGGAATTTACTTTCCATATTGCGCAGGCAAATTCCCCTTCTTTCATTTACTCACTTGCAAAAACTCTTAATATACTTTTTTACATAGCTAATAAATGGATTCGCGTATGAGCGCTCACATTCGCAAACTTGTTGTCGCTGGCGGCGGCACCGCTGGCTGGATGGCAGCCGCACTGCTAAAAAAAGTACTTGGTCACCTGGAAATCGAGCTGGTTGAATCTCAAGATATTGGCATCGTTGGCGTAGGTGAAGCCACCATCCCACCTATTCAAACATACAACCAATTCCTTGGGTTAGATGAAAAAGCTTTCCTGAGCGAAACCAACGCGTCAATCAAACTCGCTATCCGCTTCGAAAACTGGAAACAAAAAGGCAGCAGCTATTACCACACTTTCGGTGCCCCGGGTGCGACGGTCGGCTTTGTTGGCTTCCAGCATTATTGGTTACGGGCAATGAAAGCGGGCCTGAACAAATCATTCTGGGATTACGACCTCAATTATTTGGCGTGTAAAGCAGGTACATTCAATAAAATCCAAACCGACAATCCAGTATATCAACTCCCCTACGCTTACCATTTTGATGCCACTTTGTATGGTCAGTTTTTAAGACGATTGGCTGAAAAATCAGGCGTGGTGAGAACCGAAGGTAAAATTGAACATGTAAAAACAAACCCAGAAACCGGGTTTGTGGAGGCGTTGCAACTTACCAGCGGTAAACAAATCCACGGCGACCTGTTTCTCGACTGCACCGGTATGCGTGGTCTACTGCTACAAAAAACACTCGGCGTCGAATACGAAGACTGGTCAAAGTGGTTGTGTGCAGATTCAGCCCTTGCCGTACCTTCCCAGCGCCATGAGAAAACCGCTCCGTTCACTCGCAGCATCGCCCACGAGAGTGGGTGGCAGTGGCGAATTCCGCTAACACATCGAAATGGCAATGGGCTGGTTTACAGTTCCCGTTATATGGATGACGACACCGCTGAACAAACCCTGATGTCTAATCTGGACACCGCCCCCTTAGATACGCCGCGAAAGATCACCTTTCGAACCGGACGTACCGTTAAACAATGGCACAAGAATGTCATTGGAATCGGGCTTTCCAGCGGATTTCTGGAACCCCTGGAATCCACCAGCATACATCTTATTCAAAGTGGTATTGTCCGCTTGCTTAAAATGTTTCCAAATCATGCCATCACCCCCAGCATGGAAGCGCTGTACAACGCCGAATCAAAAGAAGAATTTGAAACGATTCGAGACTTTATCATTTTGCACTATAACGTGACTGAACGTGATGACTCTGAGTTTTGGCGAGACATGCAAAAACTCGCACTTCCTGAAAGACTTGCCACCAAAATAGATGCCTTTCGCGACACCGCGACGCTGCATAATGAACAGAACGATATATTTCGCGATGCTTCATGGGTTGAGGTGATGCTCGGCCAAGGGATAATGCCGCAAAGCTACCATCCTTCTGCCAATAACTTCTCTGATCAAGAGATCCTCGCGATCATGCAGAAAATAGAAGCCGCCAAACTGCAGCCTTTGGGCAGTCTTGTGGCACATGATGATTTTCTTCGCAAGATCACGGCGAACTGATGCGTTTGCATAACATCGTTATCGCAGGAGGTGGTACGGCAGGTTGGATGGCCGCCAATCTCATCGCACATGCCTGGCGGGATAAACCCGTTTCGGTCACCCTGGTTGAATCCGCTGATATTCCTACCGTGGGTGTGGGTGAAGGGTCGACCCCTACATTAAAACGCTTTTTCAGTGATCTCGGTATTGCAGAGCAAGACTGGATGCCAGCCTGCAATGCGACCTATAAAGTCAATATTCGCTTTCGCAATTGGAGTCCAGGTTCAGGCATTAAAGAATATTCACACCCGTTCATTAGTCAGCCTGATACATTCACAGAACGGGCATTTCATGTGAACTGCCATACTCGCCGATTAGGTCTTGATGTAAACACCCAGCCAGACGACTTTCTGCTCAACGGCTGGCTTGCAAAAGCGCACCGAGCCCCTAAAACACCGCCTAATTTTCCTTTTAGAATCGAGTATGGATATCACTTTGATTCCGCCCTGCTCGGCCGCTTTCTTACAAAGCATGCAACTACGCTGGGAGTCATGCGTAAAGAAGGAAATATTGCGCAGGTTCTAAAACATGCCAATGGCGATATTCGCGGGCTTCAAATGGCAGACGGCAGTTTTGTGGAAGGTGACTTTTTTATCGACTGCACCGGCTTCCGCTCTCTTTTATTACAACAGGCGCTCGAGGTAGGGTTTACGTCTTTCAGTGACAATTTATTTAATGACAGCGCCGTTGTGTTGCCTACACCTGCTGCTGGGCAGCTACCTGTTGAAACCGTTTCAACAGCGTTATCCGCAGGCTGGGCCTGGTCTATTCCGCTTAGCCACCGCACCGGAAATGGCTATGTCTTTTCGTCAGCGCATATCAGTCACGATCAGGCTGAAACAGAACTACGACAGCACCTTGGTTTAGCTGATAATGACGGTGAGGCCCGCTTTCTTTCTATGAAAGTCGGACAGGCTCACAAGCACTGGCATCGAAATTGTCTTGCACTAGGCCTGGCGCAGGGATTCATCGAGCCCCTGGAAGCCACTGCGCTTCACCTGGTACAACTTTCCACAGAATTCTTCATTGAACATTATGAGAAAGGTCATTTCGGTTCAGCTCACCAAGACACCTTCAACGCTCACATTAGCGAGCGATTTAATCGGGTTCGCGACTATATTGTGGCCCACTACAAACTGAATACCCGAGACGATACTGACTATTGGCGAGAGAACCGTAACAACATGGCGCTGTCGGAGTCGCTGCTTCAACTCCTTGATGTGTGGTATCGAAAGGGAGATTTGCCCGCCGAGATCCAACGGCAAAATCTGCATCACCATTTCGGCACCACATCATGGCACTGTTTGCTTGCCGGCTACGGTTGCTTTCCCCCGCTAGCCAAGAATCAACCTGGATTAGGCGATTTATTCGTAGAGAAAGATCTCGATGCGTTTTTCCGTGGCTGTTTACTTAATTTTCCTACTCAACAAGATTACCTACAACGGTAATATCTCTGGATGTAACACATGCGCAATTCAACTCTTTTAACGGTAGTTTTTCTTTTGTTGCTTTGCGGCGCCATAGACGCACAAGCAATGGATACGAATAGCCGGGCTTAAAAACACGTACTCCATTCTCCTGATGGTAATTTGTCCGTCACCTTTGTAGTCAATGACGGCAGTCCAACCTATTCGGTCAGTTTGGGTGACAAGCTGCTTATTCGCCCTTCCGCGCTGGGTTTTCGATTTAAACACCAAGAGCCACTATCAAACAATCTTGAAGTAACAAATACTCGCCAGAAGCATCATCGTGATTCCTGGGACACCGTATGGGGAGAGCGAAAAACGGTTGTCGACAACTACGAGCAGCTCCAAATCGATTTGCAGGAAACCACAACACAGCACCGTCGTTTTTCGCTAATATTTCGGGCTTATAATGACGGCATCGCATTTCGTTATGCCATTCCACAACAACCTGAGCTCAACAGACTGACGGTTACCGAAGAACTCACTCGCTTTTCCTTTAACCGAAATTTTCAGGCATGGTGGATCCCCGCATATAAAAACCAACGCTATGAGTATCAATATGCAAATTCGGCATTAAGCAGTGTCGATATCGCCCATACGCCAATCACCTTAGAAGACGACGGCATTATCATGGCGGTGCACGAAGCCGCGTTGTTGGACTACCCATCAATGACGCTGAAAAGTATTAACGATAATCAGATCATCTTTACTGCAGATCTGGTGCCCTGGGCGAACGGTGATAAAGCGTATATCAATACGCCGTTTATTAGTCCCTGGCGTGTCATTCAGGCAGGAACCTCAGCCGTCGATCTCCTCAATAGCGATATCATGCTTAATCTTAACGCGCCTGCTGAGGAAAACATCGACATCAGCTATATCAAACCCGGTAAATACATGGGGATATTGTGGGAAATGCACACTGGGAGCGCAATCCGGCCAGTTACCGAATAACAACCACCGAGATTGTTGGTGGCGAAAGCGTATTACTAAAACTACAACCCGGCGGTGGCGCAGCCTTGCATTTTGCTGCACTTTCCGCCGAATCGAAACAGTAGTAAATCACCCAACTTGGTTACGCATAACCTTATGGCGCTTATTACCGGGACAATATAACCGATTGAAGTGGTTCGAGTTTTAGTTGGATTATCCGTTTGCCACCAATTTTATGTGATGCGTGAGTGGTGTCAGACAATAAATCCGTAAAGATGGCAGCCCCGCGTTGGCTGTCATCTAACTGCGTGATGTCAGGAACGGTAAGCGTAACCTCGACAGCCTTTTCACTGTAAAAATTACTGACACTTATTAGCTGCGCTGATTCTGTGTGGCGCTGAAAAGCAAAAACAAATGGGTCGTCGCTCATACCATCAACCAACATAGTACATTGCAATGAACGATATTCACCCGAGCTGGCCACAGGATGTGTTCTCGCGATATTCAATACGCGGAAATAGTAGTCTCGCAATGCGGCTTCATCTTCAGACAACGCGCCGCCATCAAATGCCCCATTGTTCATCCAACGCTGATGGGCGGGCACACCACCGTAATCGAAAATAGAAGTTCGGGTTGGCTGCCCAAAACCTAGCGCTTCACTGCCATCTTCGCCGACTTCCTGACCAAAATAAATAAGCATGGGCGATGCGCTAATAAGCGCTGATACCACCAAAGCCGGCTTCCCTTTCAACGGGTCGCCAGCAAAGTTTTGACTAGCAATACGCTGTTCATCGTGGTTCTCAAGAAAGTGCAACATGTGAGGAGCAATATCGGCATACTGCTGCTGAATATTATCAAGTGCAGATACATTCCCGTTTCCCTGCATGATGCGTTTTAATGAATCATAAAAATCTACCTTGTCATACAAATAGTCCATTTTGCCCAAGTGAATGTAATCTCGGTACAGCGCAGGTTGATAGACTTCTGCCAACAGCAATGCGTCTGGATTTACCTGTTTTATCGCGCTATTAAGATAAGACCAGAAGGCCACAGGCACCATCTCAGCCATATCGTATCGGAAGCCATCTACGCCTTTGTCCAGCCAGTACAGCGCAATATCGCGAAACTTAATCCACGAATCAGGCACTGTTTTTCCACGCCAGAAATTGGCGTGCTGCTGCAATGTGGCGTCAGAAGAAAGTGAGTCGGGAAACGCGGGAAATGCGTTTACGCTACCGGGTGAAACGCCATAATTTATTTTTACGGTCTCATACCAATCGTTAACGTCAGGCTTAGCCTTGCTCGCACCGTTACCCGTCCAACGTGCGGGAAATTCATCGAATTCACCATCAACAAGCGGATGGGCTTCACCACCTAAGGGCTCGGTTTGTGAAGTAAAGTCGGGGATTTCAAATTTTTCACCCGGCAGGTAATAGAAATTATTGTTCTTGTGGTAGGTTACCGTAGTGTCGTCATGTATCCCAAACGTCGTTTCCGGACGGGTAAGAGACTCGTACCGGCGGGCAACGTGATTTGGCACAATGTCAATGATCACTTTCAGGCCAGCATCATGAGTACGTTGAATAAGTGCCTCAAATTCCGCCAATCGACGAGTAGGATCTACGGCTAAGTCTGGGTCAACATTATAATAGTCTCGTACTGCATAAGGTGAACCTGCACGCCCCTTTACCACATCAGGATCGTCAGGCTGAATACCAAACGCACTATAGTCTGTGACGGAAGCATGATGAGGTACACCGGTATACCACACATGCGATACCCCCAATTTGCGGATTTCATTCAATGCTTTTGGCGAAAAATCTGCAAACTTACCCACACCATTCTCTTCAATGGTGCCCCAAGGCTTATTGGTTGTATTGGTGTTGCCAAACAGACGGGTGAACACTTGATAAATAATCACCTTATTCTGCTGCGCGTTTTGTTCTGCATCACGAGTAGGCGTTGTCACATTCTGCTCCGGTGATTGCTGACATCCCATAACCATCACTACCGTGATAGTGAGGGATACGATGCGGTGTATTTGCCTGGTAAGCATAGACCTTCCGTTGATTATTTTTGTTATAAAAAAACCGAGCATACAGGCTCGGTTCCTTTAAACAATAAACATACGTATTCAGTGCTATGCTGCGCGTGTTTTCTGATCTTTTGTTGTTAGCATTGACGGATTCGGCTTGTGAATTGAGCCAAAATTAGGCACATCTTCCAGTTCTTTCATGATCTTGCGGTAAAAACGGTGCAGAGAAGGTGATATTTGTTGGAAGAACTCTTCTGGAGACAGCTGATAAGCAGCACGCTTACCATGATAATCAATCACCTGCCCTAACTGGTTAAATTCAATACCGAGCATCCGTAGGCTTCTGGCGAGCTTAGGCTCCATCATCACGTAGACATTTTCTACATCGCGCAATACGCAGATCGTTGCCGCAAAGAAATAGAGCGCTAATGTGAGATACGGGAAATTTCGGTCTGGTTTGGTTTTCTTGAAACCTTTGTCGAGTGATTTGCCAGTCACTGGAGAAAGGTTTGTATCTGTTTCGCGACGGCGAAAGCGTTTGGGTATGGCAAGACGGGAAATTTCACAAACAGAATGTCGAGGAAGTCGCGCCGGGCTGTTTTCATCCATACGGATAGCCTCTGCACAATTTTGCTCGATGGGAAGCATTTGACCATTATGTTGCGGCATAACCACGCGGATGGTGCCTGCACAGTCACCTGTGGCTTTGTGCTTTATATAACAACTGATTGCATACTCGTCGAATTCATCGACTTCCATTTTGTTTGGCCTTGTGTCTTCGAAGGCCATCTCTTCACAATATACTTGATGTCGGGTTCGGAAACACGCACGTTGGTCTCTCTCTTCGTGGGCGACAACAAGCGTAAAGTGTTCGAAGAAATGACTGGCAGCCGCATCAATGGCTTTGTTCATTTTCCGCTTTACTAGCGGTTTTACGATGTGCTTAACACCAGGGACCTGATGGACTTTTTTAAAAGCATTTAACAAGCGACGTTTCACTCTGACTCCCAACGATTCGAAAGAGGATTTTTTATTCTATTAATAAGTCTTACTTGGTGCTTCCGTGACTTCCCAAACAGCCCACACCTTGCGATGCGGGGGTCACCCTGCGAGATCAGTTTGAATAACGGATTTAAATAAATGCCACAACTCAAATGCATTCTTACAGCGTTACTACAATTTATTTTTATACTAAACGTACTTTTCCCAGAAATATTAAACAATATTCAGACCAACTTTGTGCGGATCTAAAGATATTTAAAAATATAAAATGAAGTATTGCTTTATGAAAGTTGAAGAATTACTAAAAATTTACGATAAAAAATACGTCATTTAACGTATTAAAATTATAACCTATTGATTTAAAGTGAATTTAACAGCTGCAAAACTGTATATTATTCATGCTAACTGCATGATATGTTGGTAAAAATATCGCTAGCAGTTTTTACCGGTTTTTCAAATTAATTGGAAAATTTTTATGATCACTACTCTCGATCGATCAGATCAAACGATTAGATCGTAAAATATCCTGACACTTTTTTACTATTCTTAGTAATGGTGTTGCAAAACAGGAACAGGTCTAAGACGAGCTGTTATTTTTAGGTATACGATGCTGATTATTGGTGTCTCGGGAAGCCCTAATCACATCATCACTGCGATCAAAATCCCCTTTCGCCAGTCGATCGTAAAGCACCACATTTACTGTAGCAGCAAGATTCATACAACCTTTGGTTGGAATATATACAACCTCGTCAGCCCACGCCAGCACTGATGCCGGTACAGACCCGTCCTCTGGACCAAACACATAAAAAGCATTGTCCGGATGAACGAAATCCGGCAAGGGTATCGCCCCTTCAACGAGTTCAATAACAACGGTTTTAGCGCCGTCCGGCACAGCCTGTTGCAAATCGGTAACAGCAGACGTGTTAATCACTTTATGCATTGCTTTGGTGTCTGCATAAAATTCCTTCGCTCGCTCGTAGCGCTCGCCAGTATAGAATACTGCAGATGCCTGGTAGCATCCCGCGGCGCGCAAAACAGATGCAACGTTAACGGGGTTTTTAGGGTTAACTAAACCTATTGCTGATTGCGTGTATACCATTTTACGAGTGTACTTCTACTGCTGCTTAAAAAAGGGGCGGCAGTATCGCAAATCTGAAATTAATAGCCAAATCCTTTCTGCAGATTATGCCGCATTTGCATAAAGCGCACGCCGTGCCATCCTTCGCCCTTGCGCATACCCTTTAAGTAACTTGTATTTGTCCATAGTGAGACGTTTAACACAGAACGCCTGATCGGGTGCAATCACCGTTAACTTGCAATCAGAAGGCGGTGAGTTCAAGAATTCCAACGTTTGGTTGTAAGTCGCCGCCCGACGAAGCATGGCATTTAATAAACCAGGCTGTTGACCGTACATTCTGTGTAATAGCCAGTTACTTTTCAATTCTGGTTTTGTAAAGCCACGGGCCTGGGAAAGAATCACAGTAATATCACGCGCCCCCATCTCATAAGCTTGGCGAACAGGAATAGAATCCCCTACTCCACCATCAACATAAGGCACACCATTAATGACAGGCTGTGTTCGATAAGCTGTAGGGATCGCACAGGATGCGACCATTAATTGGTCAACCGTATCTCGGGTAACGCGATGGTACTCACTGTCACCAGTTTGTGTGTTCGTAATGCCAACATACAAAGGAATACTCGCGTCAGGTGCCTTCAGAATTGCCTTTGCCTGATGCCACAACCAATGCACATCTGTCATATGCCCACCCTTGATAAACCGCAGCGGGCTGAAAAATTCGCTACGGGTCGCAAAATCAGTAATGATGGTTTTGCTCAAACCATGGGCCCCACAAACGTACGTCGATAAATTTGTTGCGCCTGCAGATACGCCAATAGCGAAATCGAAGGGGTAATAGTCCTCTTCCATAAATTTATCTAACACACCGGCGGCAAAAATACCTCGCATTGCACCGCCCTCAACTACCAACGCAGATTTCATATCGCCTGTCCTTAACGTTGCCTGTTCTAACTTTTCTCTGGTAAGACCAGCATGATTTGTACCAAAATGAAATGGCAGTGTGGCAGAGCTACGATTTAACGGTAAAGGCAATGTAGACCGCGATAAACGCGGGATAAGGACGAGTGTTCATGTGAAAAATAAGCACAATGATAGTGCTTAGTGCATAAAAAACCGCCCCAGCGCGTCCTGCACTAGGGCGGTTTTTACAGGCTAATGAAAATTTTACCTTTCAACTACTGATTTGCTTGACGCTATTAGAATGCGTAATTAAAGCCAAGCAGATAGTTTGCGCCGTAAGATTGATAGAGCAATACCTGACGGCTATCGGTGCCAGAGGTTTGTACATCGTCTTGGTCGGTAATATTCTGTGCTTGCAGTGTTACGCGAAGTCCTTCGAGATAGTCGATACCGGACTCACTGAAGTCATAACCAAGTTGTGCGTCCCAGAAGGTGCCGCCTTGGTTGGTGGTATCAGATAATGCCAGACTCAGGCCACGCGCCTCGGTAAGGTATGAAGAACGCTTAGTACCAGCAATACGAATTTCAAAACCATGACTTTCATAGAACACAGTCAAGCTGTAGTTTTCATCAGAAAGACCTGGAATACGCGTTTCTCCGCCCTCTGCAGCTGCATCAGCGCTGCCGTCCATGAAGGTCGCGCTTGCAAACACACCGAAACCTTGCAGCGCGTCAGCGATCAGTTCACCAGGCAAACTCGCTTGAATTTCGTAACCGCGAACAAATCCTTCGAATCCATCTTGTGGCGCCGTGTTATACCCTTCGAACAACACTGGTGGTAATGCAGCATCATCTTGAGTATGGTGAATTTCTGGCAAGTAGTATGGTGTAAAGTCAGCTAACAAGCCATTTTCACGGTGCCAGTTCTTAATGTCTTTAAAGAAGTAAGACAGCGCAATGTAACCGGTATCAGCAAAATAATTTTCATAAGCCAAGTCCAGTTGATTCGCTTCATAAGGTTTCAAGTCAGGGTTACCTGAGCTTCCACCCCATGGGCCATTTTCCAAGCTGTTCGAAAGAATGTTGGTATTGTTAAATGAGAACGTGACCTGATTATTCGGGCGCATATCATCCATACGTGGACGGCTCAGCACTTTGCTTAAACCAAGGCGGAAAAATTGGCCTTCGGCAAACTCCGCACTCAGGTTCAGAGTGGGCAGCACATCAGTGTAATCTGTACCACCGGCCACAGGAATTGCCTCAACAAAACCATCAGAGGTCATGGCAGTGCTAAAACCGGTTGAACTTTGATCAGCATGTACCACTTGCAGACCCAGATTACCGCGAATGTAGATATCATCAATGGCGGTATCTATGTCGAGTTTTCCGTATAGGGTCGTCAGCTTTTCGTTTACTACATAGGTATCGCCTAAGCGTCCAGCATCAACCAACTGTGCGTCGGTAGCCTGATAGTACCCACTGTTATAAAGTCCAAGGGCATCGTAAGCCAGTACACCACCAATACCCACAAAGTCCAACGGTACAACACCAAGCACGTCAGGAATCGCATCATCACCAGGATAAGTCGGTGCAGTCAGATAAGCACCATTATTGATTTTGCTCTTTTCGCGATCGGAGTAAATAACACCAATTTCTACACCACTGAATACGCCCCATTCAATAAATCCTTCCGTCTGCAAACGGAATGAATCGAGACTTTCTTCAAAGATGGGTTGGTTTACGAAACCGTCTTGTGCATCACCACCAACGATAGGCGCTCCCCATGTTTGCGGCCCAGCAAGACGAATCAGACTTGGATCAGTAAGATCCACATCGGCCATAGACGGATGCGATGTGTAAATCGCGCCGGTAGAGGTCATTTCCCATGAACGTGCTGTCAACGGGCGACCATCTGTGCCGGCTCGGCCAACACCTGAGTAACTTTCAATATCGGTGATGGTTTTATCCACTTTACCGGTTGAAACGTCAGCCGTAACGCTCCAGTCATTGTTAAGGATGTATTCTACGTTCAAGCCAAATGTTTTCAGTTCTGCATCCTGACGGCGAACGTCATTGCGTACCACGCTATAAAAGCCGTCATAGTATCCCGACGTTACCAGGCCATCTTCTACGCCGGTAATCGTGTAGTCGCCAGTACCCCATTCAGCACCACCTTCTTCAACACCGCGTCGGGCATCATCTTCAAGGAAGTCGATATAAAGCGCATCGAATTGCAAATTCAGCGTATCTGTGGGTGCCCACTGAACAACCGCGGCCACTGAATCCCGGTTCATCATTGCTGAACGGGCGAATGAGTCGTGACCACCCAGGATCAGTGTATCTTCAGGAACCGTCACACCTTCAGCAGCGTTGTCAGGATTTGCTGTAGCATAACCCCAACCGCGGAATTGATTTTCCTGACGTGGCGATTCCATGGTTGCAACGGTCAACGCAACCCCTAAGGTGTCGTCAAGAAATTGATCGACAAAGTTGAACGAAAGACGATGCCCTTGATTGTCAAAATCAGGGTTGGCCGCATCTTCTTTGTTTTTTTCCAGCGTACCATTGATGGTCATGGTAGATTCCGCAGTCAGTGGTTTCACTGTTTGCAAATCAATAGAGCCACCAATGTTCTGTGTGGTCATGCCAGCTTCAGGCGTTTTGTAAACCAGAATATTAGAGATAATTTCCGTTGGATATAAGTCGAATTCGACGCCGCGGTTGTCACCCATACCGAGCAATTCACGGCCGTTCAGCGTGGTGCCTACGTAGTTTTCGTTAAATCCGCGAACAGAAATACCGCTCGTACGGCCATTTCGTCGCTCACCGGCCAGACCTGGAAGACGGGAAAGTGATTCTGCAATACTGGTGTCGGGTAATTTTCCGATGTCTTCTGCAGACAACGCCTCAACGATGGACGTGCTATCCATCTTAATGGCTTGTGCCCGTTGCAAACTACCTCGAATACCGGAGACTTGAATAACTTCAACGTCGTCTGCAGATTCAGTTTCATCGGATTGTGCGAAAGCGGGTACAGCGGTGATGGCAAATCCTGTCGCGATAAAAGCCATCTTGATTAAGTTCGGTTTGAAATGTGTCATTAATATTCCCTAATGTGAACCGAGAAGCTGCTCCTCTGGATGGTGCGCACCGAAGAATGGGACTAATCGGTTTGCTGAAATGGGGCGCATCCAGAGGCAGCTTTGATGAGTTGTCATCAATATTTTTATTGCTGTTTAATGACAATGTTTATCGTCGCGAGCATCCTAACCAGTTGGTAAAATTTGCTCAATGATCTGCATACGTATTCATAAAACAAATAAAACAATCAGTTAACACGCAGGAGCAAATCCGCTTTGCTTTAAACTTGTTATTCAACAAGCCCTGGCTGGAGTTTCGTCAAGAAAATCAAAGAAGTGACACGCGTAAAAGTAACGCTAAGTTAACAAAGAATAAGAAGGAAATTTAATAAACTGTTAAATAGCCAAATGGCGAAAAAGTGGCGAGAAAAGGAATTGATGCTGGTAGCAAAACACTACCAGCATGTTGGAATTACTCAAGATTTAGCGAGTTGATTGAGCTTTTCTATGATCAAGGTTTCTTTCTCGATTTCCTGCATCTGAACAAAAGCATGATCGGCTCGACTAATGCCCTGCTCAGCCCGCTGACTGGCATCGCTAGAGGCAGTAGATAATTCGCTAAGCTCAGCGCTCAAGCTTACCGAACCCGATTCGATTTCTTGCAGTAGGCCATTAATACTGTCGATGGCAGAAGAAATTCCATCAATGGATGCCGATACTTCGTTAATTGTGTCACCGGTTTCCTGCAAACTCGATTGCGTGCGTTGACTGAGAGCCCTCACCTCGTCAGCGACGACGGCAAAACCTCTACCGGCTTCCCCTGCTCTCGCAGCCTCAATCGCGGCATTTAAGGCCAGCAAATTGGTTTGCTCAGCAATACCGCTGATAGACTGTATGATACTGACAATACGCTCTGCACTTTCTTTTAACCGCATCATGCCGTCAGACAATTCCCCTCTTTGCTTTTCCTGACGCGCGATTTGTTGAAGGAATGACTCAAATTGCTTGCCCAAATCAATTTGTCGACCCGCAGAATCACTGGCTTGCGATGCCACATATTTCAACTGCTCAGTAGATTCTTTAAGCAAGGGATGAAACTTCTCAGTTTGTTCTATTAACCGACTTTGCAGCTCTTTAATATTACCCATACTAATGAGCTTCGCTTGCAGATGGTAATTGGTAAATGATGCCAGATGAAATGGGAAATTGGTCACATACTCATCGTGATAGGATTGCTTGTCATCATGCTCAAAAAAACCTATTGCGGTAACAGTTTGATTTTGATGAAGACCGAGGTACTCCCCAAAGGTTGAAAACCCCGACACCATCACATTATCGAAGGTACCGATCCCACTAAGACTGTTAGGATTGTTCAAACGCCGCAATATGCAGTCATTGGCAATGAGTGCCACTGGCTTACCGGATTTCCCTCTGAGGAAAGCATCGAAATCGCGTTGAAGTGACTGTTTGAAATCCGTCGCTTTAACCAGTTCAAGGTATTCACCAAATGACATGTCGCTGAAAAAACGAATGGTACCATCATCATTGATGGCAGCCACAGAGCGCACGTAAATACTGCCTTCTATGGTGATACCGAATGAATGACTGGTGAGTTTTTGTTCAAGTTCGGAGGGCTGACAATTAAAATGTCGGCTTAATGCAGACACCGGCGTTTCCAATTCCATATTGCTGTTTAATACAGAATGAAGCGTACGGGAAAGCGGATCGAATTTCGCCACGGTGAACCCCGTACCCGTGGCAACAAAGTTATGGCTTTTGAGTAATCCATAACGATAGCGACGATCCATTTTGCAGAATGCCAGCAAAACCTGATTAGATTTTACTTCACCATTATAGGCCACATCTGCCCGTTGAAAATCTAACTTTCCGCCAGCACTCCCGCCGACAAAGAAACAAGGAAATTTCTTCGCTTTGTATAATGCTTGAGTAAAGAAATCCTCGCTCGCCGTTATTCCATCAAAGTAAGTTAGCGCAAAAGTATCTCGGCTACCGATATCAAAAGGCACTCGAACGTTTTCAAGCTCACGGGAAATCCTGTTTACCCGCTCTTCCGGCGAAAGTTTGGGTGAACCACTTTTTATGTCTTCGCTAAACAAGGGGACTGCAGACACCGACACATCTTTAATCATGGCAGCTGAAAAAGCATGGATAACGATATTATCCCAACTCTCTGATGTAGGATGATAAAGGTTTACCTGACCCCCTAGTTCGCCTGACGTCATAATGGAAATAATATGCTTACAATAAGGAATGGCGGCGGTAAGTTGTTGGCTAATGCGATTAAAATCTAGGTGAGGTGATACGAACGCGATGACCAGTGCCGTACCGGATGAGAAGTTCATCTCTGCCAGATTCTCAGTGGAAATCTGACTGCTTGATATGCTTTTGGAGAGTGTTAACCGATCTGTGATTGGACTTTCGGCCCGGACTTTTTTCTTGCCAAAGAACATTCGTAATCCTTTATGATTTAGTATTAGGAACAGTCTGCAATTAACTATAGTTCACTAAACAGGATTACGCGTAAAAACAATAATTTCGAATAAAAAAGCCCGCTATTAGCGGGCTTTATAATTATCGAAAAGCGAGGCTTACCAGCCAGTCTGCTCGCGCAGTGCTTTACCGATGTCAGCCAGTGAACGAACAGTCTTAACGCCTGCTGCTTCAAGGGCTGCAAATTTATCGTCAGCAGTACCTTTACCACCTGCGATAATTGCACCGGCGTGGCCCATGCGCTTACCTGGAGGAGCAGTAACACCTGCGATATAAGAAACAACCGGCTTAGTTACGTTTTCTTTGATAAACGCAGCCGCTTCTTCTTCAGCAGTACCACCGATTTCACCGATCATAACAATCGCTTCAGTCTGTGGGTCGTCCTGGAACATTTTCAGGATGTCGATGAAGTTAGAACCTGGGATTGGGTCACCACCGATACCAACACAGGTAGACTGGCCGAAACCTTCGTCTGTAGTTTGTTTAACCGCTTCGTACGTCAGTGTACCAGAGCGAGAAACAATACCTACTTTACCAGGCTTGTGGATGTGACCAGGCATGATACCAATCTTACATTCACCCGGAGTGATAACACCCGGACAGTTAGGACCAATCATACGAACGCCTTTTGCATTTACGTACTCTTTAACGTAAAGCATATCAAGCGTAGGGATACCTTCAGTGATACAAACGATCAGCTCGATGCCAGCATCAGCCGCTTCAACGATTGAATCTTTACAGAAAGGGGCTGGTACGTAGATAACAGATGCCGTTGCGCCTGTCGCTTCTACCGCGTCACGTACAGTGTTGAATACTGGCAGACCTAAGTGCTCAGTACCGCCTTTGCCTGGCGTTACACCGCCAACCATTTGCGTACCGTAAGCGATTGCCTGTTCAGAGTGGAAAGTACCCTGACCACCAGTGAAACCCTGACAGATTACTTTGGTATCTTTATTAATTAAAACTGACATTATTTGCCCTCCGCTGCAGCAACAACTTTTTCTGCTGCATCAGTCAGCGATTCAGCAGCGATGATATCCAGACCTGAGTTCGCCAGAACGTCACGGCCAAGATCAGCATTTGTACCTTCAAGACGTACAACAACTGGTACTTCAACGCCTACTTCTTTTACTGCGCCGATGATACCTTCAGCGATCATGTCACAACGCACGATACCACCGAAGATGTTAACCAGTACTGCTTTAACATTGCTGTCAGACAGAATGATTTTGAATGCTTCAGCAACACGCTCTTTCGTCGCGCCACCACCAACATCCAGGAAGTTTGCAGGCTTACCGCCGTGCAGGTTTACGATGTCCATGGTACCCATGGCCAGGCCTGCACCGTTAACCATACAGCCAACGTTACCGTCAAGTGCAACGTAGTTCAGCTCGAAAGAAGCAGCGTGAGCTTCACGGGCATCTTCCTGTGAAGGATCGTGCATCTCTTTAACTTTCTTCTGACGATACAGTGCGTTGCCGTCTACGCCCAATTTAGCGTCAAGGCAGTGCAGGTTACCGTCAGTTTTGATTACCAGCGGGTTGATTTCGATCAGCGCCAGGTCAAGATCTTCGAACATCTTCGCCAGACCCAGGAAGATTTGCGTAAACTGTTTTACTTGTACGCCTTCCAGACCCAGTTTAAATGCCATTTCACGTGCCTGATAAGGCTGAGGACCAACAATTGGGTCGATTTCAGCTTTCAGGATTTTCTCAGGCGTTTCTTCTGCAACGGTTTCAATTTCAACACCGCCTTCAGTTGATGCCATGAAAACAACGCGACGTGTACCACGGTCAACAACCGCGCCTAAGTACAATTCGTTTGCGATATCAGTGCAAGATTCAACTAAGATTTTACTTACTGGCTGACCTTTCTCATCAGTTTGGAAAGTTACCAGGTTCTTGCCAAGCCACTTCTCTGCAAATGCGCGAATGTCTTCTTTATCTTTTACAAGTTTAACGCCGCCCGCTTTACCGCGACCACCGGCATGTACCTGACATTTCACAACCCACTCGTCACCGCCGATGCGGTCGGCCGCTTCTACAGCACCTTCTGGTGTGTCTGATGCGTATCCTTCAGAAACAGGTAAACCGTATTCTTTGAATAGCTGCTTACCTTGGTATTCATGCAAATTCATGGTGTTTCTATCCGATTTTTAGTAAGACAAAAGTCGCTTATGCGACTTGATTAGTATGACCGGCCTCATTCTTCGAAACCAGCGCTGTGACAGGCAACAACGAATTGTTACCTGCACACAATGACTACCTGAAAACTTAAACGTCCAGTAACAGACGTGTTGGATCTTCAAGCATTTCCTTCACAGTAACCAGGAAGCCAACTGACTCTTTACCATCGATAATACGGTGGTCGTAAGACAGGGCCAGGTACATCATAGGAAGAATTTCTACTTTGCCATTCACTGCCATTGGGCGTTCCTGGATTTTATGCATACCCAAAATCGCGCTTTGTGGCGGGTTGATAATTGGCGTAGACAGCAGAGAACCGAACACACCACCGTTAGTGATAGTGAAGTTACCACCCTGCAGGTCAGCCATAGACAGTTTACCGTCACGACCTTTCAGAGCCAGTTCTTTGATGCCTTTCTCGATACCTGCCATGCCCAGGTTGTCAGTGTCTTTCAGCACTGGCGTCACCAGACCACGCGGCGTAGAAACCGCGATAGAGATATCAAAATAGTTGTGGTAGCAAATGTCATCGCCATCAAGTGATGCATTTACTTCAGGGAAACGTTTCAGCGCTTCGGTAACCGCTTTCACGTAGAAAGACATGAAACCAAGACGAATACCGTGACGCTTCTCGAAGCCTTCTTGGTATTGCTTACGCAGGTCCATGATTGGCTTCATGTTCACTTCGTTGAACGTAGTCAGCATGGCAGTCGAGTTTTTCGCTTCCAGCAGACGCGTTGCGATAGTTTTACGCAGGCGGGTCATAGGAACACGTTTTTCGCTGCGGTCGCCGGTAGGCAGATTTGCCGCAGGCTCTGAAGCTGCAGGTGCTGCTTTAGGTGCCGCACTACCACCTTTCAGATACTGTTCAACATCTTCTTTGGTGATACGACCGTTTTTGCCGGTACCTTTTACTTTAGACGCATCAACGCCTTTTTCAGCAAGTAAACGACGAACAGACGGGCTTAATGCATCGCCATCATCACTGTCGTCAGCTTCTTCAGCCGCCGCTGGCGCAGATGCACCTGATGACGCACCTTCAACAAACTTAGCAATCACTTCTTCAGCTGTTACCGTTGCACCTTCTTCTGCCAGAATTTCTGCCAGAGAACCGTCAGCCGGCGCTACTACTTCCAGAACCACTTTATCGGTTTCAATATCAACCAGATTCTGATCGCGGCTTACTTGCTCGCCTACAGCAACGTGCCAGGTAGCGATGGTTGCGTCTGCAACTGATTCTGGCAGTACAGGTACTTTAACGTCGCTTGATTTGCCCGAAGCAGCTGGCGCTGCATCTTTAGATTCTGCTTTCGCTTCAGAAGATTTGCTTTCTGATTTAGCTGGGGCTTCACCGCCTTCGCTCAGCTTCGCAATTACTTGCTCACCTAATACAGTTGCGCCTTCTTCATTCAGGATTTCGCCAATAACACCGTCAGCAGGTGCTACCACTTCCAGAACGACTTTATCGGTTTCAATATCAACCAGGTTTTGATCGCGCTTAACTGCATCACCGGCTTTTACATGCCAAGTTGCAATGGTCGCATCGGCAACTGATTCAGGCAGAACCGGAACTTTTATCTCAATTGTCATCACTGTTCCTTTATTTAATCGTGAGTGCGTCTTCAACCAGTGCTTTCTGTTGCTGGTTGTGAACGGATAGATAGCCTACTGCAGGCGAAGCCGATGCTTCACGTCCAGCATATGTTAATTTTGCGCCATCGGGAATGGCTTGCCAGAAGTGATGCTGACTGCTGTACCAGGCGCCCTGATTTTGAGGCTCTTCCTGACACCAAACCCAGTCTTTCACATGGCTGTACTCGGCAACGATTTTCGCTGCTTCTTCCTGAGGGAACGGATACAACTGCTCAAGACGGATAATTGCCACATCGGTCTGTTCATTCTTACGACGCTGGTCAAGCAGGTCGTAATATACCTTGCCTGAACACATTACAACGCGTTTAACGCCGGCTGGATCGATTTCGTCAACCTCACCGATTACGTTTTTAAACACACCTTCAGACAGTTCTTCTAACGAAGAAACCGCTAGCGGGTGACGCAGCAATGACTTCGGAGACATTACAATGAGTGGCTTACGCATTGGGCGGACCATCTGACGACGCAGCATGTTGAACACCTGCGCAGGTGTAGAAGGTACGCACACTTGCCAGTTGTGGTCTGCACAAAGCTGCAGGAAACGCTCAAGACGGGCTGAACTGTGCTCTGGGCCCTGTCCTTCGTAACCGTGTGGTAACAGTACAGTCAGACCACACAGTCGGCCCCACTTAGCTTCACCAGAACTTAAGAACTGGTCGAACACCACCTGTGCACCGTTAGCAAAGTCACCGAACTGAGCTTCCCAGATTGTCATGGTAGTAGGTTCCGCTGTTGCGAAACCGTATTCAAACGCCATTACCGCTTCTTCAGACAATACAGAGTCAAAAATTTCAATTTCGCCCTGATCTTTGCTGATGTTTTGAAGCGGCATAAACGTGCTTGCATCAGTTTGGTTGTGCAGAACAGCATGACGGTGGAAGAAGGTACCACGACCTGAATCCTGACCAGTCATACGGATGCTGCTACCGCTATCTACGATAGACGCATACGCGAGGTTCTCAGCCATACCCCAGTCGAGTAATTTCTCACCGGCAGCCATGGCTTTTCGATCTTGATAAACTTTATTAACGCGAGAATGAAGTTTGAATTCTTCAGGATAGCTACTTACAGACTCTGCCAGTTGTTTCAGCTTATCAATGGCAATTGCGCCATCGTAAGGCGTGTCCCAATCGTGGCCAATGAAAGGAGACCAGTCAACAGAGTGCTCTGTCATTGGACGCCATTCTTCAACAACACACGCGCCGTGATCCAGCGCCGCACGATATTCTTCGATAAAGCGGTCTGCGTCGCGTTGTTCCAAACTGCCTTCTGCAACCAATTGGTCAGCATACAGTTGGCGAGGAACAGGGTGCTTTTTGATTTTTTGGTACATCAACGGCTGCGTTGCATTTGGCTCGTCAGATTCGTTGTGTCCATGACGACGATAGCAAACCAAATCGATAACCACGTCTTTCTTGAACTTATTACGATACTCAAGCGCCAGTTTAGTCACAAACATAACCGCTTCAGGATCATCAGAATTAACGTGGAAGATAGGTGCCTGAACCATCTTAGCGATGTCAGTACAGTATTGTGTTGAACGTGTATCTTCTGTCTTAGACGTTGTGAAACCAACCTGGTTGTTGATTACGATACGTACTGTACCACCCACTGCAAAGCCGCGGGTTTGAGACATGTTAAATGTTTCCTGCACAACGCCCTGACCTGCAATCGCAGAGTCACCGTGAATAGTAATTGGCAGTACTTTATTGAAATCGTCATTACGGCGATCGATACGAGCACGCACAGAACCCATCACTACCGGATTAACAATTTCAAGGTGAGACGGATTAAATGCCAATGCAAGGTGAACATTGCCACCTGGTGTCGCAAAGTCTGAAGAAAAACCAGCATGGTACTTAACGTCACCAGAACCCAGCGTGTTGTCATGCTTACCAGAGAATTCGTCAAACAGCACTGACGGGTTTTTACCCAGTACGTTTATCAGTACATTCAGACGACCACGGTGAGCCATACCGATAACCACTTCTTTAGTGCCTACCGTGCCAGCTTCTGTAATCAGACCTTTCAGCATAGGAATAAGCGCATCGCCACCTTCTAGTGAGAAGCGTTTAGCACCCGGGAATTTTGCGCCCAGATACTTTTCCATGCCGTCTGCCGCAGTCAGTGCTTTTAAGATAGACACTTTCTCTTCTTTAGAGATTTGCGGACTAGCTTCTACTGACTCAATACGTTGTTGTAACCAGCGCTTCTGTTCAGTATCAGTGATGTGCATATACTCGGCACCAACAGATTCACAGTAGGTGCGGTTGAGTGATTTGAACAGGTCACGAAGAGACATTGTGTCCTGACCGATGGCGTAAGAGCCAACGTTAAACACAGCGTCCATGTCAGATTCGGTAAGACTATGGTGAGATAAATCTAAATCGCGGGCTTTTGGCTGTTTCCAGAGACCCAGCGGATCAAGATTAGCATTCTGGTGTCCACGGAAACGGTAAGCGTTGATTAACTGCAGAACTTTTACCTGGCGGTCATCAGAAGGCGCTGCGCCATCCTTGCCGGCCGATGAGGACATTCTAGCTGTAGGACCGAGAGCGGCAAGCTGTCGGAATTGGTTACGAATAGCTGTATGGTTAGTTTCCAGTTCTACGCCGTCAACTTTCGGTAAGGTTTCGAAGACCTGACGCCATGAATCGGAAACGCTTTGTGGGTTGTCGAGGTACATCTCGTACTGCTCTTCCACATAGGCAGCATTGGCGCCTGCCATATGCGAGGAGTCCCACCACGCTTTCATCACGCTTTCTTGCATTATTGTGCCTTGCTACGTTTAGGAAATATTTTTTAACACGGTGTTATATTATGACGGTTATTTTCATAAGAACCAATAGTTATGATCATATTGTGAATAAAAACCAACCATTTATCCCGTATTGATAAAAAAATAGCCATCCTTTTGGGATGGCTATCTAGCTTAATAGAACTTGCTGCTTAAAAAAGCGACAAATTTTAGTACTAAACAGCCCGCTGCAGAAGCATCGACTTAATCTGGCCGATAGCTTTCGTCGGGTTCAACCCTTTAGGACATACACTGACACAGTTCATGATACCGTGACAACGGAAGACGCTGAATGCATCATCCAAATCGCTGAGTCGTTCTTCTGTAGCAGTGTCACGACTGTCGATAAGGAAACGGTAAGCATGAAGCAGACCAGCTGGGCCGATAAACTTGTCTGGGTTCCACCAGAAAGACGGGCAAGACGTTGAACAACATGCACAAAGTATACATTCGTACAGGCCATCAAGCTTCGCGCGATCTTCAGGAGATTGCAGATGTTCACGTGCTGGGGGTTGCTTACTGTCGTTAATCAGGAACGGTTTAATCTTTTCGTACTGATTATAGAACTGGGTCATGTCTACAACCAGGTCACGCACTACAGGAAGACCGGGTAGTGGGCGAATAACGATTTTACCTTTACCCAGAGAAGACAGCGGTGTAATACATGCCAGGCCATTCTTGCCGTTCATGTTCATACCATCTGAACCACACACACCTTCACGGCATGAGCGACGCAGAGACAATGTTGGATCCTGCTCTTTAATCAGCAGCAGCGCATCCAGCACCATCATGTCACGGCCTTCTTCCACTTCCAGTGAGTAGTCTTGCATTTTAGGCGCGTCGTCTACTTCTGGGTTGTAGCGATAAATTGAAAAATTAACTTTCATTATACTTGCCTCTCTTAATACGAACGCACTTTAGGCGGGAATGCTTCCCGTAACTTAGGCGCCATATTGACGTCACGTTTCAACATAGACTCAGTTTGTGGACGGTAGATGCTGTGGCATAACCAGTTCTCATCGTCACGATCTGGGAAGTCGAAACGGCTGTGTGCACCACGACTTTCCGTACGGAAGTTCGCAGCCACCGCAGTGCTGAAAGCTGTCTCCATGAGGTTATCAAGTTCCAGACACTCAATACGCTGCGTATTGAAGTCAGAACTCTTATCATCAAGACGTGCGTATTGCAGGCGTTCTCTAATTTCTTTAAGTTGTTGTAAACCTTCAGCCATTGCATCACCTTCACGAAATACCGAGAAGTTAAGCTGCATACATTGCTGCAGGTCCTTTTTAATTTGAACCGGATCTTCACCCTTGCCTTTCTCTGAAGATTCCCAACGGTTGAAGCGCGACATTGCCGCTTCAAGGTCAGATTCAGAGGCATCGCGAGTAGGCGCGATTTCAGCCAGTTTTTCACCCAGGTGCAGACCGGTCGCACGACCGAATACCACCAGGTCAAGCAGCGAGTTACCACCCAGACGGTTCGCACCGTGTACAGATACACAGGCAATCTCACCACAGGCGAACAGACCGTTAACCACAGAGTCGTTACCGTTTTCGTCTACAGTCAAACACTGACCGTGAACGTTAGTAGGAATACCACCCATCATGTAGTGACAGGTTGGAATAACCGGAATAGGTTCTTTAACTGGATCAACGTGAGCAAATGTACGTGACAGCTCTAGGATACCAGGCAGACGAGACTCGAGTACGTCTTTACCCAGGTGATCAAGTTTCAGTTTAATGTGCGTACCCCAAGGGCCTTCACAACCACGCCCTTCACGGATTTCAGTCATCATTGAACGGGCAACAACGTCACGACCAGCAAGGTCTTTCGCGTTTGGTGCATAACGTTCCATGAAACGTTCGCCGTCTTTATTGAGCAGGTAACCACCCTCACCACGACAACCTTCCGTTACTAGCGTACCGGCACCTGCAATACCTGTTGGGTGGAATTGCCACATTTCCATATCTTGTACAGAAACGCCTGCACGCAGTGCCATACCAACACCATCACCAGTGTTGATGTGCGCGTTAGTCGTAGACGCGTAAATACGGCCTGCACCACCGGTCGCCAGCACAACCGCGCGTGATTTAAAGTAAACCACTTCACCGGTTTCGATATCGATAGCAGTACAACCTACTACATCGCCATCTTGGTTCTTAACCAGATCAAGTGCGTACCACTCAGAGAAGACTTTAGTTTTGTTTTTCACGTTCTGTTGATACAGAAGGTGAAGCAGCGCGTGGCCGGTACGGTCGGCTGCAGCAGCAGTACGAGCACCCTGCTCGCCACCGAAGTTTCTTGACTGGCCACCGAAAGGACGCTGATAAATTTTACCATTCTCAAAACGTGAGAAAGGCAGACCCATATTTTCCATTTCAATAATGGCTTCAGGACCTGTTTTACACATATATTCGATAGCGTCTTGGTCACCGATGTAATCGGAACCTTTAACGGTATCGTACATGTGCCATTCCCAGTTATCTTCGTGTGAGTTACCCAGCGCTACGGTAATACCGCCCTGCGCAGATACAGTGTGAGAACGGGTAGGAAATACTTTTGATAATAGTGCGCAAGATTTGCCAGATTGAGAAATCTGCAGGGCTGCGCGCATACCTGCACCACCGGCGCCAATTACGACGGCGTCAAATTCATGAACTGGTAAACTCATATTAAATACCCCACAAAACAAACAGACCAACCAGAACGTATACGAACGCAACAAGGTTCAGTACAAACTGGATCACAGCGCGTAGACCGGTTGCTTTAACGTAGTCTGTCAGAACCTGCCAGAGGCCAACACGCACGTGAAACATAATTGCTACTAGAGTAGCAAAGGTGAACACTTTCATGCCCAGACCAGTAAATAGGCCACGCCATACTTCATAAGTCAGTTCGTCGGTGGTGATGAAGAACCAAGCCATGAACAAAGAAAATGCTGTAATAATAGCAGCGGTAGTGCGCAGTGTTACGAAGTCTTGAACACCATTGCGCTTGATGGATGCGTGATTAGTTACCATAGTGCAACTCCCAATACGACAGTAAGAACAACCCAAAGCGCGATGATAGCGCGAGCGCTGTTGTTACCAGATTCCAGTTCTTCCAGGTGACCCATATCCATAATGACGTGACGCACGCCACCGAGAATGTGGTAGGTCAGCGCTGAAGCTGTACCGATAGCAATCAGTTTTCCAATTACTCCATCCATGATTGACTGCACGCTGGCAAAGCCATCTGGAGACGACACGGAAACGGCCCATGCCCAGATAACAAATAAGAGTGCAAAGAACATGGCGACGCCGGTGACGCGGTGGAGAATTGAAGAAACAGCAGAGGGAGGAAATTTAATTGTATTGAGATCTAAATTTACTGGTCTTTGCTTTTTCACAATTTATGCCTGTTTAATCCGTAGGGATATGAATTACTCGTTGTTTTTATGTCCTGACTGAGTAATTCGGTTATTTACCTGTTAATTGTCTCATCCGTTGAGTTGTTAACAATTTGTGAAGTGTTTATTGCTTTATTAACAATGCACTATGGCCTCGTTTTCAAGCACGCCTGAGTATATCGACGGCATTGTACAATTACAATTTTTTGTACCCTATTAGGACTTTAGTCGTATAACTTCTGAACACAGCGCGATGAGATATATGATAGGCTAACGTCAGTCATTACACATCGCCATATACTTTTTGCTGTGTGCCGGTTAAAGTCTTTAACGTCACATCAAAATATACCACATTCATAAGTACAGTATGCAGAGATGACACAGATGTAATTATCTGTTCAATTTATTCTTTTGATAAACATGTTAATTAACGCTTTCTCTTTTAACAGGTGGTTTATCAGCATTGGTGGCACTTTTAACTAGCATTAAAGTTGTAATACAATTTCGATATAAGTTTTAATAAGTTGGAATATTTATTATACAAATTTGCAATTAAATTGACTTTTAGCTGCATAATAAAGTACAAATACGCCACTTTTTCCAACCAACTCGTTTAATTCTTAAGCGAGTACGTTGCCAAAGAACCATTCTGAGGAGAGCATTTATGGCAGATCAGAAGGCCATTCTGAAAGCCGGTGATAAAGAAATCGAGCTACCGATTTTATCCGGAACCGAAGGTCAAGATGTAATTGATGTACGTTCACTGGGCGCAAACGGTTACTTTACGTTTGACCCTGGCTTCATGGCTACTGGCTCTTGCGAGTCATCCATCACGTATATCGACGGCGCAAAGGGTGTATTGTTACACCGCGGTTATCCTATCGAAGAGCTTGCACGCGATGCTTCATACCTCGAAGTATGTTACATGCTGCTGAACGGTGAAGCACCAGACGCAGAACAGTACGACGATTTCAGTGCAACTATCACCCGTCACACCATGGTTCATGAGCAAATTAACATGTTCTTCCATGGTTTCCGCAACGACGCCCACCCTATGGCGATGCTGTGCGGTACTGTAGGTGCGATGTCTTCTTTCTATCACAGTGACCTGGACGTATCTAACCCTGAAGAGCGCATGCGCAGTGCACATCGCTTGATTGCGAAGATGCCTACTCTGGTTGCAATGTGCTACAAGTACAACGTTGGTCAGCCGTTCGTTTATCCACGTAACGACCTGAGCTACGCAGGTAACTTCCTGAACATGATGTTCTCAGTACCTGCTGAAGAATACAAAATCAGCCCTGCAGTTGAACGCGCAATGGACCGCATTTTCACACTGCACGCAGACCACGAGCAAAACGCTTCTACGTCTACTGTACGTTTGGCTGGTTCTTCTGGTGCCAACCCTTATGCATGTATTGCTGCTGGTGTTGCATCACTGTGGGGACCTGCTCACGGCGGTGCAAACGAAGCGTGTTTGAACATGCTGGAAGAAATTGGCAGCGTAGATCGTATTCCTGAGTTTATCGAACGCGCTAAAGACAAGAACGACCCGTTCCGTCTGATGGGCTTCGGTCACCGCGTATACAAGAACTACGATCCTCGTGCAACAGTAATGCGTGAAAGTTGTCACGAAGTGCTTAAAGAGCTGAACGTACAAGATCCACTGCTTGATGTTGCAATGGAACTTGAGCGTATTGCACTGAGCGACCCGTACTTCGCAGAGAAGAAACTCTTCCCTAACGTAGATTTCTATTCAGGTATCGTACTGAAAGCAATTGGTATTCCTACCAACATGTTCACGTGTATTTTCGCCCTGTCTCGTACAGTAGGCTGGATCTCACACTGGCATGAAATGATGAGCGACAAAGGTCAGAAAATTGGTCGTCCTCGTCAGCTTTATACCGGTTATAGCCAGCGCAAATATAACCCGCTGGAAAAGTAAGACCGCTTGTTACTAAAATAGCGCCTTAAGGCGCTATTTTTTTATCTGAAATAAGGACCGCTATGCCCTATTCCGTTGTTATATTGGGAGCAGCAGGCTTACTCCCCTTTATGCTGCTACCGCTAGCTGTAGTGATGAATCTTCTTCCGTTACCGGAAGGTGCACGCTATTTCACGCAGTATTCAGCCGTACTGCTTTCCTTTTTTGGTGGGATTTACTGGTGGGATGCGCTGTCTAAAAAAGATTTTGGCCCGCAAGTTTACATTGCAATGTTGCCAACCATTATTGGATGGTTATGCCTGGTTTTTGCAGGTTCAAGCATGATACTAAGCGTATTATCTGTTACCTACTTGGCGGTGTTGATGTATGACAAACAGTCGTTGAGCCTGGATAAAGAAGCCATCGTCAGCTACATATCGCTAAGAATGATACTGACAACAGTTGTGGTGCTTTGCCACGGCTGGATGATTTTTATTCTTTAATTAACAAAAAAGCCTCGCAAACAGGCGAGGCTTATATCCATTGAATATATCAATTACTCACTTCGTATAAGCGTAATCAATTCTTCAGTTTTTGCTTCCATCAGTGGAATGTCACCTTTCGATTCCACATTCAGCCTGATAACCGGCTCTGTATTGGATTTACGCAAATTGAATCGCCATTCAGCAAATTCATAGCCAATACCGTCGGTATCATCAATCACCAGGGCGTCGGCTTCGTATTTCTGTTTAATACGTGCCAGTGCCGCATCAGCATCTTTCAGTTTGCTGTTGATTTCACCCGACGACGGGAACGCTTCAATACGGGCTTTTACCATATCTGCCAGGCTGATTTGCTTGGTACACAGCAATTCTGCCACCAGCAACCACGGAATCATCCCTGAATCACAGTAGGCAAAATCACGGAAGTAATGGTGTGCGCTCATTTCGCCGCCGTACACCGCATCTTCTTTGCGCATTCTTTCTTTAATGAACGCATGGCCAGTTTTCGATTTAATCGGAATACCACCTGCTGACTTCACGATATCTTCGGTATTCCAGAACACCCGCGGGTCGTAGATGATTTTTGCATCCGCTTCTTTATCGATAAACGCCTGTGCGAGCAAGCCCACAATGTAATAGCCTTCGATAAATACCCCGTTTGCATCAAACAGGAAGCAACGGTCGAAGTCGCCGTCCCAGGCAATACCGAAATCGGCTTTGCTGTCGATGACGGCTTGCGCAGTATCATCGCGGTTTTCTGGTAACAGTGGATTAGGAATGCCATTGGGGAAAGTGCCATCGGGCTGATGATGTACTTTGATAAATTCTACCGGCACCCCTTTCGCTTTAAACACCGCTTCGATGGCATCCAGCGCTTTACCTGCCGCGCCATTACCGGAGTTTGCCACTATTTTAAGCGGCGTCAGGTTTGCTGTGTCGATGTAAGACACCACATGTTCAGCATAGTCAGTGAGGCAGTCTTTTAATTCGTACTGACCACTGGCGTTAAGCTTGTCTGTTGAAACATGGGCCTTACCATTAAAGAAGGCATCAGCATCAATGGTTTCGCCGTTGCAGTAAAACGCCAGTCGTTCGGCGACAAGGCTATCATCCAGCGCTTCCGCGGCGTCTTTGATGGCGTTTAAGCCCGTATCACCACTGATGGGCACAGAACCGGCTTTCACCATTTTCATGCCATTGTAGTTAATCGGGTTATGGCTTGCCGTTACTTCAATACCGCCATCGACACCAAGATGCTTAGTGGCAAAGTAAATCTCTTCGGTACCCGTATCACCCAAATCCAACACCGTGGCGCCACCATCAATGAGGCCAGCCGCTAAGGCCAGTTTCAATGGCGTGGAGGTAAGACGCACATCGCCCCCTACAACCACGGTTTTTGCATTCAGTTCGGTGGCGAACCCACGACCAATACGGTAAGCGACTTCCTCGGAGAGCTGGGTATTCAGCTCACCACGAATATCATAGGCTTTAAAACAGGTAATCGGCTGACTCACGCTTTGCCACCTTTGTTCTCAGTACGGCCATAACGGTCGGAGAAGCGGACGATATCGTCTTCACCCAAATACCCACCAGATTGTACTTCAATCAGCTCTAATGGAATTTTACCCGGGTTTTCCAATGCGTGAACTTCACCAATTGGAATATACTTAGACTGGTTTTCGGTAACAAAATGGGTTTCTTCACCAATGGTAACATTGGCGCTACCGCTTACCACAATCCAATGTTCAGCGCGGTGGTGGTGCATCTGCACCGACAGTTTTTCACCTGGCTTCACCGTAATGCGTTTCACCTGGAAACGGGCACCATTATCGATGGAATCGTAACTGCCCCACGGACGGAATACTTCGCGGTGGAATTCAAATTCAGGACGTTGTTCCGCTTTCAGGCGGTTAACCACGTTTTTGATATCCTGCACTTTGTCTTTGTGCGCAACCATGATGGCGTCTTTGGTTTCGACCACCACCACGTCATCCAGGCCAATAACGGAAATCAAACGCTGTTCGGCGTTGATGTAGCTGTTGTTCACGCCTTCTAAAATGGCATCACCCACTACCACGTTACCGCGGGTGTCTTTTTCAGCGGTTTCCCACAGCGATGACCAGCTCCCTACATCGGACCAACCTGCATCCAGTGGCACCATGGCAGCACTGTCGGTTTTCTCCATCACGGCATAATCGATAGAATCGTCAGGGCAACCGGCAAATACGTCGGCGTCAACACGAATAAAATCTAAATCCGGTGATTCCGTTTCAATGGCCTGTTTACACACAGCAAGAATCTCAGGATTGTATTTTTCCAGCTCTTCCAGATAACGGCTGGCTTTAAACATAAACATGCCGCTGTTCCAGAAATACTTGCCTGAGGCGACATACTTTTCAGCGGTATCCATATTAGGCTTTTCAACAAACTCATCTACCACGTAGCCGTTGTCGATGCCGTCGCCGGCTTTAATGTAACCGTAACCGGTATGTGGCTGGTCCGGTACAATACCAAACGTGACCAACTTACCGGCTTTCGCCAGCTTTTCTGCTTTATCAATGGCGGTGTGGAAAGCATGGGTATCTTTAATCAGGTGGTCAGCAGCCAGCACCAGTAAGACTGGGTCTTCCCCGCCCTGAGTCGCATGCAGCGCCGCCAGGGCAATAGCCGGTGCCGTGTTTCGGCCCACAGGTTCGAGTAAAATACCGTCGTGCGCTATGTTCTGAACACGTAACTGTTCTGCAACCAGAAACCGGTGAGCTTCATTACAAATGAAAACGGGTGCCTCTGAGTCCGTGCCTTTCAGCCGAGTTACCGTTTCTTGTAACATGGTCTGCTCAGAAGTTAACGCGAGAAATTGTTTTGGAAGTGCGGCACGTGACTTCGGCCATAAACGGCTTCCTGTCCCACCGGCTAAGATAACTGGTTTCATTGACTTTCCTGTTTGTTTTACAGCTAGATTCTTTTTCCTGCCTTAGCTCATACTAAGGCAGGACCTTTTTTGGTTCAATTACAGGATGCAGGAAAGTGGATAAAACGGGCTTTTTTAACAGAAATGAAACAAAACCCCGCAAAAGTGCCTATTTATCAGGCGAGTTCACCGCGTTGATAATCTTGGATCGCCTGATGGATCTCGGCCTCAGTATTCATTACAAATGGCCCGTACTGTGCGATAGGCTCGTTTATCGGCTGCCCAGAGACCAAGATGCACTTTGAATTCGCATCCAGCGAAATATCAATATTGTCACCTTGACTCAGCACGGCTAACTTTCCTGCTTCAATATAAGTACCAGCAATCTCTGCGCCACCCTGATAGCAATACAGAAAAGCATTGTGTTCAGACTCGCATTCTATGCTAACAAGGTCGGCCTCTTGGCTTTGTAGGTCAAGGAATCGCGGCGCAACGGCATGACTTTTTACGGGTCCGCTTTGCCCCTTCAGCTCACCGGCCAATATCTTGGCAATACTGTGTTGCCCAATCGCAACAGATGGCACCTGGTCTGGCTTAATGTCTTCGTAGTCTGGCGCTGACATCTTGTCAGCCGCGGGTAGATTTACCCACAGTTGAAAACCCTGTAGTAAACCCGATTCCTGCTCTGGCATCTCTTCATGGATCAGCCCGCGTCCCGCGTTCATCCACTGAATTCCACCTGCATCAATGACACCTTCGTTACCAACGGAATCACGATGGCGCATTTTGCCCGCCAACATGTAAGTCACGGTTTGAAAGCCGCGATGCGGATGAGGTGGAAAGCCCGCTATGTATTCTCCGGGGTTATCTGAACCGAAGAAATCCAACATCAGAAACGGATCTAGTCGCGGCAATGTAGGCTGACCAATAATCCGGGTTAACGAAACCCCGGCCCCGTCTTGAGTGGCTTTGCCCTGATGCAGGGTCACAACGGTGCGATTACTCATAATTTTTATCTCTTGTGTGTGGTGCTGATAAATCCTGAAACGGCCCAACAGGTACCACCTGAGTAGGATTGATCATCGTATGGCTAAAATAGTAATGCCGCTTAATATGGGAAAAATCAGTTGTTTCAGCTACGCCGGGATACTGATAGAGCTCTCGCATGTAATCATAAAGGTTCGGATAGTCGACAATGCGTTTGTGATTGCATTTGAAGTGGCCGTAATACACCGGGTCAAAACGGATCAGCGTGGTAAACAAGCGCCAATCAGATTCGGTTAACGTTTCACCGCAAAGATAACGTTGCTTACTTAGCATCTCTTCAACAATGTCGAGGGCATTCACCAGTTTGCTAAACTCCTCTTCATAGGCTTTCTGACTGGTAGCAAACCCGCACTTATATACGCCGTTGTTAATATTGTCGTAAACCAATGCATTAATCTCATCGATTTTTGCATGTAAGGTTTCCGGGTAGAGATCCAGTGTATTATTCGTTAGTACATTAAAAGCAGAATTAAACATACGAATGATGTCTGCCGATTCATTACTGACGATGGTCTCCATTTTTTTGTCCCATAAAACAGGCACTGTTACACGGGACGTGATCCCATCGTCCACTTTGGTATACAGTTGATGCATGAATTTAAAGCCGTACAAGTGATCACCGGTGCTGCCGGATTGTTCATCGAACGTCCATCCATTACTCAGCATTTCAGGCGATACCACCGATACATCGATGTGATCGGTTAAGCCTTTCAATTCGCGAAAAATAAGGGTGCGATGCGCCCATGGACACGCCAAGGACACATATAAATGATAGCGCCCACTCTCTGGTGCAAAATCAGCATCCGCTTCATCTTTTACCCAATGTCTGAACACTGACTTCTGACGCTGAAATTTACCGTCGTTACTGTCGGTGTCATACCACTTATCTTGCCACTTACCGTCTACCAGTAATCCCATCTGACACTCCTTAAACTTTATCTTAGATGCATTAGACCACACCTGTTATTGAACGTATTTTGGCAAATGACGGATTCATTATTCGTTTTAATAGGACAATGATGGAATAAATAGCATTGTTGCAGCGCAACTACTGCAAATAACACCAAGAAAAGGTACTATGCGCCCCCTGCAGCGGCGCAGTCTGCGTTGCTGTTTTTTTGACAAAAATAAATGGCAAGTTATGAGCGAAAAACAACGTTTCGGTGGTATCACCCGGCTATATGGCAATGATGGACTTCACGCTTTAACCAATGCCCACGTCTGTGTTATCGGCGTTGGTGGGGTTGGTGCCTGGAGCGCTGAAGCACTCGCTCGCTCAGGGGTGGGTGAAATCACCCTGATTGATCTGGATGATGTCTGTACAACCAATATTAACCGCCAAATTCACGCTCTCGATAACACAGTCGGCCAGCCAAAAGTTGAGGTACTGGCGCAGCGTATAGCTTTAATAAACCCTGAATGTCGCGTTAATGCCATTGAAGATTTCGTGACCGCAGAGAACGTAAGAGAATTATTCACAGCCAATATGCACAGTGTGATTGAAGCCACCGACAGCGTGAAAGCCAAGGCTGCCATCATCGCGCACTGTAAACGAAACAAAATCCATGTGGTGACCGTTGGCGGTGCCGGTGGGCAGATTGACCCAACACAAATTACCCGCGGCGACCTCGCGAAAACCATTCAGGACCCGTTAGCGGCTAAAGTGAGAAGCGATTTACGCCGATTTTATAATTTCAGCAAAAATCCTAAACGCCGCTTCGGTGTGGAATGCATTTACTCAACTGAACAGCTGCGCTACCCACAACCGGATGGCTCTGTATGCCATAACAAATCCGCTTTAGAGGGCGGTACCAGACTCGATTGCGCCGGCGGATTTGGTGCGGTTGTCACCGTTACCGCAACATTTGGTATGTTTGCAGCTGCTTCTGTTATCAATCGTTTGACATCAAAATAGACAGATCGCCAGATAACGCGCACAATAAAGAAAAAGGAGAACACAATGAAACAGGCCGAACTTGCCACACTGATGGAAGAATGTTCCGTTGATGCTGTGCGAACTGCTGAGCAAGAATTTGACGTTACGCTGGATTTCAGCAAAGAAAGTGTCAGCAAAGTAGACGACATTCTGCTTTCCTTTCTGGATAAATATCAGGATCGCGCCCTGGAAGATTCTGCCGTCTTCACTATTTGCAACATTTACGGCGCATACTTGGGTGAATGCTACAGAAAGCTTGCAGGTGGGCACTGGCGCTATGACGACACCGACCCTGAAGCCCCTTTCGTGGTGCTAGATGTGGCTGATCGCTCTTATGCTTTCGCAGGTATTTGCTATGAACGTCTAGTGAATAACAGCAATATCAGCGCTGCGCTCTATTTTGAACAGGCCCTTGGCCAGCAGGTTCAGTAACATCGGCTTGAGCCAGTTTCGCGGATTCTGGCTCCCGATATCGCCAGTCAGCATACAGTGTTTTTAGATGAATGCTCTGCAATGCGGTTAACGCCAAAATAAGATTAGCCAGTAAGAATGCGGCCGGCGTCCAGTGAAAAGCCCAGTGATCTTGCCCCATGGGTAGCACTTGCGCCAGTATGCTCATCACCACACCCATCATCAGCAATGGGTAAATTAGTTTCCTCCATTCCGTCCACCCTCGTTTCCATAATCGCTCTCGATTGCCAAGCAGTAACAAGGTAACAACAAAAGGCAGCGTAGCCAGTAATCGCATGCCTAATTGCGAACGGTCAGGATAGAATAAAGACAGCAATTCCGAGGTTTTGCCAAAAGTAAGCAACGAGAATACCAGGGCCAGCCAATCTGAACACAACAGAATTAGCATCCAATAAAGCCAGAGCGGGGGTTTTACCCTGCCCGCTTCGTCATAGCAGTGAAGTGGAAGAAGCATGGAATGTTTGTTTAAGTGTGTTGCGTTAAAAAAGAAACCTAGTCTATCAGTTGCCGGTGTAGCAAAGACAGGTTTTTAAACCAGGCTGCCGTTTTTAACGGCGCTGCGCTGTAAAAATGATATAATCCCTGCATTGTGTTTTGTGATGTGAAAAAATGACCGTAGAAAAGTTTATACCGAACCAGACCACCACGCTGGAAACACCGGTAAAAGTCCTTGAAGCTGGCCGTCAGCAGGCTGGCGAAAATACCTCTTCAAATCCCGCAGCGAAAATAGGCTTTGTCAGCCTTGGCTGTCCAAAAAACCTGGTGGATTCTGAACGCATTCTTACCCAGTTACGCACTGAAGGTTACGATGTTGTTCCAACCTATAACGATGCCGAATTAGTCATTGTTAACACCTGCGGTTTTATTGACTCCGCAGTGCAGGAATCTCTCGACACCATTGGTGAAGCACTGGCTGAAAACGGCAAAGTTATCGTTACCGGTTGTTTGGGCATTAAAGAAGATGAAATTCGCGAAGTTCACCCGAACGTTTTAGCTATCACAGGCCCTCACGCATATGAATCTGTGGTTGAGCGAGTGCACGAGCATCTTCCTAAGCCAGTTCATAATCCTTTCGAACACTTAGTGCCCGATCACGGCATAAAGCTGACGCCTCGTCACTACGCGTATTTAAAAATTTCCGAAGGCTGCAACCACCGTTGCACGTTCTGTATTATTCCTTCCATGCGTGGTGATTTAGTTAGTCGTCCCGTGGGTGAAGTACTTGACGAAGCGAAACGACTCAAAGCAGCAGGCGTAAGTGAGCTACTGGTGATTTCACAAGATACCAGTGCTTACGGTGTAGATGTTAAACACCGTACCGGATTCTGGAACGGCATGCCGGTTAAAGCTCACATGCAGCAACTTTGCGAGAAGTTGGGCGAGCTGGATATGTGGGTTCGTCTGCACTATGTGTATCCCTACCCTCACGTCGATGATCTTATCCCGCTAATGAATGAAGGTCGCGTTCTGCCATACCTAGATATTCCATTCCAACATGCCAACAAACGCATACTGCGTTTAATGAAGCGTCCTGGCAGCGCCGAGCGTACCATTGAACGGGTAAAAGCTTGGCGGGAGGCATGTCCGGAACTCATCATCCGCTCGACGTTCATTGTGGGTTTCCCTGGTGAAACCGAAGAAGAGTTTGAAGAGTTACTCGATTTTATTCGTGAAGCGCAACTCGATCGCGTTGGCTGCTTTGCTTACAGCCCGGTAGAAGGCGCAAAAGCGAACGACTTACCCGATCCAGTGCCTGAACATATTAAACAAGAACGCTTAGCACGTTTTATGGAAGTGCAAAGTGAAATCAGCGCTGCGCGCCTTAAACAGCGCATAGGTAAAGAATACCTGGTGGTCATCGACAGTGTAGACGCCGAAGGTGCGGTTGGCCGTACTTATGCAGATGCGCCAGAAGTTGACGGCGTGGTGCATTTGAATGGTGTCCACGATGTGAAGCCGGGTGATCGGGTATGGGCAGAAATCATTCACGCTGATCAGCATGACGTTTGGGGGGTTATCAGCCCAGAAGACGATGAAGCGTTGGATGATGAGACTACTGCGTAGCCTTCATCAAGGTAAATTTACTAACAGTATGGCGGGTATCATGCGGTCCCGCCTCTGCAGCGCCACCTATTAACCAAATAGCATTGTCTAACGTCACCGCACCTAAGCCATGCCTCGGAACTGGCATAACCGCAGCTTCCGACCAACGTTTTCTCTTTAGTTCATAGCGCCATACTTTGTAAAAAACACCGCCGCCCTGGTCGTCAAAGTACTCACCGCCAAACACAAAAATGCTGTCATCGAGAACAGCACAAGCAATCCCTGCTGCCGCTTCAGGCATCGGTTTTTCAGTTTTCCATTGATCAGTGCTCACATCGAAAACTTCATGCACATTGGTATTTCCGCCCTCTACAGTTCGCCCACCAATGACATGCCATTTGTTGTCGTACACAACACTGCAAGCACTGTTTCTAGGCGTAGGTAAAGGGGCTCCTGTCTGCCAAACTTTCGAGTCAGGATCGAAAATTCCGTGCCAATCGGAGTCGAGATGATGTTGCCAGCGGTAATTGTCATCTTTTGAAGTGCGTCCACCAGCGAGGTGAACCTTGCCATTGATAACCGCAGAGATACTTTCTGAAAGCCGCACCGGCATAGGGTTTCGTTTAACCCATTCTGCTTGCTTTTCATCAAACTGATAAACGGCGGAAGAATTGTTCCACTGCCCGTCTTCACTTTCGGTAAAACCACCAAACGCCCACAAGCTGCCACCAGCAGAAGCCAACATAGCATGGTGCGTTGGCGCAGGAAAAGACGGCAACGTCTGCCAACCATCGGCATCGGCGCTAATTCTGAAAACCTGGTCAGAAACCGAGAATTTATCTTTACCGGCAGTTAGCCCACCAGCCACATAAATCTGGTTATTATGGACGGCTGGATAAATTTCCTGTACCGATAAAGGCAATGACGGCCCCAAGGACCAATGAAATTCACTTGTCGCATGGGCATGTGAAAATGCGCCACTTCCCCCTGTCACACCAATGAATGTCAGCGTAATTCGGGCAACGAGACCTTTAAAGGTCATATTTAGCTTCCTTGGTTCAGGTGAGCAAGTAATCGGTCGAGATCTTCCGGCGTATCGATACCTACAGGGGGTGGTTCAACTGCCACATCTACATGTATTTTATCGCCGTACCATAGTGCCCGTAGCTGCTCTAATGATTCAATGTGCTCGAGCGCACTGGGCGTGTAATCCACATACTGACACACGTAACCGGCACGATAAGCATATAAGCCAATATGGCGAAGGAAGCCCGCAGGATCATTATTTAGCGGATTGCTCAGCATCGAACCTCGCGCGAAGGGAATGGCTGATCGAGAGAAATATAACGCTTCTCCCTTTGCGTTACGAACCACTTTAACCATATTGGGGTTAAGCACATCTTCAGATGACTGCATTTCTGTGGCGAGCGTGGTTATTGCCACATCTTCGCGACGGGAAAGGTTCTCTACCACCTGGCGAATATTGGCGGCTGGCACAAAGGGTTCATCACCCTGCACGTTTACAATTAAGGTATCGTCAGAGATCCCCTGTAATCGAATAACTTCAGAAAGCCGTTCGGTACCAGATTCGTGATCGGGCGACGTCATCACCACCTTACTGAACGCAGAAGCAACATCAGCAATACGCTGGTCGTCAGTCGCGACGATAACGGAGGATGCACCGGCTTCTTCTGCACGCTCCACTACATGCTGAATCATGGGTTTACCGTTGATATCAGCGAGAGGTTTTCCCGGAAAGCGGGAAGAACCAAAACGAGCGGGAATAATGACGGTAAAGTCGTTCATCTTGCCGCTTCCAACTCATCAGAGGACAACTGGCTCGCCTTAGCCTCAATCAGCACCGGAATACCATCGATAACAGGATAACTGAGGCGATCAAAACGACACCGCAACGCTTTTTTATCCTGAGCCACTGCCAGCTTGCCTTTACATACCGGGCAAGCCAGTACATCTAATAATTTAACATCGAAGCTCATTATTTTTCCTTACTGTAATTAACATAATGCCGATGGAGAAATGCATAGAACGTTGTCGGAAAACTTGCCTTAACAGGCAAATACCAACAATCTTCGTGAGCAAATTCACGGACTTTAACCGCGTCTTTCTCGGTCATCAGCACGGTGCCATCAGGCAGATCTTCAGGCTGAAAATGATGGTGATCAGCGAACGCACGACAACGAGCGGTATCAACCCCCATGTCGGAAAGCTGTTTAAAGAATCGTTGCGGATGGCCTATTCCTGCCAAAGCAGAGACCCTTTTACCGGTAAAATCCGTGCTAACGCGTTTCAACTCATGGTTACGTACATTGACGAATCCATTACCAATTAGCGTAAAACCAAAGTCTTGTGGAAGATTCACGGTTTGCTTCAGTGCTGTTAAATCAACATCACCATTCAGAATCAGCGCGTCAGCAGAAGCAAGTCGATTGGGTTTCTCTCTTAAGGGGCCCATGGGTAACAAATGACCGTTCCCTAGCAAACGCTTATCCATAACCACAAGTTCGAGATCACGTTTTAGCGCATAGTGCTGTAAACCATCGTCACAGACAATCACTTTGCAACCCAGTTCATTGGCGAGTTTCGCCGCGCCACGGGCTCGAATCGGATCGATCACCACAGGCACACCGGCCCTACGGGCGATCAAACTCGGTTCATCGCCAACTACACTGGCCTCGTCGTTTGGTGAAACAAGGTGAGGATGCGCTGTCATTGTGCCCCCGTAACCGCGACTGAGAACACCAACCAGCACACCTTGGGTTTTAAAATGCTCGACCACTGCCAATACGACCGGTGTTTTTCCGTTGCCCCCTACCGTGATATTACCCACCACGATAATAAACGCATCGGGTTTAGAACTGGTTTTGATACCAGCACGAAACAGGCTTCGACGAACGCCACTTATCAAACAAAATAAAACAGACAACGGCCACAGCAGCCAAGCTACTAGTGACTTCTTGTACCAAAGATCCTGCACAGCGTTCACTTTTGGGTCTCACCAAACTGCAATGCATGGAGTTGTGCATAATGGCCTTTTTTCGCCAGCAGTTCGTCGTGACGGCCTTGCTCGAGAATCCGCCCTTGATCCACAACGATGATTTGGTCCGCTTTCTCGATGGTAGACAAGCGATGCGCCACCACTAAGGACGTACAGGATTTCTGCAGTTTCTCCAGAGCATCCTGAATGAGTTTTTCTGATTCGGTATCCAGTGCAGAGGTGGCTTCATCGAGAATGAGTACCGGCGCTTTGGTCAGAATAGCCCGGGCTATAGCAATACGCTGGCGTTGTCCGCCCGACAACATCAGACCGTTTTCACCAATAACTGTATCGAGGCCATCACCCAGCATGCCGACAAACTCGGTAACATGGGCCATAGCAGCCGCTTGTTCAATTTCGTCACGACTGACTTTTTCGGTTACCCCATAGGCGATGTTATTTGCAATAGTATCGTTAAACAACGTGACATGTTGCGACACCGAAGCAAACTGCTTTCGAAGGGCACGCAATTCAATATTATTGATGTTTTCACCATCAAGCAGCACCCGGCCCTGCTGCGGAATATAAAATCGGGTCAACAGAGAAGAAATGGTTGATTTACCGCTACCAGATTTACCCACCAGCGCGATAGTTTCACCGGGCTTAGCCTGAAAACTGATGTTGGTTAACGCTGGACGTTCTTTCCCCGGATAGCAGAACGTAACCTCATCAAAAGCGATATTACCTTCGGCCCTGTCGATCACTTTTGTACCCGTATTGACTTCAATTTCTTCATCGAGGGTTTCAAATATACTGTTGCAGGCGGCCATGCCCCGTTGATATTCATTGTTTACGGTGGTCAGTTGCTTAAGTGGTTTAAGCAACATCACCATGTAAATCACCACATTAATAAAAGTACCGGGAGTAAGTTCATCAAGAATTTCCGGCAAACTGGCCATAAATAACACCACGGCAAGTGCAATGGAGGCAATAACCTGAATAGAGGAAACACTCAGGATTTGGGTTACCGCCAGCTTCATGGTCTGCTGGCGGTTATGATTGTTTTTCTTTGCAAAGCGTTCACGTTCGAAGTCCTGGCCGCCGAACATCAAAATCACTTTATGGCCCTTCACGGCCTGCTCCACGGATTCAGTAACACTCCCCATGGATTTTTGAATACTGCGGCTGACCTTGCGAAAACGCTTACTGACAAAAGACGCTATAACAGCAACCACCGGGCCAATAACCAGAAATATCGCCGACAGCTGCCAGGAGTAATACAGCATAAAGCCAAGTACGCCAATGATGAACGCGCCTTCACGTACAATGGTAAGTAATGCTTTACTGGCAGCGTTAGCAACCTGCTCGGTATCATAGGTCACTTTACTAATAAGGGTGCCCACCGCTTGCTGATCATGAAATGACACCGGCAAATGCATGTACTTTTCAAATAATTGCTGTCGCATGGTCATGACCACCCGGGAGCCAATCCAGCTTAGCGTGTAAGTACCGAGAAAATTAAACAACCCTCGTAAAATGAAAAGCGGCACGATGCAAATAGCAGCAAGACGCAGGAAATCACTGTCTCCGGCACCCAGGGATTCATCAATCAGGGTTTTCGTATTTGAGATGACAAAAGTATCTACCGCGGAATAGCCAATCATGCCGATGACTGCAACAAAAAAGGCCAGTTTGTAGGGTTGCAGATAGCTGAAGAAACGGCGTTGATTACTTGCCGCTGGATCGGGATTTTGCATGTATTCTCATCACTTAATTATCGCTCGGCGCTATTGTAACTGGAAATGGAAGAATTCCCAATGATGACGCTGTTTTAGCCAATAGTGCGGAGCGATGCATTATTTCATCAGCATTTGGAAATGGGTCTGAAGCAGTGTAAATTCAATCTTGATGTTGCCCACGATTATCGTACCAACGTGGACTGATTGCTCGATTAAAAGGCTGTGCGATTACATTGCCCGTAGTCATGGTGAGCCGCACGTATCCGTGCTGTCCGGTGTCGTACACTTCGCTTCCCACATCCAGATATCGCGCCTGCACCTGCTCATCGGGCAATTGCCATCGGTGAAATGCGCCGGTAGTAAACACCGTTACTTTGGGTGAGACGGCATTGACAAAAGCGCGAGACGACGACGTGTCGCTGCCATGATGAGGGGCGATAAGTAAATCAGATTGCACCTTCATGCCCGTTTCTTTTTCGAGTAAATACAGCAAATCATATTCAGACGATTTGGGGATGTCGCCAGCAATAAGTAATGAGCGCCCGGTTTCGCTTATACGAAGTACACAGGATTGGGCGTTGTTATCTAAGGTATTGCCCGGCCTGGGCCATAGCACCGAAAATGAGATGTTCTGCCATTGCCAGGCATCGCCTCGCTGACAACCATTCAGGTTATCTCGAACGTCAGTGGCTACGGGTTCATGACTTAATTGCGACAGCAAACCAATATCCTTTCTACCGCCCGCATGGTCATCGTCGCCATGGGTGAAGATAACGTGGTCGACGCGCTTAATATTCAGATGCCTAAGTGTGGGAACGACAACTGTGCGCAACATATTGCCCTGTTCAAAAGAAGGACCTGAATCGATTAGCACCGCCCTCTCTCCACGGGCAATAGCGATAGCGGAACCGTGACCCACATCAAAAACATGCACTATCCACGGGGCCGGATTCTGTTTTAGAAAAGACAGACTTAGTGGCATGCTAAATAATACAATACATAGCCATCGAAAGCGGAACGGCGGCATAAGCAATAACAGCATGGCACATAGGGTCAAGATGGCGACCATAGGCTGAATGTTGAGCTGGTTCACTGAAATCATCCAGGGTTCTACGAAAGTAAGGCCTCTCACCAACATACTCATCACGAAATCGGCGACATCTAACAGCCAGTTTGGCTGTAAAGTAAAGTAGTTCATTACCAGACCCATCATTCCTAAAGGTACGATGACAGTAACAACAGGAATGGCAAGAAGATTAACCGGCGCCGTTAATAAAGACGCAGCATCGAAAAAGCCCACCGTGACCGGAAGCAAAAGAAACGACAGTACGCATTGCGACACGATGAGCACTTTTAATTTGCTCAGCCTGTTTTCGCCCGTAACCGAAAACCGGCTGCCGATGAATAGCAGCAACGCCAGCGCCCCTGCACTTAAATAAAAGCTGCTGCCAAAAATCCCGAACGGGAAAAGTAAAATACACGCAGCAATCATTAATATGAAGCGTTGCAGCCACGACCAGACCGCCCGGCTAAAGAACAAACCGGTTACCATCAACACTAACAACCAGGCTCGCGCTACCGGCACCTGCCAATTGGCTAATGTGGCGTAAAGCGCGGTGAGCAACACCACAACAATAAAGGTAAAACCACGCACATTGCAACGATTGTGCGGTAGACCCCATAACCAAAAAATCACGCCATACATCGCGCTCGCTAATACTGATGCCCAGAGTGCTACCATGCCAACGTGCAGCCCGGAAATTGAAAACAGATGACCCGTTCCCGTTTCTCGCATTAACTGCCAATCCGCTTGCTGTAGCCCTCTTCGGTCGCCGGTTAACAGGGCGACTAGCCAACGTGAGTAACCAGCCTGACGGCTTCTTGCAGCAGCAAAGTGATGAAAGCTAGACGCAGGTTCTGTAATGCGATTGGCGTAAGACGCGTTTACCGTACCAGAAGCCACAATGGCTTTGCTCACATACCAACTACGCTTATCGCCGCCGGGATTGAGCATACCCGATACAGGTTTAAGTTTGACACTCAGGGTAACGTGCTGGTGAAGTTGGAATCGTCCGATTGCCTTTTCTACAAAAAGCAGCAATGAGGGAGACGGGAAAACCGTCCTGTCACCGAATTGATGCACAGCCAAAATCAATTGCTGATCGTGCCCAATATCGCGGGTCTGGGTTATCCGCCCCGAAACTATGACATCTTGTTGAATTTTGCTTTCAGGGAGTTGCCAAGCCAAGTACCAATGCCCTACACTTGCCATCCAAATCATTCCTGACATTATCCCGCTAATCATAAATGAGACGACAGTAAACAGTTTCGCCGTTTGCCCGTACCAATTAGCGACACGACTATTTTTTTTGATTAGCCTGACAAGGTGCTTGTTAAATACATCGCGATGTATCGCAATATGGATAATGATCACAATACAGGCTGTTAGCACAATCCAGCGTTTGCCCGGCAGGAATGGCCAGTATCGAGCAGACATGGCAGAAAGACTGAATCCCGTGGTCCACACGGTGAGATATTGGTACATCTGAGAAGTGCTTGTTTTAACTGAATGAATGTATGCCAAAAAAATTTATAAGACGTTTTTTACCAGATCATCAGACAATAAAGCATAACCGAGCGCTACGGATCTTTGGTACCGTCTTGCATGAGCCGAACCTATGGCACCTGAACCGACGTTCAGCCAGCCACGCTTTTGGTATCGGCCTGTTTTTCGCGTTTTGGCCAGTGCCATTTCAAATGTGGCTTTCTGCTGCGACAGCCATCCCCTTCCGGGCAAATTTGCCGCTTTCTGTAGCAACGGTGTGGATAACAAACCCATTCACCATGCCACCCATTTTTTATGCTGCGTATAAAGTGGGTACCACCGTACTCGGCACGCAACCGCAACACTTTGAATTACAGTTCAGTTGGAAATGGATCATAGAAAGCATTGAAACCATTGGTCCTGCTTTTCTGGTGGGATGTGGAATTTGCTCTGTGGTGTTTGGCTTATTAGGCTACGTTGGCCTGAATTTCCTTTGGCGCTTTTCTGTGAAGAAAAGCTGGCGGGCAAGGCAGGAAGCCCGACGCCATCGCGCTTCCTGAGTACTTCGTTTTAAAGGTTAACCATTGCGGTTAACCTTCATACAAACCGTGTTCTGATAATACGGCGAGTAATTTTTCTTCATCCCAAACCGCAACACCTAAATCCTGTGCTTTGGTCAGTTTAGAACCGGCCTTTTCACCAGCAACAAGAAAGTCTGTTTTTGCCGATACGGAACCCGCCACTTTAGCACCTAGTTGCTGCAGTAGCGCTTTGGCTTCATTACGCCCCATGGCCGTCATTGTGCCAGTCAACACGCAAGTCTGACCGTCAAATGGCAATTCTGCAGAATCCACTTGTTTAATCTCAGGCCAATTGATGCCCGCCGCTAACAGGTTATCGATAATTTCACGGTTATGCGCTTCATGAATAAAATTATACACATGGGTTGCTACCACTTCCCCTACATCTGAAACCGCTTTGAGAGCCTCAATGTCGGCAGCGTATAGGTTATCGAGCGTGTAGAAGTGATTTGCAAGGTTGGCCGCTGTGGCTTCACCCACTTCACGAATACCTAAGGCATAGAGAAAACGCGGGAGCGTGGTCGTTTTCGCTTTTTCAAGTGAGGTCAGCAGGTTTGAAGCAGATTTCTCCGCCATCCGCTCCAGGCCCACCAACTCGCCTAATGAAAGATTGAAAAAATCTGCGGGGCTTTTTACCAGTTCCGCATCAACCAGTTGATCTACCAACTTATCGCCTAAGCCATCAACGTCAAACGCTTTACGTGAAGCAAAATGCTTCAGAGCTTGCTTTCGCTGTGCACCACAAACAAGACCACCAGTACACCGCGCCACGGCCTCATCTTCCAGTTTTTCTACCTGTGAGTCACACACCGGACAGGTTTGTGGGAACGACACTTCCCGGGTATCGTCTGGGCGCTTATTTTCCACCACAGCCACAACCTGCGGGATCACATCGCCAGCCCGTCGAATGGTAACAAAGTCACCAATACGCACGCCGAGACGGGTAATCTCATCCTGATTATGCAAGGTGGCGTTTGATACTGTCACCCCACCAACGAAAACGGGCTCCAGACGCGCAACAGGCGTAATTGCACCAGTTCTGCCTACCTGAAACTCCACATCAACTAAACGTGTGATTTCTTCCTGTGCAGGAAACTTCTGGGCGATAGCCCAACGCGGTGCACGGGCAACAAAGCCCAGTGTTTGTTGCAGTTCAATGTTGTCAACTTTAAACACCACACCGTCGATGTCGTAAGGTAAGGCGTCACGCTTTTCGAGGATCTGATGATAGTAATCCAGACAACCCGATGCCCCCTCAGCCACAGACACTTCCGGGCACAAAGGTAACCCCCACTCGCCCAGCGATTTCAATCGTTCGCTATGCAGCTCTGCCAGGGCAAAATCCTCTGGCGTCACGACACCTAATGAATAGCAATAGAACATGAGCGGGCGTTTTGCAGTAATGCGACTATCAAGCTGACGAAGGCTGCCGGCAGCGGCATTACGCGGATTGGCAAACACCTTCCCCCCTTCGGCACGCTGGCGCTCATTCAATTTATCAAAGCCCGCCTTAGGCATGAACACTTCACCCCGTACCTCAATGCGAGCCGGGATATTATCCCCCTTCAGACGCAGCGGTACGTTTCCAATGGTTTTAACATTCTGGGTAATGTTCTCGCCCACCTGCCCGTCACCACGGGTCGCGGCCTGCACCAATAAGCCGTCTTCATACAATATGCTTACCGCTAAGCCGTCGAGTTTTGGCTCACAGCTATAAGTCAGCGTTTTATGGTCTTTAAGTCTATCGCCAATACGCTTTTCGAACGCGTTTAAAGATGCCTCATCAAATGCGTTATCCAAAGACAGCATAGGCACTTCATGAGTGACCTGATCGAAAGCAGAAAGCGGTGCACCTCCTACCTTCTGGGTGGGAGAATCCGGGGTGATGAGATCGGGATGTTCAGCTTCGAGGGCTTTTAATTCTTTGAACAGGCGATCATATTCAGCGTCAGGCACTGAAGGCGCATCCTGCACATAATATTGGGTGTTATATTCGTTAATCGTATCGCGAAGACTGGCAATACGACTATCAACAGATGGGTTTTCAGACATAAAGATCTCTTACAAAAAAAGCTGCCGCAATAATGCGGCAGCGGGTAAATCATGTGCGGGTAATCATTCGCCGACGTTCAAATTCGCGGATTTTCTCCATGTACTGCTGTAACCCTTGTTTCGTTAGTACACTTCGCCGTCCATCAAGAATTTGCGCGTTAAATTCATCGGCAATTTTGCGTGCTGCATTATGCATCATGTTAAAGACCTGATGGGCATCCCCTTCAATGGGCAAAATCATAAACAGCGACACGCCTTGGGTAGAGAACGTTTCCAGATTATCGATATCGAACACACCCGGCTTGAACATATTCGCTAAGCTAAATAATACAGGGCCCTTACCATTAGAATTCACGTGGCGATGAAAAATGTCCTGATCACCAAATTTAAAGCCCAGCGTGAGCAACAATGGCAACAGTGTAGCACCGGAAATCGTGGACTCTTCAGGCGCCCGTACATTGAGCACAAGTACTTCCTGCTCAGATTCACTCAGCGGCGCTTCATCAGCGGCAGGCTGTGACGCCGCGCCGGCGACCTGGCTTTCATCAAAATCGATGTTCATCTGATCATCGCCAAAATTCGGCTCCTGGCGACGACGAACTGTGCCACGTTTACGTAATGAACGCTTTGCATCGCTGTCGTAATGGTCGTCGGCATCAGTGCCATCGTCTGGCACTGACTGAGGATCGAGCTGGAAATCGTCAGCGGGCAGCGGATTTTGCTGCTCAGTTTCCGCAGTCGTTGTACCGGTATGATTCTCTACCGAAGCATCTTTGCGAATGAGAAACCCTGGCGGCTCAGGTATCCCTTCATCAGTCAAATCTTCAGCATTAACCGGGCGACCAGACTTCATGTGCGGCTTAGGATTTGTCACCACCGAACCGTAAAGCTTTACGGGTTCCGGGGAAGCATCTTCTGACGTATCCTGCGGATTGATGTCGAGAAAATCCTCATCTGCAGTGATGTCTGAATCCGTTGGCGCGGGTTTTGTAGAGGATACCACTCGCACCTCACCAAGACCTAAGTCATCGTAATTTTTTTGCTCTTCATCGGTGTCGTCTTGTTCCGACCACTCTTCCTGAACATCGCGAGAACGCTGATGAGAATCATCATGCCATTGACCGGGCTCAATTCGCTCTTTACGAGTTTGAGTCTTATTCTTGCGAATTTTCCAAATACCGTGCGCAAGCACAGCAATGATAAAGCAAGTACCAAAGATAAGGAGTGATAAACGTAGTTCATCCATTTAATTCGTTCGCCCTTTTTTTATGCTTCGACGAAGGCCATGGCTTCATCAACATCCACTGCTACCATTCGTGACACACCTGGCTCAGCCATGGTGACACCGGTCAAGTGGGTTGCCATTTCCATCGCAATCTTATTGTGGGTGATATAGATAAATTGCACCGATTTCGACATTTCTGATACCAGTTTACAGAAACGCCCCACGTTGGCGTCATCCAGCGGCGCATCCACTTCGTCGAGTAAACAGAAGGGCGCCGGATTAAGCCGGAAAATTGCAAACACCAATGATAAAGCGGTTAAGGCTTTTTCTCCACCGCTTAACAGGTGAATTGTACTATTTTTCTTGCCCGGTGGACGGGCCATGATAGTGACGCCCGTTTCAAGCAAATCGTCATCGGTTAGTGCCAAATACGCAGAACCACCGCCGAATACCTTCGGGAACAGTTGTTTCAGGTCGTCATTAACCTGCTCAAAGGTTGCAGAGAAACGGGTTTTGGTTTCTTTATCTATCTTGCGGATTGCCGTTTGTAATGTATCCAGCGCCGAGACCAAATCATCAAATTGCGTATCGAGGTGTTGTTTACGTTCAGCCTGCGTTTCATACTCTTCCACCGCGGCAAGGTTCACAGCCCCTAAACGGCTAATTGCAGCAGACGTTTTATCGAGCTCCTGCTGCCAGCTTTGCTCATCGGCATCGTCGCTTAATTCTGGCAGTATTTCTTTTAACGACTGCCCCGTTTCCTGCAGTTGCTCCAGCACAGACATCGCCCTTACCCGGGCACCTTCAATTTCAATATTCAAACTATCGATGACGGACTGACGCTGTTGAATTTTTGTTGCCAGCCCTTGGTGACCTTGCTGTGCCTCTCGCAGCAGGCCTTCCATCTCAGTTAACAATTCTTGTTTTTCAATCCGCGCAGCTTCAATATCTTCACGCTGAATAAGCAGTTGTTGTAGTTGTTCTTCCTGCAACGCCAAAGGTTGACTAAGTGATTGTTTTTCCTTATCCAACTCCACTTCTCGCTGCTGATACTCAACCAGCTGAGCGTCGTTACGCGTAACCTGTTGGCGGTACATTTCCTGCTGATTTCGCTGTTGCTGAACGGTGAGCTCGAGCTGATGTTTACGGGATTTCTGCTGCTCAGCACTTTGACGGCTATCCCGTAAACGTTGCTCCAAAGACTCCCGGTTATATCGTGCCGACTGCTCTTCTTCTTCGGCTTCCATCAACTGCATTTCGAGATCTTCAAGTTGTTCTGTGAACGTTTCAAGCTGTTCATCATCCCGCGCTAGGTTAAACTGCTGACGGGCGAGTTCTTCGTTCGTTTTTGACTGCCGGTAGGCCAGTTGCTCAGCTTGTTGAACAAGTAAATCGAGTTGGTGACGTTGCTGCTGTAATTGTTGTTGCAGTTGTACGTGTTGTTGACGGTTCTCATCGACTTGTCGCGCCTGGGTCGTTAACCTTTCCTCAGCAACCTCAAGCGCCTGTTTACATGCGGTGACTTTCTCCGTAGACAACGCAATATCGTTTTCCAGCGTTCGCATTTGTGCCAATCGCTGTATCGCACCGGCGGTTTCTTCTTGCGCCGTTTTATGAATAAGCCAGTCTTTCCCCAACCAACTGCCGTCTGCGCATATTATCGAGTCGTGTGGTTCAAGAGATGGTAACAGATCGCGGCCTTGGGAAAGCGTTTCAACCAGCCGAATGCGATAAAAACAGGCAGGCACATAGTCCCCGTCGATAATTTCAGCCAGCGTACCAGTGCGGGTTGTATTCTGTTGGGAAAGTGCAAACAAACGATGGCCAGTGGGAAAGTAATCCACCGAAGCAATGATCGTTTCCAGAGAGTATTCTTCTGCAACCAGTGGATCGTTGAGCCATACGGAAACTTGCTCCATCAAAGACTCATAGCCGGGTTTTACCTTAACAGACTGCCAAAGCTTAGCCACACCAGCGGGCAATGCAGCCGCTTCTGACGCCGCCAACTCTTGTAAACTTTCCAAAGCAGCAAACCGCGATTCAAGTTGATGTAAATATCGCTGAGCATCGGTGAACTGTGCCTGCGCTTGTTGGTGCGTATCTCTAGCAGTTTGATGCGCTTCCTGAGCCAGCGTGATTTCATCTTCGGCAATGGCAACCCGCTCTTCATAAACAGCCAAACCACGTTGGGCCTCTTCCTGTTTTGCATCCAGAGTGTCGTCCTGCAAGGCTGATAGCTCTTCGTTTAACTCACCAATACGTTGAGTGGTGCGAAGCTGCATGGTAGTAGTAGACTGAATTTGGCTGTGTAGCCCCTGCACTTTCTGCTTTAAACCGTGATAGAGATTTTCTTGCTCGCGGCGTTTTTGATTAAACTCCCGAAGCGCTGATTCAGCAAGCGACTCCTGCTCCGCAGCCTGATCGATGGTTTCTTCCAGCATCAATAGTTCAGGCTCTGATGCTTCCAGTGTTTGCGTGGCCATAGCGAGGGCGTCTCTGGCCTCTTGTAAGGAAACGGCTAACAGCGCCCGGCGTTCTTGCAGTCCTTCAAGTTCCGCATTAATTTGCGTTTCACGCTGCTGACTGTGCAGCGCGTTTTGTTCAATACGGGTGATTTGTGTAGATACGGTGAACAAATTTTGCTGTAAATCATCCAGCGTCGCCTTTATCTCTTCGGCCTGGGTGCGATAGGTTTCGATTCCGGCTTCGTCGCCACGCTGCTGCGCAATCAGGGCGTCGAGTTCATTTTGTAGTTGGGCCTTTTCACCTTCCACTTTTTCAATATGATCACTGTGCTTTAACCAGCGAAGTGCAGAAAGCTCACTTTTTAATTTACGCTCCGACGCTTTAAGTGCCTTATATCGTTGAGCTGCGGCAGCCTGTCGTTGCAGTTTCTCCAGTTGCCTGCCCAGTTCACCACGCACATCTTCAAGGCGCTCCAGGTTGTCCTGGGTGTGACGAATACGGTTTTCAGTCTCCCGACGGCGTTCTTTGTATTTTGAGATCCCTGCTGCTTCTTCAATAAAGACGCGCAATTCCTGTGGTTTAGACTCGATTAAACGGGAAATCATCCCTTGCTCGATAATGGCGTAACTACGGGGCCCGAGTCCGGTACCTAAGAACAAATCGGTAATATCACGACGACGGCACTTCGTCCCGTTAAGAAAATAATGTGACTGTGCTTCCCGGGTAACCAGCCTGCGTACCGCCAGTTCGTTATACTGAGCATATTCGCCGCCTATCCGACCAGAACTGTTATCGAACACCAGCTCCACAGAGCATTGCCCTACCGGCTTTCGCGCCGATGAGCCATTAAAAATAACATCGGTCATGGCGTCGCCACGGAGATTTTTCGCAGAACTTTCTCCGAGAACCCAACGTACTGCATCGATAACGTTTGATTTTCCGCAGCCATTCGGGCCAACAATGGCGGTCATGTCGCCGGGAAAAGGAATAGTGGTAGGATCGACGAAAGATTTAAAACCAGCGAGTTTGATTTTCTTCAGACGCATACATGCTCCCGGGTTAGATGACACCCAAGAGAAACATCATTGCGATAGGAACATGCCGGAAAAATCAGCATCGACGTTTTTTCACCCAATTATCGTGAAAACTCACGGTATGAGAAAGCTCACATTATTATTATGCCCTGACTCTACCAAAACTAACACGCTGTAACAATTGGGTTTTAGCTTTGTAAAATCAGGCAGGTATAATATGTTGGCTTAGTTATCACTTGTTCGGTGGTGCCCGTTTAATACCCCCTAAACCTCTACAGGAGTTAAGATGCAGAGTAAAAGTGGTTTCAGTTACTTTCTTTCCGGCTTCAGCCTAATCACAACCAAAGGCCTCAAGCGATTTGTGTTTATTCCGCTGATTGTGAATTTGCTGCTTTTTTCAGTGGCGTTTTACTTTCTTTATGGGCAAATTGGTGAAGGGATCACCTGGCTAATGAGCCTTATCCCTGAGTGGCTTGGCTGGCTAAAAAGCTTTATTACTTTTATTCTCTGGCCTATTGCAGTGGTCTCGGTATTGCTGATTTTCGCACTCATTTTCGGCACATTAGCGAATTGGATAGCCGCCCCATTCAATGGCATTCTTTCAGAAAAAGTAGAACGGCATTTGTCTGGAAAATCAATTGGCGACGAAGGCGTTTGGTCGTTGATTAAAGACGTGCCTCGCATGTTAGGAAGAGAGCTCGCTAAACTGGTTTGGTACCTGCCCCGCGCCATCGTATTTCTGTTTTTGTTTCTGTTACTGCCAGTCATCGGACAATTGTTGTGGTTTGCTTTTAATGCCTGGATGATGGCAATTCAATATTGTGATTACCCTTACGATAACCACAAAGTGCCTTTTCGCGTGATGCGATATCATCTCGGGCAACACAAGACCAAGTGTTTTTCGTTTGGCGTAGGCGTGAGTCTGTTTTCTCTGGTACCGCTGCTTAATTTTGTTGTTATGCCGGTTGCCATCTGTGGTGCCACGGCCATGTGGGTTGACCACCTAAAACCAGACTTCGACCAACGCTAATATATTAGGTTTGGTATCAGAATTGAGCCGGAAGATCTTCCCGCTCAATGTCTGTTTTTCGGCTGCTTTCTTCATCGTTCGACGCCCCAAGAAACCCATTATATCGGTTAAGCCATTTACTAGCCTGAGGCGTCTGTCCTGCCTTTTGAAATGCCTGAAATAAATTCATGAATATCGGGCGCTGGGCCGTTGGTCGTGTGAGCTGTTGCCGCCACAAGGCCATGTAAATGGGGGGGATATCGCCGCTATCGTGATGCTCGAGAAACGTGATATGGCCTGAGGGCTTATAAGCTCGTATGTCGCTGCGAGCACAACTTTGTGCTGGCCAAATTCCTACTCCCGGTTGCAGGTTTTGCCAATTATCGAGGGTAGACAACGGCGCGTAGGTGAGCTTGCCATCAAATATTAAATTAGGTGCATCGCCGCTGCCACAGTAGCGCTCAGCCGCGTTTTTCCCCAGTGCATACTCGTCAACGAAACCGGCAAAGTGCGCCAACTCGTGCACTAATACCGCGTATGAATCGATAAGATCAAGGAACATTACGCCATTATTCACATTGGCTTTGCCTTGTTCAGACACCACGATTGCATGGGTGAGCTGACGTTTTTCAACGGCATTTGCCAAAGGCCGTACATCGCAGCCAAGGCGGGGCTGACCTTTATATTCAGCCTGGCAATCCAGAGTGCCTTTTTCGAGCCAAACGGGATTGTCTAAGCACACCGCTAAATTATTAAAACGCCGATCTTTACGAAATGCCCCTACCAGCTCATCGGCTTTAACAATGGTGGAAAGCGAGGTGGCGAACACCCCCACTCGCTGCGCACAGTCTGCATTCTGCCAGTTACGGGCCCGGACATTTCCGGCTTTAAACGGCGCATAGTCTGCCAGCACCCGTTTTACTTTTTCCGCCATAACGTGGCCACCATCGGCAGCCTGCTCAATCCAGTTTCGGGCTGCATCACGATTTCCATCGTCCCACAACAAACGACCATACTGAAACGCACTTTGCGGATAATCATTGGCTGTGATCCTGAGCCAGGCTCGAGCCTCTTCCGGCTGCTCGTTGAGCATATACCAATCAGCTAATGCGGCCTGGGCAGGCAGATAGCCCTGCTTCGCTGCCCGTTTAAGCCATGTTTCCCGCTTTTTCGGATCTTCGGTGGCCATGCCGTAGGCTAACTGCGCTTCGGGCACATTGCCGATGGCAGCGAGTCCCATTAAGCGGTCGCTTTTCTCATCATCACCAATCAACTGATACAACGCCCACGCCGCGTCGGCATTATCCAATGCAACGAGCTTGTTCAACCAATATTCAGAATTATTCAGCGACGCCCAGGCAACCAGACGAGTCTCAGCAACCTCACTACCGTTTCGCGCGGCTTCCCACAAAATGGGCGCAGGCTTCTCGGCATATTCAGCATTAAGCAGGAGCTGTTTACTGTCGTGACTGGTGTCAGCCGCTACTAACAAAATTGCCAGCAGGGCAACAATGAATCCACGCATAAAAGAACGTTATTATTCCGCAGCGTCGGTAGACTGGCGAAGACGGTTGAGTTCAATTCTGGCGTACCGATGTTCTACATAATCGTATACGTTAGTGCTAAGTGCCAGTTTGAAGTAGTTGGAAGCAATGCCTTTATTTCCCAGTGCAGAGTGATACTTCCCTAAATAGAAATAGGCTTCACATAAGCGGTCGGTCAATTCTTTTTGACTCGAAATACCTTCAATGAGAGAGTTGAGCAGGTCGTTTTCTGAGGCCGAACCGAGGAACAATTCGACCAGCTTCACCGCCCAGTGATTTTGATTCAGTTCATTGCTCGCCTTGAGTAAATACGCCTGCGCTTCTTCAGCATTCACATCATGCTTGGCAAAATAGGTCCACAATACGCGGAACGGATCGCTTTGGTCCTTAACCTGAAACTTTGCCAAATCATCGACCGCTAAATCGGCGCGACCGCCATAATAAAGCGCAATGCCACGATTCAAAAAAGCAAAATCGTATTCCGGATCGATATCTAACGTAGAGTCGAACGCTTCATAAGCCTGAATGAAGTCCAGTTGCTGAACGAAGTGAATCCCCATGGAATTGTAGGCTTCTGCCATATCGGGTTTCAGCTGCAGCGCCTGAGAATAATCGTACTGCGCTAAACCGCCTAACCCCACACTGTCGTAAAGCATGCCGCGTTGATACAGCAACTCGGCTCTGTCTTCTTCAGGAATTGAGGCATTAGCAAGAATTTGGTTATAACGGGCAATGGCCATTTGTGAACGCGGATTAACCGGCGCTGGCTCCGCCAGTAATAGATTACCCATTTCTGTTTTTTGCTGAGGCGCCTGTTGACTGGCACAACCTGAGAACATAACAGTCAGCGAGGAAAAAAAGATGAGACTAATGACTTTACGCATGTTAAAAATGGGTCTACTCACTATAAAAAACAAGGGTGCGGGAGACTGTCATCGCGACAGCAACGGATGGCTGACACCATCGCCGATTTACATTCAAAAGTAAAGCCTGCGCCACAAGAGAAATGTCATGGAAAATAAAAGAATAACACAACTCACGGAATCTGCTCAAACTGCGAGAAAAAACGCCCACGCCCCCTACTCGGGTTTTCATGTAGGTGCCGCCGTACTGACCACTGAAGAGAGCATCTTTGCGGGATGTAATGTAGAAAATGCCGCCTATCCGCTGGGTCAATGTGCAGAAGCCACGGCCATTGGCGCCATGGTAGCTAGCGGCGCAACCAAGATTGAAGCCATTGTGATATCCAGTCCGAACGATGATTTATGCTTCCCCTGCGGCGGTTGCAGGCAAAAGATAGCCGAATTTGCTGACGATGACACACCGGTTATTTTAGTCACTGATTGCGGCAAACAAGAAACCTATACTGTGGGCGAATTACTTCCTCACGCCTTTCGATTTAGTCACTTAAGTGCTAACAAAGAAAAAGCCTGACAGTGCATTGTCAGGCTTTTGATAATCGACTTGTGGTAGTTGAATAATACCGGCTATTTGCTTTTCGCATTCAGTGCCGCAAGTTGCTCGTCAGTGGCAGGCAGTTGATGGTTTTCTTTCCACTCGCTGTAAGGCATTTTATAAATCACCTCGCGGGCGGCATCGTAGTCCATCTCAATCCCTTCATCAGCTGCCGCCTTTGCGTACCATTTCGCCAGACAGTTTCGACAAAAATCCGCCAGAATCATCAGATCAATATTCTGTACCTGCTTGTTGTCGTCTAAATGTTCCAGTAAACGACGAAATGCAGCCGCTTCAATGCGGGTTTGTTGCTCGTTGGTCATATTCTTCTCCAATAAAAAAGGGCGCTATAACAGCGCCCTTACATCATGATACTTTCAACAAGAAGACTGACGATATTACTCGCCTTTGTCTTCTTCTTTAGCCTGTGGAGCTGGCTTTTCAAGCAGCTCTTTGATGCTTAGACGTACGCGATTCTGACGGTCGATTTCCATTACTTTCACGTCAACCATTTCGCCTTCTTGCAGATAGTCGGTTACTTTGTTCACACGCTCGTGAGCGATTTGTGAAATGTGAACCAGACCTTCCTTACCAGGCAGAACTTCTACGAATGCACCGAAGTCAACGATACGGGTAATCTTACCGTTGTAGGTTTTTCCTACTTCGATATCAGCCGTTACGCCTTCAATCATGCCGATAGCGATATCTGCTTTAGCACGCTCAGTGGCGAAGATCTTGATAGTACCGTCATCTTCGATTTCGATGTTGGTATCAGACGCTTCAGTGATAGAACGAATCATCGCACCACCTTTACCGATTACGTCACGGATTTTGTCCTGGTCAATCTTCATGGTGTAGATGCGCGGAGCAAATTCGCTCAGCTCTTCACGGTGACCGGTAATCGCCTTATCCATTACGGTCAGAATGTGTAAACGGGCTTCTTTTGCCTGCTTAAGTGCAATCTGCATAATTTCTTTGGTGATACCTTCGATCTTGATATCCATCTGCAGCGCAGTGATACCGTTGGTAGTACCAGCTACTTTAAAGTCCATGTCACCCAGGTGATCTTCGTCACCCAGAATGTCAGACAGAACCACAAAGTTTTCGTCGCTCTTAACCAGACCCATTGCGATACCCGCAACAGACGCTTTAATCGGTACACCGGCATCCATCAGGGCCAGAGACGTACCACATACAGATGCCATTGAAGATGAACCGTTAGATTCAGTGATTTCAGAAACCACACGTACTACATACGGGAATTCTTCTTCAGAAGGCATAACCGCCTGAATACCACGCTTTGCCAGACGACCGTGGCCGATTTCACGACGCTTAGGAGAACCGATCATGCCGGTCTCACCTACACAGTAAGGAGGGAAGTTGTAGTGCAGCATGAACTTGCTGTCACGCTTGCCCTGCAGTTCGTCAATCATCTGTGCGTCACGCTCTGTACCTAAAGTGGCAACAACCAGTGCCTGGGTTTCACCACGGGTGAACACAGCAGAACCGTGAGTACGTGGCAGTACGCCAGTCGCAACGTCAAGGGCACGAACCATAGCAGGATCACGACCGTCAATACGCGGCTCACCGGCCAGGATGCGTGAACGAACCACGTCACTTTCCAGATCGTGCAGCAGATCAGACGCCTCTTTCGCGTCCTGTTCAGGATTCGCTTCAAGAATTTGAGCCAGCGCTTCTTCAGTAACCCTAGTTACCGCATCTTTACGCTCAAGCTTGTCAGAGATCTGGTAAGCCGCAGTCATGCCGCTTTCAGCCAGTTCTTTTACTTTCGCTTTCAGTTCGGTGTTTTCAGCTTTAGGCGCCCAGTCCCATGCCGGCGTATTTACTTCAGCTGCAAACGCTTTAACCGCTTCAACAACCGCTTGCGACTGTTCGTGACCGAACATTACCGCACCCAGCATGACGTCTTCAGACAGTACGCTGGCTTCAGATTCAACCATCAGAACCGCACTTTCAGTACCGGCAACAACCAGGTCAAGCTGGCTTTCAGGTTGCTCAGAGAAACGTGTATTCAGGATGTACTCGCCATCTTTGTAACCTACACGGGCTGCACCAACAGGACCATTGAAAGGAATACCGGAGATAGCCAGTGCCGCAGACGTACCGATCAGTGAAATGATGTCAGTCGGGATTTCAGGGTTCGCAGAAAGTACGGTAACAACAACCTGTACTTCATTGAAAAAACCTTCCGGGAACAGTGGACGGATTGGACGGTCAATCAGACGGGCTGTCAGTGTTTCGCCTTCTGAAGGACGGCCTTCACGTTTGAAAAAGCCACCCGGAATTTTACCGGCAGCGTAAGCTTTTTCCTGATAGTTAACCGTTAACGGGAAGAAATCCTGATCGGCTTTCGCTTCTTTTTTACCAACCACAGTTACCATCACAGAGGTATCGTCCATGCTGGCGATGACGGCTGCAGTTGCCTGACGTGCGATAACGCCAGTTTCCAGAGTTACAGTATGCTGACCATACTGAAAAGAATGAGTAATAGGAGTCACTATTTGTCCTTTATTTTCTTTAATATATATATTCGCTTTTGAACGCGGCGCATAGTATAGCCGCGATAATTACCTAATGCCATTATCAAATGCGCAAACTGTTGTCACAACGAATTTAATGAGATTAATTGGTTATCACATCGAATCTAACGGGGTTTTCTACGAAAAACCTTGGCTTTTGTTCGTTTTTTCATCATATTGACATATAAATCCGTAAGCTTGAATAGTGTTACAGATTAGGAGATGTCTTAATGCTGGTACTTCGACTGAATAAAGCCGGTATGCCTCAGGAATGGGTTCAGCCCGAAGAAGCAGCCAGGCTGTATTGCCAAAATAAAGTCTTATTCGAATTGGGAGCCGCTGCCTGTACACTCCACGGTGGTTGGAACAATGCCGGTTTGCAAAGCACTCTTAGCCTGTCCAGCATTATCGCCTGCGACGGTAAAGTTACCGATGTGAACGGTAAAGTAGCATTAAACAACCGCTACCTTTTTAGACGTGACAATCATTTATGCCTCTATTGCGGACAGCATTTTAGTCCGAGCCAACTCACCCGCGACCACATCATTCCCCGCTCCCGTGGCGGCGAGGACAAGTGGACAAATGTGGCTACTGCTTGCCAGCGTTGCAACCATGCTAAAGGCGCGCTCACACCAGAAGAAGCAAATATGCCGCTGTTGGCCGTGCCTTTTAGGCCAAACCTCTACGAGCGTTTTTACTTAATGAACCGTCGGATACTTGCCGACCAGATGGCATTCCTAAGCAATTATTTTACTCACCAAAGGGAGTGGGATTAGCCAACGCTTGCGAGTTTACTCATCAAAGCCTGCTTTCAGCGCAGGCTTGCTGTTGTGACCAACCGCCACATGCCACAGACTCATCCAATCCTCTGAAATCTGTTGCTGCAATTTATGCGCTTCCTCGATGGGACAAAACAACGACACGGTGATACGTAACTTAGCAAACTGATTGGTTTCAATGGCAATATCCGGGTCGATATCAATAAACTCGGCTTCCATATGACGCTCGATAAGGCTTTTATAACGACCAGCAACCTCTCGAAAATGTTCACAATGCTTCAACGTTCTGGCCTTAAATTCGGGCATCAGCGCATAAGGGTTGGACTCAGGTTCCATTACTAGGGTAAAGCTATGTAAGGTATATCGACGCAAGAAATTCAAGTTTCGCACAGACTGCGTGACAAGCTGACTATTTGGCACGTACAAATGCTTACCTGTGTAAACATGGGATTCAGGATCGACTTCCAGCAATGTGGTTTTTGCCCAGTCTATCTCTACCACTTCGCCGCGAATATTATTCATTTCGATCCAGTCGCCTACGCGAAACGGTCTTGCACCGAGATAGTAAATAAACCCCATGAAACACTGAATGAATTCTCGTGTTGCCAGCACAATCGCAACCATGAAAGCCGCAATGGAGATCGCCAGACTCTGAATTTCAGTGGCCCATATCATCACAACGAGCACCAGCAATCCGGCGTTACCCAACTGTTCAATAATATTTATTGAATGGCGTTTATCTTCGCCCGTAGTGCGGCTTCGCTTTTTCAGCAACCATAAAACACCCCGCTTCACCAGCATATAAACAAATACCAGCAATGCGGAGCTAAGGAGTTTTTGGGATTCAGTGAAGTCGACAACCGTTTGCCACCACACCTGATATTCGGTGCTGATATCTATCATAAAGTCTGGGTAACCTAAGGATTAACAAAAAAAAACACCGGCCAAAGCCGGTGTTTCTCATTATTACAACTCGCTGCTGCTTGTACAATGCAGACCAGTGAAATTATTCCCTGATCTGACCCGTACCGTTCACCAGGAATTTTTCCGCGGTTAACGACTCCATTCCCATTGGACCATAGGCGTGTAATTTGGTTGTTGCAATACCAATCTCAGCACCAAGACCCAATTGACTACCATCTGAGAAGCGCGATGAAGCATTAACCATCACGACCGATGCATCTACTGCGCGCTGGAAGAAATTAGCCGCAATATTGTTCTCGGTACAAATCACTTCGGTGTGGTTACTGCCAAAATCAGCAATATGCTGAATCGCGGCGTCGAAATCATCTACCACACGGATTGCAATTTCGAGCCCCAGATATTCTTCACCATAGGCGTCCTCGGCAATAACATCCGCGTTTTCGAAATACTGTGCACCCTTCTCGTTCACATGCACCTTCACGCCGTGTTCTGCAAACGCTTTCGCTACTTGCGGCAGAAAATCGCCCGCGACTGCTTCGTGTACTACCAGTCCTTCCAATGCATTACATACACCGGTACGCTGGGTTTTACCATTGAGCAGCAGGTTCATCGCTTTCTCAAGATCGGCGTCTTTGTCGACATATAAATGACAAACACCTTTAAAGTGCTGAATAACCGGTACTTTAGAATTATCGGTTACGTAGTTGATCAGCCCTTCACCACCGCGAGGGATAATCACGTCGATGTAGTCGCGCTGCTCCATGAGCTCTTGCATTAAAGCACGGTCGGGATCAGGTACAACACTGATCAGTTCACGTGGCAAATTATGCTTTTCCAGCACATCCTGAAGTAATTCCGAAATAGCCAGACTGGTATCTAACGCTTCTTTACCACCGCGAAGAATAACGCCATTTCCCGATTTGAAACACAGGGCGCCAGCATCGGCAGTCACATTGGGCCGTGCTTCGTAAATCATGCACACAACTCCCAGCGGTATACGCATTTTCTTAATCTCTATACCGTTCGGACGAGTGCCTACCACGCGCTCCTGACCAACCGGATCATCAAGGGAAATAATCACTTCAATGCCTTCAGCCATGCCTTCGATGCGTTCATCGTTCAGAGTCAGGCGGTCGATCATTGCGTCATCCAGGCCATTTTCTTTAGCCCGTGCAACTTCCTTTGTATTTACCTGTTTAATCGACTCTTTGTTAGCACGAATTGCCGCGGCCATGTCTTCAAGTACCGCATTTTTGGCGTTTACATCAAGCACAGCCAGTTTCTGAGCGGCTTGCTTGGCGTTCTTTGCTAATGTCGTAATTAAACTCATTTTTTCTCCAGATTTGCTAAATTCTTTTTCGAAATGATGGGACCCGTTTTCTGTTCAAACTTTAACGAGAATTCATCATTTTCTTGATTGGCGATAAAGTTGAGCAAGGTGCTACTATAATTAGAGCGTGCTTTCACCAATTTCGTCCCATCGTCTTTTCTGACGATGATGGTGTCTCCTACTGAGAACTCACCTTTAACGTCGACAATTTCTTTACTCGTCAATGACTCTGCGTTTTCAGACAATACTGGCGCAAACTCACTATCGACAATAACTTCACCCTGAGCTCGCGTTGTATGACGCATCCAGTGCACATTTTCAGCCATCGGCTTCTCATGAGCAATAAAATGCGTACCGGGATTTTCACCCTGCAACAACATATTAAAGGTCAACTCAGTAAACCCGTTAATAATAAATGTATCTATGCCATGTGAAACGGCTTTCTCAGCGGCTTCAATTTTAGTTCGCATGCCGCCGGTACCTACACCGCCTTCCACAGCACCACCCGCCATCTTATAGATGTCTTCGTTGATATGCTTCACCGTCGACAACATTTTTGCATCGTCGTGAGCGTGCGGGTTCTTGTCGTAAAGACCATCAACGTCAGAACAAATGATCAGCGCGTCGGCATCGGCAGCGGCCGCGACCATTGCTGATAAGTTGTCATTATCGCCCACTTTCAGTTTATCCGTGGTCACCGTGTCATTCTCGTTCACGATAGGCAGAATGTTATGCTCCAGTAAGCTAAAGATCGTCTCACGAATACTGATATAACGTTCTCTGTCTCGTAAATCGGCATGTGTGAGTAACATTTGCGCAGACGGAAAATCAAACAGTCGATCCCAGGTCGCCATCATTTCTGTCTGACCCGCGGCCGCCATCGCTTTCTTGATGGTAATGTCTGAACGCTCGCCATCTGGGAACTGATGAGCACCCGCCGCAACGGAACCTGAAGATACCAGTACCACCTGCGTTCCCATTGCACGGCATTTAACAATAAACTGGGCAATGCTCAGCAGGTAATGACTGCTACAGCCTTTACGATTCGGAGAAATTAACGCACTGCCTACCTTAATCACAATGCGATTCCAATTTTTGCGTACCATAAAAAATTTTACCTTAAGTTTGTTGGTGCGTTAGTAGCCGTAGTGCTCTGAAAACATCACGTCTACTCGCTAAATTCGTTAATTGATTACTGCACACGTAATAAATGAATTAGAGCCCGACAAATTATAGTCGTAAATCGTAAATTCGTTGCGGATAACCTGTTTCATCTCAGCGCTTCGCAGCGCCATTTTTCAAAGACAAAACAAAAGGCGCTTCAAAGCGCCTGTATTGCTAACCAATTAATTTGAGCTCTAACTATAACAAAGATTCCACAATAACTTCAAGTCGAATTATTTATTAGATTAGCTTTTACTTACTTTTCTATTTAAATTCAGCCAAAACGTGTGAATTACAATAATTGTGAAACACCGTAGGCAACAGCTTGATAAATAGGCTAATAATAATTCATCGATTTACTTTAATTACGCTTACTTTGCAATAAAAGTTCAACTACATAACGGTCTAACTGTTTCATGCCGACCTTTCATCTCACAATTTCATTCAACAGCATTAGCCAGAAATAATTTGAGTAAGATACCTTTCAAGCTGATTTAACGACGCATGCGCCGCTGAATTTTTCGACTTAAGCCCATCGAGTTCAATGAGTGCTTCTTGCCGCTGTTTCTCATCTTCAAAGGTGCTAATTAACTTCGGGTGAATGTAATATTGACGACAAATAGCAGGTGTATTTCCAAGCATACTGGCAATATGTTTCACAAATGTGGTATCCCATCGACGACGCTTGTTACCAAGATAAACCTGCTCAATGTCGGGTAACGATGCTACACCGTATCTGGATGCGCCCCATGTGCGAAAATCTTTGCAGGTAAATTCTTCGCCTGCGTGTGAATGAATAAATTGATTCACGTCTCCGCTATCCACATCCTGCCAACGTCCATCAGTATCTTTGTAGCGAAAAATAGCGTAACCCTGGGCCTGCGCGCTGTCGCAAACCAGTTCTGCTAATCTGGGATCGGATATATTCACATGACGGTCTTTACCGTGCTTACCGGTAAAACTAAACGATACACTTTGGCCTTCTTTATCTAAATGTTGGCGCCGCAACGTGGTTAAACCAAAAGTTTGATTCTGCTGGGTATAATATTTGTTGCCAGCTCGAAGCCCGGTGTGATCGAGCATCAGGCAAACCAGCGCCAGGCTCTTTTCCTTTTTCCAACCCGGCACATCTACCAGAGACCAGCAGGCTTTACGGAAATCAGGAAGCACATCGGCAAACTGAATGAGCTTATTGAACTTTTCTTCCTGACGAGTTTTTTGCCAGTTTTGGTGATAGATGTATTGTTTGCGACCTTTTATGTCGTAACCCGTAGCTTGCAGATCCGCAGTCGCTTCATGGGCAATACGCACATCTTGCCAATTCGGTGGAATCGCAAGTTTATTAATTCGCTTTAAGGCACGCTGATTAGCCAGCTTTCTACCACTCACGTAGAAGTAGCTAAACCCCTTACCCTGTTTCGTTCTTCGAATTCTTAATGAGTCGTCAACCATTCGTTCAGCATTTTACAAATTGATTTGTCCTTATACGTTCAAGCAAATAAAACACCAAAACCCCTCGCCCAGCCCTTGCCCGGATTTTCAAAGACTTTCCTTAAATTGCTCACATCGTCGTTAAGCCAGAACCCAGTCTAACTATGAAGTTTTTTCATCAAAGACGAAAATTATTCATGCATATTAGTGAATCTTTACGTAAGCATGGAGTTGATCAACACTTTTTATATATAAAACATAGAGTTAAATTAATGGAATGAAGATTGAAAGATATCAGTGCGTTTACACTATAATGTGTCGCAATTAATCGACACGAGTCGCGCTAGATTGGAGAAATCGTCTAGCAGACAGTAAATCACCGAGACGCGTTCGGTTGAAACAAGTTCGGTCGAAGCAAGACAGTTCCAAATTAAGATGTAACGAGAAAAAGAAAGCGAGGTAAGTTAGCGATGAGTAATAATGCAACCTGGAGTGAAGTACAGGCAGTTATGAATTCAAAGCACGATCAGTTGGCAGCGGTATTCGATAGTCAAAGCGAAGTAGATAGCTCGGTGGAGACCGTAAAAGATGCCGGTATTAGCGCAGATCAAATTACCCTTATTCACCCCCTCGACCCTCACTTTAATGAAAAACTAGAACAGGAAAGTGAAAAAATTGGTAAGAGTTTATGGCGTTCTCACCTATTGCTAGGCACTGGTGGCGTAGTCGCAGGGTTAATCGCTGCGATGCTACTGGTTATGTTCGGCCCGGAACTAACCCAAAATAATCCCATGTTCACGTTTATTGCACTAATCAGCCCTGGCTTGTTTATCGGTCTATTCATTGCAGGTCTGCTTGGTTTACGTCCTGATCGTGATGAAATTATTCAAACAGTGCGTTCAGCGGTGAGAAGAAAAAAGTTCGCTTTAATTATAGATTTGAAGAAAAGCCAGTCTTCTCATCAGATTCGTAAATTACTCGGTAGTCACAGCAATATCGTAGTGAAAGCAGCACAATAGCTGGTTAACCCTGGCTATCTTGCTCTTTTGGCGCAAACGCCAGGGTAATTTTTGCGTTTATCCATAGCCACAGAGGCACTGTCATCGCCCAGATAACTGATAAAACGGTAACTGTGAGTAATGATGACTGAGGAAACGTGACGGCGTTTAGTCGCTCACCGGCTATGTAACTTAGCGGGCCTGAAATCGCCCCCAAGATAGCTGAAAGCACGTAGCGCCCTTGAAGATAGTCAAGGCTAGTACGCAACATCATGCCAAAAGCAATCCATAAGGTTACCAGCCAGTATGGAATAAACCAGGCGAACTGGTTTGAGAACGCAAACAGTCCACTTTGCAATAGTACACCATCGACCAGTGAGCCATATATTCCGATCCCCAGACCTAACAGGGTATCTTCCAGTTTGTGTTTGCTGAATAAGATATGTAATGCCAACAGCGCCAAAATAATCAACAAATACGCATCCTCGAACAGGATGGCTAAGAACCAAATCGTTTGAAACCAAATAAAGTTAATTATCTTCGTAAGGGTTGAATGCCCCATAGATTGCCCACCATTGATGACTTTACTGACCGGTATCAATCCGAATTCGGCCTATTGCGTATTCTTACTATCTACGAATTAAAACCGCACAAGTTCAGGCGTCGTCTCGACATCATAATATAAGGAGATTGTGAGTGAAAATGGTGAAGTATTACATACTGGGTGCATTGCTTTGTATCGCATTGGCGATATGGTCACCCATTATAGTCGTGTCATTATTACTTTGGTGGGGAGCGTTTTCACTCACCGCTGTCTCATTTGCCTATTTATTTAACTACCCTGGTCTGTTTCGTAAACGTGAAGATGGTTCTATACCATTTTATGTACGTTGGATATTCATTCCATTTTTGCTTGGGACCGGTGCTTACAATGCCTGGGCACGAAAATACGACAAAGTCCCTGCGGTTCAAAAGATTGACGAAAATCTCTACCTCGCCTGCCGATTATTTGGTAAAGACATTGAATCGCTGCAACAAGAAGGTGTAACCGCCATTCTTGATGTGACCGCAGAGTTCGATGGCCTGGACTGGTCGGCCTATCAATATGACTGCAAGTACCTCAACTTACCGGTACTCGATCATACCAGCCCCACGCCTGAGCAGCTTAATACTGCCATCAACTGGATACAGCAACATGTCGCAGAAGGTGGAAAAGTGGTCGTGCATTGCGCGTTAGGGCGAGGCCGCTCAGTAATGACTGTAGCGGCTTACTTGCTTGCCCGGGACAACACGCTCTCTGTGCTTGACGCAATGAATCAAATCCAGTCGATTCGTCAGACCGCAAGACTAAATAAGCGTCAATTGTCAGCACTGAAGCAAATCAAAGAAGGTGGACGTCTAAAGCTCACAAAAACCCTGTGTCTTATTGCCAATCCGGTTTCCGGTGGTGGCAAATGGGGGCAAGAAAAGCAGTATATTCTTTCCCAGCTAAATCCCCATTTTATTGTGAGTGTAAAAGAAACCACGCCAGACATCTCAGCCCGGGAACTGGCTGAACAGGCAGTGAAACAAGGTACAGCTATTATTGTCGCCTGTGGTGGCGACGGTACAGTGACGGAGGTTGCCAGCGTGTGTGCTGATAACCGGGCGACATTGGGCGTTATCCCACTGGGCACAGCCAATGCCTTAAGTCAGGTTTTCCATGGTTACATTAGCAAGATCATTCCTATTCAGCGGGCCTGTGATGTCATCATCGAAGGGTATACGCAAAACATCGACACGGCCCTGTGCAACGACGAACTCATGCTCCTGGTCGCTGCCGTCGGTTTTGAACAAGAAATGATAGCTTCAGCTGACAGGGAAGAGAAAAATCAAGGTGGCCAAATGGCCTACCTGCGCGGACTGTGGGATGCCATTTCGACAAACGAAACCATGTCGCTGGAAGTATGCTTTGATGACGAAACGAAGAACATCATTGAGACACCGAGCTTCGTGGTCGCTAACGCCGCTCCTATTACTACCGCATTAGCACAAGGCGGAGACGAACCTGACGTCACAGATGGTAAATTGGATATCACCTGGCTAACGCCACAGCAAGACAGTGAAACACAATTTTTATCTCTCGCTGAGTTGGTCTTCAGCAATGCGGAAAACAAAAAGCAATCCCAACGTATTCAGCACAAGCAAGTGAAGAAATTGGTCGTTAACTTGCCAGACAAAGCTAAGTACGCCATTGATGGCGAAATCCGTGAAGCCAATAAGCTGGAAATAAGCGTATGCGCCGGCAATCTCACTGTGCTGACAAGTCAGGAAAGCTAGCCATATGATTAAACCGATTGCGAGTTTTGCCAAGGCACGATGGGAAGGGATAAGAGCCAGTTATTGGTTTATCCCCAGTTGGATGATTACCGTAGCTTTTCTGGTGGGCTACCTGTGCATCAGCTATGTACCTGCTTACATCCCAGACACCTTATACCAAAATTACATTCCTCATATTGCAGCAGAAGACGCAAGCGATCTCATTTCAGCGATTGCCTCTGCCATCATCACAGCCACCAGTATTGCCTTTTCCATGACGCTGGTGGCACTTACCATGGCCTCGTCTCAATTTGGCCCTCGTCTGTTACAAACCTTTATGGATGACCGCGCTACCCAGATAGTACTTGGTGCCCTCACTTCGACCTTCATATTCTGCTTGAGTGCGCTGCATCGTATCAGTGTGGCAGAAACACAGATGCTGGTGTCGTCGACGTTATCACTCATCGTGTTAGCAATTGGCGTGCTCGATACCCTGATACTGATTTTTTATATTCACCATATTACCAGGTTCATTCAGGTAGACGAGATCATAAGCCGCTGCTATTGCGAGTTTACTAGTAATCTGAATAGTCTGTTCAAAATGACCGAGAGTCAAAACAACATACACAATGTAGCTCCAGGAATGCTGGTAAATGGCGATGAGCAACATGCCATTAGCTTTGATGAATGTGGCTATGTGCAAACTATCGATTACAACAATTTATTGGTCACGAACGACCATGTCATCGGCGTGGAAGTTAAAGTGCGTGGTGGTGACTTTGTGGTCCCGGGCCAAACCGTTATTCTCGTGCACAGCAACAAGACATTATCGGACGAACAAATCAGTTTCTATCGTTCCTGTATTGTCACAGGAAGCCGAAGAACCTCGCTACAAGATCCTGAATTTTCGATCAAACAACTTGTCGAAATAGCATTAAGAGCGCTCTCCCCTGGCATTAACGACCCGATAACCGCAATGTCCTGTTCAGACCGACTGACGTCTGCGCTCATTTTGTTGGCTGAGCAACAATTTCCCAATGAAGCGATTGTAAATACGGATAACGATATTTGGATGAAGAGAAGAACCTATACATTCTCGTCGGTGTTCAATACGTGTTTTGATCAAATTCGGCAGGCGGGAAGTTCCCATGTAGATGTGATGCTTCATTTGTTAACGTGCCTTCGAACATTACGAAAACAGTTACCAGCGTCATGCTCAGAGATGATAGAGACTCAAGTGGATGCAATAAATTCGCTCATCTCACCGGAATTAAGAAGTGAAAAAGATAAGACGAATATAGCGGCAGCTGTAGCTGCCGCTCAAACCGCCTAATCGAGTAGAATTAGCGCGTAGCGATGATATACACCGCATGCACAATACCTGGAATATAACCCAATAAGGTAAGCAGAATATTAATCCAGAACTGCACACCAATACCTACCTGAAGGAATACGCCTACTGGAGGAAGTAAAATTGACAATAAAATGCGAAGAATATCCATAATTTTCCCTTTCTGTTAGTAAATTAACGTCTTTCAGCAAGGTTAAGCGAGATTAATGCCACATTGTCAGTTATTTACCAGCCCTCGAATTTTAGTGTAACTGATTAAATAGATTGACCATAAAGTGGGAATAAACAAAATTTGGCGGGAAAATGTGGGAAAGCTTATTGGTAAAGGGATTGCGAGCAAATTGGGGGTCTAAACAGAAAGTGGGAAATTGCAAGGCAGTTTGAGCAGGTCAGGCGCTTCTCTGGAAAAAGTGAGAAAGATTGAACGTAAAGTGGGAAATATCTTCCCGGAACCATTAACCCCCCTTCAACACCCGTTTAAATATGGAGCCTGCTGACAGTCAGCTATGAATAAAAGCATCTAAACACTGAAAATAAAGTGGGAAATGAGATCCCACTTTATTTCGTGGTAGATCCCACTTTATTACATAGGATTATTTACCATTACAACTTTGCCCAGGATGTCCAGCTGCTTAACTTCTTCCTTCTTCACTGTCAGCGTTTCGTATTTCTTGTTATCAGCGGTTAGAAGAATATTGCCAGTTAAATCGAACTGCACTCGACGGATAGTGATGTTCTGGCGAATTCTAAAAGCGTAAAGTTTTCCCTCGGAAAATTCCTTTTCGTTCTCATCGAATTCGTAAAGTGCGTAAATTCGTACAGTAGGCTCCATTGAGTCATCAGCCATCTTGTATAAGTTGCTTTTACTGGCGAGCTTTGCCGCCGATGTTGGCTGAAAACTTAATTTTAAATCGCCTGGTTTTAGGTCCAGAATTCCTGCAGATAACCGCTTCTCAATGATGTCCCAGAACGGATAACCGGATACCTGGTGAACGGCGTAGAGATAATCTACGTCGGGCAATCTGTCTTTGTCGTAGCCTTTTATCGTGTTTTCGTGCCAGGGATATATCTTCGAAAATTCTCTCCTGGAAATATGCTTGTCTCTAATTGCACGCAGCCAAGTGCAAAACGCCTCTGTGTTCATGCTCAATTCCGTGAAAATATAATTCTTTTTATATCAATAACCTGCAACACAAAGAGACATTTTTGTGTCTTTTCGTGTTTACAGGGACAATTTTTTGTTCATATTATGTATCCAACACACCAAAAGAGGATACATAAATGTCTAACCAAGACTGGCACCCGGCAGATATTGTCGCCGCCGTAAGGAAACTAGGAATCACTTTAAAGGACCTATCCATTCAAAATGGTTTGCCCGAAAGAGCTTGTCAGGTGGCACTGCACAGAGCCTACACCCGCCCAGAAACTGTTATAGCCAACGCGCTTGGTTGTCATCCGAAGGAAATCTGGCCCTCTCGCTACCATGCTAATGGAGAGCGTAAAAGATTTCTTCACAGCAAGATCGTAGCAGAGAAAAAACAGAGGGACATAAAAAGTTCCCCTACCCCCGCGATCGGCGAGACACAAAAGTGTCTAACTGCGAATGAGGGCTGAGTAAATGGGCACTGTTACAGCAATGGAAATTGCCAATGCACTCGGCCAGTCGAAGCGGACTATTAATCTGCGAGCCAAAAAAGAAGGCTGGAAATTTACCAGCGTGAAAGCGCGCGGAGGGTTGATCCCACACTACGAAGTCCAGTCACTTCCGGACGATGTGAAAAGTGCATTAGCAGATATGTCTGAATCGGTTGATGTAGCGTCGAAAGCAAAAGCTCTGGCTGCTTTTGAACGTCAAAACGAAGAGCAGCACAAGGAAATCGCTGCCAAGAAACGTCAGCAGGCCGTTGCCTCATTTGCAGGTGTACACGGTACTGCAAAAGAGAGAGCGGAATCTGCTTTATACATTCTTACCTTAGCAAATCAGTCTGCTACACAGAGTGATTGTAAAACAGGCGGGTGGAACAGTTTTATTCAGGCCTATAACAACAAAGAGCTCGATATTGATCCGAAGCTTTACGACGTTAAGCCTTCAATCAGTTTCTCAACGTTGGCCCGCTGGCAAAAGCAATATCAGAAAGAGGGCATTAACGGTCTGCTGCCTAAATTCGGCAAAAACAAGGGCTGTGGTGTTATTGATAAAACACCAGGCATGCGCGATTACTGCGTAGCACTCATTCATGAGTACCCCCATATAAAAGGTGCTCGCCTCGCAGATCTGCTGAGCATGGAGTTCGGCGAAGAATACACCCTGCCTTCGGAACCAACCTGCCGCCGTTGGCTGCAAATCTGGAAAGAAGAAAATCGCACCACCTTTTTATCGCTGGTTGATCCATCAGGCTGGCAGAATAAACATATGGCCGCGTTCGGTAGCCTCAGCGCCAGTGTTGAGCGCATTAACCAGCTGTGGGAATTCGACTCAACGCCAGCTGATGTGATGTTGACGGATGGCAGATACTCCATTGTCGGCGTTATTGATGTGTTCACACGCCGTGTAAAAGTCGTTTTAAAGCCTACTTCCAATTCAGAAGCTATCGCGCTGTTACTGCGCAACGCCATCCTTGACTGGGGCGTGCCAGAAGTGGCTAGAACAGATAACGGTTCAGATTATCTGTCTGCACATATCCGTAGTGTGTGGGATGCCCTGGACATTCACAACGATATTACTAATCCATATTCAGGCTGGGAAAAGCCGTTTATTGAACGCTTTTTTAGAACATTCAGCCACGACTTTGCCGAGTTACTACAAGGCTACATTGGCCACAACGTAGCAGAACGAGAGCGTATCAGTGCGCGTTTAACCTTTGCTCAGCGTCTTATTGAAAAACGTGAAAAAGGCAAAGACAGAGTAGCGCTGGACGTTAACCTGTCGGCTGAACAGTTCGAATCGTTCCTAAATAACTGGATCGAATCTCACTACCATCATCGCCGCCACGACAAACTCGGTTGTAGCCCGTTCGAGAAATTTAACGCTCACCGCCAGGCCATCCGCACCATCAATGACGAACGCATGCTCGATGTGCTGTTGGCCCCGGTACCGTCTCAGAACGGCTTTAGAACAGTGCTTAAAGAGGGCTTAAGCATTGAGGGCATGACTTATATACACGCTGAATTAGGTGCTTACATCGGTGACCGGGTGTTCTGTCGCTACAACCCCGATGATGTGGGCAAAGTCTATGTATTTCATGCCCTGCACAATCACTTTATATGCGAAGCCGTCAACCCCGAAATCGCCGGGAACGACATCACCATGGCCCATGCCCAGGAAGCTAAACGCTTGCAGCGTGCGCGTCTTCGTGAACAGCGTGACAGCATTAAGCGAGCGGCTAAAAAGCATGATGTGAGTGATGCCGCGCACAAGTACCTGGAATTCCGCCAGTCTCAAACCGGTGCGTTGTCCAGCTTCCCTAAACCGCAAGAATCTGTGAGTACCACTGCAATTGATAGTGCTCGTCAGGTCACTGCAGCTGCAGAAAAGTCCGGCTTTTCTGACCAGCAGAAATCAGATTTTGAGCGCCGCCGCCAAGAGCTAGAAGCCATGGAGCATGCGAGCGCAGAACCGACTTTCCGTGATGACCATCACAAAGCCCGTTTCTACACGGAGCAGAATCAAAAAGGGGCATTAGATCCCGTTGAAAAAAACTGGCTGCATCAGTATCGCGCTAACAATCCGCGCGCCGCTGCGATGTTAGACAGCCTTTACCAATCTCAAACACAGAGGAAGACAAAATGAGATCCATAACAGCTAAAACAAAAAATGTCATGGCCGCCTTCGACGCATACCAAACGGTACAAGAGGCGTCTATGGAAAATGCCCCCGCTATGGGTATGTTTTCTGGCCGAGCTGGCCTGGGGAAATCTACTGCAGGTGCGTTCCTGTTTGTTCATGCTGATGGTGTGCTGGTGCGTTGTTTGCGCTCCGACACCATGGGCACCCTGCTTGAGCGTCTGGCCCGTGACCTTGGTCTGGAAAAACGCCAGCGCAAAGCCGACATGATCGACTACATCGTGAAAGAGTTGGCCCTCACCGGCAAGCCCCTGTTTATCGATGAGGCTGATTACCTCGCCGACAAAACCGAAGTGCTCGAAACCATTCGCGACATTTACGACCTGGCACAGGTACCTGTGATCCTGATTGGTTACGAATACTTGCCAAAGAAGGTCAAACGCCTACCGCAACTGTTTTCCCGCATCAGTCAGCATGTTGAATTTCAGGAAGCTGACATGGAAGACATTCGCATCATGGCCAACGACCTGGTTGAACATGGCCACATTGAAGACGACCTGCTGCAAAGCCTGCTAACTGCAGCAAAGGGCAACTGTCGTTTAATCACAACGGGCCTTTCCAGTATCGAAAAATTCGCTAAGTCAAACTCTTTAGAGACGGTGACAGCCCACCAATGGGCAGGCCGTACGTTCTTCCCCGTCGCAGACTTTTAAGTCGGGAGGAAATCATGGGTGAGAAGTCATTAACCCAAGTTTGCTGGGAATGGATAGAGGATCAACCCGACTTTCACAGCACCGAGTTGGCCCGTTATGTGGGTCAGCCGATGCCAAAAATCAAGTCGGTCATGGACGAGCTGATCCGCCGAGGGTGTGTAGAAGCGGTAAACAAAGCGGCAAAACCCTATGTGTACCGCGCGGTACCAACTGCAACGCCAAGCTTTTCGCGCAAGCGCCCAAACCCGCATCCACAGGCGTGTAAACGTCAACGTATTTGGCAGGCTATGCGTTATCTCGGACCTAAATTTACGGTGGAAGAGGTACAGGCAGCTGCAGACGTAAAGCGTGGCGATGCCACTCGGTTCATCAGCGACTTACGCAAATACGGCTATGTAGCGTTAACCCGTGGGCAATGGGGGGCGAAGAAACAAAGTGCACCGCGCCCCTGCATTTACCACCTGGTTGAAAACACAGGCCGAAAGTACCCCGTCGTTGGTAAACGCGGGCTCCGTGACCAGAACACAGGCAAGGCGATTGCGCCGCCCAAAAAGGAGGGCAACTGATGGATTGGTTTGAGTTGTTACTGCAGAAGGTAACGGAACTGGGCCGCAGACAGGTAGAGGCTGACACCGGATTGTCAAAAACCACCCTGTCCATGGTTCTTAACAAAAAATACAACGGCAGCCTGGATAACGTTGGCAAGCGTGTGGCAGCGGCGTACATCCGCACCACTGTCAACTGTCCGGTGCTGGGCGACATTGCTTCTCAGCGTTGTGCATCTGAACAGCAAAAGCCCTTTAGCCACAGCAATCCCCAGCGCGTCCGGTTATTCCGGGCGTGCAAAACATGTCCACACAGGAACGGATGAAATGAACAAGCAAAACCGGCTTTTTAAACAACGCATTGATAACGCCGCGCTGGCAATGCAGGAAGTTATCAAACAGGGCTGCGCCATCGTGTCGTTGAACATTGAGCAATCAGCCACCGTGATCGAAATCCTACCGCCGCTGAACCCTCAGTTCACCGGCACCCAAATCAGCACCATTGGCACTGCAACGGGCCGCGAACACGTGATGGTACGCCGCATACATGGCTGCACCGTCCGCTGGAAAAACAACAACTATTTTGAGGTATCAGCATGAGCTACATCGATTCACTTTACGCGCTAACCACCGTCGATTGCCCGAAAGGCTACCGTGAAGACCACGAAGGCAACTTACGCCGCATCGATCGGATTAAACCCCTCGACCTGGAACGTGATGCCCTGACACGCGATCTGTTTAGCCAAGCAATCCTGGTCCACGAAGAAATGCTTAACCTGGCACACCAGCTGCGCTTCCAAGTTGCCCAGTTCGTGAAGATGGCTATGGCCAAATACGACAAGCATCTGGGCGGGCAAAAAGGCAACGTCACCCTGTACAGCATTGACCGCCGCATCAAAATTGAGCGCAGCCGACAAGACCGCGTGTGCTTCAACGAGAACGCGATTGCCGCCCGCCGCATCCTCGACGAGTGCATTAAACGCTGGTCGAAAGGCAGCAACAAGAACCTGCAGGCCGTTGTTCAAAGTGCGTTTAAAACCGATAAGAACGGCCGCTTCAGTGCCGCCAAAGTGCTAAGCCTTCGCAGCCTCGATATCGACGACCCGCAATGGAAAGAAGGCATGAATGCTCTGGCGGATGCCATTGAAGTGGACTCCAGCGCCGAATACTTCCGCGTGTATTACCGCGACGACAACGGCAACTATCACCAACTGCCGCTCGACCTTGCCAACATCACGGCAGACCAGCCAGAGGTAAAAGGCAAAGCCCTTACACCAGAAGCGGAACCTGCGTAGACCCTGCCCCTCGTTGAGGGGCATAACACAAGTCCATTACAAGTGGGCTTCTGTTATCCGTAAGCAGCAAAGAGAAAACAATGAAAGACGAAAAAAAACGCTTAATCAGCGCCGTTCACGTGGGTAAAAACCAACTCGCCATGGACGACGACACCTACCGTAGCCTGCTGAACCAGGTCACCGGTAAAACCAGCACGTTGAAAATGTCTCTGTGGGAACTGCGCAAAGTACTCGAAGCAATGAAGTCCAAAGGCTTTAAGTACAAGAAAACCAGTACTCGCCGCCAGTCCCCCCCCAGTCGCGGTGCCACAGTGGATAAACTGCGTGCCATTTGGATCACCATGCATCAGCACGGCTTTGTTGAAGACGGCAGCGAAGCCGCGCTGGATGCCTACGTGCGCCGCCAAACCAAATCTGAAAACAATGGTGAAGGTATTGCCGCTGCTGCCTGGTTACAGGGTGAGACGTGCAACAAGGTACTCGAATCGTTGAAGTACTGGCACCGCCGTGAAATGGCCGCAGTGCTGAAAAAGAACGGCATTTACTCACTGAGTGGCCATCGTAAAAGCTGGCCTATCGCCAAAGCACCTTATGACTACGTGTCGGCAGCCTATGAGGGGCAGCGTCTATGAAATTATGCCGCTGTCCGGTTTGCCACAGCACCCTGCACCTTGATGCCCTGGTGCAGGACCAGGCAGGCCGAGAACTGATTGCCACCGTGGCCCGCCTCGATACTCAAACAGCAACAGTGCTGCTGGGCTATCTGGGCCTGTTTCGCCCGGTTAAATCCGATTTAAACAACGGTCGCGCGCTGAAATTACTGACAGAAACCCTGTCACTCACACCAAACGCCAAAGCGCTGTGTCAGGCGTTAGAGCAAACCGTGAGCAATATCAGCCAGAACCGCCGAGAAGGCGGCGATACCAAGCCGTTAAGCAACCATAACTATCTGAAAAAAGTCCTCTGCAGCCTGCCAGGTTGGGACTTGAGCGAGAACCAATACCATGAAATCAGTCAGCCAGTTAGCCAACAACCTGCCCAGAACGTCAGCCAGTCATTGCTCAACATCAACGACACCGGCTGGTCAGACGATTAAAGACGAGGTAGTCAGAATGGTTAACCACACGTTCGGCAAGTTTCAGCTGATCTTCGGGCGTCGCTACAGCTCCCGTTTCGGCAATGCCGACGATGTGGCGTTAACCAAACGCATGTGGGCGCAAGGTTTTACCTTGTCCCATGTCAATGCCGCTGCGGTCGACCATGCGATCAACCGCATCATCATGCAGCAAATTGAATGGCCACCAGAACTGCCAGACTTTCTCGCATTGTGTGATGAATCGCTGGCCGCTGGCCTGCCTGCACCAGAAGCGGCACTAAAAGAAATCATTTGTCGCCGTGGTGCCGAGCGCTTTAACGACGACTTTGTGTTCAGCCATCGTGTTGTTGAATACACCAACGAGCAAGTTGGCCACTACCTGCACAAGGAAGCGGAAAAGCCATTTAACGCACGATTCAAGAAAGCGTACCGCCAAGCGGTGTACCTGCATCGCATGAACAAATTGCCCCCTAAGCGTCAGGCCCTGCCTGCGCCAGAACTGCCGCCCATTATCGAGCAGCAAACCATCAACCCGAACTGCCCCATTCAGAAACGCATGGCGCAGCTTCGTAAAGCCGCAAGGAGTAAACACAGTGAGTGAAGACCAGAACAACTTCGCCTTCGAAGAGGATTTCGACCAGCTGCTGAACAACCTGTCTGATGTGACCGATGACCGCGCCCTAGCCATGTCGCGATTCAAAGAACATTTGTGGGCACTGGTGCTGATCACCGAACGTCGTCTGAATGAGGAAGGCATGAAAGGCAAGCAGGCTTATCAGTTGGCCTGCCGGTTAATTGCTGAAATCGCTCACTACCAGGGCGGTGAATGCCGGTACCTGCCACGGGGCGACAAACTGAAACAAGAACTTCGAGATATTCAGATGTTCCGGCTATGGCACGAGAAGAGCTGGCCAGTTGATCGGATACACAAAGAGTACTGCCCGGAGCTGAACACCATCCAGGTTTACAAAATTCTGCGCATTAAACGCAAAGAGTACTTAGCAAAAATTCAACCCACACTGCTTTAACTAAGGAGCACACACATGGCATTTCATCGTCAGGAAGTTACGCACAGTCTTTACCCGATTGACCTTGCAATCGTGAACCAGAAGTCCTTCGAACAGAAACTGCAGCCGTGGCAATTCATTGTCATGAGTTGGGACGAGAGTTTTGTGGCAACACCCAAGCAAGTGAAGGAAATCGGCAAGTTCCTCATCCAGGAAGCCGAACGCGTTGAAAACGAATTCAAGTACAACGGCACGCCAAAGAGGGCTTCAAAATGACTTCAAACAAACCATCAGCTTCCATTTATAAACACAAGCACCCGGATTATGACTCAGAAGAGCTGCTGTTAAGTGACTGTGCGAACGAGTCACCGGTGTTTGAATCACTGGTTAATTCCCTTGCTGAAGATATGAACTGTCCATTCACTGTCACCATGAAAGCGTGGATAGGTACGTTGCGAATAAACGGCAAAGATTGCCAGGTGCAACTGGTTGTGACTTCCGATGAATTAATTGATGAGAACTAACCCATGGCGAACCCGGCGAAAATCAACCCGGAAATCGAAATCGGCCTGACGGCACTCTGCCTTCATGCCCAACCGGACGTCACCCTCACCCGCCAGGAAATTGCCGATGTTTGTAACTGCAGTGACCAGGCAATAAGAGAAATTGAAATCCGCGCTTTGAAGAAAGCAACCGTCCGCGCCCGCCGAATGGGGCTACACGAATTTTTAGAGGATTAAACACATGCTTGAACTCGACTATCACCCGTTCCGTCCGCCTACAGCAAGGAAAGAGAAGAAAAGTGATGCCATCCGCGATCTCAATAATCGACGCATGACCGAAGAACAAAAAGCCGCCCGCGCTAACCGCCGCAAAAGGGAAGATATCTTGCTGGCCCGTGAACTGGGCATTGATGTCAGCGATTTTACTTAAGGAATAAATGAATGTTTGAACTATTGACCAACGCCAGCCTGTCTGAAAAAGACTTCAATGAAAAAGTGGAATTTATCATTGATGGCTTTATTGCCAAGCGGATGATTACCATGGTGTACGCAGACGGCGGGAACGGCAAAAGCTGGCTGGCGCTGGCCCTTGCCCGCTACTGTGCCCGCACCATGTTCCATGTGTTCTATCTCGATTTCGACAACCCACTGGGCGTACTGAAAGAACGCAATGTAAATGAAATGCTCATTCAATCGTGCACCAATCTGCATTATGTGCAGCGCAGTAAAAGCCCCCTGCCGCCTGGCGAACTGCTGCGCCAGCTGGCCGAAGATGCTGTAGCCAACCGCTATGACAACATCTTTTTTGTTATCGACAGCCTGCGGGACTTCACAGACGTGAACAACGACCCCCGCGTGGCGGTTACCCTGTCACACCTGAAAGACATCCGTGAAGCGGGCGGCACCATCCTGATTTTGCACCACTCGAACAAGGATGGTCGCAACTACCAGGGCAGCAATAATATTCGCAACAGTGTAGATAACATGTACCGCCTGCAGAAACGGGAACTGTCTCAGCAAGTGGGTGTACATCTGGAAGTGAAGAAAGAACGTGCAGCCATTAGCGACCAGGCATTCGACATCTGCCCACAAACCCTCGCGCTCACACCGGTGAATCTGGTGGAAGCCATGGCAACAGAAGCCGATGTATCGTTCGTGAGCAGTATTAAAGATGCCCTGATGCAGCACGGGCAGATGAACAAAACTGATTTGCTCAATAAAGCAGGCTTCGCGAAAGACGATAAAACCGCCCGCGCTCGGTTAGAAAAATACGACGGTGTGTATTGGACAAGCCACAAGAAACACACCCGCATCATCTACCAGTCAATCTAAAGTTGTCAAAGTTGTAAACGTTGTAGCGCGGGTTTCTGCGCTGCCCACTCAATCACTAATATGCATAAGGAATTATTGACACACCGCACGCTCGGGATTAAGGTGGCCGCACTAGAACACCATAAGCGGCCTTCCGCACCCGATAGCCTTGCGGCTTTTTTACGCCTGTAATACAGGTGTGATCCGTCCATTTTTCAATGGCCGGGTGGAGAGGCGTTAATAAAACACCCGCAAGGGGAATAGGCCCGGAGCAACTTATGGTGCTCTAGTTGACACCCGGCTACCAGCTACTAACTGGTAGGCGTTAACTAAAAACCATAAGGAGGCCATTATGGTCAATCAACTCCCCGACGTGGACTTGCGCCACTATATCGATGTAAAAGGCAACCAGCTTTACACCCCGTCAACCCGCATAGCCGAAGTATTCGGAAAGCAACACAAAGACATTTTAAGAGCCATTAGAAACATAGATTGCTCCGATTATTTCAACGAGCGCAATTTTGCGCCCGTTAAATATAAAGATGCCAAAGGCGAAATGCGTGAAATGTATAACATCACCAAAGACGGCTTTGTGTTTCTGGTTATGGGCTTCACCGGTAAGCAGGCAGCAGTCATTAAAGAGGCGTACATCAACGCATTCAATGCCATGGCCGAGCAGCTACAGCAGCTTCCCCCTGCCGACATGTCAACCGAACTGCAGCAGGCCAACGCCGAACTGCAACAAGAACTGCTACAGCTTTATCGCGAAAAAGCGACGTATTTACAGCAGGAACTCACACAAAAACAACGTCCTGTACCTGCATCACTAAAAAATAATCCGTATACTGAGCACAAAAAACACACATTTATTCATGCTGTTATACAATTTTTGCATGAGAACCCCGGCTCAACTAAGACAAAAGTACTTGATGCAGCCGGAGTCAGGAAGGATGATAAGACAGCCCGCAACTGGCTGGTTGAATATGAGGGCATTCACTGGGACTGTGTAGCCATGGGCACAGCCTACGCCTATTTTTGCAAGGAGTATCGCAAATGAAAAATATTCACATATTGGATGAACTTGACACGCTGGTTACCTGCCAGGAAGTGTTGGCGGAATTGGTGGGTGAAATCCCTGAAGGGGTTTGCCAAACGAAAAAACTTGCTATATTGATGGGGTATTTGAGTGACCAACAAAGAAAACTCAGCACTCAATTGGGTAACCAAAGCAGGTTAAGTTCGGTATCCTGATAAAAACAGGGTAAACACAACAACATTGACAACAACCCCGGTTTTACTGGGGTTTCATTTCTTAGCTACACGTTTATAAGGATATTAAAATGAGAAAACTATTACTTGTCGCTGGTCTCTTAGCCTTAACCGGGTGTTCCACCAAAACAGGCTTAGTGCCAACAGAACACCATTCCGGCTTCGACGATGCACGCATAGTCAATATCGCCCCACACGCCAATGCATGTAAAAGCATTAGCTGTACTGGGTTTGGGTTGCAATGGTCAAGTAAGTATCCAGATTCCGCTCTAATTACCGTTCAGCTTTTTAATCAGCTTTCTGCTATATTCGGTGCCAAGCTGAATATAGACGGCGACATTATCACGCTCAAAGAGAATCAGATCACGACCAGTTCTGATATCAGCCAGGACGGGTTTATCAAAAACAGTTCCAAGGCGTTTATCATTAGCATGGAAAATCTGCAGCGTATTACCAAAGCGAAGAAAGTATGGATGCGCGTTGAAACGCCGGATGGCACATTGGAAGACGCCATCATTGACGGCGACACCGATAGCAAGTCTTATTATGCGTTAAAGCGTTTCCTCGCCAAAGTCGGCTAATCCCCTAAGTCCAAGCTAACCACCCTCCCCGCACCGCCATCGCTAAGATGGCGGTATGAACCAAGAAAATTCACTCCACTACGGCCTGACCAGTTTTCAGCAAGCCTTTCAGCTTGCGGTAAACGTCTGCGATTTGCTCGGGCACGGCGCAAACAGAACGGCTGTTCACCTGCTGCTGGAAACGGCTGCGGCTGAAACGCAGCTGGGCACCTTTGCCGACCCCACACCCAACGGCGCGGGTAGCGGCCTGACGCAGGGCGACCCAATTGCCGTTAAGGACGTGCGCCAGCGTACCCGTGGCAACGATGCAGAGCTTGTCCGTCAGGCCTTTGAATTCGATGTGTACAGCCTACAGCCAGAAGACCTGCGCGAAGACCCGTTAAAAGCCCTGGTCTTTACCCGCCTGTTTTACAAGCTGCGCCCTGAGCCAATCCCTGTCTCTGCCTGGGAACGCGCCCGCTACTGGAAAACCTTTTACAACACCGTGGCCGGTAGCGGCACCCAGGAGCATTACATCCACTCAGCCCGCCGCTGGCTCTATGGCCCGGCGTCTCCGTTAAAGATGAGTATTCACCGATGGCCACGATGAGCAAACGCAATCAGGAGTGGTTCGAAAGCGGCAGAAAGGCGCGGTTCAAAGCCACCCTGGAAGCCGCCAGAAACCACACGGCGGTAATACTGCCTGAGTCCAGCTACAACGCCACCGCGCACAGTTTCTGGCGTCAGGGCTGGAACAGTATTTCACTCGCTGAAATGCGTGAATACCTCGATACCCAGCTGGGAAGAAAGCCAGCCCCTGTGTCGCAGGACCATCCTCTCACCGCAATTAAACAACGATTAGGAAGTAGATAAATGGCCCCATTACTCGCCGCCCTCATCAGCGCAGGCCCGTCGCTTATTCGCATGTTCGGCGAAAGCAAAGGCGGCACCACCGAGCGCGTGGCCCAAACCGTAGCCGACGTGGTGCAGGCCATTGGGCCGAACCCTACAGCCAGCCAGGTGAAGCAACTTGAAAGCGTGGTTAATCAACAGCCCTCAGAAGACATCAGCAAACTCTCTGTTGAACTTGGCCGCATTGCTGCAGAACGGGAAAAGAACACGCTGAATTACGATGTGGCCATGCACACCCAACAGCAGGAAACCATCCGGGCCAGTAAAGATGTGAAAGGCGTGCGCCCTGAAATCGCCAACCGCCACAGCTGGTTTACTGCCGTGTATGTCATTGGCATGGAGCTGGCCCACGCGACCGGTCTGACATCCTTCGGGGCATCCATGGAAATTGCCATGATGCTGGCAGCGCCAACCCTCGCCTGGTTCGGCTTCCGTACCTTCGACAAGTTTTCAAAGCAGGGAGCCAGCTGAATGGATATCGCTGATCAGGCTCAGATTGTTTCAGCCCAGTTTCACGACATGGCGATGGAAAACCGCCGGTTCGATTTGTCTCCCGCCCCAGCCCGTAAAACCGGCCCAAGCGGCGAACCGCTGTGTTTAACCTGTGATGCCGACATAACCGCACGCCGCGAGGCAGCACCTTTTGCAATTCGTTGTGTGGATTGCCAACAAGACCACGACAAAAGGAACCGCTGATGGACCTCATCGACCATGTAAACAAGTTCTGGCGCTTCTACTCGCTGCTGATTGCCATCACTGGCTTTGCCCTGCTGTGGTGGCTGTCGAAGTACTTCGCCACCAAAAAAGAGTTGGATGCCCATGCGCAGAATTTAGAGCAGCACAAACAGGATTTTAAAAAACATAAAGCTGATCACTATCGCCTGAGCGAGATGGTGAACAAGATTGACCATCACGTGCAGAACCTGCCCACCTCGCAGGATTCGCAGGCACTGCGGGAAACCATGGCCCGGCTTGAAGGCCGTTTAGAAAGCGTTGAACCCATGTTTAAACAGATTTTAAACCAGTACAACATGCTGCTGGAAAACGAGCTGCGCGGAGAGAAAAAGTAATGGCTATCACCACTATAATGAACGAGCACGAACGCCTGAGCATCCTGCATTGCCTGGCTGCGATGAATGACTACGGAACCAATAACAGCATCATTCAGTCTGTGTGCGCCCAGTTCGGCAACAACATGACCATGGATAAAATAGGCAGTCACCTGCATTGGTTAGAAGAGCAAGGGCTGCTCAAACTCGACAATCACGAGAGCTACACACTTGCTTACCTTACTCAGCGCGGTATGGATGTCGAACAAGGCCGTGCCACTCAGCCCGGCGTGAAACGCCCAGGGCCACGCTAGTGTGCCTCGATACCGCGCAGCAGTGGCTGCGCCTATACATCGTATTATCGGTATTCGTCCTGCAGTTCGGGGCGCTTTACTTTCTGTTAAAACCCCGCAAGCGAGGAAGAAAGCACCATGAATGAGTTTGTTCAGTTCGTCATCGGCATGACTATCGCCGGTGCCATCGGCAACATTGCAGGTCTGATCATCGGCCTGAGTTTTTACAAGTTGGGTCAGTACCTGAAAACAAAAAAAGGGGCTAACTCATGAGTTTCGCATTAATGATGACGTTGTTTATCACCCTGATTGTCAGCGCGGTAATTATCGTTCTTTACGAATGCCGCTTAGCGAACATACGCGTCATGCTCGAAACGTTGGAAAGCTATGAAGGGCAGATTGACTACCTTGTCAAAAGCAAAGCTGAATTGCGTGATTTGCTCTTGGATATCTGCGATTCGCAATTTGAAAAGTGCGAGAAAGAAACCCCCAACGAGGCCACCGATGACAGATAAACGCACCCGTGGCAAACCCAGCAAAATCGACCAGCTGCCGGAGAGCATCAAAGCCGTTCTGATCGAGCTGCTGCGCGACAAGTCAGTCACGCAAACCGAAGTACTGGAGAAGGTAAACGGCCTTATCCAGGATGCCGGACTGCCCGATGACGAACAGCTCAGCCGTTCTGGCCTGAATCGCTACGCCACGCGCATGGCCACCGTGGGCAGTCGCATTCAGGAAGCCCGCGAAGTGTCTAAACAGTGGGTCGACCAGCTGGGCGGCAAACCTACCGGCGAAGTCTCCAAAGTGCTCATTGAGATGGTGCGCACGCTGGCCTTCGACCAGGTGCTGAAACTGTCTGAATCCGGTGAAACCGTACCGCCCAAGTTCATTAAGGAACTGGCCGTAGGCGTGGAAAAGCTGGAGAAAGCCGCCAGTGAATCCACCAAGCGTGAACGCGAAATCCGTAAAGCCATGGCCGAAGAAGCGGCAGAACGGGCCGAGTCTGCCGCCAAAGCCGCTGGCCTCACCAGTGAGGGCGCAGCCCTTATCCGCAAAGAGATATTAGGTATTGCCTGATGAAACTGCCACCAAAGACCACGCCTAAAGAAATTCAGCCCAGCCCTTCTCAGTATCAGAAGGCCATTGAGCAATGCGACTGGCTGGAGACCCGCTTTGGTCTGCCCACGTTCATTCCCTTTGATGAGAACGAACTGTTGCTCGGGTACCAGAAACGTTGGATAGCCGATGACTCACCGCTGAAAATCGCCGAGAAGTCACGTCGTACCGGTATCACCTGGGCAGAGGCTGCCGATGCCGTATTAACCGCCAGTAAGAGCAAAGCCGCCCTCGGTACCAATCATTTCTATGTGGGCAGTAACAAGGAAATGGCCCGCGAGTTTATTGATGCTGCAGCCATGTGGGCAAAGGCATTCAATAAAGCGGCAGGCGACATCGAAGAAGAAATGTTTTTCGATGACGGCCAGGATGGCAAAGAGATCCTGACGTTCGTTATTCACTTTGCCAGCGGTTTCAAAATTCAGGCGCTTAGCTCCAAACCCAGCAACCTGCGTGGTATGCAGGGTAACGTCACCATCGACGAAGCCGCCTTTCACCTGCTGCTGGCTGAGGTGCTTAAAGCCGCCCTGGCACTCACCATGTGGGGCGCAAAAGTGCGCCTTATCAGCACCCATAACGGCTCTGAAAATCAGTTTAACCAACTTATTGAAGACAGCCGCGCCGGGCGTAAACGCTACAGCGTACACCGCATTACCCTCGACGATGCCTGCGCCGAAGGGCTGTATCAGCGTATCTGTCAGCGCCTGGGCACGCCATGGAGCCAGGAAGCCGAGGAACAGTGGAAGAACGACCTGCTTAGCGATACCGCCAGCCAGGAAGATGCTCTGGAAGAATACTTTTGTGTGCCTAAACACGGCGGTGGCGCTTACATCAGCCGCGCCCTGATTGACAAGGCCATGCAGAAACCCGGCGATAACGGCCAGCCCATTGTGATCCGGTACAAGCAAACGCCAGAGTGGAATGCCATGCGCCCAGACCTGCGCGCCGCCGACATTAAAGACTGGTGTAATGAAGTACTGCTGCCGGAGTTGATGAAACTCAGCCCCGACCATCGCCACTGCCTGGGCGAAGATTTCGCCCGTAAAGGTGACTTAACCTGTTTATGGATTGGGGCGATTCAGCAAGACCTCAGCCTGCATGTGCCGCTGGTCGTAGAGCTGCGCAACATTCCCTACAAGCAGCAAGAGCAAATCCTGTTCTTCCTTATCGACCGTTCGCCCCGCTTTATCGGTGCTCAGCTCGATGCCACCGGCAACGGTGAATATTTAGCTGAACAGGCCGTCGACAAATACGGCTCCAGTCTGGTTGAGTCGGTAAAAATCAGCGAAACCTGGTACCGCGAAAGCATGCCGGTCATGAAGTCGTACTATGAAGACTTCGATATCGTCATTCCAAAAGACGCCGACATTCTCGATGACCTGCGTTCAATACAAATCAATAACCGGGGCGTGCCGCGCATACCCGATGCCAAAACCGACGACAAGAAAGAGCGTCACGGGGATAGCGCCATTGCCTGCTGTATGTTGGTGATGGCCAGCAAAATGGAAGGCGGGGAAATTGACTACATCGCGCTGCCCGGCAAATCCGATCGCGCCCATAGCAGCATGCGCAATGCCGCCGATTACGGCGTTAAACCACAGGGGTGTTTTTAAATGGAAACCTATGAAGTAAACGGCATCCGCTACCGGGTGCGTGATAAAGAACTGCAAGCCAAGCAAACCGACGACAGCCCCCGCGTAGTCCAGTTACGCAGGGAGTTTGCCGAACACCCATCTAGTGGTCTCACCCCGGCATCACTGGCGCTTATTCTGCAGAACGCCGAGCAAGGCAATCTGCTGGAGCAAAGCTATCTGGCCGAAGACATTGAAGAGAAAGACGGCCACATCCAGGCTGAACTATTTAAACGCAAGATGGCCCTTACGGATATTGACTGGAGCATTGAGCCACCGGCCAACGCCAGCGCCAGTGAACAGGCCGACGCCGCTGAAATAGAACAAATGCTGAAAGATGTGGACGACTGGCACAACATCATTTTCGGCATGTCAGACGGTATCTTGAAAGGCTTTTCCAATATCGAGTTCGACTGGGGCATGTATCGCCGCTTCCGGGTGCCGCAGAACTTCGAGCATATTCCCGCCACCTGGTTCCAGCTTGCCCAGGACAACCAGAACGAAATTCGCCTCAGAGACCAGACCGGCTTTGGCGAACCGCTGCGCCCGTTAAACTGGCTGCAGCACCGTCACGCTGCAAAATCCGGCTATCCGGCCCGGCAGGGTCTGGTCCGTCAGCTTGCCTGGCCATTCGTGTTCAAGAACTATTCCGCTCGCGATTTAGCTGAATTCCTTGAAATCTACGGTATTCCGGTGAAGCTGGGTAAATACCCCAGTGGCTCCACCGAAGAGGAGAAAGCCCGGTTACTGGCGGCAGTAATGGGCATTGGTCACAATGCCGGTGGTGTTATCCCCAAGGGCATGGAAATCGAATTTCACGAAGCGGCCAAGGGTGGCGGTAGCGATCCGTTCATGACCATGATGACCTGGTGCGAACGCACCCAGTCCAAAGTGCTGGTAGGCCAAACCCTCACCGCGCAGGTAGACAGCACCGGTAGTCAGGCCCTGGGGAATGTGCACAACGAAGTGCGTATGGACATTCGTGATCATGACTTACGCCAGTTAGCCACTACATTAAACCGCGACCTCATTTGGCCCATGTACATGCTGAATGGCAATAGCTACAGCGGCGACCCACGGCGCAAACCGCGCCTGGTGTTCGACACCCAGGAACCGGAAGACCTCAAGCTCTATTCTGAAAGCCTGCCGAAGCTGGTTGAAGTGGGCATGCGCATTCCTGTTAGCTGGGCGCAGGACAAGCTGCGTATCCCGGAACCGGATGGCGATGAACCCGTGCTGGCCAAAGCAGCGCCCGCGCCTATCACGGACATCACACCCCAGCCCGAACAGCCTAATCCAGCAGCACCGCTAAAGCTTGCCCTTGCGGCCCTGCGTGCTGCCAAGTCCGGCCCGGACGGCGCAGACATCTTTACCGACAAACTGCAGAAAGCGGCGGCAGAACCGTTTGCGGCCATCATGCAGCCCATTGAAGAAATGGTGGCACAAGCCGAATCCATGGAGCAGCTGCTGGAGCAACTGCTGGAACTGGAGAACACCATGGACACCACCGACTATCAGGAAGTGCTGGCGCTCGCCATGGCCAGCGCCGAAATGTCTGGCCGTTACGATGTGAATGAGGGGAATTAATGGCCCAATACGGTTCACTGCCCTTTCAGGAAGCTATCACGTTCTTTCGTGAGAAAACCAACATGCCCAGTGAGCGCTGGGCAGATGTGTGGCGCAGTCAGCATAACAGCGCTTTCATGGTGGCAGGCGCAACCAAAACCGAGCTGCTCGCCGACCTGCGCAAAATGGTCGATGATGCCATTGCCGAAGGTACCGCGTTAACCGCCTTTCAAAAGCAGTTTAAACAGCTGGTTAAAAAGCACGGTTGGGACCACACCGGTAATGCCGCCTGGCGCGCCAACATCATTTACAGCACCAACATGCGTCAGGCGTACAACGCAGGCCGTCACGCCCAGCTGCAGAACTTCCCGTACTGGCGCTATGCCCACGGCGATAGCCGGTACCCGCGCCCCCACCATGCCAGCAAACACGGTCTGGTGTTGCCCAAGGACAGCCCGTTCTGGCAGAAATGGTTTCCCCAGAATGGCTGGGGCTGTAAGTGCAAAGTGTACGGTGAAACCGAGCGCAGCCTGAAACGCCGTGGCCATTCGGTGAGTGACGAGCCGGTAATCGATACGGTGGAATGGACCGACAAAGCCACCGGCGAAGTGCACTATGTGCCCCAGGGCATTGATCCGGGCTTCGACTATTCACCGGGACAAGTTAGTCAGGAAACGCTGCTCAAACAGCAACAGGCCGAGAAGCCCCCGCTGCGTGAGCGCCTGCCAGAACGTCAGGTACCGACAGCGTTTTCAACCAACAAGCAGGTGAACGTGCATGGCCTGAATACCATTTTCAACGAGGTAGCCACCGTGCAGCCGCAAATGAACCAGCTTGCCACCTTCATTCAGAAGTACGATATTAAAACGCTATTCCTGCGCCCCTCCGACATGGTGCGCGGTACCCGTAAGCTTGCCCCGCTGCGCCAGCCCATTGCGGACTACCTGGGCGTGGATGAAGAACGCGCCTATCGCTACTGGCCCGTGCCGTCCAGTACCGCCCGCAATTCTAACGGCTACACATCCAAGCAGTGGAACCATGTGGTGGTAAAAGCCAAAACCGGCGTATCACTCAATAAGGTGACAGACATTTCCGATCTCACATCTGCCGTGGAAGCCGCTATACTGGCAGCGAAGGAAGGCAGCAAACAGTGGTCGCTGTCGCACATTGTGCGCCACCACACCGACAGTGGGGATCACGGTGGCACCTTTGTAACGTGGGTACACGAACTGGGTCACCAGGTACACTATGCCGCCATGCGCCGTGGCTACGACCAACCCGGCGAAAGCACCGGCATCACCCGCTACAGCCTGACGAACTGGATGGAGTGGCACGCCGAACACTTTGCCGCCTGGGCATTAAACCGCGAAGTACTGCAGCAGCACTACCCGGAAATCGCCACCTACTTTGATGAACTCATGGAGAAACTGCTGAATGAAAACCAATAAAATACTGGCATCAATCCGCGCTGCGAATTCGAAACCCTCAACAGTGATTGCCGAAGCGCAGCAGCTGTTCGCAAGCAGTGCGCCTGCCGAAGAAAAGCTGGCGCAGCTTGAAGCGATGGTGCCAGACGCATCACCCGACGAACAGGAAGCGTTAGGCGATTTGATGTCTGCTGTTATCGCATCGCAGGACTAACCCATGGCCGGAGTATTCATTGAAGTAGAAGCTCAAAGCCTGGCCCGTGCCGAGCGTTATCTGCAGCGCATCATCACTGCCGGTCAGAACCTGGAACCCGCGTTTGCCGAAATCGGTGAATACCTGCTGGAGAGCCACGCCGAACGCTTCTCACTGGAAGTGGCCCCAGATGGCACGCCCTGGGAACCATTAGCCCCCAGCACGCTGGCCAACAAGGCCGACGACCGCATTTTGCAGGAAGAAGGAACCCTGCGTGATACCCTCAGTTATCAGGTGACCGGCGCAGAGCTGCTATTTGGGACCAACCTGATTTACGGCGCAACTCACCAGTTTGGTCGTGAAGAAGACGGCATACCGGCGCGGCCTTACCTTGGCATCGCCACATCGCCCTGGAATGACGAAGATGAAATTGTCGCGATTTTGAAAGACCACTTGCAGAGTTAGAAAAACGCCCTGTATGCTCCTGTAAGCGATTTTACCCACCCAAGGCCACACCTGTTCGCCTTCGATTCATTTAAACGCTTCTGAGCGAATTTAAACAGGCTCTAAGAATATCTGAATGTCTGACTCTCCCTAATTCAGACTAATCCCACAGCGTTACCCCACCGGCCCATACTGAGGGCCTATGAAAAACGTACACGTAATACCGCACCCCAACCAACAAGGTGACCGCCATGTAGCCGCTTCACTTTCTGCTGCTTTGAATTCGGCAGGTTTCGCCGTTGCTGTACTTTCCGGCGATGCCGAACAGCCCCTGGGTATTGCTGCCTGCTCATTCGAAATCAATATCGATGAACCCTGGCAGCAAATTCTGCCGGGTGGTGACTTTGCCGCCTATGATGGCCGCCCATTCGAAGTGCCGGGCAATAAATGGCGCATTAACGATGTTACCGGTGCGGCCCTCGCCCAGAAACTCAACGACCGTGCTGCCACCGGTCAGCGGCTGCTGTTCGATTACGACCACCAGACCCTGTTTGCCAAAGAGAATGGCGGTAAAGCCCCGGCCTCTGCCTGGGGTGAAAAGTTCGAGTGGCGTTCGGGCCAGGGCTTGTTCGCCCAGCTGTCGTTCACCGATACCGCCCGCACCCATGTTAAAGCCAACGAATACCTGTATTACTCGCCGGTTGTCATGTACGACAAAATCACCGGTGCGGTTTTAGATTTACACAGTGCTGCCTTAACCAACGACCCCGCTATTAAGGGCATGGCCGAGGCAGCTGCGCTACACGTTCAACACCAACCGGAGCCAAAAGCCATGAACGAAGCCCACGCCTTACTGTTTTCCCTGCTGGGTGTCACTGTCGACACCACCCAGGAAATGGACGCCGCTGCCCTGCATGCAGCCTTAAGTACCCCGGAAGCTGCCACCGGCATCGCGGCATTAGCTGCGCAGTCAGAAGGGTTTGAAACCGCCCAGACCACCATTGCGACATTGTCTGCACGCCAGCCAGGTATTCCGGTTGCCACCTATAACGCGGTAGTTGCAGAACTGGCCGCACTGAAAGCCAATCACGATGCGGTAACGGTTGACCAGGTTATCGAACAGGCCCAGAAAGCGGGCAAGTTCATTGCCACCGCTGAACTGTCTTACTTAAAAGAACTGGGTAATGCCGACATGGCCGCGCTGAATTCTTTGCTGGATGGTCGCCCGGTGCTTGCTGCCCTCACCGGTAAACAAACCCCGAAGCAGGACAACCCGGCAAAAGACAAGGTGGAAACGGCAGCGCTCACCGCCGACCAGAAGTCGATTGCCGACCAGCTCGGTATTTCCCACACCGAATTCGCTGAACTACACGCAGCGGAATAAACCCGTTAAAAACTAACTGCCAGGAGAAACGCCCCAATGGCTATTGTAAATGCAGCAACCCTCACCGCATTGCGCACGGGTTTTAAAAAGAATTTTGAAGACGGCAAGGTAAAAGGCGAACCGATGTTTAACACGGTTGCCACCACCATTCCATCTACCACCAAATCGAACACCTATGGCTGGCTGGGTCAGTGGCCGGGTTTCCGAGAGTGGATTGGCGATCGTGTGCTTAAGTCAATTAAAGAGCATGCTTACGCCATCACCAACAACGATTTTGAAAGTTCTGTCGCCGTCGACCGTAACGACATCGAAGATGACAACCTGGGCGTATACGGTCCGATGATGAACGAAATGGGCTATGCCGCATCGGTCTTTCCTGACGAACTGGTGTTCCCAATGCTGGGGGCAGGCTTTACCACGCCCTGTTATGACGGCCAGTACTTCTTCGATACAGACCATCCGGTAAACACCGAAGTGGATGGCTCCGGCTCCGAAGATTCTTTCTCTAATGCGATCATTGATGGCGCGTACACCGGCGATGCCTGGTACCTGCTGGATACCTCTCGCAGCTTAAAGCCGCTCATCTTCCAGGAACGCAAAGGCATGCAGTTCGTTGCCATGGATTCCCCAACCGACGAGCAAGTGTTCCTCAATAAAACATTCCGCTACGGCGTAGACTGCCGCTGCAACGTGGGTTACGGCTTCTGGCAAATGGCCATTGGCGTGAAGAAGGAACTGAACTACACCACCATTTGGGAAGCCATTAACCAAATGCGCAGCTTTAAAGCAGACGGTGGCCGTCCGTTAGGTCTAGGTAAGCGCGGTTTAACGCTGGTAGTGCCTGCATCACTGCAGAAAGCAGCGGAGCAAATCAATAATCGTGAGTTCATCGACGATGGCGGCACCACGGTTAGCAACGAGTTACGTAACCGCTTTACCGTCGTTTCACCAGATTATCTGGTGTAGGCCCTACAACGTTTACAACTTTGACAACTACCGGCCCGAAAAAGGCCGGTAGCCATCAGCTAAAAGGAAGCAATTATGACTCAATTAACTACTGCAGTGGTGCTGTTGGTCACCGCCTCACTTGCCTCGTTTCGACGCGCAGGCCTCGGTTTTACCAATAAAGGCACCGCCCTCCATATCGATAGCCTCACTGATGAGCAACGTGCTGCTATCGACGCCGAGCCGAAACTGTCCGTTAAAGAAGTGTCAGCCGATGCCATCCCCGAAGGCGTTGATCGCACACCGTTCGACACGTTTCTTGCCGCCCAGTCCCAAACGGAAGAAAAAGAAAAAACGCCGCCTGTTACGAAAACCAAATCTGCCAACACGACGGCGAAGGCATAAATAATGTATTGCAGCACTGACGACCTCATTGAACGGTTCGGCGCATCGGAACTGGCGCAGCTGACAGATAAAGATGCCGGTCAGATTGTCCAGCCGGATGTTGTCAGTGCGGCCATCGAAGACGCCAGCAATACTATCGATGGCTACATTGGGGGGCGCTATCCCTTGCCACTGGCCAACCCGCCAGCCGTGTTAATCAAAATTTCCGCGGACATTGCCCGTTATAACCTGTACGACAATGTGATCCCCGATGTGGTGGAAAAGCAATTCAAAGCCGCCATGGATTTTGTGAAAGCGGTAGGTAAAGGTGATGTGCGCCTGGGTCTCTCTGCAGACGACCAGGCATCTGCAACCAGTGAGCACATTGAAATGCGTTCATCGGGCAGTGTGTTTTCTCGCGATAACAGCAAAGGGTTCATCTGATGCTGAACCTGGTAAAAGCCCGCATCCAGCCCCTGTTCATATCAGTGGGTACAGCGGTAAATGTGCAAAACGCCATTAAGCAGCCCATCAATCAGCGCAACTGCGCCTATGTGGTGCCGGTGAATGAACGCCCCGCGCCCTCTGGCCGCGATGCGTCTGTGGGTAAGCCGCTGCAGGAAACCATTATCACATTTGGTGTGGTAATTGGCATTCAGAGCCTGAACGACAACACCGGTGAAAAGGGCCTGGCTGCGCTGGAGCAATTACGGACGAGCCTGAGAGCCGAATTGTTTGGCTGGTCCCCCTCACCCGAACACGAACCGGTCAACCTGAGTAATTCAGATTTAGTGGGTTTTGCTGCCAACGGCATGTGGTGGCTCGACCGTTTTACAACCACAACTTGGTATGAAGGAACCGCTTCATGATTATTGTTACTAACACTTCGGCTTTGCCTGTTACCAGTGCGGCCATGCAATTTGAACCGGGTGAAAACCGGTTTAGGGATGCCCAGCTCTCAACCGGCAAGCTGGCCCAAATCAGTCATCACCCACTTTTGAAATGGGTAAAAGTGGAAGACCGCCCGGTAGATGACCGCCCTGCAGAGAAAACCAAAGAGGCCAAATCATGAGCATCACCCCAGGTTATAAAGAGAAGAAAAAATTCATTATGGTGGCCACTCGCCGCCCTGAAGACACCCCCAGCACTGACTATATCGCCAACGGTGCGTCACCTGTAGCCATTCAGACCAGCGGCTTAAGCGTAGAGCCATTGGTGACCGAACAAATTAACCGCGAACTGGACAACGGTGCAGACGGTGGTGAGCCGGTTATTCACATCAACGAAATGATTAAAATCACCGCCCCGTTTGAACTCACCGGGTCAGGCGATGCCGCCGCGCCTACCGCCTTCGCGAAGATGCTGCAGCTGGCGGGCCGCGATATCAACACCGATGTGGCGGGTGAAGTTAGCCATAACCGTATTACCACCGCGTCACAGGAAATCGACGGCTGCGTGTATTTCTACTGGGAAGGCATGTATCACAAAGCCTTTGCCTGTAAAGCCACACTTACCCGCTCTGGTACCACCGGCGATCGCCTGATGTGTTCAGCGGAAGTGACTGGCGTGTATGGTGGCACCCTAGCCGGTACACCACCCACCCCCGATTTCGGCAATTTCCAGAAGCCGCTGCCCATGGGCGAACTGAACACCAGTTTCAACATCGATGGTCAGGCACTCAACCTGTACCAATATGAAGTGGCTGACAATGCCACCATCGAGTACGACGAAGGTACCGAGCAGAAACGCATCTTTATTGATAACTGGTCAGAAGAGGCCAAGTGGGTTATCGAAGCGCCAGAACTGGGAACCTTCGACCCGTTCGCCATTTTGCTGTCGAACGTAGAAGTACCATTTGGATTCACTCACGGTATTGCTGCCGGTGAAGTGTGGGAAGAATCCAGCACTGGCGCACAGTTCCTTACCGTGAAGCCGACAGCAGAGAAAGGCAAAAAGTGCTGGGAAATCACCGCCCGTGTGATTAAAGGCCACGATGCAGTGCTGAAAACCCGCTAAAGCGGCATAGAACCAAAGTAAGAACGGGTGCAATGGATTGCACCCGGCAGCGCCCAGGGACGGACCCAACTCAAGTGTGTGTGCTTTGCTGGCAATGGATGGCCAGCTTTTTTTAATCCTGAACAAACGAGGTTTATATGTCGTTTAAACTCGCTGAAAACGATTATGTATGGTGGCCCACGGCCATTGAAGTGCCAGTCGACGGCGGCAATACTGAAACGCACCAGTTAGAGGCGCAATACGATTTGCTCGACCAGGACGAATACAACGAACTGGTAGACGACGATATCGTATTCCTCGTGCGCGTCGTCAAAGACTGGAAAGACGTTACCGACCACAACGACCAGCCACTGCCCTGCACCAAAGAAAACAAGCTCAAGCTGTTCAAAAGCCGGGGCTACATCCGGCTTGGATTCCTCAGCGCGTACCATGAGGCAGTGACTGGTATTAAAGCAAAAAACTTGCAGGGGCAGCCCGCTTCTGGGCGCAAGGGCCGCAAGCCCCGCAATCGGAAATCGACGAACTAGTCGAGCAAATGAAGGAGCTGGGCGCAGACAGTAAAACTATCGCCCAGCACACCGCACACCTCGACCCCGACGATACCTTCGAAGTTTGGCCACCGCTCTGGAACGTGATCCAGTGGTTTGTTGCCACAGACGATCTCTACCGATGGCATAACGGTTTTTGTTTGGGTCTTGATTTGGTGCAACTGCAGGCGGAAGCCACCCTAACCGGTAGACAGTACACACCAGAGCAATTTGAAGACCTTCGCTTTGTCAGTCACATCTTTGCAGATGAACTGACCAAAAAGGCGAACTCTTCATGTCCGACATCGTTACGGGTATAAAATTAAAAGGCGACGCCAGCGGCCTCGTAGGCGAAACCAAACGTGCCCGTAATGAGTTGGACCGTTTCAGAACGGCAACAGACAGAGCTGGGCAGCAAGCCAAAGTAACCAGCCAGGAAGTAGACCGCCTTGGCGTAGCCAGTGGCGGCATGCTTCGCCACGTTAAAGCAGCCGGTGCCGCCTTGCTGGTTGCTTACGCTGGAACTGAACTTGTCAGAAATCTAGCTGACACTACCCGTCGCTTTGAAATCCTTCAATCTGCCCTTGTTACCGCTACCGGCTCTGCCACTGCAGCCGTCAGCGTATTTAAATCCATCCAGCAAACCGCTGCAGAAACGCCATTCTCCGTAGAACAACTCACCACGGCATTCATCAAGCTTAAAAACTTAGGTCTAGACCCGAGCAAAGCGGCCATCATGAGTTACGGCAATACGGCTTCCGCCATGGGTAAAAGCCTTGACCAGTTTATTGAGGCCGTTGCTGATGCGAGTGTGGCAGAATTTGAGCGATTAAAAGAGTTTGGTATTCGGGCGAAGAATCAGGGCGATACAGTTACATTCACCTTTAAAGGGGTAAGAACGACAGTAGCTAACGAAGCTTCTGCTATCGAAAATTACCTTTTGCGACTCGGCAATATTGATTTTGCCGGTGGTATAGAGCGCCGTGCTGCTACCCTGGATGGTGCCATATCCAATCTGGGCGATAGTTGGGATAACCTGATGTTCTCGATTGCCGAGACTGGGGTTTCTGACATCATGAAAACCAGCCTCAGAACGGTATCCAACGGTTTAGATGCCATTACCGCCCGCATATCCAGTGGCGAACTAATGGCCGCGCTTTCCGCCTATGCCGGTGCCTGGTCGGGTTGGGGGGACTTGATTTCTGACAGTATCGACCTCGTAACCAATCTCTTCGCCCAGTTCCCGGAAGAAGTACAAATGGCGTCAGATGCCATTTCCTTTATTCTCTCGACAATGGGTAATGCCTTCCTCACCTTCCCGCAGAACGTGCTTGCCATGGTGAAAACCATCGCAGTAGAACTGTCGACGCTGGAACAAGTGGGCCGCTTGTATATTCTGCAGTTCGGTGCATCGGTTCAGAACGGACTGAAAGAATTAGTCGCCGTGGCAGGGGCGTATGCTCGTGACTTAGCCGATAAGCTCAACCCGTTTGATGGCGACACCTATGACCTCTCCGGTGAGCTGGCGCAGATAAAAACGTTCTATACACAACAAAAAGCGGAATCCAACGCCTTTTTCGACAGCCGTATCCAGGGCTCCTGGAACGCCCGCGAAGAAGCATTGAACAACATCCGCGCTGAACGTGACGCTTCCATCTCGTCTATGAACGCTCAGCTCGCTGCAGCGAAAGCCCTGGCCACCGCGCGCCAAAATCCGCCCGCTGCCAACGATAACGACTTTACCAACTCAGGCGGTAATACACCGGCCATCACGCCCGAGCAGCAACAAGCCAATTATGATGCGCTGAAGCAAGCGTACCTGTCGGAAGAGCAGCTGCTTATTCAGCATGCACAGGCTGAAATGGCCACCATCGCCCAGAAGATGGCAACCAACCAGGTTACCCAGCAGCAGGGGCTTGATTTGATGCTTGCTGCAAAACGCAAGCATGAAGAGCAGGTGCGCGAACTGGAACAGCAGCGCGCCAGTGAGAATGGCGTGAACGCGAATGGCGAAACCATGTTCGACCAACTTCGCGCCCGCTTTGCTACCCAAGAAGAACTGCTGCGCATGAACGCGCAGAATGAAATGCAGATCATTGCCGAGGCTGCACAGGCGAAACAAATCACCCAGCAACAAAGCCTCGATTTAATGCTCGCTGCCCGTGAAAAGCACCTTTCGGAGCTTCAAGCATTAGAAGTTCAGCGCGCCAATATGATCATGAGCGGTGCCCAACAAACATTCGGCGGGCTAGCCAGCATGGCCAAAACCTTTGGCGGTGAACAGTCGAAGGCATACAAAACGCTGTTTGCGATTTCCAAAGGCTTCGCCATCAGTCAGGGCATTCTAAATTTAGCTACCGCCATCAGTAACGCCTCTGCCGCACAGCCTTGGTATATGGCCCCGGTTGCTATTGCGCAGGCCGCTGCAAGCGGTGCCAGCTTGCTCGCTAACATCAAAGGCGCAACGCTGCAGGGGCAAGCCCACGGCGGTCTCGATAAAAACGTGCGTGAGGGTACCTGGTGGCTACGAAACGATGAAATGGTATTGAATCCCCGCCAGCGTCGCAGCTTCGAAAACATGGTGGCCGCGAACGATAACGTCGGCGGTCGCATGGGGGGTAACAATCGCGCGTTTACGTTCTCCCCGAAAGTGACTATTCACGCCCCGAACGCCACCCCAGGCATGGAAACAAAAATTGCAGATTCAGTGCAGGCCGGTATGGCCGAACTGTACGAACGTATTCGCGAAGATTTCGCCGGTCAGGGTGAACTTCGCCAGACACTGAGTAACGTAGCATGACCGTAACCACTTACGATTTCCCCGACGCTGTACCAACCGGTACCGGCCTTTTTGTGCTGCGCTTTAATAGCCAGCTCGATACTAACGACTATTCCGGCCACGAATTCGTGGTAGACAATGCCGGTGAACGCTGGATGGTTCGCCGTCACTGGCCGGTGTTGTTCGCAGAGGAACGCGACGAACTGTACAAGCTGCTGGCCCGTCTGCGCGGCCCGGTGAACAAAGTCCGCATGAAAGACCCCAAATTCACCGCGCAGAAAGGTACTTGGGCAGGTTCGCCCGTTGTCGACGGTGGTGGGCAATATGGTCTGTATGTCGATGTGCGTAATTTTGGTCCATCGCAAATGGTCGCCGCCGCACTCGATCGTTTCATGATTGGCGGTCAACTGTTAGAAGTACGCGATGATGTCACCAGCAACGCCAGTGGCAAAGCGCGCATCTATCTCAACAACGAGCTGCGAAACATTCCCGCCAACGGTACAACGCTTATCTCCGATGTGAACGGCCTTTCGTCAACATGCCGCTGGACAAACCCCAAACAGGTTGAAGCGCTGGCCGGTAACAAGCGCATCTATCGCGATGTCACCCTAGATTTTATGGAGTCGTTCACATGATAGAGCGCCTAATCACACCGCAAATGGCAGAGGCTGCGAAAGCCTCTCCGTCCCGCCTGTTGGCGTTTGCCGAAATCGAATACGAGAACGGGTGGATTCGTCTACATACCGGCCATGGCGAGCGTGAATACAACGGACAAACGTACCTGGGCGTCGGTGAATTTGCCGGTGTCGGCAAGGTATCGGAAAACGATAAAAACACCCGCAGCCGGGCAAATTTTTCGCTTAAGCTGCTGGATCTTTCCCTTTTTACTGAGTTACTGAATTTTCGCCCTATCGGTCATGACTTTTACATGCACCTGGTAGCGTACGACGAGAACCGGCGCATTATTGACGGTACCGACTACGTTATCGATGGCTACGTTGTCGATTACGAAGCGGTACGTGGCGATGAAGCCAAATCGATTCCTGCAGTAGCAAAGCTGGCCGTGAGCGACTGGATGGAGCGCTGGGCACAGCCAACAGAAGCCGCTAAAACCACAGATAACGCGCAGCAGGCCATGTATCCCGGTGACCGCTTTTTTGACCTGGTAGAAATCATTGCCGGTTCGCCCCTTTCTGCCCTACCCACCAAATCTAACTACTCAGGCCCACGCGGTGGCACACGAACAAATAAAGGGTTTAACAGTGAACGTTAAAAAAGACTTTGTCGCGCTGGCTGAATACATTTCAGCGAATACATCCACGCCCTTTGAATGGGGAAAATTTGATTGCTGCCTGGCTGTTGCTGACGCATTGCGCGCCATGACAGGCCACGACTTTGCAGAATCATTTCGCGGCCATTATGCCTCGAAACGCGGCGCGGCCATGGCGTTACGGCGCTATGGCCAAGGCACCATTAAAGACACGTTAAACCATATTTTTGGCCCGTTTAAACCCCGGTTAAATACTGGGCGCGGCGACGTGGTGTTAGTGCATACCGATATTGGGGATGCACTGGGTGTTTGCTTTGGCGGTCAGATTTGGTGCGCCGCTGAAAACGGTTTGCAACCTCTGCCCATGCGTCGGGCCATTTGTTGTTGGAGTGTGTCATGCCAGTAGTTGCCGTTGGTGTTGCTGCAGGCATGGCGAGTGCCGCAGCAGGTATTACAATCGCCGGTGCAACCGTGTTCGCCAGTGCCGTGGCAATCGGTGTAGGTACCGCTATCGGTACGCAGTTACTTACCGATGCTATGACGCCGGAATTGGGAACGCTCGATACTAACCCTGCCGCAGACCAGGCATTGACAACCCAGGGAAACCAGTCTCGCAAAATCGTCTACGGTGAGGCGTTAGTCGGTGGGCAAATTGTCGGTTATGCCAAGCCCACGATTGCCGGTACCGAGTGGCACGTGATGGTGCTGCACCTGGTCGGGCACCCATGCGAAAGCGTAGAGGTGTACGAAATTGAAGGTAAGAAGCTCAGTGAGTTTGGCAGCAAGGCCCGTGTGAGAACGTACCTAGGCGACCAAACATCCGTAGACAATACGGCAAAAACGCACATACCTGGCTGGACAGACGATCATATCGGTACCAACCAAACTTATGTGGTCGTTGAAATTGAAAACGACCCGAACCTGGTTGCGGGCACCATCAATGAAATGAAGTTTGTTGTGCGTGGCCATCGCGTTTACGACCCTCGTAAAGACGACACGGCAGGCGGCAGCGGTGCCCACCGGGTTAACGACAGTGCAACGTGGGAATGGTCAGATAACCCGGAATTGTGTGCGTATCATGCGTTAATGACCTATGGCGGTAAGGCCGTACCACAGCGTCGAATACCCTGGGATTTTGTTGCCGTGTGCGCAAACTACACTGACGAGTTGGCCACATACCGTGATAAAGACGGCAATGAACAGCAAGGCCAGCGATTTGGCTGTAATGGCGTGTTGAATAATGGAATGCGCCCCAATGAGTTGCTGAACCAAATTATGCTCACCATGGGTGCGAAGCTATATCGAGTGGGCGGCCGCGTATTTATTAAGCCTGCCATGTATGCCGGGCCTGCCACAACCACGATACACGTTAACGATTTGCGGGAACTGCCCCGCTATACGCCACACCGTAAATACAGCGAACTGACAAACTTTATTAGACCAGAGTACGTCGAGCCCGAGCTGAAATGGCAAGTAACCAGTGCACCCGTTGTAACCAGCGAAGCTTATCGCGCCGCCGACAAAGCACACCTTGAAAGCACTATTCGTGCGAACCTTGTCACCAAGTCGCATCAAATACAGCGCCTGGCAAAACTGCAGCTGGAGCGAAACCGCGCCGGTTTCGTTACTTCGTATCCGTTAGATGGCCTGCGCCTGGATATTGCTGCCGGCAACGACATCCGGTTTGTCGACCCACAAAGCGGCATCAATAAAGAATTTCTGATCGCCAGCACCGATTACGACACGGCAAAGCGCCGCACCCTGCTCACGCTTGTTGAAGACGGTCCGGCACTATACCCAGATTCATTTGAACCGGCCGAAGGCGAGTTAACCCCAAACACGTCATTGCCAGATGCCACCGCGCCCATTGCGCCAGAAAACGTGGTATTCACGCAAACCCCGGCCGATTCGTGGCGACAAGGCCGCCTCACCTGGACGCACCCCAGTCCCAACTCGGTAATCAACTTTATTGTTAAAGTCAGTAACGAAGAAGGATTCAGCCGCACTTTTGCACCGGTGGAACTGGAGCAGAGCCTGTCGAACATCCCGCTGGGTGATTACACGCTCGAAGTCGGTGCAATAAATCGTTACGGCAAGCAGGCTTTTTCATCGCCACTAGACATCACAATATCGAGCACCCCCACGCCAGAGGGGGTGACCACGCAAGTGCTAACCGGCAAGTTGATTGTCACTGGCCCGCCCTTGCCTCACGATGCAGCGACGTACGATTGGCGCTACGCCTACGATGGTGTGTTCGCCAGTTCGTATGACGGCGGCCGCGATGTTGCTTTAACCATTCACGATACGCCTCAAAATGGCAGTGTGACGATCTGGTACCGGTTGATTGACGGTGAACGAGCCGATGCGAACTGGACAAGTTTTGTTGTAGGTCCGTTGATTGGTCTCATTCAGATGACAAACAACGGGAACGGCACGTATACCATCAGCACAGATACCATGTCGATTATCATCCGTGATGGTAACGACGGTGATATCCCAACCGTAACCGATAACGGCGATGGTACCTACACAATCGAGGGGGCGAACGGCCAGACAGTAACAGTTTCGGATGGTGAGCCCGGCTATTCACCGACCAAAGGTGTTGATTACTTCGATGGCTTGAACGGTGACTTTGTATCGTACATCTATCGCAACAGTATTAATAAACCAGCAACCCCATCAGGTGGTTCATTCGACGGCAGCACAGAAAACTTCCCCAACGGTTGGACAGACACCCGTACAGCGCCAGCTGAAGGCTATCGCCGATGGGTATCGACTGTTCGTTATAGTGATAATGGTGATGGCACCTGGATGAAGCGCACTGCTTGGTCCGAAGCCGCCCCGGATTTCGAGAAAGGCGACCCCGGACCAGCACCAACTGTCACCGATAACGGCAATGGTTCTTACACAATTACTAGCGGTGAGGATTCAATCACTATTTTAGATGGTGCAGCGGGTGATATTCCGACGTTCACGGATAACGGTGACGGCACCTATACCATCACAAACGCCCTTGGCGAGACCATTACTGTACGCGATGGCGATGATGGTTTCTCACCGCAAAAAGGCGTCGACTACTTCGACGGCGTAAACGGCGATTATGTGTCCTTCGTCTTTAAGAACGCGGCCAGCAAACCCGCTACGCCAACCGGTGGTAGTTTCGATGGTAGTAGCGAGACTTTCCCCTCGGGCACCACGGACACTAGAAGCACACCGCCCGCTGGGCAAAAACGCTGGGTGTCCACCGTTCGCTATAAAGATGACGGTGATGGTACCTGGTCACGCCGTTCTGCTTGGTCTGCCTTTAGTGAAGATTTCGAGCGTGGTGATAAGGGCGACGACGGTGCAGCTGGCGCTGACGGCTTAACACCTTCGGACATCGTGGGTGTCGCGGGCCAAGTGTGGGGTTTTACTGAGGATGATAACTATCTCGACTGGAACCTGACAAACTTAAACAATGCGAGCGTTGTACGGGGTTCGCTACATGCTACGGCTACGAACAATGATCCTTATATAGCGATAAACGATCTCGCCATCGTTGGCGCTGACAATTACGGCATTAAAGTGCGATTACGCACGAGCAGTGCAACTCACAATACCACTGCGCAGCTTTACTGGACGAATTCATCGCATGGCCATCACGATAACTATCGCTGCACAAAATCGATTCGATACCAACAGGATGAATGGACTTATTTGATTTTTGATATTCGTGATGCCAACACCACTACTGCGCGTGATGATTGGATGAATAGCGTAATAACTGGCATTCGCATCGATCTCGCTAATGAAAATGCAAATGGGAAATCGTATGAAATAGACCATATCGTGGTTGGGTATTTTGGTTCTGTGCTCCCGCCGGTAGACGACGATGACGCAACACCCGCACCAACAAATTTGATTGGCAACCCGAAAGGCGCAATTGCAGATAGACACGGTAGGGCGCAAGGATGGAAGCCTTGCGAGGGCGGATTTGATTACGACAAAATTCGTTACTACGCGGGCAAGAAAGCACTGCGCTGTGGCTCGCAATCGTATACCAATGTAGCTTTTGCATATAAAGCCGTCGCCGTGAATTCAGACACCGTTTATCGCTTGCGACTGTGGCTAAGCAGTGAGCATGTTCAAACAGGCGGCGTGTATATTCGCTTACTTGAGCTCAATTCAGAATTGCCCGCGAATAAAACGCACGTTGTGAACAGCACTCACGCATCAACGCCGCACGGTGTAGCCCGCAATTCATACAAATCGTTTCATTCGAATGGCGGCGTTGATGACGAACCTCAGTTGTTTGACTACGACTACACCCCGCCAGCCAGTGTAAAATACGTCTCTCTAGCGATTTATCGTTGGTCTGGAAACAGCGGTTGGAATGGCGGCGCTGCGGCGAATGTGTGGATACATCACGCCGAAATGTTTGTCAAAGAAGCGGCCGCTAGTGTTAGAAACGATCAACTATCTTCTGAAAATATACGCCAAGGTGCGGGCTGGGGAACACTGCCCGCGAGTGGCGCGAACTACGTTTCAGACTCACACATAGACGGGCGGGCAAATAGCCGTATTGGTGCGTTGAGACCCGACGATGATTACCGCAATTCCCGAACAACAGCATCACAGGTTGGTCTAGGAAGTGTCCCTAATTGGACTCCAGACGGTTTTAGAAACGAAGCCGTAAATCGTGCTCTGCAAAATACTATGCTGCGCAATCCCTCGGGCTACGGGGACAACTTCTGCAATCCCAAGTATTTTGACCCGCGAACCGGTATACCGCTGGTTACCGGGAATGTGACGAGTACACTGATACATGAAACATACGCTAATCGAAACGGTGATCGTCCGAATATCGAAGGTTGCTATCGCTACCAAGTAACGAATGGGGATGCCTGGATGTTGTTTGGGCGCTCTACCACCGATTACAATATTGCTATTCCGCCAAACAAGAAGTGGTTAGTTAGTTTTTATGTATTCCGACAAGGCAGTTCTTCGCTAGGTTACCCCAAATTTCAAGCGTATCTGCGCACCCCAAACGGCTATACGGGGAGCCCGCACACCGCGTCATTTACTGAATATCAGGCTTGGCGCCGTATCTCTGTTATTGTCGATTTGACTAATGACGCGAGTACATCTGCTGCACTTCGTATTGATGTAGATGACTGTAGCGCTGGGCAGGTCGTTTTAATTACTGCGCCAATGCCGGAGCTATATCGCAACGACGGAAACGCAACACCAAGCGCCCTGGCAGCACCGCCCACATTACAACCTATTCTCCGCTCTCGCCTTCTGCCAACATCAAATAACATGGGCACACCAGCTGCGGCCAATTCAAGTTCGTTGTCTAGTGATGTCGATCCGAGCGATGGTAACAAGGCGCGTATCGACATTGCAGCTCACTCGGTTACCGTATCGAACGAGAGCATCAGCTATAACAGCGGCACAGTGTACAGCCTTGAACAAGGCACAACGTATCACGTCTACTGCTTCGACCCATACGGCGTGGGCGGCAACGTTAGCTACTATGCAACAACGAACGGTGCATCCCTTGCTCGTGATGACATATACAAAGTTGGTAAATTCACTACTTACGTAAACGGCGGTGGCACAACGCGTCCCGACCCTGGCGACTGTCCGCACGCCGATACGTGGCTCACACCAACGCTGCAAGCTAAGGATGCAAAAGTCGGAGATGTTATTGATGCTGTGACCAACGGCGTTAAGCACAAAGCACCAATCATTGGCATTTGCCCAGCAACAGAAGATGTCATCACATTTATAACAGTATCCGGCAACCAGAAAACCGTATCGCTATACACGCCGGTGGATATGCGCGATGGCAGCAGCCGGTTCGCGGTGAACTTAAAACGCGGTGATGAAATGCTGGCAGAAATGCCAGATGGTGAATTGGTGTGGGAACCTGTTGTAGACAAGGTGATCACCGCTGCACAACCTGTCATGCACATATCACTAGGCGGTACCAACTTCCTCGGTGGTGTATCTGCAGATAAACGCCTAGTCACGCACAACATTTTTTACAAACCATAAGGAATTAACGAATGTCAGATTTGCAATTTGAAGCCGTTGCCCACGACACATACCAGTGGGCCCTGCCCGCCGACCGTTTGCTTCGCATACTCTCAGGCCCTGCCACAGGCGATATGGTACGTGTATCAATTACAGAGAAAATGGAAGACCGAGACCTGGATGGCTCAGACGACTACCTGCAAACTCTCGCTACCGGCGAACTGATTGATGAAACAACAGGCGAGCTGCTGCCGGTTAACGGCAGTACAATTAAGGTTTACCACAATCCAGGCAAACCGTTGAGCGAGATGGAAGCCCTGGAGCAGACAATCACGGATTTCGCTGCCATAGTAACCGAAGAGATGGTATTCAAAGTCATGCGCCGAAAGCAGTCCATGCTCAGCCGCACATTACTTTAAACCGCCCTGCCCGCCAGCTCACCACTGGCGGATTCTTCCACAACCCCGACTAAACCCACCACCCATACACCACCCACCATACTTAAATAAAATCGCACGTTCTGAAAAATTACCAAACTGCATTAATCAGGTTTAAACACAATTAAAAGCCTGTTCAAACGCCGTTTAACGCCACCGGAGGAAGCCTGGATGCAGTACAAAACAGTCACCGCATCATCAGGCCGCCAGGTAGAGATTCAAACTGTCACTACACTCCACGTGCACACAGACACAGAAAGCGTGTCGGTACAGCAGTTAAATATCAGAACGCCAGGCCGCCCCCACCCGAGAGATTTCACATGCTCGGCAACCGTCATCAATGACACCGCCCACATGTACCTCGGCGCAGGACACACAGACGCAGACCCGCGAGAGGTTTATTTCGCAACCTTCGAGGCACTGTACACCATCGGCGCCCGGTTTGTTACTTATCAGCATAAAGCAAAGACGGTAAAGCGCCGCATACCAGCTCCGCCCAACAGAAGCGCGAACGATCAACACGAACACATTGAAATTACGCCCGGCGTGGCAGTTTAGTATTTAAGGAGTACATAGGAATATGCCAGACCCAATTTTTGTAAGAAAATTGTACCCGGTAGAAAGTGCGGGCTACGGCCAGAATTCCGAGGACATCGGCGAAGGTTTCTCGATACCAGTTCCGTGCGCTTGGGCGGTAACAGCTAACTTGGCGTTCGCTGGCCGGGGGGAAGTACCAAGCCACAGCGCAAAGCGCGTTGTATGGAAAGATTTTGGCCTGACGGATATGACCATCTCAATCCGGCATTATGAGGATTTCGCACACCGGATGTCTGGTCCCGCTTTCCGTTTTAATGGCCCTTATGACTTCCTGTTTATAGACATCAAAGGTACTACTGTAGATTTCTACCACAGTACCGATGAAGGACTTTCCCAGCTTGATTCAGTGTCGCATACGCTTGGCTATGGTACTGGAGACGAATACGAAGCCACGTTCGAAATGAATGGGAACACATTCAGGGTTTATATCGAAGGTGTTTTAAAGGCTACGTTCACGTCTGATGTCAATATGGGGAGTACCATCCACGGACTGAACAATCGTAGTGACAGGGCCGCTAGCCTTGGTGACATTACTTACACCAATCAGCTGGGTATCTCTACCATTATTGTTCCAGACGATCCCATCCCGCCAGTGATTACAGACACTCAAGGTACTGTCATCCTTACCCAGGGTGATACCTACGTAGAAACAGCAACGGCCGAAGATAACGTTGACGGTGTAATCTCACAGTTTATTGAGTACGAGGATTTAAAGGGTGTCCCAACGGTAGTGACCACAGATACAGTAGGCACATACGACTACTTTCTGAAGATTCGGGATAACAACAATAACGAAACGAGGCTATCCAAAAGGGTGATAGTCGAGGATGCACTGGTAACTGAAAAGGCAGCAAACAGAATGGCAAACGCGAGAGAGAGTATCAACACTAACGAGTCATTAATGGAATTGATTCTGACGGGTGCCACACCGGGCTATCAATCATATTTGGTTCAGGCTCACCATGAAAACGACCCGTCAGACGTTCTCTTTAATACATCCGTCGAGTTTAATAATGGCGTGGCGTCTATTAGTGTTGATCGCCCCGTAGGATTCCCTTTTACTGGTGCGGTGTTTGAGGGAGCGTATCCATTTGACAACGGAACGGCAATTGTGGGCGCGACTAGCGGGACACTTTATTGCTACGCAAACGAAGCGATTTCCTCTGCATCAACACTACCGGATAACGTTGTTGCTATCGAGGGTGTCCCAATTGATGGTGATAGAAATGTTCGTACTGCGAAAGGCGGCATTGTTGCGTACCGTAACGGATTCTTCGAGTATGTGCCGGACGGCGCGTTCGATCACTTGGAGCCAGATACTACGGACACAGACACTTTCGAGTATATGCTCCCTGGCGGTGTCACACGAAGTCTAACCATAACAATTCTTGCCTCAATTATGGTTGAGGAAAATATTGCTGAAAACTCGACAGACACCACTATTACCTATGCCTATGCTGAGGGTGATACGTATGAAGTCGCGTTTGATGTGACAGGGCGTACTACGGGCGATATTTTACCTCTTGCTATTGGTGACACCACTTTTACACCGCGCTATACATTTGACCGCGATGGGCGTGAAGTCTGGCATTTAAAGATACCGGCTAATTGCAGTCAAATTGTACTAACACATCAAAACGGTTTTGACGGTACAACCGACGGGTTGCACGTTAAGCGTGTCAAAAAGCCTTCCACGGTTATTGCGCCCAGAAGGCTTGATGTAAGTCAGGTTAATCAGCGGCAGCAACCGCCTAATTGTCCCGTCGAAGGTAATTGTGTTATTCGCCCTGCACTGGAAACCGTGTTAGATCCCGCGACACTTAGCGACTACACATTCACGGAAGACATCACAGGCGAAACGCTGGGAGCTAACGGCGGACGATTAGGCTACCGTGCTAGTAGCGGTGGCAACTTCCGTTTTGTAGATTGCCGCTCCATTGAGAAAAAAGAAGCTATCAGTATGTATGGCGGTCTCGGTGATGTTCTCATAGTAGATAACCTATGGTGTGAGGGGGGATACCCTGCGAGTGAAGATGGCCCGTGGGAGTTCGAACTTGGCATTTCAAATGGAACGACCAACGGTGACGGTGTTGCATCTGTGTACATCACCAACACATATATCGACCTGAAAAAATCCTCCATTAACGGCGGGTATAGCGGCGGGAATAACACTGACTGTCTCGTAATGAACGATAATGCTCACAGTCTAGCAGAGCAGTCCCTTAACCTGTTCAATGGCGCGTTTTATAACGGCGGCGACGGCAACCTTGATTGTAAGATTACCAATATCCTGAACTATGCCGAATTCGGATACTCGTTCCGTAATATTCGTCAGCACCCTAAGAATATTGGTATTCATGCCAACGTTAAGCACTTAGGAACGCCTCCAGATCCTGGTTATAGTCATCAGGCCCAGTGGCTCGGTTATACAGACAGTAAATCTTTGTTATTTAACTGTGAGATTGCCGGCCAACGGGTAGTGGATATTACTGACGCGGACGTCAGCGAGTACACGGATAGGTCTCCATCTGATATCCCTAACAAATTCATCGTCCTGAAGACGCAACCCAATATCCCGGATACACTACAGTCAGCTTTTGATGAAATTGAAGGCCAATACAAACTGTCGGCGGATACTGAATGGATCGACCTGCCAAAAATTACTGTGGGGCATTGTGGGGATTTGCGTTGGCGTCCAACGCTACCCGCAGGCACGTATGACTTCCGCACCCGTACCATTCTAGGTACGCAAACCAGCGCATGGGTTAACAATAACGGGGTTGTTTTATTATGAGCCTACCACTAGTCAACACTATGCAATATGGTATCAGGGGTAATACTGCCGCCCCTGTTATCACTGAATCGGGGGTCGCTGGCTTTTGCCGGTTAGATTCCACCGGCCTTGTATCAGGGCTGCTGGCTACGGATGACGAGCAGGGCGATATTAGCCTTGCCATTCAGCCGGACGGTGAGTTTTACGCAGGGCACTTAGGCGACTTCGAACACCCGTTTATCGTTCGCGATAAGTGGGGGAACACCGCTACGTATACTACGACGATATCTGTTATAGGCGAGTACAAACTAAGCCCGACGCCTTATTATGACGGGTTTGATGAGTTGCACGACTATTGGACACAACAGAGCGGCACGTTTTCGGCAGTAAACGGCTCGCTGATGGGTACCGGGGATTTACCTTCTCGCCCTTGGTGGCTAGCAACTGTCGATGGTGACAGTAATGCTCACGTTCAGGCTACATTCAATCTGAATGGCACAGCAGCAAGTAACGTTGCTGTCGTGCTGAGATATAAAGATAACAACAACCACATATATGCCACATACGAAGCAAACAACGGCTTCTGCGTAGTAAAGCGTGAAAACGGGAGCTTTAATGTTGCGCTTGGTAATACTGGAGTAGAAATACCGGCAAATGATGACTTTGAAGTGGGACTTCGGGCCGTTAGGGATGAGATAACCTTATTCTTTAACGGCTCCCCAGTTGGTAGCTTCAAAGATGACTTTAACCTTTACGAGAGCCAGCACGGCGTAATGCTGTTCGATAACGCCCAAGAAGTGAAAGAGTTTCGCATTGCGGCGTCTGACAGTGAGGTTTCCCAGCTGACGGGCACAGAGCCATTCCCCACTGAGGCTCCAAATATGAAACCAACAGCTTTCGCCACAACATCAACCCCGACTGTCACACCCGGCGATAGCGTAGTGCTGGATTCATCTGGCAGTATCGACAACGACGGTACCATAGTTAGCCGAACCTGGACGCTCACAACCGCGCAGCAGGGCGTGACGTTCTATGATGCAACGGCAGCAATAGCGACGGCCAGTGGTCTCACTGAGCCGGGAACTTATACGTTCCGTGTCACAGTAACAGACGATGACGGTGAAACATCTAGTGCTGATGTGAGCGTTACTGTTCTCGCTGCTAACTCTCGCGACCTAGTGGCCGCTCTTGAGCTTGTACGCTGCGAGATAGTCCACGATGAAAACCTGCAGATCTTCGAAGGCTATGGTAACCGCGAAAAAATAGGATTCAGACCTGACAACGAAGTTGGCCTCCCTATCAGAAACGGCATGATAGATTGGTCCGACAGCCGATGGGATAGAGTTGAGGTCATAGCGGGCATTGACTCTAAGATTTCTACGAACGACGCATTATACTCAATAGATAATGAGTGGCTCCGGCTTAGACTGGGGGATTTAAAATTAAGCAACTCAACGACTCTCGAACTAACGTTCGTTGCATATGTGAAGGAAGAGCCTCTAGGGTTCGTTCTCACTGCAAATCATCAGATACCGTTGGCCAAAGCGTCAGTGTTTAGAAAGAGATTCCAGGGCCAGTAAAAGGAGTTTAAACACCGGTCAAAGCGTCGTTCTGTCCGGCGCTATTGTTCAAACTAAGTTGCGCTATTGTTCAAACTAAGTGCGCGGCTACATTTAGGCATAAAAAAACCCGGCTAATTAGCCGGGCTTTTTATTTGGTGCGGAAAGCGGGACTTGAACCCGCACGACCGAAGTCACCACCCCCTCAAGATGGCGTGTCTACCAATTCCACCACTTCCGCAAAATCGTTAATTAATTACTTGGGATGTCGCTTTCAGCGCTATCCGTTGCTGGTACATCAGATGCAGGAACATCAGAGGCATCTACAGCAGGTACATCATCAACAGGAACCACTGGCGCTTGTTGCTCAGCCGCTGGAACTTCTAAATCATCCCAGCTATCGCCTTGTTTTTCTGCATTTGCAGTGATGTTACCTAAAAATAAACTCAGTACAAAAAACAGCGTAGCCAATATCGATGTGGTTTTGGTCATAAAATTACCAGAACCACTTGAACCGAATACGGTGTTTGAACCGCCACTACCGAATGAAGCTCCCATGTTTGCGCCTTTACCCTGTTGGATAAGAACGAAACCAATTAGCATCAGCGCTACAATCAGGTAAGCGACTAAAAGCACTTCGTATAACATAATATCCTCGTCAATATGCCGCTTGGCAGATTGCATTAAAATCTTTCGCTTTGAGGCTCGCGCCACCAATAAGACCACCGTCTATATCAGCTTGGCCGAACAACTCTTTCGCGTTATCTGGTTTTACACTGCCACCATACAGGATTTGCATGGAATCAGCGAGCTTACCATCGTAGGAAGCGATAAACTGACGAATGAATGCGTGAACATCCTGCGCTTCCTGTGGCGATGCCGTTACACCTGTGCCGATGGCCCAGATAGGCTCATAAGCAATAACTGCGTCACCGAGTTGCGATACCGGAATGCGGTCGAACACGGCTTTAAGCTGTGCTTCCACATACTCGTTAACTTTGCCCGCTTCTCTTACTGAGAGCGGTTCACCGCAACAAATAATGGGTGTTATACCTGCTTCGATTAATTTAGCCGCCTTTTCAGCCACTAATTCGCTCGATTCGCCGTGGTCATCTCTGCGTTCAGAGTGACCAACGATGCAATACTTGCACTCAAAATCGTTGAGCATAGAAACGGATAAATCACCTGTGTGAGCACCGTTATCGCAAGCACTTACGTCCTGAGCACCAACTGGGATTCTACCCTCTGAGAATTCTGCAATAAGAATACTCGGTGGACATAATGCAACATCCATTGAGGATAAAAATTTAGTATCGAAATCTTTGATAAATTCTTTTACTAAAGAACGGGTCCCGTTCATTTTCCAGTTGCCTGCAACCAGAAGCTTTCTTTTGTTTATATTCACAATAAGACCTAGCCCTGTCTCGAAGCGGGCGTGATATTAACGATTCCCGCTCTATTATACAAGTCCCAAAAACACATTATTTTCGACGAATCAATCAATTGGCCACTTTACGTACAGCATCGGCGATAAATTCAGCCCATTTCAGAGATTGCATCTCATCATCAGACTCAACCATAACCCGGATCAACGGTTCTGTACCACTCTTACGCAGCAATACGCGCCCGGATTTACCCAGTGATCCTTCGGCTTCTGTTACCGAGTCTTTGACAGCCTTATTCTCGAGGGGATTTGATGCACTTTCTTCATAACGAACGTTAATCAGTTTCTGCGGGAACTTCTCGAAGCCACCACTGAGATCGTGCAAGTCCATACCTGAACGCAACATCGCGGTAATAACCTGAAGGCCTGCGACAATACCGTCACCTGTTGATGCAATATTGAGGTTAAGCACATGACCGCTATTCTCACCACCAATTGCCCACCCTTTCTGTTGCAGCAACTCCATGACGTATCGGTCGCCTACCGCACTTCTGGCGAATGGAATACTCAGTTTGCTCAGTGCAACTTCAAGACCCAGGTTACTCATAAGTGTTCCCACTACACCACCAGACAATCGGCCTGACTTCAGTGCGTCGCGGGCAATGATGTAAAGGATTTGGTCACCATCAAGCACATTACCTAAATGATCGACTAACATAATACGGTCGCCGTCGCCGTCGAGGGCAAAGCCAAGGTCGGCCCCTGTTTCCAGTACTTTATCAACGGTGGCCTTCATACTGGTAGCGCCAACTTTGTCGTTGATATTCAACCCGTCGGGCTTGGTACCAATTTCGATGACTTCAGCACCGAGTTCAGACAACACATTTGGCGCAATATGGTAAGTAGCGCCATGGGCACAATCGACAACAATCTTCATGCCTTTAAGAGACAAGTCAGAAGGAAATGAACCTTTACAGAACTCAATATAGCGACCTGCCGCGTCGTTGATCCGCGTGGCTTTACCTAACTGATTGGAAGCCACGCAAGTCATTGGCTTATCCATCATGGCTTCAATAGCCAGCTCAATATCGTCATCCAGTTTATAACCATCAGCGGAAAAGAACTTTATTCCATTGTCATAATAAGGATTATGGGAAGCAGAAATAACGATACCCGCTTCGGAACGGAAAGTTTTAGTGAGGTAGGCAATAGCAGGTGTAGGCATCGGGCCTAACAAGCCGATATTAATACCGGCTGCTGACAAACCAGCCTCTAACGCAGATTCCAGCATGTAACCAGAAATTCTCGTGTCCTTACCGATAAGCACTTTATTCGTACCGTGACCCGCCAGTATTTTTCCGGCAGCCCAGCCCAATTTGGTGACAAATTCAGGGTTGATAGCACTTTCCCCTACCTTTCCCCGAATACCATCTGTACCAAAATATTTGCGCTGACCCATTTCAGGCTCCTTGGATTATCTTTTGAATTTGTTGAATCTTGTTTACTATTTTTATCGCATCCACGGTTTCTTCTACGTCGTGAACACGAATAATTTTTGCGCCCATTTGTGCCGAAATCGTTGCCAATGCAAGACTCCCAGCCAGACGCTGATCAGTCGGCTTATTGAGCAACTGACCTATCATTGATTTTCGCGACATTCCCACCAATAGCGGGTAGCCTAAATGCTGAACACGTTGCATTTCGGCAAGCAGCTGATAATTATGGTCTAGGGTTTTACCAAAACCAAACCCAGGATCGAGGATAATGTTTGCATCATCAATACCCGCTTGCTTGCAAGCATCTACCCGCTCAAGCAAAAAATTGATCACTTCATCTGCAATATCCGTGTATTCCGGCGATGTCTGCATCGAATCAGGTTGACCCTGCATATGCATTAAACATACAGGCACACCCGCTGCCGCTGAAACCTCAAGTGCCCCTGGCTCCTGCAGGGCGCGAACGTCATTAATTAACCCTGCCCCGGCGTTTACCGATTCACGAATTACAGCAGCTTTACTGGTGTCGACAGAAATTACCGCTTCGGTTTGCCCCGCTAATTTTTCAATTACCGGTATCACTCTATCTAGCTCTTCTTGTTCAGACACTTCTGGCGCGCCAGGACGAGTAGACTCGCCACCTATATCAATAAAGGTTGCACCGGCTTTTACCATGGCATGCGCGTGGGCGCAGGCCTTTTCAACCGTATTGTGTTTTCCTCCATCAGAAAAGGAATCCGGTGTGACATTGAGTATACCCATTACGTGGGCAAGAGAGAGGTCTATTTCGGTATGTTTAAAGTGCATAACGTATATCTATCATTATGAATATATTCAGGAAAACACAAGAGGATTTGTGGAGGTAAAACAAAAAGCGCCAGTAGAAACTGGCGCTTTTAGCTCTTTAGCTTGGCAGGTCGCCGGGCTTTCCTACCGATGGTTTATTTAAACCATCATCGGTAATTTCACCCTCGCGAGCAGGCTTTCCACCTGGAGGCGTGTCGCCACCTTTCGGCGCACGATCGTCCCAATCAGAAGGTGGACGAACGTCACGGCGTGCCATCAGATCGTCGATTTGTTTGGCGTCGATGGTTTCATACTTCATTAGTGCATCTTTCATGGAGTGTAGAATATCGATATTCTCTTCCAAAATTTTGTATGCACGGTCGTAGTTAGAATCGATGAAAGACTTCACTTCAGCGTCGATGGCACGGGCTGTGTCATCAGACATGTGAGAAGCTTTAGACATTGACTTGCCTAAGAAAACTTCACCTTCATCTTCTGCGTACAACATTGGGCCCATTTTGGTAGACAGACCCCACTGCGTCACCATCTTGCGAGCAATTTCGGTTGCACGCTCGATGTCGTTTGACGCACCCGTTGTCACCATGTCATCGCCATAAATGATTTGCTCGGCAATACGACCACCAAACAGACTTGAAATCATACTTTCAAGATGCTGTTTAGAATGGCTAACACGATCCTGCTCAGGCAGATACATGGTTACACCCAATGCACGGCCACGAGGAATAATGGACACTTTATAAACAGGATCATGCTCTGGCACTAAACGACCCACAATGGCGTGACCCGCTTCGTGGTAAGCCGTCATGGCTTTTTCGTTCTCAGACATCACCATAGACTTACGCTCTGCGCCCATCATGATTTTGTCTTTTGCTTTTTCGAACTCTTCCATGGCAACCACGCGTTTATTCGCACGAGCTGCGAATAGGGCCGCTTCGTTAACCAGGTTAGCAAGATCAGCACCGGAGAAACCAGGTGTACCACGAGCGATAACCGCCGCTTCCACATTGTCGCCAATTGGCACCTTGCGCATGTGTACTTTCAGAATTTGCTCACGTCCACGGATGTCCGGCAGACCAACAATTACCTGACGGTCGAAACGACCAGGACGCAGTAATGCAGGGTCTAGTACGTCAGGACGGTTGGTCGCGGCAATAACGATAATGCCTTCGTGACCTTCAAAACCATCCATTTCAACCAGCATTTGGTTCAGGGTTTGCTCGCGCTCGTCGTGACCCCCACCTAGTCCAGCACCACGCTGACGTCCTACGGCATCGATTTCATCAATGAAAATGATACACGGAGCGGCTTTCTTCGCTTGTTCGAACATATCACGAACACGCGAGGCACCCACACCCACAAACATTTCAACGAAGTCAGAACCAGAAATAGAGAAGAACGGCACTTTCGCTTCACCAGCAATGGCCTTGGCTAGCAGCGTTTTACCGGTTCCCGGAGGACCAACCATCAGTACGCCTTTAGGAATTTTACCGCCTAGCTTCTGGAACTTAGAAGGATCGCGCAGAAAATCTACCAGCTCTACCACGTCTTCTTTGGCTTCATCACAACCTGCGACGTCAGCAAACGTCGTTTTAATTTGGTCTTCGCCAAGCAGACGCGCCTTGCTCTTACCAAATGACATGGCACCACGGCCACCGCCACCCTGCATCTGACGCATGAAGAAAATCCATACGGCGATAAGCAGTAACATGGGGAACCATGAAATGAAAATGGAAGTAAGAATAGAAGGCTGTTCAGGTGGTACACCTAATACACGCACATCTTTCTTCACCAAGTCAGAAATAAGCTGGTCATCGAAATAAGGGATGTAGGTAACGAAAGAGTCGCCACTACGTCTGGTACCGCGAATTTCTTTCGCATCACTGTTGATGCGAACTTCACGGATATTTCCCTGATTTGCTTCTTTCAGGAATGTTGTGTAATCCGTTTGGTCTTTTGTCGATTCACCAGGAGAAAAACTCTGAAATACCGACATCAGGACAACGGCGATAACCAACCATAAAATTAAATTTTTTGCCATATCGCTCAAGCTATTAACCTCTAAAAAAACCGGAACATCCGGGGACTAATGACAATTGAATGCCCGTCACGCTTTGATAAATAAGCAAATGCTCTACCATAACGCTTTGCCTTCCCTTTGTTTCCGTACGAAATGCGATCCTTACTTCGTCAAATTACAGCCTACTACAAAATAATGCCTGTAGCCACCTAATACACGGCGAAACCGAGGCGTCAAACGTGCAAGGTGAATTAAGCTGATCACATCGTAATCATTACGTGCTGACCGCCCATTGTGTTCAAAAGTCAGATTAAGAAGACTTCATTATCACAACTTTCCCATAAACATCCGTTAAAACAGCTTAACATCTACACCATTTGCTTATTTTTTGGCATTCCGGAGGAATGTCATTGGGATTGTGTCGAAGATGGCGTTAGAATACGTAAATTCAAGACGTAACCTATTTTTAATTGTAAGAAATCCGAATAAATGAAACTTTCAAATAAACAGAAACAATTCCTCAAGGGCCTTGCCCACTCTATTAAACCTGTCGTACAACTTGGCGCGAATGGACTCACTGAGGGCGTTGTGGCTGAAATTGACCATGCCCTTTCACATCACGAACTGATCAAAGTGAAAGTGCCGACAGACGACAAAGAAGAAAAAGCACTCATCATGGACGCCATCATTCGTGAGACCGAGTCAGTAAAGGTACAGGCTATTGGCCATGTACTTATTCTGTTCCGTCCAAGCGAAGAGCGTAAAATTCAGTTGCCAAAATAATAATTCTGTTTTCGCTGAATCATTTGTAACAACTTTGTAAACATATTGGTCCGAGGTAAACTTACGTTAACGTAAACGTTTATCAGGACTCAATATGGTGGAAAAAGTTAATCCCCCTTCAGAAACAACGCCAATGGCAGCTGTCATTACCGGTGGCAGTTCAGGGCTAGGTTTCGCAACTGCACAACGACTGTGCCAACATGGCTATCGTGTCGCCCTTTTCGATATCAACCAGGATGCAGGTAGTGAAGCCGCAGCAAAACTGGGCCCTCTCGCACATTTTTTTGGCGTTGATGTTTGTGATGAACATCAGGTTGCCGGTGCACTTGCTGAATTTAAACAAATAGTCGGACACATTAACCTTTGTGTTAATTGTGCAGGCATCGCACCTGCAAAACGCTTACTCAATCGTGACGGTGAGGCGGTCGCCCTGTCTCACTTTACCAATGTGATTAATATTAACCTTATTGGTACGTTTAACGTGGCCCGGTTGGTAGCAAAGACAATGGCGGCACAACAACTTAATGCGCAAGGTGAGCGAGGTGTCATCATTAACACCGCGTCAATTGCTGGCTTTGAAGGTCAGATAGGCCAGACCGCGTATGCATCCAGCAAAGCGGCGATTATCGGTTTGACGCTACCCATGGCGCGAGACTTATCGGCCAGCGCAATCCGGGTAAACGCTATCGCGCCGGGAATAATGGGAACCCCCATGCTTCTTGCAATGCCAGAAGAGGTGCAGAGTGCGCTTGCTGCCAATGTGCCCTTCCCGAAAAGGCTGGGTCTGCCTGAAGAATTCGCACACCTGGTCATGCACATTGCTGCGAATAGTTACATTAATGGGGAAACCATCAGATTGGACGGCGCATTACGTATGCCGCCGAAATGAAAAAGGGGAATAACCTTCCCCTTTCCTTATATTGATTTTCGACTGTGCTAAAGCCCTTCACGCTGTTGCAATGCATACACCGCAAAGCTACCCAGCCAATGCGTTCCCTGGTAATTGTTGTCGACCACAGAAGGTAATGCAGAATTAACGTGGGTATCGCCCACCGCTTTTAAATGACCATAAGTGGCTGGAAAGGCTTTTGCCATCCCGTAGAACGTCCACGCACGACTGAAGTTCAAACCATCAAGATGTACCAGCTTACCATCGCTACGATCGCCCACTTTTGCAGGTGCCAGTGTAAATGCTTTATCACGCAAGTGAGGTAAGAACGTGTCTGCCCAGGTTAAGAATGTTTTTTCATCCATGACTTTGCGCATCAAGTTGAGTTCCTCGAAGCAAGGAGACAGAAAGTCAAACCCATTAGGTTCCCATGACAGCGGACATTGTTTATCAGTCGCATACCAATCGCTGGCACGATGGGTGATTAAAGCGGCAAGTTCTTTATCACCCACAACTTGGGCGTAGTCGTAAGCCAGTGATAACCCGAACGCCGTGTTGGGATGCTCACCAGTGCGAATGGGGTAAACTAATTTAGGTAGAAAACCCTCGAACTTTTCCACCATCAATGCGGTGAGCGGAGCCAGGTTCGTTTCCAGTTCTCTGGCTAACGGGTCGTCCCATTGATGAAGTTCAGCAGCCAGCGCCAATAACCACGCCCAACCATAAGTGCGCTCATAGTTGGCATTTTCAGGCGTGTGGAAATAAGCCACCTCTTGCTCGATGTTCGCTTGTGTTATGTTGGTTTTGAGGATTTCACGAATTGCCGGCTCTTCACTGATCGTGGGAAAATGACGCAGCAAATTTACTATCATCCAATGGCCGTGCACGCTCGAATGCCAGTCAAAACACCCGTAGAAGGCGGGATGCAACGCTTTGGGCCCCTTCAGGTATTGTTTGTCAGCCAGCACCTGGTTGAGTTTATTGGGGTACTCAACCTGGGTGCAGTGTAAAGGCATTGCGGCAAGACGGCTGGCTTCTTCAACAGTTAACGATGGGGTGTTTGCAAACGTTAAGGTGGACCAAACAGACGCAGAAGTGACAACAAAAGCGCGGGTCCAGAATTTCAGCGACATCAATGTTCCTTGTTATTATTTATTCATCGTCTCCACCATTCACGATGAGGGCAATATTGTAAAGGCGATTCACCGCATGGTAGTTAACCGTGTTCTTCTTATAGCGGCCTCTGGCAGTCATTGTCCCCGCTTCCTTCTGCATAAGCAGCGTAATGGCATCATCCACCGTTGCCACGGTATAAATATGAAACTGCCCTTTTTTCACCGCATCAATTACCGCTTTATCAAGCACAAGATTAATTGCATTGGATGCCGGGATCACAACCCCCTGCTCGCCGGTCAGGCCACGATGCAAACAAAGGTCGAAATACCCTTCAATTTTTTCGTTAACGCCGCCCACGGCCTGTACTTCACCATACTGGTTAATTGAGCCTGTCACGGCCAGTGATTGGGTAGCGGGTATTTCAGTGAGGGCTGAAATCAGTGCAATGAGTTCCGCCAGCGAGGCACTATCACCATCGATATGACCATAGGATTGCTCAAGGGCAATGTTGGCAGACAACGTTAGCGGAAAGTGCTGAGCGTATTTATTGCCGAGATAGCCCGTTAGCAACATCACGCCTTTAGAGTGGATTGGCTGCCCTAATTCTACCTCACGTTCAATATCCACCACCCCGTTTGCCCCTGCATAAACGGTGGTTGTGATACGAGCGGGCGTACCAAATGCCGTTCCTCCCACTTCCAGCACCGTCAGGCCATTCACTTTACCCACCGCTTTACCTTCAGTGGCAATCAATACGTGGCCTTCCTTGATATCATTTAATAGCGCATGACTTACCCGGCCGGTACGGCGTTTTTTCGCATTCAGCGCAATTTCAATATGATCCAGTTCAAGGTGGGTATTTTGCTGTTGTGATGCAAAATAATGGGCCTCATTTATAAGCTCGATAACTTCGGCAAAGTGGGCAGAAAATTTTTGCTGATGTTCTGCCATGCGCAATGAGTATTCCACCAGCCGGTACATGGCTTTAGAAGAGATGCCCGTCATACCGATTTGCTCAACCTGATGACGAACCTTGCCGACGAAGTCGAAAACAGACTGGCGGGTTACCGGAATTTCGTAATCGAAATCCACCAGCACCCGGAAAAGTTCATCAAACTCGTCATCGTAATCCTGTAGTGTGTAGTACAGATCACGGGAACCGAGCAGGATCACCTTTACATCAAGATCAACCGGTTGCGGGTTCAATGTAATGGCATTCACCATGCCCACATCTTGTTGTGGTAAATCCATTTTTATAGAACCGGATTTAATCGCCAGTTTCAATGCGTCCCACACAAACGGCTGTTCAATCACCTGATCCACATCAAGCAGTAAATACCCCCCGTTTGCGCGGTGAATCGCTCCCGCACGAATCATCCGGTAGTTGGTATAAACGCTGCCGTGAAGGTTGGTATATTCAATTTTGCCAAACAGATTCTGATACGTGGGATTGGGCTCGTAGACAACCGGCGCGCCATCTTCGAGTTGATGACCAACCAGCACATTAGGTAAATAGAGTTCTTCCAGATACAGGCGACGGTCCAGTTCATCGGGTTTTTCGTCTTTGCTTTCTTCGGCCAGTAAAGACACGATGGTATCGACCAAATGAGACCGCATATGCCGCAAGGTTTTCAACACACCCAGCTGGCCCGCGTATTTGTGCTCTAGCACTTTGAGTAACGGACGAATTCCCTGCTCAGCTGTCTTTTTATTAAGCTGGCGTACCCGCTCAGAACTTTCCCGCTTCCAGGCGGGTAATCCTAACAAGCTCTCGCTCAGGCGGTTTTCTAAATCAGCAATTAAATCGTAAAAATACTGGCGCTTTTCATCGTCGAGTACGGCAAACTCTTCATCGGTGATGGGCTTACCGTTAACAATGGGAGCAAAGGTGATTGCATTTGATTCGTCGTATAACGCCACATCATTGGCCTGCGCATAACGTTCAACGGCATCAATGGCTTCATCGTATCGGCGTTCAAAATCCCGGGAGATGGCCGACTTCTGACGCTGATAGCCAGGGTTGTCGAAAGCAGCAGGAAAGGTATCAAGTAAATCATCAATCAGATTACTGATGTCTTTCACCAACGCTTTCCCTTCACCCGGTGCCATTCTCAGTACCACGGGTTCACGTTCTTCATCAAAATTATTCAGGTACACCCAATCTTCAGGCGCCGGTAAACTTGCCACCTGTCGTTCTATATAATCTTTTACTAAGGTAAAACGCCCCGTGGCAGGTTCGCCCATTACATAAAGATTATATCCCCGGGTTTTCACACCAAGCCCAAAAGACAAGGCTTCTCTCGCCCGTTCCTGGCCGATGAAAGAGGTATTAACTGCTTCGCTATCTTTGAGCGCTTGATTAATTTGCCGACGATTCAATTCGGGAGAAAGAGAAGGTGCTTGCAATGCTTGCACTGCACGTGGCGTACTCGAGTCGGTCATAACTTCCTGCTAGTGTTCATTCTATATTTCGGTTGAACTTACCTGTCGACCGGAATTTTTTCGTTCCGGCTCAGCAACACCTTGCTACACATACGTTCAGACACAATTTTAAGGCTAGTGAAGCGCGAAAGATCCCCACTGTCAAACCAAAAACCGGCCAAAAGTGATTATTTTCACCACTCAGGTCAAAATCGTGATGAATCAGCGCTACTTTTGCGCTTTAATGTCAAAAAATAAGATTAAATAACCAACAAAACTCACCAAGAGGGACATTGTATGAAGGCTGTCGCAGGGATATTTTTCATATTTATTTTATTTCTTGCACCAATTGCCAACGCGGGCCTGGAATCGGTAGCTGACAATGGTTTTGTGGTAACCAATATGGTGACGGTAAATGCGACGCCCGAGCAGTCATGGCATGCCCTTACCGATAATGTCGATGAATGGTGGCCCAAAGACCATAGTTGGTGGAATGGCACGTTCTCTATAACGGCCACTGCAGGAGGCTGCTTTTGTGAAACCCGCGATGCGCGGTCGGCAGAGCATATGCGTGTGGTATTTGTTGACCCGGTAAAAACCTTGCGTATGACCGGCGGCCTCGGCCCACTTCAAGGCATGGGCATGTACGGTGCGCTAGACTGGCAATTTGGCGAATCGAAGGATGTACCCGGCACCACCACAATTACCCTGCGCTATCATGTTCACGGATACGCGGATTCCGGATACACTGAACTCGCGCCGATAGTCGATCATGTGCAGGGATTACAGCTTCAGGCCCTCGCTGATTTCCTTCAACCAGGCGAAACTGACTAAATTCCCACCAGATAAGGATAAAAAGACCGCCTGACTATTGTGGGCGTCTATGGCCGTGGGTTATTCTATGCGGCTAATCACGAAGATATTACTACCAACGCGGAAGCCTAATTCACAATGGCCGAAAATCATTACAATCCCAAACAAATTGAACAAGATGTCCAGCAATACTGGGATCAAAACCAATCATTCAAAGCCGTAGAAGATAACGACAAAGAAAAATTCTACTGTCTGTCCATGTTTCCCTACCCAAGTGGACGTTTACACATGGGTCACGTGCGGAACTACACCATTGGTGACGTAATAAGCCGCTTCCAGCGAATGCAGGGTAAAAATGTACTGCAACCCATGGGCTGGGACGCTTTCGGCCTGCCTGCAGAAAATGCCGCCATTAATAACAATACCGCGCCCGCAAACTGGACTTACTCAAACATCGAGTATATGAAAGGCCAGCTTAAGTCGTTGGGTTTCGGTTACGATTGGGACCGTGAAGTGGCCACCTGTAAACCAGATTACTACCGCTGGGAACAATGGTTCTTCACCCGCCTGTATGAAAAAGGCCTGGTGTATAAGAAAAATGCAACGGTGAACTGGGACCCGGTTGACCAAACCGTACTGGCTAACGAGCAGGTTATCGATGGCCGTGGCTGGCGCTCTGGTGCACTGGTAGAACAAAAAGAAATTCCACAGTGGTTTATCAAAATTACCGATTACGCCGAAGAGCTGCTTGCTGATCTGGAGAAACTGGAAGAGTGGCCAGATCAGGTTCGTGCCATGCAAGCGAACTGGATTGGCCGTTCTGAAGGCGCAGAAATCACCTTTAAACTGACCACTCCCGCTGGCGATGTGGAAGAACTCACCGTTTACACCACCCGTCCAGACACCTTCTTTGGTGTAACGTATGTTGGCGTAGCGGCGCAGCATCCGATTGCTGAATTTGCCGCAAAGAATAGCCCTGCGCTGGCGGCATTTATTGAAGAATGCAAAAACACCAAAGTGGCAGAAGCTGAACTGGCCACGATGGAGAAGAAAGGTTGTGATACGGGCCTGACAGCCATTCACCCATTAACCGGTGAAGAGGTGCCAGTATGGGTAGCCAACTTCGTGCTGATGGGTTACGGCTCTGGCGCAGTGATGGCAGTACCTGGCCACGACCAGCGCGACTGGGAATTTGCCACCAAGTACGACTTACCGATTAAACAGGTTATTGCATCGGCCGAAGGTGCTGAGAGCGAGTGTAATCTGGCTGAATCTGCTTATACCGAGAAAGGCACATTGATTCATTCTGGCGAATTTGATGGTCTGGCATTTGAAGACGCGTTTAACGCCATTACCGATAAGCTGGAAGCTGCAGGATGTGGCTCACGTAAAGTTAACTACCGTTTGCGCGACTGGGGCGTAAGCCGTCAGCGTTATTGGGGTGCGCCTATTCCAATGCTGAACCTGGAGAACGGTGAAAGTGTTCCGGTTCCGGCAGACCAGTTACCGGTAGTACTGCCTGAAGACGTTGAAATGAATGGCGTTACCTCACCGATTAAAGCCAACCCGGAGTGGGCAAAAACCATGTTTAATGGCGAGCCAGCGCTGCGTGAAACCGACACTTTCGATACCTTTATGGAATCGTCCTGGTACTACGCTCGCTACAGCTGTGCGCAAAATGGCGACGCCATGCTCGATCCTACCCAAGCAAACTACTGGCTGCCGGTTGATCAGTATATCGGTGGTATCGAACACGCCATTCTTCACCTGCTTTACTCACGCTTCTTCCACAAGTTATTGCGTGATGAAGGTTTAGTTGATTCCGACGAACCGTTTAAGCGTCTACTATGTCAGGGCATGGTACTGGCCGATTCATACTTCAGTGAAGACGAAGCAGGCAAGAAAACCTGGTATTCACCGCTGGCCGTTTCCACCGAGAAAGACGACAAAGGGCGTATTGTTAAGGCCTGGCTGACAGAAGACGGCACACCGGTTGAGCATGGCGGCATGACCAAAATGTCGAAGTCGAAAAACAACGGTATCGATCCACAAGCTGTTATCGACCAATACGGTGCCGATACCGTACGTCTGTTCACCATGTTCGCCGCGCCACCAGAACAAACACTGGAATGGGTAGACTCAGGTGTTGAAGGGGCTAACCGTTTCCTTAGACGTATCTGGAAGCTGGTTAATGAACACCTAGAAGCGTGTGACAGCCCAGCCGCGGTAGATCCTTCTGCCCTATCAAAAGATCAACAAGCACTGCGTCGTGAAGTGCATAAGACCATCGCTAAGGTGTCTGATGATTTAGGTCGTCGTCAAACTTTCAACACGGCTGTAGCAGCGGTGATGGAATTGCTTAACCACCTGCAGAAAGCACCACAGGAAAGTAACACAGACCACGCCGTCATGCGTGAAGCGATTGAATCAGTGCTGCGCCTGCTTAACCCAATCACACCACATATCAGTCACAGCCTGTGGCAGGCACTGGGTCATACCACGCCTGTTGAACAGTCTGGCTGGCCACAGGCCGACGCGAAAGCCCTGGTGGAAGATGAAAAACTCATCGTGGTACAGGTTAACGGTAAAGTGCGTGCGAAAATCACTGTCGCCGCTGATGCCGCTAAAGATGCCATCGAGGCCGATGCGCTGGCTCAGGAAAACGTACAACAATTTATCGATGGAAAAACCGTGCGTAAAATCATCGTTGTTCCCGGTAAACTTGTGAACATTGTGGCTAACTAATGAAAGCACTAGTCAGAGGTCTGTTTTTCACTGCTGCCACGCTGGTACTTACCGGCTGTGGCTTTCACCTACGCGGCAACGAAACCTTGCCGCCCACAGTGAACTATGTGGCAGTGACATCCGCGCAGTCCCATGCGCCGCTTGCCCGGGCACTGAAAAAGCAACTGTCAGTCTATAATCTGAAAGGTGGCAACCTGAAAGACAGCCCTTCTGAAAACATGGCGGTGCTCATTAATATTCAGCCTGAACAGTTAGAACGCCGACTGCTATCGTTGTTTGCTACTGGTCAGGTAGCGGAATATGAGCTGATTTACGGGGTACGTTACACGGTGACATTCCCCGGTAAAGCGCCCCTGCCCGCCTATTTTGAAGTGCTTCGAGACTATCAGGACGATCCTCAGCAGGTACTCGCAAAGTCCAGAGAACTCGAACTGGTACTCAGCGAGATGCGTGAAGAGGCTGCGGACAAGATTATTCGACGTATTGCCAGCCAATCTACCCGCGCTGTCGCGGAATAACGGCGCATTATGCAAGTCTACCCCAACCGTTTTAATCAAGAGTTACAGCGAGGTTTAAAACCTTGCTACCTGCTGTTTGGTGATGAACCACAACAGAAATTTTCGATGATTGAAGCGCTGCGGGAAAAAGCCAAAGCGGAAGGTTTTACCGAACGTACTGTGTTTGTTGCCGACAGTGGCTTCAGCTGGAGTCAGCTTATTGAGGCGACACAATCGTTGTCGTTATTTGCCTCTCAGCAATTAATAGAACTGGAATTGCCAACCGGTAAACCTGGCACCGAAGGCAGTCAAACCTTGCAAGCCATTGCGCCCAACCTGGGTCAGGATATATTGCTTTTGGTGCACGGTCCCCGCATTGGTAAAGACGTTCAAAAAGGTAAGTGGTTCAAGGTATTGGACGACATTGGCGTGCACAGTATCTGCTATCCCCTCGAAGGCAACAACCTCAACAGTTGGATTCAGCAGGAACTTCAGCAAGCTAAACTTAACGCAGATGCAGCGTGCGTACGCATGATTGCCGACATGTGTGAAGGCAATATGCTCGCGGCCAGCCAGGAAATTCAAAAACTGTCGTTGGTGTTTGCAGGGCAAACCATCACCCCAGAACAAGTGGAAGCAGCGATTGTGGATCAATCCCGCTTTAACGTGTTTCAGTTGGTGGATGTCATGCTGGGCGGTGAACAGCAGCGTTGTATTAAAATGCTCTATCGCCTGGAAAGTGAAGGTATTGAGCCAAATATTTTGATTTGGGCGCTGGTCCGGGAATGGCAAACGCTAACCCAATTACAGGACCAGTTAAAATCCGGGCAACAAATTCAGTGGATGAAATTGGGCATATGGAAAAACCGCCAGGCGGTTTACCAGTCGGCATTGAATCGGCTTACTCCCGCGCAGATGAAGCACATCCGCCAGGAACTCGAACAAGCAGATCTCGCCTTTAAGCAATACACCGTTGTACGTCCCTACGTAAAACTTGCGCATCTTTGTATGCTGTTTATGGGCGTACCACTAGGTCACCTGCCGGTAATGGAATAAGCCCTTTCGCCTACTGGTGGGATTTAAGTTAAACTTCGCTATAGTTTAGATGTAACCAAAAACTAATTTTTGTGTGATTTGAGGAGAACTTTTGGACAGTAATCAGTTCAAACAATTCGTGTTAGATAAGATTGACGACATGAAGGCCCGCGACATCATTGAACTTGATGTAAGCGGTAAATCATCAATTACCGATTTGATGATCATCTGTTCCGGTAATTCAAAGCGCCATGTTATGGCCATCGCAGATAATCTGCATGTTGAAACCAAAAATGCCGGTCATGCACCTTTAAGCGTGGAAGGTAAAGAAACCGGTGAATGGGTACTGGTAGATTTAGGTGACATTATCGTTCACGTGATGCAAGACGAAGCCCGCGATTTCTATCAGTTAGAAAAACTCTGGGGTTAATCTAAACGAAAACGGGAAAGCATTTTCCCGTTTTTGTTTTTGCTTGTAGTTTTCAGTGGCTAACGAAAAACCGGGAAGTTGTAGAACGGTGAAAATACAGATTGTAGCAGTCGGAACGAAAATGCCGGATTGGGTAACCAAAGGTGTGGATGAATTTATCCGACGCTTTCCTGCCGATATGCCGGTGAGTTTTACAGAAATCGCTGCCGGCAAACGGGGCAAAAATGCCGATATACCTCGTATTTTGCAAAAAGAAGGCGAAGCAACACTGGCTGCAATACCCAAAGGCAACCGCATTGTAACGCTGGAGGTGACCGGTAAACCCTGGGATACCCCGCAACTCGCGCGTCAACTCGACGCCTGGAAAATGGACGGCCGGGATGTTAGCTTATTAATTGGTGGTCCTGAAGGTCTGGCGCCAGAATGCATTGCGGCTTCTGAACAGCGTTGGTCTTTATCAAATCTCACCCTTCCCCATCCATTAGTGCGCATCATTGTTACTGAGAGCCTGTACCGCGCCTGGTCAGTCACTCAAAATCACCCTTACCACAGAGAGTAGCCATGGCCCGTAAACGTCAGGCTATTCGTGATCACTCAGCTGAAGCTAACCTGTTTGCCCGCCGGGCTGTGGTTTCGCTACTTATCGTCATAGCCATGCTCGGCATTGTCGTGAGTAACCTGTATGTCTTACAGGTAGAAAAACACGATGCGTACCAGACACGATCGAACGGTAACCGTATCAAGGTATTACCCATTGCCCCAAATCGCGGCCTTATTTACGACCGAAATGGCATTTTGCTGGCTGAAAACCGCCCGGTATTTAGCCTCGAAATTATCCCGGAAGAAGTCGATGATTTGGAAGCGACCTTAGATAGCCTCACCACGCTCATGGGCATCACACCGGAAGAACGTGAGAATTTTCAAAAAACCTATCGCGGCCAGCGCCGGTTCAAACCCATCACCCTGCGAACACAGTTAAGTGAACAGGAAGTGGCGTTATTTTCTGCACAACAACACCATTATGACGGTGTGTCTGTGGAGGCGCGTCTTTCCCGTTACTACCCCTACGGTGAAACCCTCACGCATGTGTTAGGTTACGTGGCGAAAATCAACAAAAAGGACTTGCAGAAGCTTGTCGAAGCAGGACAAGAAGCCAACTACGCTGCCACCTACGACATCGGAAAGCTTGGCGTTGAAAAGTATCATGAAGAAGAACTGCATGGTCAGGTTGGCTACCAACAGGTAGAGGTAAACAGTCAGGGGCGCATCATCCGCACATTGAGTATTGATCCCCCCGTCCCCGGCAAAGACATTGTGTTAAATATTGATTTAGCACTTCAGTTGGCGGCGAAAAAATCCCTCAATGGTCAACGCGGTACCGTGGTGGTGTCTTCGCCGCAAACAGGCGGTGTACTGGCCATGTACTCAAGCCCAAGTTACGACCCCAACTTGTTTGTTCACGGGATCAGCAGCAAAAACTACAGTGCGCTATTAAATTCACCGGATCGCCCGCTGATCAATCGCGCGACACAAGGGCAATATCCACCTGCGTCTACGATTAAACCGCTCTTGGGCCTGGTGGGCCTGGAAGATGGCGTGATCACCCCGAAAACCACCATTAACGACACCGGTCGCTACCGGTTACCCAACGTAAAACACGTGTGGCGAGACTGGAAAAAGTGGGGCCATGGCAAGGTAAATGTGGTGCGGGCCGTTATGCAATCCTGTGACACCTTCTACTACGACTTAGCCTACAAACTCGGTATCGATAGAATTAGCGAGTCCATGTCTGAATTCGGCTTCGGCGAATATACGGGTGTGGATTTGTATGAAGAGTCAGATGCCAATATGCCGAGTCGTGGCTGGAAAAGAGCGCGCTTTAATCAGCCTTGGTATATCGGTGACACCATTCCTGTGGGTATAGGTCAAAGCTACTGGACTGCCACTCCCATCCAACTGAATCAGGCCATTAATACACTGATTAATCATGGCGAGCGCTACGTGCCGCAAATCATTATGGGCTTTATGGGCGATCAGGGTGAGGTTATTGAAGAACCGTTGAAAACCTGGCGACCGATTGCTGTAAAAGAAAAGAAAAACTGGGATTTAATGCTCGACGCAATGCATAAAGTGAATCACGATGAAGAAGGCACGGGCCGCCGTTCTTTCTCCGACGCACCTTATCAGTCGGGCGGGAAGTCGGGTACGGCACAGCTGTTCTCGGTCGCCCAGAACGAGTCTTACAAAGAAGAAGAAGTGTCTGAGCACCTTCGTGACAACGCCATGTATGTGGCGTTTGCGCCGTTTGAACAGCCGGAAGTCTCCGTTGCCGTTGTGGTAGAAAACGCCGGTGGAGGCAGCTCAAATGCAGCCCCGGTAGCCCGTCAGGTTATCGACTTTTTCTTTCGTGAACGGGATTTCATGGACCCGGATTATGTTCCCCCTGAGCAGCAAGGTCAGGAGGTAGGCCAGTGAAACGTACCCAGTTAAAACAAAATCAATCAACGTTGCTGGAACGCATACATATCGACGGTTGGTTACTGATTGGCTTGCTGGTGTTGATGGTGGTGGGTTTGTACACCCTCTACTCGGCATCCGGTCAGGATATGGGCCAGATGGAGCGACAGTTCACCCGCTTGGGTATTGCCATGGGCGTCATGTTTGTAATGGCGCAGGTGCCGCCCATGGCCTACCGACGCTTATCGACGTACGCGTATATTGCAGGATTGCTTATGCTAATAGCCGTACTGTTATTTGGTGACGTGGGTAAAGGTGCTCAGCGCTGGCTGGATTTAAAATTTGTGCGTTTTCAGCCCTCGGAACTGATGAAATTGGCCGTGCCGATGATGGTCGCCTGGTACATCAGCAAATTTACTCTACCGCCCAAACTCATGCAGATTGGTATTGGTTTCGCTTTAGTTATCGTACCCACCATTTTAATTGCTAAACAGCCCGACTTAGGAACTTCGCTGTTGATTGCCAGTTCCGGGATTTTCGCCATTTTCCTTGCCGGAATGAGTTGGAAACTGATCGGGTTTGTGGCCGCCCTCGCCGGGGGCTTTACGCCCATTATGTGGTTCTTCCTGATGCAGGATTATCAGAAACAACGGGTTACCACATTTTTGAATCCCGAATCTGATCCTCTGGGCTCTGGCTATCATATCATCCAGTCACAAATTGCCATTGGCTCTGGCGGCCTAGAAGGCAAAGGCTGGCTGCAAGGTACTCAGTCACAACTGGAATTTCTGCCAGAACGCCATACCGATTTTATCTTTGCGGTTTTCAGTGAAGAATTTGGCCTGGTTGGCGTACTCGCACTGCTGGCAATTTACCTGTTTATTATTATCCGTGGGCTGATTATTGCCAATCGGGCACAGGACGCCTACAGTAAGTTATTAGCAGGCTCAATCACCCTCACCTTCTTTGTTTATGTATTTGTAAACATGGGCATGGTGTCAGGATTATTACCTGTGGTCGGTGTGCCCCTGCCGCTGGTGAGTTTCGGCGGAACATCAATGGTGACTTTGATGGCAGGTTTTGGCATTCTGATGGCAATCGGTACACAAAAAAGATTCTTATCCCGATAAACTATGTGCGCTAAAAATTGGTTATTGCTTATTCTGGCAGTACTCGTAACGGGCTGCCAGTCATCCGGTCGTTATGCTCAGCACAGCGATTCGGCTCCCACGTTTGTTTACGACGAACCGGACTACATCGATGCTGATCCTCAGTATGAGCCTTATCGCGAGTGGAATTCCCGTCCTTATGAGGTACTGGGTAAGCGTTATTTCCCGCTGTTAACCGGTAAAGGGTTTGTCGAAACCGGGCAAGCGTCCTGGTATGGCCAGAAATTTCATGGCCACCTCACATCCAACGGCGAAACTTACAATATGTTTTCTATGACGGCGGCGCACAAAACATTGCCGCTGCCGTCTTATGTGAAGGTCACCAACCTGAGTAACGGTAAAACCGCTATTGTGCGGGTGAACGACCGGGGCCCATTCCACTCCGACCGTATTATTGATTTATCATACGCCGCCGCGAAAAAGCTCGATTATCAAAAGCATGGTACGGCGCAAGTGAAACTGGAAGTCATCCATTTTGATAAGAATAATCAGGTCACGGTAGGCAACCAACCAACGGTTTCTTACCAGGAGTATGCCGGCATTGTTCCCCTGCCCGTTGAGCCAGAGCCTGAAGAAACCACAGAACCAGAAGGTTGGTATATTCAGGTGGCCGCGGTGAGCGACGCAGAGCGAGCAAAAAGTGTGTCTACGGTCTTATCTCAGCTTTATCAGGTGCCTGCTGAAATTCCCCTTGTTGATAACGTGTATAAGCTTCGACTTGGTCCATTAGCTGACCGTTTCCAGGCCCGCATGCTGCTCGATGACCTAAAACAAAATGGTTATCCGGGTGCCTATTCAGTGGGCGCGGCGTTGTGAGTATTCAGCAAATGTGGCGCTCATCTGGCAATTCAGTGTTATTCCTGTGGAATCCATCGACGAGCGCTGTATTTCGGTAAACTTTTTGGGTAAAACCTAGTCCAAGCGGAACGCTTACGTTAAAATTCTCAAGATTGTCTTAAATATAAAAACGGTAATTGAAATTCCCATGCATAAAACTATAAACCGCGCTAAACCGACTTTCATGACCGCCATGATCCTCATGTTGCTCATGACCTTTGTTGCCAAAGTTCAGGCAAAGGTTGTCATTCCACCGCCACCAAAAGTGAACGCGAAAGCGTTTATCATGATGGACAACGAAACGGGCTATGTGATTGCCGAAGAGAATGCTGACGAGCAACTCTACCCTGCCAGTCTAACCAAAATGATGACCACCTACGTCATTGGTAAAGCACTGGAAGCCGGAAATATCAGCATGGACGACATGGTGCCAATTTCTAAAAATGCATGGGCAAAGAATTTCCCGGATTCTTCCAAAATGTTCATCGAAGTAGGCACTGAAGTAAAAGCTTCTGATTTGATTCGCGGTATTATCATTCAGTCAGGTAACGACGCTTGTGTGGCCATGGCAGAACATGTCGCCGGTTCAGAAAGCGCGTTTGCCAGCATGATGAACGCATACGCGCAATCTTTGGGTATGACGCATTCGCACTTTGTAAACAGCCACGGTCTGCACGACCCTGAGCACTATGTTACTGCCCGCGATATGATGCTGCTATCTCAGGCACTGGTTTCAGAAACACCTGAAATCTACGACATCTACAGTGAAAAAGAATTTAGCTATAACGGCATTAAGCAGCATAACCGTAACAGCTTATTGTGGGACCGCAACCTGGACGTAGATGGCATTAAAACCGGCCATACTTCAGATGCGGGATACAGCCTCATCACTTCTGCGGTTGATCCAAAGCAAAATGGCCGTCGCATTATCTCAGTTGTCATGGGAACAGAAAGCATTTCTGCCCGTAACGAAGAAAACCGCAAACTGCTGCGCTACGGTTTTGACTTCTATGAAACGGTAACGCCTTATAAAGCCGGTGATAGCTTTGTATCGCACCGCATTTATATGGGTGACCGTGAAACGGTAGACCTTGGAATTAACCAATCTACCCCCATTACCATTCCTAAAGGTCAGGCGTCGAATTTACAAGCAAACTTCGAACTCGATAAGAAACTCGAAGCACCGCTCGCGAAAGGTCAGGTTGTAGGTAAGCTCTATTTGCAACTCGATGGCGAAGATGTGGCGGAGTACCCGCTTGTAGCCCTGCAAGAAGTTAACGAAGGTGGCTTCTTCGACCGTGCTTATGATTACCTGATGCTGCAGCTTGGTTGGGGTGAAGAATAACCACCAACAGGTTGTGCTAGTTCATAAGCGGCCAGATTGTTATAATCTGGCCGTTTTGTTTATTTGAAGATGTAAGGAAGTCGTAATGGATACCCGTTTCGATGAATTGCTGGACTTTCCCTGTTTCCAGACTTTTAAAGTGATGGGCGTTGCCCACGAAGATTTACCGCAAATGGTAGTAAGCTGTTTGCAAACCCATGCGCCTGGTGACTATTCACCGACAGTAAAACCCAGTGCCAAAGGTAATTATCACTCGGTGTCGGTGAGTGTAAAGGTAACCAGTAAAGAGCATATGGAAACCATTTACACTGAATTGGCGAAAGTTGAACTGGTACGGGTTGTTCTGTAAGTGACAGCACCATCCTATCCGGTGATTGTTCGCCAACTACACCGACGTCCATACGAGCCCATCTGGCACGATATGCAGCGCTTCACTGATGAAAGAGGCAGTGAAGACACCGATGAAATTTGGCTGGTTGAGCATGATGCTGTATTCACTCAGGGGCAGGCAGGAAAGGCTGAGCATATTTTGATGCCCGGTGACATTCCGGTTGTTAATGTGGACCGCGGCGGTCAGGTTACGTACCATGGCCCAGGCCAGCAAGTTATGTACCTGATGTTGAACATAAAACGTCGCAAATTGGGCGTACGCGAACTGGTCACAGCGATGGAAAATGCGGTTATTGCCTTATTGGCCGACTTCAATATTACTGCATATGCCAAAAAAGACGCCCCCGGCGTTTACGTTGATGAACGAAAAGTTTGTTCGTTAGGATTGCGAATTCGTAAAGGCTGCTCGTTTCATGGACTGGCGCTCAATGTTAATATGGACTTAGCGCCGTTCGATCGAATTAATCCTTGCGGTTATGCCGGTATGGAAATGATTGATACTGCGCGTCTGTCAGGCCCCCAATCACTCAGTGATGCCGGCCCTGCCCTGACGCAACACCTGCTGAATATATTGAATATCAGCGAGGTCATAAATAAAGAAGGTTTTGATGAGTAACGCACGTCCTAAAGCCGGAGTTAAGCTCCGCGATGATGAGAAAGTAAAACACATTCCTATCACCATTATTCCTACTGAAAAGGAAGAAATGTTGCGTAAGCCGTCGTGGATCAAGATTAAACTGCCACGTACAACAGATCGCATCGACGAGATTAAACAGACACTGCGTAAAAACAAACTACACTCTGTGTGTGAAGAAGCCTCCTGCCCCAACCTGGCTGAGTGTTTTAATCACGGCACGGCAACCTTTATGATCCTTGGTGATATCTGTACCCGTCGTTGTCCGTTCTGTGATGTGGCCCACGGTAAACCCCTTCCGCCTAGCGCTGAAGAACCAGAAAAGCTGGCGAAAACCATTGCTGAAATGAAACTGAAATACGTGGTAATTACGTCGGTAGACCGTGATGATCTTCGTGATGGCGGTGCGCAGCACTTTGTCGACTGCATTAACGCTATTCGTGAACACAGCCCTGCCACAACCATTGAGGTGCTGGTGCCGGATTTCCGTGGTCGTATGGACCGCGCACTGGAAATCTTTAAAAATGGCGTACCAGACGTATTCAACCACAACCTGGAAACCATTCCACGCTTGTATCGTGAATGTCGCCCCGGCGCAAACTATCAATGGTCGTTGGACTTGCTGAAGAAATTCAAAGCGCAACACCCTGATGTGAAAACGAAGTCCGGCTTGATGATGGGCATGGGCGAAGAAAACAAAGAAATTGAAGGCGTGCTACGGGACTTGCGTGCCCACGATGTAGACATGCTGACATTAGGGCAATACCTGCAACCGTCACGTCACCACTACCCCGTAAAACGTTATGTGCACCCTAACGAATTTGATGCGCTGGGCGATTACGCTAAAGACATTGGTTTCGTTCACGCTGCCTGCGGCCCTATGGTGCGTTCGAGCTACCACGCAGACCAACAAGCTGCCGGTAAAGAAGTTAAGTAATTTATTGCCTGCTACGAACACAAAACCCGGCATCTGCCGGGTTTCTTTTTTATTGGTTAGGATTATTCGGTGTTAACCAAACTGCGTTAGGTTACTGTTGTATTCGTAAACTTGATTTCGGCCAAATCGCTTCGATTGATACAACGCCAAATCTGAAGCAGAAAACAAATTGTCCAAACTGTATCCTACTTGCGAGCTTGTACTAACACCGAAGCTCGCAGACACTTTGAATTTGTGTCCTGAAATGCTCGAGTCGATTTTTTCAATGTCTTGTCGGCATCGCTCAGCTAACTGAAAACTGTCTTTAGCAGAGAGCCCCGTTACGATTAAGCCAAATTCTTCGCCGCCCATTCGGGTAACAATACCTTCCTTAGGACACACCCGTAACAGTGAAGCAGCAACTTCACGTAGTACCCAGTCGCCCACTTGATGACCGTAGGTGTCATTCACACTCTTAAACAAATCAAGATCGAGCAGTAACATAGAAACTGGCTGACCCGATTTCTGCGCCTGTGTAAGTAGCGTAACGGCTTTTTCACTAAAGAAGCCACGATTATATAAACCGGTGAGGCTGTCTCGGGTGGCAAGGTAACGCAGTTTGCGGGTTAACTTTCTACTACGATAACTCCAGAATAACAGCGCCACCCCGACAACAGATACCATTGCTAACGCCAGCATGGTGGTTTTCATTTTCTGGCCAGAATAAAGCGCTTCTGCCTGAAGCAGTTTATTTTGCTTGTCCAGCAAGAGAATTTCATTTTCTTTGGCTTTCACATCGAAGGTAGCTTTTTGATATGCCAGTTCCCGAATACTTTGCTCCGACGTAAGCAGTGCTTCAATCTCTTGTTTTAATAGTAAATATTGGTAGGCTTTTTCGTAATCCTTCCTGCCCTGATAGATGTCTATCAAAATCCGATAGGCGCCTTTTACACCCTGTTTGTACTCACCTTGCGAGTTACTGTTTATGGATTGAATCGCCAAGGCTTCGGCTTCATCAATTCGATTTTCGCCGAGACGCATTTCCGCTTGTGACAGTAAAAAGCTGCCAGATAGAGGCGCAAATTTGAGTTCATCCACTCGCCACTGGGCTTCTCTTTCAATGATCCTGGCTTTATTGTATTCGGCCGTCGTTACATAGAAGTCGAGCAAGTGAACAAAGTTAAATGCAATAAAAAAAGTTTCGCCGGCACGCTTACAGTTATCGATGGCATCGTTGAACTGCAACTCGGTTGCCTTATTTACCTCTAGGTTCATTTCGGCACGCATTGTCCTCGCGAAACATCGTAGCTTGCTGTCGGCAACAGTACTGTTGAGAATCTTCTTAACCATGGATTCTCCCTGTTGACGTAGACCTGCCGTATTATAAAATACAAGCATTCCCTTCCAACCAGCAGCCAGAAGATTGGGATCATCGATAGTTTCTAATTGTTGTTCTACATCTTTAGAAAGTGCAAATGCGTAATCCCATTCACTCAAATGCGCCGACAAACTAAGCAACGATTTAGCTAATTTAATCCGAGCTTCGCCGGGAGGCAGCTTGTCGTAGAGTCTCTTGTAGTTCTCAGACAAGGTTTCAAACGGAATGTCTTTGGTGGTGAAATAGATAGATAAATAATCGTAAAAATCTCTATCTGAACCTGATAGTTGCTTTTCATCGAGATCAGCAAGCAGTACTTTGGCAGTGTCCCAATCAGACAATGCCAAAGACTCTATATGCCTTAATCTTTCATGGTCGTCGACAGCAAAACATGCTGTCGACGTGAAGATAAGAAAAACAACTAACCAGTATTTCATTGGGATCAGGCAACCTTGGGGTTCTTTTCCGGTTCAGGGTCCGGCGTTGGCTCAGTGGGCTCGTTTGGCTCTGTTATTGTCATAATTGGCTTTATTTCTGCGGCTTCTGCTTTTAGTGCGGCAATGCTGTTTAGTTCTTCTACACTAAGGTCGTCAACGGAACGCGTTGTGTCGTTTGCCAATGATGCCAGAATTTCAATTGCTTTTGTCATGTGTGCTTCCTTGTTGCTGTTGTAATTGATGTAATTTATCCAGAATGGCGGTGTTTTTAGTGAGCTTCTTACATGGCGGCACCACCAAGGTGGTCACCAAAGTAAGGTTTGCCTCTGGAAGACAATTAAGGGGTATCCATTCAATGCGCGTTTTATCGGTAATTAAGGTAGGGCATTCATAGAGCGCCACAGCGTGATCGTTGGGGTAGCCGTAATGTTCAGTTAACATCGACACCAACACTTGTCGCTGCGCTGCACTCGACGTCTTTGCGGCAATGGTTAAATCGCCGGCAAGCGCAATTTGCCATAAGAACAGATAGGCTGATGTATCGATAACACGCTCGAACATCATTAACTGACTGGCCTCAAAGTGCTGACTGCCGTATGCACCCGGGTCAATACCCATATCAGCATAGAGACAATCTTCTGCAGAAATGCCAGGCTCCATATGCGCAGAAAACCCTTCCTTTCGAGCTTGCGCGATGGCGGTATGAGGTACCTGAGCGAACACACCTGGATGACCGTAAAACGCCCCCACCACAGACTTACCGCTGCGAATTTCAGTCATGATCAATTTAACCATTTCCTGATAAGTCACTCTGCGGTCTTTTCCATCTGCGTACAATGACTGCAGTGAGCGGGTGTCTTTATTCATGGTTGCCAGCCAGCGCTCCATAATAGGATGGCAATTGGTGAACACCACATCGGCATGCTCGATATGACTACGACAACGGGCGGACATGTGTGCACCCAACGTCATACCAGGGCCGACACAAACTAAACTTCCTGTATTACTTTGCATGGTAACAACCGTACTGCTTATTTATTATTTATATCCATCGGTGCTGATCTGGCCATTTATTTCTATGCTTAGCCGATCGAAGAGCCCTAATTATGCCGGACTATTTGCGCTGGGCAAGTAACAAATGCCCTCGCTGGCATTAAATCGAACAAAGATGTGATCCAGAATAACCCTGCCTGAGTAGCCAGCAAGTTGATGACTTGCCTAACAGGGCTGTTACAATACGCCGGATTATCAGGAGTACGTCATGAGAAAACACATTTATATCGCTTATACCGGCGGCACCATCGGTATGAAACCCTCTAAACAGGGCTATGTACCGGCTTCAGGGTTCTTAGGAAAAACACTGGAAAACATGCCAGAATTTCACCGCCCGGAAATGCCCTTGTACACCCTTCATGAATACGACAACCTGATTGATTCATCAGACATGAACCCTTCAGACTGGCAACGCATCGCCGACGATATTGCCGCAAATTACGATAAGTATGACGGTTTCATCATTCTGCATGGCACCGATACCATGGCGTACACCGCCTCGGCACTTAGCTTTATGCTTGAAGACCTCTCAAAACCGGTTATCGTAACGGGATCGCAAATTCCGTTGGCCGAGCTGCGTTCTGATGGCCAAGTTAATCTGCTAAATGCGCTTTTCGTTGCAGCAAATTATCCTATTGCCGAAGTTGGTCTGTTCTTCAATAACCGCCTGCTACGAGGAAACCGCAGCCGCAAGGTAGACGCAGACGGGTTTAATGCCTTCGACTCGCCGAATTTCCCCCCTCTGCTTGAAGCTGGCATTAATATCCGGGTTAAAGCAGGCAAACTGGCGGAACCCACAACCAAGCCACTAAAAGTCTGTCAGGTAAAATCGCAACCCATCGGGTTAGTTAGCTTGTATCCGGGTATTGCCTCTGAAGTGATTAAAAACACCCTGCAACAGCCGGTCAACGCCTTAATTTTACTTAGCTATGGCGTGGGTAATGCTCCGCAACAACCGGCGTTACTGCAGCAATTGCAATACGCTGCCGAACGGGAAATTGTGGTGCTCAACTGCACGCAATGTTTGCGCGGCCGCGTGAATATGGGCGGCTACGCCACAGGTAACAGCCTAAGAGAAGTCGGTGTGTTATCTGGTAGTGATATGACGCCCGAAGCGGCTTTGGCCAAACTGCATTACCTGCTTAGCCAGAATTTCAGTTATGAAGAAATTAAACAAAAACTCACCACGAATTTGCGTGGCGAACTCAGCGACGGATAAGAAAACGCAAGCATGCAAGAATACACTGGCTCTTTGAGCAAAATGAAAGTCTCGGTGAATGACGAACACCAGGTGCAATACACTCTGGCCATTGGTGACCACCGCGTTGACATGAACAGCCTGATTGGCAGCGAGATAACGCTAACGTCAGCAGGTGAAATTCGTTGCGTACATTGCGACAAGAAAACCAAAAAGAGTTTCAATCAGGGCTACTGCTACCGCTGTTTAATCACCCTTGCACAGTGTGACAGTTGCATTATTAAACCGGAACTCTGCCACTATCATGAAGGTACCTGCCGTGAACCGGAATGGGGCGAAACCCACTGCCTGAGTGATCATTTTGTGTATTTGGCCAACACCGGCAATTTGAAAGTGGGTATTACCCGCCACGTCAGCGATGCCATATCGAGTCGTTGGATGGATCAAGGCGCATCGCAAGCACTGGTGTTCTTAAGAGTGAAAGACCGGCTTACCAGTGGCTTGGTGGAAACCCTGTGTAAACAGCATATTGGTGATAAAACGAACTGGCGAACCATGTTAAAAGGTACGCCGGAACAGCAGGATCTTGAGGCATTGAAAACGGCGTTGTTGGAAAAAATTGATGCGGGCCTTGATGAGATCCGCCAGCAACATGGACTGGATGCAGTAAGCGAGGCGGCGACGCCTGCTGTGGAGATTAACTATCCCGTAGACACCTACCCGGTGAAAATTAAATCGATTAACCTGGATAAAACCCCCGCGTTTACCGGTGTACTAACTGGTATCAAAGGGCAGTATCTAATGCTCGACGAAGATCGGGTCATTAATATCAGAAAATATTCAGGTTATCAGGCAACGCTTTCCGTTTAAGAGCGTTTTACGTCTCTCTGGCTAATTCTGTGGTCATTTTCCGTCAGGAATTACAGTAGCCTCATAAATCGAAGCTGTGTATACGAAAAAAGCGACAATCACTGTCGCTTTTTATTTTTTTACAATCCATCTTCCGCACTGACTAATTCGTAGATACGCACGAACTCATCATCCAGCGAGTTGTTCGGCATGCTTTGCCCTGCTCTGTTGTACCAGTAACGGGCGTTAGGCATATCACCTTCCTGACGGTGCAGAAACCCATGTATGAGGCAGGAAAACGCATCATCAAAGTTTTCTACCATATCATGAGATTTCTGCCAGTTACCCTGGCCGGCTTCATTCAGTGCCTGTAAATGAAAATCCGCCATTAATGACACTCCTCGCCACCCATTTCCCGGGCAATATCGTCGAGTTTTGCTGCAGTGTCATCAAAACTGCCATCGGCGTAGCGATATTTGATGAGCACATGCTGCGCACTTCGACCACGTTTTACCACCAACTCTTTCGCATCGAAGTGTTTTACTGTGTTTAGAAACCGGTAAGCATTGGGCTCGGTCTCAAAAGCAAACTCTACTTGCACTAGCATTAACGCACTCCCTTCAGTACCACTGCATTTTCCTGCACCGTACTTAGGATAATCGCCATTCGTTGCAACTCATCAGCTTGCGGTACGCCACAGGCTAACCAATTAGCAACAGAATCAGAGAAAGAATCTTCGTCACCCCTTTCCAAACGGGCAGCCATTAATGACAACTGAACGTCACGACGCTCTTGCATCAATGCTGCAGTGGCGGGGATGTCTAGCTGAATTTCAAGAACATGGGCATACCAACTACGGCTATTTGCGGGTTTTGTCGTGTTACCGGAAATCGCCAACCGCCATGTTTTAGGCAGCGCGTCCCAACTGTCGGCATCCTGTGGTTTAACAGACCCATCAGACCAGATCGCTAATACTTCAACCAGCGCAATTATTGCGCCCCGTCGATCATCCAGCGCATTTTCTTGCAACTGGCTGTCCACACTACGGCGGAGCTTTTCAATACGTTGCTGGATCACAGCCTGCTTGCGGCTGTCCAATGTTTTCATGGTGTCAATGAGCGGCACAAGTGCGGCATCAACGGCCTCAGGCTGTTGGTGCACCGAGCGGCTTATGGTTTTAATCTGCTCGAGTAAACGCTCAACTTCATCACTTTGTTGCTTCTGCTGCGCTTGTCGAACCGATTTTACCTCGTTAAAGAGCTTGTCGTTTACCTCTTTAAACGCTTGCCATAAACGTGTTTCATAACGCTTGCCGGCATGCCCTATTGTCTTCCAATGCTGTTGCAATTCCTGTGCTCTGGCTGCACTTTGTTGCAAATCATCACTCTCAGCAAGGGCTTTGGCTTCGTCTATCACCGCCTGCTTTTTACTGCGGTTATCAGCAAACCAAGCGGTTACACGTTCGTTAATCGGTGCAAGTGCCGTATCCCAACGCTTTTTAAGGCGGTTATATTTGTCTTTTTCTACCGTACCGGCATCACGCCAGCGCTGTTTCAGTTTTTCAAGCTGTCTGGACAAAGCGGCAATGTCATCTTCCTGTGAAGACAGCGCGCTAAGCGACTGAATTAATGCTTCACGGACTTCAGCAGCTTCAGCCCGTTGACGCTCTTGTTCTGCATAGAATTCACGACACGGCGCAAAGGCGGCTTCAAGTGCGTTATCGAAAGCCTGGTCCTGCTCATCTTTTGGCTGTCCAACAGAAAGCGATTGCCACTGTTGGCGTAGCTGCCTGATATTTTCTGCACGGGCTGGAATATCGTCAGTCGGACTGGCTGCTAACTGCTGTGCCTGTTCCAACATGGCGGGTTTACGTGGCGCGGCCAGATAACTTTGCCAGCCTTCAAGACGGGAAATTTGTTCACTAACCTGACTAAAGCGTCGGCTAAGTTGTTCCTGCCCGCGTTCGTCTAACGATTGGTAAGCGGTTTCCAGCTCACTAAAACGACTCATGGCAGCACGATAACGCCCAGAATCGACAAGATTTGTGATTAGCGATAATAATCGACGACACTGCTTTAAGCCTTGCTCGGCCTGTGCGCGGGCTGCTGTTTCGTGTTGCTTTTGGCTACGCGATACCGCCCCCCACCGCTTACGCCAGCTATCGCTGACCGGATACACTAAATTGTCTGATTCAGCCCACTGCTTTTTCAACCCCTGCCATTCATCAGCAGGTAATGGCCCAGAGGTTTCAGTGCTAAGTGCTTCTGCGCGTTTAAGCACATCCAGCAAACGTGTGGCAATTTGCTGCTGGGCAGAAAACATGTCCAGCTGGGTAATGAGATCAGAGATAGTTTGTTGCAGTTGACGATGTTCCCGCGTATCAGGATTACTCGCAAAATGAGTTAAGGTGTTTTCAAGGTCGCGCACCTGGCCATTCACCGACTCAACATCCTGTAGCGTAGCTTCACACAGGCGTTCGGTATACAACCATTTCACCTTTGCTTTCGCATCGTCTACCTGCTGTAAGAATGCCTGACGGGACGCCTCGGCTTCACGGGCAGCGGATTCTGCTTTCCACACAGCTTCCAATTTATGATGATGGCGACTGACTTTATCTTCTAGCCGTTCCCGCTTTTCGATTAATGTAGAACGTACGTCCTCATTAAGCACATCAAGGTGTTCATCCTGCGCAGCCAATTCTTGTCGACAAGCAGAAAGACGTGCATCAACATCATTGAAGTCGTGTCGGTCGGTCAGGGCTTGCAGCTTGGATAATGTCAGCGTGTAAGCCTGTTCGAGCTGTTTCGGCTTTTCTGCCGCTTCAGTAAGCAAAGAAAGCTTGTCATTAATGCGCTGACTTAACGCTGCATCATTGGTTTTCTTCAGCAACCTGTTTAAAAATGGGATATCTGCTGCATCAGTAATGATTTGCTGTTGCACACCTGCAGAGGCATGACGACTGTAAAATTGTAGCGTGAAATCACTACGCCCAATTTTTGCCAATAATGACAACACGAGATCGTCACCGAGTGGCGCATTCTGCTGGGATTCCAGCACTTTTTTTACAAGTTCAACCGGTGCCTGCTTGATCAGGTACTCGGCTTTTTCCTCGGCTGAAATTTCGGTACTGGTAGGGTTGCCAACGACATCCTCCACCCGACTAACAGCACGACGCCGTAGTTTGGCGTCATTCGCCGTCTGCGACATTTTTAGCCAAAGCGGAAAAGAATCCAGTTTCTCTAATGCCGCCAGGCTGACATCACAGTCATCATCGTTAAACGCAAGCTCGTGCAAGGTGGCGCGTTCTGTCGCTTTTTCCGGTGATAATTTGGCGATGGCCTGTATACGTTTCTCTGGATTGGGACTGCTGTGCGCGGGTGGAAATAGTCGACTAAATATCATCCTGACTGAACCGGGCTATGGTGTTTTCATCTTGTTCCGCCTGAAGTGCTTCACGGAACTCTCTTTTACTTTTGTGCACAATTTCACCGGCTTCATTCACCGTCATGTGCTCAGAGGATTTTTCAATTTTTGATTGATAAAGCAATACGGCCTGCATACAACTTTCGCGTTGTTCTTCTGACAACACTGTGCCATCAGGCCATTTCCCGGTTTCGACAGCCTGACGGAGGCGCGTGTACACCTCTGGTGTCATGGCTGAGAGTAATGCATCTATATTCATGAATTAAATCGTTTCACAATAACTAATCTGACACGGTTGATAACATACCACACAAAGCCTAACACTGTGGCAGTAATCGCAAGGTTGTGCTGCATATCACCAGGCTGAGTACCGCCCCAATACATAAAGCCGAAACCAGCCACAAACAGCAATACAGCCAGTAGTGACTGATTTTGAATGCTCTGCTGTTTTTTGTAACGCTGAAGACTCTGTTTTCTCAGAATATCTTCAGCAGAGGCATCGCCTACCTGAAATCCGCAATGCGGGCACACGTCGGATTTATCCGAAATCTTCTTATTACACGCTGGACAATCTGTTAATGCCATTATTGCTCCTGTACGTTTATTTTGCTGCTTACATCTTCGTCATGTTGTTCAGTCGTCGATGACAAACGCATTGTGCAAAAAAGGGCACCAACGTGCCCTTTTTCGTTATCTGGCTGACTTTACTTATCGTCGCGGACCCGCGTCCAATATTCATCAACCGTCTGCTTCATTTCCTTGCTTAGCATTACTATACCAAACAGGTTAGGCAGTGTCATAACAACAATCGCTACAGCCGATAATGCCCATACCAGTGTGGTATCTGAAAACGATGCCCACACAAAGCCTGCCACGTAAATGACTCGGTATGGCATCACAGAGCGTGGCCCAAGCAGATAAGTCATGGCACGGTCGCCGTAGTACGACCAGGCTATTGCCGTAGAGAAGGCAAACAACATCAAGCCAATAGACACAATGTACTGACCAAAGCTGCCGAAATAGCCACGGGTAAAGGCTATAGTGGTGAGTGCCGCCGAGTGCACCAGTGATTTACCAGACACTTCAAGGTTGGCTTTTACTGGCTTGCCGTCTTTAATTTGAAGTGTTCCTGTGTAGGCGTCTTCATCACCTAATGAGTAATTCACATCTTCGGCAATTGAACGGGCGTTAATCAGCGTAAAGCCTTCACTTACCGCGGTACCGTTAACCACCGAAATAGGACCGGTGTAGTTCTCAACACCACTGTCCTCAATGTCATTGAGGTACTTGTACAGCGCTTCTTTGTCAGCTGGATTGTCGTCTGCATAAACACCTTGAACAAAGTACATGTCTGAACGATCGAAGACATTCTGGTGTTTTTCTTTCCACACACCAGACGACAAAATAACCAGACCGGTGACAGTACAAATCAGAATGGTATCGATGAAAGGCTCCAGCAGTGACACCATACCTTCCGATGCCGGCTCGCTGGTACGTGCCGCGGCGTGCGCAATTGGCGCCGAGCCCTGACCCGCCTCGTTAGAAAACAGTCCTCGGTTAACACCACGGTTAAATGCATAGGCTAATGATGCACCAAGGAAACCACCCGCCGCTGCTGAACCGCTAAATGCATCACCAATAACCGCAGCGAAAGATGGCCCAATGTTCTCCGCATTCGCGAAAATAACCGCAAGGGCACCAATCAGATAAATAACCGCCATAATAGGAACAATTTTCGAGGTAAAAGCAGCAATACGCTGAATACCACCTAAAATAACCAAGGCCAGTAATATACCCAGTACACTACCCACTACCAGTGGGTCAAAACCGAATGTCGCTTCAATACTCTGCGCAATACCATTACTTTGCGGCAGGTTACCGGTACCGAAAGAACTGACTACGGTGGCGATAGCGAACGCCACTGCCAGCCATTTCATGTTAAGACGACGGTCCATGTAATACATAGGACCACCCGCCATGGTGCCGTCTTCCGTTTTAACACGGTATTTGTGCGACAGGGTGACTTCCACAAATTTTGTGGTCATACCCAAAAATGCGGTTGCCCACATCCAGAACAGTGCTGCAGGACCACCTAAGAATATGGCAAATGCCACACCGGAAATGTTACCTGTGCCCACAGTACCAGACAGTGCAGTCGTTAATGCACGGAAGTGTGTGGTATCCCCTTCCTCGCCGTCCTTGTCATACTTGCCGGTTACTACCAGCCATGCATGTTTAAAGAAACGGATTTGTGGAAATTTAAGATAAACCGTGAAAAATAGACCAACCCCAAGCAGTACGAAGGGGAACCATGGAGCGCCCCCAAGCATGCCATCAAGTGACGTTAAGAAATTATACAAGCCTTCCAAGACGAGTTCCCCTCAATACTTTTGTTGTTATCAATACTATTGTTGTTATGTATGTTGCGTGATTATTATTATCGCAGTTGTGACACTACCGCACGTACGGCAACGAGTAAATCTTCACCGAGTTGACGACAGCGTTGCACGGACCAGCCATAAACTGGGTCCGGTAAATTTTTATTATCTTTAAAAGGCATTTCGAGCGTGTAAGCCAGACAGTCGAATTTCTCGCCTACCGCATTTGACGCAACAGTGAGGTTTGCTTGGCCAGGTTCGTCTTTGGCATAACCAAACTCGTCCTGGAATTCAGGCGTGGCCAACAGCAATGCAGATTTGAATGTGTTTTCAAGGTGCGCCAGTCGCTCTGAGTAACATGGAATACCCTCACTACCAGCAACAAAGTTGTAAGGCAGTGCCTCATCGCCGTGGATATCCAGATACATGTCCACACCGGTTTCAGCCATGGTATTCAATACGTACAATACCTCCGGGCTCTTTTCCGCTGACGGCGTGGCCCACTCGCGGTTCAAGTTTGTTCCTACCGCATTGGTACGCAGATGACCTCTTGCAGAACCATCCGGATTCATATTCGGCACCACATAGAAAACGGCTTCATCGAGCAATTGTCTGGCAAGCCCGTCTTGTTCATCAAGCAAGCGATAAATAAGGGCTTCAGCACACCACTCTGCCATGGTTTCTCCTGGATGTTGGCGGGCCGTGATCCAGATTTTCTTTTTCGTGGGCTCTTCTTCACCAATAACCAACAGGTTCATATCACGACCGTCGAGGGTTTCGCCCAGGAAACGGTGCTCACAGCGCAGCGACATTTGTGCATCGCCAACGAGATCGAGGTGGCGTTCGTAGCTGTAGGGAATGAAATAAGCGAAATAAATGGAAGACTGTTCGGGAGTGAAACTGAAGGTAAGGTTATCGCCGTCGAATTCACTGTTTACCCGGAACCAGGTCTGACGGTCATAGGATGCCAGTACATCATAATCTTTCCAACCACCGGGATATGCAGACTTCGCTAATTCAGAGATAGTGATATTGTGTGTTTCAAATACGTCACCAAACAAACGGAAGTGAAACCACTGGTAGAAATCGGATTGATTGTCTTTGTTGATACCCAGAACGATGTTGTCTGGAGAGTCGGCTTTGATTACGCGAATGTTGCCGCTGTCGAATTGACTGGAGATATGCATGGTACTGTCGTGCCCTTATATTTTTGCCGCTTAATTTAGCATAGACAGCCTTGTAAATACCATGTTTAACATCCCTGCAACGACTATTCTGTCTGAGTTTTGTGCAGTTCGTTCATTGGTCAGACCATGGAATAAGAGTACCTCGCCATTTGTACACCAGGCATAAAAAAACCGGTGCAACCAAATGGCAGCACCGGTAATAACGCCTGCGTTACAACTTATGCAGGTAACGTTGGGAAAGTGATCCCCGCCATGTCACGTACTACGCGTAGAACCTGACAGCTGTAGCCAAATTCGTTGTCGTACCATACGTACAGGGTTAAACGATTTTCAGCCACGATGGTCGCTTGCGAATCCACCACACTGGCAGCCCGTGAACCGACTAAATCGGTAGAGACGATTTCTTTACTTGCGGTGTAATCAATTTGATGTTGCAAGGTAGAAAACAGCGCGGTGTCGCGAAGAAATTCGTTAACGGCTAACTTATCGGTAGACGTTTTTAAATTCAGATTCAAAATCGCCATCGACACATTAGGGGTAGGTACACGAATCGCATTGCCTGTGAGTTTGCCAGCCAACTTGGGATAGGCTTTCGCCACGGCTTTTGCAGCACCGGTTTCGGTGATAACCATGTTAAGTGGTGCAGCTCGGCCTCGACGGTCAGCTTTATGGTAGTTATCAATCAAGTTTTGATCGTTAGTGAAACTGTGTACCGTTTCCACATGACCTGACTCAATACCGTATTCTTCGTCCAGTGCTTTCAGTACTGGCGTAATCGCATTGGTCGTACAACTCGCAGCAGATAGAATGGTATCTGAAGCCAACACATCTTCGTGGTTCACGCCATGCACGATGTTCTTGATATCGCCTTTACCCGGCGCCGTCAGTAGTGCTTTGGCTGCACCTTTCGACTTCAGGTGCAAACCTAAACCGTCGCGGTCACGCCACATACCCGTGTTATCAACAACAATGGCATTGTTGATACCGTATTTGGTGTAATCCACTTCATCCGGGCTGTTAGCGTAAATAATTTGAATAAATGAGCCGTTTGCTTTGATTGCCTGGCGTTCGTGGTCAATAGTAATGCTGCCATTGAATGGGCCATGCACAGAGTCACGACGCAGTAAGCTGGCGCGCTTTTCAAGGTCACCCTCTTTACCACCACGGACAACAATGGCGCGCAAACGCAATTTGTTCGCTTTACCCTGTCTTTCGATAAGCAAACGGGCAAGTAAACGACCGATACGTCCAAAGCCATACAGCACCACATCTTGTGGCACTTGCTCGTCGTCTTTATTAACCACGTCACCCAACTTTTCAGCCAGATAGGCGTCGAGATCTTTTTGATCCACCGCGCTGCCGTAATTGAAATCGAATGCAAGCTTACCAATGTCAATTTGAGATGGCGCCAGAGACATAGTGGTAAGGGCTTCTAGGATTGGAAAGCTCTCACGTAAACGCAGCTTGATGCCTTCATGAAGACGAACCTTACGGTGAGCCTTAATGATATCAATCACGCTCGCGCCCAGTAATGAACGACCGTAGACTGATACTTCCACTGAATGGTTTCTGTAGAGTTTACCTACCAGTGGCAACATCATTTCAGCGTATTCCTGACGCTCCTGCCAGCTGCTTTGCAATTCCTGTTCAAACTGTTGATTCATGCCTTTGCCTTCGCCAATATAATTTAACCAGAGTGCTCATGCAGGCTGTGTAAGGTGTAGGGTACACAAGGTGTTAAATTCGTTCTCTGCATGAACGACAGCTATTCTATGGAAAGGTATGCCGATAACCAAACTGTTGAAAAATTTCAGAAATATAGATTTTTTTGTCCTTTAGTCGATTTCTTTAGTAAGTTTCCAACAATAAATGGAATTCTTCCCAACAGGCAGCAAGAATCTTCATCCAGCAAATTAGGTAGCAGTTTTAAAACGGTAGGATTACGGACAGGAAAACAACGTGAAAAGCGTTGATTGATCAACTTATAAAGAAAATGGCTGTTCTAGCAGTTACAAAATTTCTGAAAACAACTTTCATGGTAATTTTCTGTATTTTGTAGATTTATGGACATCCCATAAACAAAAACACCGCTTATGACATAAGCGGTGTTTATTTTTTGACCACAAGTGAAGTGTGCTAGCCGCGTACCAACTCATCCTTTTCAGTTTTAAACGAAAGAGACAACGAGTTCACGCAGTAACGCTGGCCGGTTTCGGTAGGGCCATCGGGAAATACATGGCCCAAATGGGCTTTGCACGACTTACAAACAATTTCGGTGCGGCGCATACCGTGACTATTGTCTTGATGATACTCAACGTTCTCATCATCAGATTGTCGGTCGAAGGATGGCCAACCACAATGTGAGTCGAATTTTGCATCTGCAGTAAATAGCACTGCGCCACAACACTTGCACAAGTACTCACCGGGGCGTTTCTCATTCAGCAATACACCGGTAAACGGGCGCTCTGTTCCCGCCTGACGGGTAACATGGTACTCGTCGTCGGTCAGCGTTTTTTTCCAGTCTGTATTGTCTGTCATGATGCACTCCGGTTAGGTAATCTATTTTTTGATAGCAACCTGAGGCCTTGCTGGATCACTCCAGTCAAGGTGGAACTTCTTACCAGCCGGCTTATCAACACGTTGATAAGTGTGCGCGCCGAAATAGTCGCGTTGGCCTTGCAACAGATTCGCAGGAAGCACTGCGGTGCGGTAAGAATCGTAATAACTCAATGCTGACATCATTGCCGGGCATGGAATACCTGCCAAGGCAGCCTGCGCCAGTGATTCACGCCAATCAGATTGATATTCGGTGATCTGCTCGGCAAAGAATGGGTCAAGCAGCAAGTTAGCCAGTTCTTCGTTGTTTTCGTATGCTTTGGCAATCGACTGCAAGAATACTGCGCGAATGATACAACCCGCACGCCAGATTTTTGCAATACCACCAAAATCCAGTTCCCAACCATGTTCTTTCGAGGCAACGGCCATTAACTGGAAGCCTTGAGCGTATGCACAGATTTTTGAACAGTACAGCGCATATTCCAGCTTATCGATGGCTGCAAATTTCTCTTCATCAGACAACGGCTTCACATCAGGGCCTCGCAATACCTTACTGGCAGCGACACGCTCATCTTTAAGACTTGAAAGGCTGCGGGCAAATACCGCTGAGGTAATCGTTTGCGCTGGGCTACCTACTTGTAGCGCACTGACTGCAGTCCATAGGCCGGTGCCTTTTTGACCCGCTTTGTCGAGGATAACATCCACCAGCGGTACACCCGTTTCAGGGTCGAGCTGTTCAAGCACTTCCGCGCTAATCTCAATCAGGTAGCTGTTAAGTTTTCCTTTATTCCAGCGACGGAACACTTCAGCAATTTCTGCTGCAGACATATGCAAAGCGGTACGCATAACCTGATACGTTTCACAAATGAGCTGCATATCGGCGTATTCGATACCATTGTGCACCATTTTCACATAGTGACCAGCACCCACTGGGCCAATATACGTGGCACACGGCTCGCCTTCTGTTACCGGTTCACCCGGCGTGAAAGATTCGATAGGCAGACCACTTTGTGCATCAACCTTCGCTGAAATCGCTTTTAAGATGGGTTCTAATCGTGTCCAGGCATAAGGATTGCCTGATGGCATAAGTGAAGGTCCGAAACGGGCACCGACTTCACCGCCTGACACAGCGGTGGAGAAAAAGATGAATTTACTTTTGTACTTCTCTTCCCGCTCTACGGAATCAGTCCAAAGACTGTTACCCGTATCGACGACAATGTCATCGGCCTGTATGCCCGCATCAATCAGGTGCGAACAAACGTGGTCTACTGGCTCACCAGCAGGCACAGACAGAATTACCATGTGAGGTGACTTTAACTTACTGAGTAATTCTGTGTACGAGCTACACCCTTCAACTCGGGCTGGCGAATCGCCACGCTCTTCTTCGTCTTTGGCAATGATGGCGTCGACTTTGGTTTGATCCAGGTCGAAGCACGCTACGCGAAAACCATGATCAACAAGGTTAAGCGTTAGGTTGGCGCCCATTACGCCTAAACCAATAAAACCAATATCACACTTAGGATCAGTGTGTTTTCCATCTTCTTTTTGCATTGGGTGTCACCTCAGGTTACAGATGGCTGCGGATCATACCACCCGTTATACGCACGAACACTATAAGAAGCGCTTTTTTCGTTGATTTATTGTGTAAACAAGACTGTTTGCCTATTCCCTAAACACCAGTAAACCTGATCACGGCACAATTTGTGTCATTCTGAACACCGCCACACTTCGGGCCGCTTGCAGAAACACCCGCTGAATACAAATATCAGGCTGTTCCGCTAAAGAAACATAGCGCGTGTCTACGGCTAATTCCCAGGCCATTTTGGGAGAAAGGGTTGGCAAATTGAAGCGTTTGTCTTGTGTACTGGCGTTGAAACACAGGAACCAGTGTTCGCCGCTGTCATCGGTTTGCGTAGTACCGCGAATTTCCACACCAAAAGCCTGACTGTTTGGCGACTGCCAGTCTTCAGACTCTTTATCCTGGCCATCGGGTTTGTACCAGCGAATTGCCGACACATTAGTAGTACGCTGGTATTCATCATCATCTAGCAACAGGTTTGACAGTAAGGTGCTTTCCCGTCGCAGACCGGTGACGTACTGACAAAAATGTAAAAAGTCAGACTGACGTTTGTTGAGTGCCCAATCGTACCAGTTTAAGGCGTTATCCTGGCAATAGGCATTGTTGTTACCGTTTTGCGTTTTACTCAGCTCATCGCCGCCCAAAATATGCGGGACACCCTGAGACAACATCAGTGAAACGAACAAATTGCGCTTTTGTCGCTCACGCAGTTGCAAAATGGCCTCGTCACTGGTTTGCCCTTCTACACCATAGTTGGCCGACAGGTTGTGCCCGTGCCCATCACGGTTATTTTCGCCATTCGCTTCGTTGTGCCGCTCAACGTAACTCACCATATCATGCAGCGTGAAACCATCGTGGTACGTAACGTTATTCACCGAGGTGTAAATGGGGCGGAATCCTTTGTGGAAAATATCTCTGGAGCCCATTAAGCGGGTGGCAAATTCCCCGGTTAACGCATGATCGCCACGCCAGAAAGCGCGCACGGTATCGCGATATCGGTCGTTAACTTCCAGCCACGGAGCTGCAAACGCGCCCAACTGATAGCCGTTAGGACCAATATCCCAAGGCTCGGCCACCAGCACGATATCTTTTAAGATAGGGTCTTGCGCCATGGCTTTTAACAGGCCGGATTGTGCCGAGAAGTTTTGTGGATCACGTCCCAGGCAGACCGCTAAATCGAAACGGAAACCATCGATACCAATAACGTCTACCCAATAGCGCATGGCATCCATGATCATGGTCATCATGATGGGCGTTGACGTGTTAACCGTGTTTCCGCAACCAGAATGGTTACTGTATACAATCGCGCCGGCTTTGGTTTGCTCGTAAAGATACGCCTGATGGGGAAACAGACCTTTGAACGACAACACAGGGCCGCCGTCTCCGCCTTCCGCAGTGTGGTTGTAAACCACGTCGACGATCACCTCAAGACCTGCCTTATGGTAGGCATCGACCATGGCTTTGAGTTCTCTTACCGCATCCGCTTTTCCGTAACGCGGTTCAGGGGCAAAATAATTAACCGGGTTGTAACCCCAATAGTTAGTCATTCCCTTTTCGGTGATGTAAGGCTCAGGCATAAACGTAGACAAGGGCATAAACTGCACCGTAGTCACACCTAAGTCCACAAGATGTTGTATGACATCAGGGTGCGCTGCGCCGGGATATTTTCCTTTATCTTCATCAGGCACATTGGGATGTAATTTTGTCATCCCTTTCACATGCGCTTCATAGATAATGCGCTCATGAGGCTGATAACCCGGCCTTGGTGGCCGTTCAACATTATCGTGACTGACCACAACACATTTGGGCACCATAAACTGGGAGTCATGCTCGTAATGTCTGGCATTCCAGTGAATGGGACGACTCAGCTTTTGTGCATAAGGATCGATGAGCAGCTTCTCTGCGGTCACATGATGCAACGCATCTTCTCCCCGCTCTACCCGGTATGCATAATGTTGATGTTCACCTACCCCTTCAACCTCACAATGCCAAACCTGTCCGGTTTTTGCAGCCATGGGGATTTCCGCCACAAGCTCTTCGGTGTCGCTTTGAAAAAGACACAGCACCACCGCTCGCGCATCTGGGCTGACAACGGCAAAATTGCAGCCGCTGCCGGTAAGTGTTGCCCCTAAGGGTGAAGGTGAACCTGTTGTAACCGTGTTACTGCCGAAAGATTCCTGTTGCACCTTGCCAGGTTCTCCTAATCAAATAGCCAATACAGTGTCGCGAGTGGCGGGAGGTTAACTTCAATTGAATAGGGTTGGTCGTTCCACGGCACCGCTTGCGCTGTTACTTTTTCCGCCACCGGGAAGTCGCTTCCCCAAAACGCACTACTGTCTGAATTGAGAATAAGTTGGTATTCACCCGCATCCTGCACGCCCACTCGAAAAGCTTCACGGGGTGAAGGGGTGAAATTATTCACCACATACACCTTCTGCGAGCTCGACTTTGCTTTTCTAACGAAAGACAGCATGCTCAGTTCGGCATAATTATGGTCGATCCAGGCAAAGCCCTCATGACTGTGATCGAGTTCATGCAGAGCGGGATACTCACGATAAAGCTGATTAAGTTTACGGTACAGCGACTGAATACCGCTGTGTTTTTCAAACTCGAGTAACCACCAATCCAATTGGCTGTCGTGATTCCATTCCCGGGGTTGGGCAATTTCGTTGCCCATAAAGTTCAGCTTTTTACCCGGGTGTCCAAACATAAAGCTTGCATAACACCGTTGGTTGGCCGCCTGTTGCCACTCATCACCAGGCATCTTACCAATCAAACTGCCTTTGCCGTGAACAACCTCGTCGTGAGAAATCGGCAGCACAAAGTTTTCATCGAAGGCATACACCATCGAGAAGGTAATTTCGCCATGGTGGTATCGACGATAAGCCGGATCCTTGCTGATATAGTGTAGTGAATCATGCATCCAGCCCATGTTCCATTTGAAGCCGAAACCCAGGCCGCCACTTGAGACCGGTCTGGACACGCCCGGGAACGAGGTAGACTCTTCAGCAATGGTCATGATACCAGGATGCGCCTTGTACACTTCCTCGTTCATCCAACGCAGCAGACTAATGGCTTCGTAGTTTTCGTTGCCACCGTGAATGTTCGGGATCCACTCCCCTTCATTGCGCGAGTAATCGAGATAAAGCATAGACGCCACCGCATCAACCCGTAAACCGTCGATATGGAATTTGTCAGCCCAAAACAGCGCATTCGCCACCAAAAACTGGCGTACGGTGTCTTTGCCAAAATCGTAAATGCAGGAATTCCAGTCTGGATGCCAGCCTTTACGCGGGTCGTCGTACTCATAAACGTGGCTACCATCGAAACGGGCCAGGCCATGGGCATCTTCAGGAAAGTGCGCAGGCACCCAGTCGACAATGACACCAATGCCAGCCTGATGGCATTTATCGACAAAAAATTTGAAATCGTCAGGGGAGCCGAAGCGGCTGGTTGGTGCATACAGTCCAACGGGCTGATAGCCCCATGAACCGTCAAAAGGAAATTCAGAAACAGGCAGTAGTTCCAGGTGCGTGTAACCCATGTCCAGCACATAGGGAATGAGCGTTTCAGCCAGTTCGCGATAGCTCAGATAGCGTTCACCACTGTCCTCTGCTGGTCGCTTCCATGAGCCCAGGTGCACTTCGTACACACTCATCGGCGAATGATACTTATCGTTCTGACGCGCCTGCATCCAGGCATCATCCTGCCAATCATAGTTATCGTGATTAAACACCCGGGACGCGTGTGAAGGATATTGCTCGGCAGAATATCCTAGTGGATCCGCCTTGTGTGGTAACGGGTTGCCCCAACCATCTTTGAGCTCATATTTGTAACGTTCGCCCTCGCCTACGCCTGGAATAAACAACACCCAGTAACCGATGTCTGTTTTTTGCATAGGATGACAACGACCATCCCAGCGATTGAAATCGCCGATGACGGAAACGGCAGTCGCATTAGGGGCATATACGGCAAAGCGGGTACCGGCCACTTCATCGATGACTTTTAACTGGGCGCCCGCCTGTTTGTAGAGGTTTGCCGGTTCATGATCGATAAAATGAACAGCGTGATACGCTTCATCGGTGAACTGATAAGGGTCGGCGACAATATGCTCCTCGCCTGAACGACTGATCACCAGTTCATAGCGCTGCCCTGCTTTAAGACCCTCGATGGGAGCTGAAAATAAATCGGAATCGCCCTGCCGGGTGAGTGTGCCGAGCAGTTTAGTTGATTTGATTCTGCGCACGGCAACTTTATCAGCATCGGGGATAAAAGCGGTGATAATAAGACCGTTGCCGGTCTTTTGTGGACCCAGTACGGAAAAAGGTGAATTACATCGAGCCTGTGCCAGTTGCTGCTCTACTACCATTACTTACTCCTTTAAAATCTGCCGGTAAATGCCGGCAGATCCCGGACCGCTTTACTTATCTGTACTGGCCTGTTTTCTGACTTCTGTCAGTTGACGGGCAAGATGAGTAATGTCCTGATTATTAAAAATACTTTCCAGCGTCTGCGAGAGTTTTCTGCGCCAGTTAGGGTATTCATTAAACGTACCGGGTACATTAACAGGCTTATCCATTTCCAACCAGTCTTCTAACTGCAAACTCAGTAATGCACTTGAACCACTTGCCATATGCAATTGCATACCACGATTCAATTCGGTGTTCATACCGGTATAGTTCACATCGCGACTGACATTTTCGCTTATGGAATGATGACCATGGAGGGTATCCAGTATCGCTTGTTTATTTTCGTGTCTGTCGGTGTACAACTGAGACAATATTTCATCAGTAGGATACAGCCCCAACTCTTTGCCCATTTCTAAATCGAGACAATGCCAAAAACCCGTGAGTGTCGGCATATCGTGAGTGGTCAATGTTGACATCGATTGCACCGGGTAATGGGAAGGCGAAAAGAAGCCGCCGTCTTCAGCCTGTTCAAAGAAAAATACGCGGTATGAATGTACCCCATTATCGGCCAATTTTTCTCGAATTTCTTCAGGTACGGTACCCAGGTCTTCGCCGATCACTAAGCTTTGATTACGGTGGCTTTCCAGCGCCAGAATGGCCAGCAAATCGTCTACCGGATAATACACATAACCGCCATCTTTCGCGTGATCGCCTTTCACAACCCACCATAAGCGCAATAGTGCCATCACGTGGTCTATACGCAATGCCCCTGAACCTGCCATGTTAGAGGCAAATAAATCAATAAATGGCTGGTACTTTTGCTCGTATAATTTGTGGGGGTCCATTGGCGGCAAGCCCCAATTCTGACCCAATGGACCAAGAATGTCTGGTGGCGCGCCCACAGAAGCCCCCACACAATAGAGATCTTTATTACCCCAGATTTCCGCACTTCCCTCGCTAACACCAACAGCAAGGTCCCGGTACAAGCCCACTGACATACCCGAGGCTACGGCCACATCACTGGCGGCTTGAAGCTGAATCGCAGCTTGCCATTGCAAGAACAAGAAGAAAGTGACACGTTTTTTGTTTTTCTTTTTAAACGCGGCCACTTCTGGTTTGTGGTATTCCTTAAACTCATCCGGGAACACAGGCCAGCCCCAAGACGGTTTACCTTCTTCTGCCAATTTTTCTTGTAGCGTGTCGTACACCGCCAGCATATCTAGGCTTTCGCCACCCGCTTCAACAAAGGCTTTAAATTCACGATTCTGCTTCGTGTTGGTCTTTAAATGCTTTTCATAGTAAATATCGAAAACGGCACTGAGTGCAGGCAGTTTTAAACCGGCTACGGCAGCGTAGTCAATAAAATCAGTGCCCCTGGCTGCTGCCAGTTGCTGCTGAAAATCATCCGTGTTTACCACCGCCTGGACATGCTCATCATCGAAATACGGCAATGCAGTTACATCCAGGTATAAGTAGTTTAACCAACGGCGAGAAGACGGTCCGTAAGGGCTGCAAGCATCAGGGTTTGCCGGGTACAACGCGTGAATGGGGTTCAAGCCGATAAATTCAGCACCTGATTCCGCGGCCTTAGCGGTGAGGTTTGCCAGATCGGTAAAATCGCCCATGCCCCAGTTATTTTCACTACGCACGCAGTAAAGTTGCACACTAAGGCCCCAGATCTTTTTGCCCTTTTCAATGGCTTCAGGAATAAAGCATTTGTTCGGCGCCATGATAATTCGCATGGAACACAGAGGCTCGTCATCCCCTTCCACCAAGAGGACAAGGTCGTGATAACCAAGAGGCACATCAAACGGTAACGCAATAATGTATTCGTGAAACTCAACGTCATCTAATTCAGCCACGTGCGCCAGTGTTTCGTCAACCGGCACAAAACTGTGGACGAATGTCTGCCCATCTTCTGTATTGAGGTTTACAGTATAAGTGTCGGTTACCAATTCTATGGGTAACCGAATTGAGAAAGATAAGGTTTCAGATTGGCGTAGTACCTGAACAGGATTAAGCGGTGTTTGCCAGATCTTTCTGGCCTCTGCTTTAAGCTGTTCTTCAATTGCGAGTTCGTTACTGGTGTCGTAACCCAGTACGTTCAATAATTTGGCCTGACTTGACGCTGAAATAGCGGCCGGCTTTCCCCACGCATCGGTATAGTGGGTTTCTATGCCTCGCATCTCAACCAGTCGTTGTAAAACGGGATTTGTCATTCGTGTCCTTTCCTGTTTTTCTAGCGTTGAGGTTTGTACGGCAAATGCCGGACATTCGTGTCAACGCACATTTTTTTGCATTATCAAATAAAGACTGTGTTCGAAGAAACTGAATACGTTTGCATAGTTCATAGTTGTAATTTTGCAACAAAATAGCGCATTTTGCTTTGCCAATTATGCCATTTTGATCCATACTTTACGTAATTTATTTACACTTGTACCAACTTACAACAGAGGTATGACATGACTATACGCATCGGTATCAATGGCTTTGGACGCATTGGTCGCTTGGTAATGCGCGCTGCACAGCAGCGTGACGACATCGAGGTTGTTGCTATCAACGACCTGCTCGACTTAGACTATATCGCTTACATGCTGAAGTATGATTCTACCCATGGCATTTTTAATGGTGAAATAAAGGTAGACGATAATCAGTTAATCGTAAATGGTAAAACAATTCGTGTTACATCAGAAAGAAACCCGGCTGACTTGGCTTGGAATGATGTCAATGTTGACGTTGTTGTTGAATCAACTGGTCTGTTCCTGACCAAAGAAACGGCTTCTGCTCACTTGGTAGCGGGTGCGAAGAAAGTCGTGATGTCTGCGCCTTCTAAAGATGACACGCCAATGTTTGTTATGGGTGTTAACCATAAAGAATATGCTGGTCAGGAAATCGTTTCTAACGCGTCTTGTACTACTAACTGTCTGGCACCCGTTGCTAAAGTTCTTAACGATAACTTCGGTATCGTTGACGGCTTGATGACAACGGTACACGCAACCACAGCAACCCAGAAAACCGTAGATGGCCCGTCTCACAAAGACTGGCGTGGCGGACGTGGCGCTGGCCAAAATATCATTCCTTCATCTACCGGTGCAGCAAAAGCTGTAGGCAAGGTAATCCCTGAGCTGAACGGTAAATTAACTGGTATGGCATTCCGCGTACCTACGCCTGACGTATCCGTTGTTGACCTGACTGTTAACCTGGCAAAACCTGCGACTTACGAAGAAATCTGCGCTGTAATGAAAGCGGCGTCTGAAGGTGAGCTGAAAGGTATTTTAGGTTACACAGAAGATGCAGTGGTATCGAATGACTTCCTCGGTGATGCACGTACCTCTGTATTCGATGCAGATGCAGGTATCGCACTGACCGACACTTTCGTGAAAGTTGTATCTTGGTATGACAACGAATGGGGTTACTCAAACAAAGTTCTGGATTTGGTTCAGCACATTTCCAAGTAATACTTTCCCGTTAGACGGGTAAAACAATGAAATAAAAAGCAAAAAAGGTGCGATTAACTATCGCACCTTTTTCTTTTACCATGCACAATGCAAGTTGGAATTAATTATTGGCAAGGAGACAAAGCGTGAGTATTTGTGACTCAATTTCTGTCGAAGAATCATCGGGTATCACCTTTTTACAGGTAGACAACGCTTTTGCTACCAGTCGAATTAGTCTATTTGGTGCCCACGTACTGTCGTTCGTGCCGAAGTCAGACAACGTTGACCGTCTCTGGCTTAGTCCGCATGCCTTTTTAAATGGCGAACGCCCTATTCGTGGTGGCATCCCAATTTGCTGGCCTTGGTTCGCAGACAACCATGGCCGCGAAAAAGGTGAGCTGCCAGCTCACGGCTTTTTACGCACCCAAACCTGGCAAATTCAGTCGTCTGAAGACACCGAAGCAGGCACCCGCATTGTGCTTACGCCTAACTTCAGTCGTGGTGAAGGTTTCGAATACGATTGTCAGGTGAGCTATGAAATTCTTGTGGGTGAACAATTATCGGTAACGCTAAAAACGGAAAACACCGGCATCGTTCCGTTTACCTTTAACGCGGCACTGCATAGTTACTTTGCAGTGGAAAGTATTGGTAAAACGGAAATTACCGGTATTGAAGGTGAATATAAAGACAAGCTCGAAGATTGGGCCATCAAGCCAACCCCGAGCCCCTATGTATTCTCTGGTGAAACCGATCGTATTCATCAACATGCCGCGCCCGATGTCACCATAGACGTCGAAAATACTGCGCTGACACGCGTCACTTCCATGGGGCACGATTCCATCGTGGTGTGGAACCCGTGGCAGGGAGCGGCATCGATTGCAGACATGGATGCCTTTGGATATCGTCACATGCTGTGCATAGAAACTTCGGTAACGAACGGCGTGACCATCGAACCGGATCATGCCCACAGCATCACGCAGATTGTAACGCCTTTATAAAAACACAATTTACGCTAGCTAAGTAAAGACCCCGTAAAGCTGGGTAAAGTAGCGTTAAGAGAGTATCGTTTTCTTACATTCCCGATGAATAATGACGCAGATTATTTTTTCATCGGGAGAATTTTGTGATCAAACCAATTTCACTTGCCACACTTTTGCTGGCCTCACTTATGGCCTTACAGGGCTGCGGTGGAGACAGCAGCGACAACACCACAACTACCCCAACCACTGAAACCGCCACAGACGACTCTGCATCGGCAGATACCGGTGATGATACCACTGATGAATCAGAGACTGGCGACGACACTGACGATGACACCACAGGCGAGGATGGTACAGAGGACGACACGGCAGATGACAGCTCAGATAGCTCCACAGTCACAGCGTCTTCGTGTGATGAAGACAGTACTTCACAAATTGACGCACTTATCTGTGCCACCGAAATGTTTATCGACACCCTTTCAGAAAGCGAACAGGCCAGCGTGCTTTACGACTGGGATAACTCCAATACTGAAAGAACGATTTGGTCGAATCTGCCCACTGGCAATGTTCAACGCAACGGCATGCGTATTGGCGAACTCAGTGACGCTGCCTATTCTGCGTTAATTGATGTAGCTCAAATTCTCTTGAACGATGAAGGTTACGAGGATTTTCAAGGCGTGCTCGCAGCCGATGATTATCTTCAGGAACAAGGTGGCGGCAGTACTTACAGCTCAGCCAATTACTACATCGCCATCTTTGGCACGCCAGCACGTGACGAAAGCTGGATGATTCAGCTTGGCGGACACCACCTGGCTTACAACGTGACTTTTGTCGATGGCGTTGGTTATCCAGTACCTAACCATCTTGCGACAGAGCCGAAAGCCGCATTTGAACTTAACAGCACCACGTATGCGCCAATTGTTGAGGAAGGTGATGCCATGGTGGCTATGTTTGACGCATTAAGTAGCGCAGAACTCAGCGAAGCCTATCTCTCAGGTGAATCCTACTCGGATGTTTTAGTTGGCCCCGATAACGGTAGCGGTAACTATCCCACAGACTACCCTACCGGTGATGATCGCGGTGGTATTCTGGTGTCCTCACTCACTGAAGCACAACAAGCTCTGGTTATCGCCGCGATGGCGCAATGGGTTGACGATTATCAAGCTGAAATTTCCGACCCGCTGATGGCCGACTACACGACTGACGAAGCGTTAGCTGATACGTATATTGCTTGGGCTGGCTCACAGTCGGCTGGCGTTGATGTGGATACCAATGGCACTTATCTTCGTATAGACGGGCCTAGAGTTTGGATTGAACTCGCGTGCCAGGGCGGCGTGGTGATACGCGGTGAGACGCACTACCATACTATCTACCGCGATAAGGAAATGGATTATGGCAATACGCTGTAATGTATTTCGATTACTGATAGTGCTGGCTGGGCTTTTCGCCCAGCCCACTTTTGCACATCCTGCTTCAACCACTTCGATAGTTGTTTCTCAGCAAGATGATGCACTTCACTTCAATGTTTTACTGCCGATTGAACAATTACAGATGGCCATGCCTGACTGGCCGGTGCTTGTGCGCAATGATGAGGCGCAGCTTAACACGTTAATCATTCCTTACCTTCACCAGCACCTAACCGTTTCTTTGGCGGATATACCCATTTCGATTAACATTGAGCCATTGGGTACAGAGCGATGTGAGTACGAAGACTGCCTCAGGCTCGAGGCTGTTGCTCGCCTACCTGCAAACGCTTCATTGTCTGCGTTGACTGTTGCTTACGACGGCATTACTCATCGTGTGAGAAACCACCGAACTCTGCTGATCACCGATTTGCCGGTAGAGAATACCAATCGAATGGTGTCTGGGGCTTACGTACTTTCATGGTCTCACAAAACGGTCTCACTTTTAGTCACGCCGACTCATTTCCAATTACTCACACGCTTTTTTCAGTTGGGACTTCACCATATCCTTGAAGGTTTGGATCATCTGGCTTTTCTGCTGTGCTTGATATGGTCTGTCATTACTGCCAACCTACAGACGATCAAAACTAACAGCCACAGAAGCAAGCACCAGGTTGTGACCCAATCTATAGTATTAATTTCTTTATTTACCGTCGGGCATACCCTGTCTCTGGCACTGTCAGCCCTGAATATGCTCGCCCTGCCCGCTTGGGTGACAGAAGTTGGTGTGGCGGCCTCAGTACTGATTGCCGCCGTCACGCTTGCAATTCGTCCGCAGTCTCAAAATCGACTGATTGTATTGCTGTTTGGGCTAATTCACGGCATGGCTTTTTCTGAAGTGCTTCATGCATTGCCTGTTGATACCTCAACCCGGTTTTTCGCGGTAGCAGGATTCAATGTCGGTGTGGAAGTATTCCAGATATTACTTGCTGCAGTAACGTTACCCGCGCTGCTTGCATTGACGAATTGGCAATATTTTAATTCATGTAGGATGGTGTTCGCCGGACTTGTCGCCGTTGCGGCGTGTATCTGGCTAATTGAGCGATTGAGCGGTACATCCGCTGCCAGCTGGATTGTTTGCGTAATTATGGTACTTACCGGGTTAATTTTGCTTACAAAACTACGGTACAGAGACCATCGCACAGAAACCCGAACCACTCGCGCCTCACTGAAATATAAAAACTGACGCACAAAAAAACCGGATGCCTTTACAGGAACATCCGGTTTTTTGCTATAGGCTATAAACGCTTAGCGTTTTGCACCTTCACAAGCTTCTTTGGCCAACTGGGTAATTGCATCCCAGTTTCCACTTTCAATCGCATCATCCGGAGCAACCCATGATCCGCCTACGCAAGCTACGTTAGAAAGTGACAGATAGTCGTTGTAGTTTGCAGGACCAATTCCGCCAGTTGGGCAGAAAGTCACATCAGGGAAAGGACCGCCAATAGACTTCAGCGCTTTCACACCACCCGATGCTTCTGCAGGGAAGAATTTCAGGTGGTCATAGCCAGCATCTTTCGCCGTCATCAGATCTGAAATTGAAGAGATGCCAGGAATTAACGGGATATCGTAACCTTTACCGGCTTCCAGCAAGGCTTCAGTCAGACCAGGGCTAATAGCGAACTTAGCACCCGCTTCTACAACCTGCTTTAACTGCTGAGCATTCGTTACGGTACCTGCACCGATGATAGCTTCTGGTACTTCATCTGCAATTTTGCGGATAACTTCAAGGGCAACCGGCGTGCGAAGTGTGACTTCAAGCACTTTGATGCCACCTGCAATCAGCGCTTTTGCCAGCGGTACAGCACTGTCCAGATCCTTGATTACCAGTACCGGGACCACGGGACCAGCAGCAAAAATTTCCGCAGGTGTGTAGTTGGTGTTTGTTGTCATAGTTAGCTCGCAGTATGTTGTTTTAAATAAGCTGATGCACCTAACAATCCGTGATCAGGCTCAGCAATTAAATAAGTTGGAATATCTTTGACGTAGAGCTTCATTTGTCCTTTGGCTTCAAAACGTGCGCGGAAATCGCTGTCTTGTAAGAATTCAGCAAAACGATTTGCGATACCACCACCAATGAATACACCACCCGTTGTCGCCATGTTCAGCGCCAGGTTGCCGGCAAAGCTGCCCATGATGCGGCAGAATTGCGTTAATGCACGTACGCAGGTGTGACACTCGCCGCTCAATGCTTTTTGCGTGACTTCGGCAGGTTCATTAGCTGCAAGTGGCTCGTTAGCGTTTTCAGCCAGCGCCTTATAAACGTTCATCAGACCTCGACCCGACATCACTTCTTCAGCAGAAGCGCGGGCAAATTGATTCTGCAGATAACGCCAAACAATAACGTCTGTTTCGTCTACTGGCGCGAAGTCCACATGGCCACCTTCACCGTCGAGGGTTTGCCAACCTGAAATTGTCATCGTGAGGTGCTCAACACCTAATCCTGTACCAGGACCGAAAACAGCGATATTGCCATTTTCCTTTGGCGTACCTTCACCAATTTGCACAACCTGATCTTTACCAAGCACTGGCAATGAGTGAGCGACAGCCGTGAAATCGTTAATCACAAAAAGTTGTTCCAGATCTAACTGCTGCTTCAGTGCTTTTTGTGAAAATGCCCAGCTGTGATTTGTCATCACAACCTGGTCACCAAGTACAGGACAGGCGATAGCAATGCAGCCTGCGGTAAAGGTGAAATCAGGTAAATCTTTAAAGTATTGTTCAATCGCCAGATCTATACTGCCGAAATCCTTACACTGGTATTTGATAATGTTATCAACACCAGTTTCAGTAACGCGGGCCAGACGAATATTCGTCCCGCCCACATCAGCGACAAACTTCTCCGTCATAACGCCTGCTCCTGAGTTACAAATAATGAACACGCGCCTTCTTCTGCACCAGTCAGAATGTTTCTGAAACCAGCGAAGAGCTCGCGGCCCATGCCTTCCTGATGGTGTGCCAGATTGGCTGCTTTGGGCGCACGTGCTGCCAGCGTTGCTTCATCAACACATAATGTCAGCTCGCCAGTTTCTGTGTTCAATTCGATAATGTCGCCATTTTCAACTTTCGCCAGCAATCCACCTTTGTAGGCTTCTGGGGTAACGTGAATGGCCGCAGGTACTTTACCCGATGCACCAGACATACGGCCGTCAGTCACCAGGGCAACATTGAAACCACGGTCTTGTAGCACGCCAAGTGGTGGCGTAAGGCGGTGCAACTCAGGCATACCAATTGCTGATGGGCCCTGGAAGCGCACAACGATGATGGCATCTTTATCTAGTTCACCAGACTTAAACGCGCCATCCAATTCGAATTGATCTTCGAAAACAACAGCGGGCGCCTTGATTTTGCAAACCGGTGAACGCAAAGCAGAGGTTTTAATAACACCACGACCCAGGTTACCGCGTAATACGCACACGCCGCCGTCAGGCTTGAATGGCGTTTCAACGGTTGCGATAACTTCTTTATCCAACGATTCAGTCGGGCCATCACGCCATTCCAACTCGCCATCAATGAGCATCGGTTCTTTGGTATACAGATCCAGGCCTTCACCACAAATCGTTTTCACATCGTTGTGAATTAAACCGGCATCTAATAACTGACGGAACAACAGTGCCATACCACCGGCAGCGGTAAAGTGGTTGATGTCCGCAGAACCATTTGGATAAATGCGCGTAAGCAGCGGTGTAGCATCAGACAGTTCTGAGAAGTCATCCCAGTTAATGATGATGCCAGCAGCTCGTGCAATGGCCACTAAGTGCATGGTGTGGTTAGTTGAACCACCGGTTGCTAATAAGGCAACGATTCCGTTCACAATCGCTTTTTCATCAACGATATGACCAATAGGCGTGTAGTTTTCACCTAAATCGGTAAGACGCGTTGCCTGAACCGCTGCGGCTTTCGTTAACGCATCACGCAGAGGCGTACCTGGATTAACAAAAGATGAACCCGGTAAATGCAGGCCCATAGTCTCCACAACCAACTGGTTAGAGTTCGCTGTACCATAGAACGTACACGTACCAGCAGAATGATAAGACTGAGACTCCGCTTCCAGCAGCTTGTCGCGACCAATCAATCCTTGCGCATATTCCTGACGAACACGAGCTTTTTCTTTATTGGGTAGACCAGACGGCATAGGACCGGCAGGAATGAATACTGTTGGCAGGTGACCAAAGGCTAAAGAGCCCATTAATAATCCAGGGACGATTTTGTCACAGATACCGAGCATCAACGCGCCATCAAACATGTTATGCGAAAGGCCAACTGCGGTTGCCTGCGCGATAACATCACGGCTCATCAAGCTTAAATCCATACCTGGGTTACCTTGAGTAACGCCATCACACATTGCTGGTACACCACCGGCAAACTGTGCCACGCTACCTACTTCACGAACCGCATTTTTGATAATTTCAGGATAGGTTTCGTAAGGCTGGTGCGCTGACAACATGTCGTTGTAAGCTGAAATAATACCGAGGTTGGCTTTAGTCATGGAACGTAAGTCAGACTTATCTTCCTTACCACAGGCTGCAAAACCGTGCGCCAGGTTACCGCAAGATAATTCACCACGTAACGGCCCAGTGCGACGCGCTCTTTCGATTTTATCCAGATAAGCTTTACGGCTGGCTTTACTGCGTTCGATGATTCGCTGTGTTACTTCAGCAATCTGAGATTTCATTTTTCTACTCCTAAGGTGCCCACATTAAGGTGACATCAGCACGATTAACCACAGCAGTCACCGGTTTTTCCAGTTCGGTGCTGTTGGCCAGCGCATCTTCAAGAACCTGCTTTTTCTTCTCACCGGTTAAGTGAATAAAGATATTGCGGCTGTTAAGAATAGCCGGCAGTGTGAGTGAAATACGCTGATGTGGTGCGGTGGTAGGTTGCGTGGCAATACAAATCTTGCCGCTGGCAAGATTAAGGCCGTCTTCAATTTGTGCAGAGCATGGGAACAAAGAGGCAGTATGACCGTCTTCTCCCATACCAAGGATCAGTGCGTCGAAGGGTAAACTGAAGCTCGACAGGCGATTTTCAGCTTCAGCAATCCCATCGTTGGCGTCAGCATCGTCGGTTTTCAACGTCACAAAGTGTGCCGCTGCCGCTTTATTCTGAATCAAATTCTCGCGAACCAATTTGGTGTTGCTTGCTTCGTCGTTTTCACCAACCCAGCGTTCATCAGCCAGTGTGATATCGACTTTGTCCCATTCAAGGTCGGTCTGACTCAATTGCTTAAACAGTGCCAGTGGTGTTCTACCACCACTGACCACCAGACTAGCACGGCCACGTTGGGCAATGCCGTCTTTCAGCAATTCAATCAGTGTGTCGGCAAATGCGCTAGTAAGCGCATCTGCATTATCGAAAGCATTGATTGTTAAAGCCATGATTTACTTCTTCTTGCGTGAAATTTTACTTTCGTACCAGCTACGGTTAGCGCGTGCGAGCAAACCGATAGAATCAACTGGTCCCCATGTGCCGGCCTGATAAGGCTCTGGCGGCTCATTGGTGTGCTTCCAGGCTTCAAGAATTGAATCTACCCAGTTCCAAGCTTGTTCAATTTCGTCGCGACGAACAAACAGCGCCTGGTTGCCTAGCATCACTTCCAATAACAGTTTTTCGTAGGCATCTGGAATACGCTCTTCCGAGAAAGCTTCAGAGAAACTCAAGTCGAGCTTAGACTTCTGCAGATCCATAGAACCTGAACTGGTTAATCCAGGCACTTTGTTCATCACGGTGATTTCAACACCTTCGTCTGGCTGCAAACGAATAACCAGTTTATTAGGCGGCAGATTCTGGAAGCTATCGCCAAACAGGTTGTGCGGCTGGCGCTTGAAGTAAATAACAACCTCAGACACTTTGGTCGGTAGGCGTTTACCGGTGCGTAAATAGAAAGGCACACCCGCCCAACGCCAGTTGTCGATGTCGGCTTTAATGGCGACAAAGGTTTCGGTACGGCTACGGGTGTTAGCACCCTCTTCTTCCAGGTAGCCTGGTACTTCTTCACCTTTTACGAAGCCAGATGTGTACTGACCACGAACGGTAGACTCGTTAATGTTCGACAGGTTAATCGGACGCAGTGCTTTAAGTACTTTCAGCTTTTCATCACGAATACTGTCAGCGTTAAGATTAGCAGGCGGCTCCATGGCTATTAAGCTCAGTACCTGTAACAGGTGGTTCTGAACCATGTCACGCATTTGACCGGCATCGTCAAAATAACCCCAACGACCTTCAATGCCCACAGATTCGGCCACGGTAATTTGGACGTGGTCGATTGAGTTGTGGTCCCAGTTTGTTGCAAAGATAGAGTTCGCAAAACGCAAGGCTATCAGGTTAAGTACCGTTTCTTTACCCAAATAATGGTCGATACGGTAAATTTGAGATTCTTTGAAATATTCAGAAACCTGGTCGTTGATGATCTTGGAGGATTCCAAATCGTGACCAATGGGTTTTTCCAGTACGACGCGCACTGAACTATCGATGATATTACAGCTGTGCAAGCCACGGCAGATGTCACCGTAAATTGCTGGCGGAGTGGCGAGGTAACACACCATCGTGCGCTTAGCATCTACCACAGAATCGAACACTTGATAGCTTTCTGTGTTCTTCATATCAACGCAAGCATATTGCAAGCGTTCTTCCATTCTGGCCCAAGTTTCTTCGCAGAAATCTTTATCGCCAAACTTTTCAATGTTCTTACGGACTTCTATTTTGTAGTCCTCAGTGCTCACATCCTGACGCGCTACACCAATAATCTTGGTTTCAGGATGAAGCAGCTCAGCTTTTTCTAGCTGATATAAGGACGGCAACAGTTTCCGTCGTGAGAGATCCCCTAGGGTGCCGAAAAGCACAAAATCACAGGGTTCAAAGGAATTATCCATTACCATATTTGTCGACCTTCTTAATGATAATCCAGATAACAGTTCAATACTGTCAGGCAACACAGATTAACTGTTCTGTTAGTTGTTAGCACATAGTTAACACCAAATGTAGTAAAATTACAACTTGCATTGTTTATATGGTGTTAAAGAGGTATTTCTTCACTGAATACCCATCATTCTGACAGTCCGGTTGTCAAAAAATTACATTTTTCTTGTCACCCGAGTCACAATGGGTAGTATAGAAAGCTCAGATGACATTAACTTTACCTTACTTTCTGCTATATCCGTATGAATATTCTTGAGAAAATAACGCAAAACAAAGCCGCTTTCAGTAAGTCGGAACGCAAAGTTGCCGAAATTATTCTGGCAAACCCACAAACAGCGATTCACTCGAGTATAGCAACACTCGCCAAAATGTCGGATGTCAGTGAGCCTACCGTCAACCGGTTCTGTCGTCGTCTCGACACCAAAGGCTTCCCTGACTTTAAATTGCATTTGGCCCAAAGCCTTGCAAACGGGACACCCTACGTGAACCGACACGTTGATGAAAGCGATGGTCCGGGCGAATACACCAATAAAATTTTTGAATCAACCATGGCCTCGTTAGAGGTTGCGCGTCAGTCAATCGACGTGAACACCGTTAACCGCGTGGTAGATTTGCTCACTCAGGCGCAGAAGATTTCATTCTTCGGATTAGGGGCGTCGGCGTCAGTGGCCCACGATGCGCTCAATAAGTTTTTCCGCTTCAATGTACCGGTTGTTTATTTTGAAGATATTCTGATGCAGCGCATGAGCTGCATGAACTGCTCGGACGGTGATGTGGTTGTACTCATTTCACATACCGGCCGCACGAAAAGCCTGGTTGAAATTGCACAAATAGCGCGTAGTAACGATGCCACCGTTGTTGGTATAACGTCTGCTGACAGCCCGCTTTCGAAAGAATGTACTTATGTGCTTTCTCTTGAAGTACCTGAAGACACCGACATGTACATGCCAATGGCGAGCCGTATTGCGCAGCTAACGCTTATTGATGTACTGGCAACGGGTTTTACGTTACGTCGCGGTAATAAGTTCAGAGAAAATCTTAAGCGTGTCAAGGATACGTTACGAGGCTCGCGGTTCGACAAACGCGATCTCTAGTTAGGAAAATCGACTCACCTCTGCTAAAGCCGCCATCTATGGCGGTTTTTTATTTAATATTCCCTGCCCCTTAACAAGAAGCTAAAATTTAACCACTGGTAAGGCCAGTAGCTAAAAAAATTCTTGGGATTCACATTTTTGTCAGATTGCACTACTATTCTGTAATAAAATTACGTAAACGCATTACAGCAACAAAAATCGAACATTTTTGTGACAACACTGTCAATGCTTTTAGTACTTAATAAAGCCTATCTGTTAACGACAAATACAAGCGACGACTAACTATGACCAGAAGAACAAAGATACTTGCCACGCTAGGACCTGCAACAGACACCATTGAGCGCATTGAAGCCATTATTGCGGCAGGTGCGAATACTGTACGCATGAATTTCTCACACGGTCAGGCTGAAGATCACATCGAGCGCGCCCGCAAAGTTCGCCAGGCCGCAAAAAACCTGAACAAATATGTTGCTATCCTTGGGGATCTGCAAGGCCCTAAAATCCGGGTTGCCCGTTTCAAAGAAGGCGCGATTAACCTGGATGTTGGTGCACCTTTTGTCCTCGATGCGGAATTAGGTAAAGAGGAAGGCGACATCAATGCAGTAGGTATCGATTATAAAGCCCTGCCCGATGACGTTAACGCTGGCGATATTCTGTTACTCGATGACGGTCGTATTCAACTACAAGTTACAGAAGTGGTTGGCCGTAAAGTGCACACCAAAGTAACGGTTGGCGGCAAATTATCAAATAACAAAGGGATTAACCGTCAAGGTGGCGGGTTGTCTGCTGAAGCACTTACCGCTAAAGACAAAGAAGACATTAAAACGGCAGCCGCTATCGGCGTAGATTATTTAGCAGTGTCTTTCCCCCGTTCTGGTGCTGATCTTGATTATGCCCGTAAACTTGCTCGTGAAGCAGGCTGTGATGCCATGATTTGCGCCAAAGTTGAACGCGCGGAAGCGGTAGCCACTGACGAAGCCATCGATGACATCATCGCCGCCTCAGACGCGGTTATGGTTGCCCGTGGTGATTTGGGTGTCGAAATCGGCGATGCAGAATTGGTGGGTGTGCAGAAAAAACTAATTTCACGTTCGCGCCAGTTAAACAAAGTGGTAATCACTGCTACGCAGATGATGGAATCCATGATCAACAGCCCAATGCCTACCCGTGCAGAAGTCATGGACGTAGCAAACGCTGTGCTTGATGGCACAGACGCTGTGATGTTGTCTGCAGAAACTGCAGCGGGTAATTTCCCGGTAGAAACCGTTCAGGCCATGGCGCGGGTTTGTGAAGGTGCAGAAACGCATCCAAGTATTCGTCTGTCTAAACATCGTATGGACGATACCTTTTCAACGGTAAGCGAGACCATTGCATTGTCTGCCGTGTATGCAGCAAACCACTTACCTAGCATCAAAGCGATTGTGGCGTTAACGGAAAGTGGCAACACGCCGAAGTTGATGTCGCGTATTACCACATCACTGCCAATCATCGCTCTGTCTCGTCACGAAGGGACACTGAATGCGATGGCACTGTATCGCGGTGTACGCCCAGTGTATTTCAACTCACACGCCAGTGAGCCAGGTCAGCTGAAAAACGACACCATTGCTGCATTGAAAGAAATCGGCCTGGTGAAAGAAGGCGATAGCTTGATTATGACTTACGGTGACGAAATGGAAAAAATCGGTGCCACCAACGCGCTGAAAATCGTTCAAGTCGACTAATAGCCAACACTAACCATGTATAAAGAAGCCAGCTTTGATGCTGGCTTTTTTATGCTGTATCCGTTGAGGGAAAGCGCTTGTTAGCGCCAGAATGTAAAATGCGCGTCGCTATTGGGTGCGGGCTTATCTGGAATTTCAAACGCCGGCGTACCTAAGTACAAAAAGCCAACAATTTCATCGTCGCTGGATAACTCCAGCGCGGCTTTCACCAACTCGCAGTGCGCATAAGCGCCAGTTCGCCATATACCATTGAAGCCCTGTGCAACGGCCGCCAATTGCATCGCCATTACCGCGCAGGAAGCTGAGGCGATTTGCTCAACCCGTGGTACCTTCTCATGTTCTTTGTATTGTGCAATCGCCACGATAACCATGGGCGCACGAAGCGGCAACTGTGGCGCGCGTTCAATTTCCTTCTCAGATTTGTCATTTTCAATCGCAGACTGTTCGAAAATGCTGCCCAGTTTATTCAGTCCGAGTTCTTCACAAACAATAAAACGCCAAGGCGCTAAAGAGGCATGATCCGGCGCGCGCATCGCCGCCTGCATAATGTTTTTTAGCGCATCACCTTGCGGGGCTGGCGCTTTAAGTCTGGGTTGGGAACGCCGATTGAGTAAAAGTTCCAATGCATCCAAAACACGCACTCCTGTTTTTGATTTCACCTGTAGCATGAAAATGAATTTGCCAGATAAGGCTTATTTACAGGGCTAAAATAACACCTCTCAATTTACCAGGCCAGGTATATGAGAGGAACGCTCAACCTGGTGTTTTTAAATTGAACAACCACCGTGCTGTTAAGCTTAGCTAACCCGCCGTTTACCAACTAAAGCAAGATCCAACATCGCTGAAATGGTTTAATCAGTACTGGTCTTAAGTCGGCTATACAGTCTAAATTCCGGGTATTACAATTCATTACAATTTAAGTTAGCTATCTATCGTGGTTTGGTTACCATGAAACAAACATCTTCTGAGGTATAAAGATATATGGCAGCAAAAGGAAGCTGGACGAAATCACTATTTGTCGGTCTGTGGACCGTTTTGAATTTCGCAAGGAAACTGGTTTTCAACCTTTTCTTTCTGGTTATCGTCATCGCAGTAATCATCGCCGTTAGCAGTGGCGAAAAACCTGTCCAGGTTAAACCCGACAGCGCACTCTTACTTTCACTCAATGGCAATCTTGTTATTGAAAAAGAGCAAGTGGAGCCCTTCGCGCAATTTATGCAGGAAGCATTTGGCGAAGAACCTGAAAATCCGGAAGTACTGGTTCGCGACGTGGTGAAGGTGCTTGAAAACGCCAAGCAGGACAACCGAATAAAAGCGCTGGTATTGGATTTATCAGGATTACGCGGTGGTGGCTTAGATAAACTGCGTACGGTAGCGGCAGCTATCGATGATTTTAAAGCCGAAAAACCCGTGTACGCCATTGGCGATTACTTTGGTCAAGATCAATACTACCTGGCTGCCCATGCCGACCACATTTACCTGAACCCGATGGGTGGGGTAATGTTTGAAGGCTATGGTCGTTTCAACTTGTATTTTGAGAAGCTTCTCGAAAAACTTAAAGTGACGACCCACATCTTCCGTGTCGGTACTTACAAGTCTGCCGTTGAACCCTTCATTCGTAACGACATGTCTGATGCTGCGAAAGAAGCGAACCGTGTTTGGCTCGATACCTACTGGCAGCAATACAAAAGCGATGTGGCAGCGGCCCGTGGTGTAGACATCAATAATTTCGATGAAAGTCTGGACGCCCTACTCGCTAAATTTGAAGCTGCAGATTCTGACTTCGCAAAATATGCGCTTGAAAACGGCTGGGTTGATGCCCTCAAAACACGCTCTCAAGTGCGTCAGGAATTGGTAGACCTGGTTGGTACAAACGATGATGAATTGGGTGTTAATTTCACCCCTTATCGTACTTATCTATCTGCCGTAAGTCGCCCGCTACCTAAAATTGAGAACAACAATGATAAAGTGGCTATTGTTGTCGCCAAAGGTGAAATTCTCGACGGCACGCAACCGGCTGGTACCATTGGCGGTGAAAGTACAGCTGCCCTGCTTCGTCAGGCGCGCATAGACGACACCGTTAAAGCTGTGGTCATGCAGGTTGATTCTCCCGGAGGCAGTTCTTTTGCTTCTGAAATTATTCGTCAGGAAGTGCTCGAGCTTCAAGCTGCGGGTAAACCTGTGGTTGTATCAATGAGCACCTACGCCGCTTCAGGTGGTTATTGGATTTCTGCTCCTGCTGATAAAATCTTTGCATCACCTAGCACCATCACAGGTTCTATTGGGGTATTTGGCATGTTCATGACCTTTGAAGATTCGCTAGATTACCTTGGTGTCAATGTGGATGGTGTGGCATCGACCGATATTGCGGGTATGTCAGCCATGCGCGAGCTAGATCCTCGCTTCGGCCAAATCTTACAGCGTAACGTGGAAAGCGCTTATAACCAGTTCATTACCATGGTAGGTGAGAATCGAGATATGACACCGGAAGCGGTAGATAAAATAGCTCAAGGACGTGTTTGGATTGGTAGCCAGGCTTTAGAGCTCGGCCTGGTGGACGAATTGGGCGACCTGGATGACGCCATCGCTTCTGCCGCAGAAATGGCTGAATTAGATAACTACGAAACCTTCTACGTGCAGCGAATTCTGTCACCACAAGAAATGTTCTGGAAAGAGTTTTTCGGTCAAGCTCTGGTATGGGGTGCTAAAATGCAATTTGCTGATAGCGATAGCCAGCTATTGAAAATGGTTAAAAACCTGATGACAGAAGTGAACGCTGTGACTAGCCTTAACGATCCAAAGGGTGTTTATATCCTTTGCCTTGAGTGTAAGGTTCAGTAAGCAGTTCGTGGCACTTACTTCATCTGATAAAAAGGCGGTGACTGACGAAGTTCACCGCCTTATTCATATTGCAGAGCAATTTTTTAACTGTCGGTTTCCATTGCCAGATGTGAGCTTTCGCCGCAGTGGTAAAAACGCCGGTACCGCCTTCTTACAACAAAACAGAGTTAACTTTAACCCTGTGCTACTAGCAGAAAACAAAGACGCCTTCTTTGCAGAAGTCATCGCCCATGAAGTGAGTCATCTACTCACCTGGCAAAAATTCGGCAAAGTAAAACCTCACGGCAATGAATGGCAAGCCATAATGCGCGAAGTGTTCAACTGTGAGCCCTCCACCACCCATAATTTTGATCTGAGCGGCTTAAAGATTCGCACTTTTCCCTACCAGTGCGGCTGTCAAACGATAAACCTTTCCGTTCGGCGTCACAATAAAGTGCTCAAAGGCATGCAATACCGCTGTACCCGTTGTGGCGAGATGTTGAGATTTAGCGCGAATCACTGAAAAACGGCCGAAAAAAAACCGGTGACATCACCGGTTATTCTTTTACTGAACTTTAATTGAACCACTTTTGCGTGAAAACCCGGTCTAATTCGCTAAATGCTGTTTTCAGGGTTGATGCCAGTTCACGGTATTTAGGTTGTGAGCGCATGGCTTGTAATTCGCAGCCTTCCGCCGCCATCTTTCTATGTACCTCCTGGTACCAGCTTTTAAGTTGCGGAGGTAAAACCTGATTGGAACGGTGTCCTAGCCAGAGTAGACCCTGAACAGGCAAACTAATAAAGAAAAGGCCAATAGCTAGCGCTTGTGGTAGATAGGCTGCGCCTAACACGTTAAACATCATGCCTGCGGCGACAATCGCCAATGGCGGCATGGTTTTAATTGCCAGCTTAGTCGCGCTCACCACTCTGCATTCGGGAAAAAAAGCATAAAGCTCACGCTTTACCGGCCAGGTATTCATGTAATCCTGACCATCACGAAGTAACGTGAAAACTGATTGTGACATGCTTACTCTCCATACAGGTTGTCGGCGTTCACTGACATTGGCGCTGGTGTGCTGAATAAGACAGCAAACCGGGGATTTTGTTGCAGGGATATTAGCATTCTATACTAAATTGCACTGCGATTGGTTTATTATAGCCTACTAATTAGGTCAGGTAACAACCCAGACATATGTTGTAATGAAAAGTCATACTCAATTTAGGTTGAATATGCGATATTGGACCTTATTAAGATAACATCATTTTTTCAGGGCAATAAGCGCTATTATGCCCTGCGCAACGGAGACAAACATGGCAGAAAGCAGACACGTCCGTCTACTTATTCTGGGCTCTGGCCCAGCTGGATATTCAGCAGCAGTTTATGCAGCCAGAGCAAACCTTGAACCTGTACTTCTGACAGGTATTCAGCAAGGTGGTCAGCTTACCACCACCACCGAAGTTGAGAACTGGCCAGGCGATCCTGAAGGTCTGACTGGCCCGGATCTAATGGTGCGTATGCAAAAGCATGCTGAGAAATTTAATACCGAAATTATTTTCGACCACATCAATAAAACCGACTTCAGCAAGCGTCCGTTCACCCTTTACGGTGACTCAGGCACCTATACCTGTGATGCTCTGATCATCGCCACTGGCGCGTCAGCTAAATATCTGGGCATGGAATCTGAAGAAGCATTCAAAGGCAAAGGCGTGTCAGCCTGCGCAACCTGTGACGGTTTCTTCTACCGTAATCAGAAAGTGGCTGTTGTAGGTGGTGGTAACACAGCCGTTGAGGAAGCGCTTTATTTGTCAAACATTGCATCGGAAGTGCATGTTATTCACCGTCGTGATTCATTCCGCAGCGAAAAAATTCTTGAGCAACGCCTGTTGGACAAAGCCGAGAATGGCAATGTGGTATTGCACCTCAACCGCACGTTAGATGAAGTACTCGGTGACGAAATGGGCGTAACGAAAGTGCGTATTGCAGCCACCGACTCTGATGCTAAAGAAGAAATCGATGTAATGGGTCTGTTTATTGCTATCGGCCACAAGCCGAATACCGATATCTTTGAAGGTCAGCTTGAAATGAAAGATGGCTACATCAAAGTACAAAGCGGATTACAAGGCAACGCCACACAGACATCTGTAGAAGGTATTTTTGCTGCCGGTGACGTGAGCGACCACATCTACCGCCAGGCAATCACCTCTGCGGGTACAGGCTGTATGGCTGCACTGGATGCCGAGAAATTCCTCGACGGCATGCGCCCTGAACAGGGTTAATACGAAAATGGGCAGCTTGTGCTGCCCATTTCTCTTTTGCTACACCTTATCTGCCGATGATTGAACTTCCCTATCTCAACGTAGAAACGCCATTTCCTCCGGTATCTACCGCACTATCCGACCCCAACGGATTACTTGCTTATGGTGCCACCCTCGATGCGCCCCGACTTTTTAACGCGTACTCTAACGGTATTTTTCCCTGGTTCAGCGATGATGAACCGATTCTTTGGTGGTCGCCCGATCCACGAGCCATTATAGAATTGGATGATTTTCATCTTTCTCGCAGCCTCAAAAAGTTGGCAAATCGCCGTCAATATACCGTAACCCTGAACCAGTCGTTTGATGAAGTGATAGAAGCGTGCGCCAGCATACCGCGCATGAACCCGCATAGTGATGCGCCAACCACTGAAACCTGGATCGTCGACGACATGATTACCGCGTATAAGCGACTGCACCAAGCCGGCATCGCGCACTCTGTGGAAGTATGGGACGCGCAGAATAATCTTGCTGGCGGCCTCTACGGCGTCGCTATCGGTGAAATTTTTTGTGGTGAATCGATGTTTCACCTTCAACCCAACACGTCTAAGTTGGCGATGTATGCCCTTGTCACCCATATGAAAAAACATCAACTGGCGTTTATAGACTGTCAATTACCTACTGAACATCTTGCCAGTTTAGGCGCGAAAACCTTGCCTAGAAGCACATTTATTGAACGCTTACGCAAGCATAATGATACACTAGACGAAGACGGCAGGATTACTGCCGAATATCGTTACCGTTGGCAAGGTGGAAATATAACCCCATGAAGTTCGGGCTTACGCAGTCTTTCGCCTGCAGTTATTTACCGCAAAAAAATGAACAATTGTTAGTGTTCGCAGAAACTGAGCAAGATCTCAGTTATCGTTACGGGCAGCTTATCCAGGCTGGTTTCCGACGTAGTGGCGATCAAATTTATCGTCCCCACTGCCCTACCTGTGATGCCTGTCAGTCAATTCGTATCCCGGTGGCGGAATTTACGCCATCGCGCAGCCAACGGCGGGTGCTTAAACGTAACAGCCACCTGACAACCCGATTATCCCGAACACCGGCAGAGAGTTATTATCCGCTTTACGAGCGCTATATTAATGCCCGCCACACCGATGGCAGTATGTATCCTCCCAGCCGGGAACAGTTTGATAGCTTTATTTTGTGCCAATGGAACCCGCCCGTGTTTATTGAAGCCTGGGACGGCGATACCCTGGTCGCCGTTGCCGTTACCGATGACATCACCATGGATGAAAACCAACGCGCTTTTTCAGCCTTATACACATTTTTTGCGCCGGAACTGGCTGCGGCTTCCATGGGTACATGGATGATCATGCAGCAAATAATGCATGGGCAGTCTGAAGATCGTCAGTATCTCTATTTGGGTTATCAAATAGATGACTGCACAAAAATGAATTACAAATCAAAATTTCTGCCTCACGAGCGCTTGTTCGACATGAAATGGCAGAAATTCAGCTCAAAAAGGGCCTGAGCCCTTTACACGCGCGCTTTTATTGGTTAATGTCTGCGCGGCAAAATTTTGACTTACTGAGGTAATTGCTTTACATGGCAAAAGAAGATTCTATCGAAATGGAAGGAACAGTGGTTGACACACTTCCTAGTACACAATTCCGCGTTGAACTTGAGAACGGTCACGTTGTGACTGCCCACATCTCCGGCAAAATGCGCAAGAACTATATCCGCATTCTGACCGGTGACAAAGTAACCGTGGAGATGACGCCATACGATCTGACTAAAGGCCGTATCGTCTACCGTGCAAGATAATACTCAGTAGTCTGTAGAATCTTATTAAAAAAGCCCGATGACATTCATCGGGCTTTTTATTTGGATCTTTAAAGAAAACTGAAACCGCTGAACCGATTAGTTCGACTCAGCCTCTTCATTAGGCGCTTCGGCACCAGAGAAAGAAAACTCCAGTTTATCTTCGCCAAGGTCAACTTTCACACTGCCGCCTTTGCTGAGTTCACCAAATAACAATTCGTTGGCTAACTCTTTCTTCACTTCCTCTTTGATGAGGCGTGACATTGGACGAGCACCCATTGACTTGTCGTAACCCTTTTCTGCCAGATAAGCTCGGGCAGCAGGTGTCACTTCAAACGACACGCCTTTGGTATCGAGTTGCGCTTCCAGTTCCACCAAGAACTTATCAACCACCTGCAGAATAACGTCGGTACCCAAGTGATTAAACCAGATGATACCGTCAAGACGGTTACGGAATTCTGGTGTAAACACCTTATTGATTTCCGACATTGCATCGTGGCTATGGTCTTGTTGCTTAAAGCCGATAGACTTACGCACGGTTTCCTGCACGCCGGCGTTGGTTGTCATTACCAATACCACGTTACGGAAATCCACTTTACGACCGTTGTTGTCTGTCAGTGTACCGTGGTCCATCACCTGCAGCAGGATGTTATAAATATCGCTATGCGCTTTCTCGATTTCATCAAGCAAGACCACTGAATACGGATTTTTAATAACCGCGTCAGTCAGCAAACCGCCCTGATCAAAGCCCACATAACCCGGAGGCGCACCAATAAGACGGCTTACCGCGTGACGTTCCATGTACTCAGACATATCGAAACGTACCAGCTCAACGCCCATAATTTTTGCTAACTGCTGCGTCACCTCGGTTTTACCTACACCCGTAGGACCGGCAAACAGGAAGCTACCAATTGGCTTTTCTTCACTGCCGAGACCGGCACGTGACAAATGAATCGCGTCTGTGAGGGTTTCAATGGCTTTGTCCTGACCAAACACCACCATTTTCAAGTCGCGTCCCAGATGTTTCAGTGCCTGACGGTCTGATGCAGAAACTGATTTTTCTGGTATGCGCGCCATCTTGGCAATGATTTGCTCAATGTCAGCCACATTGATGGTTTTCTTACGGCGTGATGCTGGCAATAAACGCTGGCTCGCACCGGCTTCATCCATCACGTCAATGGCCTTATCAGGCAAATGACGTTCGTTGATGTACTTCGCTGATAGTTCTGCCGCCGCTTGCAACGCTTTCTGCGTAAAGCGCACGCTGTGATGCTCTTCATAGCGAGACTTCAGACCAAGCAAGATCTTCGTCGTATCGCTCACTGAGGGCTCCGTCACGTCGACTTTCTGGAAACGACGAGCCAGTGCTCTATCTTTTTCAAAAATGCCCTGATATTCCTGGTAGGTCGTAGAACCGATACAACGCAGTTCACCAGAACTCAGTTTGGGTTTCAGCAGATTAGATGCGTCCATGACACCACCGGATGCCGCACCAGCACCAATGATGGTGTGGATTTCATCAATGAACAAAATAGCGTGCTCGTCTTTACTCAATTCTTTAAGAATCGCTTTCAGACGTTTTTCAAAATCGCCACGGTATTTAGTACCCGCAAGCAGACCACCTAAGTCCAGTGAATACACGGTACTTTCAGCAATCACATCCGGCACGTCTTCGTTAACGATGCGGTAAGCTAAACCTTCGGCAATAGCCGTTTTACCCACGCCGGCCTCACCCACCAGCAGCGGGTTGTTTTTACGGCGACGACACAGAATTTGAATAGTGCGCTCCACTTCGGCATCGCGACCGATGAGTGGGTCGATCTTGCCGTCTTTCGCCTGACGGTTCAGATCAGTAGAATATTTGCTAAGCGCAGAACCAGACTCTTCCCCTTCAGCCATTTCTTCGTTGTTTTCAGCACCAGCAGGACTCTCGTCGTCGCTTTTGCTTACGCCATGGCTAATGTAGTTCACCACATCCAGACGGGTTACGTCTGCACGTTTAAGAATGTAAACCGCCTGAGATTCTTGTTCTGAGAAAATGGCGACTAGGACGTTGGCGCCTGTCACTTCGTCTTTACCTGAAGACTGAACATGGAAAACTGCGCGCTGAAGTACGCGCTGGAAGCCTAAAGTCGGCTGGGTCTCTCGCTCATTAGCTTGCTCGTCCATAATGAGCGGCGTAGTGTCTTTGACGAATTCGATGAGTTCAGCTTTGATTTGCTCGATGTTTGCACCACAAGCCTTGAGTGCATCCCGGGCAGCAGAATTATCCATCAGCGCCAGCAACAAATGCTCTACCGTCATGAATTCGTGACGATGTTCTCTGGCAAACACGAAAGCTTCGTTCAGCGTTTGCTCTAACTCTTTATTCAACATATCGCTCGCCCTCTGTTAATAGACTTATGCCTGTTCCATGGTGCACATAAGCGGGTGTTGATGCTTACGCGCGTGCTGATTGACCTGCATCACTTTGGTTTCTGCAATCTCTGCAGTATATATGCCACAAACGGCTCGTCCCTGATAGTGAACAGTGAGCATAGTTTGATTGGCCTTCTCAGCATCCATATTAAAAAAATGCATGAGTACTTCGACCACGAAGTCCATTGGCGTGTAATCGTCGTTGTTTAACAACACTTTATACATCGGAGGCGGCTGCGTCTTCTGACGTTCCGCCAAGCGTTCTTTTTCTCGGTCTATACTGATCGCGTTGTCTTTACTCATAGTACAATAATAGTGCCTTAGCGCAGATTAGCTGATTTTTTTGCAAATAAATAATCTTTAATTTACGCTTGACATGCAATGGTTAAAATATCTACAGTTTTAACTATGGATATTCGAGTGACGCGAATATCCATCGTGTTCCCAACATCTATAGTGGGGGCATTGTATTATGAGTTCAAGGATTAAGAGGAAGTCGATGTATGGCGGTTGGTAAAGTTAAATGGTTTAACAATGCTAAAGGATTTGGATTTATCGTTCCGGAAGATGGTGGTGAAGATATTTTTGCTCACTACTCAACCATCCAAATGGAAGGATATCGTTCTCTGAAAGCAGGCCAGGAAGTAACGTTTGATGTACAGCAAGGTCCTAAGGGCCTGCACGCGGAAAACATTGGTGTTGTAGAAGAACCTGAACGTTAAAATTCAATAAAGCATTCCAAAGGGCTTTTTACTGCTTTGAGGCAGTCGGTAGAAAGCCTTTTTTATGCTCCATTTTCTGCGGTGCCTTCTCAATTTACCGCACACCAAATAAAAAACCCGGCGAAAGCCGTAATGCCGATCAGTTAAGAATATTTTCATGATCGGTTGACCGATCTTTTAAAGGCTTCAAAATCCGATATCAGTTTCTGATATCGGATTTTTTTATGCCTTTACTTTCCAACCTCGATGAAACATTCAGTCATGCTGAAGATTTGAATACTATTGATAAGCTCATGTCTTTTGTTGACCCTGAACTGCTCCAGCAAGCTTATGATTTATCGGGTGTAGCGACCGTCAGACGTCGCCGGTTGCCGCTGGATTCCGTCGTTTTTACGATTGTGGGAATGAGCCTCTTCCGTAACGACCCTGTCTGGGATGTCGCGAATAAACTCGATGTTTCGCTGCCGGGTAAAAACCGCTTTGTTGCGCCCAGTGCGGTGGTGCAAGCCCGGCAACGACTGGGGGAGGAAGCTGTCGGTCACGTCTTTAAGTTAATGGCACAGCGAGCATTTGGAGAGTATGCCTTTGAACAGTGGTGTGGTTTAAATGTCCTGGCGGTTGATGGTGTGATGTTCCGTGCGCAGGATACCAATGAGAATCTTGATACATTTGGTTGTGACCGGAATGCTAAAGGTGATAATCCTTATCCGCAGGTACGCATGTGCAGCCTGATGGAAACGTCCAGCCATCTTCTATTAGCCAGTGAATTCGACAGTCGTGATGTCGGCGAGATGTCACTTGCAGAGCGCCTTGTTCCTTCGGTGCCAGATAACTCCCTGACTCTCTTTGACAGAGGATATTACTCGTTGGGATTACTCCATCTATGGATGACTAAAGGTGTGAATACCCACTGGATGCTGCCTGCTCGTAAAGATTTACAGTACACAGTAAAGCATCAACTAAGCGACCATGATGCTGTTGTCACACTGAAAACCTCGCCCCAGGCCAGAAAAAAATTTAGTGGCTTACCTGAGACCCTCGAAGCGAGATTGACCAGCTATGAAGTCGATGGAAAGACTTACCGTGTGCTTAGTTCAATGGTCAATGCGCTACAGTTTCCCTATGACGAAGTTGTCGATGTGTATGTTCAACGCTGGGAAATAGAGCTGGGCTTCAGGGAAATGAAACAAACGATGCATCAGGCAAAACTGACACTCCGAAGCAAGAAGCCGGAGATGGTACGACAGGAGCTCTGGGGGCTATTACTCGCCTACAACCTGATTCGAATGATGATGCTGGATGCTGTCAAAGATATGCCGGAGCTATCTCCGTCCCGACTCAGCTTCGGCTTATGCATGAGACACATTATTGTATTCTTCCTGTCAACCATTCCGGAAACCGTTACTAAGCTGCCCGTTCACTATGAATATCTGATGGAATCTCTGAGAATGATGAGGTTGCCCGACAAACGTCCAGACAGATATTACCCAAGAGCGGTGAGGAAAAAACCGACTAAATACCCCACAAAGAAAAAAGCCAGTCAGCTTAACTGACTGGCATTA